>SCTY01000040.1 GCA_004297625.1 Betaproteobacteria bacterium | reverse complement strand
CATCAAGACCTTCATCGATCACGGGGTGAAGAAGATCCTGGTGTCCTCGCCCCACTGCCTGCATAGCTTTAAGAATGAATACCCGGAGTTCAACGCCCGCTTCGAGATCGTGCACATCACCGAGTTCCTGCGCGAGCTCATCGCCGGGGGACGCCTGAAACTCGAACGTCAGTATGAGAAACCGCTCACCTACCACGACCCCTGCTACCTCGGGCGGCACAACGGCATCTTCGATGCGCCGCGCGAGGTCCTGAGCGCCGTCGGCGAGCTCACGGAAATGCAAGAAATTAGGGAGAAGAGTTTCTGCTGCGGGGGCGGCGGCGGGCGCATCTGGATGGAGACGCCCAAGGGTGAGCGCTTCGCCGACCTGCGGGTGAAGCAGGCGCTCGAGGTCGGCGCCGAGGTCCTGGTGAGCGCCTGCCCTTACTGCATTACGAATTTGGCAGATGCCACCCTCGGCCTCCCGGAGGGGGATGTTTTGGAAATTAAAGACATCACCGAAGTCGTCGCGGAGGTGCTCTGAACCTCGAAACCGACACCACCGGCGACGTGCTCGTCGTGGGCGGCGGGATCAGCGGCATCCAGGCCGCGCTCGATCTCGCGGGAATCGGCTTGCGGGTGTTCCTCGTCGACAAGTCGCCGGCGATCGGCGGAAAGATGTCGCAGCTCGACAAGACCTTTCCGACCAACGACTGCTCGATGTGCATCGAGTCGCCCAAGTTCATCGAGTGCGACCGGCATCCCAACATAGAGATGCTCACCAATACCGAGGTGGTGCGCGTCGAAGGCGAAGCGGGCGACTTCACGGTCACGCTGAACCGCAAGCCGAGATACGTGAACGAGGATATCTGCACCGGCTGCACCACCTGCTTCGAGTACTGCCCGGTGCAAGTGCCCGATCCCTACAACCAGGGCCTCTCGCTCACGAAGGCTGTCCACATCCATTTTTCCCAGGCGGTGCCGCTCGTCAGCTACATCGACCCGGAAACCTGCCTGTACCTGCAGGACGAGAAGTGCCAGATCTGCGCCGGCGTCTGCAAGCACAACGCCATCGACCTGCACCAGAAGCCGCAAAAGGTCGAGATCAACGTCGGCGCCGTGGTTCTGTCTCCCGGCTACGACGTCTTCGATCCCGCCGCGAGAGGCGATTACGGCTACGGCACGCTCAAGAACGTCGTCACCAGCCTCGAGTTCGAGCGCATTCTTTCCGCGACCGGGCCTTTCGAAGGCGAGATAAGGCGCCCGTCCGACGGCAAGCATCCGCAGAAGATCGCCTGGATCCAGTGCGTCGGCTCAAGGCAGGTGATCCCCGGCGGCAATCCCTATTGCTCGGCCGTGTGCTGCGCGTACACGCAAAAGCAGGTGATCCTCACCAAGGACCATTACGCCGATGTCCAGGCGACGGTGTTCCACAACGACATCCGCGCCTTCGGCAAGGACTTCGAGCGCTACTACCAGCGCGCGGCCAACCTTCCCGGCGTGCGCTTCATCCGCAGCTACGTGTCGATCGGCAAGGAGATTGCGGACAGCAGGAACATCACCCTCCGCTACTCGACCGACGGCGAAGGCGTGAAGGAAGAGGAATTCGAGCTCGTGGTGCTCTCGGTCGGATTGACGCCGCCGAAAGACGCTCCCGAGCTTGCCGCGAAGTTCGGCATCGAGCTCGATGCGCGCGGGTTCTGCAAAACCGATCCGCTCAACCGGATCGAGACCACGCGCGCCGGGGTCTACGTCAGCGGCGCCTTCCAGGGCCCGGCCGACATTCCCGAGTCGGTGGTGTCGGCAAGCGGCGCCGCCGCGCTGTGCGGCGAGCTCCTTGCCGCGCAACGCGGCAAGCTGAGCCGCGAGCGCGTTTATCCGCCGGAACGCGACGTCACGGCAGAAGAGCCCAAGGTCGGCGTCTTCGTCTGCCATTGCGGCGCGAACATCGGCCGGGTCGTGAACGTTCCTTCGGTCGTCGAGTACGCCTCGAAGCTCGAGAACGTCGTGCACGCGCAGGAAAGCCTCTTCGCCTGCTCGACCGACAACGCGCAGCAGATCGCCGACACGATCCGCGACAAGGGCCTGAACCGCGTGGTGATCGCGGCCTGCACGCCGCGCACGCACGAGCCGCTGTTCCGCGACACGGTGCGCGAAGGCGGCATCAACCAGTACTTCTTCGACATGGCGAACATCCGCGAGCACTGCTCGTGGGTGCACTCCAAGGAGAAGGAAGAGGCGACGCGCAAGGCGAAGGAGATCGTGCGCATGTCGGTGGCGCGCAGCGCGCTGCTCGAGCCGCTGGAGGAAATCGATCTGCCGGTCGACAAGGCGGTGCTCGTCATCGGCGGCGGCGTCGCCGGGATGACGAGCGCGCTCAACATCGCCGGGCAGGGATTCGAGGTCACTCTCGTCGAAAAGGACGCCGACCTCGGCGGCATGGCGCGCCGGCTGCATTACACGCTCGAAGGCGCGGACGTCCAGGCGTATCTCGCCGAGCTCGTCCGCAAGGTCTATCGCCATCCCCTGGTGCACGTCGCCACCGATGCGGCCGTCGAGGGAGTCGCCGGCTATGTCGGCAACTTCACCACGCGCGTGCGCAGCGAAGGCAGGATCCGGGAGATCCGCCACGGCGCGGTCGTCGTCGCCACCGGCGCCGAGGAGCACAAGCCCGCCGAATATCTCTATGGGAAGAGCGGGCGCGTGGTCACGCTGCTCGAGCTCGAAAGCCGCATCGCCCGGAAAGAAGAAGCGGTCACGAGCGCGCAGAGCGTGGTGATGATCCAGTGCGTGGGCTGCAGGACGGCGGAAAGGAACTACTGCAGCCGCGTGTGCTGCGCCCAGGCGATCAAGAACGCGCTGCTGCTCAAGCAGCTCAATCCCGGGATGGAGATCACCGTCCTCTTCAGGGACATGCGGACTTACGGCTTCCGGGAAGAGTACTACCGCGAGGCCGCAGCGAAGGGCGTGCGGTTCATCCGCTACACACCGGAGGAAAAACCTGCGGTTGAAGCACTTGAGAAATCGCTCAAGATCACCGTCATCGATCCGATTCTCCGCAACAAACTGGAAATCGAAGCGGATCTCGTCGCGCTCGCTGCAGCGGTCGTTCCCTCCTCCACCAGCCAGGCGCTCTCCAAGCTCTTCAAGGTGCCGCTGAACCCGGACGGCTTCTTCCAGGAAGCGCACGTGAAGCTCCGGCCGGTCGACTTCGCCGCCGACGGCGTGTTCCTCTGCGGCACCGCGCACTACCCGAAGGATCTCGCCGAGACCATCAGCCAGGCCTACGGCGCCGCGGGCCGCGTCGTCAATCTGCTGTCGAAGAATTCGATTACCGCGACCGGCGCGGTGTGCGACGTGGACGAAGCCGCCTGCGTGGCCTGCGAGGCGTGCATCTCCGCCTGCGCGTACGACGCCATCGAGCTCCAGGAAACGGCGCGCGGCAAGAAGGCCAACGTCAATCCCGTGCTGTGCAAGGGAGACGGCCTGTGCAACACCAAGTGCCCGACCGGGGCCATCTATCTCAACCACTACACCAACGAAGAGATCCTCTGCCAGATCGATGCAGCCTGAATTCAAGCCGCGCATCCTGGGGTTCCTGTGCAACTGGTGCAGCTATGCCGGCGCCGACCTCGCCGGCGTTTCGCGCTACCAGTACCCGCCCGGCATCAAGGTGATCCGCTTGATGTGCTCGGGGCGCGTGGACCTCGAGTTCGTGCTGCGCGCGCTCGCCAACGGCAACGACGGCGTGTTCGTCGGCGGCTGCTGGCTCGGCGAGTGCCACTACATCACCGAGGGCAACTACGACGCCCTGAGCATGATGCATCTGGGCAAGAAATTGCTGGAGCGCATCGGCGCGAATCCCGAGCGGCTGCGCCTCGAATGGGTGTCGGCCTCGCAGGGCCTGCGCTTCGCCGAGGTGGTGAGCGATTTCACCAACCGGCTGAAAGAGCTGGGTCCACAGAATGTATCGAAGCTCAAGCTCGAGGCGATCAGGAAGCTGCTGCCGTACATCAAGCTCGTGGAGCGCGAAAAGCTGCGCGTGCGCTTCGAGAGCAAGGGCGAGTACGAGAAATTCTTCGCGAGCGAG
Organism: Betaproteobacteria bacterium; assembly: GCA_004297625.1. Classification (GTDB taxonomy): domain Bacteria; phylum Pseudomonadota; class Gammaproteobacteria; order Burkholderiales; family SG8-39; genus SCGC-AG-212-J23. The sequence continues at coordinate 140,885 of SCTY01000040.1, read as the reverse complement.
GCGGTGAACCGGCTCGTCGACGAGCTGATCGCCGACAAGCTCGCGGTCAGCCAGATCATGGTGCTGCTCGGAACACAGGCGCTTTCCCCCGGCGAAATCGCCGACACGCTCGGCATGGCGCCCTCCGAGGTGGCGAAGCATCTCAAGAGCTCGGCGCGGCAAAGGCTGGTCCGATTCGACGTGGAGCAGAAACGCTATGCCCTCGCCTGAGCTCGAAGCGAGCGAGCTGATCCAGATGCTGCTCGACATCCAGAGGGAGCTGCACTGGCTGCCGAAGGAAGAGCTGGAGAAGCTCGCCGCGAAGCTGAACGTGCCGCTAAGCCGCGTGCAGCACGTGGCGACCTTCTACAAGGCCTTCAGCCTGGTTCCCAAGGGGCGCCACGAAATCAACATCTGCATGGGCACGGCGTGCCACGTGCGCGGCGCGCCGCGCGTGCTGGACGTGGTGGAGAAGGTGACCGGCATCCGCCCCGGCGAGACCGACCGCGAGATGAAGTTCAGCCTGGACACGGTGAACTGCCTGGGCTGCTGCGCGCTCGGGCCGGTGATGGAAATCGACAAGGAACAGCTCGGCAAGCTCGCGCCCTCCAAGGCCGCCGAGCTCCTGAAGAAATATGGTTAAGTCGCCCGCCGAGCTCGAGCGCCTGCGGCAGGAAATCCTCTCCGGCCGGGATCCGAACGCGCCGCGCGTCTCCATCTGCGCGGGCGCCGGCTGCCTCGCCACCGGGGCCGCGAAAGTCATCTCTTCTTTCAATAGCGAACTGCAGAAGCAAGGGCTCGAGGTGCACGTGAAAGGCACCGGCTGCCCCGGCTTCTGCGAGCGCGGGCCGGTGGTCGTCATCGAGCCCGAGGAGACGTGCTACCTGCAGGTGCAGCCGAGGGACGTCAGCGAGATCGTCTCCAGGACGATCAAACAGAAAAAAGTCGTTGAACGCCTGCTTTATTCAAAAGAAGCCGTTCGCGAATCCGACATTCCGTTCTACCGCTACCAGGAGCGGAACGTCATCGGCAACAACCGCAAGATCGATCCGAAGTCGATCGACGACTATCTCGCGCTCGGGGGCTATGCGGCGCTGGCGAAGGCGCTCTCCCAGATGACGCCCGAGCAGGTCGTCGAGGAAGTGAAGAAATCGCAGCTCCGAGGAAGGGGAGGCGCCGGCTTTCCGACCGGCATCAAGTGGGAAGCCGCGCGTAACGCCCCGGGGTCGCCGAAGTACGTGATCGTCAATGCCGACGAGGGCGACCCCGGGGCTTTCATGGACCGCGCGGTGCTCGAGGGAAATCCGCACTCGATCCTCGAAGGGCTGATCGTCGGCGCCTATGCCATCGGCGCGCACGAGGGCTACGTCTACGTGCGCCAGGAATATCCGCTCGCCCTCGAAAACATCGGCATCGCCATCACGCAGGCGAGGGAGTACGGCCTGCTCGGCACCAACATCCTCGGCTCGGGCTTCGATTTCGACGTAAGAGTGCACCGCGGCGCGGGCGCCTTCGTGTGCGGCGAGGAAACGGCGCTGCTGCTTTCGCTCGAGGGCAAGCCCGGCGAGCCGCGGCCCCGGCCGCCCTACCCCGCCATCCGCGGCCTGTGGGGCAAGCCGACGAACATCAACAACGTCGAGACCTGGGCCAACGTGCCGCTCATCGTCAACAAGGGCGCCGGCTGGTTCAGCCGGTTCGGCACCCAGGGAAGCAAGGGCACGAAGATTTTTTCGCTCGTCGGCAAGATCAGGAACACGGGGCTCGTGGAAGTACCGATGGGCGTGACGCTCAGGGACATCGTCTACAAGATCGGCGACGGCATTCCCAAGGGCAAGAAGTTCAAGGCGGTGCAGACCGGCGACCCGGCGGGCGGCTGCATCCCCGAAGCGCACCTCGACATCCCGGTGGACTTCGACGAGCTCGTCAAGGCGGGCGCGATCATGGGCTCGGGCGGCATGATCGTGATGGACGAAGATACCTGCATGGTGGACGTCGCGCGCTACTTCCTGAATTTCCTCGCCGACGAGTCGTGCGGCAAGTGCACGGCGTGCCGCGAGGGCGTGAAGCAGATGCACCGCATCCTCAATAACATCACCGAAGGCAACGGCAAAGATGGCGACATCGAGCTTCTCGAGGAGCTCGCCTTCACTACCCGCAGCGCCTCGCTCTGTGCGCTGGGCAGAAGCGCGCCCAATCCGGTGCTGAGCACCCTGCGCTACTTCCGCGACGAATACGAGAGCCATATCCGCGACCAGCGCTGCCCGGCGTATTTCTGCAAGGCGCTGACCGCGTACACCATCGATCCCGAAACGTGCACCGGCTGCCTGCTTTGCCTCAAGAACTGCGCCTCGGAGGCGATCTCGGGGACGAAGAAGCAAGTGCACGTCATCGACCAGGCGAAGTGCAACAAGTGCGGCACCTGCTTCGAGGTGTGCCCGCCGAAGTACGACGCGGTCAGGAGATTTTCCGGGGAGCCGGTGCCGGCATGACGCTTCTTCTTAGATGCCCCCCTGATAAGGGGGGCGTGAGCCGGAGGCGAACGGGGGGTTTTGTTTTACGCGAACACCAACCCCCCGCTCGTTTCACTCGCTCCCCCCTTGTCAGGGGGGCGGCGGAGGCCGCGCGATGAGCCAGGTCTCCCTGAGTATCGACGGCAAAGAGGTCGCGGCGAGCGAGGACATGACGATCCTCGACGCGGCCCGGAGGGCCGGCATCCCGATTCCGACGGTCTGCCACCACGAGAAGCTCGAGCCTTTCGGCGGCTGCCGCCTTTGCACGGTGGAGGCCGAGGCCGGCGGCCGAACCAGCCTGGTCGCCGCATGCACGCACCCGGTGCAGCAGGGTTTGGTCGTCAAAACGAAATCGAATCAACTGGACCGCATCCGCAAGATGCTGACCGAAGAGCTCCTCGCGCATGCGCCGGAGTCCGACGTCTTGCAGCAGCTCGCGCGCGAATACCGCGCGGACAAGGACCGTTTTCCGAGGGAAGCGTCGTTCTGCATCCTGTGCGGCCTGTGCGTGCGCTACTGCGACGAGATCAAGAAAAAGAACGCCATCGGCTTCGTCGACCGCGGGCCGCACCGCGAGATCAGCTTCATCCCGGAAATCGCCGCCAAGGAATGCTGGACCTGCAAGGAATGCTTCCCGCTGTGCCCCACTTCAGCGCTGCAGGCCGCCTACGTCTTGATGAGGTCCTTTACGCTATGAGATACGCAGACACCGGCTTTGACCTGGAGATCGACCTCACCCGCGGCAGCATCGAGAAGGTCGCGAACGATGCGAAGACGAGCGAAATGTACCTCGGCGGCCAGGGCGCCGCGGCGAAGCTCTTGTGGGACCGCGTGCCGCCCGATACCGATCCTTTCTCGCCCGACAACCTGCTCATCTTCAGCACCGGCATTCTGCACGGCACGCCGGTTCCTTCGGCGAACCGCACCTGCGTGAACTGCTTCTCGCCGCAGACCAACCTGATGTCGCATTCGCTGTTCGGCGGGTTTTTCGGCCCGGAGCTGAAGCACGCCGGCTACGACAAGATCATCCTGCGCGGCAAGGCGCCCGACCTCGTCTACCTCTACATCGACAACGACAAGGTCGAGATCCGCGACGCGACGCATCTGCGCGGCATGGGCACCGCGGAAACCGGCGACGTGCTGAAGAAGGAATTGAAGGACCAGAAGGTCCAGGTGGCCGCGATCGGGCTTGCCGGCGAAAACCGGGTCTACATGGCCTCGATCGACCACAACCACGCGAGCGCCGCGCGCGGCGTCGGCGTCGTCATGGGCGACAAGCGGCTGAAGGCCATCGCGGTGCGCGGCACCAAGGACGTGAACCTCGCGCGGCCCGCCGAGCTCTTCGATATCGCCCTGAAGATGAACCGCAAGATCGCCGAGAGCTCGGGCTGCGGCGACTGGATGGCGGTCGACGAGGACGACAGCTTCCACCACAACCATTTCTCGTGGGGCAACGCGCGCGTGCGCCGCAAGAACTTCTGGAGCAAGGAGCTGCAGGAGCGCTGGACGCGCTGGAAATACGACCACATGGACCGGCAGACCGGCTGCTACAACTGCCCGAAAAAATGCCGCAACGTGATCAACTGGCCGGGGCGCAAGCGCTTCGGCTACAAGTGCTTCGGCAAGGACACCTACCACATGGCGGCGTTCCTGGAGCTCGACTTCACTTACGAGATCCTCGGCGTCGCGCAGGAATACGGCGTGGACTCCTACGCCACGCCGCAGGTGATCGCCTTCGCGCTCGAGCTCCTCGAAGCCGGCATCCTGCACGAGAGCGACTTCCCGGGAATGCCGGCCGATACCAAAGGACGCTTCTTCCACCTGCTCGACAAGATCGTGCGCCGCGAAGGCATCGGCGACATCCTCGCCGACGGCGTGTCGCGCGCGGCGCAGCGCATCGGCAACGGCGCCGAGAAGTACGACCACAACACCGTCAAGAAATTCGAGCAGCTGCCGATCAAGCTCGGCAAGCTCAACCCCGCGTTCTTCCTCATGATCGCCACCGGCGAGAAGATGAGCATCACGCAGATCGAGGGCTCCTTCCCGCAGGATCCGCTGCCGACGCCCGGCGAGCGGCAGGAGTTCGTCAACAAGTGGGCGGCGGTGCCCGACGAGAAATTCAAGAAGTACTTCCTGGAATGGGAGAAGAGGAACGACATGCCGGTCCAGGCGACCTGCGACATCGTCGAGTGGAACGAGGCGATGCACTACATCGACGACTCGACCGGCATCTGCGGGTTCGTGTCCTCGTTCCGCGGCCAGTTCGGCGGCGACATCGCCTACCACATGAACAATCTTCCGCAGATCCTCTCGGCGGCGACCGGCTTCGAGATGAGCAAGGACAAGCTCTGGAAGACCGCGCAGCGCATCCGCAACCTGGTGCGCGCGATCAACGTGCGCAGAGGCCTGCGGCGCAAGAGCGAGCGCCCGCCCGAGGACCACTGGGCGATCAGGAACGAGGAATACGAGCAGGGGCTGCTCAGCAAGTACTACGCCTTCAAGGGATGGAACATGGACGGCATCCCGACCCGCGAGAAGCTCGAGAGCCTCGACCTCGGCTATGTCGCCGACGACCTCGAGAAGCGGGAGATCTTGAAGGTTGAGGAAAAGGTGTCCGCGTGAACGCCTCCCTTTCCGCGAAAATTGTTAAAGAGATCCGGGTCGACATCGACAAGTGCACCGGCTGCCGCGCCTGCGAGATGGCGTGCTCGGCATTTCACGCCATCCCGCGCTACAGCAGCGTGAATCCCTCGAAGGCGCGCATCCGGGTGGTCTCCGACGAGCTGAACGACGAGTACGTGCCGATCCGCGCCGGCGACTACACCCCCTCGGAATGCAACGGCCGCCACATCTACACCATCGCCGGCAAGCAATACAGCGAGTGCAGCTTCTGCGGCGCCTCGTGCCCTTCGCGCGACTACTTCGTCGAGCCCGACTCCGGCCTGCCGCTCAAGTGCGACATGTGCGAGTGCGTGCCGCCGCTCGAGGAGCCGATGTGCGTGCAGGTGTGCGGCACCGACGCGCTCACCTACGTCGAGCGCGAGGTCGAAAGAGACGCGAAACGGCAGCCCACGCGCGGCGAAATGGAAGAGGGAATCGAATCGCTCGTCAAGAAATACGGCATGCAGGCGGTGATGAAGACCCTCGCCCAGATGTCCAAGGGCGCGAAGTCCTGACTATTTCTTCGCCTCGACCAGCGCGTCCTCGCCCTGCTTGAGAAGCGGCGCCCACGCCTGGGCGTAGACCTTGCGGCGAGCGCGCAAATTCACGGCGGTTATGCCGGCGGAGCGAGCTCATCGAGTGCGGCGGCAACTGCCTTGCACGCCTCGATCAGGTCCGTGACGAGGCGCTCGTCGATATTCAGATCTCCCTCGTATTCGCCAAGGTTGCGCACTTCGTGACACTCAGCAGGTCGTGGCGCCGCCGGCGAGGCAGCCGTTCAGCGCTTTCAGCAGGTTCTGGAACTGAGGGTCCTCTGCGAGGAGCCGGCGCCCGAGCGCGCGCAGCTTGTCGATCGTCTCCCGGGGAAGCTCGAAGCTGGTCGGAAGGTTCTTGAACCAGGCGCGCTCCTCGCGCGAGCCGATGTACTCGAACGCCACCTGGACGGGATAGAGCTCGACCTTGTGCGGCACCGGAAGCTCGAGCGCGCATTGCGCGCCTTTGCCGGCCGAGAGCCGGTTGCATCCCTCCACCAGGCGGGCGCCGGTATCGAACTCGCTCACGGTGCTGCGCAGCAGCTCGACGGTGTCGAACGAGTAGTTGTCGAGCGGCACCGTGGCCGCGGTGCTCAGCGTGTCGATGAGCCCCGGCACCGCCGCGCTGCGGTCGCGGCCGGTCGCCGGATTCGTGGCGGCGTTCACCACGATCACGACCAGCCTGCTCACGCGCTGCCGGTTCATGAGCCGAAGCACGCTCCACGGGTGGTTTGTCGAGGCGATCGCCTCGAGCGGCCCGCGCAGGCCTATGTTGTCCGCCACGCCGCCGTCGGTGAGATGGATGTAGGGCCGCGCCGGGCCATCGGCGGCGAGCGATAGGCGGTTCTCGGCGCGCGCGCTGCGCCGCGGATTGACGCGCGCGGCGTGGTCGGCGGCGGCGAGCGCTACCCAGGCCGGCTGGCGGTACTGGCAGCTGCCGGCGTAGTTGCGGAAGGTGAGCGCGGTCAGCCCTCCCGGGAACGCCGAGGACGATGCCGCGGCGCGCGCGAGCGATACGCCCGCGAGGTCCGAGCACATCAGATCGAACTGGTCCTGGATGAACGGAAACTGCGTGCCGGTCGTCATGTCGGTGGCGTTGAGAACGACGAACGGACGCCGGTTGCGCGCGATCACGTCGGCGTAAGTCGCGCCGCCGAACACTTCGCGGTCGTAGAACTCCGCGGCGAGGTCGCTGCGCCCGTAGGACGGGGCGGCGAGCTTCAGCCAGTTGCCCGGCCAGAGCGCGAGCCTGACGAGGCTCGTCTGGATCGGCCGGTAGAGGAAGCGGTCCGGGAACTCGTCGAAGATCCGCCGCCCGCGCAGCGCGTAGTACGCGGCGGGAAAGCTGCCGCCGGAGATCGACGAGATTACGTCCACTTCGTCGAGCAGCGCGCGCCTGCGGCCCTGCCACTCGATCGTCGTGTCGCGCAGCGCCTCGAGCACGCCGTAGGCGAGCGCGGCGGCGCGGGTACCGCCGCCGGAGAACGTGACGATCACGAACAGCTCGTCGCTGTTGTCTCCCCGCTCCAGACGCTCGAAGCGGTAGCCCGACTCGGGCGCGTAGCTGGCGAGCGGCGGGTTCTCGGGCGGGAGCGAGGCGCAGGCCGCGGCGAGCAGCGCCCAGCCGGCGAGCGCGAGGCGCGCCGCGAGGCGCGCCCGGGTCATTCGTCTTCCTTGCGGTAGAACGCGATCTCCAGCGGCTCGAGCACGGTGGTGTCCTTCACCGTCACCGTGCGCGACGCCGGCCGGTAGTTCGCCAGATTGCCGAGCTCGAAGTCGTGCGTGCCGGCATCGATGCGCAGGACTTCGTTGGTGTAGCCGTTTTCCTCTTCGTCGATATAGACGCGGCGCCGCGTAGGAAACTTGACTTTCACGTATTCCATTGCGCCTCCCGACGATCCGGCGTGGACTGCAACGACTCTAGGACGTGGGAATATGGCGGTCAACGATCGGCCGTCGGACTTCGTTATCCGATCGTCCGAAAAAGCACCTGGTGCGCTACGTGGGCTGGTACGCCAACGGCGCGCGGGGAGAGCGGGCCAAGGTGAGGAAGGAGCACAATCGACCGACCTCACGCGCGGCGAGCGCCGAAACCATGAGTGGGCTTGCCGCGCGAGCGAAAGCCGCCTGGGCGCGGCTGATCCGCTGGAGTGCCCCAAGTGCAAGGGCCCGATGCGCATCATCGCGTTGATCGACGGTCCGCCTGGCTCGCTAGGACCTGAATGAAGCGGCGGCCGCCCGAGAGCCGGGCTCTTTCTCGGCGAAGACTATCCGCGCATGGCGCGCAACCAGGTCCGCAACCTCGCCGAGCGGCGCATCCGCACCGTCGCCTACATCTGCCGCGCGTAGCAGCTTTCTCGGCGCTCACGGCAATCCGTAGGCGAGGCTCGCGAGCGCGGCGAGCGCCGCGGCGAGCCCCGCGCCCTTGCGCAAGGTGAACGGCTCGCGCAGGAAGACGAATCCGAGCAGCACCGTGACCACGAATCCCATCTGCCCGATCGGCACCACGATGCTCGCCTCGCCGCGCGCGATGCTCTCGACGAGGAAGGTGAACGCGCAGGCGAGCACGATCGCCGCGACCGGCGCATGGCGCAGCGCGGCGCGCGTAGGCCGGATGCCGCGGTCGAGCGTGGCTGCGAAGGCGGTGGCGAGCGGCGCCACCACGGCCGCCTGCATCACGACGAGCGCGGCGGGCGTAGCGCCGGACTGCAGGCCGAGCTTGTAGATGAAATTGCCGATGCCCACCGCGACCGTCGCGGCGAGCACGCGCACAAGCGAGGCGCGGCTCTCGCGGCGCGCTTCCCCGGCGGCGGGAGCGCCGAGAAGCAGCCACGCCGCCAGCAGCGCGAGCGCGATGCCCGCGATCTTGTAGGCGGTCAGCGGCTCGCCGAGCAGCGCGATGGCGAGCGCCGCCGTGATGGCGAAGCTCAGACGGAACACCGGCGCGTTGATGCTGATGGCGCCCGATTTCAGGCTGTGCGCGAAGTTGTAGAAGCCGATCAGCACGAAAAGCCCCGCGAGCCCGCCCCACCATACGCCCGGCGTGTAGCGCAGCGAGCCGCTCGCCAGGCCGTATAGAAGCACCGACGGCGCGAAGAACCACGTCTGCACCATGAGGAAGTGGTGCGCCTGAGCTCCCGCCGCGGCGCCGCGCTTGTACACCAGGTCGCCGAGGCCGAAGCACAGCATCGCGCCGAGCGCGTAACCGAGTCCGGGCGTCATTCAGCGAAGTGTAGTCAGCCGCCGGTGCGCGCGGAAAGCTCGTGCAGGACGACCCCTTGCAGCGGGTCGACCGGCGCCTGCCACGGCGCGCGCTCGATCATGCGCCGCGTGTCCGCAAGCCCGGCTTCCCAGCGCGCGCGGATCCCGGCGGCGCTGAAGTCGATGTCCTTCCAGTAGTCCTCGCTCGCGAGCGCCGGCGCGAGCAGGCGCGCCACGTGCATCGTGGTGTGGCAGCCCCAGGCGGCGAGCTCGCGGCATTCCGGCGTTTCCTGCTTTTCGGGCGGCAGGCTCTTCACCAGCTCGCGGATGATGCGCCGCATGTGGTGGATCTGCTTCTGGCGCGCGATGTGGCTGTCGGCGCGGCTCGCGTACTGGATGTCCTTCTGCCGGCCCAGCACCTGCCAGATCGACTGCGGCTCGTGGCCGGTCGGCTGCCAGACGTTCGCCGCGAAAATGAGCGAATCGCGCCGCGGCTCGTCGTCGAACACCACCTCGAGCGGCGTGTTGGAGTAGACGCCGCCGTCCCAGTACGCCTCGCCGTGGATGCGCACCGCCGCGAAGGCGGGCGGCAGCGCGCCCGAGGCCATCACGTGCTCGAGCGCGAGCTCCATGTGCCGGCTGTCGAAGTAGCGCATCTCGCCTTTGCTCACCTTCACCGCGCCGATGGTCAGCCGCGTGTGCTCTCCCAGGCGTTCGAAATCCACGAGCTCCGCCAGCGTGTCGCGCAGCGGCGCGGTGCTGTAGTACGAGGCGTAATCGACGCCGACCGGCGCCGCCAACCCGCCCGGGTTCGGCAGGCGCGGGGCGAAGAACCCGGGGATGCCGTAAAGCAGCGTGGAGAAGTTGGCGAAGGCATTGCCCTGCTCGAAGCGTTTCCAGAATTCGCGCAGCCGCGGCAGGCGCTCCTGCGGCGCGTTGGCGGCGATGATCGCGCCGTTGATCGCGCCGATCGAGGTGCCGATCACCCATTGCGGCTCGAGGCCCGCCTCGTGCATCGCCTGGTAGACGCCGCCGTGGTAGGCGCCGAGCGCCCCGCCGCCCTGGAGCACCAGCACGATCTGGCCCGGAGCGGCCATCACTCCGCCGTCCAGCCGCCGTCGATGGAGAGCAGCGCGCCGGTGATCGACGCCGCGGCGCCGCTGCAGAGATACGCGGCGAGCGCCGCCACCTCCTCCACACCGACAAAGCGCTTGGTCGGCTGCGCCGCGAGTATCACGTCACGGACCACCTGCTCCTCGCTAATGCCGCGCGCTTTGGCGGTGTCGGGAATCTGCCTCTCAACCAAAGGCGTCAATACGTACCCGGGGCAGATCGCGTTCACGGTGATGCCTTGCTGCGCCACCTCGAGCGCCACCGTCTTGGTGAGCCCGGCGAGCCCGTGCTTCGCCGACACGTACGCCGACTTGAACGGGCTCGCCACCAGCGCGTGCGCCGAGGCGATGTTCACGATCCGCCCCCAGCGCTTCTTCTTCATCGCGGGCAACGCCGCGCGCGTGGTGTGGAACGCCGACGAGAGATTGATCGCGATGATCGCGTCCCACTTCTCGGGCGGGAACTCGTCGACCGGCGCGACGTGCTGGATGCCGGCGTTGTTCACCAGCACGTCCACCGCGCCGAACTTCTTCACCGCGCCCGCGACCATCGCCGCGATCGAGTCGGGCTTGGTCATGTCGGCGCCGTCGTAGACGACCTGCACGGGGTGCTTGCCCTCCAACTGCCTTCTCACAGCCTCGATCTGCGCGGGCTCGCCGAAGCCGTTCAGCACGATGTTCGCGCCCTCGGCGGCGAGGCGCGTCGCGATGCCGAGCCCGATGCCCGACGTCGAGCCGGTCACCAGGGCGGTTTTTCCTTTGAGCATGGAGTTACCTCGAGAAAGGCCCCCTATTATCGCGCTCCCGCCTTTCGGCAGGCTTAAGCGGGATAACTCACCCTCAGATCACCACGAACGGTTCATCGGTGTCGAACTTCGGCGAGAGCAGCACCGGCGCGCCCTTACGCACCAGGATCATGTCCTGCACGTGCCAGAAGTTCACGTGCGGCTCCAGCGCGAGCACCATCCCTTCCTCGAGCACCAGCTCGCTCTTGCGCCGCAAGATAGGCTCCTGCTGATGCCACCATGGGCCGACGCCATGGCCGATCAGCATGTAGTTGTGCGGCCAGCCGTGCTTCTTATATTCGTCCATGCAGGCTTGCCAAAGGTCGTGGACGCGTGCCCCGGCGCGGCACCGATCGATGGTCTTGCGGTGAACGTCGATGTTGATCGCGTAGTCGCGTCGCTGCTCCGCGGTCGGCGCGCCGACGATCACAGTGCGGGACTGGTGGCCGGGATAGCCCTGCAGGTACGAAACGTAGTCGGTGCGTATCGCATCGCCCTTCTCGATTACCACGTCGCTTTCGCCGCCATAGGGCACGGTGTTCTTGAAGGCGTTGAGAATTCCGTGCGCCCATTCGAACCCGAGGCGAAGGCAAGTGCCCATCATGTCTGCGTGGATCTTGCGCTCGGTGTCCCCGACCCCGATGCGGCGAAAGACCTCGAGGTATGCGTCGTCCAGCAGATCGGCGGCTCGCCGGATGAGCTTCACTTCCTCTTCCGTCTTGATCCAGCGCACGCGATCCATCAGCTTCGAGCAATCCACCATCCGCACCTTGGGCGCATACTTGCGGATCGCCTCCCAGTGCTCCGCGCTGATGTAGTCCTTCTCGAATCCGATGCTGGCGGCCGATAGGCCGGCGTCGTGGAGTACTTCGGTGAGCTTCTCGTAAGCCGAATCGACGTACGCCTCGTAAAGCACCACGGTCTCGATCCACCCGTCGCGTTCGGCGAGCCCCGCCGCGGTCTTATTGGCGACGATGACCGGCTTGCCCTGGCGCGGCCAAACCAGGATCGCCGGACGCGTCGAGTCCGTGAGGTCCACATGCCGCTGCAGCGTTCCGGGGTACACGACGCCGGACAGATACGTGAAATTCTGGCCCGAGCGCAGCACCAGCGCGTCAAGGCCTGCCTCGTCCATAAGGTTGTTCAGACGAGCGACGTTGGCGATGTTTTTCCGGTTCGGATTCATTTCATTGCGGCTCGATGCCTGCGGCTTTGATGATGCGGGCGAACTTCTCCGATTCGCTGACCAGGTGGGCCCTGTACTGCTCGGGCGTGGAGACAAAAACTTCCAGCCCTTGCGCGGCGACTTTCTCCCGAAAATCCGGCATGGCGAGGATCTTCGCGACCTCGCGGTTGAGGCGCTCGACGATGGGCTTCGGCGTGCCGCCCGGCGCAAGCAGGCCAAAGGTCAGTCCGACGTCGAAGCCCGGCAATCCCGCCTGGGCAAACGTCGGCACTTTCGGATCGGCGAATGGCGTCTCGCCGGTGATGGCGAGCGCCTTCAGCCGGCCGGCCCGCACATGGCCTAGCGAGGAGGCCGGCGTCTGGAAGCTCAACTGCGCCTGGCCGCCGACCACGTCGGCCAGGGCCGGAGCCGCGCCCTTGTATGGAATGTGCTGCAGCTTCACGCCTGCCGCGCTGTTGAACAGTTCCGTCGCGAGCTGGTTCAGCGAGCCGCCGGGCGCCGCGCTATTGAGCTGCCCGGGCCTCTCCTTGGCGTAGGCAATGAACTCCCTCACGTTGTTGACCGGCAGCGAGGGATTAATGACAAGGAACATGCCGGTGCGCGCGAGCGTCGCGACTGGCGTGAAATCCTTGATGGAGTCGAACGGCAACGGCGTTTTCGTCAGATGCGGCACCAACACATGTGAGTTGCCGGGCAGCGAAAGCGTGTGACCGTCGGGCGGCGATTTGAGCAATTCATTGGAGGCAATGACGGTGTTCCCGCCGGGCCTGTTGTCGACGATGACCTGCTGCCCCAAGCTCTCGGTGAGTTTCGGCGCGAGCAGGCGAGCCAGGATGTCGTTGGTGCCGCCCGGAGAGAATGGAATGATGATCCGGATGGTTTTGTTGGGAAACGTCTGCTGTGCGGCACTCGAACCGGCGAACGCGAGCAAGGCGCCGGCGAGCACCACTCGCGAGACATCGATGAAGGATTTCATGGCGGCTCCGGGATTAGAACGTACCGGCCATTCTTCCACTACGCGTACGCACCCGCATCTACCGTTTCATGCTGCCAGCATTCGCCTTGCCCGCAGCATCCAGAGAATTGTTAAGCAGCCTATAGCGGCGAGCACATGCTTGAGCGAATGGCCGCTGAATGCGTTTCCCGTGAGAGCGAAAAGCTCGCGGTCGTAGATCTCGGCGGCCTTGGCGAGCACATACCAGACGAACGCCAGCGGCAGCAGCCAGGTATGCGAATACCGGGCGCGGAACAGAACCATAAGGAGCGGGACGATGAGGAGCGGTATGAACTGCACCCACAAGTAGAACCGCAGATCGTCCGTCCAGTGCCAATAGCCGACGCTGAGGAGCCCGAGCAGCAGCATCGGGTACAGAAGAAGGCCGGCGAGCCGCGGGTGGATGTACTCGCCGAGCAGCGCCACGAAAAGGCCCATGAAGGCGATCGTCATCGGCAGCCGGTCCCACACGAGCGTCGCGTTCGTCGGATCCCAGTGGTAGTAGCCGGAGCCGACGGCTACGAAGGCGACGCCGATGAAAAACGCGAGCCAGGCGGCCTTGCGGCAGAACGCCACGCCGGCAATGCCCACGAGCAGAAACGGCAGGCTTGACGCGACGTCCCAGAAATTCGGCACGCCGAAAAAAGAGCGCCGGTCGGCGAACTGGTGATACGCAAGCTCCTGGGCGATCGGCGGCAGCCAAATGACGAGCGCGAGGGACCCAAGCACCGCCACCCCCAGCGTTGTATTCGCCCGGTTCACCGCCAGATTATGCGGGGTCGAGCAGCCGCGGCCAGGGTGTTGACCTCAAGTTGACTTGAGGTTTTATGCTAGCAGCCATGACGATCAAGCTGAACCACACCAGACCCTAGGGGAGCAGCTGACATGGAATACGCCATCCTCGGCAGCACCGGCCTCGCGGTCTCGCGCATGGCGTTCGGCGCGATGACCTTCACGCAGGGCAACAAGAACATCGCCTCGATCTACAAGGTGGGCGAGCGGCTCGAGCGCGACGTCATTCCGATGATGCGCCGCTACGGCCTCGGCCTCACCGTGTGGAGCCCGCTCGCCTCGGGTTTCTTGAGCGGCAAGTACACGCGCGAGAGCTTGAAGGATCCCGACAACCGCTACTCCGGGTTCGACCTGCTTCCTTTCGACAAGGAGCGCGGCTTCGCCCTCGTCGAGCAGATGCGCCCGATCGCGAAGCGCCACGGCGGCTCCGTCGCGCAAGTGGCGCTCGCGTGGCTGCTATCGAAGAAAGCGGTCACGAGCATCCTCCTCGGCGCGACCAAGCTTCAGCAGCTCGAGGACAACCTCGCCGCGAGCGACATGAAGCTCGCGGCTGAAGAAGTGGCCGCGCTCGACGCGGCGACGACGCCGCCGAAGGTCTATCCCAACTGGTTCATCGACCAGCTCGGCGACGACGCGCTGCAGAAGGCGCTCGGCTGAGGGTGGCCGCCGACTACGACGTCATCGTCTGCGTTCTTCAAGCTAAAGCGCTCGGCCTAGATCAAGCCGCGACAGCCGATCGACGAAAGCCACGACATACGCAGTAGCCGTCCCCGAGCATTATTGAAGCCTCTTTGCCTACGCTAGGAGGCTCCCATGGGGGCAATGAACGAGTTCAAGGTGCTCGATCCCAACGGCCACACCCGCACGACCTGGGACGCCAACAGTCCCGAGGAGGTCGAGACCGCGCGTCGCATCTTCGACGACCTGATGCAGCGCGGCTACCGCGCCTTCCGCATGAGCGAGGCCGGAAGGGGCGGCGCGCAAAAGAGCGCGTTCGATTCGAAGGACAGGGAAACGCTTCTGGTCCCGCCGATCCGCGCCGGCTGATCTTCCCGGGCTCTATGCGCGTATTTCGCGCCCTGCGTCGCGGCCTCGAGCGCATGGTCGCGGCCGACCCTTTGATGGACGCCGGCTTCTTCGCGGATCGCCGCGCATGCGAGCGTTCCCAGAAGCTCCTCGAGCGATGCCTTGCTCCGGCGCAACGCGCAGAGTTCGCGCGAACGAGCGCCTTCAGGGTGCGGGGTCCCAGCGGCCAGCTGTACAGGATTACCTACGGCACCATCTCGAACATCGAGGTGCTCGGACCCTCCGGGGCAGTGTGCGGCCGGCTCTGCGCCGCGCCGGCGGGCACGCTGCCCACGCCAGCGGTCATGCTCGCGCAGAAATTGATGCTCGAAACCCGGGAGTCGGAGTTTCTCCGGATCGCAGCCGACGGGCCCGGGACAACAGGAACGACGGGCCTGGCGACCTGGTAATCGGCTTCAGGCCGCGCTTTGCGAGTGCGGCCCGCCCGGCCGCGAAACGCCGCTGACCGCTTCGCCCGCCGCCTTCCTGCCTTGCTTGAGCGCGATATCGCCCAGCGACAGGATTCCGACCAGGCGCATCTCGCGGCTGAGCACCGGCAGCCGGCGCACGCGCTGCTCGGCCATGTTCCTCGCCACGTGGTCGAGGCCTTCGTCCTCGAAGCAGTACTTGATGTCGCGCGTCATCACGTCGCGCACCGGGGTGTCGGGGCCCTTGCCTGCCGCCACGGCGCGCACCGCGATGTCGCGGTCGGTGATCATCCCGACCAGGCGGTCGTTGTCTCCGACCGGGATCGCGCCCGCGTCGATCTGCGCCATGCTGCAGGCAACCTCGCAAATGCTTTGATTCGGGCTCGCGACGCAAACGTCGCGGCTCATCGCTTCGGCTACTCGCATAAGCACCTCCGTGCCAGTGAGAAGGGGCGCTCCCCCGTAGGCTTGCCGTGTACCGCCGACTGGTTGCGACTACCTACCGGGTCGCGCCCCGATATGAGCCCGCTGCAAGTGTCGTGCCCGGCCTAGAAGCTCGCCTTTACCCCGACCATGAATCCGTGCGGCAGCTTCTCCAGGATGAACGGGCTGTCGCGCTGGTAAGCGAGGTAGCCGGTCGCCGAGCCGAGCGCGAAGCCCGCGAGCACGTCGGTCTGCCAGTGCCCGCCGACTTTGAGTCTCGCGACGGCATCGTAGGCGGGCAGGAGCTCGAGCGCCCAGACGGACGGGTGATCGTTCTTGTACTCGAGGATGAACGGCGTCACGGCCGCGCTCATCAAGGTCACCTCGCCGCTCGGGAAACTGTAGTGCCCCTTCCCCTGGAACCAGTCGTTCGGCTTGTGGGTCTCGATGGGGCGCGCTCTCGTGAACGTATATTTGAGCGCCGTCGATGCAATGCCGCCGAGGACGGCCGCGTCGACTGCGCGCCAGTACGTGTTGCCGATGCGGCTTTCGCCGCCGTACCACAGCGCGCCCATTCCGAGGCCGAGGACCACGCCGTCTTCCACCCAAAGCTGGAAGCGGCGCAACGTCACGCCGTCGTTATCGAGCGTGACGTTATGGTCGATGCCGAGCGGACCGCCGGCGCCGAACGCGCCCTGCGATACCACCGGCAACAGCAAGAGCGACAACACCAGAAATCTATGCAAAGGAAGGCCGCCTCAAATAGTGCGGCCATCCGGGCAGCCGCGTTTTCGATTTGTGCGGCGATTATCGGCGGCGGGCCTTGCAACAGTCTTAACGGAGACTGAGGCGCACCGTCAGGAACGCGCGCCCGCTAGTGGGCGCTTCTCGCGCGCTCCGCGTCGCTCTCCTTGCGGAACTCGGGTATGTCCGGGCGCGAGCCCCACATGCAGAAGGACTCCGGTGCGAACGGGAAGCGCCGCGGCCGGTAGCTTTCCTCGTCCTTCGGATCGATGTGCTTCACGCCGACGGAGTACTCGTAGACCATGCGGTCCGGACCCTCGAAGTAGAGAAAGCACGTCGACGAGGTCGGGTGGCGGCCGGGACCGAAGACCATCTTCACGCCCTTTTCCTGCAGGAAGTAGTACGAGCGCATGACGTCGTCGATGTCCCGGACCTGGTGGTTGATGTGCTGCACGCCCGGGTAACGAGAAGGGAAGAGCGCCAGGCTGTGATGCACGGTGTTGATCCGCAGCAGCGCCGCGTCGCCGATCCAGTCGGAGACGCGCGCGTTCATCGCCGTCGTCCAGAAAAGCTCGTCGCGCTTGGCGTCCAGCGTGCGCAGGCCGATGTGGCTGAAATGCGTGATGCCGGCATCGCGCGCGGGAAACGGCCGCTCGCCCGTCTGGAACGGCTTCGCGACGATTTCGATCTTGTTGCCGCTCGGGTCGCGAAACGCGATGAACGCTTCGACGGCGCGCATCTCGCACTGCTCGCGGCTGCCGTACTGCACCGGGTGGCCGGCCTTCTCGAGCTGGGCGGCGACCTTGTCGAGCTCGGATGCGCTGCGCAAATCGAACCCGACCGCGTGGTCGGTCGGGTCGCCTTCGAAGTACACCAGCGTGTGGTCCCTCGCGCCGCCGCGCCCGGCGGCATTGTCGCTGCGAAAATACGCATACTTTCCCTCGCGCCGCGCGAGCTGAAGGCCGACGATCCTGGTTGCGTACTCGATCGCATGCGACAGGTTCGAAGTCCCGATGCGCACGTAGCGGATGTCGTAGAGATCGATCATGGGAGCCCCGCCCGAAGGGAGCTCAAGTATGGTGCAAAAACAAGCTTCATTGAGTATCAGTTCTATTCCGCCCGCCCTTACGCGCCTCCAGTCTGACCTGAATCAAGCCTCCCCCCGCGGCCGCTTGCCACGATGAATCCTTTCCATCTTGGGGAATGGCTCATGAAGCGCGACCCGGCAGCGGCGGTGCAAGGCGATCGGCCGGTCCTCAAAGGCGCTCCCCTCGAGCAGCTCATCACCCACGAAGCGCAGGCCGCCGCGGACGAGCAGCAGGCCGACGCGATCCGCAATCTTCTCCAGGGCACCGCGCCCGCCGACGCGGTGCGCGTGCTGCGCAACGTCATCCGGCAGCACCGCGACCTCGCCAAGCTTTCGCGCTACGAGGCCGACCGCGAGCTTTCTGCGAACTGGAAGGACGGCGGCTACCCGTACAAGAACCTGCTCTCGAGGAAGAGCTACGAGCGGCAGAAGTTCGGCCTGCAGGTCGAGCTGCTCAAGCTCCAGGCGTGGGTGAAGGAAACCGGCCAGCGCGTGATCGTGCTTTTCGAGGGGCGCGACGCCGCCGGCAAGGGCGGCACGATCCGGCGCTTCATGGAGCACATGAATCCGCGCGGCGCGCGCGTCGTGGCCCTGGGCACGCCGAGCGACGTCGAGAAAAGCCAGTGGTACTTCCAGCGCTACGTGCAGCACCTCCCGGGCGCGGGCGAGATCGTGCTCTTCGACCGCTCCTGGTACAACCGCGCCGGCGTCGAGCGCGTGATGGGCTTCTGCAGCCGCAAGGAATACGCCGAGTTCATGCGCCAGGCGCCCGAGTTCGAGAGGATGCTCGTGCGCCAGGGCATCCACCTCGTCAAGTTCTGGTTCTCGGTGAGCCGCCACGAGCAGCGCCGGCGCTTCAAGGAGCGCGAGGCGCACCCGCTCAAGCAGTGGAAGCTCTCGCCGGTGGACAAGGATTCGCTCGACAAGTGGGACGAGTACACGCGCGCCAAGGAAGCGATGTTCTTCCACACCGACACCGCCGATGCGCCGTGGACGGTGATCAAGTCCGATTGCAAGAAGCG
Source organism: Betaproteobacteria bacterium (assembly GCA_004297625.1). GTDB lineage: Bacteria > Pseudomonadota > Gammaproteobacteria > Burkholderiales > SG8-39 > SCGC-AG-212-J23. Next base: position 122,363 of record SCTY01000040.1, on the reverse strand, counting down.
CGCGCGCCTGAACGCGATGCGCTACCTCTTGCACCGCCTGCCCTACGCGAAGAAGGACCTCGAGCGCACCGGCCTGGTGGACCCGCTGCTCGTCGGCCGCGCACAGCTCATCGAGTTCGGGCGCAACGGCTCGTAGGTATTTAGTGGGTCGGTAGCCCAACGAGCTGCAGCACGTTGTCCACGAGAATCCGGTTGCGGACTGCCTCATCGGGCACCAGCCCTGCCAAGGCTTCGACGAGCATGCCGTCGTCGGGCATGCGGCTGGGGTCGAACACCCCCGTGTGCGGCCAGTCGCTCCCCCACAGCAATCGGTCGGCCGCAACTTCGGCGAGTCTTCGCGCGAACGGCGCGACGTCCGAATAAGGGTGCCCGGTGTGCGAGATTCGGTCGGCGCCGCTGATTTTTATCCAGACGTTGTCGCGCTTTGCCAGGTCCGAGAGGACGCGGAAAGCGTCCTGGTCCAGGCCCAGGCGAGGGTCTATGCGGCCAAAATGGTCGATGACCAGGCGAGCCGGAATGCTCTCGAGCCATCGCTTGAGCTCGGGTAACGCCGAGCCTTCGAAATGAAGCTCCACGAACCAGTCCAGGGGCTCGATGCATTTCAGGACGTGGTCGAAGGTGGCTAGATCGAGCGTTCCGCCGTGCTGCGGGTTGAACGCAAAACGCACCCCGCGCGCGCCTGCAGCATGCAGGGCCTTGCAGCCCGCTTCGCTCGCCGAACCATCGAGGCGTACCACGGCGAGATAGCGGCCGCCGGACCGAGCGACCGCATCGAGGTCCACGCGATTGTCGAAGCCGTAAGTGTTTGCGTGCACCACAAGGCCGCGCGCGATCCCGAGCGAATCGTGCAGCCGCAGCGCCTCCTCGAGCGGCGCATCGGGAGGCGTGTACTTTCGCGTCGGCGCGTAGGCAAAGCGCTGCTGCGGCCCGAGGACGTGAAAATGCGTGTCCCAGGCGCCGGCCGGCGGGCGCCATGCCGGTCTCGAGCGCGCAGGGCGAGGCCCCAGGCAGCTAGGCGTCGACAAAGAACGGCGTCTCGGCTTTGCCGCGCAGGACGATGTCGAACTCGAACGCGAGCGCGCCATTGCGCTCGGCCGGCTGCGGCACCGCGATAAGCGAAGCGCGCGCCTCCAGGTCTTCGATGCCGTTCAGTATCGGGTCGATGTCGTTCAGCGGCTCCCCGGGGAAATAAACCTGGGTGATCAGCCGCTGCATGAGACCCGCGGCGAAAATGGAATAGTGGATGTGGGGCGGGCGCATCCAATTGTCGTACCCGGGATTCGGATAAGGCCCCGGCTTTATCGACCGGAGCCGATACCGCCCGTCCGTATCGGTGAGCATGCGCCCCCATCCCTTGAAGTTGGGGTCGAGCGGCGCATCGGTGATGTCGTCGGGATGGTCGTACTTCCCCCATTTGTTCGCCTGCCAGACCTCGATGAGCGCCTTGCGCACCGGGCGGCCGTCCTCGTCGGTGACGCGGCCGGTCATGACGATCGGCGTTCCCTGCGCTCTGGCAGCTCCGGGCGCCAGGCAGGCGAGATCGTCGTCCCCCGGCCGGATGATCTGCGGAGAGAAAAACGGGCCTATGGTCTGCGAGGGCGTAATGACCTTGACCGGACGCGCTGGAGTGCGCATTTCGTGGACGCGGTAGCCCTTGATGAGCTCGAGGCGCTTTGCGTCGAGCAGAGCGGAAGGATGCGGAAGAAGAGAGGCTTGCGTCATTGGCTCGCCTTCGCGCCGGTCTCTCGAATGACCTTCGCCCACCGCGGCGTTTCCCAGCGGATGTATTCGGCAAATTCCTGCGGCGTGCTCGCCACGATCTCGAACTGAATGTCGGTGAGGCGCTGGCGCACTTCCGGAATGTTGAGAATTCTCACCAGCTCGCGGTGATAACGCTCGATGATCGGTTGCGGCGTGCCGCCCGGGGCGAGAAAACCGATCCAGGCGACCGCTTCGAAGTCCCTGAAGCCCGATTCAATGATCGTCGGCGTCTCCGGGGTCGCGGCGAAGCGTTTCTTGCCCGTGGAGGCGAGCACCTTGACCTTCCCCGCCTTGAGCAGCGGCAGCACGTTCCCGGGCACGAGAAACGCCGCCTGGACGTTCCCGGCGAGCAAGTCCGCCACTGCCGGCGCCGATCCCTTGTAAGGCACATGCACGAGATTTATGCCGGCCGCGGACTTGAACATCTCCATGGTGAGATGCGAAGCGCTGCCGATCGAAATCGAGCCATAGTTCAGCTGCCCGGGGTGCTCCTTGGCATACCGGACAAGCTCTTCCAGGGAATTCGCCGGCACGCTGGGATTCACGGCGAGGAGCTGCTGGGTCGTGACGGCAAGCGTGATGGGCGCCAGATCCTTCTGCGGATCGTACGGCAGCTTGTCGAAAAGCGTGACGTTGACCGTTATCGGCGCCGTGTAGCCGACCAGGAGGGTCTGCCCGTCGGGCGCCGCCTTGGCCACGATATCGGTGCCGATGGTGCCGCCGGCGCCGCCCTTGTTCTCCACAATGACCGGCTGCCCGAACGCCTCTTGAAGATGCGGTGCGGCGAGACGCGCGAGCACATCGACGGTGCCGCCGACGACCGGCACGATCAGCCGCACCGGGCCGGGCGGCCGCCAATCCTGCGCGAGCGCAGAGCCGCTCAGCGCCAACGTAACGAGAATCAGTGCGCGCGCGAGCGCTCGTAGCCTTTCCATGTCCTCCTCCTCATCGTCAAACCGTGTAGATCGGTTCTTTTTGAATATCGCCTAAAGCCGTCCTGGACCACTCATGAGCCTTTATCGAGCGGTCCAGCAGCACGGAAGCCGAGCGTACCCGCTGGCTCCCGGGATCGAGCGCGGGCGGCTCGATTCCTTTTTCCAGGTCCTGCACCGCCCGGGCGAGCCTGCGGCGCGCCATCACGATGGCCTTGTCCGTCGGCACGAGCGACTCGCGGGAATAGTCCTGAATCGGCCCCATGCTCTCCTGAAGCGAGGCGTCCTGTATCGCAAAGCCTTCCACGCCGCTGAAGGAGCGCCCGTTCTTCTGCGCCGAGCGGTCGACGAGCCAGTCGTTGTCGGGATTCGCCGCAGGCACGAACGTGCCGGGTACGTACCGGCAGTGGATACCCTTGCCCTCCTTCATCGCCCTGAGCTCGTCCTCCGGAAGCGGCTTGTCCGGGAAGAAGTTGATGTTCCACGCCCAGCAGTTTGCGTCGTCGACAGGCACCCAGATATGCGCGCCCAGCGCGTGCGGTCCGAAGGGCGGAATCAGCGTGTACCAGGGGAAAACCCATTGCGTAATGCGCCAGTAATACGAGTCCGGCTCCCCGTTGCGCCGGCCGAAGATCGTCAAGCCATGCGGGACTTCCTCGATATCGAATACCGCGTTGCGGTCTGCCTTGATGTATTTGTTCGCCGCCGCCTGCTTGTGCATCGGATCGGTATCGAGCTCGTAGCGGTGCACCCAGGATGCGTGCGTCGTGTCGATGCCGCCTTCCATGGCTTGCAGGTAACCGCATTGCTGCAGCCGCTTGCTTACGTAGCGATGGCTCGGCAGGACGAGGCACCACTCGAGCTCCGGCGGCTCGGGCCGTCTTTCGGCCGGGCCCATGTAGGCCCAGACGATGTCTCCTCGTTCGACGCACGGATACGCCTTGATGCGCACCTTCGGCGCGATCTGCGGCGCGGACGGAAGCTCGAGGCATCGGCCGTTGATGTCGTACTTCCAGCCGTGATACGAGCAGCGGATGCCGCCTTCCTCGTTCCGGCCCAGGAACAGCGATGCCCCCCGGTGAGCGCAAAACTCCTCGACGAGCCCGGGCCGGCCCTGGGTGTCCCGGAAGGCGAGCAAGCGCTCGCCCAACAGCTTGACGCGCACCGGCGGGCAGTCGGGCTCCGGAATCTCGCTGCAAAGCAACGCCGGCACCCAGTACCGGCGCATCAGCTTGCCCATCGGCGTGCCCGGTCCGGTGCGAATCAGGATCTCGGCCGTATCCTTATCCATGTCTCCTCGACCATGAATTTGCGCTTTGTCAGTGAGCTTACAATTAATTCAACATGTCAGCCACCCCATCCGGTGTCAACGCGAAGGCGCTGCAAAAACTGTACTCACGGCCCGGTTTTCTGCTTCGCCGCGGCCACCAGATCGCGGTGAGCATCTTCATGCAGGAGTGCGAGAAGACCGGTCTCACGCCGCCCCAGCACGGCGTGCTGATCGCCGCGGGCCAGCACCCGGGATTGAGCCAGTCCGACGTCGCGCGGCTGCTCGGCTTCGATCGCGCGACGATCGGACAGGTCGTCAAGGGCCTCGAAGCCCGTGGCTTGCTGCGTCGCGGCAGCTCGCACGACAATCGCCGAAACAAGGCGCTCGTGCTGACTCCGCAGGGCGCCGCGGTGCTCAGGCGCGCCGCGCTCGCCATGCATCGCATCTCGACGCGGCTGCTTTCGCCCTTCAATGCCAAGGAGCGCAAGCTGTTCATGGCGCTGTTGAGCCGGCTTACGGCCCGGCTCAACACCGAATCGCGCACGCCTCTCAGGGGAGTGGAAAAACGATGAAGGGCGAGTGGATCAGCGTACCGGCGCAGGACGGTCAGGCGTTCCGCGCGTACCGATCTGCGCCGAAAGGCAGCGGACCGGGCCTGCTGGTATGTCATGACGCGTCCGGCGTAAGCGCGGATGTGCTGGCCTTTGCCGACTTGATGGCGGAGGAAGGCTATACCGTTCTCATGCCGGATCTGTCCGATCCTCTCGAAGCGCGTATTGCGGCCGCCGGCAGAGCGATCCGCGAATCTCCCAGCTTCAAAGGGCGTGTCGGCATCCTGGGGTTCGGCATGGGAGGACGGCTCGCCGTCGCGGGCGCAGCGGCTTGCGGTGCCGAGTGCGCGGTCAGCTACCACGGGGAAGGCCTCGATTCCGAAATCGAGACCCTCGGTAGAGAAGGCGTAGCGACGGTCCTTCATTTCGCGGAAAACGATTCCCTGGTATCCGCGGAAGCGCTTCAGCGCATCGCGCGCGCGATCTCGGAACGCAAAGATGCCGAGCTTTATGTCTATCGGGATGCCGAGCGCGGGGTTGCGGCAAACATGGCCTACACGCGCACGCTGGCGCTCTTGCGCAAGGTGCTCGGCCCTCGCTTCGATCTATCCGCCTTGTGGGAGCGGCACAGGGCCTGCGAGTTCGACATCCGGGACGCGGACGCGACCCTGCGCACCATGGTCGAGGAGCCCTATGTCAATCACATCCCCACGATGACCGGGGGATTCGGGCAAGCGGACCTGCACCGCTTCTACAAGAATCACTTCATTCCCAAGTCGCCCAAGGACATGAAGAACATCCCGGTTTCGCGCACTGTCGGCGCCGATCGCGTGGTCAACGAAGGCGTGCTTTGCTTCACTCACGACGTCGAGATCGACTGGATGCTGCCGGGAATCCCGCCGACCGGGCGCTACGTCGAGGTCCCGATCGTCGGCATCATCACGTTCCGCGGCGACAAGCTGGTGCACGAGCACATCTATTGGGACCAGGCCTCGGTGCTGGTGCAGATCGGCTTGCTCGACCCCGCCGGATTGCCCGTGGCAGGCATCGAAACCGCGAAGAAAGTGCTCGATCCGAGCAGGCCTTCCAATACTCTCCTCAGTCGCCGGAACGCGCTGCGCCATCGAGCGCGCCGCAAAGCGCGCTCGTCTCGGTGACCCAGCCAAGGAAGGTCTCTACGTTGTAAACCACCGCGTCCTGGATGAAGGCCGGGCCCGACTGCTGCGCGGCGTCGCGCACGAACAGGCAGAAGTACTCGCGGAAATACGCGTCGCGCAGCGTGGATTCGACGCAGACGTTCGACGCAATGCCGATGAAGACAAGATAGCGAATCGAGCGCGCGCGCAGGATGTTGTCGAGGTCGGTCCCGCAAAAGCCGCTGTAGCGGGCCTTCGGCACGATGAAATCGCCTTCTGCCGGCTCCAGGCCGGCGACGAACTCGTAGTCCCAGGAGCCGTGCGTGAGGATCTTCCCGGCGAGCTCGGGGCGCTCGCGCATCAGCTTGAGCGGGTTCGACTTGTACCAGTTCGGAGATTGCGGACCGCCCGCGGTCTTCAGGGCGGCATCCCAGCCGTTCTGCAGATACACGACGCTGACGCCGGCGCGGCGGGCGCTCGCGAGCACTGTCTTGGCGTTGTCGATCACGAGGCGCGCCGGTCCGACGTCCTTGCCGGCGAGATGCCGATAGCCGCCCGGCGATGCGTAAGCGTTCTGCATGTCGACCACAATGACGGCGGTCTTGCGCAGCGGCAGCTCGAGCGGTTCCGGAGTGGCCGCCACGACGACGGTGGGCGATTCCCCCGGCGGCGCGGGGACGTATCTGGTTTTGTCCGAAAGCACGGCGTTCATGTCTGGCTCACCTCGTCAATGATCGGCGGGTCTCCCCGGGCTGCGACCTGGGCATCGATCGCCTCGCCGCAGGCGGGACACCTCACTTCGCGCAGCAGGGTATGCGCCCCTGTAGTGTAAACAGAGCCCAGCTCGCGCATGAGGCGCTCAACGATGCGGAAATTACCCGCCGGTTCGCTATAGCCGCACGAGCGGCATGTCCGGGGCAGCATGGTTTTCGAGCGCTGCGACGAGCCGTTGCAGCGCCCGCGGCGCAACGCCTGCGTGGCGGCCGCGTCGACCTCGAGCGCGGGGGTCAGTGCAACGCCGTAAAGCTTGCGCGCGGCTTCCACGGAAACCACGCCTTCGCGCACATCGGCGGCCACCGCTTCCGGCGCGCGCCGCATCGGATCGCCGATACCGCCGGCGCCGTTCCAGCGCACGTAGAGCACGTCCTTGCCTCGCAGTGAGTACACGCCCCAGTTAACCTCTTGGCGCGCATCGGCCATCTCCTCCAGCGCGAGCGGCGCCCCTGGACCATCGCCCCCGCCGCGCACGATGACATAGCGCCCGGGAGCCCCCGGGTATCCGCCGCCCAGGCCGTGTCCCATCGGAAACTCGACACCTTTGCCGCTCACCACGAAGCCCACGGTGTCCTCCAGGGCGCCGTGCGGCACGATCGCGTATTCGCCGCCCGTGCCGCCGCGGAACTCGCCCGCGCCTCCCGAATCGCGCATGCGCCGGCGAAACAGGTAGCGGATCGGAAACATCGCTTCGTTGGTCTCGACGTTGGCCATGCGGGATATCGGGTTCGGGATTTCGCCGCCGACGTCCATGCCGTCGCGCTGCCAGCGCGCTCCGCCCGAGCCGGCGAACGTTTCCGTCGTCGAGCCGATGACGGTATCGCCGCGCGCGTTCCGGCAGAAGAGGTAGAGGCACAGATGGCTTCCGTGCCATACGGCGGTCGCCTCGGACGCGTAGTCGGGGCTCGCGGCCAGCATCTTGGAAATACAAAGCAGCGAAGCATTGTTGACCGCCTGCACGGCTGCCGTGGTGGCGATCGATACGGGAGCGGGACGCACGCAGTTCACCACCGTGCCTTCGGGGGCGATCATGCTGACCGGCCGCAGGATGCCCTCGTTCCACGTCATGTCGTTGCACAGCGTCGGATACAGCGGCGCAAGCAGCCCGCCCCAGGTGGCCCAGCGGGTGCAGTTGACCCCGCGGTCGAGCTGCGGGCTCGAGCCCGTGAAATCGAATACCAGCGCATCGCCCTTCTTCGTCATCGCGAGCTGGATCGTGACCGGCTTGCCCTCGACGTCCATGTACTGGCGCGCGTGCCAGCGGCCGTTGGGCAGCTCCGAGAGTCGTTGGCGCAGCAGCTGCTCGGACTGCTCGATGAGCGTGTTGCCGACTTCCGCCAGCGCCGGCGCGCCGTAACGATCGAGAAGCGCGCACATGCGTTCGGCCGCCACGTGATTGCAGGCGATCATGGAGCGCAGGTCGAGGCCCACCATCTCCGGGGAGCGCACCATGTTGAGCAGCGTATCGAGCACGTCCTCGCACAATTCACCGCGCTGCACGATACGCAAGCCGGGCGAGGAAAACCCCTCGTGGAATATGTCGCGCGCCTCCGGAGAGAAGCCGCCGGGATTCATCGCCCCGATATCGTTGACGTGCACGAAGCACGCCGACCAGGCGACCCGCTCGCCCTGGTAGTGGATCGGTGCGATCAGGTATACGTCCGAGGTATGCAGCGCCGCCGTATACGGATCGTTCAGCAAGTAAACGTCCCCGGCGGAGACCGACGCGCCGAAGCGGCGGATGATCGCCTTGCAGGCCTCGGACGCGCTGCTGAGGTGATGCAGAAAGCCGACCCCGCCCATCAGCAGGCCGCCGGACGCCGTATAGAGCGAAACCATCAGGTCGTGACCCTCGTTCGTGGTCGGGCTCCCCGACACGTTCTTCAGGGTAATGACCGCCTCTTCTACGACGCGGAACAGCCGGTGGCGGATGATTTCGAAAGTGACGGGATCCATGGCGATGGTCAGCCGGCAGTAAGCACGAGATTGCGGTAGCCGTCCATGTGCGCGCGCTGCCCCGCGGGGACGACCAGGGTGGTGATCGCCGAGTGCACGACCGCCGGACCGGGGACGCGATTCCCCGGCCGCAGACGCGCAAAGTCGTAGGTGCGAGCCGGGCGCAAGCCGCTGGCGCTTTCCACGAAAATGGCGCGCTCGCCCATCTGCGCCGCGGTCGCGTCCTCGCTGCCTGACGGCTCGGGCCGGCTGTCGGGGCGGCGCATCAAGCCGCTCGCCGTGAGGCGGAAAGTCACGAGCTCGATGCCCGCGGCGCGAAACGCCGAACCGCGCCCGTAGCGCATCTCGTAGAGCTGCTCGAAGTCGTTGAGCAGCCTCTGGGCTGCCTCCTCGGTTACGGGCAAGCCGGATACGGCGGACCCGCTGAGGCGCAGCGGCGTCGTCACTTGGTGCACCTGCCTCCGGTAGCGCAGGTCCACCGCCCATTTCAGCCGCACTGCCTCCGGCGCAAATCCTTCGGCGGCAAGCTGGCGCAGCGCCTGCTCGGCCATGGGCTGGAGGATGCCGTTGATCGATTCGGCGGCTACCGGTGCAGCCACGGGCTGAACCACCGCGTAGTTGTGCACGACGTCCGCGGTCACCATGCCGAACGCGCAGTTCACCGAGGCGGTGAAAGGGATGAGCACGCGCTCGATGCCGAGCTCGCGCGCGAATGCCCCCGCGAACAGCCCGCAGCTGCCGCCGAACGCGTGCAATACGAACTCGCGCGGATCGAGGCCCCGTTCCACGGTCACGCTGCGCACCAGATCGGACAATTGCGCGCAAGCGATGCGGTAGATGCCTATCGCCGCTTCTTCCACTTCCATGCCGAGCGGCCGCGCGACCTTGTGCTCGAACACGCGGCGCGCCGCTTCGATATCCAGGGGAAGCGCGCCGCCGAGAAACGTGCGCGGATCCATGTAGCCGATTATGGCGGCGACGTCGGTCAGCGTCGGCTCCGCGCCACCGCGGCCGTAGCACACCGGGCCGGGACGCGAGCCTGCGCTGCGCGGTCCGACCTTGGGACGCCGGGTATGGGGCTCTATCGTCACGATGCTGCCGCCGCCCGCGCCGATGGAGACGAGCTCGAGCTTTGCAGCGATGTAGTGATAGCGATCGACCAGGGGCTCGCGCGCGTAATCGAGCTCTCCGCCGGAGATGACGCCGACCTTGAACGTGGTGCCGCCCATGTCGGCGGCAATGATGTCCGCGTCGCCCAGTACGTCGCCCAGGAAACGTGCGCCTATCATGCCGGCCGCGGGCCCGCACTCGATCATGCCGACCGGGCGCTTCGCCGCTTCGGCGACAGGTACCAGGCCGCCATAGCCCTGCATGACAAGCAGCTCGCCGCCATATCGCGCGCGCGACAGGAGCTTGCTCAGCTCCTCGAGGTAGGCCCGCGTCACGCCCGCGGCATAGGCATTGATGACGGTGGTCGAGCTGCGCTCGTATTCGCCGGGCACCGGGGCGACCTCCGAGGAGATCGATACTTCCACCGTCGCATCCATCCGGCGGATGATCTCCCTCACGCGACGCTCGTGCGCCGGGTTGCGGAACGACCACAGCAGGCACACGGCGACGGCGCGCACGCCTTGGCGCAGTAACGCGCCAACCGCCGCTTCCACCGACGGCTCGTCGAGCGTCTCGAGCACTTCTCCGTTCTTGTCGACCCGCTCCCTCACGCCGAAGATTCGCGTGCGCGGCACCAGGGGCGAGGGCCGGTCGGTGGCCACGGGGTGCTTGATGACTTCCTCGGGCTGCCCGGACCAGCGCCCGTAGGCGCCGCGGGTCATCAACAGCGTGTCTTCGAAGCCGGCGGTGGTGACAAGGCCTGTCGGCGCTCCCTCTTTGGTGAGGAGCGCATTGTCGACCACCGTCGAGCCGTGAAGAAACAACGCCGTCTCGCCCAGCAAGGCCTCCAGCTCGAGTCCCATCGAGAGCGCGGCGGAGCGAACCGCGTCCATCACGCCGTGCGCAAAATCAGGCGGCGTGGAGAGGCTCTTGCCGATCCGCAAGGGCTCGCCCGGCCGGAATACGACGCAGTCGGTGCATGTGCCTCCGACATCGACTGCAACGACAAACCCGGTGTCCAACGTTTCGCCGCCTCAGTTGCGCTGCTGCTGCGTGTGGCCGTAGTGCCAGGCGAGGACCTGGTTCTCGATCAGCAGGAACAGGCGGTTGAAGCTATAGCCGACGACGGCGAGGGTGAAGACTCCGGCGTACATCTCCTGGATCTTGAAGCCGCGCTGCGCGGCGAGAATGAAATAGCCGATGCCGTTGCTCGCCGCCACCATCTCGCTGATGACCATCACGATCAGCGCCACCGCCAGGCTGATCCGCATGCCGGTGAAGATAAAGGGCGCGGCGGAGGGCAGCACGATCTGCCAAAGAAGCTTGCGGCCCTTCACGCCGAACGTGCGCGCCGTCTGCACCTGGACCGGATCGACCGCGCGCACGCCGCTGTAAGTATTGAGAAGCACCGGGAAGAAGGAGGCGAAGGCGATCATGAATATCTTCATCTCGTCGTCGATGCCGAGGAACAGGATGACGATCGGGATATAAGCGGGGCTGGGAATCGGGCGCAGCACCTCGGTGATCGGCTCCAGGAGGTAATACACGGTGCGCAGCGAGCCCATCAGCAAGCCGATCAGCACCCCGAGCGCGGCCCCGACCAGGTAGCCGCCGAACATGCGAAGCAGGCTGGGAAGGAGCTCGCGCAGCAGCTCGCCGGAGCGCAGGATCTCCCACCAGGTGACGAGGATGGCGCTGACGCGCGGGAAGGACAGCGACGGCACCATGCCGGAGGCCGAGGCGATTTCCCAGACCGCGAGGATGGCGGCGATGAAGGCGACGCCCAGCCAGCGGCTGCGCCAGAAAACCACGCGTTGCGAATCCGTCATGCCGCAGCCCGCGCCGTCGACTCGAGACCTTCCTCGGCGAAGAGCTGCGCGAGCAGGCGGTGGCGATATTCGAGGTAGCGCGGCAGCTCGCGCGTCGCGATCTGGTCGCGCGGATGCGGGAGGTCGATGGCGATGTCGACCGCCACGCGCGCGGGCGCGCGGCTCAGCGCCACGACCCTCGTCGACAGGTAGATCGCTTCGTCGACGTCGTGCGTGACGAACACGACGGTGAACTTGAGCTCGCGCCAGAGCTGGAGCAGCAGCTCCTGCAGCCCGGCCCGGGTGAGCGCGTCCACCGAGCTGAACGGCTCGTCCATGAGCAGGACGTCCGGCCGGCACACCAGGGCGCGCGCGATCGCGACCCTTTGCTGCATTCCGCCCGAAAGCTGCCAGGGATAATGGTTCTCGAAACCGGAGAGCTTCACGAGCCGGATCAATTCGCGCGTGCGCCTCTCGATTTCCGCCGCGTCGTACGCTCCCCGGTTCTCGAGCCCGTAGGCCACGTTGCGCTGGACCGTCTTCCACGGAAACAGCGACCGCTGGTACTGCTGAAACACGTAAATGACCGGGGGCGGCGGCTCCTCGACCTTGCGCCCGTTGAGAAAAATCTCGCCGCCGCTCGCCGGAACGAGGCCGGCGATGATTTGCAGGAGGGTCGATTTTCCGCAGCCCGAGGGGCCGATGATGGAAACGAAGGTCCCGCGCTCGATGTCGACGTCAACGCCCGACAGCGCGACCGTGCTGCCGCCCGGGGCCGCATAGGCCTTGCGCACGCCGCGGGCGCACAGGTAGGCCGCCGTGGAGCTCGTCACCGTCCTGCTATTTCATCCTCAGGATGTGCTTGGAGACGTCGACGCGCTTCTTCAGCAGGCCGTACTTCAGCATCAGGTCCATGGTCTTGCGCACCTCGGCTCCGCTCACCTCGGTGCCGAAACGGGGCAGCATGACCTTGTCTTTCAGGGCGGGGTTCAGGTTGGTGAACTGCAGGTTGGCCTCGCGCGCAGCCGCCTCGTTTTCGTTCAGGTACTTGGACCCCTGGATGACCGCGCGCGCGAACTTGACCGCGGCGCTGCGGTGCTTGTCCACCCAGGAGCGCAACGCGAGGTACTGCGTCACGTCGGCGTTGGGCTGCACCTCGACATAGGTCCAGCCGAGGATATCGACCTTGCCGGTGCCTTCGGCGATGGTGCGGAACGGCTCCACCTGGCCGATCGCATCGAGCTGGCCGTTGATCAGCGGGTCGTTCATCTGGGGAAACGGCACCTCCACGAAGCGCACCTTGCTGCGGCTGATCCCGTGCTTGTCGAGAAAAGCGACGGCATACAGCCAGGCGGTGCTGTTGATCACGTTTACGGCGAAACGCTTGCCTTCGAGGTCTTTCGGCGTCTTGATGTCGCCGCCCTTGCGCACGAGGACCGCGCTCGTGGTGTCCGGGGGCGCGCTGCGCACGACTGCGCTCGGCGCCACGATCACGGCATCGAGCCCGGCCTCGATGGCCTGCAGGGTGGTAATAGTGTTGCTGAGCACGATCTCGAGCTTCCCTGCCTGCAGGACCGGCACGGCTTGCGCGCCGCTCCCCACCTTGCTCAGCTCGACGTCGAGGCCCTCCTGCTTGAAGAGACCCTGCTTGTCCGCGATCACGGCGCCGAGCGATTCGGAGAACGGAAGAAGCCCCACCCTGATCTTGTCTTGCGCGAAGACCTGCGTGCCGCTCGCGAGCGCAAGACCCGCGGCAACAGCGGCAGCCAGGAAACCCCGGCGATAGCGAACCATGCTCTCCTCCTCAGGACGCGGTATGTGAACCGCAGAACAGCTCTTTGTATGCGTTCTTACGATATGTCAGGGCGCGGAGCGGTGTCAACAGCCGCTCCGGTCCCGCGACGAGCGATTGCCGGTATAGTAGCCGCGCCGGCTTTCTCGCCCTTATGCCGCTCGTCACCGCGAACGACTGCAGCTTCCGCTATGAGCTCATAGGACAGGGGCAGGATCTCGTCTTCATTCACGGCGAGATCCACGGCCTGGAGTACTGGGAGCATCAGCTGCCCGAGTTCTCGCGCGATCACCGCTGCCTTGCCTACAACCGCAGGGGGCACGCCGGCACCACGGCGAAGGAATACGGATTCTCCCTGACGAACCAGACGCGCGACCTCGCCGCGCTGATCGATCATTTCGGGATCCGCAGGCCGGTCATCATCGCGGTCGCCTTCGGCACCACCATCGCCGCGAACTACGCGATTCAGCATCCGGACAGGGTGAAGGGTCTCGTCATCGTCGCCTGGAGCGAGATGCACGAGGCGATGCTGTACTTCGACCGCTGGGAAAGATACAGCGCGCAGGTCGCGGATATTCTCGAGCGCGAGGGAAGAGAGGCGCTGATCGAGTTCCTGCGCCGCGAAGGGGGCAGAACCATTTACCGCGTGATCCCGGTGGATTCGCCCGTCCGCGAGCAATGCATCCGCATGTTCGCCGCCCATCCGCTGGAGGAGTACCGGCGCGGCATGCTCGAGTTCGCGCTGTCGGTGCCCGATCTCGTTCCGCAGTTTCGCCGGATCAGGGTTCCGGTTCTCGGCGTATGCGGCGCGAACGACCCTTACCCGGACCAGCCCGGGATGCTCTCCGGCATGGAGAACTTCGCGGAGGCGAAGCCGATACCGGGTGCGGGCAGGTTCGTGCACTGGGAGCGGCCGGACGAGTTCAATCGCCTGGTCAGGGACTTTCTTCGATCCTGCGAATAGGAGGCGGTCCCATGCCACGCATCGTAGACCTGACGCTGCCGTTCGAGACCGGGATGGCCGGCATCCCGAAAATCGCTTTCTATGAGAAGCATCCCGTCAAAGTCCAGGCGGTCAGCGTGGTCGACGAGGCGCAGCGCAAGCGGCTGCGCGAGGAAGGGGTGGATCTGCAGGCCGGAGCGGACGCGATCGGTTCGATGAACACCGTCTTCACGCTCAACACGCATGTCGGCACGCACATCGACGCGCCGCGTCATTTCTACTCCGACGGCAGCGCCGTGGATCGGCTGCCGCTCGAGCGCCTGGTCATGCGCCCCGCGGTGGTCCTCGATGTCAGCGACAAGCCGGCCGGCGCGGGCGTCACCGCCGCGGACCTCGAGCGCACCGGCGTGCAGCCGGCCGCCGACGAGATCGTCGTCATCAAGACGCTATGGACCGATCGCGCCTGGGGCACGCCGGACTTTTGGGCGCAAACGGTTTATCTCGACCCGAGCGTCGGAGAATGGGTCGAGGCGCGGCAAGTCGCCGCGGTGGCGATGGATTGCTTTCCCGAAAAGCCGTTCTGGCGGATGACCCTCACGCCCGCCGAGCGCGGCGCGAACCACAAACGCTGGCTGAAAGCCGGCATCCCGATGATCCAGATGCTCACCCACCTGGGCGACATCGCTCCCCGGTTCACTTTGATCGCCCTGCCGCTGCGGCTCAAGGGCATGGACGGATCGCCCGCGCGGGTGGTCGGAATCGAAAGTTGATTCGGTCGCGGGTGTTACGCTTGGCCGATGGAAAAAGCATTGAACGAGCTTTCCGCGGCCCAAGCCGCGCGCCGCATCGAGCGCCAAGAGATCACGTGCGAAGCGCTCGCTAACGCCTGCCTCGAGCGCATCGCCGCGCGCGACGACGAGGTGCGCGCCTGGGCCTTCATCCACCAGAAGCAGGCGCTCACCCAGGCGCGCGAGCTCGACCGCACGCCGCGCCGATCGCGGCTCCACGGCGTGCCTTTCGGCATCAAGGACGTCATCGATACCGAGAGCCTGCGCACCGAGTACAACTCGCCGATCTACCGCGACCACCAGCCGAGGGCCGACGCCGCCTGCGTCGCGCTCCTCAGGCAGGCGGGATGCCTGATCCTCGGCAAGACGGTCACCACCGAGTTCGCGACCAACCACCCCTCGCCGACGCGCAATCCGCGCGACCCCGCGCACACGCCGGGCGGCTCCTCGAGCGGCTCCGCGGCCGCGGTGGCCGACGCCATGGTGCCGCTCGCGCTCGGCACGCAAACCGGCGGCTCGGTCATCCGCCCCGCCGCCTACTGCGGCACGTTCGCGATCAAGCCGAGCTTCGGCAGCATCAACCGCGCCGGCCTCAAGTTCGTCGCCGAATCGCTCGACACGATCGGCATCTTCTCAAGGGATCCCGAAGATCTCGCGCTCGCGCTCGAGGTGCTCTCGGGCCGCGCCGCGCCGGAGTTCGCACCGGCGAGCGGCACGCCGCGCATCGGTCTTTGCCGCACGCCGCGCTGGCAGCTTGCCGACGCCGGGACGCAAGCGAACCTCGAGGACGCGGCGCGCCGCCTTGCGCGGGCCGGCGCCCAGGTGCGCGAGTTCGATCTCCCGCCGGGCAGCGAAGCTCTGTTCGACCGCCACAACGTGGTCATAGGCTTCGAGATGGCGCGCGCCCTCGCGTGGGAGCACATCAATTTCCCGGACCAGATCAGCGCGTCGCTCAAGCCGCGCCTCGACGAGGGATGGAAAGTGACGCGCGCCGACTACGACGCCGTGCGCGAGACCGCGCGCCAGTGTCGCCGCGCGCTCGCCGAGGAGATGCGCGAGCTCGATTTCCTGCTCACGCCGAGCGCCCCGAGCGAAGCGCCGCGCTCGCACGCGAGCACCGGCGACCCGGTGTTCAACCGCGCCTGGACGCTCTTCGGCGTTCCGTGCGTCACCGTGCCCTACGGCAAGGGCGCGCACGGCCTGCCGCTCGGCGTGCAGCTCGTCGGCCCGATGGACGGCGACATGCCGCTCATCGCGTGGGCCGACTGGGCCGCGCGCGCGCTCGCTATTACAGCGGCTTGATGTTCGCCGCGGCCGGGCCCTTCTGGCCCTGAGTCACGTCGAAAGAGACCTTCTGGCCTTCCTTCAGCGACTTGTAGCCCGACCCTTGGATCGAGGTGTGATGGGCGAACAGATCCTTGCCGCCGTCATCCGGCGTGATGAATCCGAAGCCTTTGGAGTCGTTGAACCACTTCACGGTACCTGTAGCCATGTGTTGCTTTCCTGAAATTACAGCTTCACGCGAGGCTGTCCGAGCCTCACTCCGGGCACGATGATCAAGGAAGGGAATCGACTGCCACTAGGGAGACGTTTTTGCACTAGAAGGGACGGATATCCACTGCTTGAGATCCTGCGGCTCCAAATGTAGCACAGCAAACAAGAATTAGATTTGCTCAAGCGCCAGGTGAGAAAAAATAAAGTGCTGCAGAGCGGCGAAAACGGTCAGATAGGGCATGCATGAACGGCACGGAGGACAGGGTTTCTAAAATTCCACTGCGATTACGCTCGGCAGGCGCCTTCGTCAGACGTGCGCTGCGCTACTGGCGCGGCAACAAGGCGCCCGGCCGGTTCATCAAGCGCAGCTACGCCAACGCCGCCGGCACGCGCGCCTACAAGACCTACCTGCCCGCCCGCTACCGCGGGCAGTCGCTGCCGCTCGTCGTGATGCTCCACGGCTGCAAGCAGACGCCCGACGATTTCGCCGCCGGCACGCGCATGAACCGGATGGCCGACCAGCTCGGCTTCATCGTGGTCTATCCCGCCCAGGCGCGCATGGCCAATCTTTCGCGCTGCTGGAACTGGTTCTCGCCGCGCAATCAGCAGCGCGACCAGGGCGAGGCGTCGGTGATCGCCGGCATCACGCGGCAGGTGATCGCGCGCTACAACGTCGATGCGCGGCGCGTCTACGTGGCGGGACTCTCGGCCGGCGGCGCGATGGCGGCCATCATGGGCGCGACCTACCCCGACCTGTACGCCGCGGTCGGCATCCATTCGGGCCTTCCCTATGCCTCGGCGCGCGACACCGTATCCGCGCTCGCCGCGATGCGCGGCCACCGCCCGGCGGCGGCGACGCCGCTGCCTTCCGTGCCGACGATCGTGTTTCACGGCGACCGCGACACCACCGTCCACCATCGCAACGGCGAATACGCCATCGCCGGAGCCGAGCTGCACTCGGAGAGCGGCGAGGCCGCGGGCCGCGCGTATACCCGCACCGTGCATCGGGGTCGCCCAAGGCTGGAGCACTGGCTGCTTCACGGCGCGGGTCACGCATGGTCGGGCGGAGACGCCGCGGGCTCCTACACCGACCCCGCCGGACCCGACGCGACGAGGGAAATGCTGCGTTTCTTCGCGATCGCGTGAGCGCGCCGCCAGGTCACCCCTGCGCGGCGAACTCCTCTGGCGGCACCGGCTGCCCGAAAAAGTAGCCCTACGCCTCCTGGCAGCCGATCTCGCGCAGCAGGTCGACATCTTCCTGCGTCTCCACGCCTTCCGCGACGGTGCGAAGCCCGAGCTCGTGCGCCATGCGCACGATCGAAGCGACCACGGAGCGCGACTGCCGGCTGCGCGACATCTGGCGCACGAAGCTGCGGTCGATCTTCACCGCGTCGAGCGGCAGCGAGACGAGATAGCTCAGCGACGAATAGCCGGTGCCGAAGTCGTCCACATACAGCTTGCAGCCGAGCGCGCGCAGCTTTTCCAGCACGCGGCGCGCGTGCTCGGGGTCCTCGGCAAGCGCGCTCTCCGTGATCTCGACCTCGAGCAGCGCCGGCGCGACCGCGGCGCGGCTCAACCCGTCCCTCAGGGAGTCCAGGAGCCGCGGGTCGTGCAGGTTGCGCGGCGACACGTTGATGGCGATCGGTATTTGCCTGGGACGCGCGCGCCAGGCCGCAAGCTGGCGCAGCGCGAGCTCGATCACCAACGTTGTCATCGGCCGGATAAGGCCCGTCTGCTCGGCGATCGTGACGAATTGCATGGGCGGGACCATGCCCCGCGTGGGATGCGGCCAGCGCGCGCTCGTCGATCGCGGCGCGCAGGTCGGACGCGAGCGCCAGCCGGTCCGGATCTGCAACGCCAGCGGATCGGCCTTCGGCAGCAGCAGGCAAAACTCATCGGCGGAAAGGCGCGCAAGGTAGGAAGCCGGCGCCGTGATGAACTTGAGCCTCGAGGCCGCTTCGAGCACGGCGGCATCGGCCGCGGCATAGCCGAGACTGTCGTGCAGGTCCTGGAAGGTCGGCAGATACACCACCATCGCGGCCAGCGCCGTGCATCGCTTGCTCGAGGTTGCGCATCAGCAGGGCGCGTCCCGGCAGGTTGGTGATCGCGTCATGCGTAGTTGCGCGCTGCGCCGCCTCCTCGGCGGCCACGCGGCGCAGCTCGGAACGCAGCGTCTGGATGCCGAAGGCGAGGTCCGCGGCCATCTCCTCGAGCAGCTCGAGCTCGGCGTTGTCGAAGGCGTCTTCCTCTGCCGCGATGAGCGTGAAAGTCCCGATCACTTCGCCCTCCACGCGCAGGGGGAACGAGGCCACCGAGCCGAACCCGCCGCCGTCTCTGGCATCGAGCGGCTTGCTCAAGGTGAACGCCTGTTGCGCGAGCGCGCGGCGGAAGTAGGGGCGGTCCGAAACGTCGATGCGCCGATCCAGCGGCTTTGCCGCGCAGTGAAGCAGTCCCTTCCTGTCTGCGAGCGCGATGTTGCGGTGGGCGGGATTTGCCTCCAGGAGGTAGCGCAGATTTGCGGCGCAGCGCCTGCCGAACAGCTCGGCAGGATCGGCTCCTACGCGCGCGGCGAAGCCGGCGAGCAGAAGGCTCCCGCCCGGGACGTCAACGTCAACGCTGTATTAGTGCAGGCAGCCAGGTCACGAGCGGCGGGTAAAGGAACATCAGCACCAGGCCGAGAAGCTCGAGGAGGACGAACGGCGTCGCGGCAACGATGATGTCGCGCATCGTCGTGTCGGGCGGCGCCACCCCCTTCATGACAAAGAGCAGCATGCCGAACGGCGGCGTGGTGAAGCTGATTTCCAGGACGAGCAGAAGCAGGATGCCGAACCACACGAGATCGAGCCCCAGCGCCTGCGCCAGGGGCATGAAGAAGGGCAAGGTGATCAGCATCATCGACAGCTGATCGAGGAAGCATCCCATGAAGAGCAGCACGAGCAGCATGCCCGCGATGAGAGCCGTCGGTCCCAGGTTGAGCGCGCGCAGCTCCTCGAGAAGCCCCTGCGTCGCGCCCGAGAATGCCAGGATCTGCGAGAAGGTCAGCGATGCCGACGCGATGAAAAAGATCATCGCGCTGATCTTGGCCGTCTCGAGAATCGAAGTCGCGAAGCTCTGCCAGGTGAGCCGCCGGTAGCCCACCGCCGCGACCACGGAAGCGACGCCGCCGAGCGCCGCGGATTCGGACGGCGTCGCCACGCCGCCGAGGATGCTTCCCACGACGACCACGAAGATCAGCATCAGCGGCAGCACATACACCAGGAACGGCACCATGCGCCGCGCGAGCGGCTCGCGCGGCCGGTCCTCGGCAGGCGCGAGCCGCGGATCGAGCGTGCAGCGCACTACTATGTAGCCGAAGAACAGCGCCGCGAAAATCAAGCCGGGAATAATCCCGGCGATGAGCAGATCGGCGATGGGAATCTTGGCGAGGCTCGCAAGAAGCACGGCGAGTCCCGAGGGCGGAATGAGCATCGCGATTCCGCCGGTACCGAGTATCGGCCCCATGGCGATGGTGCGGTCGTACCCGCGGCGCTGCATCTCCGGCAGCAGCGTGGATCCGAGCATGGCGGTATTCGCCATGGTGGATCCCGAAAGCGCGGCGAATATGGTCCCGCCGACGATGGCGACTATGGAGAGCCTCCCCGGGATCTTGTAGATCAACCGGTCGATGGCGTCGATCGCCCGCTGCGCCATGCCGGTGTGATACATGACCTCGCCCATGAAAACGAAGAGCGGGATCGGCACCAGCGAGAAATTCGATACGGAGGAGGAGACGTTTCTCAGGAGCTGCACGAGCCCGGCGTCGCCGCCCAGGAAGATGATCGCTCCCAGGATATTGACCCCGAAAAACGCGAAGACCACGGGGATGCCGAGCGCCATCATCGCGAGGAGCGCGCCCAGCAAAGACGCGAGGGCTACGGGCCAGGCCAACTATCGGCCTTTAACCAGGCGTCGGACGAATTCGAGCGCCACAAGCGCCATCGCGAGCGGCAGCAGGGCGAGCAGCCACCATTCGGGAAAGACGAGCTCCTGGTAGATCATGGAACCGCGCGCCCAGGACGCGTAAGCGATGCGCGTCGCATAAACGGCGAGCACCAGCGCGATCACGAAGCCGAGCGCATCGCCGATGACGGCTGCAACGCGCTGGCCGCGTTCGGGCATTGCCTTGACGGCTATGTCGATGCGGACATGCGCGCCCTCGCGCAACGCCCACGGCGCCCCGAAAAACGTCATGAGGTAAAGCGCGTATTCGGACGCCTCCAGCATCCATGGGATGCCGTTAAGGCCGAAGTAGCGCATGCCTACGTCGACCGACACCCCGAGCCCGATGAAGACGGCCATGAGCCCGGCCAGCCATCCAAACGCATCCAGCAGGCGGTCGTACCAGGAAAGCATGCCCGCTTGCCGCCCTGCGATTACCGGGCGAGCAGCTTGCGCAGCCGAGGCGCTTCCTTCGGCGCCTTTGCCGCGAGGGCCTCCCAGCCGGCTTCGCGCGACGCGCTGAGCAGCTTGTCGGCGTCGAGGCCCTTGAGCTCCAGGGTCTTGATGCCGGCCTTCGCCTGCTTCTCTCGCTCTTCGGCGTTCTTGCGCTCGATCAGCTTGGTCGTGTAGTCCTCAAACCACAGCGCCGATTCGTCAATGATGCGCCGTTGATCGGCAGTCAGCCGCTTGTAGCGGTCGAGGTTCATGAGCACGCCTATCGCCACTGTGCGCCATCCGGGCTCTACTCGGAACTTGGTGACGCGCTGCCATCCAAGATCCAGCACGCCCCAGAGCGGCCATGTATAGCCGTCGATGACGCCGCGCTCCAGCGCCGTGTACACCTCGCCGGGTGCCGTCTGAACGGTGCTTCCACCCAGGGCGCGCACGACTTCCTGGAATCCCGGAGCGACGCGGATCTTGAATCCGGAAAGATCCGCGC
The DNA here is from genome assembly GCA_004297625.1 of Betaproteobacteria bacterium. Classification (GTDB taxonomy): domain Bacteria; phylum Pseudomonadota; class Gammaproteobacteria; order Burkholderiales; family SG8-39; genus SCGC-AG-212-J23. Next base: position 101,130 of record SCTY01000040.1, on the reverse strand, counting down.
CCGACAGCGGCTTCGTCGTATAGAGGTGGAACTGAATGCCGAAGCCCCACATCGCCAAGACCTTGGTGTTCATGCCCTGCTCGTGCAGGCGCTCGATCTCCGCATAGCCGCCGTTCTTGCGCAATTCCGCCACGTTGCGCTCGGCCAATCCCACCGCGGTCGCCGCAGGCACCAGCTTCTCGTAGTAGTTGCCGGGGAGATGGGCGATATCGACCACGCCGGACTGCAGCGCGCTGCCGACCTCGAACGGCGGCATGGCCTCCGGTCCGCCGATCAGGCGGATCTGCACCTGGCCTTTGCCGGTCCTGTTGACGTGATCGACGAAGGCGCCGAATACCTCGCCGAAGGCGGTATTCGAGGCGAGCGCGGTGACGGCCTTGAGAGACGCCTCGTCCGCCTTCGCCGGCGCGGCAAATCCGAGGGCAGCCGCCGTCAGGACGGCCGCAATGTTCTTCACTCGCATATTCCCTCCCTTTTCATTAGCGTGACATCCATTTGCGAACGATCTTGATCCACTCGTGATCCTCCCGGTCGCAGCGCTCGCTGGTAGCGAAATGGTCGTAGCCGGCGAACTCGCGCACCAGGACCTCACCCGGCTGCTCGCGAAGGCTGCGAGCCATTGACTTGGACTGCGGCACGAGCTCGGGGAGGTCGTTGCCGCCATAGGCGATATAGAAAGGGATGCGATTGCCGCGCACGTGAAGGATCGGGCTCGCGTCGGCGGCCTGGGCCGGGTCGGCGAGGAAGCTGTCCACCAGGTCGCGTCCCACCGCGCCTTCGATGCCCGAGCGCAAGTCGAAGATCCCGCTCACCGGGAAGCACGCTTTGACGACATCCTGCGGGAGCTTTCGCGAGCGCTTCAGTCCTTCGTGCAACGCGACGAGCGCGCAGAGATGGCCGCCGGAAGAATGGCCGCCATAGAAAAGCCGGGTCGGGTCTCCGCCATATCGCGCGATGTGGTTGTAGACCCACGCGAGCGCATCCGCGCAGTCCTCGGCTTGCGCCGGGTGGCGCGCGGCAGGCGCGAGCCGGTATGAGACCGATACGAAGATCGCCGGCAGCGTGACGATCCCGGGCGCCATGAATCCCATCCACTCCTTGCAGCCGTTGCGCCATGCGCCGCCATGGAGGAAAAGCAGCACCGGCAAGCCCGACAAGCCTTCGCGGCGCGGAAGATAGATATCGATCTTCTGCCAGTAATCGGCGCCGAAGGGAACGTCGAGGACGCAGCGCTCTTCCTTTTGAACCCGCCTCGAGATCGCGCTGACGCGCCGCGCGTAGCCATTCGCCGCTTCGTGGATGAGGGGCGGGAGCGGCGGGAGGTCTTCGAACGACATTGCGGCGGATTCTACAGGCCGCCCGGCGCCTGGCTGAACCGCAAAACACAAGATCCGATTTGACGAGGGTCAAACTATCGCGCGATCGCTACAAGCAAAGTATCCGCACGCAAGTTAACACACAGACATCCGCTACTAAGGAAGCAGGCGACAACCTCATGGGCCTTTATTACGAGCAGTACAAAGTCGGGCAAGAATTCAACCATCCTTGGACACGCACCGTTACCGAGACGGACAACATTCTCATCTGTAGTCTCACTATGAACGTCCAGCCGATGCATTTAGACGCTGAATTCGCCGGAAAGAGCGAGTACGGCAAGCCACTTGTCAACAGCATCTTCACGCTCGGGCTCGTCATCGGCATGACGATCAACGATACGACTCTCGGCACGACGCTCGCCAACCTGCAGATGGAATCGTCCTTTCCCAAGCCCGTGTTCGCAGGCGACACGCTGCGCTCGCGCACGCGAGTGCTGTCGATGCGCGAAAGCAAGTCTCGCCCGAATGCGGGAATCATCGAGTTCGAGCACCACGGCATCAACCAGAGGAACGAGGTGGTGTGCATTTGCAAGCGCGCGGCATTGATGCTCAAGCGTCCCACTTGACTCCGATGGCGCACGCCGTCCTGCGTTCAATATTGTTCGTACCCGGCTTAGCGGCCGACAAGTTCGCGAAGGCGTCGGCTAGTAACGCCGACGGCTTGGTCCTCGATCTGGAGGACTCGGTCCCTGCGGATAGCAAAGCAGAGGCGTGCGTTACGGTACGTCGCATGCTTGAGCAGGGCGCCGGAGGCAAGGCGCTGTGGGTTCGCGTAAACGCGCTTGATACAGGGCGAACGCTGAAGGATCTCGCTGCGGTGATTCCGGCGCGCCCTTTCGGCGTCGTTGTGCCCAAGAGTCGCGGATCGGCCGACCTGCTTCGCATATCGCATTACCTGGACGCGCTCGAAGAAGCCGCCGGAGTGCCTTCGGGCGCCACGCGCATCCTGCTAATCGCTACCGAGCTCGGCGCCGCGCTCTTTGACATGGGCCGCTATGGCGGCGTAACAGACAGGTTATGGGGGCTCACGTGGGGCGCAGAGGACTTGGCCGCAGACGTTGGTGCGCGGATAAATCGCGTGGACGGGCGATATACGGAGCCCTTCCGCCTCGCTCGTTCCCTCGTCTTGCATGCGGGGGCAGCCGCCGGCGTCCCGGTCTATGACACGCCTTGCGTGGACCTCGACAACCCGGACGTGCTGCGAGCGGAATGCGAAGAGGCGCGGCGGGACGGTTTTGCAGGGAAATTAGCGATCCACCCCCGCCATATTGGGCCCATTAACGCTGCGTTCACCGCGAGCGAGGAGGAGCTTGCATGGTCTCGGGCCGTCGTAGCCGCCTTTGAAGCGAACCCTTCGAGTGGCGCGCTAAGACTGCAGGGCAAGATGATCGATCGGCCGCATCTGCGGCTCGCGCGAAGGCTGCTCGGCCTTGAGTAAAGCAAGCCTCGGTCCGCTGCAAGGGATTCGGGTGGTTGACATGACAACCATCGGTATGGGCCCTTGGGCGACGCAAATGCTCGGCGATATGGGCGCGGACGTCATCAAGGTGGAAACGTCCGACGGAGATATTTTCCGGCACGTGACCCCGCAGCGGCATCGCGGCATGAGCCACGCATTTCTAAACCTGAATCGCAACAAGCGCAGCGTCGTCCTCAACTTGAAGACCGACGAGGGCCGCGAAGCGATGCTGCGTCTAATCCAAGGCGCAGACGTCTTTGTCTCGAACGTCCGGCCCGCTTCGCTGCAACGACTGGGACTCGACTACGAGAGCCTGAGGCCGGCCAATCCGCGACTCATCTACTGCGGGTGCTATGGATATTCAGAATCCGGGCCTTACGCCGGCCGAGCAAGCGTGGACGATACGATCCAAGCCGCGTGCAGCATGGCTTCGTTCCAGAGCGAACGATCAGGCGCGCCGCGATACGTCAAGACGGCCGCCGCGGACAAGGTGTGCTCGCTTTTCGTCGCTGGCTCCATCGCCATGGCGCTCTACGCCCGGGAGCGCACCGGCCTCGGTCAGGCAATCGAGGTGCCGATGTTCGAGTGCATGGTCGCCTTCATGATGCCCGAGCACCTCGGCGGCCTGACGTTCGAGCCGCCGGAAGGACCCGCAGGCTATGCACGCATCCTGGATCCACACCGGAAGCCGTTCCGCACCAAAGACGGCTACATCGGCGTGGTCCCATACAACGACCTCCAGTGGCGGCGATTTTTCGAGCTTGCCGGTCGTGCCGAGCTTTGCGATGACGCGCGCTTCCGCACGCAGACGGATCGCAGCCGCAACATCACAGTGCTCTATAGCTTCGTCGAGGAGACTCTGGCCCACCGCACAACGGCGGAATGGACGGCGCTTTTGCAAAAGGCCGACATTCCATTCTCGCCAGTGAATTCAGTTGATGACTTGTTGAAGGACGCGCACCTTCGCGCGATCGGCTTCTGGCGCGACATCGCGCACCCTACGGAAGGTCGCCTGCGTATGCCGGGGATCCCGGTGTCCTTTTCTCGCACGCCCGGCTCGATACGCCGTCACGCGCCTAATGTAGGCGAGCACACCGAAGAAGTATTGCGCGAGGCCGGCCAGAAGCGCCCCCGCCGTCCAAAATACTGACTAGGGAGGACACATGCGCATTTCACGCCTGTTCTTGATCACAGCCTTGGTGCTTGCCGCTGGAAGCGCCACGGCACAGCCCTACCCGTCCAAGCCCATCCGGTTCATCGTCGGTTTCTCAGCGGGAAGTAGCATCGACGTCGCTTCGCGAGTCATCCTCGAGGAGGTGCGTAAGAAGACAGGCGCTGTCATCGTCGTCGAGAACCGGCCCGGCGCTCTCGGCTCCATCGCCACCGGCGTAGTCGTGAAGGCCGCGCCGGATGGCTATACGCTGATGCCGAGCTCGAGCGCCACCCATTCGTCCGGTCCGCAGCTCATGAAGGCCGTGCCTTACGATCCACTCAAGGATTTCACCCAGCTTGCCGCCATTTTCCGGTTCGACCTTTTGTTGATGGTGAGCCCCAACCAGCCGTACAAGACCGTGGCGGACCTGGTCGCAGAAGGCAAGAAACATCCGGGAAAGCTCAACTATGGGTACGGTTCGGCGACTGGCCAGGTCGCTGCTTCCGCCTTCAGCCGTGCGGCGGGAATCGAGACCCAGGGCGTCGCGTATAAGGGACAGCCGCTTGCCCTCAATGATCTGATGGGCGGCCAAGTCAACTTTGTCATGGTGGACGTAGCAGCGACCGTACCACTCGTGAATTCGGGCAAGCTCCTCGCGCTCGGCATCGCCTCCGACAAACGCTCGACCATCATGCCAACAGTGCCGACCCTGGCTGAACTAGGCATCAAGGATGTCGAGCTATCCGGCTGGGTAGGAATTGCTGGACCAGCCGGAATGTTTCCGGAGGTTGTCACCTGGTGGACCAATCAGGTGACGCAAGCACTTGCGCAGAAGGAAGTGGTAGACCGCTTGCATGGCATGGGACTTGAGCCGGTGACGAGCGGCCTGAGCGGCGAGGCATTCGCGCAATACGTCCGCCAGCAGTACGACGTCTGGGGCAGACACATCCGAGCGGCCGGGATCAAGCCCGAATAAGCGGCGGTGTTGCCGCAGCGGTGCGTCGATGAAATAACGGCGCCCGCATAATGACGTCAATAACGGCGGTGCTGGCCGTTATTTCGGCTAACGAAATGTCCCAGCCAACCGCCGCATGCGAGCACCGCCCTTAGCCTGCATAAGCCCGCCCCTGACTGGAAGGCCGCCGCGGCGCTCGAGCTGCGCAAGGCGCACGGCTGGGCGCCTTTCACCCACGGCCAGATGAACTACTCGCTCGTCTGCCGCGATGTCGAGCGCGACGTCATCCCCATGATGCGCCGCTACGGCCTCGGCCCCACTGTCTGGAGCCCGCTCGCCTCCGGGTTCCTGAGCGGCAAGTACACCCGCGAAAGCCTGAAGGACCCCGACAACCGCTACTCCGGCTTCGACCTCCTGCCTTTCAACAAGAAGCAGAGATTCGCCCTCGTCGAGCAGATGCGCCCCATCGCCAAGCGCTCCGTCGCGCAGGTCGCGCTCGCCTGGCGGCTATCGAAAAAGGCAGTGACCAGCATCATCCTCGGCGCGACCAAGCTTCATCAGCTCGAGGACAACCTCGGCGCCGTTCGGCTGAAGCTGACTCCGGAAGACATGGCCGCGCTCGACGAGGCGACTACGCTGCCGAAGGTCTATCCGACCTGGTTCATCGAGCAGCTGGTCGATGGCGAGCTGCAGAAGGCGCTCGGTTGACCACCCGCTCGATTTCGACCGCCAGCGCGACGGCGTCGTTGCTGAAGTAATGCGTGTGCCCGCCGGCGCCGAGGCAGAACTCCGCGCGGTCGCCGGCGCGGCTCGCCTGCACTCTGCCGTCTGACCCGACCGTGGCGACGCCGAAAGACGCGGCGTCGTCCTCGCGCGTCCAGATGAAGCGCCCGACATAGTCTCCCGAGCGGCAGGCGTTGACCCACTGCGTCGCGCCGATGTCGGCGGCCGCCGGCGCGGCGTCCGCGAAGCCCGCCTCGCGCGAGCCCATCCATCGATACAGGAGCGGGAAGCGCTCCGCGTACAGGTCGCGCAGCGGCGAGCCCACGGTGACGAGCGCGACCGGCAGTGTGCCGACGACGTCCTGCTGGCGCCCCTGCACATGCAGGTAGCGCAGCAGGTCGGCGCTGATCACGGTGCCCTGGCTGTGCGCGACGATCACGATGCGCGCGTAGCCCGCGTTGCGCAGGTAGGCGAGGAGCGACGCATAGCGCGAATAGATGCGCGCGCGCGGCGGCTGCCGGTTGGGCGGATCGGCGAAGTAGTTGTCGATGTCGAGCACGGCGTCGAGCACGACGCGCAGCCGGCCGAAGGTCTCCGTAAAGCGCGAACCGAGCGCGGCGAGGGTCAGGGCGCCGCCCGCGAGCCATTTGCCGGCGGCGACCAGGGTCTCGCCCTTGAACGCCTCCAGGCTGCCGACGAGCCAGAGGGCGATCTCCTTGCCGACGCCGGTTGTGAATGCGAACTCCTGGAGCACGAAGGCAAGATAGATCACGCCGGCGGCAACGGCGCCCAGCGGCACGAGGAGCTTGAACGCCGTTCCCAGCACGCGGATGCCGCCGCCGAGCCAGTTCCCCAGGCGCCGCGCCCACTCCACCGCGCCTTTGCGCACGCCCCGCGCATCGAGGTTCGCGGTCGGCGAGATCTCCTCCATGAGCGAGGGCAACACCACCAGCAGGGCCGCCGCGACGAGAAACCCGAAGCCGAGCACAAGAGGCGTGAAGAACCCGCCGAGGTCGTGCACCCGGTCCTGGAGAAAGGTGTCGGCCGAGCGGTAGGTGCCGCCGAAGACAATCGGCAAGTAAAGAAACTGCGCGAGCGCGCGGCCGACGACGAAGCTGACCACCGACCACAGCACGAGGCTCAGCACGGCGAAGAGCCCGCTCGAGCCGATGAGCGCCAGCCGCGCGGTGTGCAGCGACGCCCGCGTGGCCGTGTCGCTCCCGCGGCCGAGCCACAGTCCCAGCAGCACCGCGAGGATCTGGACGCCGACGAAGAGCGCCCACGCGAGCAGCACCGCCGCGATCAGCCACTCGGTCACGTTGAGCGCCGCGGTAAGCATCCATTCGGTGCGCGCGGTGGTCTGGCGCCACTGCAGCGCGCCGGCGATGCACAACGCGGCGACGGTCGCCACGACGATGAGATGGCCGAGCACGCGCACGCCCTGCGAGACGCCGGAATAGCGCTCGACGAGGTAGGCGCCGAGCAGAAAGACCGCCGCCGCGCCGGCCCCGAAATAGAGCATCGGCGGCAACACTTCCGCGCGCAGCGCGTAAAGCGCCGCCGCCAGGCTCGCAGCCGCCGCGGCCACGAGAAAGAGCGCCTTCGCCGATCGCGCCGGCCCCGGCGCTCCGCGCAGCCACCCGAGCGTGGCCCATGCGAGCAGCACGAGCGAGCCGAGCCCGAACGCGGCCGCGATTAGCTGGCCCTGGAGCTCGCGAGCGACCAGCGCCGTCGCGCCGAAGGCGAGCATCAGCAGCATCGCGAGCTGCAGCAGCGCGGCCGGCCCCTTGAGCAGCCACGCCATCCAGGCGTGCAGGCGCTGCAGCAGGCGCCAGGCCGTTCCTCCGTTCAGGCTGAGCGACGCCTGGTCCACCACGTCCGCCGCGAGCGTGCTCAGATGAAAGAAGAGCTGGTACAGCGAGAGCAGCGCGCTCAGGCCGCCCGCGCTGAGGCGCGAGAGATCCGCCCAGTACATCTCGTAGACATCGAGCGCCCGATCGCCGTGCCGGCGGCGCAGCGAGACGCGCGTTCCTTCGTAAAGCGCATCGCCCTCGGGCAGCTCCAGCCGGCCGAGCAGGTAGTCGTTCAGGGCGATGCTGAGGTCTTTGGGCTTCTCTTGCGGCTGGTGCACCTGGTAGAAGCCGCTCGGCGTCCCCGGTTTCCGCCGCGCGGTTGTCCGCTTCGGAACCTCGCTTCCCGGCTCGAGCTTCTCGACCGGCACCAGGACCTGGTGCATCTCGCCCTGCACGTAGGGCGGCGCGCCGTCTCCGCCGTGGCACAGCAGCCGCGCAACCTCCCGCACCGTCTGGCCGGGAAGCTGATCGGCTATGCCGTGAACCACGACGACGGCGACGCGATCGCTTGCGCTCATAGGCTGACGCACTATAAACGCTGCCCGGTTCTCGGGCACGCCGATTGCCAGGGCTAGCGGCGGCGCTTCTTCTTCTGCGCCGCTTTGCGCGGCGCTTTCGGCGCCTGCATTTCGGCGATCGCTTCGCCGCTGTGGCCCTCGAGCTTGGGCTCGATGTTGTCGGCGATCCACTTCGGGTCCCACCACTCCACCGGCAGGACCGCGATCCCGTCCAAGTAGACGCCGTAGTGCAGATGATCGCCCGCGGCGAGGCCGGTCTCGCCGGTCTTGCCGAGGATCTGGCGCTGCTTGACCGAGTCGCCGGCCTTGACGTCGATGGAGCTCATGTGGCCGTAGAGCGTGAAGAGCCCGAGGCCGTGGTCGAGGATGACGACGTTGCCGTAAATGCCCAGATCGCCCGTAAAGGCCACCGTCCCGCTGTTGGCCGCCTCGACGGGATAGTGCTTGGTGACCGACAGGTCGTAGCCGAGGTGGTAGGCGGTGTCGATCGGCTCGCCGTTATAGGTATAGGTGCGCTCGTCGGCGAAGTTGGCCTCGACCTTGGAGTTCGAGAGCTGCGTGAACGCGCCCTTCCACAGGATCGACGGGGTCGCTTTCTTCGTGATCGCCGCGATCTTGTCTTCGTTTTCCTTCCTGAGGCGCTTGTTGACCGCGAGAAAGACGTCTTTCGGGCTGCCCTGGCGCGCCGCGGTATCGTTCAGCAGGGGCGCGACCTTGCCCTGAAGAAAGCTGTCGGACAGGGCGATGGTGCTTTTCTTGTACTTCACGTTCTTGAGCTCATAGACAAGCGGCATTTCCCGGGTGTTGCCCGCCTTGTCCGTCGCGACGAGCACGGCCTTGGCATCCGCCGGCACGCTGTAGGGATGGGCGAAAAGCGCGAGCAAGTGGTCCGGGTGTCCTTTTATCTGCCCCGGGAAGCCCGGGAAGAAATAGTCGCCGATCCTCACCCCGCTCGTTGCCGTATCCGGCGAGGGCTTGTAGACGATCACGCCGACGCCGCCGAAGTTGACGTAGCGATCATCCGCGACGAGCTCGATGGTGGGCGGCGTGAGGTCGATCGTCAGATCTTTTTGCAGCACGGTCTCGTTGCCGCGGAAGAGCTTCCACAGCGAGCGGTCGCGCGCGCTCACCCGCAGGACCGCGGGCCCTTCCTTGAGGCCGGCGAGCTTCGACAGGTCGACGCTGATTTTCTTTTCCCGCACCGGCTCGGCGTACTCCTCGGCGGCGAGCGGTGTTTCGGTGCCGCCTGCCGAGAGCGTCGCGCTCACCGACTTCAATCCGGCGCCCTGATCGGTGACGGCGATCTCGAGCGGCGCCCGGCCGAGCACGCCGGAGTCCAGCGTAAGCGTGATGCGCGGAGCCTCCCGTTCGAAGCGCGGCGCCAGGTAGTACCCGCCTCCCAGAAGCCCGGCGAGGATGATGACAAGAAGGACAATGACCGCCGGGAGCTTTCTCCGAGGCGTGTTCGATTCTAAAGAGCTCATGTTGCGGGGATGAACGAGAAAAAGCGCTGAAATTAGGCGAGCAGGATTATCGCTCGGTTACCGGGCGATTTATTCGATGCACGAAAAAATATCGGTAATCCGCGAGCGTCAACGGCGCCTGGCGTTTATTTCCGCTTCATCGCCGCCGCATACGCCAGCGCCTGGCGCACGTCCTCTCCCTCGAGATCGGGATGCTCGGCGATGATCTGCGCCGGCGTCATGCCGTTGGCGACGAGCTTCACGACGTGCGCGACGGAAATCCTCAGCCCGCGCAGCGTTGCGCGTCCCGCAAGGACGCTCGGATCGTGCGTGATGCGGTCAAGCACTTGCGTTATGGGCCAGTGGCCTTCAAGGGCCCGCGGGCCCATTCAAGCCGCTTTTCTGGAGCGGCGGCGGGCATGTGCGGCATCGATGACCTGTCGGGCCCGGCGCCGCGCTTCGTCGTCGCTTGCAGCGCCATGCTTCTTCACGTCGTAGTCCGCCGCAAGGCTTTCGCGCACTTCCCACTCGCAGAACTCGAACCCGTCGCGCAGCACGTAGCCGAACGTTTCGGCCGGCGAGCGTCCGGCATCGCGTGACAGCTTTTCCAGGCGGCGCTGCTGAGCGTGACTCAGTGCGAAGGGGCGCATGAGGGAAAGTCTATCAATCAGCTGAGGATGACGCTACAGCGGACGCTCGCTTGAGCGCTATCTGAAGCCCGGTTACTTTCCCTTCATCGTCCGCCGCTCGATCTCGAGCAGCCGCTCGAGTCCCGCGGTGCGCTGAGCCGCCTTCATCTCCTTGTCGGCGCCGCCGGGGCCGAGGAAAGGATCCATCTTGTCCTGCGCCAGACTTTCGTAGGACTGGCGCGCCGCCTTCACCATCGCCGCGAACGCGCTGTCGGCGCAGCGCCTCGTCAAGGTCGTGCACGCGGCGCGCACCCCGAGCGCAGTAACTACTCGCTTGCCGGGGTGGGGCGTATACCAAGAGCTTTGCGGTACACGTGGTCGGCTAGAAGCACGTCTTGTGTAATCATGCCCTGTGGCACCACAAGGATTACCTCGTCGCTACGCTGCCGCCCAGCTTTCTTCCCTTGGAAAACCTCACTGATTTCTGCATGCAGGTCGGACTCAACCATGGTGCCTGCGCGCAAGGCTGCTGCGATATCGCCCATTGCTCGGCACGTCTCCCAGTCGTCCACGATAACTTTGGAAATGCGGCGAAATATGTCTGGAGCGAGTTCCTGACCGTTTCCCATCGACAAAATCAGCGTTCCCGGCTCAATCCATTTCGATTCGACGAGCGGTGCATTTGCAGTCGTCAAAGTGGCGACCACGGAGGCACCGCGTACGGCTTGCTCAACACTCTCTACCGCACGTACCGGGAGCCGAAGCTCTTGTTGCATCGCCTCGGCTAGAGCGACGCGGCTCGCCGTTGTTCGGGACGCAATTCGGACTTCACTGAGCGATGTGGCCAACGCCAACGACTTCAAGAGCGGGCGCGCCAATACACCGGCACCGACCAGGCCGAGAACCACAGGACCTGGAGGCGCGAGTCGCTTGGCGGCCACCGCCCCTTCGGCCGCGGTGCGCAGTTGATAGAGCCAGTGGTCGTCAACCCAAGCCAGCGTTTGCAGCGTGTGGATGTCAAGCAAGACGATGAACCGGTCACCTGAGCCGAAGATACGGACTCCGGCAACGCCTCTCGCTGGCAATGCGCAAGACTTTATGAGAAGCACCTGCCCGAATTTCGCTTGCAGATCCACGCGCAAGATACGTGGCTTGGGCACGACAGGAGTTTCGGACTTTGACTCGGCGAAGTCGGCTTCGACGAGAGCGAGCGCGTCTTCGGGCGGAAGAAGGCGGCGCACCTCGGCCTGGTCGACATACAGGATGCCGGAGCGCTCCATCACAATAATGCTCCTAGTGTGCCCGCGATCTCCCGCCGAAGTGACACACATTCCGGCGCTTCCAGGTCTCTGGGTCGCGGCGCCGCAAGTTGTCTTGCCAGCGCGATACGAGCGGGCTTGCCGGACAGAACGTTGATTCGATCTGCCATAAGCAGCGCCTCGTTAACGGAATGGGTGACGTAGAGAACGGTCTTCTTCCGCTGTCGCCACACGTCGAGAATTTTCTCGACCATGACGGCCTTGTCCGTTACTTCGTTAAGGCTGGCCAACGGCTCGTCCATGAGCATCACCGGCGCGTCGAGCGCAAGTGCGCGCGCCAGGTTCACGCGCTGGCGCATCCCCCCGCTCAACTGCCGGGGTAAACGGTCTTGCGCGTCCTCAAGGCCTACAAGCGTTAGCGCCTCGGTCGCTCTCTTATTCCTCTCGGCAGCCGGCATATCGGGATCGCGCAGCTCGAGTGCCAGGCCGACGTTGCTGCGGGCCGTGCGCCACGCAAGCAGACGATGGTCCTGCCATACGACGCTGATGCGGCGCGCGTACGCCTCCGTGTCGGCGCCGCTCTCCACGCCCGCAACACGCACCGAGCCGGATGTCGGTTGCTCAAGCCCGGCGACGGTGCGAAGCAAAGTGGTTTTGCCGCATCCCGATGGACCGAAGATGACGCAGAACTCTCCTTCCTCTACGTGCATGTTGAAGTCGCCGAAAATGAGGCTGTCACCAAAGCGCTTGCTAAGCGCCGAGATCTCAATCATCGAAAGCCCAACGGCGCAGGATCACGCGCTCGAGCCGGTCGAAGACGGCCCAGTCGAGCGCGCTCACCATGCCGATCAAGATGACGATCCAGGCGAGTACGTGGGAAGTCTTGTATTCCTGCATCGCATGCAACAGGCTGTATCCCATGCCGTCGGAAGCGGCCAGTATTTCTCCCACAAGGGATAGCTTGAAGCCAACGGAGAAGGCGAACTTTGTCGCCGAGAAAAGCGGCGGTACGAGCAATGGAAGCAACACCTTCGATACCAGTCGGTACTGCTTCCGGGAGATCGCGCGCCCCATCTCCAGAACCGAGGCGTCCGCGACCTTCTGCGCTTCCCACAGATTCGTAAGATAGACAGGAAGAACCGTAATGAAGACCACGAAGGCCACGGCAGGCGACCCCAAGCCAAACCACGCGAGGCCGAACAAGCCGACCGACACCGTCGGGAGAGCCCTTGAAAGCGGATACAGGGCATCGAGGTAAAACCTTCGGAACCACCCGACGTATCGCGCGAGGAAGATGACGGCAAGCGCCGCTGCCGCCGAGGTCGCCACGCCCATTATCGTGCGCATGAACGTGAGCCCGACATCGGCCAGGAAACGGTTACCGCGGACCAATTCGTCGATGGCTGCGCCTACCGCCGCCGGACTGGGCAGCACGATGGGAGGCAACAACAAGCTGCCGACCCACCAGGCGATAAGGACCATGCCGTAGCACAGCGCACCGGTAGCGATGCCGCCCAGACCGGCCACGACGCGCGTTGAACCAAACGTATTGCTTGCGGCCGCTGTCACGCGCTCTTATCCACCCGCCCAGCGCACGAGGAAACGCCGCTCGATCGTGTCGAAGACGAGCCGCTCCATGATGAGGACAAAGCCCATGAGAATCAGCGTCCATGAGAAGACGAGGTAGAACTGCTGTTCAGCATTGGCGAGATTCATCATGAACCCCATGCCGTTTGTGGCCGCAAGAATTTCTCCTATCAGGGCTACCTTGAATGCGACCGAAAAGCCCAGCTTGGTGGCCGCGTAGAATCTCGGAACAAGCATGGGAAGAATCACTTTCGGCAAAAGTAACCGTTCTCGGCGCGAAATGGCGCGGGCCATCTCCAGCAAGGTAGCGTCGACGAGCTTTAGCCCTTCCCACAGCTCCACTAGGTAAAGCGGCAGCACCGCGACCACGATGATGAACACCACGCCCCCCGAACCGAGACCGAACCAAAGAGCCGCCACGAGCGCTACGGCAATAACTGGCACGCCACGGCTCACCGGATAAATTACGCGTAGAAAAAACGCTCGGGCAGGCCTGAAGTAATACGCCGCGAATACGAAGATCATCGCAACGGCGGCGCCCGCGCTTAACCCGGACAGGGTCCTCGCGAGCGTGAGCCCGACCTGCTGGCGCAGCGCGGGACGCTCAGCGATCCCCCAGATGCCCTCGGCGACTGCTTTCGGGCCGGGCAGCACATCCGGGGTCAAGAAAACGCTCGCAGCCCACCACGCGGCCACGATAACGGCGTAAGAAACTAAAGCCATTTTGGCGTGGCTTTAGAAGGGGATGAAGATCTCCTCGGGTTTAAGCTTGCGACTGACAATGTTCTGCTCGTTGTGCCACTCGGCGACGCGCATGATGATGTCTTTCTCGGCCTGCGTGAGCGTGAAGCTGGGCTGATCCGAGACCCAGGCGCGGTGGAGCAACGCGGGCGGCATCTGCCGCGTCTTGAGCCATTCGCCCATCATGGCCTCCTGGTTCGCGGCCGCATAACTGAAGGAACGTTTCATCGCCGCCACCAACTCACGCCCCATGCCCGGAATCTCACGCAGCTTTTTCTCTTGCGCCACGATTACCATTGCTGGGAGGTAATCCCCAACCATCGCCTTGCCTTCGTAGCCCAGCTCGTGAATTATGCGGAAGTCCGGACTTTCCTTGGCGGTGAAGTAAACGTCCGAAAAGAGCACCGCCGCGTCGATTTCGCCCTGCTTCAAAAGTGCAAGCAATTGCGGCGGCGGCTTTACGATCCACTGGATGTTGTCGGTCGGTACCTTGTAGCGGTGCTGCAGGATAGCGCGGTGATAGATCGTGGTGACGGACGACATGCTCTCGACGCCGATTTTCTTCCCCGCCAAGTCAGCTTGATTCTTGATCGCGGAATTGGCGCGCACAAACAGCGCGTTCCCCTCTTCCAAATTCTTGGTTCCGGTTCCCAATAGAACGAGCGGAGTGCCTCGCTCGCGCGCAATGAGATACGTGCTCAAGGACATCTCTCCGGCATCAAGGGCGCCTGCCATGAGCATCTTGTTGCGCGTCTCGGTGAAGATCTGCTTGTGCTCGACCTTGAAGCCCTTCGGCGCCGTCGGCCCTCGCTCCAAGCCCGCAAAATATGCGAACGGCGCGTAGAACGGTCGCGATGCAAAGGTGATTTTCGGTTCGTCAGCCGCGCAAATCCCGCTGACGAGCAGCCACAGCAGCGCGGCAGCGGCTGAACCGATGCGTCCGATAGATAAGAAGCTAGCCATGGTGTCTCTCCCCTCGTTTCGAAAGCTGTCCGGCAGTTGCTACACCTGAAAAAATTCCATTGGCAGTTTGTTCAAGTCGCGCGGGCCGTTCTTTTCGATAACGACCGTATCGCTGAGGAACATGCCGATCCCGTCCCCGGTGTAGTGCTCTCCGATATACGGTTTCGGCTCCAATGAGATGACCATTCCCTCCTGCAGCGTGTAGGGCCGGATGAGGTCCTCTTCCGCGGTCAGATAGGGCTCCATGGGGCTCATTCCGTGAGCCAGAATCTGGAACTTGAGGCCCCGCTTCAGAATCGGCGTGCGCGCCTCCCATAAGTCGCGCTCCGTCTTTCCGGGGCGCATTGCTTCATACATGATGTTGAAGGACTCGCGCGCGATATCGAAGAGCTCAAGGTACTGCTTCGTCGGGGGCCCAAGCGATATCGGGCGGGTGATCAAGGATTCGCACGCGCCATAAGCGGTGCCTATTTCCGTAATGAAGATATCGCCGCGGCTGATGCGCCTCTTCAGGGGCAGCTGGTACGGCGTTATCAAGTTGGGCTTTGACATCGGTGTGGAGCCGACGATGGCAAATTTCCATTGCCCACCCATGTCCATGGTCTTGCGCTGAGCCGCGCGATAAAGATCGGCATCGGTGACGCCTTCGGCCATCGCCCCAATGACGGCGCGCATGGCCTGGTCTCCAATCGCCGCCGCCCGCTCGGTGCGCGCGATTTCCTCGCGGCTCTTGATCATCCGAATCTCGTCGAGGAAGAAAGGCTCGGACACGAACGTCGCTTTCGGTAATGCCTTGCGCAAGGCATCGAAGTGATCGGCCGGCGGCAACGCGATCGTGTAGGCCGGACCCGTACACGCCGGAACCGCGATCCTCGACGCGGCGAGCCCTCTTTTGCGCAATTCATCGGCCAAAACCTCGCCGGCCCTGTCGCGGATATATCGCACATCGGGAATCACGGACATGATGCGCGCCGTCGGGTCGTGGCACCACGTGAAGCCGTAAAAGAGCGTCAACGGACCAGACCGCGGGACGATGACGTAGCTGAAGCCCATTTGCTCGTAATCGGACAGATAGCGGACGTTTGCGTGGTCGTTGTAGCCTTGCCCATAGACGAGCAAGCAGTCGTAATCCAACGCGGCGAGTTTTTTGCGGATAGCTTCGTACCGGCGCTCCATCTCGCCGCTGGAATAGCGCTGGCCTGGGTAGTAGGACTTCAGCTCATCGATGCCGGTATGGGTCATGCGCCCTCCAAGATGACCATATTGAAGTCCGCCGCACCCAAGCGCTTCTCTTTTGCCTCCTGGTACTCGGCTGAGTAGTAAAAGCGCTTGGCGGCCTCAACATCGGGAAATTCCGTCACTACGACGCGGGCGTAAGGAATGTCGCCCTCCAGGTTGGTCTTTGGCCCGCCGCGCACGATGAAGCGGCCGCCGTACCGGGCGGAAATGGGCCCAGCGAGCTTTCCGTACTCCTGAAACTTCTCCGGGTCAGTGACGTTGACCAACGTGACGACGTATGCAGCCACGGCCCCTCCTGGATTCATCTTACCCCTACCGTCATGCACGGTATGTATAAAGCACATGCTCGGCGTATCATGGCGACGTGCAACTAGCCGGGCTGCAATTCAATCAGTTGCGATTGGTCGACGCGCTCGCGCGTAGCGGCAACCTTAGTGAGGCGGCGGCGCAAATCGGTGTCACGCAGCCCGCCGCCAGCCACGCGCTCGCCCGGTTGCGCAGGCAAGTGGAAGACCCCATCTTCGTGCGCACATCGGACGGCATGCGGCCCACGCCGTACGGCAGCCGTTTGGCGAGCTCCGTGCGCGAGGCGCTCGTCACGTTGCGTTCCGGTTTTGACCGAGCGCTATTCGAGCCCGCCACATCAAAGCGGACTTTCAACGTCTTCATGACAGGCGTCGGCCAGATGCTGTTCTTGCCGCGTCTACTCGAGCGACTATCGCTCGATGCGCCCGGAGTCACCCTGCGCGTGCGCCACGTGCCTGCAAAAGCGCCTCACCTGATGCTGGAGTCCGGCGAGGTAGACCTTGCCATCGGCGCCTTTACCACCTTGATCGCCGGCTGCCGCCAGAAGCGGCTTTTCCGCGAGCGGTATGTCTGTGTGGTACGTCATGATCATCCGGCGTTCAAGGACGGGATGAACGTGGAGGCGTTCCATCGCGTGCCGCATGCACTTGCCGAGCCGACAGGCTACGTAGAGGACCTGCTGGATCGATGGCTGTCGCGACAGAAGGTACGGCGCATAGTCAAGCTCCATGTCCCCTACTTTCTGGCGCTCCCGCACCTTATTGCGCGTTCAGACCTGCTTGCCTTCATGTCGAACCGCGTCGCCGAAGCATACGCGGAGATATTGCCGCTGAAGGTAATGCAGCCACCGACGAAGCTGCCTACCTACGATAGCAAGCTCTTCTGGCACGAGCGCTTTCACCGCGATCCGGCGAATCGCTGGTTGAGGGAGCTGTTCGTTGATCTGTTTAGCGAGTAAACGCGCCGCGGCCGCCGCGACTTCGGCTAGCGCGACCGCAATAGAAAGCGGTCGCTGTAACAATGCCTGCCGATCGCGTTACCTGGGCTTCATCGTCCGCCGCTCGATCTCGAGCAGCCGCTCGAGGCCCGCGGTGCGCTGCGCCGCCTTCATCTCTTTGTCGGCGCCGCGGGCGCGCCCTTCGGCAGGAAGAGCGCGTTCCACGCCGAGACGTCGAAGCCCTTCAGCCCCTGCTCGTCCGCGGTCGCCACGTCGGGAAACGACGCGACGCGCGCTGCGGCGAGCGTCGCCACCGCCTTCGCGCTCCCCTTCTTCACCGCCGGGATCAGGTTCGAGACGTAGGTGCACAGGTAGTCGATGCGCCCGGCGGCGAGATCCTGGATCGCCGGCCCGCCGCCGCGGTAGGGCACGTGCACCACATCGACGCCGATCATTTGGTTGAGCAGCACGCAGCCGGGGTGCGAGGACGTGCCGACCCCCGCCGAGCCGTACTGCAGCTTCGCCTGGTTGGCGCGTACATAAGGAATGAAGTCGGCGAGCGTGTCGCCCGGCAGATCCTTGCGCGCCGCGAGCACATCAAGCGGCCCGCCCGCCGCGAACGGCACCACCATCGTCACCGGCTTCGCCGGCCAGTCTTGCGCGAGCGCGCTTGCGAAGCCGAAGACGGCGAGGGCGGCGATGGCGAGGAAGCGCCTCACGGGCTTCATATGCCGCCTATAGTAAATGCGTCCCGAGTTTCGCCATGCCGCCGGTTCGCCAATGCTCTCCATCCGTCGGTGCCTTTTTGCTCCTCAACATTTACTCGGCCGGGATGCCGGCCATCCATGGTGTTGGCTTTGATAATCCCTCTTATCGCTGGGTGCTTGATTAAGCCCCCAAACTCAAATTTGGCACGCTGAGTCCTTGCCGGTGGGTCTACGAAAGGTTGGTCCTACGCGATAACAGCCATTACTGGACCCCAGCAGAGGCTGGCTTGACAAAGCACGGGAGTTCGATTCCCGCCGTGCCCATCGCATCGAATCGCCTGCGCCGCCGCGGCCCAGGTGTGCGTGCGCACCAAGCAGCACTTCAGAACATCATCCAGCAGGTCAGAGCCGTCGCGGCACCTCAACGACTGCGCTTGAAGTGCGGTGCTCCCACTTTTGCTGCTTGCGCCGCGACCGGTCCAATCGTCTGTCCCGCGGCCAGTTCGGGAACCGGTGCCATCACCTCCGTTATGGATTGATCAACTTTCAAATCCATCGGCTTGTCGCAATCGGTCGGACGCGGATTGCTGCGCGCTCGCCCGTAGATAACCGCCCAGCAGGCGAAGAGTCCGCCAAGCAACACCAGCAGCAAGGCCGCCAGCACGATCGGCAGAGTCGCGGGGTCCATATTATCGTGGCGGCGCGCTATGCCTCGAAGGGTCGGTCACATCCGGCCGGGCAGGAACAGGACTATTTGCGGAAAGGCCGTAATCAGGGCAACAGCGATGATCATCAGAAGAAAGAATGGGAACACGTCGCGCGCGATCGAGAAGATGTGCTTGCTGGAGAACGTTTGCAGCACGTAAAGATTCAGTCCGACGGGAGGCGTGACGAGCGACATTTCCACCACCAGGACAATGTAGATACCGAACCAGACTAGATCGATCCCCACACGCTCGACCATGGGCAGGACGGCCGCCGCCGTCAAGACGACCATCGAGATCCCATCGACGAAGCAGCCGAGGAAGACGTACAGCACGGTTAGCGCCGCAATTAGGGTGTAGGGGCCGAGTCCTTTCTGGGCCACCCACTCCGCCATTGCCTGGGGCACGCCGCTGAATCCCATGGCGGCCGTCAAGTAAGCGGCGCCGATGAGAACGAACATGATCATGCACGACGTGCGCGCCGTCGACAGGACGGCGGCCAAGAAGCCATCCCAGGTAAAGGTACGGGTGACCGCGAGCAAGAGCAGCGCCCCGAGCACCCCCACTGCGGCCGCTTCCGTGGCCGTTGCAAACCCGAAGTACATCGCCCCCATGAGCCCAACGATCAGAAGAAGAACGGGAGCGAAATAGCGCGCCAGCAGTATTTTTTCCCAGATGCTCATGCGCTCGCCGACCATCGGCGCCTTATCGGGATTCACGATGGACCAGGCCATGATGTACACGCTGAACAGCAGCATGAGCAGGATCCCCGGCAGGATGCCGGCGATGAAGAGCTTGGTAATGGACCTTTCGGCGATGAACCCGTACACGATCATCATGATCGACGGCGGAATCAGCAATCCGAACGTGCCCGATCCGGCGAGTGAACCGACGATCATCGACTCGCTGTAGCCGCGGCGAGTAAGCTCCGGATAGGTGATCTTGCCGACGGTGACCGTGGTGGCCGTGGATGACCCGCAGACCGCGGAGAACAAGCCACAGCCGAGCACGTTTACATGTAGCAGTCCGCCCGGAATGGCAGAAGTCCAGGGCGCCAGCGAGCGGAATATCTGCTCGGCGAGCTTCGTGCGGAACAGAAGCTCACCCATCAGGATGAAGAGCGGCAGCGCGGTGAGCGTCCAGTTATCGATATATCCCCAGGCGGTCGTCGCGAGTATGGCGCCGGCGGGGGAGTCGAGGAAAAAATGCAGCGCGATGAATGCTGTTGCAAACAGAGCCACGGCGATCCATACGCCGCCGGCGAGGAAGATGAGCAGCGCCGCGCCCATGGCGGCAGCGGCGGTGACGTCCACGTTAGAGGTTTTCCACGCTGGTCTCGGGCACGATGGGACGCCCACGCAGGATGCCGATCAGGCCGTGCACCAGGGCGACGCCGAACAGAAGGATTCCCGCCGTGACGATGGACTGCGGCACCCATATGGGTGCAGCCAGCAACCCCTGGGAGCGAGCGCCGCGGGCAAAGGAGTCGCGGGTCATCTCGAGGAAGTAGTAGAAGAAGATCGCGACAAAAGCGAGCGCGACGAGATAGCAGGCGACCTGCGCGAGCCGTTGCGCGGGGCGCGGCAGCGATTCGATGCCGACCATGACCCGGATGTGGCCGCCCGTCATGAGGGTGTAAGGCAAGGCGACGAAGGTGGCGACAATCATCGCGTATGTCGCGATCTCTACCCCACCTGCGAAGTTGATGTCGAACATGCGCAGGACAATCTGCGCGAGAATCACCACCGCGATCACGACAATGGCCGCGCCAGCAGCGTAACCGGTTACCTTGTAGAAGTGGCTCATGCTGGTCCGCCAGCACGCCGCCGTGCGGGCGGCGCGCCAGCGTCCCGTCCGCGTTAGCCGCTACTGCTCAAGAAACGGCTCGATAGCCGCGCGCTCCTTCGGCGCAAGAGTGGCCGCCCATTCTTTTGCCACGACCTTCGCTTCCCTCACCAGCACCTTCTCGATGTCGGCCTTGACCGGCCCGACCCACATCCCGTTGTCCCGCATCTGCTTCTTGTAGCCCTCATTGGCGGTCTTGCTCATTTCCCAGCCACGCTTTTCAGCGACGGCCGCCGCGTCCAGGACGGCCTTACGGATGTCCGGCGCTAGGGCGTCGAACGCGGCCTTGTTCACGACGACGATGTTCTTCCCGAGAATCGCCTCGAGATCGTAGAAATACTTGGTGAACTGCCACGCCTGGATCGTGGGCGCCATGGGCGAGGATGTGAACATCATGTTCACCATTCCCGTGGAGAAAGCCTGCGCCAGCTCCGGCAACTGGATGACCGTGGAAGTCATCTTGAGGCGATCGGTCCACTTGCCGGTGATGGGAGCCGCCGAGCGCATCTTGTTGCCGACCAGGTCCTCGGGTTTCTCGATCGCTCTGTTGGAATAGAACCCGCCACCCGGCCACGCAACGGAGTACAGGAAAATCAAGCCGTCTTTCGTAGCCTGCTCGACGAGCAGCGGCTTGGTGGCCTGGTAAAGCTTCCAGGCGCCGTCGTAGCCGGCGACGAGGTAGGGAACGACGTCGACGTTATAGATCGGCACCTCGTTGCCGTACGCCGAAGGCATGTACTCGGCGATCTGCACCTGGCGCGTCTCCACTGCCCGCTTTATCTCCGGCATCTTGTAAAGCGAGGAGTTCTGGCTCAGCCGGATCTTCAGCCGCCCGCCGGTCTGCTTTTCGACATCCGCTATGAACTTATGGATGTTTTGCGTGTGAAAAACCGAATCGGGAAACGCGGAAGCCATGCGCCAGGTCGTTGACTGCGCCTGGGCGTTAGAGCCGATTGCCCCGATGGCGGCTACAAGGGCAAACGCAAGCGCCTTGCCGGCCGCGGGAAATCCGTACGTAATGTTCATGTCCCCTCCTTGGGAAGCAACTAAGTAGTCTTGGCGATAACCTTGTTCCGAAGCACTCCGATCCTGCTTACTTGCAGCTCTACCGTGTCTCCACTTTCCAGAAAATGATCTATCTCAAGCCCGGAACAGCCACCGACCGTCCCGGAGCCGATCAGTTCGCCGGCGTGCAAGGTCTCGTCCTTCGATATAAATGCGATCATGTCCGCGAAGGTGTGCAGCATGCCGCTGGTGTTGGTCGTCACCCAGGGTTTGCCGTTGACGCGGACCGAAACGGTCAGGCCGCTCGGATCGCCCAGCTCGTCCGTCGTCACGATCCAGGGGCCGATGCTGTTGGCATTATCGAAGCTCTTGCCCTTGGTCGGCCCCAGCCAGCCATCCATCTCTATGCTTTGCTGGTCGCGCGCCGAGAAATCGTTGAAGATGGTATAGCCGAAGATGTGCTGGCCGGCTTCGCTCACCGGAATGTCCCGGCCGGTGCGCCCGATGATGATTGCGAGCTCCAGCTCGAAGTCCATGACGCGGCTGTACGAGGGCCAATGGACGACATCGTCCGGACCGATGACATTGAACCGGTTGCTGATGTAATAGATGGGCTGTTTGCGGTAAACAGGCGGGATGTCGCCGGATGCCGCGGCGGGCGCCGGCTGGCCATTCAACCTGGCCTTCAGGCGCGCCATGCCGGCACCGCCGTTGCGTACATGGGCTTCGAACACCGAACAGTCACGGATCTGCAGCGGCACCGGCAGGGGCGGGCGCAGCTTCACCTTCGCCATGTCGACAAGATGCGGCTCAAGGCTGCTAGACCTTTCCGTCAGCTCGCGCAGCACCTGCATGCCGGCCGCGCCGCTCTCGATGAGCGCGAGCATGCTGGACAGCGCGGCCATCGGCGCCCCCCTCAGGCTCGCGTGGGCTGCGGCAACATCGAGGAGGCGATTGCGCTCGAGTAGCGCAACGCCGAGCTTCATCGGACCGTTCCCTACCTGATACGTGCAAAGCTTCATCCGCCTGGCCCTTTCAATCGCATTTCACGCCGCACGCGCTCTGTTTCGGCGAGGTTCACTTGCCCTACTCCATCCAGCGCTACTCCGTAGTCGCGAAGAGCGCCCTGCGGCGTAACGAGGCCCAGACGGACGTCCATGAGCACCTTATCCGTGGGTCGTTCGTGAGCCGGTCCGTATCCGCCGCCGCCTCCGCTCAGAACCCGCACGACATCGCCGGCAGCGAGCGAGCGCTCTCCCTTTGTGAGCGCCTCGCGCTCTCCCGACTGGCGGAGCACTTCGACCAGCGCAGTGCCCCCCGGCCCGCCCCCCGCCAGCCCCCAGGGCGGGCAAGCGGTGCGGTCCAGGGCAACGACGATCTGGCATGGATGAAGCACGCGGTACACTTTCTCCACGCCGAGCCCTCCACGCTGCTTGCCCGGGCCGCCGCTGTCGGGCCGCAGGCGCTTCGCTTCGATCCGGTAGGGATAGAAGACTTCCTGCATCTCGCTCGGGATATCCGGCACGTCTCCGTGCCCGCTGGAGCGATACGGGCCCGGCCCGTCTTCGGTAGCGGTCGCTCCCCAACCTCCGGTTACGGTATCCAGGTTCTGAAAGAGCTCCCCCGTGGCCGGCGCACGCCCGTAGAAGGCATGGATCCCGTAAATACCGTGATGCGCGGCCGCGGCGCGCTCCGGAAATGCGTCGCTTAGCGCCCGCAGGATCGTGTCGACCACCGTGGGTACGGTGGAGCCTGACTGGCCGATGGGCGCTCCGGGGCCTGCGCTCAGGAAAGTCCCGTCCGGGACTTCGACCCGCAGGCGCGTGAAGTCGCCCTCGTTGACCGGAGTCATCGGCGCGAGGAGGTACTTGCAGGCGATGCGGGCGGCCGCGATGGCGCCACCGTTGCGCCCTGCATTGAAGGGTCCGGCAACCTGCGGCGCCAAGCCCGATAAATCGACGGTGAGCTCCCCGTCGCGTATATGGGCCGTGACCTCTACCGGGACCCGGACGTCCTTGCGCACGCCATCATCGTCAAGAAACGACGAAGCCCGGTACGTTCCCTGCGGAGCGCTATTGAGGAGCTTGCCGACGGACGCGGCCGAGTCCTGCCACAGCGCCGCGATGACGTCGCGCACGCAGTCTAGGCCGTACCTGGCGATGACGGCCTGCACCATGTCATGGCCGGTCTGGCAGCCGGCAAGCTGGGCTTCGATGTCGCCCATGAGCAAATGCGGAAAGCGCGTGTTGGTCGCGATGAGGCGGAAAAGCTCCGTGCGCCGCGCGCCGCGTTCGATCAGCTTGAGCGTCGGCAACTGAATACCCTCCTGCCACACGTCGCTTGTAGAGCTTGAAAGGCACGATCCGGGAACGGCGCCGCCGACGTCGACCCAATGCACGAGGACCGCGAAGAACCCCATCAGGCCATGCGCGGTCGCTATGGGCGTATACGCCACGACGTTGTTTAAGTGCTGGCCCAACCAGGCGGCAGTGTTGGTGATGACTACATCGCCCGTCTGTATGCCGTCCGGGCCCAGCAGCGACAGGCCTTCGCGCACCGCTGTGCCCAGCGCGTTGGCGACGAAAATCGGCAAGCTGCCGCGCGACTGCGCGACAAGGCGGCCATTCGGATCCACGAGCCCGACCGCATAGTCCTTGTACTCGTATATGAGCGGACTGAAGGCGGTTCTCTCGATGTTCCGCTCGATCTGGTTCGGGATGGCCACCAGCTGATGGCGGATGATCTCCAGTGTTATCGGATCGACGCTCGGCGATTCGCGTCGCGGGTCTTCGACCCGGATACGTTGCGCGATATTCATTCCGATTTCGCCCCGGGCATGCAGGTAATGCGCAATTCGCCCAGATCACCGACGCGCATGCGATCGTTCGGGCCGAGCGCCGTAGTGGCGCTGTATTCCTCGATGATCGCCGGGCCGCGGACCTCGAAGCCTGCCGGCAGCTCGCGGCGCCGGTAGATGGGCACCTCCATGCGCGCCTCGCCGGCCCCGAAATACACCGATCTGCGTGCCGTCCGCGGCACTTCACCCGAAGCGGCCACGCCGCTCACCTGGCGAAGATCCGGCCGAGGCATGGCTATCAGGGCCCCGACCCGAAGAACGAAGAGATCGACGGTCAGCTCAGGATGCACCCGGCCGTATCGCATGCGATACGCGTCCTCGAAGGCCCCGATGACGGCTTCGATGGAGAGAACCGCTGGCAGCCGAACGCGAACCGCGTGCTTCTGGCCTCTATAGCGCAACTCGGCCTCATGCTCGAAGACCAGGTGGCTAACGTCGAAATCCTGTCCGATGGCGATGACCGCTTCCTTCTCGAGCGCCGTTAATTCCCTGGCGGCGCTTTGCAGAGAACTCTCGGTGACGGGCTGGAGGAACGTTCGCGCAAAATCCAGACGCGCCTCCGCCATGAGCATACCGAGCGACGAGAACGCCCCTGGATGTGGCGGCACGATGACATTCGTGATGCCGAGCTCGCGCGCGAGCTGGGTGCCGAACAGCGGGCCGCCGCCTCCGAAGACAAACAGCGCATAGTCGCGGACATCGCGGCCGCGCTCAATGGTAATTTCCTTGATTGCCGCCGTCATGGCGACCGTAGCTAGATCGATCAGGCCCTGGGCGACGCGGTCCACTCCTTGCGCACCCGGGAATCCAAGCGGCATTGCGAGCTTGCGATCGATCGCCTCAGCGGCCGCCTGGACATCCAGCTCGAGCCGGCCGTTCATGAAGCTGTCGGCGCCGATGCGCCCGAGCACGACATTGGCGTCCGTGATCGTCGGCTCCGTACCGCCGCGCCCGAAGCAGATTGGCCCCGGGTCGGAGCCGGCGCTATGCGGGCCCATCCTCAGCCGGCCGTTGTCGTCCAGCCAGCCGATCGAGCCGCCACCGGCGCCAACCTCCACGATGTCCAACACGGGCGTGCGGATGGGGAAGCCCCGCTCATAGCCGCCGGCGTAGTAGGTATTCTGGACCTCGAAGCGTCCATGCTCCACCAGCGCGCATTTCGCGGTGGTGCCTCCCATGTCGAACGCTATGAGGCGGTCAAGGCCGAGCGCCCGGGCATAGGCGCTGGCCCCGATGCATCCTCCGACGGGGCCCGATTCGACGAGCGCAACAGGGTGCGACGAGGCGTGCGACGAGGCCATGACGCCGCCGTTGGAGCCCATCATGTAAAGCGCGCCGGGAAACTTGCGCTCGCGCAGACGCGTCTCGAATGCCTTGATATACGCGTCCATCCGTGCACCGACGTACGCGTTTGCCGCGGCAGTCGAGGCGCGCTCGTACTCCGACCACTCCTGGCTCAGTTCCGTGCCGGTCGTAATGAATACGCCCGGCAGAAGATCCTGCAGAACGTCCTTCGCCTCCTTCTCATGGCGTGGGTTGCGATAAGCATTGAGAAAGGAGACTGCCACGGCCTGCACGCCTGCGGCCTGCAACTGTTCGGCCAGCGCTTTCACTGCCGACGTATCGAGCGGCCGCAGGATCGAGCCATCCGCCGCTATGCTCTCCGGCACCTCGAAGCAAAGGTCGCGCGGCACGAGCGACGCCTCGCGCCTGTATCTCAAATCGAAGGGGACCGGCCGGTTGCCGCGCCCTATTTCGAGGACGTCGCGAAAACCCTCAGTCGTGACCAGCGCCACGCGCGCGCCGCTACGCTGAATGAACGCGTTGATGACGTGCGTCGTTCCGTGCTTCAAGAGACGACCGTGGGACAGCTCGCCCCCCGCGTCCTCGAGGCCCTCTATGATGCCGGCGATCAGATCGCGGTAGGTGGTGAGCGTCTTGCCGAACCGCGTCTCATAGGTCTGCGTGTCGTACACCGCGAGGTCGGTGAACGTGCCACCGGTATCGGCGGCGATGAGATAGCGGGCGCTGTGCGGCATGAGGTGCGAGCATAACGGCGGCTGGCGAGGCGAATAGAAGCAGGTTCGGCATGGACCTCGTGCAGATCCTGCACGAATCCGCTCAGCGGGTAGGCGGCAGGTCGACCGTCTTGAGCAGCGCGGCCAAGTACTCGCCCAGCAGGCGCACGCGGGTCAGACGGGGACGGTCGGGATACGTCAGCCAGATCTCCGGATCCGAGCCATCCTTCTCCACGCACCGGTAATCGCCGAGAACCTCGCCAAGAGCGCCCGACTCGAGCGACGGACCCGCCAATATTCTCGCGACGCGGATTATGCCGAGACCGCGGCTCGCCAGTTCTAGCAGAAGCGGATAGCTGTTCACCTCGACCGTAGCGGAAACCGTCTGTTCAGTGATGTTTCCTCGCGGATCCTGGAAGTGCCAGCTCAACCCGATGTTGGGATGCACCAGGCAGTCATGATGCGCTAGGTCCGCCGGCGACTTCGGCGGGCGTTTTCGGCGCAAGTAAGCCGGGCTCGCGCAAAGCATCCGTCGATAGGGCTGTATCCGCCGGCCGATAAGCGCGCCGTCGGGAGCCGGGCCGGAATGAATCGCCACGTCATAGCCTTGCCGGATCAATTCCTGAGGCACGTCCGAAAGTGTGACGACGAAGCGAATGCCCGGATAGGCATTGCGAAAGTGCTGCAGCGCTTCCGGCAGGAACCGGTTGCCCATGTAATCATTGCAAGCCACCCTGATCAGGCCTCTTGGATCGCGACGCTGGAACCCCAGCTCATCGACGACCTGCTCGAAATGGGAAAGCGTTTCCTTCGACCATGCGAGGAACATCGATCCGGCCTCGGTAAGGCGCAAACGCCTAGTCGAGCGCATCATGAGGCGCGCGTTCAGGCTGTGCTCCAGCGAGGCGATCTTGCGGCTGGCAAGCGAGGGCGAGATGCTGAGCTTCCTTGCCCCGCCCGCAATGCTGCCGGTATCGGCGACCGTCACGAACAGCCGCAGAACTTCGATGCTGATCATCTGAAGAAAGGTCTCGCTCCCTCTTGGACAACAATGATAGCGAGTCCATGACGGAGCAGACGCCCCGCGTCCCGGCCGCCCAGTTAAGCAGCGCCGCCCTGAAGGCCAGCATTGCGCCTGGGTCAAGTCCTCACCTTGCTGGGAATTGGTAAGCGGGATGCGCTCTTCACAGCGGGCGCTGTGCGCTCGACGTGATGCCCGTTCAGGTCCTCGCGAAGCTGCTTGAGCTGTTTGTGTTCAAAGTCGGTGATCACAATGGTTTCCGCGTTTTGCGCGCCCGGATGAGGGCCGCGCACATGACCTTCAATACCGTGCCTGGTCTCTTTTACCCTGACATTTCTGCTGACAACCGGCCCGCCGCCGCTACACCCGTAGCGACCCCGCCACCCCGCCGCCGCCCGTCACGTTTTCGACGACGACCTGCTGGCCGAGCCCTCCCTCATAGCTGGTAGACATGGCTTCAGACGGACTAACAGCAAATGTACCTGCCCGCCGTAGAATTGCCGAAGCGCACCAACCCAGGAGGCGCCATGAACCTGAAAGACGTACTGGCGGCCAAGGGCCGCCGCATAGTCACGGTGTCGGCGAAGTCGAGCGTCGCCGACGCGATCCGCGCCATGCACGCCGCGAACGTCGGCTCGGTCATGGTCCCGGACGCCGAGGGATGCCCGGTCGGCATCTTCACCGAGCGCGACGTGGTGCGCATGTACGCCGACGGCGACCGCGATTTCGACACGCTGGCGGTCGAGGCGCGGATGACCTGCAGTGTCGTCCTCGGACGGCTGTCGATGTCGGTCGACGAAGCGCTGGGGCTGATGACCGAGCGCCGCTTCCGCCACCTGCCGGTGGTCGAGGAGGGCAAGCTGCTCGGGGTGGTGTCGATCGGCGACCTGGTAAAGGTAAAGCTCAACGAAACCGCGCAGGAGGCGCAGGCGCTGCGAGCGTACATCGCTTCATAATCAAGGACGTCTTAAAGCTTGACCCCCTCGTCGGCGACGACGCGCTGCACGGCCGGGCGCTCGAGCATGCGGTCCTTGAGCGCGGTGTAGCTCTTCAGCTCCGACACCGGCAGCTCGCGCTTCAGAGCCCAGGCGTAGAACACCAGCGCATAGGGGTCCAGCACCGAGTACTTGTCGGAGAGCCATTCGCGGCCCGCGTACATGCGGTCGATCTGCTTCAGGTAGTCGTGGAAGGTCTTTTTCCCCATCACCTGGATGCCCGGATGCGCCGACTTGTCCTCGGTGTAGCGCTCCGGCCGGCCGATGTGCCCGTGCGCCGGGTGCACGCTCGAGGCGAAAAAGCCGATGACCGACAGCGCCCGCGCCTCCTTCACCGGATCCGCGGGCCACAGGCCGAAGCGCTTGCCGAGGAACGGCAGGATGGCCGTGTTCTCGGAGAGCGGCGAGCCGTCGTCCAGCTTCAGCGCCGGCACCCGGCCCAGCGGATGGATCTTCATGTAGTCGGGGGTCTTTTGCTCGCCTTTGGAGAGATCCATGCGCTTCGGCTCGTACTTCTCGCCGCTCTCCTCGAGCACGATGTGGGACGCCATCGAGCAGGCGCCGGGGGCATAGAAAAGGGTGAGCATTGCGGGTACTCCTTCGGGGGCTAAAAGGGGAGCCGAATGTTAGTCCTAAGGCGCCATTGCGCCAAATTGCTCGCGCAGGCGCTCCACGGCCTCCGGCTCGCCACGGATGCGCAGGAACACGCCCTCGCCGTCCGCGCGCTCCTCCAGCACCGTGCAGGTGGCGAAGATCTGCCCGCGCAGTTTCTGCGCCGTCCAAGGAAGGAAGAGCTCTGCCTCGACGAGGCGCCGCTGGAAGAACGCGCCGATCGCCTCGCGCAGCTTGGCGATGTCGCCCTCCCGGCGCGCGCTCATCACGATGCATCCGGGGTACTTTGCACGCAACGCTGCCTCGTCCCCGCCTCGGTCGATCTTGTTGAAGACGAGAAGGCGCGGCACGGCGCTCGCGCCGATCTCGTCGAGCACCTCCTCCGTCACCGCGAGCTGCCGCTCGTACCCCGGATCGCTGGCATCGACGACGTGGGCCAGGAGCGACGCCTCGAGCGCTTCGTCGAGCGTCGACTTGAACGAGGCGACGAGCCCGTGCGGCAGGTTCTTGATGAAGCCGACCGTGTCGCTCACCAGCACGCGCGGGACGCTCTCCGGGTGAAGGGCGCGCACCGTGGTATCGAGCGTCGCGAAGAGCTTGTCCGCCACCAGCCCCTCGCTTCCCGTCAGCGCGCGCATCAGGGTGGACTTGCCCGCATTCGTGTATCCGACGAGCGCCACCCGCGCGAGGCCCTCGCGCTCCTGCCGCCGGGCACGCTGCGTCTTGCGCTCGGTGCCCATCGCGTCGAGCTCCGCCTGCAGCTCGGCGATGCGGTCGCGGATCTTGCGCCGGTCGAGCTCGCCGTGCGACTCGCCGCCGCTGCGCCCGCCGGTGCCGCTGCGCCCCCGGTCCTTCGGCCCGGCCTGCTTGGCCGCCTCGCGCAGCCGCGGCGCCATGTAGCCCAGCCGGGCGATCTCGACCTGCGCCCGCGCAAACCGCGAGCTCGCGTGCCGGTGAAAGATCTCCAGGATGACCATGGTGCGGTCCATCACCTCGCAGCCGACCTCCTTCTCCAGGTTGAAGGCCTGCGAGGGGGAGATCTCGTGGTCGACCAGGACGATGTCGGCGGCCTCTTCCTCGCGCATCAGCCGCAACTCCTCCCGCTTCCCGGTCCCGAAGTACGCCGCCGCGTCGAAGCTTGGGCGCTTTTGCGTGAACCTGCCCACCACCTGGAACCCCAGCGTCTTCGCGAGCTGGCGCAGCTCGGTCAGCGATGCATCGAA
This sequence comes from Betaproteobacteria bacterium, assembly GCA_004297625.1. GTDB lineage: Bacteria > Pseudomonadota > Gammaproteobacteria > Burkholderiales > SG8-39 > SCGC-AG-212-J23. Next base: position 70,982 of record SCTY01000040.1, on the reverse strand, counting down.
CTCGACGTCGCTCACGCTGGGCAACTGCACGGCCGCCACGATGGCGCGCGGCGGTTTTGGGTCGACTGGTTGCATCGTCATGCCCGGAGCGTATCAGGCATGCCTCAGCGCACGCGAAGGATCAGCTTGCCGCGCAAATGGCGCGCTTCGCTCACGCGGTGCGCGGCGGCCGCCTCGGCGAGCGGATATTCGACGATCGCCGGGAGCGGAACCACGCCCTGCACGACGAGCGCCGCGACCTTATCGAGATGGGGGCGATCGCGGTTGACCTTCGGCCGCAGCGAGGTCGCGTCGGGACGCGGCGAGGCCGGTGCGGCTCCGCCCGCGGCGACGCTCGCCAGGCGGCCGCCGGAGCGCAGCACCGCGAAGCTCCTTAGGGGCACGTCGCCGCCCACCGTGTCGAACACCGCATCGCAGCCCGAAACGATCCGGGTGAAGTCCTGCGCGCGGTAATCGATCGCTTCGTCCGCGCCGAGCGCGCGCACGTAGTCGTGGTTCGCCGCGCTCGCGGTGGTGACGACACGCGCGCCGAGGTGCTTGGCGAGCGCGATGGCGAAGCCCCCGACGCCGCCCGCGCCGCCGTGGATGAGGATCGTCTCGCCGGCTTTCAGCTTGAGCGTGTCCTCGATCGAGATCAACGCCGTAAGGCCCGCCAGCGCGATCGACGCGCATTGGACATGCGTGAGGCTCGCCGGCTTGCGCGCGAGGATCTCCTGCCGGATCGCGATCTTCTCGGCGTAAGCGCCTTCGCGCGGCACCTCGCACACGCCGAACACCGCATCACCGACCTTGAAATCCCTTGCGCCTTTGCCGAGCGCGGCCACCACTCCTGAAAAGTCCCGGCCGGGAACATGCGGAAAATCGATCCCGGCGGAATACTGGCCGGCGCGCATCTTCCAGTCGGCCGCATTGACGCTCGCCGCGTGGATGTCGACGACGACTTCCCCGGCGGCAGGGACCGGATCCGGCAAGTCCCCGTATTGAAGAACCTCCGGGCCGCCGAAGGCGCGGAAGAAGCACGCTTTCATGATCTGTCCTCCAGCAGTTTCGATTCTGCGTAAACGATAACTCAGGTCAGCGCTGCTGTGCGACGCCGCGTTGATCTGCGGCATGAGTTCTTCACCGCAGGTCGAACGTCCGATCGAATGGCGGATCTTTGTCCTGCGAGGCCAGAGAGTCATGCTGGCCGTAGATCTGGCCAAGCTCTATGGCGTCGAGGTCAAGGCACTGAACCAGGCCCTGAAGGGCAACATGGATCGCTTTCCAGCGGCGCGCCCTTCGGCAGGAAGAGCGCGTTCCACGCCGAGACGTCGAAGCCCTTCAGCCCGAGCCGTATTGCATCTTCGCCTGGTTCGCGCGCACACAAGTGATGAACTCGGGGAGCGTGTCGCCCGGCAGATCCTTACGCGCCGGGAGCACGAGCGGCGCGTCCACGACCAGGATCACCGGCTCCAAGTCGGTCACTGCGTCGTACGCCGGCTTCCTGCGCATCGCCGGGCTCATCGCGTGCGTCCCGACCGAGCCGAGCAGGAAGAGATTTCCGTCCGGGTGCGTGCTGTTCTGTGTGCTTTGGCGCTCGCATATCTTGGCAAGACGCGCATTTCTACAAACACCCGCCGGGCCGCAAGGTGTCCAATCGTAGTCTTGTGAATGTTCGCCCTCTAATCATGGGCATCTGAGCGTCATTCGTTCCGCCAAGCCTACATACAGACTCACAAGGTACTCGGAATAAAAAGGGTGGTCTACGCCACCCCTTTTATTGGAGTCCAGTCATAAAAATCGCTTGGATTGCTTGTGATTCCCTTCTTAAACGCTTGCGGTTGCGATATCTGAATGAAAAATTGCGATATCTGGAATTCGAGTTTTTTTATATTGGGGGGGCTAATGAGTTCTAACAAAAACTGCTCAATCACTGAAGTATTGAGCAAGCCCTTTTCTTCCAACCACCGTTGCATCGCAGCGCCCAAGAACGGCACAAGCGACAAGAGCCCTACGATGAAAGCCGTAAGGATCATAGCCGCCAGGTGCACGTGCTTCCTTGAGAACACCAACCTATTCTCTTCCTCATCACACCGGCCGACAAGCGGCCGGTAGTTGCCACCCGGCTGATTCAGCCACATCTAATTTAAGAAGATCGTGGAGCTATTGCCCGGCCGCGATGAATAACCTCTTCCCAGCGTCACTACGACGCTTTACCTGGTGACCTCAGCGGCTTTCGGATACGGCCCGCCCGCCGCGAACGGCACCACCATCGTCACCGGCTTCGTCGGCCAGTCTTGCGCGATGGCACTTGTGCAGCCGAGGACGGCGAGCGCGGCGATGGCGAGAAAGCGCTTCACGGGCTTCATACGTTTCTATGGTAAATGCATCCCCCGCGCCTCGTTTTATCCCAATTGGGTTATCGATCAGCTCGTCGATGGAGAGGTGCAGAAAGCACGCGACTGAGCGAGCCCTTGCTGTAATCGCCTCGCCCGCCTGTCATTAGAAGGCGCGAAGAAGGATTTCGTATCCCAACGATTCCTGCGGGATTCGGAAGCCAGCCTCGAAGAGTTCTCGCGCAGGTACTCGCAAGCGCTCCGGCAACCACGCGATTCCCGCCGTATCCGGTCCTCCAGCGTACCTCTCAATGCGGCGCTGCCGCACGCCCTGCTCAAGCAGCCATGAATAGAACCGCTCTGCGGGTCTTACTTCCGATAAGCCAAGGCCTCGCCGTTTTGCGCTGAAGCCTGCAGGTATAGCGAGACCAGCCGGATCGAGGTCGCCAAGATATTCGGCAACGTTCGCCCCGGTCTCGCTAAGCACCTGGTCAAGAGCGATCCCGCTCTTTGCGAACTCGTTGCCAGAGCCGTAGACAACAGCGGCGAACTGCCTGTTCCGAAGGTTCCATTCGCCGAAGCTCCAATACGAATGATGGTTTTCGACTATGAGGAGCGGCTTGCCGGAAGCAGGGGCTGCCCGGTAAGGAAGTGGCGTCGCTACGTGAAAGGCACCGATAGCCGCGAGGGAGAGCTTTCCACCAAAAAGCGATTCGCCTGTAGCCATGGCGGCAAGCCGCTTCTCGTCGCCAAAGATTTCCAAAGATCGCTCATTCAGCGGAACGGGAACAAGCTTGCCTCGTCGACGCAATAAGAAATCATTGATTGCTCTTGCGGCATCGAGTTGCCGCGGCTGCAGCTCGACCCAAAAACCCATCTCCGGCACCCACGGCACTGCGCGCCAGTCAACCACCGACGAAACAGGCGCCACAACTAGGGAAATCCACTTCGGCATGCGCGGGTTGCCGAACCTTTCCCAACTTCCCTCGGCAGGCAACGATACTTGGCCGCCGGCTGCGAGTCCTTGCAGCGCTTCAAGAAGCAGTCTGTCGCATTCCGGGCTATCCGAAAGCTCCGGGTGCGCGTTTCGAAAGCATCGCCTGAGCGCCTCAAGTGGTATCCGCTTGTTGCGCGTTTCGCGAAGAAGGGTGATCAGGCGCTCGCTCAAGTGAACTGCTCCGCCGCGTCTGCAAGCGTGAGGTCGGCGTGCTCCAAATGCCACCGCCCGGTCCGCTGGTCTTTCCCGGCTTTCCGCAGTCGTATAAAACGTCGGAACTCGCCGATCGTGTTGTAGTCGGGAAGGGCCGTCGCGAAGATGAGCTGCACATCCATCGCTTCGGCGAGGAGACGCTGCGCACGCCACAGTGTCGGTGTGGTCGCCTTGGCGAACGGATTGTCTAGGATGAGCGGGCCACCGCCTGCCTTTTTGAGCTTGGCATGCGTCTCGGCACGGAGCTGATTAATGACGAGATACAGGAACATCGCCATCGTCACGCCTTCCCCGCCAGAGTTCTTGAGCTGGTCCACGGCCACGTACTGCTGATCCTCATCCGGCACCATTTTGAGTACCTGCAATCCCAAAGACTTCCCGTACATCCGCAACACGCATTCAGCGACAAGATCTGCACCCTTGGCCGGGACGACGCCGGTCTCGATGAGATTGTCCAAGTAGCGTCTCAAGGCTTCGCGCCGCACCTCGATCTGGATCTGGCTAAAGTTGGCGCGCATCTTGAGTACAGGCTTTCCACCCACATACGGCGCCGCCTGCGGCACGCGTTTGCCCGTTGTTGCGGAGGTCAACACCTGCATTCCATTGGAAGAAAGGACATGTAGCTCGACGACACAGGACTCGAAGTCTTCTCGCATGTGGCTGATCGATCCCTCGGTCGTCGCAATCCGCTCCGTAAGTCCCTCCGACAGGCGGCTCCGGTCGGCGCAGGCCGCGTCGAACTCGTTACCAGAGAGTTGCATCGAGAGCTCCGGCTCTACCTCCTGAAGTTCATGCACCGCTGCGGCTCGCGCCAGCGCATTGAAAGCCATTTGGGCTTTGTTTCGCGCTCCCTCAAGTCGCTTTGTATGCTCGTTTGCTTTCGAAATGAGCGCATTCACCTGTGCCGCGATGTCGGCCTCTAGCGTCGTTGGCGCCGTCTCGCCGATTTGATCCGGGATGTCCAGAGCCGTGCTAAGCATCGTTGCGCATTGCGTAGCGAGCTTCGCTGCCGCTTCCGCACGGTCCCGCTTGCTTCGAGCCTCCACCGCCGCCGCCTGCGCAGCCTCTGCCTTGGCTTTCGCACGTTCCGCTTCCCGATCGGCCTGGGCAATCCGCAATAAGACCTCGCTGTCCTTCAAGATCTCCATTTCCGCGGACGGCGATGCCACCTGGCGGTTTTGCTCCTTGAACAGCTGGAGCGCCGTGCCGGCGGCAGTCGCTTTGGCCAGGGCATCGAAATGGGTCCTCTTTGCAGTCTCAATGGTCTTCTGCTGATCAGCGATGCGTGCGTCGAAATCGATGCTCTTGCGCCGCGCCAGCTCGCTCAGCTCCAGGTCCGCATACTTCGTACTGAACTCCTTCTGCGCAGTCTCCAAAGCTTCGCGATGGCTCCGAAGCTTCTCGGCTAGCACACCCAGCCGGTCGCGTTCGGCCGTTTCTAACGTCGACTTCGCGTCGCAGTAGACTTGCCGCAGGACTTCCAGCGTCATCGGTCGATCTGCAAGCGCCTGTTCCGCGGGGTACTTAGCATCGTAGAGAGCGACCTCGCTTCGCTCCTTCGCATGTGCTTTCGCCGCGCTATCGAAACGGACTTTTTCCTCGTATGCGGTCTTACGCTCGGTCTCCGCTTGATCGATGTCTATCGCCAAGTGCGCACGGCGCTTCTCGATCTCTTGGAGCTCTCTCGAAATCTCGGCGAGCCGTTCGACCCGCACTGCTCGGGGACCCTCATCCTCATGTTGAAACTCCCGCATACGGCGCAAGCTGTTCTCCAGGTCGGCATCCGCGCGTGCCAATTTGCCTGCTTCGACCTTCGCAGCCTGCACCTGAGCGGCGGCCGTTGAGGCGGCGTCTGTCTCTTGCGCCGCGCGCCCGTTAGCAGCCTCCGCCTCGGCTCCAAGGCGTTCTATCTGAGCGCGCGCATGATCGAGTCTTGCTCTCCCATAGGCCTCTGCGTAGCTCCGAAGTAGTTGCTTCGCGGCAAACGCCTCGTCGCGCCGCGCACGGTACGCCTTCAGCTCGGAAGTGGCTTCTGCGATGTCCGAATCGAGGCGACCCGCGTAGATTGAAGCTGCTTCCCGGTTGTATGCGGCGTCATCCGCGGGACCGACGACGAGATGCACCTCATATTTGTCTGAACTCTCGAGAGCGAGTTCGGACACCACCACCGGTCGCGCAAGCCTGATGCTCGCCTTCTGAAGGACATCCTTCGCACGCCGAAAATCCGCCGCCGCTACGGAGACGCCAAGAAAGCGCGCTGGATCAGCCAAGACCAGTGCACGCGACGCCTTGGGATCCTCGAAGACATCTGCGAGGTACGTGTTGAAGGCACGCGCGGAGCGAACGCCGGCGGCTAAAAGCGTCGTCACGACTTCATCGACATCCCGGCTGCGCCCCGCGACTCCAGTAGCTTCGATAGCCTTCCTGTTCGACTCAAGCTCGGCCAGACGCACGTTGGCGGCCGCAATGCCGGCCTCGTCTGACAAAGAAAGCTTATCCAGGGCAGGGAGGAGCGCAGGCGAGTCCGGGTCGGCGAGGTCCGCCTCCACAGCCATTCGCAACACCGGCAACTGCGAAAGCTTCTCTCGCTCGGCTTCGCCTTTGGCGACCAAGGTTTCCTGTTGAGTCTTCTCGCGCTTGTATCCGTCGGCCTCCAGCGCGGCCGCCTGCGCACTTGCATGATGCGCGCGCTCCGCCTCGGCGAAACGACGTTCGTCGTCCAGCGCTCGAGCGTGTGCCTCGCGGACGGCCACAAGCGCTTGACCGAGCCTGGCGATGGCCGATTCGCTGGAAGCCTCAGAACGAAGAAGGAGTCCCTCGCTCAGAAGGCGGTCACGCCGCGACACGTACCGCTGCTCGTCCGACTGCAGGGCGCCCTGATCGCGGTTCAGGGTCGCTTCCCGTAGGCTCAGCTTCTGCAAGTCATCCTTCAGGGAGGCCAGCGTGTTCTCCGCGCCGTTTTCGCGCGCCTGGGCCGACCTCGCCGCCTCGGAGAGTCTCCGTTCCTCGATGTGGAGCGCGGAACGCAGGAGGGCGCCTTGGACCTCTGCTTGCATCCGGGCGGGTTTCAGCCCCTCACGCTGCGCTTCTTCGAGCGCCTCGGTCTCGGCTACGCGGACTCGCGCTTCCTCAACACGCACGAGCGAGCGAGCGCCTTCGATGAGTCGTAGGTCGAGCTCGGCTCGGGACAAATCTGCTTCGCTTTTCTCCCGCGCCGCCTCGGTGTCCATCAATGCGCGCTGCAACCGCAGGAGCCGCAGCGTGAGGCCTTGCGCCACGTAGTGTTGGACACGCTTCGCACTGGATGCAGCGACGGCATCCTGAGCGTTGGCGAATTCCGCGTGCGCACTCATAGCCGCCTCGTCCGAGACTACCTTGGCAAGAAGAGCCGCGCGTACCGCGGCTGCGGCGGAATTCAAGGATGCGCGCGCTTCCCGAGCGCTCTCGTAATGGCCGGCCGCGTCGAAGAAGAGTTTCATCACGCCTGACAGCTTTGTAAGCTCACGCAAGCGGCGCTCGAGAAATGGTTTCTTTCGAAGCGTGTCGCACGCGCCGACGACGACCTGTCGGACGGCAGCCGCTTTCTCGGCATCGAGCGTCAGCGCAAAGAACTTCCTTAGGAAATCGGCTTCGTTGTGGAACGTAAGAAAGCTTGCGTCGATGCCGCCCTCCTGCGCGGAGAAATCCAGCTGCAGCCGAAGCATGTCCAGATCGAGCGAACGCGCGACGAGGTGCTTCTGCCAGTCTTCCTGAGTTCTAGTGTGATAGAAATCCGACGAAATCCCGACGGCCGCGTGGATCCATTTCAGGAACTCGGCCATCGAACGAGCCGGCTCGCCGGCACCCAGATGCGGGGCAGGAACCGAGTCGAACCCGAGTTTGGGCGTCGCCTCGAATGCGAAGAATTGCCTGTCGACTTCCTCGCGCTCAGCCGCCGACCTTACCGCGACGGTCTGCCCAATCACCAGCCTATATGGCTTGCCGGCCGAAAACTTGGGCGGCATTAACCACTCCATGACGATGAAACCTGGCAGGCCGTCCTTGGAGAAGTACTCTGCAAAGCGATGGTTGCGGTCCTGTACATGCTTCAGGAATCGTTCTTGACGGGTTTCGAAGCACGAGAAGATGAACCCAAGGAGCGTCGTTTTCCCACCGCCGTTCTCCAGATTAATGACCGCATCACACGGCTGATCCGTGTCTGGATCGTTGAAGTCAAACGTAAGGCCGTCAAACCACGCGGCGTGAGGACCGTAGTTGCCGACATAAATTCTCGAGATCTTCTGCATGAGTTCTCCTACTCCCGCAGCGAAGCACCGGCGTTGTCCGAAGCTTCAGCAGTGCGTTCCCGGACGGAACACTGCGCAACCTCAAAGAGCTTGCGCAGCGCTACCTCACGAAGCTGAACGCGGAGGCGGTAGCGTTGCGTGTAAGTCGCCGTGTCATCATCCGCGTCGCGATTAAGAAGCAGCAGACCATTCTGTGTCATATAGCCGAGCGCGAAGCGCACGATACCCACGACAGAATTCAAGGACGCGCGCTGTGCCGCCGGAACCGCAACCGGAAGGCTGGTGATGTACTCCCACCCCGGCGCCAATTCCTCCCGCATGTCGACGCCGGTGCCGTCGGTTTCTTTCAGTCGGCGTGCAAGCCCATAGAGCGCGTCGCGGAACTGGGCAACCGATGCAGGCCGTGGCGTATAGGTCTCGTCTTCAAGGCCTTCAGTTGTGGGGAAGAAGACGCTGGCAATCGCGACATGCGCAAGAAGAAGCGCCGCCTTTTGTTCAACCGGCATCCCCGTGCGAATATCGGTGAGCCGGAATGCGAACCTTGAATCCCGAGACGTCGGAACAACGACGAGCCCTCTCTCGGTGAAGTCCAGCACTTTCAGCTCGAGTCCCTCCGCAATTTGCCGCACGCATTCGACGAACTCCGCATCGGCGCGATAGAGGGCCAGGAGCTCTCGATACTCCAGATCGTTCTCTGCGACAAGCGTGGTGTGCAGCGCTTTGTAGACGAGCCGTGCTGCTTTTGTCGTGTCAGCACCGCTCACACGCTTTCCCTCTTGTCGAACTTCAGGTTCGTGCCCCGCGCCACTTCCGAGCGAAAGTATCCATCGGCGCTCGCACTCACGTTGGGGAAAAGCGTTTCCGCCTTGGCAAAACAGCGGAAAAGCATTAGCGCGAGACAGCGCTGATGGACGGGGCCAAAGCCTTCGTCCTGAGCGAGCTGGAGAAGCTCGTCGACATGGTAGCCCTCTGCAATTGCGAACTTGTTCGAGAGCCACTCTTGCACGAAGTGGATGAGGGCTTCCGGGAACTGCTCGGCAAGAGGTTCGAAGCGAACGATTTCGGGCGGCACATCCTCCAGTGCTGTGTCCTCGGGCCGCCGATCTAGGAGCAGGGCGAAGACGGTATTCAACTCGTACACCCGTGGCATTGCCGGTGGATACAGGGCCGCAATGGCCGGATCGGCCTCCTCCGCGAGGAGGGCGGTTCGTGCCCGCAGGAGATCAGGCAGGACGCGCGCCTCAAGGTCGGGCAGGTTCGACGGCCGGCGCGCTCTGAAGACGGCCGTTTGGGCTTGACTGAATCGCTCCGCCGCCAAAGTAATGTCGGAGACGAGGTGTGTTCGATTTAGGCCAGCGTCGCGTATAGCTTTGAGCAGCGTCACGAGGCTCTCGCGTGTCTTGAGCTCGTTCGCCCGAATCAGAGCGTCGCGGACGGACTCGTCCATCCGCCGATCTTCTTCCTGGCGCTTCGCCACGTGCTCGCGCGCATACGAAAGGCGCGGCTCAAGATCGCGCGTCCAATTGACCGAACCGGGAGCTCGAATCGCCGAGGTGAGATGATCCCGAATGATCTGTCGGTATTCGATCGAGAGCGTCCGCGCACGTCGTGCGATTTCCAGTGCCGCATCGAACCGGCCTCGCTCCACGAGAAGCTGTAGCATCTTCTCCATCAGCTCCTGCGAGTCCTCAGGGGACAGATCCAGCATCCCGAGATAGACAAGATATCCGTACGGGGTCGGGCGGTACCGATACACGTCCTCAAGATCCGGCTCGTAGACGACCAGCCGGAACTTCACGGGCCGTACTTCCAAGCGCTTGGCATCGAAGTAGTCGAACGCAAACTCTTGGTAGTTACGGGCTTTATTGTCGAGCGTATCGAGCACGATTTCGGCAACGCGCCGGCGCTGCGCATCGGAGAGCGCGGGTTTCATGGCACCGACGACCCTTGCCACGTACCCGAGGATCTCCGATTGCGTGAACCCGAGCGCGACGGTGGTGCCCTCCATCATGTAGTCGAGCGTGGCGAGCACCAAGTAGTGCGTGTCGATTCCGTCGAAGAGATTGCCCTCTCCATCCAGCGCACCTTCGAATTTGTTCTTCGAAAGCTCAAGCTGAAAGAGAGGCCGCAAGAGCAGAAGATTTCTCTGCTGCCGCGAAAGATCGAGCAGGACATCGGGCGGCCCTTCCGCGGCCGTCTGATGCCGCGACAAATCCGAACGTCCCGATCCCGCGTCCATTAGGTAATTAATCCCCATTCCAGTCTATCCATTTACTGGCTCACTGGATGAGCCACTTGGTAAGCGGCCGTTTAGCCGTCCTAACCTTTCGTTAATGGCGCCCCACGCGCCTCGCTCACCGCCGCCGGCGAGAGAATGATCACGGCCCTCCGCCCTACTGCGGGAAGCTGCAGCTCGGGCGCGTGAATGAACATAGGCAACACAGTCGCCCGCACCGTGGCCCTCTGCTCGTGCACCGCGCTTAGGAACTCTTCCGCGTCAACCGAGAAGAGTGAGTCGTCCAGCGGATCCTTAATTACTCCGTGCCGATTCCACTCACGCGTTTTGCGGCTTGCCGCAAGCTCGCTGCAGCTCTCGCGCACCGCCGCATCGGCTTCGGCAGAGAAACCGCGAGTCAGCACGAACCGCACATCGTCGACCGCGCGCAGAATCGAACGGAGCACGTGCTCCTCGTCGCCGGTGTCGATGCCTTCCACGAGGGCTTAGCGATAAAGGAATTGAAATCCGCTACGTCCATGGCGTTCGCTAGCTGTACGAAGAACGTCAGGTCGACCAAGCGCTCCTTGCGCGCGTGGCGGAGCTCGCCCATACCGCGGCCCATTGCTTGCTCCACGGCAGCATCCTGCATCTTGAGTTCCTTCTGCCGTGCATTTATTGCTTCCCAGCTCACCGGGACAGTCGTCGGAATGCCATGCCCGACTTCTTTAGCCTTTTCCGCAAGAGATGAATCGCCAATCGGCGTGCGCAGGCGCTGGGCGAGCCTCCGATAGCGACGGATCAATTCCTCAGTTTCCGGATGTAGAAAAGTCTGTATTTCGTGCGAGTATGTTGGCTCGAAAGCGTTGTGCTCGCGTCCGAGGTAAAAGATCTTAGTTCCCACATGAACGCGGTTAAGATTGGCGACGGCACCAGTAAGTTGTCCGCCCACTTCGTGCTCGATGCGATCGAAAACGAGCAGCTCGTTACCGCGCCCAAGTTCCATGCCGCCGTGCTGCACGACAATTTCGACCTTACCGTGCTCACGCTGCGGTTCGGCGGTAGCCACAAAATACCCGTCGCAAAAGCAAGAGAGCTCGCCCTCTTCCAGGATGCGACGAAGCCTCTCGCATGCCGCATCCAGGAAGGTGGACCAGCTTTCCGGAACCAGCTCCCCTTCGACCTGCAGGAAAGTAGCAAGTCCATAGGGCCCGCTCTCCATCCAACTGAGCATGATGCCTTTTGCCGACCGGCGCAGAGTAGGTGCGGAAACGCGGCCAAGTTTTCTTACATAGCGCTCGACTAGCTCGCACATGCTGCCCAGCAATCGCGCGGGATCATCGGAAAACTCGTCCGCCCTCTCCCCAGTGTCGAGTCCGGCTGCCATGAACCGGTAGTGCACTTCTTCACTGGATGGTGCGCGGTGCCAACCAGGCCGACCGGTAAGTTTTCCTACGAGGTTCAGGGCATGCGTGTGCTTCAGCGCTATGCCGAACGCAAATAAGCCTTCTCGAATCTTCCTCGCACCAGCCTTCTCGTCTAGCCCGTCCAGCCCCCTGCAGATGGATTCGGCCTCTTTGGCGGGGATTTTGTCGGCGCGGGCGCCCAGGAATGAACGCAAAACAGCGACTTGCTCGTCCGGAGCAAGAGTTGTGGCAAAGAGCATGGCTCTTCCCTTTCAACAAACGGAAGGCGTCTTTGACCTTGGCGGTGCGCTATTGCCTCGGGCCTTCCGGTTGAAGAGAAGTCTCGAGATCTGTTGTTACGAACTGGCTTTGCCGTACCGCCGTGAGGCTCTCGCGGCGGCGCGCACGCTGACAGGCGCCAACTTGCCTAGCCGGAACATCCGACGTGTGAAGCATGCGCCTAGGCCGCCGAGCTTGTCAATTAACGCCGATCGTCAGGACCTAAGGCAACTTAGCAACGAAGCCATAGCGCCTTAGCGTGTTATGCATTCTTGTTCGCTCGATATGAGACGTTGCGTACACTTGGTTGCTGCTAACCAGCGGTAGTAACGCTTCGACTGGTAAGCGAGACAACTTTTGTCCTTGATAGGCATGAGCTACGAAGACCCATCCGAGTTCATACGGAAAAGTCGCCGGGTCTTCTTTGGTACCGGCCTTATTGAACGTTGAAGCCCGATAACTTGTATTCGCGCGCTTCAGGGCGCCGATGGCAGCAAGGTCGTTCTCGTCGTACACGAACGCAAGTGCCAACGCGTTTTTGACGCGGTCTTTTAGACCATAGGAAATTACCTGGCCTCCCTCAAGCACCAAAGAGCAAAAGGACTCCAGCAGTTCGGGTGTACATGCCGAGGGCTCTAGCACCCTGGTATTCACTTCCGCTCCCCGAGCCTTATGGTTAGCCGCGGCAGACTCCCAATGTACGTCTTGGGCTACATTCTTGGGTACATTCTAACTCGCGGTCGAAGCTAACCGAGGCCGACTCGAACAGTGGGCCGTGGGTGACGAGCGCAGCTTGGTACTCTGGATGATCTCGAACACTCGCGCGGCTGGAAAAAGTACAGCGTTTGCGCGAGGCTGTCCGAGGTGGAATTATCCGCTCGGCAATTCGATTCCGGAAAGGCGCCGATATAACGTTACGGCAAAAGAGTCAGTCATGCCGGATACAAAGTCAGTTGCTGCTAAGAGCTTTTCGTACTTAGTGTTGCCTGCTCGAAACTGCGGCGGAATCAACTGGCGCACCTTGTCGTCCTGTGCTGTTCTTGTACCCTCGTCCCCTACAAGAGCGGGAACAATGCGACCTAGAAGGCCACCAAGTACCTCGAAGCCCGCCGCCTCAATATGAACGACACTTGGAGTGGCGTAAACCTGGCTCACGGACTGCTCTTTGATCTTCCGAAGCTGCGGCAAGAACGGACTGTGGGAAATAAGGTCATCTTCAAATTCGCCTCGCATTATCCGCTCATAGTTATCTCGAAAGGTATCGGCCGCGCCGTAGATCAGCGTGTTGATTGCTCGAGCGCGTAAGTACTCAATCTTTCCTTTTGTGTCCTCGATTGAATCGTAAGAGTTCGTCGCTTCTTTTTCAGCCTTCGGAAAGGCTATCGGCCTTAACAAGGGCTCCGCTTCCGAAAAGGACACGCGACCTAGGCGGCAGCCGTCTTCGAAATCGATGACCCGATAGCAAATGTCGTCCGCCGCTTCAACGAGAAAGGTCAACGGATGCCGTACCCAGGCGTCATTTCGCTTCGGCAATAGGCCGAGCTTGTCTGCAATCTCTCGAAAGTGCGGTAATTCGGCTTGATAGATACCGAATTTTTTCTCACTCACTTTTTTCGATTTTTCCATGCCGGGAACAACTGACTGCTTAGGGTATTTTGTGTAGGCGCCCAGGACTGCATAGGTAAGTTGCAATCCGCCCGCGTTTTGCGAATTCTGAAGGCGCGTGAGCACTCGGAAGCCTTGTGCATTGCCTTCAAATTTGAGGAGATCTTGTGTCTCCGCTGGCGTTAAGGTTTCAAGAAATGCGCACCCTCGGCTCTCAAACCAGGCGCGGATCGCCTGTTCTCCGGAGTGGCCGAACGGAGGATTGCCAATGTCATGAGCCAAGCAAGCGGCCGCCACGATATTTCCGAATTCTTGAGGAGCAACGCCATTGGACTGCTCATGCTCTCGCACCATGCCGCCGATAAGCGTGCCAAGCGAACGCCCAACAGAGGATACTTCGATGCTGTGAGTGAGGCGGGTCCTCACGTAATCGCTTTCAGCCAGGGGAAAAACCTGGGTTTTGTCCTGAAGTCTTCTAAAAGCTGTGCTGAAAACGATCCGATCAAAATCTCGTTGGTATTGCGAGCGGACCTCAGCAGAAGTGCTGGCACCTCGCCCCAGTCGGTCACTCAACAATAAGTCCTTCCATTCCATTTTTGTCGCCATTAGTTCCTCGACGGATTTCTAGCGGTGCCACCATTGTCAACAATGACGGCGTACCGGTCCAATTCATGAACAGGGATCGCGAGCTGGCGAAGTCTGGAATATGAGGTGGCAGGCACGGCAGAAACAGGGTGGGCAAAAATATGCGTAAAAATGTGGCTGGTAGAAGCTTTTGTCTCTGTGGGCCGGCCGTCAAGGAACCTGTCGTTCCCGCCAACCGCGGAGTAGCGGAAAGTAGAGGCCCTGGCGCGCATCCTTGAATAGGGCGGCGTACGCCGCGTACCGCTCGAATCGCGCATATTTCTTCTGCGAGGGCATCGGGTGATGCTCGACTCCGACTTGGCGGCGCTCTACGGGGTGACGCCCAAGGCGCTCAACCAGGCGGTGAAGCGGAACATGGAGCGCTTTCCCGCGGACTTCATGTTCCAGCTCGATCGGGACGAGGCCGGGCACTCTCGACAGGGACGCCACCGCAAGTATCTTCCCTACGCCTTCACCGAGCAGGGCGTGGCAATGCTTTCTTCAGTGCTGCGGAGCAAGCGGGCGGTGCAGGTCAATGTCGAGATAATGCGCGCCTTCGTCCGGCTGCGAAGCCTCATCGCGCACAACAGCGAGCTCGCGCGCAGGCGGCGAACTGCGTCGCTTCGGCGGAAGGCCGGTAGACCGAAGTGATGTCGTCCTGCGCCCACGCGAGGCTGCCTGCCAGCGTCAAGGCGGCGGCGCAAATGCAGCGGATCATGCCGAGGCGTGCATCGAAGAGCGAAAGGCGCATTCCGTTGCCGGAACGATAACTCAGGTCAAGCCGGCGCGATCCAGCGCTCGACCGGGCGCGCGAGAAACTCCTCGAGCGCAATGCCGTCGCCGCCGACGATCAGCCGGCGCGCGGGCTTGAACGCCGCGGTGAAGGCTTCCATCCCGGGCTGCGCGTCCCCGCTGCGGCCGCTCTTCACCTCGATCGCCGTCAGGGCGCGGCCCGCGCGCGCGACGAAATCCACCTCGCGGTTGCGCTCGCGCCAGTAGAAGAGCTCGCACGCGCCCGTGGCCGCGGCGTTCGCCAGGTGCGCGCCGACCGCGGATTCGACGAGCCGGCCCCAATACTCGCGGTTCGCCCGCGCCTCCTCGAGCCTCATTCCCGACTGCGCGGTCATGAGCGCGGTGTTGAGCACCTGGAGCTTCGGGATCGAGCCGCGGCTGCGCACGGCCCGGCCGGCGAACTTTTGCAGGCCCGCGAGCATGCCCGCGCCGGCGAGGAGGTCCAGGTAGTGCGCGAGCGTGGTCGCGTTGCCGGCGTCCTGGAGCTGGCCGAGCATTTTCGTGTAGGAGAGGATCTGCCCCGAGTGGCGGCAGCCGACCTCGAACAGCCGCCGCAGCAGCGCCGGCTTGTCCACGCGCGTAAGCAGCAGCACGTCGCGCGAGATCGTGGTCTCGATCAGCGAATCGACGACGTAGCGGGCCCAGCGCTCCGGCTCGCGGACGAGGCTCGCCGCGCCCGGGTAGCCGCCGTGGAAGAGATACTGCTCGAGCGAGAAGCCGAACGCCTCGCGCATCTCGGCGTACGACCAGTGCGGCAGGCGCAGCACCTCGAACCGGCCGGCGAGGCTTTCGGTGAGCCCGCGCTGGATGAGGAGCGGCGCCGACCCGAGCACCACGACCTTGAGCGGGCGCTTCGCGCGCGTATCCTCGTCCCACAGGCGCTTCACCGACTCCGACCAGCCGGGGACCTTCTGGACCTCGTCCAGCACCAGGAGCGCGCCGCGCGCGCCCGCTTCGCGCGTCCTCGCCCGCGCCAGCTCCCACTGCTCGGCGATCCAGCCGCGGCCGCGCAGGGTCGGCTCGTCCGCGCTCGCGTAGTGGAACGGCGCGCCGGAAGACTCCGCGACCCCGCGCGCGAGGGTCGTCTTTCCCGTCTGCCGCGGGCCGGCGACGACCTGGATGAAGCGGCGCGGCTCGGCGAGGCGCTTCCTCAGCGCGCGGGCGTGCGCGCGCACGAAATCCGTCATGGCGACATTTTACTTAATATCCTGAGTATTTTTACTCACGAACAAGAGCAATTCGGCACTGCTTTGTTTTATCGGGGTTTCGGGCGCCGCCGACGGCTAGCCTTTCCGCACTCTCCATCCCTGGTGAAGCGGGAAATACAGACCTTGCTGCGATTGCTTCAGCGCAGTGCTGTACAAGCGTAGCTGCTCGGCGTACCGGTCGAGTTCCCGGTCCAGAAAACCTTGCACGTCGGCGCCCTCGTGGCGGCTCGTCTTGTGGTCGACGATCCAGCGTGTGCCGGCCTCATCCAGGAAGATGCGGTCCATCACCAATGTACGCGCGCCTTCCGGCGTGCGAAGTCGCATGCGGTATTCGCTGCGCGCATCGGCGTGAGGGCCGAGGACCCAGCGGCCGCGGTCGTCGGTAATAGAGTTCTTTAGCGCCAAGGCGACGATCTCGGCGGAGGTCTTGAGCTCGGCGGGCGGGACGCCGCGGCGCTCGAGCTCGCGGGAGAAGTTTTCCTTAAGGGAGTCGACGCGCGTTGCGTCCCAGCCGCACAGCTCGTCGTCGGCGATGCGCTGGAGCCAGCGGTGAACGACGGTGCCGACATGGCGGGCGGTTTCGCCTGCCCAGGAGAATTCGATTCTCTCTTCCTCGCGGCCTTCGGGCGGCGGCGTCCAGCGCATGGGCGCGGGAAGCGGCGGCATGTGGAAGTCGGGCGCGAGGCGGGTGAGCGTGGTGATCGGTGCGGGCGCGGGCGCTTCGCGAGCGGGCGCGGGCGGGGTGAGCGTGCGGAGGAATTCTTCGGCGACGGGCCAGGCGCGCGCGAGGAGCGAGCGCGAGGTGGGGCGCTTGGGGTCGCCCTCTTCGTCGCACTTCACGCAGCCGAGGAGATGCAGGCGGTGCTCGGCGCGGGTGGCGGCGACATAGAGAAGGCGTGAGGATTCCATGTCTTCGGAGTCGGAATCGAGCAAGCGGAGGTAGGAGTAGATCGGGTCGCGGTCGGTGCCGGTTTGCTTAATGGGGGCCAAAAGAAAACCCCCCGCTCGCAAAAGACGCTCGCTGCCCCCCTTAACAGGGGGGCCAATCGTCTCGCGCCACAGGAAGAGGGGCGGGTCGGTGATGGCGGGGGCTTTGTCGAGGCCGGGCACTATTACTGTGCCGAACTCGAGGCCCTTCGCCTTGTGGATGGTCATGATCTGCAGGTCGTCGTCGCTCGCGTCGACGTCGGGGAGCGCGTAGAGGCGCTCGAGGGCCTCGCGCAGCGCGGCGGGGTCGGCGATGGCGCCGCTCGCCTCGAGCTTGTCGAGCTCGTCGAGGTAGATCTCGGCGTCCTCGAGGTCGGTCTGGCTTTCCACGCAGGCGGGGCCGCCGAGCGCGAGCCAGACGCCTTCGACGCGCTCGCGCAGGCTGCCGCGGTCGCGGTCGGCGATCGCGGG
The DNA here is from genome assembly GCA_004297625.1 of Betaproteobacteria bacterium. GTDB lineage: Bacteria > Pseudomonadota > Gammaproteobacteria > Burkholderiales > SG8-39 > SCGC-AG-212-J23. The sequence goes on along the minus strand of SCTY01000040.1, from coordinate 53,644 downwards.
GGCGAGGATGCGCGTGAAGCGCTCGAGGAAGAGGTCGTCCTTGATGAGCTCCCAGATCGTGGCGTAACGATCGGAGCCGGCTATTTGATGTAACTGATGTAATGAAAAACCACACCACGGTGCCCTGAGCAGCGAAAGCCAGGCGATGCGGTCGCCGAGGTGAAGGAGCGCGCGGGTGAGCGCGTAGAGGTCCTGCACCACCTGCTTCTCGCCGAGGTGCTCGATCTCGATCGCGCGGTAGCGGATGCCGGCGGCTTTGAGCGCGGGGACGATGTCGGCGAGCGACTCGCGGCTCCTCACCAGGATCGCGGCGCGGCCTTCGGCGTTCTTCACGAGATCGACGACCGCGCGCGCCTCGGCTTCGCGATCCGGAAGGGAATGCCAGGTGACCGGATTTTCCAGTGGCTTGTTTTTAGGATGAGAAGAAGCAGATGAATAGGGCACGGCGCCCGAGGCGCGGTCGGGCTCGCGCGGCAGGATGCGCGGGAACGCAGCGTTGAACCAGTCGACGAGCCCGGCCTGCGAGCGGAAATTGGTCTTGAGGGTCAGGCGTTCGAGCTGCACGGCGCCGATCCCTTCGTGCTGCGCTTTCAGGAACAAAGCGACTTCCGCCTGGCGCCAGCGGTAGATCGACTGCATCGGGTCGCCGACGAGAAAGAGCGTGCGGCCGTCGCCCGGCTCCCAGCCGGAAGTGAGCCGCTCGACGAGCTCGTACTGCGAGAGCGAGGTGTCCTGGAACTCGTCGACCAGGATGTGCTGGATGCGCGTGTCGAGCGCGAGCAGCAGATCGGTCGGCGCGTCGGCCGAGCCGAGCGCGCGCACCGCGCCCTGCGCGATCTCCGTGAAGTCGGTCTCGCCGCGCTCGGCGAACACGACTTTGAGCTGCGCGGCCGCGAGCGGCAGCAGCTCGACGATCGCCGCGAGCACTTCCCACTGCTCGTCCGAGTAGCGCTCGGGCGGCATGGTGAGGAGCGCCGAGAGCGCTTGGCGCAGCGGCTCGTTGTCGGAGAGGGCCATCGCCTCTGGAACCCTTTTTCTCCACTCGTGATCCTTGGTGAGAAGCGCTTCGGCCCATTCGGGCGAGGCCTTGGGATGCAGCGCACGCGCCTGAGCCAGCAATCGCTGCCGTTCGTTTGCGAGGGAGGTTTCCAATTCAAGTCTTGTAGGTGCAGAACCGGTCTTGCGCAGCCACTGGTCGCGGCGCGCGAGCATCGCGGTGATCAGCGAGGTCGCGGTGTAGACGTTGTTGTCGAGGTGCAGGAGGAGCCGCTCGACGGGCGGCGAAAGCGCCTCGAGCGTGCGGCGTGCAGCCTCACGGTAGTGCGGGCGCGCGTCCTCGACGATCTGCGGCTGCGCGCCGAAGCGCGAGAGCACCGGCATCTGGCGCGTGAGCGAGGCGCACAGCGCGTCGATCGTCTGGATGCGCAGGCGGTGGCCGATCTCCGCGGCGTTCGGGAGCTTCTCGAGCACCCGCTCGCGCATCTCGGCGGCGGCCTTGATGGTGAAGGTGATGGCGAGGATCTCCTCGGGCCGCTCGACCGTCTCGAGCAGGCGGACATAGCGGCGCACCAGAAGTTCCGTCTTTCCCGAGCCCGCGGGCGCCTGCACGATGAAAGAGCGCCGGGGGTCGAGGGCGTCCTGGCGTGCGCGTTCGTCCTGGAGAGAAGAAGTGTTGGCCACGGTCAACCGCTCGCCGGCATGCCCGTTGCTCTTTGCCGGGGGAATAGCGAAGAAATGAAGGTATCCGAGGTCCTCGACATGCTGCGGCGCGACGGCTGGATGCACATCGCGACGCGGGGAAGCCATCGCCAGTTCAAGCATCCGGCGAAACCCGGCCGAGTGACCGTGGCCGGCAAGCCGAGCGATGACTTACCTCCGGGGACGTTAAACAGTATCCTTAAGCAGGCTGGTCTGAAACGATAGGCATGGGAATGCGCTACGCAGTGGTCATCGAAAAAGCAGAGGGCAATTACGCGGCTTACGTGCCGGATCTTCCTGGCTGCGTCGCCACGGGCGCGACCATCGAGGAGACGGAGCGCTCGATCCGCGAGGCGATCGAGTTCCATGTCGAAGGTCTGCGCGCCGACGGTCTTGCGATCCCGGAACCCAGCAGCAGAGTCGAATACATCGACATCGCTGCGTGACCTAGCATGAGAACGCTGCCTGAAGACACCATGCCGGCGCTGGAAGCCGACCTGCTGGACGGCGGCGCGTGGCGGCTGGCGGAAGAGCATCCGGCCAAGCTCGCGCTGCTCGTCTTTTACTGTGGCGTGCACTGTCCCATCTGCCGCAAATGGCTCGGCGCGCTCGAGCGCCTGCTGCCGCGCTTCGTCGAGCACGGCGTGAGCGTGATCGCGCTCTCCTGCGACAAGCGCGAGCAGGCCGAGCGCGCGAAGCGCGCCTGGAAGCTCACCGACCTGCGCCTGGGCTACGCGATCGAGCCCGACGACGCGCGCAAGGCCGGGCTCTATCTTTCCGAGAAGGACGGCGTGTTCCACACCGAGCCAGGAATCCTCGCGGTGAAGCCGGAGGAAGGCACGCTCTACGCGGCGTGGGTGCAGTCGAGCCCGCACGGGCGCCCGCGCTTCGCCGACATCCTTTCGGCGGTCGAGAGCATGCTCGCGCACGGGCTGGAGCGCCCGCCGGGAGGCGCGTAAATGGCGATCAAGCTCTACGATCTCGCGGGCGCCGAGGACGACCGGCGCTTCTCGCCTTACTGCTGGCGCGTGAAGATGGCGCTCATGCACAAGGGCCTCGCGTTCGAGACGCTGCCCTGGCGCTTCACCGAGAAGGACGCGATCGCCTTCGCGAACTCGACCACCGTGCCGGTGCTCGTCGACGGCAACCACACGGTGTCCGACTCGTGGAAGATCGCCGCGTACCTGGAGCAGGCCTATCCGAGCCGCCCGGCGGTCTTCGGCGGCTCCGACTCGCAGGCGCTCACCTACTTCTTCAGCCACTGGGCGGTGCGCACGCTGCACCCGCCGCTGATGCGCGCCATCGTGCTCGATCTCTACGGGCACGTGCACGAGAAGGACAAGGCGTATTTCCGCGAATCGCGCACGAAGCGCTACGGCATGCCGCTCGAGCAGTACGGCGCCGATCCCGGCAAGGGGGTCGCCGACTTCCGCGCGGCGCTCGAGCCGCTGCGCCCGGTGCTCGCCGAGAACGACTTCCTCTCCGGCAAGGGGCCGGGCTTCGCCGACTACATCCTGCTCGGCGTGTTCCAGTGGGCGCGCTGCGCGTCGCCGAGGCAGCTCCTCGAGCCCGGCGATCCGCTGTACGCGTGGCGCGGGCGCGTGCTCGAGCTGTGGGGCGGCTACGCGCGCAAGGCGAAGGGCTATCCGGTTTAGCAACCCCCCCGCTCGCGAAAACCGCTCGCGTCCCCCCTTGACAGGGGGGCGGCTGCTGACCCCCTGACAAGGGGGTCGTGAGCCGAAGGCGAACGGGGGGTTGGTTTTCATTCGCCGCCGTCCTCTTCCAGGTCCGCGAGCGCACTGAGCTTCTCGTAGACGCGGCATAGCGTCTGCAGGTCGCACAGGCGGCAGGTCTTGAGATCGTTCTTCGGATCGACGGGCGCCTCGCCGGCGGCGAACGAAGCGCCGAGCGCTTCGGCTTCCTTCCTCCACTCGGCGAGCAGCCCCGGCCAGTCGCGGTAGAGCTTGACGCCGGGAAGCAGCCGCTCGGCGCGCGCGAAGCCCATGAACCTCATGTCGCCGGGCTTCAGCTTCGCGAACGCCACCGCGGCGAGGTCCTCCCCGGCGGCGGCCGCGTAGAGCGGAAGCTGCGGATCGTCGGGGCGCGGCCCTTCCCACTGCTTCGGCGTTGCGCGCCCGGTCTTGTAATCGATGAGGACATGGCCTCCATCGGGCAGGCGGTCCATGCGGTCGATGCGCGAGGAGAGCTCGAGGCCCGCGACCGAGAGCGTGCGCGGATGCTCGAGAAAGGCGATCTCGAAGTCCTCGCGTTTCTTCTCGAGCTCGAGCCAGTCGGCGCCGATCCGCGCGAGGCGCGCGCGCTCGAGCTCGGCGAAGCGGCCCTCGAGCCCGATCTCCTTCACCGCCGCGGCCGCTGCGCCGGCAATAACCGGGGCGAGGTCCTGCTCCAAGGAGAAACTATTTTTCAGTCGAGACCAGATCTCGCGCATCAAGGCGTGCATGAGGAGCCCCCGGTCCCGGTTGTCGAGGCCGGGCGAGGGCTCTTCGAGCGCCTCGGCCGATAGGCGCCAGCGCGCGAAGGCGCGGAACGGGCACGCCGCCTGGTCGGCAAGCACGCGCGTGCCGCCGCGCACCTTGCCCGCGGACACCGGGGGACCTTTTGCATCTTCGAGCTGAACCACGTGTTTCTTGGAAAAGATGAGATCGCGGTATCGCTCAACAGGCGGGACATGCAGCGCACCGCTTGCTATCTCTGCAATCAGCGGACTGGGCGCGAGGTCGCGGTCCTGCTCCTTCAATGGATGGCTGAAGACGACTTCGGCGGCGGCGCCCTTCCATTCCTCGGTGATGCGCCGATCGAGCGCGAGCGACGCTTCGGCGCTCGCTTCCGGGATGCCGGCCTTTCTCTGCAGCGCCACCGGGATGAACGGGTTCGGGCGCGGCTCCATCGGCCAGGCCTCGTCGGTGAGGCCGCTCACCCACAGGCAGTCGAAGCGCAGGCCCGCCGACTCGAGCACGCCGAGGATCTGGATCGGCGCCTCGGGCGACTCGGGCTGAAACGGCGTGTCGGCGCAAAGCCGCTTCAACATTGGAAAAACTTCATGAATAGAAATTTCTTTGCAAACCCGGTCCACTTTCGCCAGCTCACCGAGGGTCTCGTGCCACTTGGCGCGCGTCTGGAACTCCTCCGAGTCGAGCGCGCGCTCACCGGGGAAGCCTGCCGCCTCGAGCAGGGCGGAGAAGTGGCGGGCCCACGCACCGGGAGATTGACGGCTTTGGCTTTTCAGTGCGAAGAGCTTTTCGAAAACCTGCCTGAGTCCCGGGCAGTGCGAGATCGAGCCGACGAGCTTGGGAAGCGCCACCGTCGCGCCGAGCGTCTTGCGCAGCGTCGCGTCGAGCCGGGCGCGCCGCGTCATCTCCGAATCCGCGCCGCCGAGGAAGGGCGAGCGGATGAGCCGGCTCATGCGGGAAAACTCGAGCTCCCGGAACGAGAGCTCGATCAGCGCGAGCGCCGCGTCGACGAGCGGATACTCTGAGAGCGGCCTGCCGAGCGAGACGTTGAACGGCAGCGCGCTCTTCGCCGCGCCGGGAAGCGGGTAGCCCGGCTGCATGACGCGCGAAAAGGCGCGCACCACCTCGGTCCTGCGCTGCGCGAGATCGGGCACCACGACGCCGATGCGCTTGCGGCCTTCTTCCAGCCGCGCCCGGGCCCAGGCGGCCGCAGCCTCGATTTCTTGCCTTCGTGAAGAAAAGGCCCCGCGCGTCACCGTTCCCTCATTCAAATCGGGTTGGCATTCGGCGAGCTCGAAGCGCGCGAAGAGTTCCTTCGTCTGCGGCGGCAGGATGTCGAAGCCGTAGGCCACCAGCAGATTCGGTTTTCGTTCTAAAAAGCTCGTGACAAGATCGGGGAGCCGCGCTGCGTCGACCTCTCCTTCGGTTTTCCTTTTGTACTCTCTCGACCAGCCGGCGAACGCGGCCGCGTCCTCGCCGCCGGGTCCCGCCGGAATGCGCCAGGCGTGCACGAGCTTCCAGGCGGCGCGGCATTGCGCGGCGGCCTGCGCGATCGAGAGCAGATCGCTCTCCTTGAGGATCTCCTCCCAGAGCGCCTGCTCCTGCGCCGGCGTGAGCAGCAGCGGGAGCTTTCCCCCGATCTCCGAGTAGAGCGCGTCCTCCCACAGGCGCTCGACGAAGGCCGGGAGCGGCAGGATGTCCGCCGCTTCCCACGCGGCGAGCCCCTTCGCCGCCTGGAACTCGTCGAACTCGACGGTCAGCGCCTGGGCGAGCCGGCGGTTGGGCGTGACCACCGTGATGCGCGCCGCGTGGCCTTCGGCGAGGCGCGCGAAAAGCTCCGATTGGGAAAGCATCGCCCCACCAGTTTAAAGGTGGAATTCGGGGTCAGAGTCCTAATTCCAGCGGCGCGCAGCTGTAGGAATTAGGACTCTGACCCCGAATTCGGTTCAGCGCTCGAGGATCGCGGTCACGCCCATCCCGCCGGCGGCGCAGATGGAGATGAGGCCGCGGCCCGAGCCGCGCTCGGCGAGCTGCTTGGCGAGCGTGGCGAGGATGCGCGCGCCGGTCGCGGCGAACGGATGGCCGATCGCGACGCTCGAGCCCTTGGGATTCATCTTCGAGCGCTCGATCGCGCCGAGCGGCGCGCGGTCGAGCTTCTTCCGGCAGAACGCTTCCGACTCCCAGGCCTTCAGCGTGCACAGCACTTGCGCGGCGAAGGCTTCGTGGATCTCGTAGATATCGAAGTCCTGCAGCTTCATTCCCGCGCGCTCCAGCATGCGCGGCACCGCGTACGCCGGCGCCATCAGCATGCCTTCCTTGGGGCCGTTCATGCCGACGAAGTCGACCGCGGCGCTTTCGGAATGAGTCAGGAAGGCTTGTATTGAAAATCCTCGAGAGCGTGCCCACTCCTCGGAGGCGAGCAGCACGCAAGCGGCGCCGTCGGTCAGCGGCGAGCTGTTGCCCGCGGTGAGCGTGCCGGCCGGGCCGCGGTCGAAGGCGGTGCGCAGCGAGGCGAGCCTTTCGAGCGACGTATCGGCGCGCACGTTGTTGTCTTTGCCGAGCCCCTGGTAGGGAAAGACGAGGTCCTGGAAGAATCCCGCCTCCCACGCGGCCGCCGCCTTCTTGTGGCTCGCGAGCGCGAGCTCGTCCTGCTCGGCGCGCGAGATCTTCCATTCCTTCGCCATCTCCTCGCAGTGCTGGCCCATCGACAGGCCGGTGCGCGGCTCGGCGATGCCGGGCGCCGAAGGCTTGAGATGCGACGGCCTCAAATCGAGCCAGGGTCGCGCTTTCTCGACAAGAGATTTCCCTTTGAGGCTGCTCAATACTGTATGAGTCAATTCGGGGCCGTAGGTGAGCGGAATGTCGCTCGCCGAGTCGACGCCGCCGGCGATGCCGCAGTCGATCTCGCCCGCCGCGATGCGGTGCGCGATCTGCACCGCCGCGGTGAGGCTCGTGCCGCACGCGCGCTGCACGTCGTACGCGGGCGTCTCGGGATGCAGGCCGGCTCCGAGCGTGCATTCGCGCGCCAGGTTCCAGTCGCGCGAGTGCTTGATCACCGCGCCGGCCGCGACCTCGCCGACGCGCTCGTCTTTCAGCGAGAACTTTTCGACTAAATTCTTAAAAGCAAAAGTCAACAACTCCTGGTTGCCCGCGTCGGCGTAAGCGGTGCCCGCGCGAGCGAACGGAATGCGCGCGCCGCCGAGGATCGCGACCCGCCGCGGGGAAGAAGTCAGGACTTCTCTCTAGGAGCCGACGTTGAACTCGTGCCGCGTCTGCTCGATCACGCGCCGGACGATGCCGCGCTCGACGCCGTCGAGCTGATGATCGGTCTGCAGGCGCGCGTCGCGCCAGTTGCATCCCGAATCGTCCGGGTCCGCCATCGGCCGGATGGAGGTGAAGTGGCTGCCGTGGCACTGCTCGTAGGCGGCCAGCTCCCAATTGAGGAGCTCGACGAGATCGTGCGGGCTCAGGGCGGGGCGGGATACTCTGCTGTCCATGATTGACCTCCCGAAGGCGTAATTCTTCACCCGCGCGCGAGGCGAATCAAGGTCAGTTCGGGGCTCGTGCCGAAACGCACCGGCGGGCCCCACGTGCCGGTGCCGGCGCTCACATACACCTGCATGCGGCCCTCGCGCGAAAGGCCGGCGACGTGCGGCGCGTGCACGAGATGGATCGCGAGCGTCCACGGGAAAAACTGCCCGGCGTGCGTGTGGCCCGAAATCTGCAGATCGAAGCCGGCGCGCTCGGCGTGCGGCGCGATCCGGGGATTGTGGGCGAGAAGCAGCCGGAAATCCGCGCCGTCGGCGCCTTGCGCGGCGAGGTCGGGGCGGGGCGCGGCGTCCGGGCGGCTGAGCGCGAGCGCGGGATCCACCACGCCGCCCACCAGCATGCGCGCCTCGCCTTTCGCAACCGTCGCCGATTCGTTTAGCAGGATGCGCATGCCCATGTCACGGAAGTGCGCGAGCCACGCGTCGGCGCCGGAGTAGCAGTCGTGGTTGCCCAGAACGAAGTAGGCGCGGCCGCCGGCGGCGACGCGGCGCAGCGGCTCGACGTGCGGCGCAAGCTCGCCGACCGGGCCGTCGACCATGTCGCCGGTGAGCGCCACCAGATCGGGCGCGAGCTTCTCGGTGAGCTCGGCGACGCGCTCGACGTAGCGCCGGCCGATGGTCGGCCCGATGTGCAGATCGGTGATCTGCGCGATGCGGTAGCCGTCGAGATCGGGGTGCAGGCCCGGCACCGTGATCTCCACCTCCTTCACGTGCGGGCCGCGCAGCGCGGCAAGCGCGCCGATCGCCATCGCGACGAGCGACGCGACCAGCACGACCGGTACCCCGGCTTCGTTCACCATCGCGTGCGCGCGGGCGAGCGCGGGCGCAAGCGTCGCGAGAAGAAGAAGGTCGCGCGCGAGCGTCAGCACGAGCATGAAGCTGATCCACGCCATCGAGAGGTAGCTCGCCTGGTGCAGCACCAGGTCGGCGAGCCCTTCGCGGCGGCGATTGCCTCCCCAGTACAGCACCGGAACGATCCACACCAGCACGAACGGCAGCGCGAGCGCGGCGTGCGGCCACGGTCCGGCGGCAAGGCGCCACGCGAGGTAGGCGTAGGCGACGGCGAGGAGCGCGGTGACTACCAGAACGAAAGGCTGCAGGAGCCGCGTCATCCCGCCGTAGTTTAATCGCGCGTAGCATCGGCGACGTAGTATTGACCCCATGGATGAAGCGCTGATCCTGGCCCGCGTGCAGTTCGGGCTCAACATCGGCTTCCACATTCTGTTTCCCGCGATCACCATCGGCCTCGCCTGGCTGATCGTGGTTTTCCGGCTGCGCTACCAGAGAACGCGCGACCCGGCATGGCTCGCGACCTACCGGCTGTGGGTGAAGGTGTTCGCGCTCTCCTTCGCCATGGGCGTGGTGACGGGCGTGGTGATGAGCTTCCAGTTCGGCACCAACTGGCCGGGCTTCATGAACACGGTAGGCAACATCGCCGGGCCGCTCCTCGCCTACGAGGTGCTCACCGCGTTCTTCCTCGAGGCGACGTTCCTCGGCGTGATGCTCTTCGGCATGAACCGCGTGCCCGACTGGGTGCACGTCATGTCGGCGGTGATCGTCGCGATCGGCACCACGGTGTCGGCGTTCTGGATCCTCGCGCTCAACTCGTGGATGCAGACACCCGCCGGCCAGGTCGAGGCCGGCGAGGAGCTCATCGCCGGAAGCTGGCTCGAGGTGATCTTCAATCCTTCGTTCCCGTACCGCCTCACGCACATGCTGCTCGCCTCGGGCATCACCGCGGCATTCCTCGTCGCCGGGCTCTCGGCATGGCGGCTGCTCAAGGATTCAGCGGACGCGGCAGCGCTGAAAACGCTGCGCTTCGGCGCGGCGCTCGCCGCGGTGCTCGTGCCGCTGCAGATCGTCGCCGGCGACCTGCACGGCCTCAACACGCTCGAGCACCAGCCGGCCAAGATCGCCGCGGTGGAAGCGCTGTGGCAGACTGAGCGCGGCGCGCCGCTCGTGCTCTTCGCGCTCATCCGCGAGGACCGGCAAGGCAATGAGCATGTTCTGAGCATTCCCAAGGGCGCCTCGCTCATTCTTACGCACCAGCTCGACGGCGAAGTGAAGGGCCTCGCGGAATTCGGCAGCGACGTGCCGCCGGTTGCGCCGGTGTTCTGGGCTTTCCGCGTGATGGTGGGCATGGGAGTGCTGATGCTTTTCCTCTCGTGGACAAGCGTTTTTCTCTTGAAAAAACCATTGCCGCCGCGCTGGCTGCTCTGGAGCTTCGCCGGCTTCACCTTCTCCGGCTGGGTGGCGACGCTCGCCGGCTGGCTCGTCACCGAGATCGGGCGCCAGCCGTGGCTCGTCACCGGGATTCTCTATACGGAGGACGCGGCGGGCGCGGCGAGCGGCGCGCAGCTCGGGGCGAGCCTCACCGCCTACGTGCTCACGTACGCGGTGCTTCTCATCTCCTACGTGGTGGTGATCACCCACCTTGCCGCGAAAGGGGCGCGATGAACGGCGAGCTGCCGTTGATCTTCACCGCGCTGATGGGCGGCGCGATCCTCGCCTACGTGGTGCTGGACGGCTACGACCTCGGCGTCGGCATGCTGATGCCGAACGTCGAGCGCGCCGAGCAGGACCTGATGGTCGCCTCGATCGGGCCGTTCTGGGACGCGAACGAGACCTGGCTCGTGCTCGGCATCGGGCTGCTCCTCGTCGCGTTTCCGGTCGCGCACGGCGAGATCCTCGGCGCGCTCTATCTGCCGGTCGCCGCGATGCTCGTCGGGCTCATGCTGCGCGGCGTCGCCTTCGAGCTGCGCATCAAGGCCGAAGGCTGGCACCGCGAGCTGTGGAACTGGCTCTTCTGGGCGGGCTCCACGCTCGCCGCGTTCGCGCAGGGCTTCATGCTCGGGCGCTACATCACCGGCTTCGACCGCGGCGCGGGCTACTGGCTGTTCGCGGTCGTCGTCGGCGCGAGCCTGTGCGGCGGCTACGTGCTGCTCGGCGCCACCTGGCTCATCCTGCGCACCGACGGCGAGCTGCAGCGCAAGAGCATCGGCTGGGCGCGCTGGGGCTTGGGGTGGGTCGCGCTCGGCGTCGTGCTCGTGAGCCTGGGCACGCCGCTCGTGAGCGAAACCGTGCGCGACAAGTGGTTCGCGTTCCCGAGATTCCTCTACCTCGCGGCGCTGCCGCTGGGCACGGCGGCCTCGTGGCTCTGGGTGTGGCGCTCGCTCGGCAAATCCGACGGCCAGCCGTTCGCGGGCGCGGTGCTGATCTTCGTGCTCGCCTTCATCGGCCTCGCCTACAGCCTGTTTCCCTACGTGGTGATCGACCGGCTGACGATCTGGGAAGCCGCGGCGCATCCGAGCTCGCTGCGCTTCGTGCTCGCGGGCACCGCGATCGTGCTGCCGTTCATCATCGGCTACACCGCGTGGAGCTACCGCATCTTCCGCGGCAAGGCGAGCAACAAAGATTCGTACTAGCGGCCGAAGATGCCGCGCAGCGCCTTGATGCCCTGATCCACCGGATCCACCGGATTTTGGGCGGCGGGCTTTTCGGTTTGTCTTTCCGGCTGAGCCTGCGGTGTCGAAGCCCCGAGCATGAGCTGCGCGGTGGACTTGAAGCGCGCCTTCGCCGTCCACTGCATTTCCCACGCAATCTTCGGATCGCTCGGGCGCAGCGGCTGCACGAAGTTCGCCTCCGGGCCGTAGGCGATGAAGCTGAGCAGCGGCGTGCCGCCGGCGCGGCTCACCACTTCGCCGGGCACCGCGCACTCGAGGGTCGACGGCGGCATCACCACTTTTTCGCGCACGAGGCGCGCGACCTCGGCGGGCGGCACGTAGTCCATGAGCATCGAGCCCATCTCCTGCACCTCGCTCGAGGACCAGAACACCACTTCGCTCTCGCCCGTGCCGCCGAAGAGCGTCGCGAAGTAGCCGGTCGCGCTCGGCAGCGCTTTCCAGCTGAAGCGGTTGCCGGCGCTCGAAAGCGCCGCCTTCTCCATGAAGTCGTGCGTCTCGCCGAGCGTGAAGCGGATCTCGGGCGAGTAGTTGCCCTTCACCGTGTGCTCGCCGCGCAGCGATGCGTCGTCGGGAACGCTTTTCGGTTCCTCCGGATTCGGCCATTCGCCGTAGGTGCGGTTGCGTCCGAACGCGGGCGGGTTCGGCGCGGACACGTGGCGCGCGGTCATGTTCGGCGGCGTGCCGCCTTCGGCAACCTTGGCGAAATCGAGGATCACCGGCTGGCCCGGGCGCACGTTGTCGCCGCAGCCCCAGTAAATGAGCATGCGGCCCTTCGGGCGCTCCATGCCGCCCTGCGTGCCCTCGCCGCGCGCGCTGCGCCCGGGCTTCGCGCGCTGCGGCGTGACGAGCGGCAGCGCGTCGCCCATCTTCAGTGCCGCGGGAATCAGGTGATCGGCCTTCGGCGCAGACGCGCTCTGTTGCGAGCCGAGCTGCAGGATGATGCTGCGGCCGCCGCTCGCAGGTTTTCCGAAAAATCCACCGACTAAACCACCCATGCCGGGCATCGACATGCCGGCGGCGGTCTCGACGCTCATCCAGTACTGCGCGATCGGCGGCTTTACGACCTGCTTGTCGGTTTGCGCCAGTGCCGCCGCCGGCACCAGCGCGACCAGGAGCGCGCCTCGCATGCGACGCAGTCTACTGCTGAAAAAAAGAACGGCCCCGAGGTCGGGGCCGTTCGTGTTGAGATGGGTCAATAGCTCAGGAGGGTCTCGGTATCGGCACGAAGAACGATTCGCGCACCACGTCCTTGCCCGCGATCATCTCCTCCGCCCCGCGTCTCTCTTCGTCGAACACCACCGCGGCGAGCTTCTGCAGCGTCTCGCGCGCCTCGTCTATCGTTCGGCCGTGCGAGTTGACGCCGGGAAGCTCTTCGATGAATCCGATGTAGCCGCTGTTGGACTTGAGATACACGGCGGTGAACGCGAGCCTTCCTGTTTCCATCTTGGACCCTCTCCTTGAAGCAAGACGCAAACGGAAAGGTTACGCCTTCTACCTTTCAAAAGTATTACCGCGGCGCGCGAAGTTGCACTTCAAAACTGCTGTGGTTGTATCAACCACAAAGATATTGCGTTGCGAAATTTTTTGTTGCAGCGCGTTTGCGCTTTGCTGCGCCGCTTTTTTTATTTCTCGAGGAGATTTTTCTTCGACGCGACCTTCGCCCACTCGTCCGCGTCGGGCGGTGCGGGCTTGCGCTCGATGATCGGCTTCCATTGCTTCGCGAGCTCGGCGTTGAGCGCGATGAACTCCTTCTGCGCATCGGGCACGTCGTCCTCGGCGAAGATCGCTTCCACCGGGCACTCGGGAACACACAGCGTGCAATCGATGCACTCGTCCGGGTCGATGACCAGCATGTTCGGCCCTTCGCGGAAGCAATCCACCGGGCACACATCGACGCAGTCCGTGTACTTGCACTTGATGCACGACTCCGTTACCACGTAGGTCATAACTAGGTTGGCCTAAAGGTCTTTCTAATCAAAGCGTTAGTATATCCCTTGGGAAGCCGGGGCGCCGCCCCCATAATAAAGGCGATCCCGTCACCCCTTGAGGAGCCATGAGCAGCAGTTCTGCGATTCAACGCGTTACCGACGAAACGTTCGAGCCCGAAGTGCTGAAGTCCGACACGCCGGTGCTGGTCGATTACTGGGCGGAGTGGTGCGGCCCGTGCAAGTCCATCGCGCCGATCCTCGACGAAGTGGCCAAGGAGTACCACGGCCGCCTGAAGATCGCCAAGATCAACGTCGACGAGAACCAGCAGGTGCCGGCAAAATTCGGCATCCGCGGCATTCCGACGCTGATGCTCTTCAAGAACGGCAACGTCGAGGCGACCCGCGTCGGCGCGCTGTCCAAATCGCAGCTCACGGCTTTTCTTGACAGCAACATCTGAAGCTTTTAGGCTTGACTAGGTAAGCGCCCCGCCCGAAGCATATCCAGGGCGGGGAGAGTCCCAACAAGGTTGTCCCGCGCCGAAGTTCGAGGCGCATTTCCCGACAATGAGCAGGTCACCAGCGGCCCAGCCGGAAGCAGTTCGTCCACCCACAGGTCCCGAGTCGGCGTCCCCGCCGGCCAACGGAGGACCGGTTGCGATTCCTATGCACCTCTCGGAACTGAAGGCGCACCACGTCACGCAGCTCGTCGAAATGGCGGTGACGAACGGCATCGAGAACGCGAGCCGGATGCGCAAGCAGGACCTGATCTTCGCGCTGCTCAAGAGCCAGGCGAAGAAAGGGGTCTCGATCTTCGGCGACGGCACCCTGGAGGTGCTGCCCGACGGCTTCGGCTTCCTGCGCTCTCCGGAGACCTCGTACCTCGCGAGCACCGACGACATCTACGTGTCGCCCTCGCAGATCCGCCGCTTCAACCTGCACACCGGCGACTCGATCGAAGGCGAGATCCGCACGCCGAAGGACGGCGAGCGCTACTTCGCCCTCGTCAAGGTGGACAAGGTCAACGGCGAGGCGCCCGAGGCCGCCAAGAACAAGATCCTCTTCGAGAACCTCACGCCGCTGCACCCGGACGAGGCGTTCAAGCTCGAGCGCGACATCAAGGCCGAGGAGAACCTGACGGGCCGGGTGATCGACATCGTGGCGCCGATCGGCAAGGGCCAGCGCGGCCTGATCGTCTCCCCGCCGAAGGCCGGCAAGACCGTGATGCTGCAGCACATCGCGCACGCGCTGGTGGCGAACCACCCCGATGTCACGCTCATCGTGCTGCTCATCGACGAGCGCCCGGAGGAAGTGACCGAGATGTCGCGCTCGGTGCGCGGCGAGGTAGTGGCCTCGACCTTCGACGAGCCGGCCTCGCGCCACGTGCAGGTCGCCGAGATGGTGATCGAGAAGGCGAAGCGCCTGGTCGAGCACAAGAAGGACGTGGTCATCCTTCTGGATTCCATAACCCGGCTGGCCCGCGCGTATAACACCGTGGTTCCGGCCTCGGGCAAGGTGCTGACCGGCGGCGTGGACGCCAACGCGCTGCAGAAGCCCAAGCGCTTCTTCGGCGCCGCGCGCAACATCGAGGAAGGCGGCTCGCTCACCATCATCGCCACCGCCCTCATCGACACCGGCAGCCGCATGGACGACGTGATCTACGAGGAGTTCAAGGGCACCGGCAACATGGAGATCCACCTCGACCGCCGCATGCACGAGAAGCGCATCTACCCGGCGATCAACGTGAACCGCTCCGGCACGCGCCGCGAGGAGCTGCTGATCGAGCAGCCGATCCTGCAGAAGGTGTGGGTGCTGAGGAAGCTCCTCTTCCCGATGGACGAGCTCGAAGCGGCCGAATTCCTCGTCGACAAGCTGCGCGCCACCAAGTCGAACAACGAGTTCTTCGACTCGATGCGGCGGGGATAGGTTTTTGCCCCCCTGTTAAGGGGGGCGTGAGCCGAAGGCGAACGGGGGGTTAGGGTTTATCGCGTAGTGCAGCAAGGATCTGCTCGCATACCGCGTCGAAATTCTGCATTACTTCCGTATTCGTAAAGCGAATTACGCGTAGCCCTTCAGCCTGCAGATCGGCGGTGCGCAGTTCAGAGCTTGCGTTCCGCCGGAGTCGGGTCTCGTCGTAACGTCCGCGAGGGCGCCTTCAGATCTCGGCGGTACGCGATGAAATTGCGCTTTGCTGCCATTACCCGACAACGCGGCGGACGCCTCTCGGCTTACCAGAACCCCCCGCTCGCTTCGCTCGCGACCCCTTGTCAGGGGGTCAATTAGAATCGGTGCCTGGGAGGGGATAGAAGAAATGCTCGACACCACGCGTCGAGTCGCGACACCCGAAGGCATCGAGCTCACGCTGCATCTAGCGGGCGCCGTTCCGCGCGCCATGGCGTGGGCGATCGACCTCGCCATCCGCGCCGGAATCGTGCTCGCCGTCATGACCGTCGCCGCGCAGTTCGGCCAGGCCGGCTGGGGCGTGGTGCTGCTCACCGCGTTCTTCGTCGAATGGCTGCTGCCCGCCTGGTTCGAGGCGGCCTGGCGCGGCCAGACCCCGGGCAAGCGCGCGATGGGCCTCGCGGTCCTGAACGACGACGGCACGCCGGTGCGCTGGGCGGCGGCGCTGACGCGCAATCTCCTGCGCGCGGTCGACTTCCTGCCGTTCCTGTACGGCTTCGGGCTGCTCGCGATGCTCTCCAACCGCGACTTCAAGCGCCTCGGCGATCTCGCCGCGGGGACCGTCGTGGTTCACCAGTACGACAGGGCCGAAAAGGCGAAGGACATGCCGGCCGCGCCGCCGGTCGCGCCGCCGGTCGACCTCGATCTCGAGGACCAGCGCGCGCTGCTCGAGCTCGCGGAGCGCTCCGAGAGCCTTACGCGCGCGCGCCTCGAAGAGCTCGCCGAGCTTCCCACGCCGCTCGTCGGGCAGCTCTCCGGCGAGCGGGCGGCCGCGCGCCTGCTCGGCATGGCGAACTACATCGCCGGGCGTCAATGAAGCAGAAGCCCTTCGAGCGCGCGCATGCCCGGGAATGGGACGAGTTCGAGGAGTTCCTCGAGCGCGAGCGCGCGTTCGACCCGGCCGAGCTGCCCGCGCGCTACCGGCGCCTGTGCCAGAGCCTCGCGCTCGCCGCCGACCGGCAGTACAGCCCGGCGCTCGTCGACCGGCTGAACCGCCTCGCGCTGCGCGGCCATCATGCGCTGTACCGCAACCGCAGCCGCCAGTCGCAGCGCGTATGGGAATTCATCGTGGCCGGATTTCCCGCGCTGGTGCGCGGCGAATGGCGCCTCGCGGCCGCGGCGGCGCTGCTCTTCTTCGGCCCGCTCGCGGCGCTGATCGGCGTGCTGCAGCTCTTTCCGGACTTCGTGCATTACCTGCTCTCGCCCGAGCAGATCGCGCGCTTCAACGAGATGTACGACCCCTCCGCGCGCCGCATCGGCATGCGCGAGGCCGATACCAGCCTGCTGATGTTCGGCTTCTACATCTGGAACAACGTGCGCATCGGCTTCCAGACGTTCGCCGGCGGACTCGCCGCCGGCGTGGGCTCGGTGTGGTTTCTCGCCTCGAACGGCGTCGTCATCGGCGCGGTGGCGGGCTATCTCACCGAGATCGGCTATGCGCAAACGTTCTGGTCCTTCGTCGCCGGCCATTCCTCGCTCGAGCTCCTCGCGATCGTGCTCTCGGGCACGGCGGGGCTGCGCCTCGGGCTTGCGGTCATCGCTCCCGGCAACCGCAGCCGGCGCGCGGCGCTCGTCATGGCGGCGAAGCCCGCCGTGCGCATCATGTATGGGTCGGCGCTCATGTTTCTCGCCGCCGCCTTCATCGAGGCGTTCTGGTCGCCGCTTACCAACATCCCCTTCGGCGTGAAGATCGGTGCCGGCATCGCCGGCTGGACGGTTCTCGGGCTGTACTTCGCTTTCGCGGGACGCGCGCGTGCAGCCCGCTGACATCGCGGTCACCCTGCGGCGGCGCACGCCGTGGGAGGCGACCGATCTCGGCCTCGCCATGATGCAGCGCTGGTGGCGCCCGGCCTACGCGGCGCACGCGGCGGTCATGCTGCCTCTCGCCGCGGCGCTCATCTTCGCGGGCTGGCTCGCCGATGCGATCTGGTTCGCGATCCTCGTCCTGTGGTGGCTCGAGCCGCTGTACGACCGCGTGGTGTTGCACGTGCTTTCGCGCGCGGTGTTCGGCGACGCGCCGGCTGCGCGCACGGTGCTGCGCTCGGCGCGCGAGTGGCTCGGCACCGGCCTCTTGCCGGCGCTCACGCTGCATCGCTTCGACCTGGCGCGCTCGTTCAACCTGCCGGTCGTGCAGCTCGAAGGAAGCCGCGGCCGCGAGGCGCGCGCCCGCCGCGCGCTGCTCGGCCGGCGCGCGCGCGGCACGGCGGTGTGGCTCACCGTCGTCTGGCTGCATTTCGAGGCCGTGCTTCTCTGGTCCGCGGGCGCGCTCACCGGGCTGCTGCTTCCGGCGCAGCTCGAGCGCGCGCAGAGCTCCGAGGAATCTTTCCTCGGCCTGTTCGAAGCGACGCGGCTCGCCTCGGTGGAGGACGCGCTCGTCTACGTGGCGGTGATCCTCCTCCTCGAGCCTTTCTATGTCGCCGCGGGCTTCGGGCTGTACCTCAACCGCCGCACGCTGCTCGAGGGCTGGGACATCGAGGTCGCGCTGCGCCGCATCGCCGAGCGGCATGCCGCAGCGGCGCTGGTTTTGATTTGTACGTTCGCCTTTGCTTTTCCGGGTCCGGTTGAAGCACAAGACAAGAATCCCAAGACGGAAATCGCCGAAGTCCTGAAAGCGCCCGAGTTCGGCCATTTCCAGGAGACGATGCGCTGGCAGGCGCGCGACAAGAGCGCCCCGCGCGAAGAGCCGCCCGACTGGCGGCTGCGCGGCATAGGCTATGCGCTCGCCAAGGCGGCCGAGGTGCTCTTGTGGGTGGCGGCCGCTGCAGCGCTCGCCTACGCGCTATGGTGGGCGCGGCGCCTGTTGCCGCGCATCGCAGCGCCGAAGGCGGACGCGTATCAGCCGCCGCCGGCGCTCTTCGGCATGGAGCTCGCTCCCGAAACGCTGCCCGCGAATGTCGCCGGCGCGGCGGCGGCGCTCGCGCGCGAAGGCCGGCCGCGCGAGGCGCTGAGCCTGCTCTACCGGGGAGCGCTCTCGGAGCTCGTGCACCGGCGCAACGTGCAGCTCCTTGCGAGTCATACCGAGGGCGAAGCGATGAATCTAGCCGGCATGCCCTACTTCGCCGCCCTGGTCGATGCATGGCGGCGCTGCGCTTACGCCAAACGGGACATTTCGAAGGAACAAGTGGTAGAGCTGGCCGAGGGCTACCGAGAGGCTTTCGCGTGAGGCCCTGGGTCCTGCCCGCCGGCATCGCGGCGCTCGCGGTGCTCGGCGTCGTCTGGTTCTTCTCCGCCTACGAGCGGGTGCTGGCGAAAGATTGGGTCGGTCCCAGCGGCGAGGCGCGCCGCAATCCGTTCCTCGCCGCCGAGCGCTTCGCCGGGCGCATGGGATTGCCCGCGCGCCAGCTGCGCGCGTTTCCCGAGCTCGATTCGCTTCCCGCCGGCGCAGTGCTCGTCCTGCCCAACCGCAGGCAGGCGCTCGATCCGCTCCGCATCCGCGAGCTGGTCTCCTGGGCCGAGGCGGGCGGGCACCTCATCGCCGAAGCCGAGCTTGCCGGCGTGCCGGATCCGCTCTTCGACCGCCTGTCGGTGCGGCGCACCCCGGCGCCGCGCCTGCCGAAGCCGCTCGCGGTCGAGATGCCCGGAGGCGAGCGGCTCAACGTCTCCTTCCACGACGCCATGGCGCTGCAGCCGCCGGCCGGGCCGCTGCTCCTGCGCGCGGGCACCCACGAGACCGTGAAGCTCGCCGTGTTCCAGCGCGGCAGGGGCATGGTGACCGTGGCGTCGAGCCTGCAATTCGCGCGCAACGCGTTCATCGGCGCGAACGACAACGCCGCGTTTTTCTGGGAGCTGCTCGATTTCACGCCGGCCAGGGAAATGGGCGTCTATCTGCGCCCGGAGCGGCTTTCGCTGTGGAGCTTCCTCAAGGAGCACGCCGCGCCGGTGCTCGCGGCCGGCGCGGCGCTCCTCGCGCTGTGGCTATGGCACGTCGGCCCGCGCTTCGGCCCGGTCGCGCCCGACGCGCCGCCGGCGCGCCGGCGGCTGCTCGACCACCTGCGCGCGAGCGGCCGCTATTACTGGGCGCGCGGCCTGCGGGCGCGGCTCGTGAGCGCGGCGCGCGATGCGGCGCTGCGCCGGGTGACGCGCGCTCATCCCGAGCTTGCGACCGATACGCCGGCGCAGCGCGCCGCGCGCCTGGCCGCGCTCGTCGGCATTTCGACGGCCGAAGCGGAGCGCTTCATGCGCGCCGCCGACACGGTGAGCAGCCTCGAATTCATCCCCCTCATGCATACCGCGCAGTGCGTGCACCGCGCATTGGAAAGAGGCCATCGATGACCGAAGAAAACTTCGCCCAGGCAGCCAAAATCGTCGCCGCGATGCGCGCCGAGGTCTCCAAGGCGCTCGTCGGCCAGCAGGAGGTGATCGACGCGGTGCTGTGCGCGCTGCTTGCCGGCGGCCACGTGCTCGTCGAAGGCGTGCCGGGGCTCGGCAAGACGCTTCTGGTGCGCGCGCTCGCGCGCACCATGTCCGGACGCTTCGGCCGCATCCAGTTCACGCCCGACCTCATGCCGGCCGACGTGACCGGCCACACGCTCTACGATCCGAAGAACCAGGTGTTCACCACGCGGCGCGGCCCGGTGTTCGTGAATCTCCTGCTCGCCGACGAGATCAACCGCGCGCCGGCCAAGACGCAGGCCGCGCTGCTCGAAGTCATGCAGGAGGGACAGGTCACCATCGAAGGCGAGGCGCACCTGCTCGAGCCGCCGTTCATGGTGCTCGCCACGCAGAACCCGATCGAGCACGAAGGCACCTACGCGCTTCCCGAGGCGCAGCTCGACAGATTTCTTCTCAAGCTGCGCATCGACTATCCCTCGCAGGCCGAGGAAGCGGCGCTGGTGCGCCACGTGATCGACGGCAAGGTGGGCGACAAGCTCGACGTCGAGGCGGTGAAACCACTCGTCAAGCCTTCGACCGTGGTGTCGCTGCAGCAGCTCACCGCCTCGCTGCGCATGGACGACGCGGTGGTGGACTACGCCATTCGCCTGGTGCGCGCGACGCGCAGCTGGGCGGGCGTCGTCGCGGGCGCGGGGCCGCGCGGCGGCATCTCGCTCATGCGCGCCGCGCGCGGCGCCGCGCTTCTCGAGGGCCGCGACTTCGTGACGCCCGACGACGTGAAGCGCATGGCGCTGCCGGCGCTGCGCCATCGCATCATGCCCGCGCCGGAGCTCGAGCTCGAAGGCCGCGACACCGACACGATCCTCAAGGGCCTGCTCGAGAAAATCGAGGCCCCCAGGAAGTAATGATCATTCCTTCGACGCGGCTGCTGTGGGTCGGCGTCGTGCTGCTCGCCGCGGCGCTCGGCGTCTCGACCTGGGGCTTCCATGCCGCCTGGGTCGCGCTTGCCGCCGCGGCCGTGCCGGTCGCTTTGATCGACGGCGTGCTGGGCTTGCGCCTTCCGACGCCGGCGGTGGCGCGCCGGGTGCCGGCTTCTCTCGCGCTCGGCGTGCATACCGAGGTAGTGCTGCGCATCGCCAATCGCTCGGCCCGGCGCCTGCGCTGCGAAGCGCACGATCATCACCCGGCGAGCTTCGAGTCCGAGGGTTTGCCTCACTCTCTCGAACTCGCCCCTGACGGCTGGATCGAGTTGCGCTACCACGTCCGCCCCGTCGCGCGCGGCGAGGCGCGCTTCGAGAAGACCGAAATCAGGATTTATTCCCCGCTCCAGCTCTGGACCGTTACAAGAATGTCGGGTGAACCCGCGGCGGTGCGCGTTTATCCCAACTTCCAGGCGCTCGCCAAGTACACGCTGCTTGCGACCGACAACCGGCTCTCGCAGATCGGCGTGCTGCAGGTGCGCCGGCGCGGCGAGGGCATGGAATTCCACCAGCTGCGCGAATACCGCCAGGGTGATCCGCAGCGCGCCATCGACTGGAAGGCGACCGCGCGCACCGCGCGGCTCATCGCGCGCGAGTACGAGGAGGAAAAGGACCAGCGCCTGCTGCTCGTCATCGACTGCGGCCGGCGCATGGCGTCGAAGGACGACGACCTTTCGCACTTCGACCACACGCTGAACGCGGCGCTGCTCCTCGCCCACGTGGCGCTGCGCCAGGGCGACGCGGTGGGCATGCTCACCATGGGGGGCGTGCAGCGCTATCTCGAGCCGCGCAAGTCCGTGGCCGCGGTGCACGCGCTGCTGAACAGCGTCTACGACATCGAGCCCACGCTCGCGGTGCCGGACTACGACCGCGCGGCGCGGGACGTGATGCGCCGCATGCGCCGCCGCGCGCTCGTCATCCTGCTCACCAACCTGCGCGACGAGGACGACGAGACGCTGCTGCCGGCGTTGAAGCTCCTCGGCACGCGCCATCTCGTGGTGCTCGCCTCGCTGCGCGAGGCGATCCTCGGCCGCGCGCTCTCGGCGCGGGTCGACAGCTTCGACCGCGCCGTGACCCATGCCGCGGCGGCCGAATACCTCGCCATGCGCGAGCGGGTCTTCCGGCGCATCGGCGCGGCCGGTGTCATGGCGCTCGACGTCGAGCCCGAGCGGCTGCCGATCACGTTAGTCAATCGATATCTGGAGTTGAAGCGCGAAGGACGTCTCTGAGCCCCCCTGACAAGGGGGGAGCGAGCGCTTTTTGCGAGCGGGGGGTTTTCGCAAACTCAACCCCCGTTCGCCTTCGGCTCACGACCCCCTTATCAGGGGGTCCAGGGCCGGCTCGGTCCGCGTTTTTCCTTTATAATTCGGGCCCTTTCAGCGGCTGCACCAGGACCTCAGCACATGAAACCCGGAATCCACCCCGAATACAAGCCGGTGATCTTCTTCGATACCAGCGCGAATCACGGCTTCCTCACCCGCTCGGCGATCGACACCAAGGGCCGCGAGACGATGAAGTGGACCGACGGCAAGGAATACCCCGTGGTCAAGCTCGAAGTGTCTTCCGAGTCCCACTCGTACTACACCGGCAAGCAGAAGATCGTCGACACGGCCGGGCGCGTAGAGAAATTCAAGCGCCGCTACACCAAGAAGACGACCGACAAGAAGGCCGAATAGGCCCGCGGGGGTGATGCTCCCCCGCCTCACTCTGCCGCCCCGACCCGCGGCGCTCGCGCTGCTAGCGCTGGCGTTCGCCCTGCCGGGGCTCGCCGGCCACGACCTGTGGAAGTCCCAGGACGCGCTCGGCCTGGGAATCGTGACCGAGATGGCGCGCAGCGGCGAGTACATCGTGCCGCGCGTCGGCGGCACGGTCTGGCTGTACGACCCGCCGCTCTACCACTGGGTCGCGCTCGCTTTCGGCAAGGCGCTGCAACCGGTTCTCGAGCTCCACGCGGCCGCGCGCCTTGCGAGCGGCGCGTTCGTGCTGGCCGCCTTCCTGCTCATCTACCGCGCCGCGAGCCGCTGGACCGACCGCGCCACCGCGGCCGCCGCCCTGCTCCTGCTGCTGGGCTCGGTCGGCCTCATGGTGCACGCGCACGAGGCCGTGCCCGAGCTCGCGATGCTGGCGGCGCTGTGCGGCGCTCTCGCCGCGCTGCCGCGCACGGCGAGCCATCCGCTCGGCGCGGGCATCGCCTTCGGGCTTGCGCTCGGCGCCGCGTATCTCGCTTCGACCTGGGTCGCACCGACGGCGCTCTTTATCGCCGTGCTGGCCGCGCATTTCGCCTGCCCCGAGTGGCGCACGCGCGGCGGCGTGCTGTTTCTTGCGATCGCGCTTCTCATTGCCGGCGTGATGGCCGCGCTCTGGCCGTTCGCGCTCGGCAGCCGCTCGGAGGAGCTGTTTGCGCTCTGGTGGAGCGCAAACTCCCAGCCGCGCGGCGGCTTCGGAGCGGGCCTGCGCTACTTCCTGGTGGCGGCGAGCTGGTTCGCCTGGCCGGCCTGGCCGCTCGCCCTCTGGACCCTGTGGTCGCTGCGCCGGCGCTGGAGCGACCCGCGCCTTTTCGTGCCGACGCTCGCGGTGCTTCTCATGCTCGCCGGCTTCCCGGTCTGGAGCGACGCGCAGAGCGTGACGCTCGTTCCGATGCTCGCGCCGCTCGCGCTCCTCGCCGCGCAGGGGCTGCCGACGCTGCGCCGCGGCGCCGCCGGCGCGCTCGACTGGTTCGGGCTCATCACCTTCGCGTTCTTCGGCGGGCTGGTGTGGCTGGGCTACGTCGCCATGATGACCGGCGTGCCGCCGCGCGTGGCGCACAACTTCGCGCGCGCGGCGCCGGGCTTCGTGCCGGAGTTCCAGCCCGTCTTTTTCCTGGTCGCGCTCGGCCTCACCGTGATCTGGCTCGGGCTCATGTTCTTCACCGTCTACTCGCCGACGCGCAGCGTGGCGCGCTGGGCGGCCGGCATCGTGCTGCTGTGGGGCGCCTTCGCCATGCTGTGGATGCCGTGGGCGGACTTCCAGAAGAGCTACCGCGCGGTGGCGCTGCAGCTGCGCTCCAAGATTCCGGTGGGCGCGGCCTGCATCGCGCAGCGCGGCCTTGGCCTGCCCCAGGCCGCGGCGCTCGACTACCATGCCGGGATACGCCCGCTGCCGTTCGACATCGCCCACCCCGACGCGTGTCCGCTGCTCCTCGTGCAAGGCAGCCCGCAGCACGAGTTCGACGCCCCGGGGCGCGGCTGGACCAAGCTCGCCGATGTCGGCCGCCCGGGCGACAAGTCCGAGCGCTACCGCCTTTACCGCCTGAATAAATGAACACCCTTTCTCCCACGCAGTGCAAAGCCTGGGGCCAGCTCGCCGTGCACGCCGAGAGCTGGCGCAGCGTGCACCTGCGCGATCTCTTCGCCAACGACGTGGCGCGCAGCGTGCAGTTCATCGCCGAAGGGCCGGGCCTGCGCTACGACTACTCGCGCCAGCGCCTCGGGGCGATGACGCTGCGCCTGCTCGCGCATCTCGCGCAGGAGCGCGGCTTCTACGAATGGCGCGAGGCGCTGCTCGCCGGCAAGCGCATCAACGACACCGAGGACCGCGCGGCCTGGCATACCGCACTGCGCGCTGCCGATGCGCCCGCCGAGGTGCGCGAAACGTTGAGTCGCATGAAGGTTCTGGTTTCCGAGCTACGTAATCAAAAACGTTTCAGGCGCGTGGTCAACCTCGGCACCGGCGGCTCGGACCTCGGCCCGCGGCTTGTCGCCGACGCGCTCGGCGACGGGAGGCTCGACGTGCGCTTCGCGGCGAACGTCGATCGGCGCGACCTGGAGCGCGCGCTCGAAGGCGCGCAGCCGGACAGCACGCTCTTCGTCGTCGCCTCGAAGACCTTTACCACGCAGGAGACGATGGCGAACGCCGAGGCGGCCAAGCGTTGGGGCGGCAAGCACTTCTTCGCGGTCACGTCGAATGTCGAGGCGGCGAAGAAGTTCGGCGCCGATGAAATCCTGCCGATGTGGGACTGGGTCGGCGGGCGCTTCTCGGTGTGGTCGGCGGCGGGATTCGCCGCCATGTGCGCGATCGGGCCCGACGGCTTCGAGGATTTCCTCGGCGGCGCGCGCGACACCGACGAGCACTTCGCGGCCGCTCCCCTCGAGAAGAACGTGCCCGTGCTGATGGCGCTCATCGGCGTCTGGAACACGAACTTCCTCGGCGCGGCGACGCACGCGGTGCTGCCGTACTCGAACGCGCTGCGTCTGCTGCCCGCGTACCTGCAGCAGCTCGAGATGGAGTCGAACGGCAAGCGCGTCGACCGCGAGCACGGCGCCGTCGACTACGCCACCGCGCCGGTGCTCTGGGGCGCCGAAGGCACGGTGAGCCAGCACTCGTTCCACCAGCTGCTCCACCAGGGCACGCAGACGGTTCCTTGCGACTTTATAGACTTGAATCTTGAAAAAACCCTCTCTGCCAACTGCTGCGCGCAAGCGGACGCGCTTGCCTTTGGCACGGAGGCACCCGCCCTGCCCGCTTACCGGCAGTACCCGGGCAACCGGCCTTCGAGCATGCTGTTTTTCGAAGAATTGACTGCGCGCAATCTCGGCCGGCTGATCGCCCTCTACGAGCACAAGGTGTTCACGCAGGGCGTGATCTGGAATATCAACAGCTTCGACCAGTGGGGCGTCGAGCTCGGCAAAGAGCTGGCGAAGAAAATACTCAAAGGAGAGCGGTAATGGACCAGGAAACCTTCAACCTCAGCATCCGCAAGTTCCTTAAAATGGTGGGCGTGAACTCGCAGCGCGAGATGGAGCAGGCGGTTCAAAAATCAATCGAATCGGGAAAACTGAAAGGCCACGAGGCCATTCCGGTGAAGTGCACGCTCGAGATTCCGTCGCTCGGGCTCAAGGTGCCGTTCGACGGCGAGATCCGACTAAAATAGGTTCATGAACAAAGCCCGCGAATTCGATCAATCGGTGCTCACCGAGCTGAAGGCCCTGCTCGGCGATCGGGTATCGACCTCCGCGGCGGTGCGCGAGCACCACGGCAAGGACGAGTCCTACTTCCCGTACGCGCCGCCCGACGCGGTCGTGTTCGCCGGAACCACCGAGGAAGTGCGCGACGTCGTGAACATCTGCCGGCGTCACCGCGTGCCGATCATTCCGTTCGGCGTCGGCACGTCGCTCGAGGGCCACATCCTCGCGGTGCAAGGCGGCGTGACGATCGATCTGTCGCAGATGAACCAGGTGCTCGCCGTGCACGAAGCGGACCTCGACGCCGTGGTACAGGCCGGCGTTACGCGCAAGCGGCTGAACGAGCACATCAAGCACACGGGGCTCTTCTTTCCGGTCGATCCGGGCGCCGACGCGACGCTCGGCGGCATGGCCTCGACGCGCGCCTCGGGCACGAACGCGGTGCGCTACGGCACGATGCGCGAGAACGTGCTCTCGCTGAAGGTGGTGCTCGCCGACGGGCGCATCATTCAGACCGCGCGCCGCGCCAAGAAATCCGCCGCGGGCTACGACCTCACGCGGCTGTTCGTCGGCGCGGAGGGCACGCTCGGCATCATCACCGAGGTCACCGTGAAGCTCTACCCGGTGCAGGAGGCGATGTCCTCGGCGGTGTGCGCCTTCGACTCGGTCGACGGCTGCACGAACACCGTGATCCAGACGATCCAGTCGGGCATCCCTGTGGCGCGCTGCGACATCGTGTGCGACAAGACCATCGACGCGATCAACCGGTACAAGAAGACGAGCTATCGCGTCGCGCCCACCGTGTTCTTCGAGTTCCACGGCACGAAGAGCTCGGTGGTCGAGCAGGCCGAAGCGGTGCAGGCGATCGCCAAGGAGCACGGCGGCAAGGACTTCGTGTGGGCGACCCGGCCCGAGGAGCGCACGCAGCTCTGGCAGGCGCGCCACGACGCCTACTTCGCCTGCCTGCAGCTGCGGCCCGGCTCGCGCGCGGTCTCGACCGACGTCTGCGTGCCGATCTCGCGGCTCGCGGAGTGCGTCCACGAGACGATGGAGGACGTGAAGAGCTACATCGTCCCCGTGCCGCTTCTCGGGCACATCGGCGACGGCAACTTCCACCTCATCTTCCTCATCGACCCGCAGAAGCCCGAGGAGATCGACATCGCGAAGACATTCAACAAGCGCCTGGTCGAGCGCGCGCTGCGCATGGAAGGCACCTGCACCGGCGAGCACGGCATCGGCATGGGCAAGATGGGCTCGATGCGCATGGAGCTCGGCGACGACGTGATCGACGTCATGCGCGACATCAAGCGGGTCTTCGACCCGGACAACCTGATGAATCCCGGCAAGGTGGTGCCGCTGTGAGCGCCGAGCAGCGCGCGAAGGAGCTGAAGCTCGACCTCGGCGCCGTATCGGCCCCGGTCGCGAATTACGTCAACGCGGTGCGCACCGGGAACCTGCTGTTCCTCGCCGGCAAGGGCCCGCGCAATGTCGACGGCAAGCGCCCGACCGGCAAGGTCGGGCGCGAATTCACCGCCGAGCAGGCCTACCAGCACGCGCGCAGCGTGGGGCTCGATCTCCTGGCGGTGATGCGCGCCGAGCTGGGCAGCTTGGATCGGGTAGCGCGGGTAGTGAAGGTGCTCGGCATGGTGAACGCCGTGCCCGAGTTCCAGGATCATCCGCGCGTGATCAACGGCTGCTCCGACCTCTTCGTGGAAGTGTTCGGCGAGCGCGGCAAGCATGCGCGCTCGGCGGTCGGCATGGGCTCGCTCCCGATAGGCATCCCCGTCGAGATCGAGTGCATCGTCGAAGTGGAATAGGAATTCTGGAATTCGGGGTCAGAGCCTTAATTATCGGCAACGCGTAGCTGAAGATAATTAAGGCTCTGACCCCGAATTCCCCCTAGATGGTCATTACCGTCTTGCGGTAGTACTTGAGCTCCTCGATGGACTCGAGGATGTCGGCGAGCGCCTCGTGCTTGCCCTCCTTGGAGAAGCCCTTGCCGGCCTCGGGCTTCCAGCGGCGCACCAGCTCCTTCAGCGTCGAGACGTCCAGGTTGCGGTAGTGGAAATAGCTTTCCAGCCGCGGCATCCAGCGCGCGAGAAAGCGCCGGTCCTGGCAGATCGAGTTGCCGCACATCGGCGAGACGTTCGCCGGCACGTGCTGCGCCAGGAAGGCGAGCATCTGCGCCTCGGCCTGCGCCTCGGTGAGCGTCGAGGCGCGCACCCGCTCGATGAGCCCGCTCTTCGCATGCGTGCCCTTGTTCCATGAGTCCATGGCGTCGAGCACCTCGTCGGGCTGGTGCACCACGAGCACCGGGCCTTCGGCCACCCGCTCGAGCTGCGAATCGGTAACGAGCACCGCCATCTCGATGATCCGGTCGGCATCGGGCTGCAAGCCGGTCATCTCCAGATCGATCCAGATGAGGTTGTCCGCGGAAGGATTGTTCGACGCGGCGGGCATGCTTTATTCTCTCATGGCGTGTTCAATGCCTTGACCTGGCTCTTTCTCGCAGCGCTCCTCGCAGTCACCGCCGCGCGCATCTGGCTCGCGCAGCGCCAGATCCGCCACGTGCGGGCGCATCGCGAGGCCGTGCCCGGCACGTTCGCCGAGACGATCCCGCTCGGCGCGCATCAGAAGGCGGCCGACTACACCGTCGCCAAAGCGCGCTTCGGGATGGTGGAATGGCTCGTCGACGCGGTGGTGCTCCTCGCGCTCACGCTCGCCGGCGGCCTGCAGCTCCTGTCGGAGGCGTGGGCGCGCGCTTTCGCGTCCGGCTCGATCGCGCACGGCACCGCCCTGCTGCTCAGCGTGTTTTTCGTGCAGGCGCTCGTGGGCCTGCCGTTTTCGCTGTACCGCGTGTTCGAGCTCGAGCAGCGCTTCGGCTTCAACCGCATGACGCTCAAGCTCTACCTGACCGACCTCGCCAAGCAGGTGGCCATCGGCCTGGCGCTCGGCGTGCCGCTGCTGCTCGCGGTGCTGTGGCTGATGGAGCGCATGGGCAGCCGCTGGTGGCTCTACGTCTGGATCGTGCTGACGCTGTTCTCGATCGTGTTCCAGCTGATTTTCCCGGCGTTCATCCTGCCGCTGTTCAACAAGCTGACGCCGATCACGGAAGGCGAGCTCGCCGCGCGCGTGAGCGCATTGCTCGAGCGCTGCGGATTCAGGTCGCGCGGGCTGTTCATCATGGACGGCTCCAAGCGCTCGAGCCACGGCAACGCCTTCTTCGCCGGCTTCGGCGCGACCAAGCGCATCGTGCTCTTCGATACCCTGGTGAGCCGGCTGGATCCGCCGGAGGTGGAAGCGGTGCTGGCCCACGAGCTCGGCCACTACAAGCTGCGCCACGTCGTGAAGATGATCGTGTTGAGCGCCGCGGTCACGCTGGCGGGCCTCTGGGTGCTCGGACAGATCATCGACGAGCCCTGGTTCTATTCCGGCCTCGGCGTCGCCACGCCGGGCACCGCGGCGGCGCTCGCCCTCTTCATGCTGGTGGTGCCGGAGTTCACTTTCTTCCTGCACCCGCTCATGAGCCTGTATTCGCGCAGGCGGGAGTTCGAGGCCGACGAGTACGCGGTCAGCCACACCGATTCGAGCAGGCTCGAGCGCGCGCTCGTCAAGCTCTACCGCGACAATGCCGCGACGCTCACGCCGGACCCCCTGCACTCGGCGTTCTACGACTCACACCCGCCCGCGGCCATCCGCATCGCACGATTGAGAGGCGCCACATGAACGAGCTGGCCACACGTAAATGCAAGCCCTGTGAAGGCGGCGTAGCGCCGCTGAGCGAGCACCAGGTAGACGCAATGCTGAAGAGCCTCAAGGGCTGGGTCCTCGAGAACGGCAGGCTCGTGAAGCTCTACCCGTTCGCGAATTACTACCAGACCATGGCGTTCGTCAACGCGCTCGCCTGGATCTCGCACCGCGAGGATCACCACCCGGATCTCTGCGTCGGCTACAGGCAGTGCCGCGTCGAGTACTCGACGCACGCGATCGGCGGGCTGTCCGAGAACGATTTCATCTGCGCGGCGAAAGCCGACGCGCTGTTCGAGATTTGAAGCGGATCTACAGCTCGTTCGACCGCGTCGCGGTCCACCACGCGAAGAACGTTCTCGAGGCGGCGGGTATCCGCGCGGTGGTGCGCAACGAATTTCTTTCCTCCGCCATGGGCGAGCTGCCGCCGGCGGAATGCCAGGCCGAGGTCTGGGTGCTGAACGACGACGACGCCGCGCGCGCCGAGCGCGTCCTGCTCTCGGGCCCGCCGCCAGGCCCGGACTGGCGCTGCAGCTGCGGCGAGGTGCTCGGCGCTCAGTTCACGCAGTGCTGGCGCTGCGGCGCGTATCGGACCTAAAGGATGCGGACGATCGTGATGATGAGGAGCACGAACACCCAGACCACGAGCGCGCGCCAGACGAGCCCGACCGTGCTGTCGAGGAATGGGCCGTCGGCGGGCTCGCCCACGCCGAGCTCGGGGCGCGGCTGCATGCCGTCCACTTCCTGCACCGGCATGCCCAGGCGCACGCCCATCGCTCCGGCGCCCGCGGCAAGCACTACGCCGGCGCCGGGATCCGCCCAGCTGCGCGCCTGAGTGCGCCAGCAGTAGACGGCATCCTCGAAGTCGCCGACGACCGCGAACGCCGCGGCGGTAAGGCGCACCGCGGGCCATTCGAGCAGGGCGAAAGCGCGCTCGGCGAAGCGGCCGAAGGCGCCGAGGTGCTGCCAGCGGCATTTGAGGAACGCGGCCATGCGGTAGAGGATCGCGCCGCTCGGCCCGGGCAGCAGCACGTACCAGAGCAGCACGCCGAACACGTGGCGGTGCGAGGCGACGAGCGCTTCCTCGATCGCCAGGCGAATCACCTCTTCGCGCGTGCGCACTACGCCCGAGGCGCCGCGCCACTCCTCGAGAAGCGCGCGGGCGCGCTCCATGTCGCCCGACTTCACCGCGAGCTGGATGTCGGTGAAGTGATGGCTGAACTGCCGGAACCCGAGCGTGAAGTAAAGCGCCGCGATGTTGAAGAGGAAAGCGAGCAGCGGGTGTACCCAGAAGAGCGCCGCGTGCAGCGCGATGGCCGCCGCGAACGCCGGCAGCACTGCGACCAGCCACGCCACCGTGCCGTGGCGCCGCTCGCCGCCGTTGAACTGCTGCTCGAGCCAGCCCGCCCACGCCGAGAGCACCGCATGCACGTGCTTCCGGTTGTCGAGCGGCCGCCATTGCTCCAGCAGCAGCGCTACGATGATCGCCACAACGCCCATGCGGGCATTCTATAGAAGGTGGCGGTAGAGGTTTACGAGCATGCCGGCGGTGGCGCCCCAGATCACGCGGCCCTCGAAGTCCATGACGTAGTAGCCGACGGTGCGGCCCTGCAGCTCGCGCGTCTCGCGGCGGTGGTTTCTCGGGTCGAGCAGGAAGGCGAGCGGCACCTCGAACACTTCCTCCACCTCGCGCGGGTCGGGCGCGAGCTCGAGCGGCGGCGTCACCAGCCCGACCACGGGCGTCACGCGAAAGCCGGTACGCGTCAGGTAATCGGGCAGCCGCGCGAGCACCTCGATGCGGTCCATCGCCAGGCCGATCTCCTCCTCGGTCTCGCGCAGCGCGGTGAACTCGGGCGTCGGATCGTGCGGCTCGGCGCGCCCGCCGGGAAAGCTCACCTGCCCGGAGTGCGCCTTGAGGTGCGAGGTGCGCTTGGTGAAGACCACGGTGAGCCCGGAAGCGTGCACGACGATCGGCACGAGCACCGCCGCGGCGGTGAGCGCGGCGTCTTCGCGGCCGACGCCGTCGTCGCCGTAGACCGAAAACACGGGCGCGCTGCGCTGCGTCAAGCGGCGCCGGAGCTCGTCCAGGTCCATCCGGAATACACTCGCCTGCGCAGGCGTTTACCCTTTACCCAACCACCCCCAATGAGGAGGAGAAATATGAAGAAAACCGTCCTGTTCGCCGCGCTTGCGCTCGCGTCTTCGGTGGCGCTCGCCAACAGCTGCCCGAAGCACATGAAGGCCATCGACGCGGCGTTGCCGAGCGCGAAGCTCTCGGGCGCGCAAATGAGCGAAGTGAAGAAGCTGCGCGCCGACGGCGAGGCGCTCCACAAGGCCGGCAAGCACGCCGAGTCGGAGGCCGCGCTCAAGAAGGCCGAGGGCGTCCTCGGCATCAAGTAGCGCCTAAGGCAGGAGGACGATCGACCCGGTCGTCTTCCTGCCTTCCAGATCGCGGTGCGCCTGCGCCGCATCGGCGAGCTTGTAGCGCCCCGTCGTCTCGATCTTCACCTTCCCGCTCTTCACCATCTCGAACAGGTTATTCGAGCGCTCGACCAGATCGGCGCGCGTGGCGATGTGCGTCGCGAGCGTCGGCCGCGTCACGTAGAGCGAGCCCTTGGTGGACAGAATGCCGAGGTTCACCGGCGGCACCGCGCCCGAAGCGTTGCCGAACGACACCATCAGCCCGCGCGGCCGCAGGCAGTCGAGCGAGCCTTCCCAGGTCGACTTTCCGACCGAGTCGTACACCACCGGCACGCCTTTGCCGCCGGTGATCGCCTTCACGCGCTCGACGAAATTGTCCTTGCTGTAGTTGATGACGTGCTCGGCGCCGTGCGCCTTGGCGAGCGCCGCCTTTTCTTCCGAGCCGACCGTGCCGATCACCGTGACGCCCATGGCCTTCAGCCACTGGCAGGCAATCAGTCCTACGCCGCCCGCGGCCGCGTGCCAGAGCACGGTGTCGCCTTTCTTTGCCGCGTAGGTCGAGTGGATGAGGTAATGGACGGTGAGGCCCTTCAGCATCATCGAAGCGCCTTGCTCTTCGCTGATGCCTTGGGGCAGCTTCACCAGGCGCTCGGCAGGCACGACGCGCGCCTCGCAGTACGAGCCGGGAAGCCCGGTGTACGCGATGCGATCGCCCGGCTTGAGGTCGCTGACGCCCGGGCCGAGCGCTTCCACCACGCCCGCGCCCTCGTTTCCGGCGATGGCGGGAAGCTGCATCGGGTAAAGGCCCGAGCGCTGGTAAGTGTCGACGAAATTGACTCCGATCGCGGTGTGCCGGATGCGCGCCTGGCCCGGACCGGGCTCGCCCACCTGCACGTCCTCGTATTGCAGCACCTCGGGGCCACCCTGCTTGTGGAAACGGACTGCCTTTGCCATGCAAAACTCCCTATTGAAATAGCGTGAGCACGCCGGTGTAGCCATACAACCGGTCGTGGGATATCTCGCCGTTGCAGAAGAATCCTACCAGCGGAACCTCGCCGAGTGCTCGCTCGATCAGCTGCAGTTCCGCACCGCGGGTGCCGAACATGTGCTCGCCGCGCGCCACGCAGGAGAAGTACAGCGCCCCCCGGGGCGCGGGCGCCGCGCCTTTCAGCTCCGTAAGGATGCGCTCGAGGTCCGCGCGCGCCGCCGCGGCGTCGCGCTTGCAGAAGAGTATTTCGGCGCCCGGCTCGACCGGCTCGCCGATGGCGATCGCCCGGTTTTTCGGGTCGACGCCGATGAGATTGCGGGCGGTGTAGTCGCCGGTATCGCTCCGCGGCACCGGCAAGCCGACGAGAAGCTGCGAGCGCTCGCCTTTCACCGTCTCGAGCAGGACGTCGAGCGCGGGCCGGCCGTCGAGCGTGAAAATGACGTTGCCGTCGCATTCGGTCACGCGCCGGCGTCCCGGGAAGGCAGTGCAGCCCTGCGTGAGCCGGGTCGCGATCGCCACGTTCTTCCCGAAGGCCGCGCCGGAAATCCCGCCCGACAATACCTCGCCCGCGATCTGCACCGCCTGCGAGCGCGAGCTCGATATCCCGCCCGCGAGGAACCCGGTGGAAGTCTTGGAGGCCATGTCGGCCACCAGACCGGGCAGCTCCGGCGCCGAAGGGTCGGCGTGCACCAGGGCGAAATGCGGCACCGCACCCTTGAGCGGATGCCTTCCGGAAAAAATGGAATACGCGTCGAGGTCGGCGACCATTGCGGCGATAGCGGGCTCGTCCTGGTACTCGGTGCCGGTGGCGATGATGCCGGTGCCCACGCTGCCGACCCAGTCGGCGACCCCGGTGCGGCTGCGCAGCGCATCGAGGATCTCCCGGGCTTCATTCACCAGGACGTCCGTGAAATAGACGAAGCCCAGGCCGCGGCCCGGGCGGCCCAGCCTGGCAATGCATTCCCGCCAGTGCCTGCCGTGCGCGAACGCGAACCGCGTCATTCGGCTTTCTTGGGCGGCTCGCCGGCGCTGCGCATCGCCTGCAGCGCGGCGCGCTGCAGCTCGAGCCCCTGGATCGAGAACTTCACCATGTTGAGATTCATGTTGAGCCAGCCCTCGATCGAGCGCAGGTCGGCGATGCGCTTGTCGATCTCCTCCGGGTCGAGCGTGGGCATCGCCATGCCGGGAAGCGGCACGCCGAGCGGGCCCCACAGGCGGCGGAACATCTCGAAGGGATCCTGCGGCGTGTCAGCCATGGGCCCGTCCTTCCGTGAAGTCGAAGAAATCGCGCACTTCCGCCTCGCGGCTCAGCGTGTCCTGGTAGCCGAGGTCGATAAGCGCGCTGCAGAACGATTGCTCGAAGAGCAGATAGCTTGCCAGGTTGGAGCCGGAGCGGTTGAGCGCTCCGGACGGACGCAGAAGCAGGCGCACCGTCGCCGGCAGCTCGTGCAAGAAGCGCGCCGCGAGCCGCTCGATCGGCTGCGAGGGCGTGATGAACAGCACCTTGATCGGGCGCAGCGTCGAATCGGTCATCATCTCCGGCGGAATGAGCTTCACCGTGCGGTTGATGCGCTCCAGGCGCTCGATGTCGACCATCAGCGTGTCGAGGAAGATGCTGTTCAGCGCGTGGCCGGCGATCTGCGCGAGCGAGGGATAGACGTTGGAGCGCAGGCGCGCGTCGTCGGCCTCCGCCTTGCGCCCGGTTCCGACGATGAGCACGCGGTCGGCGCCGAGGTGCAGCGCCGGGCTGACGGGCGCGATCTGGCGCATCGAGCCGTCGCCGAAGTACTCGCGGTGCACCTTGACCGCCGGGAAGATGAACGGCAGCGACGCCGAAGCGAGCAGGTAGTCGAGCTTGAGCGTGACCGCGGCGCCGATGCGCTGGTTGCGCTCCCAGCCCTCGAGCCCCGCGCCGCCCTGGAAGAACGACACGCTTTGCCCCGAGGTATAGCCCGAGGCGGTGACGCACACCGCGTAGAGCGCGCCCGAGTCGAGGTTGACCTGGATGCGCGAGAAGTCGAGGTGTTTCTCGAGCAGCTCGCGCAGCGGCGCGTTGTCGAGCAGCGAAACCGGATTGTGGCGCGAAAGCAGCATCATCGCCCCGAGCCAGCGCATTCCGGTCTTCAGGATGTGCCAGCTATCCGTGCGGTAGATGTGCTCGCAGCGCATGTTCTCCCAGAACTCGATCAGGTTGCCGACCGCGCGCTTGAAGTCGTCGGCGTACGCGGCGAGCGAGGCGACGTTGATCGCGCCGGCCGAGGTGCCGCAGAGGATCGGGAAGGGATTGCGCTCCGGGTTGCCGAGGATGTCGCGCACCGCCTTCACCACGCCGACCTGGTAGGCGGCGCGCGCGCCGCCTCCGGTGAGCACCAGCCCCGCCCGCGGCTTCATCCGGCTCGCCGGGAAGGGCGCGACGTTGCTGGCGGCGGGTTCCATCTAGAACAGCGTCTGTTCCTGGCCCCGGGGAGCGTTGGCGTCGGCCACGGCGAGCGCGGTCATGTTGACCACGCGCCGCACCGAAGCTGACGGAGTGAGGATGTGCACCGCCCGCGCGGCGCCGAGCAGGATCGGGCCGATCGTGACGCCGCCGGCCGCGGCGGTCTTCAGCAGGTTGAAGGCGATGTTCGCCGCGTCGAGCGTCGGCATGATGAGCAGATTCGCTTCGCCGCGCAGCTTCGAGCGCGGAAAGAGCTTCAGGCGGATCTCCTCGGAAAGCGCCGCGTCGCCGTGCATCTCGCCGTCGATCTCGAGCTCGGGCGCGCGCTCGCCGATGAGCTCGCGCGCGCGGCGCATCTTCAGCGCGGAAGGCGTGTTGAGCGAGCCGAAGTTCGACGCCGAGAGCAGCGCCGCCTTGGGCACGATGCCGAAGCGCTTGATCTCGTCGGCGGCGAGCAGCGTCATCTCGGCGATGTGCTCGGCGTCGGGCTCGGGGGTGACGTAGGTGTCGCAGATGAACACCGTGCGCGCCGGGAGGATCAGGGCGTTCATCGCCGCGTAGTGGCGCACGCCCGCGCGCAGCCCGATCACCTGGTCGATGTAGTGCAGGTGCATGGCATGGGCGCCCGAGGTGCCGCACAGCATGGCGTCGGCCTCGCCCTTGTACACGAGCATCGCGCCGATGAGGGTCTGCGTGCGGCGCATCTGCAGGCGCGCGAATTCGGGCGTCACGCCCTTGCGCTCGGTGAGCTGATGGTAGGTCGTCCAGTAATCGCGATAGCGCGGGTCGAACTCCGGGTTGACGAGGTCGAATTCCTTGCCCGGGCGCACGCGCAACCCGAGACGCTCGAGGCGCTGCTCGATCACCTGCGGCCGGCCGATGAGCGTCGGGCGGGCGAGGCCTTCGTCGACCACGATCTGCACCGCGCGCAGCGAGCGCTCGTCCTCGCCTTCGGCGTAGACCACGCGCCGCGGCGCGGCCTTCGCCGCGCTGAAGAGCGGCTTCATGATGAGGCCGGAGTGGTACACGAACTGCGAGAGCGACTCGCGGTACGCCTCCCGGTCGGCGATCGGGCGCGTGGCGACGCCGGAGTCCATCGCCGCCTTGGCCACCGCCGGCGCGACGCGCGCGATGAGGCGCGGATCGAAGGGCCGCGGGATGATGTATTCGGGGCCGAAGCTGATCGACTCGATGCCGTAGGCGAGCGCCACCTGCTCCGAGGTTTCGGCTTGCGCGAGCTCGGCGATGGCGCGCACCGCGGCGAGCTCCATCTCGTCGTTGATCGTCGTGGCGCCCACGTCGAGCGCGCCGCGGAAGATGAACGGGAAGCACAGGACGTTGTTCACCTGGTTGGGATAGTCCGAGCGGCCGGTGGCGATCACGCAGTCCGGGCGCGCTTCCTTGGCGAGCTCGGGGCGGATCTCCGGCTCCGGGTTGGCGAGCGCGAGGATCAGCGGCCGCTCGGCCATCTTCTTCACCATCGCCGGCTTGAGCACGCCGCCGGCCGAGAGGCCGAGGAAGATGTCGGCGCCGGCAATGACCTCGTCGAGCGTGCGCGCGCGCGTTTCTCTTGCGAAGCGCTCCTTGTCCGGGTCCATCTCCTCGCGCCGCCCCTTGTACACCACGCCCTTGATGTCGGTCACGGTGATGTTGGCGCGCGGCATTCCCATCTTCACCAGAAGCTCGAGGCACGCGAGCGCCGCGGCGCCCGCGCCGGAAGCGACAAGCCTGGCTTCTTCGATTCTTTTGTCGACGACTTTCAAGCCGTTGTAGATCGCCGCGCCCACGGTGATCGCGGTGCCGTGCTGGTCGTCGTGGAACACCGGGATCTTCATGCGCTTGCGCAGCGCGCGCTCGATGACGAAGCACTCGGGGGACTTGATGTCCTCGATGTTGATGGCGCCGAAGGTCGGCTCGAGCGCGGCGATGATGTCGACGAGCTTCGCGGGGTCGCGCTCGTCGAGCTCGATGTCGAAGCAGTCGATGCCGGCGAACTTCTTGAAGAGCACCGACTTTCCTTCCATCACCGGCTTCGCCGCGAGCGGGCCGATCGCGCCCAGGCCGAGCACCGCGGTGCCGTTCGTCACCACGGCGATCAGGTTGGCGCGCGAGGTGTAGAGCACCGCTTTCGCGGGATCGAGCCGGATCTCTTCGCAGACGGCGGCGACGCCCGGCGAGTAGGCGAGCGCGAGGTCGCGCTGGTTCGTCAACTGCTTGGTGGGAGCAACCGAGATCTTGCCCGGAGGGTTGCGCCGGTGATACTCGAGCGCGTTCTTCTTCAGTTCCTCGTCCACGGAAAAATTATAATCCCGGGAGTTCCAATGCCCATTCCAACGGCGCGGCGCGCCGCAGATATCGAGCCCTTCGAAGTAATGGACGTGCTTTCGCGCGCGCACGCGCTCGAGGCGGCGGGCCGTCGCGTGCTGCACATGGAGATCGGCGAGCCCGATTTCACCGCGCCCGAGCCGGTCGTCGAGGCGGGCGTGCGCGCGCTGCGCGAAGGGCTCACCGCCTACACCGCGACGCTCGGCCTTCCCGCGCTGCGCGAGGCGATTGCTTTTCACTATAGGAATAAATTCGGCAAGCCCGTAGAGCCTTCTCGCGTAGCCGTTACTTCGGGCGCATCGGGCGGATTGCTCACCGCGGCGGCGCTCTACGTCGACGCGGGCGACGAGATTCTCGTCCCCGATCCCGGCTATCCCGGCTACCGGCACTTCGTGCGCGCCTTCGAAGGCGTGGCGAAGGCGCTTCGCGTGTCCGCCGACACCGCGTATCAGCCCACGCTCGAGATGGTGCGCGCGGCGTGGGGCGCGCGCACCAAGGGGCTGCTCCTCGGCTCGCCGTCGAACCCGACGGGCACCCTCATTTCGCCAGCCGAGCTGGAGAAAATCGCGCTGTTCATCGCCGAGCGCGGCGGCGTGCTGCTCGTCGACGAGATCTACCAGGGACTCGTCTACGGCGTCGAGCCGTGCACGGCGCTCGGGCTGCCGGGCGACGTGGTCCTCGTCAACAGCTTCTCCAAGTATTTCTGCATGACCGGCTGGCGCCTCGGCTGGGTGGTCCTGCCCGAGCCAGCGGTGCGCGGCTTCGAGAAGCTCGGGCAGCATCTTTTCATCAGCGCGGCGGCCGCGGCGCAGCATGCGGCGCTTGCGGCTTTTTCAGCCGAAAGCACTTCCATACTGGAGAAGCGCAGGGGCGAGTTCGCGCGCCGGCGCGACTTTCTCGTGCCGGCGCTGCGGCGCGCGGGGCTCGCGGTGCCCGCGGAGCCGCACGGCGCGTTCTACGTCTACGCCGAGTGCGGCCGCGATTCGAAGCAGTTTTCCGTGGACCTGCTGGAGCGCGAAGCCGTCGCCGTGACGCCGGGAATCGACTTCGGCGCCAACGGCACGCAGCGCTTCGTGCGCGTTGCCTACACCCGCAGCCTCGAGGAGCTGGAGGAGGCCGTTACGCGGATTGCTCGCTTCCTTTGCGAGCCTTCTGCCTGACCGGCTCCAGGCGCGCCTTCTCGGCCATCACCTTGGCGGCGTACTGGGATCCCGGCTCGTCCACGGCGCCGGCGTACATCTGCAGCGCGAACTCCGGGTCGCCGAAGCGCCGGG
Organism: Betaproteobacteria bacterium; assembly: GCA_004297625.1. GTDB lineage: Bacteria > Pseudomonadota > Gammaproteobacteria > Burkholderiales > SG8-39 > SCGC-AG-212-J23. Next base: position 14,913 of record SCTY01000040.1, on the reverse strand, counting down.
TGTACTCGCGCAGGATCTGGGTTCCGACCTCGATGTTGACCTCGGGCTCGAGCAACGCCTGCTCGCCGCCCAGGTCGCCCAGCTTGTCGAGGTGGAACTTGGGGATGATCTGCATCAGCCCCTTCGCGCCCATCACGCTCTCGGCCACCGGGTTGTAGCGCGACTCGACCGCCATCACCGCGAGGATGAGCAGAGGGTCGACCGAATGCTCTTCGCCCGCGCGGTAGGCGAGCGACACGAAGCTCGCGGCGGCGGTGTTCGCGATCCGATAGCGCTTGGCGATGAACTCCGCGAGCGCGCGCTGCTCGCGGCTGAGCAGGGTCTCGGACGCGCCGCCCTGGATGGCTCCGGCCGCTGTGATCGAGGGCGCCCCGAACAGGTCGGCCGGAAGCGGGGCGAGGCCTTTGAGGAGCGCCTCCCGGTCGAGGGCGAGCAGCGTGAAGCTGAAGACGGCGGCGAGCCCTAACAGGGCCAGGCCTGCCTTGGCGGCCGAGTACACCCGGGCAATGCACGTTGCTTTCATCTTGGTCCTCCGTGCTTCCAGGGACTGCCGTTGACGGGCGTGCATTCTATATGCGGCCAGCGCAAAAAGCAGCCTCGGGGATGAGGATGACGCGAGCGCGGATTGCTGCACTGCGACATTAGCCATATTAGTTGAAAGTCCCTTTCAACTCAATAGCTTCTCCAGGTTCAGCACGTTCGTGACGATGCCTTGCAAAAGCCTTGTTTCGACATCTTTTTACGTTTGCCGACGGGCAGCGGCGGCCCCTCGATAGAATGGGCGCTCGCTTGGGGAAGCCTCGCGGACCGGCCAAAGTCTCCAGTCTTGGGCCGATTTTTGACCTAGCCGGTCCGCTGAGCTTCGAGGGCCGGCGAGGGGCTTGCGCCCCCCGCCTCGTCCCTCCGGTTCCCGGTTATGGCCGGGATCCGGTGGGGAACGGCCACGCGGCCGCTGGATTCAGCGCGGTTCTCGCGCCGGGGGTCGCAGCGGTGGATGGCGGTGCTGCCTGAGTGCTCGCCATCGGTTCCGCAGGGCTGGCCGGTTTGGCGGCTCTGCTTGCCTTTTTCTTCTTGCCCGCCTTTTTCTTCTTCTTGGCGGATTTCTTTCTGCCTGCCGCCTTTTTCTTACCAGCTTTTTTTAATGACTTCTTTTTTTTCTTTGATGATGCTTTCTTCTTCTTCTTTTTCTTTCCGCCTTTTTTCGCTTTTTTCTTCGCCATTCTCAATCTCCTTCAAGGTTGTTGAACAAAAGAAGCCCGGCCGTAAAGCTCCGGACTATCCAACCGCCGGCGAAGGTTCCCCCGCACCGGCATGCTGAATTCGGTTGCTCTTGACGTCATGATAAAGAATGTCGGCGTCGAGGCGGATGCCGCCCTCCCACGTCACCGTGGCGGACTCGGGGTCGACGCTCACCTTCTCGAACTCGCGCACGTCGCGCCACAGCTGGAACGCGCCGATTTCGAGCAGGTTGCCGAGAAACACGCTTCCCTCCAGTCCGTCTTCGAAACGTAACCACAGCTTATAGTCTTCTTCGGCTTTGCACGCAGTTATTCGCATTTCTTCGTCCCAGTATTCGTTCATGTGTTGTTTTAATCCCAGCTCAGTGCGCCGCCGGTCTGGTACTCGATGACGCGGGTCTCGAAGAAGTTGCGCTCCTTCTTCAGGTCGATCATCTCGCTCATCCACGGGAAAGGGTTGGACGCGCCCGGGTACAGCGCGTCGAGGCCGATCTGCTGGCAGCGCCGGTTGGCGATGAAGCGCAGGTACTCCTTGAACATCGGCGCGTTGAGACCGAGCACGCCGCGCGGCATCGTGTCCTCCGCGTAGCGGTATTCGAGCTCGACGGCCTGCCGGAAGAGCTGCTGCAGCTCCTCGCGGAAGGCTGCAGTCCAAAGCTGCGGGTTCTCCAGCTTGATCTGGTTGACGAGGTCGATGCCGAAGTTGCAGTGCATGGACTCGTCGCGCAGGATGTACATGTATTGCTCGGCCGCCCCGGTCATCTTGTTCTGCCGGCCGAGCGCCAGGATCTGGGTGAAGCCGACGTAGAAGAACAGGCCCTCCATCAGGCAGGAGAACACGATCAGGCTCTTCAGGAGGCTCTGGTCGGCCTCCGGCGTGCCGGTGACGAAAGCCGGGTCGGTCAGCGTGTCGATGAACGGCACCAGGAACTCGTCCTTGTTCCGGATCGAGCCGATCTCGTGGTAGGCGTTGAACACCTCGCCCTCGTCGAGATCGAGGCTCTCGACGATGTACTGGTAGGCATGGGTGTGGATCGCTTCTTCGAAAGCCTGCCGCAGCAGGTACTGGCGGCATTCCGGAGCGGTGATGTGCCGGTAGGTGCCGAGCACGATGTTGTTGGCGGCAAGCGAGTCGGCGGTGACGAAGAAGCCGAGGTTGCGCTTCACCAGCCGGCGCTCGTCCTCGGTGAGCCCGCTCGGGTTCTTCCAGAGCTCGATGTCGCGGCTCATGTTGATTTCCTGCGGCATCCAGTGGTTCGCGCAGGCGGCGAGGTACTTCTCCCAGGCCCACTTGTATTTGAACGGCACCAGCTGGTTGACGTCGGCCTTGGAGTTGATGACCCGCTTGTCGTCCACGGTGACGCGCCGGAACGGGACTTCCGGCGCATTTGCAGGCGCCTTGCCGGGAGACTGCGGCACGAACGGCGCAGCCGGCTGGATCTTCAGGCCGGGCAACGGCGTCAAGCCGCCCTCTTCGTCAAAGTTGAGCATGCGCCTGTCCTCGCGTCGTCGTCATCGGAAGCGAAAGCAGCTCGCGGCACGCGGCCTCGCGCTCGCTTTGCGTCGATGGGCACATGTCGCAGGTGGCGACGTACAGGTTCCACTCGGTGCCGGCGAGCGTCAGCCAGTAGCCGTACTTCGGGTCGCCCTTGATGAGCTGCGGATCCGAGAGATCCTCCGCCTGCCCGAAATGCACCGCATGGAACATGAGAAGCCGCCAGCCGGGAACCATGACCGCGTACAGGCCGGGAGACCGCGGCGGCGTCCACAGGGCGCCGATGAACGGGCCGGTGAACTGGCGCTTGCCGAGGGTGATCACTGGCAGGCCTCGCAGTCCGGGTTGTCGACGGCGCAAGCCTTGACCTCTTCAGTTTCCATTGCAACGGCGTTGAGGTGCCCGGTCTTGGTGGTCGACTTTTCCGCGTGCGTCGCTCCCATGGCGCGCAGGTAGTACGTGGTCTTGAGGCCGCGGATCCACGCGAGCTTGTAGGTATCGTCGAGCTTGCGGCCCGAAGCGCCCGCCATATAGATATTGAGCGACTGCGACTGGTCGATCCATTTCTGCCGGCGCGCGGCCGCTTCGACCAGCCACTTGGGCTCGATCTCGAACGCGGTGGCGTAAAGGCGCCGCAGCGCGGCCGGCGCCCGGTCGATGCGCGCGAGGTTGCCGTCGAAGTACTTGAGGTCGGCGATCATCACCTCGTCCCACAGGCCGGCGGCCTTGAGGTCGGCGACCAGGTGCTCGTTCGCCACCGTGAACTCGCCCGAGAGGTTCGACTTCACGAACAGGTTCTGGTAGGTCGGCTCGATCGAGGCCGACACGCCGACGATGTTGGCAATGGTCGCGGTGGGCGCGATGGCGATGCAGTTGGAGTTGCGCATGCCATGCTGCTTGATGCGCGCGCGCAGCGCCTCCCAGTCGAGCGTCGCCGAGCGGTCGAGCTCCACGTAGCCGCCGCGCTCGGCGGCGAGGAGATCGAGCGTGTCCTGGGGCAGCACGCCGCGGTCCCAGAGCGAGCCCGCGAACGTCGCGTAGCGGCCGCGCTCTTCAGCGAGCTCGGTAGACGCCCAGTAAGCGGCGTAGGCGACCATCTCCATGGAGCGGTCGGCGAACTCGAGCGCCTCCGGCGAGGCGTAGGGCACGCGCATGCGGTGCAGGCAGTCCTGGAATCCCATGATGCCCAGGCCCACCGGGCGATGCCTGAGGTTGGAATTGCGCGCCTTGTCGACAGCGTAGTAGTTGATGTCGATGACGTTGTCCAACATCCGCATCGCCGTGGAAATTGTTCTTTTTATTTTTGAGAAATCGAGACCGTTCTCGGTCATGTGGGCAACCAGGTTGACCGACCCGAGGTTGCAGACCGCGATCTCGTCTTTCGACGTGTTGAGGGTGATCTCGGTGCACAGGTTGGAGCTGTGCACCACGCCGACGTGCTGCTGCGGGCTCCTCAGGTTGCAGGGATCCTTGAACGTGATCCAGGGATGCCCGGTCTCGAAGAGCATCGAGAGCATCTTGCGCCACAGCTGCACCGCCGGAATCTTCTTGAAGAGCTTCAGCTCGCCGCGCGCCGCCTTGTCCTCGAAGCGCAGATAGGCTTCCTCGAAGGCGCGGCCCGACTTGTCGTGCAGCTCGCGCACGTCGGAGGGGCTGAAGAGCGTCCAGTCGGCGCTTTCCATCACCCGCTTCATGAACAGGTCCGGGATCCAGTTCGCCGTGTTCATGTCGTGGGTGCGGCGCCGGTCGTCGCCGGTGTTTTTCCGCAGCTCGAGGAACTCCTCGATGTCGAGGTGCCAGGTCTCGAGGTACGAGCACACCGCGCCCTTCCTCTTGCCGCCCTGGTTGACCGCCACGGCGGTGTCGTTCACCACCTTGAGGAACGGCACCACGCCCTGCGACTTGCCGTTCGTGCCCTTGATGTGCGAGCCGAGCGCGCGCACCGGCGTCCAGTCGTTGCCCAGGCCGCCCGCGTACTTGGCGAGCAGCGCGTTCTCCTTGATGGCGTCGTAGATGCCTTCGAGGTCGTCCGAGACGGTGGTGAGGTAGCAGCTCGAGAGCTGGGAGCGCAGCGTGCCGGAGTTGAACAGCGTCGGCGTCGAGCTCATGAAGTGAAAGCTCGACAGCACGTCGTAGAACTCGATGGCGCGCGCCTCGCGCTCCTTCTCGCGCAGCGCGAGCCCCATCGCCACGCGCATGAAGAACGCCTGCGGCAGCTCGATGCGCCGGCCGCCTACGTGCAGGAAATAGCGGTCGTAGAGCGTCTGCAGGCCGAGATAGTCGAACTGCAGATCCCGCCTCGCCCTCAGTGCTTTTCCTAAGCTAATCAAATCAAAACGACCCAGCTCGGGGTCCAGCAGCTCGGCCGCGATGCCGCGCTGGATCAATTGCGGGAAGTAGGTCGCGTAGCGCGCCTCCATGTCCGCCGGGCCCGCCTCTTCGCCGAGCACTTCCAGCCGGATGGTGTTCAGCAGCAGCCGCGCCGTCACGTAGGCGTAGGCAGGCTCCTTTTCGATCAGCGCGCGCGCCGCGAGCACCGCGGACTTGCGCACCTCCTCCATCGGCACGCCGTCGTACAGGTCGCGCAGCGTCGCTTCAAGGATGGACTCGGCCGAGGTGTCGGAAAGGCCCTCGCAGGCCGACTCGACGAGGCGGCGCAGCGCATTGCGGTCGAGGGGCTTGCGCGCGCCGTTCTCAACGACGTGCAGGCCGCCCTCGTTCTTCGAAGTTTTTTCCTGCGCGCGGACCTTGGCCCGCTCCTCGCGGTACAGCACGTAGGCGCGCGCGACATCGTGCTCGCCCGAGCGCATCAGGGCGAGCTCGACCTGGTCCTGGATGTCTTCTATATGGAAGGTGCCGCCCTGCGGCTGCCGGCGCATCAGCGCCCCGACCACCGCCTCGGTGAGGCCGCCGACCAGCTCGCGGATGCGGGCCGACGCCGCGCCCTGGCTGCCGTTCACCGCGAGGAACGCCTTGGTCACCGCCACGGCGATCTTCGCCGGCTCGAAACCGACGACGGCGCCGTTGCGCCGGATCACCTTGTAGTCGGAATAGATGCTGCGCGCCCCGGCGCCCTCCTCGGGAAGGGACACGCCCAAAGCAGCGCTTGCCGTGGCGTTGTCCTGAGCGATCTGCATGTTCTCTCCTCTTGTTGCGCTTGGTCCGTCGCCCGGGCCGTCCCGCCGCGTCCTGCGGTTCTTCTGTGACGACCTGCACCTGCTTGACACTACATTTAGTGCGCTATCGTCCCTAAAGCCTACCTATTGTGGGGCAATGTACACACGGATGCTTTATTTTGCAAGCATGACCTACTAAATGTTGGATAAACGCCACAGCGTCTGCCTAAATATGGGCAGGGTCGCACAACATTCAGTAGCGATTATGCGGTGTTCTTCTAGATCTAGTAGCGCGCCAGCGCCGCGAGCACCCGGCGCCAGTCGAAGCGCGTGCCCGGATCGCGCTTGCGCCCGGGCGCGACGTCGCTGTGCGCCGCGATGTCGCGCAGCGGCAGCCGCTCGCGCAGCCGCGCGAGCAGCCGCGCGAGCGCGGCGTACTGCGCGTCCTCGAAGGGCCCGTCGTCGGTGCCTTCGAGCTCGATGCCGATGGAGAAATCGTTGCAGCGGCCGCGTCCGCGCCACGACGAGGCCCCGGCGTGCCAGGCACGCCGCTCCATCGGCACGAACTGCAGCGTCTCGCCGTCGCGGCGGATCAGGAAATGCGCCGAGACCTTGAGGCCGGCGATGTCCCGGTAGTCGGGGTGCGCGCCGGGATCAAGCCGGTTGGTGAACAGGCGCTCGATCGCGTCGCCGCCGAACTCGCCCGGCGGCAGGCTGATGCTGTGGATTAGGGCGAGCGTGACTTCGGTGCCCGGCGGGCGCTCATCGCAGTTCGGGCAATCAACGATTCTCATCGGTGATGCCGAGGCGCTGCATCCGGTAGCGCAGCTGCCGGAAGGTGATGCCGAGGAGCTTCGCCGCCGCGGTGCGATTGAAGCCCGTCTTGCCCAGCGCTTCGAGGATCGCCTTGCGCTCGAGGCCGTCGAGGTAATCGGGCAGCGCCTCCCCCGCCCCGCCGCTCGGCAGCTCGGCCTCGGCGCTCGGCGCAAGGCGCAGGTCCTCGGCGCTGATCTCGCTCTTGCCGGACAGCGCGAGCGCGCGCTCGAGGATGTTCTCGAGCTCGCGCACGTTGCCCGGGAAATCGTAGCGGGCGAGCTCCTCGAGCGCCGAGGCATCGAGGCGCGGGGTCGGTATTCCGTTCTGCCGGGCGAGGCGCTCGAGGATGCTCTCGGCGATGCCGGGCACGTCCTCCCGGCATTCGCGCAGCGGCGGCATCTTCAGCTCGATCACGTTCAGCCGGTAAAAAAGGTCCTGGCGGAAGCGGCCGGACGCCACCAGGACGGAGAGGTTCTGATGGGTGGCGCTGATAAGGCGCACGTCCACCGGATCTTCCTGCGTCGCGCCGACCTTGCGCACCCGCTTCTCCTGGATCGCGCGCAGCAGCTTCACCTGCATGGCGAGCGGCAGCTCCGCCACCTCGTCGAGGAACAGCGTGCCGCCGTTGGCCGCCTGGAAGAAGCCCTCCCGGTCCTCGGCGGCCCCGGTAAACGCGCCCTTCTTGTAGCCGAAGAACTCGCTCTCCATCAGCGTCTCGGGAATTGCGCCGCAATTGACCGGGACGAAGGGCTTCTCGCGGCGCGCGCCGTTCTCGTGGATGAGGCGCGCGGCGAGCTCCTTGCCGCTGCCCGATTCGCCGGAGATGTAGACCGGCGCCTGGGTGCGCGCGAGCTTGCCGATGAGCTCGCGCACCTGCGCAAGCGGCGCGCTTGTCCCGAGAAGCTGCTGGTCTTTGGCCGGCGCCGAAGCAGGAAGCGAGAGCGCCGAGCGCACGAGCGCGCGCAGCTGATCCAGTCCCACCGGCTTGGAAACGTAATCGAAAGCGCCCGCCTTAAGGGCGGCGACCGCGTTCTCGGCGCTGCCGTGGGCGGTGATCACCGCCACCGGCAGGTCAACGCCGAGCCCGCCGATGTGGCGCACGAGCTCCAGCCCCTCGCCGTCGGGCAGGCGCATATCCGTGAGGCACAGGTCGTAGTGCTCGTCCTTGAGACGCTCCTTCGCTTCGGCGAGCGACCCGGCGCTCGCCACCCCAAGGCCCATCTTGAGGAGCGTGAGCTCGAGCAGCTCCCGGATGTCGGGCTCGTCGTCGACAACCAGCACCTTCGCGCTGCGCTGCGGCGCGCGTCGCTCGCCGCGCTTCATGCGGCGCGCGCGCTCGCGCTCGCCTGGCGGGCGCGGATGCGGAAATGAGCGCCGGAGCTGCCGTGGACGTATTCCAGCACCGCGCGGTTGGCCGCGCACAATTCCCGGGCGAGATACAGGCCCAGGCCGGTCCCCTTCGCTTCGGTGGTAAAGAAAGGCTCGAACAGCTGCCCCTGGTTCGACGCCGGCACGCCGGGGCCGTTGTCGATCACGCTCAGCTCCACGCGCTCGCCCAGCCCGCCGATCGCGAGGCGCACGCTGCGCGGCTCGTGGCGCGCGTAGCGCACCGCGTTGCGCAGCAGATTCCACATCACCTGATGCAGATGCTCGCGGTCGAACTCGACCGACAGGTCGCGCGCGCCCTCGATCGTGAAGCGCTCTGCGGGCACGCGCTCGTTGGCGACGAACTCGTCGATAAATGCGGCAAGCCAGGGCCGCAGCTCGATCGGCTCGGCGGCGGTGCGGTCGCGGCGGTTGAGCTGCAGCACGTCGGACACCAGCCGCTCCAGGCGCCGCGTGTTGTCGCCGATGATGCGCGTCAGGCGCCGGCGATGCTCGCTGCGCTTTTCCTCGCCGAGCAGCTCGGCGGCGTGGCTGATCGCCGCAAGCGGGTTGCGGATCTCGTGCGCGATGTTCGCCGTAAGGCGGCCGAGCGCCGCGAGCTTGAGCTGCTGCGCCTGCTCGCGCGTGCGCGTCATGTCCTCGACGAAAAGCACCCGCAGCTCCTCGTCGCCGCCGGTCTCCAGGGTGCGCACGCCGATGCTGCGCCCGCCGATATCGAAATCGAGCCGTTTCCCGAATCCCGGCAGGAGCTCGCCGATCGGCGCGCCGAGCAGCGGATCGGCGCCGAGCAGGTGCTGCGCCTGGGGGTTGTATTGCACCACGCGCCCCTCGCGGTTGAGCACCACCACCCCGTCGTGCATGTCGCGGATCACGAGCTGGTTGATGCGCATCTGGGTGGCGAGGCTGCGGCCGCGCTGGCGCGCGAGCGCCTCGTTCGCCGCCACGCGCTGGGAAAGCCAGCTCGTCACCCCGACGGTCGCGAAGCACCCCATGGCGAGCAGACCGGGCTGCAGGAAGTTCGCCTCCGACGCGTCGTGCACGAGCACCCAGTACGCCTGCTCGAGGAGCAGCGCAATGGCAGCGAGAGACGCGTACAGGAGCGCGAGGCGGCGCGGCGCCACGATCGCCGCGCCGGTAAGCGCGATGACCAGCATCACCCCCAGGCCGCTGCGGATGCCGCTGCTCGCGTACATGAGAAGCGTGATCGCCACGATGTCGAGCGCGGCGTGCAGCGAGAGCTGCAGGTTGAAGTACTCGTGCAGGTTGCGCAGCAGCCCCTGGAAGGCGATCGCCGCCACGAGGTAGGCGATTCCCACCGTGCGGAACAGCGGCACCGATTGCGAGCCGAAGTTCAGCGCGTCGCCGTAGACGAGCGACACGGTGAGGAAAAGCGTCGCTACGGCGACCCGGTAGAGATTGAAGTAGCGCAGCGAGGTCCAGAACGACTCCGGCGTGCGCTCCTCGGGCGGGGAGAACAGCTCGGGGTAGCGGACCGGGGCGTCCATCAGCGCTTTCCGAGCCGCGCGTGCTCTTCGCTGCAATACAGGCCGCCCGCGGAGACGCGGGCCTCGGCGCGCGGCAGGTGGACTCCGCAGTGGGCGCAAGCCACGAGCTCGTCGGCGCTCGCCGGTTTCTGCCCCCTGCGCTCCTGCGGAGCGGCGCCGCGCAGCGCGCGCCGCACCAGCCAGACGGCGGCGACGACGAGCAGGATCAGCACCAGAAGGCGGCTCATCGCGCGATTATCTCCCTTGGCCGGGCAGGACGGGATTGGTGGTCGGGGTGACTGGATTTGAACCAGCGACACCTGCGTCCCGAACGCAGTACTCTACCAGGCTGAGCTACACCCCGAGCTAGCCTTTCCGGGTGACGGAAAAGGACGTCAATTCTAACAAAGATTGCTTGTACTCCGACTGCGGCAGAGCCTCGATGGAGCGCGCAGCCGCTTGCGCTTCCCTCTGCGCCGCGGCACGTGCATAGTCGAGCGCGCCGCTTGCGCGGATCGCCTCGTGCACCCGCGGGAAGTCGTCGCGGCCGCCTTCGGCGATCGCCTTGCGCACGGTCGCGGCCTGCTCGGCGCTTCCGCAGCGCATGGCATAGATGAGCGGCAGCGTCGGCTTGCCCTCGGCCAGGTCGTCGCCGAGGCTCTTGCCGATGCTCGCCTCGTCGCCCGAGTAGTCGAGCACGTCGTCGATCACCTGGAAGGCCGTGCCGACGTGCATGCCGTAGTCGGCGAGGCCGCTCTCCAGCCCGGGCGCCGAGCCGGCAAGCATGCCGCCGAGGCGCGCCGCGGCCTCGAAAAGCTTCGCGGTCTTGCGCCGGATCACCTCCAGGTAGCGCTCTTCGCTGACCAGCGGATCGTGGCTGCCCATGAGCTGGAGCACTTCGCCGCCGGCGATGGTGTTGGTCGCCTCCGCGAGCACCCGCATCACGCGCATGCTGTCGAGCTCCACCATCATCTGGAACGCGCGCGAATAGAGGAAATCGCCGACCAGCACCGCGGCGGCGTTGCCGAAGGCGGCGTTCGCCGTGCTGCGGCCGCGCCGCAGCTGCGACTCGTCGACGACATCGTCGTGCAGAAGCGTCGCCGTATGGATGAACTCCACCACCGCGGCGAGCTGGAAAAGCGCCGTGCCGCCGGGCTTTTCCCGGTAGCCCACGGCGCCGGCGGCGAGCAGCAGCAGCGCCGGGCGCAGGCGCTTGCCCCCCGAGGCGACGATGTATTGCGAGACCTCGCGCACCAGGGCGACGTCGGAGTCCAGGCGTGCCCGGATCAGCTCGTCGACGCGCTCCATATCGCCCGCGACGGGGGCCAGCATGGACAGAAAATTCATGATTCGCTTATAATTCCAAGTCTTTGCAGATGCAAGGCGGAGAGCAAATCGTGTACGCAGTCATCAGGTCCGGCGGCAAGCAATACCGCGTCCAGTCCGGCGAGCAATTGCGCGTGGAAGCGCTCGAGCAGCCGGTCGGCGCCGCGGTGTCGTTCGAAGAAGTGCTGCTGGTCGGCGACGGCGACGGCGTGAAAGTCGGCGCGCCGTTCGTGTCCGGCGCCAAGGTCAAGGCGACCGTGCTTGCGCACGGGCGCGGCGACAAGGTGCGCATCTTCAAGCTGCGGCGGCGCAAGCACTACCAGAAATCCCAGGGACATCGGCAGTCGTACACCGAGCTCCGCATCGACGATATCGTTCAAGGCGGCTAGGTCATGGCACACAAGAAAGCAGGCGGCAGCTCGAGGAACGGCCGCGATTCGCAGGCGAAGCGCCTCGGCGTGAAGGTCTACGGCGGCGAGCGCGTCAACGCCGGACAGATCCTGGTGCGCCAGCGCGGCACCGTGGTGCATCCCGGAAGCAACGTCGGCATCGGCCGCGACCACACGCTCTTCGCGCGCGTCAGCGGGCAGGTGCAATACGCGGTGAAGGGCGAAGCGAGCAAGAAAACCGTGAGCGTGCTTCCGGCTTAGCCGGTACTCTTCCTATAGAAAGCCCTATCGAACCCGGTAGGGCTTTTTTATTTCCACGCCATGAAATTCATCGACGAAGCGAAGATCGAGGTGCATGCCGGCAAGGGCGGCGACGGCGCCGCGACGTTCCGGCGCGAGAAGTACGTGCCGCGCGGCGGCCCCGACGGCGGCGACGGCGGCCGCGGCGGCAGCGTTTGGGTGCGCGCCGACCGCAACGTCAACACGCTGATCGATTACCGCTTCGCGCGCATCCATCGCGCGGAGAACGGCGCGCGCGGCATGGGCTCGGACTGCAACGGCCGCGCCGGACGCGACATCGAGCTGCGCGTGCCGGTGGGCACGCTGATCCGCGACGAGACGAGCGGCGAGCTCGTCGCCGATCTCGCCAAGGACGGGGAGCGCGCGCTTCTCGCGCGCGGCGGCGCCGGCGGCCTCGGCAACCTGCATTTCAAGTCGAGCGTGAACCGCTCGCCGCGCCAGTTCACGCGCGGCGAGCCCGGCGAGGCGAAGACGCTCGCGCTCGAGCTTCGCGTGCTGGCGGACGTCGGGCTGCTCGGCTTGCCGAACGCCGGCAAGTCGACGTTCATCCGCGCCGTGTCGAGCGCCCGGCCGAAGGTCGCGGACTATCCCTTCACCACGCTCAATCCTTCGCTCGGCGTGGTGCGCGTCGGCGAGGCGAGCTTCGTGGTCGCCGACATCCCGGGGCTCATCGAAGGCGCTTCCGAAGGCGCCGGGCTGGGGCACCAGTTCCTGCGCCACCTCTCGCGCACGCGGCTGCTGCTCCACATCGTCGACCTGGCGAGCGACGATCCGGCGAAAGACGCCAAAGTGATCGCCGCCGAGCTGAAGAAATACGAGCAGGCTTTGGCCCGCAAGCCGCGCTGGCTGGTCTTCAACAAGGCCGACGCCGTGGAAGACGCCGACGCCCGCATCCGCAAGCTCGTCGCTCAATTGCGCTGGAAGCGGCCGTGGTTCAAAGTGGCGGCGATCAGTGCGACCGGCACGGATCAGGTTTGCAAGGCCGTCGCCCGTGAACTGGCCAGGAAATGATCGCCGAGGCTAAGACGCTGGTCGTCAAGGTGGGCTCGTCCCTCGTCACCGACGAGGGGCGCGGGCTCGACGCCGCCGCGATCGCCCGCTGGGCGGCGCAGGTCGCCGAGCTGAGCCGGCTCGGCCGCCGGGTCGTCCTGGTCTCGAGCGGCGCCATTGCCGAAGGCATGCAGCGCCTGGGCTGGACGCGGCGTCCGCACGCCATGAACGAGCTGCAGGCGGCGGCGGCGGTCGGGCAGATGGGATTGGTGCAGTGCTACGAGAGCTGCTTCCGCAGCCACGGGCTGCACACGGCGCAGGTGCTCCTCACGCACGCCGACATGGCCGACCGGCAGCGCTACCTCAACGCGCGCTCGGCGCTGCGCACCCTGCTCCACATGGGCGTGATCCCGGTGATCAACGAGAACGACACGGTGGTCACCGACGAGATCAAGCTCGGCGACAACGACACGCTGGGCGCGCTGGTCACCAACCTCGTCGAGGCCGACGCGCTCATCATTCTCACCGACCAGGCCGGCCTGTACGACGCCGACCCGCGCCGCCACCCCAACGCCAAGCTCGTCGAGGAAGCCGAGGCGGGCGACCCCAAGCTCGAGGCCATGGCGGGCGGCAAGGGCAGCGCGCTCGCGAAAGGCGGCATGCTCACCAAGGTGCTCGCCGCGAAGCGCGCCGCGCGCAGCGGCGCGCACACCGTGATCGCCTCCGGGCGCGAGCCGGACGTGCTCGTACGCCTGGCGAAAGGCGAGCGCATCGGCACGCTGCTCACCGCGCGCACCGTGCCGCTCGCTGCGCGCAAGCAATGGCTCGCCGACCATCTCACGCTCACCGGGCGGCTGCGCCTGGACGCCGGCGCGGTGAAGGCGCTGGCGCGCGACGGCAAAAGCCTCCTGCCGATCGGCGTGGTCGACGTCTCGGGGAATTTCGCGCGCGGCGAAGTCGTCGGCTGCGTCGACCCGGAGGGACGCGAGGTGGCGCGCGGCCTGGTGAACTACTCGGCCGAGGAGACGCGCAAGATCATGCGCCGGCCCTCGGGCGAGATCGAATCCATCCTCGGGTACGCGGACGAGCCCGAGCTCATCCACCGCGACAACTTAGTACTGCTGTGATTGCTCGCGCACGAGCGCCGGGTGCCCCCCGGCGCGCAGCGCGTCCACGCCCTCCTGCGGGCTGCGGATTGCCTGCTTCACCGGACAGAAGTAGCGCCGGGCGAGCGCGTTCTCCGCGGCGCGCGCCTGCTTCGGCACCGAACGCCACTCCGTAGGCTGGCCGCCCCAGCTGCCGTCGGGCCGGCCCACCGCATAAATGCGGTATTCGCCCGGGCAGCGGATGCCCTCGAAGCGCACGTTCTCCACGCCGCTCGCGCTGCGCCCCACGACGACGTAGCGCACGATCCGGTCGGTGCCCACGCTGACCGTCGCCGGATCGACGAAGTAGCGAAAATCGGTGGCCGCCGCGAGACCGAGGTCGAGCTCCACCAGCCGCGCCCTGTCGAGCGCCGGCGGCGGCACCACCCGCTCGTCGGCCTGCTTCAGGCGGTCCTCGTTTTCCCGCTCCCAGTCGCTCTTCCCTTGCCCGATGACACTGGAGACCTGAAGCGCCAGCAGCAGGAAGATGAACTTCTTCAAGCGAGGTCCGCGGCGAGCGCGGCGCGCGTCTGCGGCCCAAGCTGCGCTTGAGCGCGGTACTGCGCGTGATCGACGCCGACCGTGATGCCGGCGCCGCCGCGCAGGCGCTCGCGCATCGGCGGCGTCAGCTCGAAGCGCAGGAAATGCACCGAGGAAGTCTTTTCGTCGGTCTCGCGCTCGAGGTCCTCGTCCGCGATCGCATTGACGCGCTCGCAGCCCTCGACCTGCGCCCACACGCGCCGCTCGATGCCTTTCAGCACGCCGAGCATCCGGCGCCGCTCGTCGGCATCGGGATACTCGATGAGCAGGGTGGCCTTCCAGTTGCTGCCGTCGGGCACGAGCGGGTTGTAGACGCTCAGCTCGCCCTCGATGCCTTCCTCCTCGAAGATGCGCTCGATGCGCAGCATCTCCTGCACCTGGTAGCGGATGGTGAGCTCGTCCTCGAATTGCAGCGTCACATGCTCGCCGAGGTGCACCGTGCGATGCTTCTTGTGCTCCATGACCTTCGCCCGGAAAGCGTTGCGCTCCCGGGCGTAGGTCTCGAGGGACATCAGGCTGTCGCGCTTAATCACTCAGGCCGTCGAGTGCTTTTTGAAACCGATTGGCATGGCTGCGCTCGGCCTTGGCGAGCGTCTCGAACCAGTCGGCGATCTCGCCGAAGCCCTCGTCGCGCGCCTGCTTCGCCATCCCGGGGTACATGTCGGTGTACTCGTGCGTCTCGCCCGCC
>SCTY01000039.1 GCA_004297625.1 Betaproteobacteria bacterium | reverse complement strand
CAGGCTCTTTTCCAGCAGGTCGCCCGCCACCGGATCGGCGATGCCCACCATCGAGCGCATCGCCGGCGTGGTGAGCGCGATCTTGTAGCCGGCCATCGAGCCCAGCCGCACGGCGCGCAGGCCCACATACTCGGCCTGCACGGCGTAGGCCTCGGCGACGGAGCGCGGCGCAAGCTCCTCGGGCAGCGGTGCGAAGAGCTCGCGGCGCAGGTGCGCCTCGTGCAGCCATTTGGCGGCGCGCTCGATGCGCGGTTCGGCGGGCGGGCGTCGAAGTCTCAAGGGGGTTCCGGGAGGCACGTTGCCGAGTGAGCCGCTATTCTAGATGAGCGGCGCAAACCGATGCGGCGATCGAGCGCATTAGGTCTTTGGCGCCTGCGCGAGCAGCGCTGTCATCTGATCAAACGGCACCGGCCGACTGAACAGGTATCCCTGCATTTCATCGCAGCGCAACAAACGGAGGTATTTCGCCTGATCTTCGGAATCGACGCCCTCGGCGATGACCTTCAGCCTTAGCGAGTGCGCCAGCGAGATGATCGTCTGCACCAGCGTCATCGTGTCCGCGTCTTCGAGCATGGTGATGATGAACGAGCGGTCGATCTTCAATGCCTGCACCGGGAGTTTCGCCAGGTAGCCCAGCGATGAATATCCGATGCCGAAATCGTCGATCGCAATTCCGATTCCGAGCTCGCGCACTTCCTTGAGCTTCCGGATGTTGCCCTCGATGTCCTCCATCACGAGGCTTTCCGTAATCTCGAGGTCGATTCCGGGCGGCGCCGATCCGCGTTTGACCGCCTCCGCGACCGTACTGACGAAGTCCCGTTTGCGAAGCTGAATCGGCGACACATTGACGGCCACTCGCGGCGCCGGTAACCCGAGCTGCATCCAGCGAAAGTGATCGGCAACGGCCTTGGACAATGCCCAGGCGCCCACCTCCAGAATCAGTCCGGTCTCCTCCAACAGGGAGATGAACTGCCCCGGCGGCACTAGCCCCAAATCAGGGCTCTGCCAGCGAATCAGTGCCTCCATGCCGACGATACGGCGGCTCTCGAGCATCACCTTAGGCTGGTAGTGCAGCACGAACTCATTGTTTTCCAACGCTTGGCGCAGCCGGTTCGCGAGCGTCAGGTTCTCGGCGACACGTTCGGTCATGCGCTGCTCGAAAAACAGATAGTGCTCGCCCCGCTCTTTCGCCTTGTTCAGCGCGGCCTCGGCATTGCGCAGCAGTGCGTCCACGTCTGTGGCGTCGTTCGGAAACAGCGCAATGCCGACCTTCGACGCAATCCTCAGCTCGCGGTCGCCGACGCAGTAAGGCGCGCCGAAGACCTCCTGCAGGCGCGTTTCCACACGCCGGCCCAGCGCTTCCTCCGACAGCACGTCGGGAACAAACATCGCGAAATGATCCGCGCCAATGCGTCCGAGCCAAGTCGTATCCTTGGCATGCACCGCCAGACGTTCGCCGACCATCCTGAGCAGCGCGTCCCCGGCCTGCCGCCCGAGCGAATGGTTGATCTCCCTGAAGCGCTCGATATCCATAACGATCAGCGCTACCTTCCGCTGATCGGTGGCCGCTGCATGCAGGTGCTGCTCAAGCCTTTGCTGAAAGAGTGTGCGGTTGGCCAACCCGGTCACTTGGTCGTAATAGGATAGATAGTTGATGGTTTCGGCTTTCTCGAAATGCTCGAGGGCGAACGAAATGTCGCCGGCCAGTTCGTTCAGCAGCTTCATTTCCTCGGCGTCGAAGAACCCCAGCACGCCCGAGTGCAGACTGAGCACGCCCACCGCCTCACCTGCAACGACCAGAGGCAACACCACCAGTGAACGTGCGCCACCCTCCATGGAGTCTTTGATCGGAACCTGCGGATCGTGCTCGATGTCATTCGAGATCACGGGCATGCGGTCCCTGACAGCTCTGCCCACCACGCCAATACCCTCCGGTGCGTCTTCCCTGAAGGTCATGCGAATCTTCCCGAGGAACCGCTCATCCGTACCTTGCCAGGCGACCGGCACCACGCGCATCGTCTTCCGGTCCAGTTCACCAATCCAGGCGACCGGGAACCCGCCCAACTCAAAAGCGATCCTGCAGGCCTCGCGGTACAGTTCCATCCGGTCGCTCACGCGGACGATCAGCGCATTGATGCCGCTCAGCACGGTGTACACGCGATTCAGGTGCTCGATCTTGTGCTGCTGGGCCTTGCGCTCGGTGACGTCCTGTGCCATGCCGCGCACGATTGCTACAGCGACCCCCTGGGTGCGCAGGGTGTTGCGGTATTCCCACCAACGAGCCTCGCCACCGGCGGTCCGAACGCGCATCAGGCCGCTCGCTACGCCCTGTGTCCGTACCTCGGCGAGGTACGCCGGGAAGGAACTGCGCACCGCCGGCACGAGTAGATCAATCAGGTTCATGCGCAGCAGGGTTTCGCGGGAGTAGCCGGTGAGCCGGACTCCCGCCTCATTCACCGATAGCAGATTGCCTTCGAGATCGTGCGTGCAAATCAAGTCATGGCTGTGTTCAACCAGATCGCGGTAGCGGTCCTCTGCCGCGCGCAGCGCCTCCTCGGCTTGCTTCTGCTCGGAGATATCCTGGAGCGTGTTGAACCATCGCATTCGTCCGTCGGCGTCGGCTTGGCCCTCTAGCGGCTCCATTACTTGCCGGATCTCGATCCATGCGCCATCGGTGTGCCGGATTCGGTACTCGAGTCTCACGCGCGTACCGCGCTGGCCGGCTTCGATGCTTGTCGCGCGGAAATGCGCGCGATCCTCCGGATGTATCAGATCCAGCCACTCGCGCGTGCTCTTCGGCATTTGGTCGGGTTCCACGCCGATCAACTGCGCCAGGCTTTCAGACCAGCTCTCGAAGGAACCGTCCGGCCCCGTGATTACGTGAGCGAGCCTGGCCATAACCTGCGCGCGATGCAGTCCTGCCTCGCGCTCCATCAGTTTGCGCTGCGCCTGTCGGTGCTCGGCACGAATTGCCGCCTCCCGCAGCTCGCGCTGCAGAACGTTGGGCAGCCTCTGCAGGTTCCCTTTCAGCACATAATCACTCGCACCGGCCTTGAGCGCATCGACCGCAATTTCCTCGCCGACCGTCCCGGAGATCAGGATGAAGGGGATGTCCAGCCCGGTGAAGCGCAGGATATTGAGAGCGTCCAGGCCGGTGAATTGCGGCATGTTGTAGTCCGAGATCACCGCGTCCCATGCCTGCCGCTCGAGCGCCGCCACCATCGTCGCGGCGCTTGCGACGCGCTCGCTCCGTACGTCGAAGCCCCCGCGCTTCAGCGTCCGGACGACGAGCTTGGCGTCGTTTTCCGAATCTTCGACCAGCAGCAGTCTCAGCGACTCGCTCACTTCGCGGTCGATCCCGGCGGCGGCAGATTCGTCATCAGCCAGTAGATACCGATCAATTTCGCCGCTTCCAGGAACTCGGCGAAGTCCACGGGCTTGCGCACATAGCTGTTGGCCCCGGAGGCGTAGCTCGAAATCACATCCTCGTCTTCCTTGGACGAGGTCAGGATCACGACCGGAATGAGCTTGGTCCGCTGATCGGCACGGATGGCTTTGAGTACCCCCAGGCCATCCAGTCTGGCGAGTTTCAGGTCCAGAACGATCAGCGTCGGCAGAGGCTTGCCGGATTGATCGCCGTAGGCACCCCGTGCAAACAGGAAGTCCAGGGCTTCGATGCCGTCGTTGAGCACCACGATCGGATAGAGCATGTTGCTGCGCTTGAAGGCGCGCAGCGTCAGCTTGACGTCGTCCGGATTGTCCTCAATCAGCAGGATGGTCTTGGTGTCGACCGCGGCCGCGATGACGCCGATCACCGCCAGGAGAAACGCGGTCGCGAGCCGTTCCTTGCTGCCTGTCTTCATGAGCGGGGCCGACCTTGGTCGAGTCTCAGCACGCTTGCGCGCGCAGGCCCTTCAAGTTGTAAACCTATTCCTTGATGATTGAATTGTTAGAGAAACACTTTGCAATCGATCAACTTTTCCAAGGGTATCGTGTTCGCGCTGCATTGCGGCAAGTGGAGCACCGGCGGCTGACGAAATCCATGCCACTTCGGTATGTCCGCTACCGACCAAAGGATTACGACCGTGGTCGGCAACGTGGCCTTTGGCGCCACCAGCGCCGGCGTGAGCTGCGCGAGCTTGAACGGCCCGAGTTTGTCTTTCCACCAGGTGAGCAACTGTCCCTGCTTGCCGAGCGCGTGCGGTTTGTCGCGCTCGATCATCTCGAGACGGCGATCAACCAGCTCGGCGACAGTGTGCCGGCGCGCTTCGCGCCCAGGGAAGTCCTGCTGATCTCGAATCGTGGCGCGCTTCTTCGCGTACCACGCTTTGGCCTCTGTCGGCCGGCGAAATGTCTTCCTCTCCGGGAACGCTCCGCTGATTCGCACCTGCACCCGGTAGCTGAAGCCGCCGTCAGCGCGTTTGCGCCTCTGAATCGGTATGCGGGTCGCTGGCATGCGTGGCACTGTGCCATGAGTGTGCCACGCGGTCGAACGGCGCTGCTCGTCTGAGCGTAAGCCTTGTTGTCATGGTGCCCAGGGCCGGACTCGAACCGGCACGGCCTTGCGGCCTAGGGATTTTAAGTCCCCTGCGTCTACCAGTTTCGCCACCCGGGCCCGCTGCACGCCGACCGAAGCATGGAGGCGGGAGTCGGAATCGAACCGGGCCGAAGTACAGAGGGTAACTGCCGCGCTGGCGCAGTCCGCCCGTTCCCTTACCCCCACCGTTACCCTGATCCCGTTTCCCGCTGGCCCCTACCGTTACCGTCAACGAGTTGCGGAGCGCGACGGCGCGAGCATAGCACCGCGACGGGTTGGCGGCGGAGCGCACCATCATGCCGGTAAGGCGCGTCTCCTGAATCCATGGCATGGCGCGAATCGGACGTGCGGCAGAAACGCTACGTTGACGCCGTTCAACGAAATGGTCATGGACAGGAAAGCGAAACGCGCCTAGCCTACACATTGCAGCACGGCACGCCAGTTTCTCGAAAGCCTCCCGCTCGGCGAGGCTACGATTAGATCGCAAACCGAATCGGCGGCAGCGGGTACGCAATACCCGCGCCGCCTGGACACCGCAATCTATATAGGAGAATGCGATGCCTTACAGCGATGATAGCATCACCACCGGCACCAACGTCATCCCATTCCCGCGCACCCGCGCGGTGATCTCAGCCGAAGCGCAGGCCGACGATGAAATCCAGTTCGTTACCGTGATGTGGCCGCGGGCCGGATTGGGCAACAGCATCCGCAACGGCGATCTCGTTGAGATCGACATGATGGCGAAGGCCGTCCACCACGACGGCGTGTTCGTTGTCGAGATCGACGGCAGGCCCGAGCTTCGGCGCGTACAGCGTGACATCCTCGACGACGGCAGCTTTCTCGTCGGCAACGACTGGGCGCCGGCCGATAGGGTCGCACGCGATCAACTGCGCGTCGTCGGCGCGGTGACGAAGATCTGGCGCGCGGCCTACGATGGCCAATGAGGCGACGAGCATGACATTGTTATGGCTCGATCCGATTCCGCCCGCCCTGCGGGAAAAGGCCCGCAGGGATTTCGACTCCGGCGATGTGATCGGTTTTCTGATAAAGGCGCCGAACGAATACAGCTTGCAGATCGTAGAGATGAATTGCGTCGCACTCAAAGATGCGGGACTGTATGAGGCGGCGCTATTTCACGCACTTGTTGCCACGCGGACTAACAATCGTAGATATTCGCTTGAATGTCTCCGGTGGCTCATCCAGTTCGCCGACCGCACTACGCTGCTCGCGTGCGGAGACCCTCTGCCCGCGGAGGAGCACTTTACGCTCTATCGTGGCGTCGGTGGTCGGGGCCGCGCGCGGCGCATCCGCGGGGTTTCATGGCCCGCCTCCAAGGCAACGGCGCAATGGTTTGCGGAGCGCGCTGCGATATTCGGGTTCCATGACCCTGCCGTTTACTCGATCCGCATCGAACGAGCCGATGTCTACGCGTGCGCGCGGACCGCGCGGAATGAGGACGAATACATTTGCTTGCTGCCGGCCCAATGTCATCCGATACGCCTGTAGTGACACGCAAGCCCGCGCCACCGAAGGTCCGCTCAGCCGGGCCGCGAAAGGCGCGCTCGCGCGGTGTCGATGATGTAGCAACGCGGGTGTACGTGTCTCACGCGAAAACCCTGCTCTCGGGCTGGAGCGACGAGCGGATCAACCGATTGATCTCGTGGATAGGTGAAGAGTTGGGACGCAGGAACCAGGACCGGCCTCCCGCTCTTGGTCTTCGGCCGATCTACTCGCGCTCAGAGATAGCGGCCGGGCTCGTGCTGCTTCGCGCGCAGAACGGGCGCAACGTCGAAGCCTTCGGTGATCTGCTACATGGAGAACATCGGCGTCTCGTTGATGTTGAGCGCGCTGTCCAGAAGGGGCGCAGGGCGCGGGTGCGCGCAGGCAGGCTGAATCGGGGCAGGCTCAGGCGCGCCGATGCGTGGACTGCGGCAGAGAAAATCGCTCGTGGGTGGCGAAGGAAAGATACGCTCACCGTGGGGAAGCTGCGGCTGGCGCTCGATTTGGGGGGCATATTCGTGTCCCAGGACACGGCCGCAAGAATGCTGAAGAAATTCCGTCCGACGAGGTAGCTTACCGAACCACATCCCTACGTCTCGCCTAGAAAATCGTCGCACCTAGACCTAGGTTGCGACGAACATGGCGACAGAGACACATCGCACCGACCAGCAACAACAATCAGCCGCGCTCCTGAGCGCGTTTTGGACGGCGCCG
The DNA here is from genome assembly GCA_004297625.1 of Betaproteobacteria bacterium. Taxonomy (GTDB): domain Bacteria; phylum Pseudomonadota; class Gammaproteobacteria; order Burkholderiales; family SG8-39; genus SCGC-AG-212-J23. The sequence continues at coordinate 15,268 of SCTY01000039.1, read as the reverse complement.
GGCGAAGCATTCTTCCCGCCGGATGTCGTGGCGCTCGTATTACACGTCACGCCCCTCACCCTCGCCGCCCAGCGATGGAAACGCGAGGGCTTACCTTGGTTTCGGCCAGGAAAGATTCCGCTGTACCGGAAGGGCGACGTGATCGCCTACATCGAGGGGGCGCGCAATGAGCCGAAGCGCTGATTCTCGACCAGCGTCACCGTCCACGCCCACCGTAGCGCCGCTCGCCATAGGTGTTCCGGCCGCCGCGCGCGCAGTCGGTGTAGGCCAAGGCAAAGTGTGGGCGTTGATCGCCGGAAGAGAATTGCCCGTCATTCGCTTCGGCCGCAGAACGTTGGTGCGCGTCGCCGCGCTCGACGAATGGCTCCGGCGGCGCGAGGAGTTGGGCACCGACCGCCAGCGGAGTCGGCAATCCGCTCAAGCGCGAGCCGTTGGGGTTGCAGCCCAGAAGCCGAAATTCAGCAGGAACCCCAGAGTTACCGCTTGACCGCCTCTGGCGCGGTCGGCACCCGTGGAGGGATGCCAGGCGAGAAAGGAACCCGATGGACCAGCAGCAGAAAGACAGAGGCCCGGAGGTGGTGTACGGCACCACGCTGCCGGGCCATGAGCAAATCACTACGCGCACCGAGTGTAGCACCAAGCCGCCGAAAAAGTGGGTCCGAATCCTTGCGGCCTTCGTTCGCGGCGAGGAGATGCATCGGTTCAGTGCAGAGGCGCGGCATGCGGACCACACGTTGCCGTCAACCGTGTCCGAAATTCAGCGCAAGGGAATTGTCATCTCCAGGCGTGACATCTCCGTGCCGGGGTACCGCGGCCAGCTTGCCCACGTTGCTCTTTACTGGCTTGACCGTGACCCGGAGAACGTCGCCAGGGCGCGCGCGCTCCTCGGCGCGGAGGTGGAGCGCGCGGCATGAGCAACAGGCTGCTGACCGCAGTGTGGGAGCGCTCGTCGGCAAAGGGCGGCGATCTGCTCGTCTTGCTTGCCATCGCTGACCGCGCAGACGATGGTGGTAGCGCGTTCCCGTCCATCGCCGACATCTCCAGCAGGGCACGCATGTCGCCCAGGAACGCCCGGCGTGCCATCGCTCATCTTCACGATGCCGGCGAACTGCTTCTAGAACGTGGTGGCGGTCGATCTTCGAACCGCTACCGAGTTCTGGTTGGTGGAAATTCGACTGCGGACAATCTGTCACCCCAGCCAGGACAATCTGTCACCCCAGAGGTGGCGCCGATGTCACCGCAGCACTGTCGCCCATGTCACCCCAGCAGTACACGTCTCCCTCGGAAGGGTGAACAGGAACCCACATACAACCATCATGGAACCCACAACCCCATGGTTGTGGCGGAGAGTTTGGTCTGGCCGGAACGGCTGACGACGGCCGAGCGGCAGTCCATTCTTGAGATGCTGAGCAGACATCGGATTGACCCCGTGACGGCGCAAACCGTCCTGGACGAGCTTTCGGCGGCCATCGGTGAAAAGCGCGTGACGAGATCGCCAGTCGGATACGCGCGTGCGCTGATCGCACGTGCGGCTAGGGGTGAATTCATGCCTGAGCACGCTCACCGTGTCCGTGGCGCCCGTGAAGTTCGAGAGATCGGCCTTGAGCGCGCGCCGAACGTCGTGCTTGCAGGCAAGGTAGAGGAGGCTCGGCCGGCGTCGCGTGATGTTGCCGTACAGCACATCCGCAAGATGAAAGTGGGGTGCGCATGACCAACTCGCTCAACACCCAGGCGACTGCCGCGCTCGGCAACCCGGAGACGCGCGCCGCCGCGAACGTCCTGCGCTTTCCCCTGCGCGGCTGGGCCGTGCGCCAGGGCACGCTGTGCGCGCACTTTTTCTTCCAGAGCCAAGGCCGCACCTTGAGCGCCTGCGGTGGCGTCGAGCGGCCTGACAAATACGTGCCGCAGCAACTTCGCCCGCTGCAAGCCGGGAAGTCCCGCTGCGCCTCCTGCGAGCGGATGTTGGAGCGCTGGCGGCGCTACTCATCGTGGAAGCCAGCAGCATGACGGCGACCGTCAACCACGTCGTCGGCAAGCGCATCGTCGGCGAGCGCTACACGCCGTCCTGCGGGCAGTGCGACGCGCCGCCGTGGGAATGGTGCGCCTGCTCGATGCCGCTGCCGTGCAACAGGAAGGCGGACGACATCAAGACCACGATGGCGTTGATCGCCGAGTTGCCGTCCGTCCCGCAATTCGGCAGTCCATAGGAGCCAATCCATGATCTCCAAATTCAACTTCTTCGCGCTGGCACGGGTCGCGTTCAACCCGCTCGCGTTCGCCGAAATGCTGCGCTTCAATCTGGACCTCTTCGATAGTCCCAGCCCCCCAAGCCCGGACCCCGCCATCGGCGAGGCCGCGCGCACGAACGCCGAGATCGGCCTGAAGGCGCTCGACTTCCAGAGGCAGGTGTACGAAGAGGGGCGCCCACGGCAAGCGAAGCTCGACGAGCTTGGCGGGCGCCTGGTCGATTCGCAGATCGGCCTTTCCGATCTGGCGACGGGTCAGGCGAAGGACTACTTCGGTTACGCGAAGAGCACCTTTCGCCCGGTCGAGACGGGACTCGCGGCGGACGCCATGAGCTTCGACACCGAAGGGCGGCGCGCCGAGATCGCGGGCCGCGCGGCAGCCGACGTGGAGCAGCAGGCGGGTTTGGCCGATGCGGGCCTGCGGCGTCAGGCCGCGGCCGTCGGCATCAACCCTGCGGATGCGGCGTTCGCCGACACGCTGGCGAGCGCCTCGCTCAACAAGACCGCAGCGAAGGTCGGCGCGATGAATAACGCCACCATCCAGGCGCGAAACGAAGGCCGCGCCTTCAAGTTCGACGTGGCCGGCCTGGGGCGCAACCTCCCGGCGGCGGGGGCCACTTCCGCGCAGACCGCGATTGCCGGCGGCAATGCGGCGCTGAACGCAGCCACCGCTCCTGCTGCGAACGCGCGCGCGGATGCGGCGACTTCCGCCGGGCTCTTCGGGTCCGCCGTGGGCGCGAACAACGCGGCCGGGAATCTGATGCTCGGGCAGTTCGGGGCGCAGATGGGTGCCTACAACGCGCAGCAGCAGGCCGATTCGAGTCTCTTTGGTGGGCTTGGAAGTCTCGCCGGCACCTTGGGCACGGCGTACCTGTTGCGCCCCTCCTCGAAGGATGTGAAGCAGGACAAGACCCCGGTCAAGGCCGACCTCATCCTCGAAGGGCTGGAGGAAATCCCGGTCGAGGCGTGGCGCTACAAGAAAGGCGTCGCCGACGGCGGCGCAACGAAGCACATCGGGCCGTATGCGGAGGATGTCCAGGAGCAGTTCGGCGATGCCGCGGCACCGGACGGTGAGGGGCTCGACATGGTGACGATGAACGGCATCGCCCTTGCCGGCATTCAGGCGCTTGCGAAGAAGGTGAGGCGCCTGGAGCGCGACGCGGGCCTGGAGATGATGCGCCCGCGAAACGCGCGCGACACCGAACCGCGCAGGACCGCACACAGCTTTGGGATTGAGGCAAGGAGGTAGCGAATGGCACGTCTTGGTGCGTTTTTCGGTGGAGCAGCACAAGGGATCGAGCGCGGCGCACGCCTCGCGATGGACTACAACGAGCAGCAGGAGCGCAACCGGGATCGGGAGCTACAGCGCGAGCGTGCTGGCCTTGATCTGGTCGAGGCGAAGCAGGGCGCGCAGGATCGCAGCGACCGGCGTGCGCTCTACGACAACCTCACGACCGACCTCGCGAAGACGCGCGACGAAGACGGTAATCTGGTTTCGACGCGTGTGCCGCGCCAACTGGACGACGAGGGCAAGCGCGGGGTGTGGTCGCGGCTCGCCGAGTTCGATGCCTCGCGCGGAATCGTGCGCCCTGAGCAGGCGCTTTCGTTCCAGAACGCGCTGCGCCAGGCCGACCGTGAAGGCGTCTGGGACACGCTCGCCGCGCTCGAATCGGGCGACACGGACACGGCGAAGAAGGCATTCGACCGCGGGCGCTATCGGCTCGCGCCGGGTTCTGAGCCGATGGCGGTGGAGATGAAGGACGAGTACGGCACGCCCTACCGCGCGTGGAAGGCACGGCTCGTCGATTCTGAGACCGGCCAGGATGTGGGCGTCAAGTCGCTCGACCCGCGCATCCTCACCTACGCGCAGACGGGCGCGAGGGGCTTCACCGAACGTCAGAAGCTCGGGCTGGAAGCGCAGAAAGTCGGCGCTGAGGCGCGCAAGGACGCGGCGCAGGCTGGCCTACTCGGCGCGCAGGAGGAGTTCTACCGCGGCGCGAGGACCGACCTCACCCGAGCGCAAGCCGAACGGCAGAGCGCGGCTGCTGGTGGTGGCGGTCAACCTCCCGCCGCGGTGCGCGTGCGTGAAAACCGCATCACGGATCTGATGGGACTCGGGATGTCGCGCGAGGAGGCGATTGCCAGAATCGAGCGCGATGGCACGCTGTCCCTTGCGCAGCAGACTAGAAACGCCGAGATCAACGCCGCGCGCAAGGTGATCGGCAATCTACCGCCCGAGGAGATTAAGCGCCGGACGGCGAAATTCACGAATACGGGCCGCGAGAATCCAGACTTTGATCCGACGCTCACCGCGCGCGTGCGGCTCGCGAACAGCCGGAAGCACGGCGACGATGCGCAGTTTGACACCGCGGCCGAGAGGGAGCCGCTTCCGAAGGAGCCTGCGGCGAGCCGCTTCGCGGCCGACGGCACGATGCGAGGCAACCGACTCGGGCGGGTGGTGCCGGGTAAAGGTCGGGAGGTGATCGACCAGAGCGGGAAACTCATCGGGTACTGGAATTGACCGTGTTGCTCGACGACCTGTTGGACAAGATCCTCGCCGACTTTCCCGACGTGTTCGGGTACTGCGACCGATGCGGCGAGGCGATCCTGGTCGGGGACCGCTTCACCTATGTCACCGTGACCGAGGAGATCGCGGTAAGCACCGAGGAGATGGTGACGCACGAGCGCGGCACGATGAACTTCATGTGCGGCTCGTGCGCGAGTAGGTTGGACCTTTCGCGCGTGTTTTTCACGCGCGCGGCGAGGGTCTGATGGCGTTCGCGCCTCTCGAATCGGAGCAGGAAGACGGCGAGCGGGCCGCGCCGGTTCGCGTCGGCTTCACGCCCCTGTCCGCAGACGGCAGCGAGAGCGCCAAGCTGCGACGTGGGTTCACGCCAATCGAAGCAGATACACCATCGTTCGGCGAATCGCTTCGGGAAACCCTGGAGCCGGCCGCGAAGACCGTGCGAGCGATGACCGATCCGGTCGCCGTTGGCGAGACGGCCGCTCACCTTGCGACTGGCGCGGTCGCCATGCCCGTCGCCGGGATCGCGGGGCTCGGCGCGGCTGCAGCGAAGGCGTTCGGCGCAGAGGTGGACCCGGTGGCCGTGGTCGAGAAGACCGGAAGCGCGCTCACCTACCGGCCGAAGACCGAGCGCGGCGAGCACCTTGCGCGGGCGACGCTCTACCCCCTGGAGAAACTTGGGGAGGGTGCGCGCTTCCTGGGGGAGAAGACGCAGGATGTGACCGGCAGCCCCGGTGCCGCGACCGCAGTCGAGACGGTGATCGCTGGTGGTGTCCCGCTGTTGGTGCCTGGAGCAGTCCGGGCAGCAGCGCGGCGATCTGTCATGCGCCCGGCCGAGCCGACGCAGCCGGAGCGTTCCTCTACGAGCCCAGAGCCGACGGTGGGACCGACGGATGATCTGGGTGATATTCCTTTCGCGCGCCAAGTGGACGCACCCGAGGCGCCGGCCAAGGTGGCCGATCACGATCTACGACTGCCGGTTGAATCGGCCGAGCAACTGCTTGCGGAGACGCTGCAAGCCGAGGCCGCGCAACGCACCGCGGCCGTCGCTGACGCCGCGAGGAGCGTGCCAGGCGCGGCGCAGGAGCCGCCCCTGAGGCCAACCCCTGCGCCACGCACGCAAACCCCAGGGGCGCCGGCCGTGACGATGGAGACTGCGGAGACGCCGCAGGCCACGTCGCGTCCCGAGACGCCGTATGCCGCGCTCGACGCCGCGCTGCGCGAGCAGGAGCGGCTGCGCGACCTGGAGACGGAGCGACTGATTGGAGAATTCGAGCAGCATCGAAACGCTACCGCTGACGCTAATCAGGGGTCAATCATTGCTGCCGATAGCGTTTCTGCTGCTGACCGCGATATGCGTGCGCGCCCTGCCGAAGCCGTCGAAAGGGAGATCGGGGCCGACGAACCACGGTTGGCGAGTGAACCGACTGAGACCGCGGTGACGCAAGCCGCGGCCGAAGCGCCGAAACCGGGGTTCACGCCACTGGCGAAGACCGAAGCGATGGAGCCGCCAGCGCTTCCGGCGGAGACGGCGCGCGCTACAGCGCCGGCCCCGGAGATCACCACCGAGGTCCGAATTCTTGGCCGACTGCCGAGCGATGCGAGCGACGGTGCGCTCCGGCTCGTGGCGGAAAAGGGCCAGGCTGAGGCTGCGGAGACTGCCCGCGCGGAGATCGCGCGCCGCACCGCAAGAAGCGAGGCGAACGTCATAGCGGACGATGCGACTGCGCGGGAGGCAACGACCGCCACGCTGCCAAGCTCGGACCGCTACACGCCTGAGGCTTACCGCTACGTCCAGGAGTGGGGCGAGTACGAATTCGGCGGCCAAGATCAGGCGGCCCGCTACGCAGGGGCGCTTGAGCGCGGAGAGGGCGGGACATGGCGTGCCGAGCCGGTGGGCAATCGCTGGCGCGCGCGCCGCGTTGCCGAGGATGCAGTAGGGGACAAGCCGGTGGCGCAGGTAGATGCCAGCACCGCGGAAGCGCCAGCCCCATCGGGCGCCGCGAAAATGACATCGGGCACCGCCTACACCGGGATGCTCGACGATGCGACGATCACCAGCACGGCTGCAAGGCGTGCTGAGCCGATCCGAAGGGAAGAGGTGCTCGCGCCGCTCCTGAAGTCGCTGAAGGCGACGCTCTACGAAGGGCGCGTACACGGCAAGGCGCGCGGCTGGTATCTGCCCAGGCGCGAGGCGGTGCGCATCCGCCATAAGAGCGACCTGGAGGTGACGGCGCATGAGTTGGCGCACCTCGTTGATGATCGAATCTTCAACGGGTTCGGAAAGCAAAAGGGCGTGCCGAACACGCGGCCGTGGCGGGGCGATAGTCCCGAGGCGATCACTCTCGCCAACGAATTGCGGAGCGTGAGCTACGACCAGCGCAAGGTGTTCGAGGGGTTCGCGGAGTTCGTGCGGCTGTACATGACGCAGCCGGAGAAAGCACGGGCCGCAGCGCCCAACTTCTCGGCGTGGTTCGATGGGTTCCTGGAGCGGCACGAGTACGGCCCGGCGCTGAAGCAAGCGCGCCAGGGGATGCTCGACTGGTTCGGCCAGGACGCGCTCGACCGCGCGCGATCCAAAATCGGCGCGCAGGCCGATGTGAACAGCTTCATGGCCGGCACGTGGGATCGCTTCCGCCAGGCAACGGTAGATGACTTGTGGGGCGTTGCTCGCGTCGAGCGAGAACTAAAGGGCGGGATCGTGCCACTTGGCGCCTACGAAACGTCGCGCCTGACCCGCTCCTCTGGCGCCATCACTGAGGGGGCGCTTCGGTACGGCTCGCCATACGTCGAGCCGAATGGCTCGATCAAGTGGGTCGGCAAGGGCCTGGAGCAAATCCTGGAGCCCGTGTCGAAAAGCCCCGAGCAGTTGAACGACTTCCTGCTCTACGCCGTGGGCAAGAGCGCCAAGGAACTGAAGGGACAGGGGCGCGAGCGGTTGTTCACCGACACCGAGATCAACGCGATGGTCGGCCTGGAGACGCCCGAGTTCAAGACCGCGATGACCGAGTACCAACTGTGGAACATGCGCATCCTCGACTTCGCCGAATCGAAGGGGCTCATCAACCCCTGGGCGCGCAGAGCGTGGCAGCGCTCGCAGTACCTCCCGTTCCACCGCGTCGGCACTGTGACCGAACGCGCGCGGGGAGGCGTCTCTGGTAACTGGCATGGCATCAAGACGCTCACCGGAGGTACTGAGAATATCCGCGACGTGCTCGGCAACATCATCGGCAACGCTCACATGCTGATCGACGCGGCGCTGAAAAACGAGGCGCGCGCGAAGATCGTTGAGATGGCCGAGACGACGCAGGGCGGGGGCCGGTTCCTGACGCCGATCCCGCCCGAGTCGCGGCCGGTGAAGATTGATAAACCCCAGATCAGGGAGAAACTGATCGAGGCGGCCGGCGGCGATCCCCGCAATCCGCCACCGCAGCTTGCGGCCGTCGTTGACAACTTGCTCGCGAACGCGCCGTACCTCATGGAGTTCCTGGTCAAGGGGCAGGCGCCCACGGGCGGGAATGTGATCGCGGTCCTCAAGGGCGGGAAGCCTCACTACTACGAGGTGGCCGATCCGATTCTCTACCGCGCCATCGTCGCGTTGAACCGCCCGGCGCAGTCTATGTTGATCAAGTGGCTCGCGATCCCCAAGCGCATCGGCCAGGCTTCGATCACGCTCACGCCCGATTTCGCGGTGGCGAACATCGCGCGCGACACGCTGATGGGCGCCATCACCTCGCGCGCCGGGTTCCTGCCGGCGGTGGATTCGATTCGTGGGTTCGTCGGGCGCCTGAAGAACGACGCCGACTACCGGGAGTACCTCGCGAATGGCGGCGGCTTCGCTTCGTACTTCCTGGACGAGCATGCCTTTCGCGCTCACCTGGACCGCTGGTATTCGAAGAAAGGGTTCAACGCGAAGACGGTCCTCGACGCTCCGGACAAGTTCCTTTACTTCCTGGAGCAGGTGTTCGACGCATTCGAGGTCTCGACGCGGCTGGGCGAATTTAAGCGGCTGCGCGAGCAAGGTGTCCACCCAAGGCACGCCGCGTACCTCTCGCGGGAGGTCAGTGTTGATTTCGCTTTGAAGGGAGACAACCCGACGATCAACGCGCTCTACGACATCGTGATGTTCCTGCGCCCGGCGGTGGTGAGCATGGATCGCATCTACCGGGGGCTTGCGCACGATCCGAACAGGGGCGCGATTGCTGCCAAGTCTGGTGCGGTGGCGCTCGCCTCAGCCTCGCTCTACATGCTGAATCGCGATAACCCGAGGTATCAAGACCTACCCGATTGGGAGCGCGATTCGTACTGGCACTTCTTCGTGCCGAAGCCCGATGGCGGCGATCTTCACTTCCGGTATCCACGCATATGGGAAATTGGCGCCCTTGGGACGCTTGCGGAGCGCTCTGTCGAGCGCATCCTGGAGAATGAACCGAAGGAACTTGCACGGGACTTCGGGCGCGTGCTGCGGCAGCAATTCGGGCTCAACATGATGCCGCAGGCCATCGCCCCGCTCGTCGAGATGGCGCGCAACAAGGATTCGTTCACCGGCCGCCCCATTGAGGCGCAATCGCTCGAAAACTTGCAGCCGTTTCTGCGAGCGAAGATTGGCACATCGGAGACGATGCGCACGCTCGGCATGGCGAGCCGCAACCTCCCCGAGGCGCTCCAGTTCAACCCGGTGCGCGCCGAGCACCTGTTGACCGGCTATCTCAATACCTGGGCGATGTACGGCTTGATGTTGTCGGACGCGGCGCTCTTTTCCGACCGCCTGCCGCAGCGCCGGCCGGACGACTACCCGGTTATCCGCCGCTTCTACCGCAGCGAGCCGCAGATCGCGACGAAGTACGAGGACGTGTTCCAGGAGATGTACAACGAGGCGCATCGGCTGCGGGCGACGTTGCGCGAGCTTGATCGCCAAAACCGCCGCGAGATTGCCGACGAACTGGAGCGCTCGCCCGCAGCAGGGCGGGCTGGTCAACTGGAGCGCGTACAGCAGCGCCTTGCGGCAATCCGGCACGAGGCGGCGGCCGTCCGGGTGTCCAGCCTGCCCCCGGAGGAGAAGCGTGCGCGGTTCGATGCGCTCACGGTCGAGCGCAACGCGCTCCTAAAGGCGACCGTCCAGGACGTGAAGCGGTCGCAGCAGGCCGCACCGCAATGATCCAAAGTAGACCTAGGTAGACCAGCATGGCGAAGGGTAAGAAGACCGGCGGGCGCAAGAAGGGCACCCCGAACAAGGCGAGCGCCGACGTTCGGGCGGCCATTGCGCTGATCGCCGAGCGCAACGTCGAAGCGTTCGAGACTTGGCTCGCGAAGATCAAAGACCCGGCGCGGCGCTGCGAGGTCTTCCTGCGCGTGCTCGAATACCACGTACCGAAGCTCTCGCGCTCGGACGTAACGAGTGGCGGGGAGCCGCTGCCGGCCGGCGTGGTGCTCAATGTTCATGGCATCCGGCCGTAGCCTTCAGATCGACGCGCAGTTTCCGGAGGCGCTGCTCGGCTTATTCGAGCCGCGCCGGTACAAAGTGGCCTACGGCGGCAGGGGATCGGCGAAAAGCTGGAGCTTCGCCCGCGCTCTGCTGCTGAAGGGCTTGGAGCGCCCTTTGCGCGTGCTCTGCGCGCGCGAAGTGATGAGGACGATTGCGGATTCGGTACACCTGCTGCTCTCCGATCAGATCGAGCACCTCGGCCTGAAATCGTTCTTCCAGGTGCAGGAGACGCATATTTCGGGCACGAACGGCTCAGAGTTCCTGTTCGCTGGCCTTCGGCAGCAGGACGCGGGCAAGATCAAGTCGTTCGAGGGCGTGGACATCGCATGGGTGGAAGAGGCGCAGGCGCTCTCCGAGCGCAGTCTCGACATCCTGATTCCGACGGTGCGCAAGGGCGCCTCCGAACTTTGGTTTTCGTTCAACCCGGAGTTGGACACTGATCCGGTATACCGCCGGCTGGTTGTGGCCCCGCCGCCCGACGCTTGGGTGAAAAAGGTGACGTGGCGCGATAACCCCTGGTTCCCGAGCGTGCTGGAGCAGGAGCGGCTGCTTCTGCTGGAGCGCGACCCTGACGCGTACAGGCACGTTTGGGAGGGCGAGCCGCGCTCCGTGGTCGAGGGCGCGATCTACGCGCACGAGGTGATCCGCATGATCGAGGAGAGGCGCGTGCGCCCGGTGCCATTCGATCCGCAACTGCCCGTTCATACCGTTTGGGATTTGGGATGGAACGACCAGACTTCGATCATCCTGCTCCAGCGGCTTCATTCCGAGGTGCGCGTGATTGAATACCTGGAGGCGTCGCACCGCACGCTCGCCGAATGGGCGGGCGAGCTACAGCAGCGTCGCTACCTGTGGGGCACGGATTGGCTGCCGCATGATGGCGCTCACCGTGACCTGCGCACCGGGAAATCTGCGCAGGAGTTGCTCTCGGCGATGAATCGCGAAGTCCGCATCGTGCCGAAGCTGACTGTCGAGGAGGGCATCCGGGCTGCGCGGATGATGTTCCCGCGTCTCTACGTGGACGAGACGAAGGCCGCGCGCCTACTCGAATGCCTGAAGCGCTACCGGCGAAATGTCCCGGAAGCGACGGGCGAGCCGGTGAAACCTGTCCACGACGAATACAGCCACGGGGCGGATGCGTTCCGCGGGCTGGCGGTCATCGTGGACCAGATCACCAACCGAGCGCACGCGCCGCAGAAGCTCAACCCGCACCGCCGCCTTAACTGGCGAGTAGCCTGAACCCGGACAAGCTGGAGGCCGGCATGGAGCAAGACGAGATCATCGCAAAGAGCGAGATGCTGCTGCGCCGACATCAATCGTTGTTTCCTTCCGCCTCGCTCTCCCAAGAACCACACATAGGCGACGTTTTCAGCCTCTTCGCTGCGGCATTCAATGGCGGACTGGTGAAACGTGGTTGTCTGAGCGCTGACGCGCTCTTCAACAAGCTCCACGTGCGCATTCCAGGAGTATTCGAGCAGCCCGCAGGGCGGGAGCTATACGACCTGTGGAGCGCGTGGACGTATGCTTGGCAGCACGCGCGGTTGCTTACGTGCGAGCCTCCGGCACCGCCCTACCGTGGGCGCCCCAAACTCCGATCCGTGCCGTTTACCGCGCGTTCGGGCCTATGAGATCACGACACATGCTTTTCACGTGTTGCCAGATGCCCCCCGTTGCGCGCTCCCACGTCAAGTAGGAATCCTCGGCCACCGCTTGGCCCCACCAGATGAGCAGGTCGGTCTCGTTCCACTGCCGTCGAGTTTCGAGCGGAACCTTCCGTAGCCTGTCGTGCAAGCGGTTTTGGAAGTCTTCTTTGTTCATGCGCTGTTGGTCTCCCTGGGGTGCGCTATTTCGGCGCCACGAGGCTCCGCGCTGCTTCAAGAACGTCCTCTCGAAGGCGACGCCGGGGGTCCGAGCCGCTACATCGGCTTAAGGTTGCGCAGGATCGCGCCGGCATCGTATGCGTTGAGGCGGCCCTCCGGCTTGCTGCCTTTGAACATCTTGACCACGCCGGATATCTCGGTCTCTAGGTGGCCCCGTCGGCTCAACCGATCATCGCCCACCATGAACCAGTCAAAACCGTTTGCTTTGGCGACTTCTGCTGCCCGGAAAAGGAAGTAGTTCTCGACTGTGGTTGTGTCCGTGTATCCGTTACCTGTGAACGTGATGCGGAAAGTGTCCACGTCGATTCGAGAGTCGCCATATCCGCCCGCGAGACCCTTCGACTGATACGGCGTCGCGCAGCCGGCGAGCGTAAAGGCGGTCATTAGCCCGATGACGGCCGCTCCTGCGAAGGTGGACCAGAATTGTGTTTGCACGATTCCTCCGTTCGTGAACGACTTAATTCTGCGCCGGCTTGGACCCGGCGAGGCGGTATTACGACCTTGGTCTACCCCGCCGCCTTATCGTGGATCAACGCCCGCCACGCGACTCGGCCTAACCCGCGACCAATTCAGCCGCTACCAGCAACTCGCCGCGATGCCGGAGGAGTATTGCGCGAGGAACGGCACGTGGCAAGGCGCGTAGCAAATTCGGTTTCTCAAGGTAGCAATCCGTAGGATCGTGGTAGCGTCTTGAAGGACACGGGCGAAATTCTTTCGCGCACATTGAAGGTACGCAAGCTCGCGCTTGCGAATCGGCGGAACGGAGCACGGGAATGCTCCGGCCACCTCACCAGAACGCAATTGAAAGGAGACTTCAGCAATGCCCACCTCAAAGCACAGAACCCGCAGCAAGCGCCTCACCCGTGCTGCCATCGGAAGGAAGATCGTTTTTTTGTCGTACCTCGCGCGCATCAATGCGCTGACGATGCCGCGCGCGAGAACGGGGGGCGCCATCAGGGCGTTCCGTCACATTGCGGACGAAGCTAAGGCACTCGCCGCCGTTGTGTGGCGGTAGCGCATCAATGAAGCGCAGGCCCACCAGCGCTCCGATTCGGGGCGCTGGTGATGGCCCATCGGGCCGGGCTACGGTGGCGCCGGCCAGCGCCGCATCGAAGCGGCCAAGCTCCTCGGCTGGACCCACATCCAAGCCACGACGATTGATATCGCCGACCTCCTCTCTGCCGAGCGCGACGAGAACACCGAGCGCAAGGATTTCACGCCCTCGGAGGCGGTCGAGATCGGCAGGATGATTGAGGAGCAGGAGAGGCCGAAGGCAGTACAGCGGAAACACCACGCTATTGGTGTTGAAGGTAATTTACCTGCACCCAGATGGCGGCGCCAAGTCAGAGAAATTGCAGGGCGCGCCGTTGGAATGAGTGGCGGCAAGTACCTCAAGGCCAAAGCCGTCATCGCCGCCGCCGAGTCCAACCCCAAGTCGCCCGCGGAGTAAATCCTGCCGAAGCGACACCTTCTAGCTCCGCTGTCCCGCAGTGTAGCGTTAAGCGCTGATCGGTATCGACGAAGACGGCGCCGCGCTCTGCCGGCCAAGCATAACGACGTCGGCGCCGTCACGGGCAGCGATCAATTGCCGCTCGTACCAGCGCATCAGCTCGCGGCGACGCTGTAGGCGCTTGGCGCGGTCATAGGCCGCCGCGACCTTGTTGCCGACAACGTGGTCAAGTTGCGCTTCGACCGCATCGCCGTCCTTGCCGGCCTCGCGGCAGACGGTCGAGAAAGCCGAGCGCCACGAATGGGGCGAGTGCTTGCCGCCAAGTACGAGCGCGTTGCGGTAGAACTTCTCGACGCCTTCCGGGGTGATCGGCTTCGACGGGTCTCGCGGGGCGGGACAGACGTAGATCGCCTCGGCACCGTCAGCCTCGCGCCATTCGCGGAGGGCAGCGAGGAGCGCCGGGGGAAGCGGTACGACGTGCGGGCCGCGGTCCTCGTCCTTCCGCTTCATGCGCTCTCGCGGGATCGCCCAATTGCCCGCGTTCGCGTCGCGCTTTGTGTGCTGCCCCTCCCCTATCGGCACGTCGGCGCCATCAAGTTCAAATTCTGCCCACTTCGCGCCGACCACTTCGGACACGCGCTGCGCCGTGTACACGAGCAGCGCGTGCGCGCGGGCAATTCCCTTGCAGGGATCTGCGGCGCGGGCAGCGCGCAAGATGTCCCCGATCTCTGGGAGCTTCGTCTGCGCAGGGAAGTGTCGCCGCTCAAGCTTCTTCCGCCTGCGAGTAGCCGGCAGAGGGTTGCCGGGGATGATGCCGTGCTCGACAGCATCATCGAGAATCGCTCGCAGACGGCGCCGGACCTTTTCGACCATGTGGGGGGCGCTCTGCTCGACCCCGAGCAGCATGGGCGCTGTCATCGCCGCGGTGATCTTTGCCAAGGGCTGAGAATCGAGCGCCGCAAGGTGGTTTTTCAGGCTGGCGGTAACTTCGTCGCGATAGCCCTGCGTCCAGCGCATCCGGCGCGCCTCGCGCGCGATCCATGCTGCGGCAAACTTCCCGAAGGTGTTCGATGCGTCAACCGTGCGTTTCAGCTTGGCGGCGTGCTTAATCGTGGTCAGGTGCTCACCCTCGGCCGCGAGCTTGCGCTGCTCGTTGGCCTTGGTACGCGCCTGCGCGAGCGTCAGATGGTCGAGCTTGCCGAGCGTCAGCGTTTGATCCTTGCCGCCAAGCCGGTAGCGCAGTTGCCAGGACTTCGCCCCGGTCGGGCTCACCCATAAGGCGAGTCCATCGCCGTCAAACAGGCGGTAGGGCTTCGGCACGGGTTTCGCGTTGCGCACCGCCCGGTCGGTGAGTAGATGTCTTGCCACGGCGACCTCCCTCTTGTCAGGGTAACGATTCCGGGCAACGGCCTCGATGCTTTTGAGGGTAACGCGGGGTTTTGGCCTGCCCTTACCCTAAGATTACTCGGATTCAGGCGAAGGCTCAAGAAGGCCCGCGAAGGGCTTTGCTCTATGAGAGCGGAGGGAGACGGCCGGATGGGCCTGGCGTTTCAGAGGTGTGTTTGGAGGCGGGAGTCGGAATCGAACCGGCGTCCACGGCTTTGCAGGCCGCTGCATGACCACTCTGCCATCCCGCCCGGGACGGTCTTCGCGAACAAAAAAGGGAAGTCGCGCGGACTTCCC
>SCTY01000038.1 GCA_004297625.1 Betaproteobacteria bacterium | reverse complement strand
CAGCTTCCTTCAGATTCGCAGTCGCCCGCGACACCCTTGCCGTTCGGCTAACACTTCCTCCTGTCAGGCGTGTAATGGACTCTCACCATCAAGTGAGTGCGCCCTGCCGGGCGCACAAAATGAAAAGGGCCTGCAGCGCAGGCCCTTTCGCTGCATGCAGCCGGATCAGTCGCTCATCACGTTCGGGAAGATCATGCCGAACGAAATAATGCAGATCGCCAGCTTGAGGATGAACTTCAGCTTCTTGTTCGACGTCATGTCCTTGTACGGCGTAGGCTTGCGCGCCGTCGCCGTGCTCGTCTGCGTAGGCTTCTGCTGGTCGCTCATGTGGACTCCAAGTTGTACAGAAGAGTCTACAGAGCGGACCTGTCGCCCGGCTGACTGCCGGAGCGTATTAAGAGCGGCTGCGCTTCTTGCCGCGCATGGGCGAGCCTTTGCGGGCAGCCGAGCCGTAGTTCTGGCTGTTGTCGCGCATCTCTTTGGCGCGCAGCCGCTGACCCTTTTCAGCCTCGGTTTCGCGGGAAAGCGCCGCTCCGTACTTGCGTTTCATGACCGATCCAGTGGTTCGAAGTTGGGGGGCGCAATGGTATCAGGCCACGGCCTCGACCCGGCCGCAAACCGCAAGGCAGACGTGCCCCGCCGGGTCGCCATAGCGGTTTCCGGCAGGCCCGGCGGCGCCTGTTTCCCCGATGCCCCAGTCGGCGGCGAAGCGCTCGCGCGCCCGCAATCAGCTCCCCGCGGAAATCCCGCAGCGCCCCCCAAGCCGAGCGCGTATAGACGACGATGCCGCCACGGCGACGGTCTCCTTGCGGTCCTTGAGGAGCGCCGCGACGCGCTCGGCCTGCGCCACCCGCTCGCGCATGCTAGACGCCGAGGCTCTTTTCGGTCTGGGCGATGATCTCGCTCGCCGTAGCGCCGTCGTAGAAAAACCCGTCCTGGCGCGCCACGACCTTCATCCGGGTGGTGTTGGGAGTGAGCGATTCGAGCTCCACCTCGATTTCTCGCTTGCCGATGCGCGCGGTGATGAGCTCGCCGTGTTCCATCTTGGTCGTGCTTTCGGGCTTGATGCCCATGCGCTTGAGAGCGCCCATCGAGGCGGTTTTCACCCTGGAAAGCGGGGCGGTAAAGGTGCGATAGGGCGTGCCGTTCACCTTGTGGTTTACGGCCGCCGAACCGCCTATGCCGAGGGCGGCGAGAGAGAGGGGCTCGCAGCCGGCGAGCAGACCTGCCGCTGCGACCAGCGACGCGGCCGCCGCGGCGCGCCATGCGCATGTGACAAATTGCCTCATGGTCCCTCCCGTTCTAGGAGTGACCTTACCCGCCCGGCCGAGTGCCGCGCCACCCAATAGTTAACAGTCTCTAAAGTCGTTGAGGGAAGCGTAGTTGCCGGCGGGACCGACCACCCCGTAACGGTGAGGCCGAACATCACCATGAATGCCAGCATGCCGAACACCACGTTGTTCTCGATTCTCAGGTCACGCAGCTTCAGGACGAAGTGGCCGTGCGGGTGGACCACCATTTTCAGCAGTCTCGCTATCGGCATCGGAAGAAGCATCGCCGCCCCGAAGTCGGACAAAAAGCTATGGAAGCAAAGCGCGCTTGCTTTTCGAGCTGACACGCTGCATGATGATTGCTACGTAGCTAACTGATAATAAAAGGGGTGTGGACCCTCAAAAAGATGAATACCACGCTGATCGTCAATCCCAAGGGCGGGTCAGGCAAGACCACCGTAGCGATCAATCTGGCGAGCTACTTCGCCGCCACCCGCGCAGCGACAACCATCATGGATTACGACCCCCAGGGGTCGAGCCTGAACTGGCTCGCGCTGCGCGCGCCGCAAGCGCCGCCGATCCGCGGCGCCAACGCCACGCGGCAGAAAGGCACCCGGCTGCGCAGCATGGCGATGTACGTGCCGCCGGAAACCGAGCAGCTGATCATCGACGCGCCCGCGGCGTGCTGCGGCGTGGCGCTGCAGGAAATGCTCGAGCGCGCGAAATGCATCGTCATTCCGCTGGTGCCGTCGGCCATCGATATTCACGCGACCGGCCGATTCATCAAGGAAGTGCTGCTCACGGCGAAGATGCGCTCGCGCAATGTTCCCGTCGCCATTGTCGCCAACAAGGTGCGCCGCTCGATGCCGGCCTACCGGCCGCTCGAGCATTTTCTGGAGTCGCTCGAGCTCGAGCTGACCGCGCGCCTCATCGATTCGGACGTCTACGTCAAAGCCGCGGAAACCGGCCTCGGCCTCTTCGAGATGGACCTTGCGCTCTCCGTCGCAGAGCGCAAGCAGTTCATGCCGCTCGCCGAATGGGTGGAAGGCAATTCGGGCAGCGCTCTAGGAGCGCGCCGGGCCGAGCATCAGCTCGTTCGTTCGCTTGACGAACCCGGCCGGGTCGTCGAGCTGACCGCCCTCCGCCAGCAGCGCCTGGTCAAATAGCACGCTCGCCCAGTCGTCGAAACGCTCGTCTTCGGGCTTGAGGCGCTGGACGATGGCGTGCGCCGCATTGACCTCGAGGATCGGCTTGGAAAGCGGCACCTTCTGCCCGGCGGCCTTCAGGATGCGCGCGAGGTTGCCGCCCATGTCGTGCTCGTCGGCGACCAGGCACGACGGCGAATGCGTGAGGCGGTCGCTGATGCGCACGTCCTTCACCTTGTCGCCGAGCGCGGCTTTGAGCTTGCGCAGCAGTTCGGCGTGCTCGCCGACCTTGTGGCCGCCCTCGTTCGCCTCTTCGCCTCCGATGTTGCCGAGGTCGAGGCGGCCGCGCGCCACCGAAACGAGCGCCTTGCCTTCGTACTCCGGGAGGTTGGCGACCAGCCATTCGTCGACGCGGTCGTGCAGCAGCAGCACCTCGATGGCGCGCTTGCGGAAAATCTCGAGGTGCGGGCTGCCCTTCGCGGCGAGGAAGCTCTCGGCGGTGACGTAGTAGATCTTGTCCTGGCCGGGTCGCATGCGCGAGACGTAATCGGCGAGCGAGACCGTTTCGGCTTCGCGATCGTCGTGCGTGGAAGAGAAGCGCAGCAGCCTCGCAATGCGCTCGCGGTTGGACGCGTCCTCGCCCACACCCTCCTTCAGGACGCGGCCGAACTCGTTCCAGAAAGTCGCGTACTTGTCCTTGTGGTTCGCGGCGAGATCATCGAGCAGGTCGAGCACGCGCTTGGTGCAGCCGGCACGCAGGGCATCGATGTCGCGGCTCTGCTGCAGGATCTCGCGCGAGACGTTGAGCGGCAGGTCGCTCGAATCGACGACGCCGCGCACGAAGCGCAGGTACGCCGGCAGCAGTTGCGCCGCGTCGTCCATGATGAACACGCGGCGCACATAAAGCTTGAGGCCATGGCGGTGCTCGCGGTCCCACAGGTCGAACGGCGCGTGCGCCGGGATATAGAGAAGCTGCGTGTACTCCTGTCGCCCTTCGACGCGGTTGTGCGTCCAGGCGAGCGGCGGCTCGAAGTCGTGCCCGACGTGCTTGTAGAACTCGACGTACTGCTCGTCGCTGATCTCGTTCTTCGGCCGCACCCAGAGCGCGCTCGCCTGGTTGACGGCTTCGCCGTCCATCACGATCGGGATCGCGATGTGGTCCGAATACTTGCGCAGGATGGCTTTCAGGCGGAACTCATCCAGGAGCTCGTCCTCGCCCTCGCGCAGGTGCAGTGTGACCTCGGTCCCGCGCGTTGCCTTCTCCGCCGGCTCGATGCTGTATTCGCCGGCGCCCTTCGCCATGTCGCACTCCCAGCGCACCGCATCGCCCGCCGGCAGGCCGGCGCGCCGGGTGACGAGCGTGACGCGGTCGGCGACGATGAAGGAAGAATAGAAGCCGACGCCGAACTGTCCGATGAGGCGCGCGTCCTTCGCCTGGTCTCCGGTGAGCGACTGGAAGAACTCGCGCGTGCCCGACTTGGCGATGGTGCCGATGTTCCGGATCACCTCGTCGCGCGACATGCCGATGCCGTTGTCCGACACGGTGACGCTGCGCGCCGCCTTGTCGAACGACACGCGTATTTTTAGCTCAGGATCCGATTCGTAGAGCGAGTTGTGGTTCAGCGCCTCGAAGCGCAGCTTGTCGGCGGCGTCCGACGCGTTCGAAACCAGCTCGCGCAGAAAAATCTCCTTATTGCTATATAAGGAGTGGATCATCAGCTCGAGGAGCTGCTTCACCTCGGCCTGGAACCCGAGCGTTTCTTTCACCATGGCTGCCGGCAGGTGGGTGCGACGCGCGCGATTTTCAAGTATCTTCCGCGGCGAGGAGGAAGCCATGACCCGGTCCCTGAAAAACACGGCCCGCCGCAGGCTGCTCGCCGGCGCGGGCGCCCTGGCGTTATTCGGCAGCAGCCCCCTACGCGCATTCGGCGCCGAGATCGGCAGCAGCGCCGCGCTCGGCCTCGCCGAGATTCCGGACGGAGCACTCGCCGAGCAGCTGCTGTACGCCCTGCCCGGCAAGGTGCCGCTCATCAAGAAGACCTTCCGCCCGCCGAACTTCGAGACGCCGGTCGAGTATTTCCGCAATCCGATCACGCCGAACAAGGCGTTTTTCGTGCGCTGGCACCTCGCGGCGATTCCGCAGGTGGCGGCAAAGGACTGGGCGCTCACCGTCGGCGGCGAGAGCGCCGAACGCGAGCTGAAACTGGATCTTCAAGAATTGAAAACCCAGTTCCGGCCTGCGCAGGTGACCGCGGTTTGTCAGTGCTCGGGCAACCGCCGCGGCCTTTTCGAGCCGCACGTGGCGGGCGTCGAATGGGGCGTCGGCGCGATGGGCAATGCCGTGTGGCGCGGCGTGCGTCTCAAGGACGTGCTGCAGAAGGCGGGCGTGCGCGGGAACGCGCTCGAAGTCGTGCTCGACGGCGCCGACCGCGGCCCGCTCGACAAGACGCCGGATTTCGTGAAGTCGATTCCGATCGAGGTCGCGCTCGACGACAACACGCTCATCGCCTTCGAGATGAACGGCGCGCCGCTGCCGCACTGGAACGGCTACCCGGCGCGGCTGATCGTGCCCGGCTGGACCGGTACCTACTGGGTGAAGCAGCTCATGAGCGTCAAGATCGTTCCCACCCCCGAGAAGAACTTCTGGATGAGCGCCGCCTACCGGCTGCCGCGCGGGCGTTTCCGGACGCCGACCTTCAAGTCGCAGCTCTATTCGCCGAACGAGCCGATCACCACGATGGTGGTGAACTCGCTCGTCACCTCGCTTAGGAGCGGCCAGCGCGTGCCGCGCGGCAAGCCGATCGAAGTGCGCGGCATCGCCTGGGACGGCGGCTCGGGTGTCGCCAAGGTCGAGGTATCCGCAGACTACGGCGCGAGCTGGACGCCGGCGAAGCTCGGCAAGGACAGGGGCCGCTTTTCGTTCCGCGAGTTCGCGCTCGGCGTGCCGGCTTCGGAGTCCGGCGCGCGCGTCATCATGGCGCGCGCCACCGGCAATACCGGGGAAACGCAGGTCGAGCAGCTCATCCACAACCCCGCCGGGTATCACCACAACGTGATCCAGCGCATTTACATCGAGGTCGTATGAAAAAGACCCTCGCGCTCTTGGCGCTGCTCGCGGCACAAGCCGCATTCGCCCAGGAATCGAAGATCGCGCTGAAGGACGGCCCGGGCCGCGACAAGGCGATGCAATGCGTCGCCTGCCACAGCCTGGACTACATCCCGATGAATTCGCGCTTTCTCGACAAGGCGGGCTGGACGGCGTCGGTCAACAAGATGATCAACGTCTTCGGCGCGCAGATCGCGAAGGAAGACGTCGAGCCGATCGCCAATTACCTCGCGCAGAACTACGGCAAGCCGCCGGCGAAGTAGAAGAAGTTCGGCTCAGCGGCCGAGCGAAGCGAGCTCCCTGCGGATCTCGCGCAGCTTGGCCTTCACGCGCGCGGCGTTCTCGGCGCCCATGCGCAGCATGATCTTCTGGCCCGCCGAGCGCTGCTCGAGGTCCGCATCGGCGAACTGGTAGAGGACCTTCGGCCGCACCAGCTTCACCGGACCGCTCACCTCGGGCGCCGCGAGCATGTCGTCGATCGCCTCGACCAGGCGGTCGTTGAAGCTGGCGTTCGGAAATCCGAGCTCGGCATAGGCGCGCTGGAAGAGCGGATAGGACTCGACGTAACGCTTGACCAGCGTGCGCGTGTCGAGCGATTCGAAGACGCGCACGTAGGGCGCATAACGCGCCGAGTTGGCTGCGCCGATGCTCGCATCGCCGGTCGCGTCGAGCACGGTAAACGTCCCGGGGACGGGTTCAAGCGGCATCACGCGCCGCGGCGCCGTCGCGCGCGGCAGGTTGTCCACGGTGGCGACGATGCGGCGGATGAGCGCCGACGGATACACCATGTCGTCGAAGGCCTTCTTCCCGACCAATGCAGTGACCGTCTCGCGCATCATCGGGTCGCTGTTGTCGAGCGTCGGCAGCGGCTTCGTGGTTTCAGTCTCCGCGGCCGGCACCGGATAGCGCGGCCCGGATTCCGTGCTCGCCTGCGGCGCGGGCGCCTCGCCCGCAGGCTGCGGCGCCGCCGCGGCCGCTGGCTGATCGGGTTGCGCCGGCCGCGGCTGCGGCCACAAGTAATAGGTCGCGGCGACGGCGGCCACGATTCCAGCCACGATCAAGATCCACCATGGACGCGACGACGCTTCGTCATGCCGCTGATACGGGCCGTCGTCGCGCACGGACCAGTGTTCCATCTCACCTCCCGTCCTCAAAAGCTCGCCGCCAGAATACCTCGCAATGCAATGCGCAGCGCGCGAGATTTCCAGAATGAAGCGCGCACCCTTAACCGCCCCTTAAACGCCGCTGGTCCGGCCGGATATCCACAGAAACTGTGCACAACTCTGTGGATACGTCGGCGCACACGCGATATGAGCAGTGCGACGCCGACCGGCAAGTCGGTCCGGCTCAATAATTAGGCAATAGTTTTTCCTTGCGGCTGCGTGACTTACGCGAAGGAATCGGCTTCGGCAGCGACGTCGCGCGGCAGCGACGTCACAGCGCAGAGACGGCTTGGATAACTCTCGTCGTCGGTCAAGATTGTCGCTGCCGCGCAACGTTGTATTCATGGCAGAAACCTTAAATCCACCCACTTTTGCGGTAGATCAAGCCTGCGCCGCATGCGTGGCTCTGTAATTTCCGGCTAGGGTCTTCGCTCAGGGGAGGCTTCCCGTCATGGGGGGCAGCGGGGGTGACGAGGCTCGCGGCACTTCTACCGGCATTTCGCGGCCGCCTACCGGCATTTCGCGGCCGCCGCGTTCGCACGGGACGCGACGCTTGATCGAGCGCGCGACCTCATCCAGTCGAAGCACGGCAAGGCGGCGTTCTGCCTCCTTTCGCCTTCACTTAGTCGTTGCACAGGAGGAACTATGACGACGGTCACGAGCGACACAGGGCACCAGCCAGGTCGTGGAAGCTTTGATTTCCTGAAGAACTGGGGCGATGGCATGACCCGTTGGACAGAGCGATGGATTCCTGACGCCTGGATCATCGTCATCGTTCTGAGCCTGGTCGCCTATGTGTTCGCGATGATCTGGGGATTCAAGCCGGAGGTCGGTGTCGGCGCCCGGGCCTACGAATCCGTCAAGGCCTGGGGAAACGGATTCTGGGAATTGCTCGCCTTCGCCATGCAGATGTGCCTGATCATGATGACGGGCTACATCCTGGCCTGCTCCCCTCCTGTGCGGCGCCTGCTCGACGGCCTTTCCGGCTGGTCCAACCCTGAAAAGCCCTGGCAGGCCATTCTGATCATGTCCCTCTTCTCGATGATCGCGGCGTGGCTCAACTGGGGGCTGAGCCTCATTGCAAGCGCGATGCTGGCGCTTTTCATCGTGAGAAGAAATCCCAAGGTCGACTATCGCCTGCTGGTGGCCGCCGCTTACCTCGGCCTGGGCACCACCTGGCACGCCGGGCTTTCCGGTTCGGCGACGCTGCTCGTCGCCACTCCCGACAACTTCCTGATCAAGGGGAAATTGCTCGATGCGACCATCCCGGTGGCCGATACGATCTTCCATCCTTTCAACCTGGTGATGACGGTGCTCGTTATTGCTCTAGTCACCATCCTGATGGTCCTGATGCATCCGCGGCCCGGGAAGGTCTTCGTCGTGAAGCCCGAACTGATGGACCAGCTGAAGCTTTACGAAGCGCCTCCCAAGCCCGCCGAATGGAAAAGCCCCTCGGAGTGGATGAACTGGTGGCCCGGGTTCAACCTCATCGTCTTCATCGGCGGAGCGATCTGGCTGATCTGGCACTTCTCGACCAAAGGCCTGGACCTGAACCTCAATGTGATCAACTTCGCGATGCTGATACTGGGGGTTCTGTTCCACTGGAGGCCCTGGTCGTTCCTCAAGGCGACCGAGGATGCAGGCAAAGCGGTTTGGGGAATCGTCATCCAGTTTCCCTTCTATGCGGGAATTCTCGGCCTTTTCAAGTTCACCCTTCTGTCCACGGTGTTCACAAAGGCTTTTGTGGCCATTTCGACGCCGCAGACGTTTCCGCTTTTCCTCTACTGGTACGGCGGGCTTCTCAACTATCTGATTCCGTCGGGAGGGGGCGAGTGGGCGGTCGTGGCGCCTTACGTGATTCCTGCGGCGAAGGAATTGGGCGTGGGAATGGGAACGGCGGTGGTCACCTTTGCCTGGGCGGACATGATGACCGACATGATCCAGCCCTTCTGGGCCATCGCCATGCTCGCCGTGGCGAGGCTGCATTTCCGGGACATCATGGGCTATCTGCTCATGGTCTTCTTCCTCTATTTCGTCGTCACCTCCATCGCATTTCTTTTCTTCATTCCTAATTGGTAACGAGCACGGGCCTGTCCCCGGCACGGGGGCAGGCCCTTGTGTTCAGTTGAAATCGAAGCGCGCGAGATTCTCTTCGCAGTACTGCACTTCCTTCGTTTCCACCCTGAGATCGTAGGGAAAGCAGGAAGCCAAGGTGCGCTGCACCTCCGGTTGACTACCCCTGAACAGCAGCGCCCTGACGACCGCATTACTGCGCCGGGGCGATGAAGTTGTGGTCGTTGCCCCAGGGCGATTCGCCGCCCTCGTCCGACTTGTACGACATGCCGCCGACGGCCGCGAGCAGCACGGTCTCGGGCGTGCCGAGAATGGCGCGGTCGAGCTCGTTCTGCTCGAAGGGCGCGCCGGCATCCGCGAGCGCGGGGGCGCTGGACAGCGCAAAAGCAACTACGACGATGAAGCGTTTCATGGTGCATCTCCTCTGGTTAGGTCGGGGGTTACTGCGTGCTACAGCCCCCACCTTAGAGAAGAGCCCTATCGCCGGAAGTGCGTTTACGCACGCATTCAGGCTACCGCGGCGCCACGTGGGGCAGCAGGCGCTCGGTCTCTCTCTTCACTACCGCGTAGCATTCGCAGGCGCGTTTCTCCAGGGCGGGGCGATCCCGCACGGTGATCAGGCCGCGGCTGTAGCTGATCAGGCCTTCGCGCTCGAGCTTGCCGGCGGATTGCGTGACGCCCTGGCGCCGCACGCCGAGCATGTTGGCAATCAGCTCCTGCGTCATCTGCAGCTTGTTCTCGGGCAGGCGGTCCAGGCTCAACAGCAGCCAGCGGCACAGCTGCTGGTCCACGGAATGGTGCAAATTGCACACTGCGGTTTGCGAGATCTGCGTGATCAGCGTCTGCGTGAACTTCAGCAGGATGAGCTGCAGGGCGCCGCCTTCGGCAAACTGCGCCTTCAGGACGTGCGCCGGGAGCCGATAAGCCTTGCAGGCGCTCTGCACCACGGCCCGGTTCGGCGTGGTCTCGCCGCCCATGAAGAGCGACACGCCGATCATGCCTTCGCATCCGACCACGGCGAGCTCGGCGGAGTTGCCGCTCTGCGTGACGTACAGCAACGACACGATGCCCTCGACGGGGAAATACACGTGCTGCAGATGCCCGCCCGATTCGTACAGGGATTGCCCCAGGCCCAGCTCGACGAATTCCAGATGGGGCAACAGCCGCTGATAGTCCGCCGCCACGGGCAGCGCGGCAAGAATCTGGTTTTGCGTGGGCTCGGGCGCCGTGGACATCCGGGCGAGCTCCTCTAGGGCGGCTGACATTGGCTATTGTACGGAAGCGGACATACACGGTCCATGCCGTTCAGCACGAAATTAGTGTTACAACAGGGCATGCGTAGAGCCGCACCCGCCGCCGTTGCGCTCAGGAACCGCATCCTCGCCGCTCTCCTCGCCACCGAATACAAGCACCTTCTGCCCAGGCTCGAGCACGTGAGGCTGAAACACGGCGAAATCGTTTATCGGGCCGATCAGGAAATCGAGGAGGTTTACTTTCCCGAAGACGCCGTGGTCGCCATGGTCGACACCACCGAAGATAACCGCACCATCGAGGTCGGCG
>SCTY01000037.1 GCA_004297625.1 Betaproteobacteria bacterium | reverse complement strand
TCACGGATGCCCGCGCATGACTCGGGGTCACTGTGGTTTGCTAGACCTTCAGTGCAGCGGACTTGCACCACCTGCTCCTTGCCGGTTTGACCGGCGCACTTGAAAAACTCCAAATCGCAGGTGCGGCAAAATTCTGTCGGATATCGAGGCAATCAAAAATTTGACCAGGCTTCGCCTCATAGGCCGCTCAGGACGTCCTACATCGCGACATCAACTCCTTCATGTATCCCCCCCTAGCCTGAAGCGCACTTCGTGTCTTATAACGCCCAGAATTTTTCCATCGTCGGTGGAAAAAGAGTTTTTCAACAGAATCGGCCATCAGCCGACGTTCAGGTCGATAGGTGCGTTGGCTAGGTAGGCAGCGCCACCCGCACAAACAACGCCATTGGTGTCGCTCGAACCTGCTTCGCTCGCCCGTACGTAAGTAACAGTCTTCGTACGGTGTTGCGTTCAAAACCGCCTGTCGGAATCGATGGTTCCAGGGTGGCTTGAAACGATCCGCGTAAGTCGCCTTCCTTAATTCGCTGCCATTCCCTACGCAGGTCTTTCTTAGCTTCATCCAACTCGCGCGCGAGTTCTTTTACGGTGTTCCTGGAGACCGGACTTTCACCTTGTGCGCGAACAGAATTCCGCACCTGCCGCAGGGTGCTTCTAAGTGTGTCGAACTTGCCGGTTAAGCGAAGCTCAAGCCCCGCTCCAGGACTATCGTCAATCCGGAAAGGTACCTTTCGCATAGACTCGATCACTGGCAGCCAGGGCGAAGCATCTCTTGATTCGTTGGCCGGCCTTGCATCACGGTGAAGATGTTGCCAATGCAATCCAATGTCCGTGTACACAACCGACCCCGTGAACTGTGCGAGAAACAAGGCGACTTCCAGATTGAATCCTTTAACTGTCTGCAACTGCGCCCCTTCCTCCCCCGGAGGCAAATGTTGGAGCAATGCCAGCGGGTCTTGCTTATGCTGTTCCCTCATGTAAGCCATAACTTCCGCAATCTGCTCGGGAGTAAGTTCCGGTGAAGTGCGCTGAATGAGACCACGCAATGCGTCGTCGGGCAGGCCCCGATTAGCTCTCATCATGTCATCCTCGAAGAGCGCGCGATTTCTCTGCAGGTCCTTGTCGTCGAAATCCACATCGCCTACCCGCTGTTCCGCCATGTTCCATAGGACATGCCTGATGTCGCTGAAGTCGGCAGGATCGGGCACCATATGTACGAAGCCCGCATTGATAAATGGCTCGAGCATCAACAGCAAGAGCGCATTCTTCAGTGTTTGAACCTTGTATTTGCCGGGCGACTTGGTAGGGCTGAACTCAGGTTTAACGGTGCCAGCATTGATAAATGGATGGGCAATGACTACTTGGTCAAAGTAAGGTAGCCATCCAGTAACGGTAACAGCGATCGTGCGAGGATCGATCAAGCCTAAATAAACCGCGCGCAAAATTCTTTCATCGGGTCGCGGCAACAAATCGGCAAGGTCCGTATCCCTGGGCCACATACTTTCAAAAACCTCATGAATACGTTTTACTTGGTCGTCACTTAGTTCTCTTCGGACATCCTCCCAGGTCTTGCCTTTGTTGAGCCCCAGAATGTCCCGCGTCGCGCGACTTAATATGAGATTGCGTTCGCGGACGCTATAGACATCCCAAGAAGGCCGGTCCTCCTGCCGCAATCCGTCACAACACTCTTTGAACTTACGTCCGCTTCCGCAACCGCATGGCCCCTTCTTGTCGAACGGCGATACGCGCTTCTTCCGTAAGTACTTGTGAGCCCCGGATGTGCGACCAAACTCATCTTGGTAATGAGTTGAGCCATCCTTGTAGCCTATGTAGATCTCTCCGCCAAAATGCCACAGCTCATTGGAGGGCGGCAGAAGAATCTTGCCAATCGTTTCCCATCGGCCCGAATCAGCCTTTTCGGGTTCTAGCCAGGCCTTTTCGTTCGCCGCGATGTATCTATGAGCTCTGGCTTTTAGAAGACGGTTTATTGAATTTACTTCCTTACTGGTCAGTTTGCGCGTTCGGATGAATGCGTCTGTTCGAGCGATGCTTTGTCCGGCATATCTCGCGTGAGTGCGTGGCGCTCTTAAATCGACATTGGTTGGACTCTTTGCATATTCGAGATTTGACAGGATCAAGCAGTGATTCGCGTCCAGTGCAAAAACGGTCTGCGAGCCTTTCAGTTCAATAGCGGGATCGTCAGGATATTTGCATGCCTGTGATGTTGGCGGGCATGCGGCGTTGTAGATCGTTACTGGGTGGTCAGTGACGATGAACTTCACGTCAGACTGCTCTGCCGAGACTATTTCCCTGACGCTCTCGTACCACATCGTGCAATGCATCCGGCGTAGGGCTTGCATTTCAATCATTAGGTCGAGCTGGGTCAGGTTGGGATACTTACTCTTGATCCAATCCAGCCCTTTCGGGGTTCGTAGCTTTTGCGCGTCGAGGTATTCGAAGAAATGTTGAAACAGTTTGTGGATCGCAACGAAATCGCCATTCGCAAAGGCACGAACGGCACGGGCGCCAAAATCATCAATGGTCCCGAATAGGAAGCGCTCAATCTCATCATTGAGCCTGCTGCCGAACCGGGTTGTATAGAGATCTTCCGACCAGAAGCAACTCTTCGGCGCACGATAAGTGAGCGGGCGCGCAGCTATGACGCGGCCGTCTGGAAGTGCTGTTGTGTGCGGATTGAGGTCTAAGTGATGAAGTGAAGTGCCGCTGCCGACGATAAAGCCCCTCTGATACCAAATCGGGACGTAGTGGTTGTGGCGTGTTACTTGTCGAGACATGGCGTTCGCCCTATGATGTACAAATATACAGCACGCCAACATCTGCATACCGGCGGTGGTGCTCGAGCCGAGCTGGCTGCCGTCCGAGTGGGCTCTACGTCCCCTTTAGGTCGAACAGTGCTCATGCGGGAAAGATCAACGCGACTCCGTCTCAAGGAGTCGTGCCATGGAAGTCTCCAATCCGGTTGCAGTGCAGAAGGTGCCCTGGAACAAGGGCAAGCTGGTAGGCCAAAAGCCACCGTTGCGCCTCAAGGAGATCTGGGCAATCAGAATCCGCTTGCAACTCGCCAAGCGAGCCCGAGAGCTCGCCCTTTTCAATCTCGCCTTGGACAGTAAGCTCCGCGCCTGTGACCTCGTGAGCTTGCGGGTCGGTGATGTAGCTCAAGGGACTCGAGTATCGGCTCGCGCAATGGTGTTGCAGCGGAAGACCCAACGACCAGTCCAATTCGAGTTGACTGAGCAAACACGCGACGCGGTCGCAGCTTGGATCGCCATGGCCCAGCTACGGTCGGGGGACTACTTGTTTCCGAGCCGCACCAGGCACTCGCTTCACATCTCGACTCGCCAGTACGCCAGGATCGTGGACCAGTGGGTTAGCTCCATAGGCTTGGACTGCACCGCCTACGGAACCCATACGATGCGCCGAACAAAGCCGACGCTAATCTATCGAAGAACGAAGAATCTGCGAGCTGTGCAACTTCTTCTCGGCCATACAAAGCTCGAAAGCACTGTCCGCTATCTCGGCATCGAAGTTGACGACGCCTTAGAAATCGCTGAGCAGACCGAAATCTAACCAGATCATGGCCGCGAGCGACCGCTCCTCCGGTCGTTAAGCGGCCAAGAGCAGTCACTCGAATAATGTCGCGCCCAATTCCCGATGTCGCGTAGCACGGCGCGAGAGGCAGGCGCAGCTGCGCTTACCCTTGGAGCCGTCCGCGGCGCGGTACAGGGGCCCTTGCCCATGGCGCGGTGGGCGGTTGTCGAGTTGCGGCCGTCATCGACGACGGCGCGCTTTTTCTGTTGGTCACGTCAAGGGGCGGACGCTGGCGGCGATTCCGCTATCGCACTAAAACCAGCGCTTCATCCTCTCCCACAAGCTGCGGCGTTCCTCGGATCGGGCCACCTCGGGGTCGCCGGAATCGCGCATTACATGCGGTTGCGCGTCGCGGCGGTAGTACCGCTCCTTGTCAGCTCGGTCACGCGCGAAGCCGCCGGCAATTCGTTCTGCAGACCACTGCTCGTCCCATTCAACGCGACTTCTCGTGATCCAGTAGTGCGATCGGCAGGGCAGGTTCCAACTGCCGATCGACGGGAATACCGACACCTCACGGCCATTGAAGGTGAGCTCCCAGCCGGTGGGCGAGAGCGGTGTGATGACCTTCCTGCCGCATCCGCAGAAGCACAGGTGAACCATGTTCTTGTACTTCAGGGATACGTAGAGCGTTTCGGGCTCAAGCGTGCTTGGTAGCAGCTCGATGAACTCGTATTTAACGGTGCGTGCTTTCCGCATCACTGATCTTCGCTCTGGTCCTCGCTTGAGAGCCTGTTGGTCTCGATGACGTAGGTCGTGTGATGCTCGTGCTTGAGATCGTGATAGAAGCCGAAGAGCTTCTTCCACTTCATAACCGCGAGGATGGCGTTGAACGCGTTCAGGTCGGCGACTTGAATATTGCGGGAGTAGTCGTTCGGCCCGGCGGCGGGCGCAAAGGAGACGCGGTTCTTGCCGCGGACGTGGTCGCGCTTGGCGGGCGTGCTCGTCGTAGCACGCAGGATCCCGATCAGCGCGCCCTGCTTCTCGTGCACGCCCATGCCGACGTCGATGAAGGGAATAGCGGCTTCCTCCAGCGATTGCATGATTGCGTCCTTTAACTCGCCTGAATCCAAGCACAGGAACACGAATTGCATCGCGTTGAGCTCGTGCACGTTCTCGAGGCCGATGCGATACGGGTGGGGAACGATGCCGTTGCGGAACTTCGAATACACCGCGTCGTAATACTCGACTTTCTTCATGCCAGGCTTGAGATCTTCGATCGACACTGCCCCGGGGCAGCGGAAGGCGGTGTGCTGGCTGAACACGTCATCGTCGTAGATGTGAATCTCGACGGCGTGGGTCTTCGCCACCTGGTCGAAAACATACGCTCCGGTGCCGCCCATGCCGACGATCGCGACCTTAACAGCGAGCTTCGTCGCGAGAGCGGTGATCCCGCTGCGGCTGGATGACGTGTCGTAGAACTTAAACGGCGACACCTCGCCATCCGCTGGGATGACCGGGAAGATGTCCGCTCTTACGCTCGGATCGATGGCCTGCGCCTGATGCAGGATGATCTTCAGGTAACTTGTCATCTTCACGTAGTAGTCGGGATAGCCTTTGCCGTCCCTTGGCTTGGTTGAGAACTGAACGTCCACCTCCAGGCCCTCCACCGGCGTGACTCGGTTGGAGTTAATGATGATTTTCAGCGGCGTGCCATCCTTGTCGCACGGCGTACCACCACTGAACCATGCGGTGTGCTCCTGCGGTTTCGTGACGTTGTTCTGCTCGAACTCGAGTGTCGACACCAAATAGCCCGTCTTGATCTGCCTTTCGGCATTGACGAATGGAATGCTGCCGACACGCAGGTGAGTCCCCTTACCGACGACCTGCACGTCGTATCCTTCGTCGCGCAGGCGCTTGAGGTCCGGACTACGATCGACCAGTTTCTGTGACACTGAAAACCATCCCTTCGCGGACTTTCACGGATTTCCCAGGGGTCAGAGACCCTTCCGGGTTGCTACGCGGGCCGTTCTCGAACTCCACGGTGTATGTGATGACGATCCCCGGAGGCGGCGGTCCGAACGCGAGGAGCGTGACCTCCTCATAGGAGATCCTCTTCTTGTCCCACGACTTCTCCTCGAGGTTGACGATGAGAGTGATATCCTTCGCCCGCCGCGCGTAGAAATGTTCATCGTGCACCAGGTGGATCGCGGTGCCGTCCCGGGGAATGAGCGTGTCCTCCTGATCGTCCTCCAGGTCGCGGAAGAGGTCACGGCCCTCGGGAACGTTGGCGAGTTCATAAAGAGCCTCACCGGTTGTCGGGCTGCGGGACTTGTAGGTCTTGCGATCGACGTGGATGCGCATGCGCTGGGAATCTGCATTGCCCCGCTGCCCGAGCTGCTCGTCCTGTACGGTTTCCATATACACCTCGTCTGTGAGGACCAGCGGGCGCCGATCCCGATGACCGTTATACCGCTGATCCGCTGATTAGCGTATCAGGCCCCCAAATTTTTTTCAAGCCCCGGGTTCCGGCAGACCCAAGCCGCGCCCTACCTCCGACAAGATCTTCAGTTTGATCATGCGCACCCGTGCCGCATCCGCCGACACCCGGAAGGCTTTGACGACGCGTTCGATAAGATCAGACGCGGGCTGGGAGTTGACTTCCAACGGGCCAGGCTGCCGCAGCGCCTCGAGGTGCTCCTTGGCGATCGCCTTGACGCGAGTATGAGGCATCAGGACGGCGCCGCACACATAACCCGCCTGCCACTCCATCCAGTCGTACTCAGAAGCACCGAAGATGTTGTCCCGCCTGCACTTGATGCTCGTCGCCTCAGGGCGCCGACCAAACAGATCGGGTGTTGCGGTATCCGCGAGCCAGAGCGGCGCGTGGAACTTCACGTGGCCCCATTCATGCGCGAGCGTGGTTCGCAGCCTGTTCTCCAATCTCGGGTTCTCGGACAGGCGGGCTGATATCTTCACCCGCGGCTTCTGCCCCGGAATGAACTCGGTTACGCCCTCGACATCCTCACCTTCAGCCGACAGATCGGCGTACTTGTCCAGGTCCTGGGCGTCCTGCTCGATCAGTACATCCAGCGCGTCGGTCGGGATCGGAAGCCTGATTTCGCCGTATTTTTGCTTCAAAAACGCGCCGATGATCTGCTCGCACCCGCGATCCAGCTCGATAGGCTCAAAGTGCGGGCGCATATTCAGGCGTCCGGTCTTATCCTTGACGTACTTCACTTCTTGAGCGTCCTCCTGAACGCCTTGTACGCTTCTATTACTCTCTCATCTGAGACACCGCGCTTCACATCTGAACTCGGCAGCCGACCGGCCAAGTAATACAAGACAGCAGCATCTAGGTTCAGTGCCTTCGCGAATGCCTCAATAAGTTCTTCAGAACCGGGGTTGCGCTTGCCATGTTCAATGTCGTTCAAGTACTGGGGTGATATTTCGACTTTGCCTGCTAACTCCTTTTGACTCAGTCCAGCAGCCTTTCGGGCTTCCGCGATCTTCGCGCCAAAGGACATGCACTCCTCTCGGTGGGTTGTTTCAGCGGATCAGCTAATTAGCGTATCTGTTTATTGAGCAGACTGTCAAACGCCCCACCGCCCAGCCGTTAACTTGAAAGGAGCCGGCCTTCCGCGGCCATGATCGATCATAGCCAGAAGCACCGCTCACGCGGCCCATGACCCCTGCTCGACCTTGGGAATGACGGCTCATACGCCGACACGTTGTTCAATGCGTCGGCAGCGCTCCAACCTTTCGAGGAGCGCGCTGTACGACCGCGCCCAGGCGCTCCACATTCCCGGCCGCAGCAAGATGGCCAAAGCGGACCTGATCGACGCCATCCAGAAAGCCTCCTGACTCGCAGCGACCCGGTCAGGCGCCGCGCGGTCGCCGACCACCGGCTCCTCGATCGGCGGAGGCACTAAACTCGTTGCATGCTGAAGCTGAGCCGCCGCGCCGCAGAGGTCTTCGTTCCCGACGGCCTGGGAAGCGGCTCACGCGCGGGTGCCCCATCTCGTGGTGGCCGCTCACGCCGACGACGTGGAGCTCATGGCCTGGCATGCGGTTCTCCACGCGCAGGGGCTCGCCGCCGTCATCGTCACCGACGGACGGGACAGCAACACGCGGCTCCTGGAGCAGAAGCGCGCAGCATCCCTGGGCAACTACGCGGTGCAAAACCGGACGTTGTGCTAAGGACTTGGTCACAAGCCCGCGCCGCGACCGACCGTAAGCGTCATCGGCTCGTGGCGGTTCCCGCTCCTGCACCTTCATACGTAAGACCGAACACGGTGTCGGTCAGCCAACGCCGGAAGCCTTCGTTGTCCATGAACTGCTTGAACAGCTCTGTGTCGTCTTTGAGTACGGCGGTCATCACGCGCGCCAGCGCCTTGTCGTGCTCGATCCGGGCATTCTGCTTGTCCGAGTTCTTCTTGGCGTTCTGGTACGCGGTGTCGGCGGCGACCCGACTGGGGATGTCCTGGGTAATCAGCTTGTGCACGCGGTCGGCGTCGGTCCAGGGGATGTTGCCGAACTGGTCGTTGAACACCTTGAGGATGTTCGAAAGCCGGTCGAGTTCCGGCTCCGGCCTGTGCCCGCCGCCCGTCGTCGGAACCGGCTCGATCTCCGCGTCCGCATCGGGGAGCAGGATCTTGAGCGCCGCCTTCTTTTCGACCCGGTAGCTGTCCATGTCGATGGCTTCGAGGATGCCCTTCGACAGGTCCTCCTCGATCGGCGCAGGCAGCTTGGGCACCAGGAAGCTGAGGAAGATCGAGAGCTTCTCCCAGGCGGCGTTCGTGTACGGCAGCACGGAAGAAAGGAAGCCGTAGGCCCGTAGGAAAGCCTTGCTCTTGCCCTTGAAGTCCACTTGCCCGTTCTCGTCGAGCTGTTCGCGGTACGTGGCCACGCACGCATCGAGGATGGGGTCCAGCTTGTCGCGGTCGGCGCCGCCTAAGTAGAGCGCAACGAACTCTTCGATCTGCGCCTCCGTGTAGACCTGCGCGCCGTCGAGTGCCGCCTTCAGGTCGTGCAGCTTGTCCGGATCGGTTTCCTCCGCCAACACCGTGGTTCGGTAGTAGTCCGCGAACGCCGCCTGAATGGTGTCCGCGTCGTTCATAAAGTCGAGGACGAAGACATCGTGCTTCTTCGGGTGCGCGCGGTTGAGCCGCGAGAGCGTCTGCACCGCCTTGATGCCCGAGAGCAGCTTGTCGACGTACATCGTGTGGAGCAGCGGCTCGTCGTAGCCCGTCTGGAACTTGTCGGCGCAAATCAGGAAGCGGTACGGATCCTCCTGGATCTTGTCGGCGATCTGGCTCGACGGAAAGCCGTTCAGCGACGCCTCGGTCAGCTTCCGGCCGCCGTACTCGTGCTCGCCGGAGAAAGCCACGATGGCCTTGTAACGGCTCTTGCGCTCGGTCAGATAGTCGCGCATTGCGTGGAAATACTGGATCGCACGCTCGATGCCGCTGGTCACCACCATCGCCCGGGCCTCGCCGCCGATCTTGTTCAGCGCCAGCACCTGCTCGTGGAAGTGGTCGACCATGATCTCGGCCTTGAGCCCGATCGCGTGGTCGTGGCTCTCCACATAACGGCGCAGCTTCTTCTTCGCCCGCTTGGTGTCGAACTCGGGGTCGCCCTCGACCTTCTTGACCAGCTTGTAGTAGCTCTCGACCGGCGTGTAGTGCCTGAGCACGTCCAGGATGAAGCCCTCCTGGATCGCCTGCTTCATGGTGTAGCTGTGGAAGGGCCGGTGCTTCACCGTGCCGTCGGCCCACCGCTCCGGCGCGCCGAAGATTTCAAGCGTCTTGTTCTTCGGCGTGGCGGTGAAGGCGAAGTAGCTCGCGTTGGGCAGCAGCTTCTTCGCCTCCATCAGCCGGTTGATCTTGTCTTCGAGCGTCTCGTCGTCCTCCTCGCCGCCGGCCGTCGAGAGCGCCATCGCCACCGCTGCCGAGGTCTTGCCGCCCTGGCTCGAGTGCGCCTCGTCGATCACGATCGCGAAGCGCCGCCCGCGGTGCTCGGACCCGATCTCGTCGAGGATGAACGGGAATTTCTGCACCGTGGAGATGATGATCTTCTTCCCCTCGGCGATGAACTTGCGCAAGTCGCCCGAGTGCTCGGCGTGCCCCACCGTGGCGCCCACCTGCGCGAACTGCCTGATGGTGTCGCGGATCTGCTGGTCGAGGATGCGGCGGTCGGTGACGACGATGATCGAGTCGAACACCGCCGCATCATCCTTCGCGAGGCGGATGAGCTGGTGGGCGAGCCAGGCGATGGAGTTCGACTTGCCGCTCCCCGCCGAGTGCTGGATCAGGTAGCGCCGGCCCCCGCCGTGCGCCTGCGCATCGGCCAGGAGCTTCCGCACGGCGTCAAGCTGGTGGAAGCGCGGCCAGATCTGCAGCCCCTTCTTCTTGCCGGTCTTCTCGTCCCTGGTCTCGACCACCTGGGCGTAGTTCTCCAGGATGTCGGTGAGGCCCTCAC
The DNA here is from genome assembly GCA_004297625.1 of Betaproteobacteria bacterium. Classification (GTDB taxonomy): domain Bacteria; phylum Pseudomonadota; class Gammaproteobacteria; order Burkholderiales; family SG8-39; genus SCGC-AG-212-J23. The sequence goes on along the minus strand of SCTY01000037.1, from coordinate 15,448 downwards.
GAGTGAGGATGCGCTTCCATAGGTAGTCGGTCTTGAGGCCGTTCGGGTTGGGCGGGTTGCCGGCGCCGTCGTTCCAGCCGAGATTGAAGGGGAGAAACCACGAGCCCTTGCCCTTCAAGTGGGTGCAGAAGCGCACCTCGTGGTCGTCGACAGCGAAATGCACCACGCAGCGCCCGAACTCGAAGAGCTTCTCGCGCGAGTCGCGGTCGCGCTGATACTGCTCGATCGCATCGGCGACCGTCTGCTTCGTGAGACTGTTCTTCAGCTCGAACGTCGCCACCGGCAGGCCGTTGATGAAGAGTCCCAGGTCGAGCGCGCGCTGCGCCTCGTCGCGGCTGTAGCGCAGCTGCCGCGTGACGCTGAAGCGGTTGGCGCGGTTAAGCTGCGCGGCCTTCGCGTTGCCCGGCGACGGCGCGCCGTAGAAGAGCGTGACGTCGAGCGGCCCGTGCTTGATGCCGTGGCGCAGCAGGTCAATCGTGCCGCGCTTCGTAATCTCGCCTTGCAGACGGGCGAGGAACTTGCGCCGCGTCGGGTCGTCGCGGTCGAGCTCGAGCGCGTCGGCCACCTCCGGCTGCGTCTCTCGCAGGAAGGCCCCGAGCTGCGCAAGATCCACGCAGTACTCACGGTCGTAGTCCTCCGGGCGTCCGCCGATCCATCCTGCGCTATAGGTGGCGGGCCTTTGCTGCGCGGTACTGGCCGGCACCGTTCCCGGGTCGCACGCTTCTCCGGTGAGCGCCGTGCAGATCAGCCGCTCGAGACCGCGTTCTGAAGTGTCGGTCGTCATGCCTTGAGCACGAACTGCACCCTTTCCTTGCGCAGCATGTCGAGCGCGCGCATGGACGGCACATTGAGTGCCTTGCACACGGTCGGTATTTTCACGTTGCGCTTCTCGCCTTCGATGTGAACCTCACGCGTTACGACGGTATGGCCATGGGCGAGCGCGTGTGCGATCAGCCACGGATCGGCACCGGCCAGGAAGATACGCTTTGCGTCGTCGCGGAAGTCCCCGGCCTGCACCCAGCCCGAAACGGCAGCCATCGCGCCGCTCGTCCGCTCGTCTACGAGAAGAAAGAAGCTGTCTCTCCGCGCCTTCGCCCATTCGCCCAGCTCGTCGTTTCCGCGCTCGAGCTCCTCCCGCACCGCTTGAACGCTGTGGACCCGCCCTGCGGCGTATTGTCGGTCGAGCCAGTCCCAGAAGCCGGGACATATGTCGAAGGGGTAGTTCTCGTCTTTTGCCTGGATCAGTACGTCTGAGTCCAGGACATAGGCCATCAGGCAGCAAAGCCCAACTGGCGGGCAAACTCGTGGAACGTCCCCGTCTTGCTGATGCCGAGCAGGCGTAGCGCGTCGCGATACGCGGTCCGTCCTTCCAGCGTGCTTGCGATCAGCGCCCGGGCGAACCGCCGCCCCGAGCGGGTGCGCTGGGTGCGGTAAAAGTCGCCACCGGAACGCCGGGCCTCGGCGATCGCCCGGAATCTCGCGATTTCCTCTCTGTAGAGTCGATCGAAAGCATTCGAGCTGATCAGACCAAGATCGTTCAGCCTGCGCAGTACCACGAGCGAACTGACCTTGAAACGCTGCACCAGCCACGCGAGGCGATCTTGTTTTCCCTCCGCCTCCGGCCAGACTGCCCTGAGCTCCGCCTCGGGAACCAGCAGCTCGGCTGCGACCCGGTTGCAGAATCTCTCCTCGGCCCGATCCAGCGCGTAGGTACGATCGAGATTCGAAACACCCGAGGCACCTACGAAAACGTGCACAAGCTCGTGTGCGAGCGTGAACATCTGCGCGGCTAGAGCGTCCCGGCCGTTAAGGAAAATGACCGGCGCCATCGCATCGGCCAGCGCGAATCCCCGGAACTCGTCGACCGAAAGCGGGCGGTGGGTGTTGCTGCGCACGATGCCGCTGCGCATCACGAGAACGCCGATCGCCTCGATTCGGTCGATCTGCAGCGTCAAGGCTTCTTCCCACGTGCGTGCGTTCGCTCGCGCCGCCACGTCGAATGCGACCACCGCGCGTACGCGCTCGGCTGCCCGCGCGATCGGCATGGCGATGTCCATGCTGCCGACAAAGGCAAGGGGCTCCTCGCCGTCGGTCCGCAGGTAATCGCGGAACCAATCCTGCCGCTGAAGGGTATCGTCGAGCACGTCGATGAGATGCGGACTGGGGCGCGGGACTTCCGCGTTCCCTACCGTTCGGAAGTCCGGTATGGGCAGCCGGTCCTCGGGCGGCGCGGCGAGATAGAGTTGCCCGAAAGGCGTATACGTCGCCTTCGCAAGCTTCTGGGCCTGCCCGAACGGAAGCCGCCCCGTCTGCTCCCAGTCCTGCACGCGCTCGGGTTTGACGCCGACCTTCCTGGCCAGCTCGTCCTGCGTGAGGCTCGCGCGTTCGCGCGCCCACTGCAGTACTCGCGGAGCTAGAGCAACTTGCATGACGGTTTATCGTAGCTCAGGCGAGCCCCTCTTCCCATTTTGGGAAGGACTATACCCAAAACGGGAATCACCGGAAGGGCGTCCGACGCCCAAGCGTCCTATCCGCCAACCGTCATTCGTCCAACACCGCCACAGAGCCCGCGTCGTCGCGGTTATCGACGTCCTCGCCTTCCGCAAGCCCCCCTGCCTTGTCGGTGTCCAGGGCCTCGTCATCGATGTCAGGCAAACGCGCCGCCGCCTCGCGCACATTCAACTTGCCGGTGACGACGTCGGCGATCAGGCGGCTGCGATATTCCCGGAGGAGCGCGATTTCCCGTTCGGCCACCTGCAAGGCTGAGTGACCTTCAAACGTCGCGTCTCGTACCCAACGTACGATCCGATCCTGCTCATCAAGCGGCGGCAGCAGCACACGAAAATGTCTTAAATCTTCACACGTCAACGCACCCTTTGTGCTACCGGAGTCATCGCTCATGTGTCGAAGCTCTGGATAGGCGGCAACCAAGAAAGTCTGAAGATATTCGGCACTGGCCGTTTGCTTGGGCTCCCGCGGAGTAAGAAATGCGATGTGCTGATTGATCGTGGCTTCGATCGCCAAGAGCGCGGAGGTCCCGCGCGTCCTCCCCTGTCCAGTAATCGCAACCAGCACGCTACCCGCCGCGACGCGGGGCAAATGACATTCGCGCAGCGCCTTATCGGTCACGAACTGGTTAACAGCCTTGATGATCCGCGCATTCACACTGCTGCTGTTAAGCCATGGGTATGTTCCGCCCGACCAGTAGGCCGCGTTGCCACGGGATGGTGTTGAACCATTACCGACTGAGGCAAAGTGACCGACTTGCCATACCTCCCAATGCTCCGGCACCTCTCCCAGCCATTCGACGCCCGAGGGCTTGAGGCGCACGTTGGGATCGAGGCCGCGGGTGACGGCGCGGTGAATGATCGCCTGCTTCTGCTCCTCCAGCAGCGCGATCAGCTTCTGTTTGGCACCGATGTACCGCCGAATCCGCCGGTCCGAGTGGTCGAGGAAGTGGACGATGGCTGCTTGTTCGCGACGGGGTGGGACAGCGACTGGCACAGTACCGAAATCTGGAGTGTAGAGCCTATTGAAACCGCTCCCGACGCCTTTTGATCTCTGGGCAAACTGATCTACGAGGATGGGTGTCTTGAACAGATGCTCGAAATATTTGACGTGCACTTCGTCGATTGCAGCAAAGACGCTGTAGTCGGGGCTTATAACTCCTTGGTACGTTGAAGCTGCAAACATCCCCGACCAGGCTTGCATGCGATTCATTACGAGGTCGCCCGGCTTGCACACCTTGTACTTCGAAAGGTCTTCAGCGCTGGCGAGGTGATTAGTCGCTTCGGATTGCGGGATGATTCCTCGAGTCCTGGTGAGCGACAGAAGCACACCGCGGCCATCGCCGCGTCGCTGATCCAGTTCGCGAAAAAGGCTCTTAATTCGCCGTACTTCCCAATGCTCCGGCACCTTCCCCAGCCACGGCACGCCGGAGTCCTTCATTACGGGGTAGGGCTTGAGGTCGGAGAGGTACGACGGTTTGACAGCTGCGTATGCAGTCTGCGGTGCTTCCCGGAGGATCGGTTCTGTCGCGGGGCTGCTCATATCTTTGCGGGCCCCACGATCTCGCTCAGCAGTCCCTCGGTTTCCTTCTCCAGCGCCAGAATGTCGGCGCGGATTTCCTCGAGCGTACGCAGGGGCTGCGGCTTGTAGAAGTAGCGGGTGAAGCTGATCTCGTAGCCGGTCTTGACGCTGTCTGGTACGTACCAGGCGTCGGCGGCGTGGGGCAGGACCTCGCGGTGCAGGAAGGCGTCGATGCCACCATTCTCAAGAAGGGGAACTTGCTCGGTGTCGCGCAGGTCGGGGTCGGGTTCGTATTCGACCACGGCGGGCTTGCCTCCGATGGTGGCGGCGACCAGGCCGCGCAGGGGATCGGCCGCGGTGCCTTTCTTGTGGATCTTCCGGATGACCGGCGGCGCGTCGCCCGCGCGCTCGGCGGTTTCCCTGAGCGCCTTGATCTCCTTGGGCGTGTAGGCGCGCTCGGGGTCGATGCCCTTCAGGCGCAGCGGCCGCTCGACGGTCACCTTCCAGTAGCCGAGGGCGGCGTTGGGGAAGATCTTCGACTGCTCGGTTTCCTCGAATTTGAGGAAGGTGTCGCAGATACGCTGGATGTCCTCGTCGGAGAGCTCGCAGTTCTTCTTGCCCAGGTTCTTGCGCAGCGGCTTGAACCACTGGGTGGCGTCGATGAGCTGCACCTTGCCCTTGCGGTGCGCGGGCTTGCGGTTGGTCAGCACCCAGATGTAGGTGGCGATGCCGGTGTTGTAGAACATGTTGAGCGGCAGCGCGACGATGGCCTCGAGCCAGTCGTTCTCGATGATCCAGCGGCGGATGTTGCTCTCGCCCTGCCCGGCGTCGCCGGTGAAAAGCGATGACCCGTTGTGCACCTCGGCGATCCGGCTGCCGAGCTTCGTGCCCCGCTTCATCTTGCCGAGCATGTTGGCGAGGAACAGCATCTGGCCGTCGCTCGTGCGGGTGACGAGCGAATACTCGGCGTCGCCCGCGTGCTCGATCACGAAGCGCGGGTCCTTGAGGCCTTCCTTGCCGCCCATGCGCTCGAGGTCGCTCTTCCAGCTCTTGCCGTAGGGCGGATTGGAGAGCATGAAGTCGAACTCGCGGGACGGAAATGCGTCGTTCGCTAGCGTCGAGTGCTCAGGGCCGCCGACGATATTGTCCGCGGCGTCGCCCTCGCCCTTCAGGAGCAGGTCGGCCTTGCAGATGGCGTACGTCTCGGCGTTAATCTCCTGGCCGTAGAGGTGCGTGGCGACCTGCTTGCCATGCTCTGTTCCAAGCTGCCGTAGCGCCCCCTCGGCGACGGTCAGCATGCCGCCGGTGCCGCAAGCGCCGTCGTAGAGGAGGTACGTGCCCGATTCGATCTCGTGGGCGATCGGCAGGAGGATCAGCTTCGCCATCAGCTTCACCGCGTCGCGCGGCGTCCAGTGCTCGCCGGCTTCCTCGTTGTTTTCCTCGTTGAAGCGGCGGACCAGCTCCTCGAACACGGTGCCCATGCCGTGGTTGTCGAGGCCCGGGTGCTTCACCGAACCGTCGGCGTTGCACACGGCATTCGGGCTCAGGTTGATGTCCGGCGAGAGCAACTTCTCGATGAGCGTGCCCAGCGCGTCGGCCTTCGACAGGCGCGGGATCTGGTTGCGGAACTCGAAGTTCTCGAGGATGTCCTGCACGTTCGGCGAGAAGCCGTCGAGGTACGCCTCGAAGTCGGCCCTGAGCTGCTGCTGGCTGGCGCGGGCCTTGAGATCGCGCAGGGTGAACTTGGAGGTGTTGTAGAACGCTTGGCCGGCCGCCTGTCGCAGCGCCTGGTCCTGGTGGACGATCTTCGCCTTGTCCAGCGAGGCCTTCATGTCCAGCACGGCCCGCTTGGTCGGCTCCAGCACCGCGTCGAGGCGACGCAGCACGGTCATCGGCAGGATCACGTCCCGGTATTTGCCGCGGACGTAGAGATCCCGGAGCACGTCGTCGGCGATGCCCCAGATGAAGTTGGCGATCCAGTTGAGCTGGCCTTGTTCCATTGCGCTTCCGCGGACGGCCTGACTTGTGTTGGTGATTTCTTAGCTGACTTGCCAAATTACTTGACACCCGCCCGTACGGCAATGCTCATGGGCACATACGTGAAGTCCAGTCAAATGACTGGGCAAGAGTGTCGCACGAACGTCGTCTTAGGATCCGGAACCGGCCGTTTACTGCTATCTGCGCTGCTGCCGCACTGCCGCGATGATCGCCGCCAGGCGCGCGCGCAATGATTCGTCGGGACGCGGAGTCGCGGCGGCATCGAGGAGCCAGCGCTCGATATCTTGCGGCGTGTTCACGACCGGGTGGCGGCTTTCCATCGCGTGTTTTAGCGCAAGCAGCTTCAAGCGTTGCCGCTCGGCGAGAAATTCGGCCGGGCTGTCGATGGCGCAGGCGACCTCGAGCTTGAGCAGCAGATCGGGCAAGCTCTCGCTGGATTTCGATCCGGCGCCTCGAAAGCGCGCCTCCAGGCTTGCTTTCCACGCATCGGGGAGATCTTGAAGGGCATTCCAGCGGGCTTCGAGATCCGCCGGCGGCGCGCCCGAGGTTTCAACCTCGTCGCAGAGCGACATCGCGGCAATGAGCGCATCGAAGCGCGCTTGGGCTGCGGATGCCACGAGCTCGCCCAGGCGCCTCGTGGCGGCATCGCGCGCCGCGCGATAGCGCGCGTCGAGCCTGTCGCCGCCGGCGCGCCAGGCGGCGTCGGCTTCGGCCAGCCCGCGCTTGATGTCTGACGCGGCGCCGCTCGAAGAAAGCGCGTCCACGCGAGCGATGATGTCTTCGCGGGCCTTGAACCGCGCAGTGAATTGCGCTTCCTTCGCGCCGCGTGCGGCATCGCGTTCGGCGAATACCGCGTCGGTGGCGGCCTTGAACGCGGTCCACAGCGCGCTCTCGTCACGCCGCGGCAGGGCCAAGGCTTTGGCATGGGCTTGCCATTGCGTTTGCAGCGCGCGCACTTTGTCGATCGTGTCGCGCGCGCCGGAACCGGCGAGAGTCTTCGCGGCGGCGACGAGCTGCTCGCGCTGCTCGATCGCCTGGCGATAGGCTTCCTTGAGCGGCGCCTCCAGCGCCTGGGTGGCGGCCGCAAAACGGGCGATGACCCCGTTCTCGCCCCGCTGCGCCTTGCGCGGCACGGTATGCTCCACCGGCCCCAGTTTTCGCCAGGCGACGTGCGCCTCTTCCAGTGCGCGCGCGATCGCCCGCCACCCGGCAACCGGAAGGTATTTCTCCGCCGCCTGCGCCAGGTCGTCGATGACGCGATTGCGCGCCGCGAGATTCTCATCGCGCGCGGCTTTGAGCTTGTCCAGGTGCGCCGCCACCGGCGCGTAGGCGGCCTTCAGCGCGCCGTCGAAGGCGCGCCACAAGCCCTGGTTGGCCGGGGCGCCGAGCTTGTCCAGCTCCTTCCAGCGTTCGCGCAATTTGTCGATGGCTTCGGCATGCGCCTTGATCGCGACATTGCCGGCGGCGGCGCGCTCCAGGCCTTGCGCCTCCGCGACCAGTTGCTCGCGGCCCTGCCTGCCGCTCCAGCGCTGCCAGTCCCGCAGGCGCAACAGGCCCTGATGCAAAGACCCGATGCGCCGGGAGAGCGCGGCGTTCACCGGGCCGTGCTTGAGCGCGCGGTCGATCAGCGCCATCAGGCGCGTGAGCTCCGCCACCTGCCCGGCGGCGTGCGCCGCCTCGGCCGCCTTCACGTCGCCTTCTATAGCGCCCAGGCGCTGCTGTTCCTGCTCCGCGCGTTGTTTTTGCTCGTGCGCGCGGCGCGCATCGTGCTCGAGCTGCCGCTCCTGGAGGCTCTTGTTGCGCCAATCCGCGAAGCGGCGCGCGAGAACCGCCTGCAGTTCCGCCTCGGGCACTTCGGGAATCTCCCGCCACTGCGCGATCTTCGCCTTGTCGCTTGCTTCGTCGGCAATTTCCGCAGCAGGCAAGGCCTGCAGGAATTCAGCGCGCTGCGCCACGCTGGAAGCGAGCGCCAGCGCCCGGTTGGCGGCGTCGGTCTTCTCGATGCAGCGCGCATCCTTGGCATCCGGAACGCCGCCGAGCTGCTCCAGCAGGCCGGCGGCAAGGGATTGCGCCGCGCCCGGCGGCAGGTCGCCTCGCGCCACGCCGGCGAGGCTCGCCCGGAGCTGGCCGATGGCCTCATCTGCCGCCGCCAGCCAACGCGTTATCGCCTGCTCGCCCTCGCCGCGCTCGCGCGCCCTGGCGCCAAGCTGCGCGCTCAGCGCCGCGAATTCGGCCCGCAGCCCGGCATCGAGCCATTCGGCAGGCAACGCGTTCCAGGCATGATCCAGCTCCACTGCGCGATTGACGCCTTGGAATTCCTGCTCGAGCAGAGCGCGCGCGCTTGCGATCAGGGCGATCGCCTTGCGGTTGCCGCTTATTGCCTGCCAGCGCGATCTGGCGGCGCGATACAGGCGCTTGTCCCCGTCGCGCCATTCCCGCATCGCCTGCCGCGATGATTCCTCCTGCGTCAGGGCCTCGATCGCGGCGAGCTTCAGCTCCAGGGCGGGCGCCTGGTGCGCGATTTGCAGCAGCGCGGCATCGTCCGATCGCGCGGCCAGTATCTTGTCTTTCCACGCCTGCAGCTCGTCCGTGGAAATGGCGGATGCCGTCTCCGCGGCGGGCGCGGGCGTCGCTTCGCGCGGTCTCTGGAGCAGATTCTTGAGCAGGTCCAAGCGGCTTACCAAGTGCCGGCCATTGTGACAGACCTGACGACGTTTAAGCGCGCGCGGTTCATCGCGGCCGCCCGCGCGGCCACGTGGCTACCGCCACGCGCCGCAAATGCATGTCGTCCTTATAGTAGCGGCGGGGATGAAGGAAGACGACGGAAGGGGGTGCTTGCCGGTAGGGCTCGGGCTGCTGCTCGGCTTCGTCGCGATCGAGGGCGGCATCATCCTCATCGCCTCGTCGCTGCATCCGATGCTCGCGGCGGACGGCTTCCACCCGCGCTGGGTCACGGGCGCGATCGCGGGAGTGCTGATCCTGTTCGCCGGCCCGCAGCTCTGGTTTCTCGCCGCGGGCGGTCGCAAGAAGGTCGGCTGGGCACAGGCGGCGGCCGCGGCGCCGGACCTCGCGCTCGCCGGCTATTTCGTCCTCGGCTGGGCTGCACCGCAGCTCATCGGCAGCAAGGCCGCCGGCACGCTGGTCGGCATCATGGTGCTCGAATTCATCATCATCCACGCCTCGGTGCGGCGTCGCCACCCTGGCGCCGCGTTCGGCTCCATCTTCATCCCGGTGCCGCGCCTGGGAGCGACTTCGCTGTCGCGCGGCGAGGGCCTGTGGGAGCAGCATCCCGAGCAGGCGGTGATGATGGGCGCGCTTTACTTCGCGCTGCTCGGCTTCTGCGAGCTTTACGGGGGGTTCACCCGGGTCCGAGCAGCGGACGGAAGAATGAATTGAGTTCCTGGCCGGAGGCCGCGTCGGCGAAACCATCGAATTTGCCTTGTTCCGCAATCAACCTGGCAGCGCGCATGAATCCGCCCCAGGCCGAGCGTGCGAGCGCGCCGCCGACGCTGACTCGCCGCACCCCGAGCGCCGAGATTTCCTGCAGCGTGAGCTGGCTCGCCGAGCCCACCAGCAGGTTGAACGGCTTCGGCGCAACGGCCGCGACGACGGCGCGGATCTGATCGGGCGTGCGGATGCCCGGCGCGTAGAGGCAGTCGGCGCCGGCCTGCGCGTAGGCCTTGAGCCTGCGGATCGTTTCGTCGAGATCGCGCCGACCGACAAGAAAGCATTCGGCGCGTCCGACCAGCAGCGTGTCGCCGCCCGCCTTGTCGATGGCCTTTCGTGCCGCGCGCATCCGCTCGACGGCAGCGTCGAGCTCATAGAGCGGTGTTGCCGCATCGCCGGTCGAATCTTCTATTGACAGTCCGGCCACGCCGGTCTCGATCGCGAGACGAACGCTTTCCGCGACGCCGGCCGCGTCGAGCGCGAAGCCACTTTCGAAGTCGGCATTCACCGGCAAATCTGTCGCCGCGACAATGTCGTGCAGGTGCGCGAGCGCCGTCTCGCGCGAAATGCCGCCATCGGGTTTGCCCTGCGACCAGGCGAAGCCGGAGCTTGTAGTGGCAAGCGCCTTGAATCCTAGGCTTTGCAGGAAAAGCGCGCTGCCCACGTCCCAGGGATTCGGAATGACGAAGCACCCGGACTCATGCAACTGTCGAAACGCGCGCCGCTTGTCGGCAATGCTAGGGCGAGTGTCGGCCATCGGAAGGCTCCTGGACCGGTGTGATGTGGGCGAACATGCTGCGGGCGTTCCAGGTCGGGAAGGCTCTTACCAGCGACGGGAGGCCGTCGAGTCGGATGCGGCCCTCGCGAGTGGCTTGGGCCCAGGTGAGCTGGCCGGCGTGCCATTTGACGAAGGCTTCGGCTTGCGCCGTGATGTAGAGGTCCTCGTCGAGGCCGGGGTAGGTCTTGCAGATCTCGGTGTCTCCGCGCTCGATGAGCAGCCAATAGCGCTCGCGGCGCGGGCGGCCGGTGAAGTCGAAGCGGATGACGACACGCCGATCCGGGAGCCGCTCTCGGCGCAGCGCCTTGCACATCGACCACAGGGCCACAAAGGGGTCGAGGTTCTCGGGGGCGATCTCGAGCCAGCGCGCACCCCATTCGCCGAGCGACTGGCAGACCGTGAAGAGCTCGTGGCCCGCGGACGTGAGCTCGTAATGCTGCCCGCGCCCGTCGGGCTTGGGCGCCGACTCGACGACACCGAGCCGTTCGAGCTGCCTGAGCCGCTGTGAGAGGAGCGTTCGGGAGAGTCCGGGCGCGCCCACGAGGATCTCACTGAAGCTTCCGCAGCCAAGGTGCAGGTTGCGGATGATGAGCGGCGTCCAGCGCTCGGCGAAGATCTCGGCGCCACGCGCGATGGGGCAGTACTGGCCGTACGTCCTCACGACGCCAGTGTTGCGCACCCGCCTTCGGTTGTGAAGTCCAGATTTTTGACTATGCAGCCGCGCTCCGCGGTGGTCCGATGTGGCCGCCGACACAGGAGGACGCCATGACGACAGCAGAAGTCAGGAGCAAGAAACCAACCGCGGTGGAGATCGACGCATTCCGCGGCCGGCTGATCAGTGCCGAGCACGCCGACTACGACGCCGCCCGTGCAGTGTGGAACGGTGCCATCGACCGGCGCCCGCGCCTGATCGCCCGATGCATCGGGAGCGCCGACGTGGCCGCGGCGGTGCGTTTCGCCCGCGACCACGACCTGGAGATCGCCATACGGGGCGGAGGCCACAACGTGGCGGGCACCGCCGTTTGCGACGGCGGGCTCGTCATCGACCTCTCGGCGATGCGCGGCGTGCGAGTCGATCCCGCCGAGCGCAGGGCCTGGGTGCAGGGCGGTGCGCTGTGGGGCGACGTCGACCACGAGACGCAGGCGCACGGTCTCGCCACCACCGGCGGAATCGTGAGCCACACCGGAGTCGCCGGGCTCACCCTCGGCGGCGGCGTCGGCTGGCTGATGCGCAAGCACGGCCTCACGGTCGACAACCTGCTCGCCGCCGACGTCGTGACGGCCGACGGCAAGCGGCTGCGGGCCTCCGAGGACGAGCACCCCGATCTCTTCTGGGCGTTGCGAGGCGGCGGCGGCAACTTCGGCGTGGTCACCTCGTTCGAGTTCCGCCTCCACTCCCTCGGGCCCACCGTCCTGGCCGGGCCCATCCTCTGGGACGCGACCGACGCCGGGGAGGTCCTGCGCTTCTACCGCGACTTCGTCCGCGACGCTCCCGACGAGCTCGGCACGGTCGTGAGGTTCGGCGCCGCGCCGCCGCTACCGGTCATCCCCGAGCATCTGCACTGGCGCCCGGTGGTGATGGTGGGTACCTGCTACGCCGGCCCGATCGAGGACGGCGAGCAGGTGCTCCGCCCGCTGCGCGCATCCCGGACTCCGCTCCTCGACCTGGTCGGGCCCACGCCGTACGTGGGATTCCAGAGCGCGCTCGACTCGACCGTCGTCCACGGCTGGAACTACTACTGGAAGTCCACCCACCTCCCCGAGCTCCGCGACGAGCTCATCGACGTGATCGCCGCGCACGCGTTCTCCTGCTCGTCGCCGCGCTCGTACGTGGCGTTGTTCCATCTGAAGGGGGCGGTGAGCCGAGTGCCCGAGGGCGGCACGGCGTTCGGCAACCGGCAGGCATCGCACGCGATCACCCTCGATAGCGTGTGGCGGCCCGGCGAGGACTTCGGCGAGCGGGACACCGCCTGGACGAGGCAGTTCTTCGCCGCCCTCGGCCGCTGGCATGAAGGCGTCTACGTCAACTTCCTCGGCGGCGACGAAGCCCCCGACCGGGTCCGCGAGGCGTACGGCGACTCGGTTTACGACCGGCTGGTGGACGTGAAGACCACGTACGACCCCGACAACGTCTTCCACCACAACCAGAACATCCGCCCGGGTTACGCTCAAGGCGCCCCCAGACGGTAGCCGCGCTGCATCCGAGTCCGGGAGTTGTGATACGCTCTCGTCTCACGTCATGGCACGGATCGCTACAGTCCGAGATTTGCGCAACCGCTTTCCCAAGGTGAGGGAGCTGGTAGAGAGCGAGGGCGAGGTCCTCGTGACCGAGAGGGGCGAGCCCAAGTACAGGCTCACGCTCTACGCGCCCGAGCGGGCAAGCAAGGCCCCGGGGGCCAAGGACTACATGGCGCGGCTGAGGCGCTTCCAGCCGCGTCCGATCGGGGTTTCGGCGGCGAAGGCTCTCGACGAGGAGAATCGTGGCGCGCGCTGAAGGGACGTATGTCGACCCGAGCGCGCTGCTGAAGCTCTATATCCACCAGCGGGAATCGGCCGCGATGAGCGCCTGGCGGGCCCGGGCGGCAACCGCGCTCACCGTCACGCATCACGGCCGCGCCGAAATCGTGAACGGCATCTGCCTCGCGGCCTTCCGCGGATACATCTCCGCCGATGCGAACGACGATGCCCTCGCGTCGTTCGACGAGGATTTCGCGCAAGGACGCTACGTGCAGGCCGATATCCTGTGGCGCGCCACCCTGCAGCGGGCCGCGGAGCTGAGCCGCAAGCACACTCCGGCGCTCGGCTGCCGTTCGCTTGACGTGCTTCATGTCGCCAGCGCGTTGCAGCTCGGCTTTCGCCGCTTCCTTACTTTCGACCTGCGACAGCAGCGGCTTGCCCGGGCCGTCGGATTGAAGCCGGTCGCACCGCCCGCTCGATGAGCTGACCGAGCGCCGCTCGGCCACAGCGTCTCCTCGGCGAAAGGCTCGGTAGCGAGCAGGTAATTCGCGACGACTTTGGTGTCGACGACGGCGTTCAGGACGCTCCGGGAAGAGGCGGCCGATCACCAAGGAAGTCCGAGCCGAAGCAACGGGGACGCGCGATGCCCGGAGCCTAACGGGCCGCGCGGTTGCTGCTCTGCCATGACGCGCTTTTGGGTGGGTAGACGGCTCGGTCAGTGTTGAAGCCGTATTGGATGCGCCGCACGTCGCCGGCCTGAAGCGTCATGTACGTGAGATACGGCGTCCGCGACCCGCTGCGAACTTCGACGCGATGCATTCCCGGCTCGAGATCCAGGGTCGTGATCGGCGGGGTCGTGCCGTGGTGCTTGCCGTCAATGTAGATCTCGCCTCGCGGCGATACCGCGAGGACGAGCCGCGCCGTGCCGCCAGGCTGCGGTTTCGGAACCTTCGCCGGCGGTCGCATCGCCGGCGGCAGCGCCTGTGCCGGCGCAGCGCTGGCGGGCGCAGGTGGCGGCGATGCCTCCGGCGCAGCGGGCGCTGTCGCCGGCGTTTCCGGCATACGACTCGCAGCGACGCCTCGTTCGCCGGGGCCTGGCGAGTAATACATGAAGCCGGCAAGTCCGATACCGAGCACAGCGAGCACGAGGGTGAGCGCTCCGGCGATTGCGGGCCGCGATCCGGAGGACCGTTGCCGCCCGGATTCGCGCTCCATCATGGCTATCGCCTTGTCATGGTCGAACGCCTCGGAATCAGCTATTCGATTGCGCTGCTGGAACTCTTCGGGCTCTCGGAATCGGTTCGGGTCGGGCGTGCGCAGCTCGGGCTCGGGCCCGGGTGGCGGCACGCTTGCCGTCGGTTCGTCGGCGCCGGCGCTCGCGTCTGAAGCGAAACCCAGCCCTTCCTCCAGGCGTTGCAAGTCGCGAAGGAGGATAGGGACGCCGGGCATCCGGTCGACCGGTTGCCCGGCGAGCATGCTGAAAACAATCGCGTCGAGCGCACGTGGAGCGTGCGGGTTCAGCTCGCTCGGCAGCGGCGGCCTGGCATGAAGAATGTTCTCCACGATTTCCTTCGCCGAGCCGCCTTCGAAGGGGGGTCGGTGACCGAGCATTTCGTAGAACAAGGCGCCGAGCGCGAAGATGTCGCAGCGATGGTCGAGCGGCTCGCCCCGCAGTTGCTCGGGGGACATGTAGCTCAGGCCGCCGGCCGGTGCTTCGGAAAGTGGCGCTGCCTGCCCGAGCTGCCCGATGCCGAAATCGGTGATCTTCACCACGCGCGAGCGCAAGACGATGACGTTCGACGGCTTGAGGCCCCCGTGCACCACTCCTTCAAGATGGGCATGCGCGAGCCCGCACGCGATGTCATGGGCAATCTGGATCGCGCGCGCGACCGGCAGCGGCCCGGCATCGAGAATGTGGCGCAGGTTCCGGCCCTCGAGCAATTCCATCGCGACGTACACCGTGCCACCAACTTCACTGGCCTCGTGAATCCTGACGATATTGTGGTGTTTCAGAAGTCGCGCCGAACGCGCGTGCTTCAGGAAGCGCTCGGCAAAGCTCGCGTCCGACTTGCCCAATGCGGGATCGAGCCTCTTCAGCGCAACGACCCCGCCCGTTTCTCGATCTCGCGCCGCGTAGACGGTACCCATCGAGCCGCGTCCTAACTCATGCAGAATTTTGTAGCTTGCAAGCATGTTCTCTTGCGTCATCACCGAGGTCTCGAATACACGACGCGAACAGCTTAGGCGGCGAATGTGAAACAGCGACGTGTCGCGGATTTGCGACGGCAGGGTCACGACCCAGAATCTGCGGCGTATCGGAGACCGATCGCGGATACGAGGGCGAGCAGGCGCTGACGACGAATTCCTGTCGGGCTTGCCGTCCTCGATGACGCGCGAATGCGTAGGCCGTTCAGCCTATCGGGCGCGCGACCACTGATATTCCTGCCGTTGAACGCCTCCCTTATCCATTGCCATCCGTACCCCAAGCAAATAGCCGATTCGGCCGGATGCCGGGGACGCCAGCGGACTTCAGTGCACTACGGAGACGGGCCCTCGCTGGGAGCTCGTTTGCGGCTGGAGCACGCCGTTCAGCACTGACTCCGTGTGCTTTCATGGGCACTAGGGAAACTCTGAACAAGTCCCCGCGAATCGTGTCTGATGAGAAAGCGCATCAGCGCGATCGGCGGGGAGAATAAGATGAAACAAATGAGCTTTGCATCGGCGGCGTGGAGTGCCAAG
>SCTY01000036.1 GCA_004297625.1 Betaproteobacteria bacterium | reverse complement strand
ATCGAGGTCCAGAAAGCGCCAGCCTCGCCGGGCGGCAAGCAGCAGACGCCGCTTCGACCGAGCGGCGCGAAGCCCGGAGGGGCGCAGCCGAAGGACATGCTCGAGGCCATCAACCAGGGCCTCGGGTACGCGAAGGCTGCAAACGGCTGAAGAAGTGCCGGCTCGCCACCGGCAATAGAAGCACCGGCTGCACGCGGGTTCGCCTCCGCATGACTGAACAGCGGTTCGTCACCGCCGAGCGTCGTCAGGACGCACATGTTCAATCACGGAGGCAGCCATGCCCTTCACTTCGCAAGAAATCACCGACGCCGGCAAGATCGGTCTCGACTTCTACCTGAAGAACGAGCCCATCGATCAGGTCGCCGTCGAGCGGCCGCTGTTCAAGTACCTGGCCGGCAAGAAGGTCAGCGCCCCGGGCGCGAAGCAGTACATCGTCGAGCAGCTCCGGGTCCGCTACCAGTCCAACTTCCAGTGGTTCAACGGCTCGCAGGTGGTGACCTACAACCGCCGGCAGTCGATCGAGCCCGCGCAGTACGCCTGGCGCTCGGCGCACGACGGCTTCAGCCTCGACGAAGATCGCCTGATCCAGAACGGCATCACCGTCGACGACAACGGCCCGGGCGGCAACGCTTCGGACGCCGAGCGGCTGCAGCTCACGAACCTCCTCAAGGAACAGACCGAGATCCTCAAGCTCGGCTTCCAGGAGAAGTTCAGCCAGGCGCAGCACCTCGACGGCACGCAGTCCTCGGACGCCATCACCGGCGTCGACGCGCTGATCAGCCTCACGCCCACCACGGGCACGGTCGGCGGCATCGACCGCGCGGGCGCCACGAACGTCTACTGGCGCAACTACGCGCAGACGGGTCTCACGACCACGACCACGACCGGCAACATCCTCGATTACATGGAAATCGCCTGGCGCGCCTGCGTCCGCAACGGCGGCAAGCCCGATTTCATCGAGGCCGGCGACGACTTCATCGACGGGTTCCGCAACTTCATGTTCAAGAGCTTCGGGCGCTTGGACTACGAAGGCGTGTCGGAGCGCACGATCGAGGGCGGCACCAAGATGCTCACGTTCCACGGCGTGACGATCGTGTGGAACCCCGAGTTCGACGACCTCGACTCGTTGTACGCACCGGCCACGGCCTGGTCGAAGCGCTGCTACATGCTCAACGGCCGGCACGTGAAGCTGCGGCCGATCGAGGGCCAGGACATGATCACTCGCAAGCCCCCGCGCGCGTACGACAAGTACGAGTACTACTGGGGCCTCACGTGGCGCGGCGCGATGACCATGAACCGGTCGAACGCGCACGCCGTGGTCTCCATCGCCTGAGCGGGCGCTGATGCAACCCAGCCTCCGGATCGGCAACGGTCCGGGGGCTTTTTTCTAACCACCTCGAGCGGGAGGTAGCAGTGGCAAAGAAAGCAGCTGGCAAAGAGAAGAAGAGCGCGAAGCCGCAGGAGCAGGTCGCGGCGAAGGAATTCACCCACAAGCGCGGCGCGGCCGACACGCGAGGCGACAGGCCCGGCTATCCCGCCGGCGCGCATCTCGACGCACCGTCTGCGGGGGTGAAGTCATGAGCCGCCGCGTGTTCGTGAGGGTGCGCCGCGGGCCGATGGACAACACCGCGGTGTGCGTCTTCCCGTGGGAAATGCCGATCCTGCAGCTCGTGCACATGCAGGAGGTGACCGAGGTCTCGATCGACGAAATGGCGACGCAGCGCGAAGGCGTCGTCAAGGTCGAGAAGCTGAAGTTGAAGCACACCGACAAGCCCGCGCCGGATCTGCGCTCGCAGCTCGAGATCATGGCCTACGTCGACCCAGACGAGGATCCGGTGAACGACCCGGCCTCGGAGTACGAGCGCCTGGTCAACAAGTACGGCATGGACAAGGACCTGCCGATCCCGTGCGTGACGCGCATCTACGGTGAATACGCGGAGGGCGGCGCCTTCGCGGCAGCGCTGGAGAAGCACGCGAAGAATCGACTGCCGAAGCCGGCGGCGCTCAAGGCGATGGACGAAGGCCTCGGCAAGGCGCCGGACCAGATGTCGATCGCCGAGCTCCGCGCAGCGCTGAAGGAGCGCGGCATCGAGTGGAAGGTGACCGACACGAAGGTCGCGCTCGTGGCGAAGCTGGAGGAGGTGCTGGTCACCTAAGCCCATGCCGCGCCAGTACCGGACACTGGGTGAGCTGCGCGCGGAGATGCGCGCGATGCTGGGGGCGGCGGCCTCGGGAGCGGCTGCCGGCCCGAACAGCACCATCATCGACACGCATCTTCGCAACGCCCAGACCGCGCTCTACTGGACGCACGACTGGGCGCACCTTCGCCGCTACGAGACGAAGACGCTCGGGCAGCACGCCACGCGCATCGATTACCCGGTCACAGCGGACCCAGACCGTATCCGCTACGTGAGCGTGCTGCGCGGCGGTGTGTGGTCGCCGCCGCTCAAGAAGGGCATCACGCCATCGATGTACACGTACCAGACCAACTACTCCTGGCCGCAGCGCTGGGAGCCGTACGACCAGATGGAATTCTGGCCGGCGGCCGACCAGGAGTACTCGGTGCGCATTTTCTTCATCAAAGCGCCAGACCGCTTCACGCAGGACGCAGACCGGGCGAGCGTCGACGACACCGCGATCAGCCTGGTGGCCACGGGGACGCTCAAGTCGCACTACCGGCAGCCGGACGCGAAGGTGTCGATGGACGCGGCCGATGCGCTGCTCATCAAGCTGAAGGGCAAGAGCTGGGGGCAGGACGTGTTCCGCAAGGACGATTGGATCGAATCCGAGCCGCTCGTGCGGCCTGAAACCGTGTAGAGGCCAACCATGTACGTCACCCCGCGCAACACCGAAGACCTCACCCAGGAGAACCGGGCGCTCACGATCCTGGCGTCGGCGGTGCGCGCCGCGAGCAACAACAGCGCCGACCAAAAGAACCGGGACGCGAAGGGCCTGCATCTCATCATCGACGTTACCGCGGTGCCCGGCGTGCAGACCGTGACCTTCACGATCAAGGGCAAGGATCCGCTCTCCGGTGCCTACTACACGATCCTCGCGAGCGCTGCGATTGTTGCCGTGAGCACCGTCGTGCTCAAGGTCTATCCAGGCATGACGGCAGCAGCCAACCTGGTGGCAAGCGACGTGCTGCCGGCCGACTGGCGCGTCGAGGTGACCCACTCTGGCGCCGGAAACTTCACTTACTCCGTCGGCGCGCAGCTCATCCGGTGATCGATGCCCGTCCTCACATTCGACGAATTCGGCGGCGGGCTGGATGTGCGGCCGGCGTTCGCGCTCTCGCGCGCGAACATCCTGCGCGTCCTGACGAACGCCTACGTCACGACCGGCAAGTCGATCAAGAAGCGGCCCTGCCTCGAGAAGATCGCCACGCTCGAGGCGGGCACCGTGGGGCTAAAGTCCTTCGCGGGGAAGCTCAACACCTTCTATGGCGCTGGGGCCGCGATCGCACACGCCGACACCCGGTTCGTCGCGCGGCGGGTGCCGCACATCACGACGGGCGTTGCGCCGACCAAGATCCACTACGCGGACCAGTACAACGCATTGCTGTACGTCGCAGCGGAGTACGGCGACGGCACCTTCAGGCACCACTACCTCGACGACCCGGGCGCGTGGGCGAACGCCACGAACTACACGCTGAGCACCTATCGCCGGCCGACGGTGGCGAACGGGTTTCGCTACAAGGTGACCGCGGTTGCCGGCACCGGCACCTCGGGAGGCGTCGAGCCAGTGTGGCCGACCACGATCGGCGCGGCGGTGATCGACAACGCGGGCGTGAATCAGCTCACCTGGACCTGCCACGGCTTCGATGTCGAGGATGTGAACTGCCCGCACACGAAGCAGGTCGCGAAGCAGGCGCAGAAGATGTACGCGGTCGGGGTCGATGCAACGACGGTGCGCTACTGCAAGACCGGGAATCCCCGCGATTGGACCACTGCCTCGGATGCGGGCTTCATCGCCGCAGGTCTTTACGCGCGAGGCTCGGATCAGGTCACCGCGATCAACCTTTTCGGCAAGTCCTCGCTCGCCGTATTTTTCAGCGACAACGCGCAGCTCTGGGCAGCGGATCCGGCGCCTGCGAACATCCTGCTCACGTCGAACATCGAGGGCATCGGCACGGTCTACGCGAGGGCCGCTGGCCCTGTGTCGCAGGACCTTTTCTTCAAGGCGCAGACCGGCTTCCGGTCGATGTCGCTCGTGGTGATCACGAACAACCTGCAAGACAACGACGTGGGCAGCGCGATCGATGCGCTCGTGAACGCGCAGATTCTTTCGACCGACGACCCGCTGTCGCTCTACTACCCGAAGCTCGGGCAGTTCTGGTGCATCAACGGCTCGACCGTGTGGGCCTACAGCTTTAGCCGGACGTCGAAACTTAGCGCATGGTCAAAATTCACCCTGCCCTTCACGATCAACGACGCCTGCGTGCTGAACCAGGAGCTCTACGTTCGCACGGGCGACGATGTCTACAAGGTGAGCGACGCGGTCTACAAGGACGGCGTGAGCTCGATCCCGCTGGTCGATATCCAGATGTACGCGCAGGACGCGCGCTCGCCGGGGGTGCTGAAACAGTTCATGGCGATGGATGTGATCGGCACTGGCAAATGGACGATAAGCCAACAGTGGTACGACCCGGAAATTGCGGCATGGCGCGAAACCGACAGCTACGAGTACCCGGCGATCACCGAGCCGGGCAACCTTCATCCGGTGGAGCTCTTGGCGACGCGCATCGCGCCGCACATCCAGCACCAGAAGGACGAGGCCTTCGAGATCTCGGCGCTCTCTCTCCTGTACGAAAAGCTGGGGCCTGTCTGATGCCGCTCACGGTCCTGCACCTGCTTTCGCTCATCCCCTTCCTGCGGGCGCGCGATCGGCACGAGATCACCGGCCTGCGCGGAAGCGACGACCTGACGGGCTGGGCCTTCGAATGCGCAATGAGCGACGTGGGCTACGCCTGCGTCACCGACGGCTGGAAGGTGCAGTTCGTCACCGGCGTTGCCCGTGCGCCGACGAACGTCGGGACGCTGTGGTTCGCCGCCCGCGACGGCTGGGAGCGATACGTGAAGCACGCGCTCGTCTTCTTCCGCGAGGTGCGGCGCCACCTCGGCTACCAGCGACTCGAGATGCTGGTCTACGAAGATAACCAGATCGCGCGCCGCTTCGCCGAGAAGCTCGGCTTGACCTGCGAGGGGACGCTGCGCAGCTACACCGCACGCGGCGAGAACGTCATGGTGTATTCGCTGATCGAGGGAGGTGCTGCATGAGCAGCGTCATCAAGAGCGCGACCAACATCGTGAAAGGCGTTTTCGGCGGCGGGCCCGAGGGGCCGAACGTCGGCGACGGCGCGCTGGCGGCGCAGCAGGCCGAGGAAGCCCGCAAAGCCGCGCTTCGGGAGCGCATCGCGAAAATCTACGGCATGGGGGACGACCCCGAGGCGCAGGCGGCCAAGGCGCGCATGACGGGCGAGGAGGCCGAGCTCGCGAAAGCGAACCGCGGCTTCTACACCGACGAGCTGGGGCGGCAGTACCAGACCGCGGAGCGAGGCCTGCGCTTCAAGCTCGCACGCTCCGGCCAGCTTGGAGGCTCGGAGGACGTGAACCAGTTCTCGGAGCTTCGCGGCAACCGCGACCTCGGCGCGACGCGCATCGATCAAGCCGTGGCCGCCGCGGTGAACTCGCTCATCGGCCAGCGCGAGCAGGAGCGGCTGAACGCCATCAACCTCGTGAACGCCGGCTCCGGCGAAGACGCGGTGACGAGCGCGAACCGAGGTCTGCAGAACGCGCTCCGGGGCGCCCAGTCGCAGCAGCGCGCCGACCTCTTCTCGGACCTTTTCCGGACCACGGCCGACACAGTGAACGCGGCGCAGTCGCCGGAAGCCGCGCTGCTCGCGCGCTACAAGAACCAGCTCTCGACGTACTTTCCGCAGCGCCAGACGGCCGGGCGCGTCACGCCGACGGCCTAGCGACCATGGCCGCTGTCGCCCTCATGATCGCCGGCTCGCTCATCAAGGCGCGGGCCGACGAGAAGGCCAACAAGCGAAAGCAGGCGTTCGCGGACGCCATTCGCCAGTACCAGGTCGGCAAGACCGGAGAGATGCAGCGGGCGACGGAGAGGTTGCTCGAGAAGCAGACCCCCGATGCGCGCGCTGCCGAGCTCGCGCAACTCACCGCCGAGCGCGCGAAGTCGATGGACACCGGCGTCGGCGCCGCGCAGGCGTTCGATGCGCCACCGATCGCCGCGAAGGCTTCGAGCGATTACTCGGCCGCGAACGAGGCGGCGGCGAACCGCATTGCCGAGCGCACGCGCCGCGCGATCGAGCAGCTCGCCGTGATGTCCGCGCCTGGCCAGCAGCAGCTTCGGCACGGCCTGCGCTTCGGCGCTGCGTCAGGCGATGTCGACGCGGCGAACGCCGCCATCGGGAATGCCGCGCGCGCCGGCCAGACGGACATCAGCGCGGTACGCGCGAACCCGTGGGCGCACCTTGCCGGCGACGTGATGGTCGGTGGGGGTCAGGGAATGCTGATCAGCGGCGCCGGCAAGCCTGCGGCTCCGACGCCAACGCCGATCCCCGGAGACCCGGAGTGGGGGATGCTGCCGCCCCAGCAGCCGGGCTGGCGAGATCGGCTGCGTAGCGCGTTCGGAATCTGGGGGCGCTGATGCCGCTTTTCCGCACCAAGCCCATGAACGGCCTAACGGCCTCGATCCGCAACCTGATCGCCGGCGCGGGTCAGACGCTCAATCCCCTGCAGGAGATCCAGGCCGACCAAGCCGCGGCAGAGACGGCGCAGAAGCTCTCGCTCGTTGAGAAGGCGCGGCTCGAGGCAGAGGCGCTGCGCCGCGAGCAGGCGGCCGCCGAGGAAGCTGAGCGTATCGCACCGCAACGGCGCACCGAGTTCGCCGCCCACTCTGCCGGCATCGATCTTCCGGACGCCACGCGCCTCTACAAGGCGATCAGCGGCGCGCGCGAGCGCCCGGCGATCGAGTACGACGACGAAGGCAACCTCATGCCCGACGTCACGTTCGCGAAGCCAGAGAGCGTCGCGCCCGGGCAGGAGCGGCTCTTCCGCAGCGCTCTGGCGGCCGCGCAGGCGAACCTGCTCGGCACCGGGAAGACGAACGCCGAGCAGCTCACCGGCGCCGCGGGCAACGTGCAGACGCAGGCGCTAGTGCAGGCGGTGCAGGACGCGATCGCCAAAGGCGACCTGGATACCGCATCGGCGATCAGCCAGGGCGCGACGCCGGGCACGCAGATCAAGCTGCACGAGAACATCGGCACGACGGGCGCGACGTTCGCGCCGGCCACGGGAGACGTGGCAGCTGACCCAGCTGCAGACCCGGCGAACATGGTCCTTGCCGGCACGGTCGCCGAGCTCCGCGCGAAAGCCGAGCGCGAACGCGCCGCGGCCGCGCTCGATAGCGCGAAGACACAGACCGAGCGCACCAAGCCGCCCGCCGACTTCAAGGACGTGACGACGCTGCGCAAGGAATGGAACGACCTGCCGGAGGTGAAGGCGTACAAGGATGTGATCGCGCTCGTCGAGTCCGCACGCAACACGCCGGACACCAGGGCCGGGGATATCCAGATCGCCTACGCGGTCGGCAAGACCCTCGACCCGAACTCGGTCGTCCGCGAGGGCGAGCTCAAGCTCACCGGCGAGGCGGCCACCTTGCCGGAGAAGATCAAGGGTGAGATGCGCTCTCTGGTCATGGGCAAGGGCCGCATGACGCCGGAGACGCGCGCGCAGCTCGTGGCGATGCTCGACAACGCGGTGACGCAGCGCGAGAAGACTTACCGCCAGGCTGAAACGACTTACCGCGCGATTGCCGAGAAGAACAGGATCCCGGTCGACCAGGTGATCACCGAACCGGCACGGCGCGGCGCGCCGAAGAACAACCTGCCCGCAGGAGAGGTGCAGGCGCGCAAGAAGATCGGCGAGGTCGAGTTCGTGAAGATCAACGGGCAGTGGTTCCAGCCGTGAAGCGCGTCACCGACCCTGAACTTCTCGCCCAGCTCGAGGGCGGCGCGGCACCTGAAGGCCTGAAGCCGGTCACCGATCCCGCGCTCATCGCGCAGCTCGAAGCAGATGAGAAGCGGTCGCTGCCTGCGCAGGTCGTCCGCGCGGTCGGCAGAACGGCCAGGGCGGGCGTACAGGGAATCACGGCGCTGCCGAACATGATCGGGGATGCCCTCGGCCTGCAGTCGTCCCAAGCGGTCCGTAATGCATTGTCGAAGCTCGGGCTGCCCGAGGCAGAGAACCCGACAGAGCGCATCGCCGAGGACGTGGCGAGCGGCATGGCGGGCGCGGGCGGCATGGTCGGCCTTGGCCGTGGCATGGCGAAGGCGGCGACGCCGCTGGTCCAGAGGATCGGGCAATTGCTCTCGACCGCGCCAGGTCTGCAGGTGACGGCGGGAGCTACCGGGCCAGGCGCGGCGAGCGTGGTCCGCGAAGAGGGCGGCGGGCCAGGCGCCCAGATGGCCGCAGGCGTGGCCGGCGCGGCGCTGCCTGCGGTTCCTGCCCTGGCCGCTGCGGCAACGCGCGCGGCGATGCGCGGTGGTGAGGCGGGACGCCAACGCGTCGCGCAGAACATCAAGACCTTCGAAGAGGCCGGCGCCGGCACGCCGACGGTAGGGCAGGCGACCGAGTCGCGCGCGAATCGCGCAGTCGAGAGCGTGCTCGCGAAGACGCCTGGCGCCGCCGGCAGGATGGCATCCAAGGCGCAAGCCGAGAGCCTGGCGCTCGGCGGCAAGGTCGAGGACATGGCGCGCAGCCTTGCTGGGCGCACCGGTGCCGCACCGGCCGGGCGCGCGATCAAGGGCGGGCTCGAGCACTTCGTGGACGATTTCAAGGCCGCCTCCGGCAGGCTCTACGACGCGCTCGACAACCACATCCCGGGCACGACGCAGGTGCAGGCCACGAACACGCTGGCGAAGCTCAAGCAGCTCACCGCGCCGATCAAGGGGGCCGAGCGCACCTCAGCGCTCATCAAGACGCCGCGCATCGGCGACGTGGCCGAGGCCCTCAGCGCCGACGCCGCGGCGCAGCCGGCGAAGGTGATCCCCGGAACGCCGGTCGGAGCGAAGGGACCGCACGGCGTGCCGCTGCCGCCCTCGCTGCTCGGCCCGGACGGTAACCCGCTGCCGACCATCATTCCTGGGAAGAACGGCGGTATTCCGTACGAGGCGCTGAAGCAGCTGCGCTCTGCCGTGGGCGAAAAGATCGCCAATCCCTCGCTCACCGACGACATCTCGACCGCGCAGTGGAAGCAACTCTACGGTGCGCTCTCTCGGGACATGGCCGAAGCCGCGCGCGGCGCCGGGCCAAAGGCCGAGGCCGCTTTCGTGCGGGCGAACAACTTCCACCGCGCCGGCATGCAACGCATCGAGGACGTGCTGCAGCCGATCGTCGCGAAGGGCGACCCGGAGGACATCTTCCAGGCCGCGATCTCCGGCACGAAGGAAGGCGCGACGACGATCTCTGGCGTGATGAAGAGCCTGCAGCCGGAGAGCCGCAAGGTGGTGGCGGCCACGATGCTACGGCGGCTGGGCGTCGCCACGCCCGGCAAGCAGAACGAGCTCGGCGAGGTGTTCTCGAGCGAGACCTTCCTCACCAACTGGAACCGCATCAGTCCAGATTCGAAGCGCGTGCTCTTCTCATCGCTGCCCGAGCAGATGCGCTTGGACCTCGACAAGATCGCCAAGGTCGCAGCAAACATCCGTGAGGGTTCGCAGGTCTTCGCCAATCCCTCGGGCACGGCGCCGGCCGCCGCTGGCTACATGACCGCGGGCGGTTTCGTGATCTCGCTTCTGACCGGCCAGGTCGGCACCGCGGCGAGCATCGCCGGCGGCGTCGGCGCGGCGAACCTCGGTGCGCGGGTCATGACGAGCCCGAAGGTCGTGCGCTGGCTTGCTGAGTCAACCCGTAAGCCGGTCGAGCAGCTGCCGGCGCAGTTGAATCAGCTCTTCCAGCAATCGCTCTACATGAACGGCGACGAGCGGAAGGAAGTCCGCCAGTTCGTCAAAGACGTGCGAGCAGCGATACCACGAGCAGGAGCACAGACCCCAGAAGGAGCAGCGGCCCTGCAATGACGAACGCGACCATCTTGATGTCGTCCCAGGTGCTCGAAGTCGGCGCCGGCAGGGCGCTCCTGAGCTTGTCGCCGTCGATTTCGAACCCGGGCATGGCGCAAGCCTACGCCCAATAACAGCGCACGCGCAACCGAGGCCCCTATGCCCGTCTACAAAGTCAAGCCAGAGCCGGACCACATGACGGCGATGGAGTCGCCGAGGAAGAAAGCGAAGCGCTACCCGACCGTGTCGATCCCGGTCTCGCCGGAGATCATCGCCGCCCTGGAAGTCGGCGGCCAGGTAGTTGTGGAGCTCAAGGGCACGGTGCGCGGGCTCGAGTCTCGCCAATCGGCTGACAACGACCCGTGGAGCAACCGGAACGAATTGCGCGTCGAGCTGCGCGTGGTCGAGGCCTACGCCGGTAAGGACGACGAGCCGGAGGAGAAAGAGCCGGACATGAAGGACGCGATCGACAAGGGGCTGGGCTACTCGAAATGACGATCTCGAGGACGGCGCTGCAGTGCTCGTTGCGTGGCGATGTGCCTTGCGCGCTGCCAGCCGCCGAGGTGCCCGCTGACGCCGCGCTGCGTTCGCTTCCGCGCCGCTCCTCGGGGCTCGCGCTTTATTCGTGGGCGCTTAAATCCTATTCTCGGCTCGCCGACGGAGGCCAATAAGAAATGGCGCAGCCCGTTCAATTCGTCATCACGGTCGACTTCAGCGACGAAGAAGCGAACGCCGTCGCTGGTCGCGCGAGCGTGCGCACCGCCGCGCTGGACGGTCTGTTCACCGCGATCAAGAGCACGCTCGACCAGATCCTCACGAACCTCGCGCTCATTCAGCGCGACGACGGCGCGCTGCTCGACGGCACCGTGCTCATCCAGACGCTCTCGAGCGAGGTCCTCGCGCTTCTCTCGAGCACGGCTTGGGCGGTACGCGGCGCCTGGCTCACCGGCACGGTCTACGCGAAGGGCGACCTCGTCAAGCAAAGCGGCATCGTCTACGTCTGCATGACGGCGCACACCGCCGGAGTCTTCGCCGATGATCTTGCGGCGGATAAGTGGGGCCAGGTCACTGCGAACGCGACCGCCGCGACGACGAGCTTTGCTCCGACCTCGAAGATCTCTGCGGTCACCGTACAGGCTGCGATCCAGGAGCTCGACGACGAGCTGCGCCCCAGCATCGCGATCCTTAACCACCAACTCTATAACGGGCTCTAATCCATGAGCGCAAACCCGACCCTCATCAGCACTGTCCGCAACCCGGCGATTCGCATCCAGAACGCCGATGGCACCGCGTTTAAGACGCTCGGCGTCGCGCCCGTTGCTGCCGGAACGCGAGTCAAGGCGCTGCACATCACGTCGGACGACACCGCGGCGCAGACGCTGCAGGTCTGCGTGACGATCGGCGGCGTGGACCACGTGCTCGGTGAGATCGCGGTGGCCGCCGGCGCAGGCACGGATGGTGCGACGAACGCAGTGAACGGCCTTGCAGGCACGCGCATGCCAGGTCTGCAATCCGACGGAATCGCGAAGTTCATCGACCTCGCGACGGGGTCCGACCTCAAGTTCAAGTCGAAGGTCGCCGTCACAGCCGGGAAGACGATCTACATCTTCTCCGAGGTTGGGGACTTCACCTAATGCTCGGCGGCCTCGACTTCCGTTCGCTGCGCGCGCTCTTTGCCTTGGAGACGCAGCGCAACGGCATCGGCGTGGTCGACAGCGTCGCTGCGCTCAAGGCCATGGCGAAGCCTTCCGGGAAAGCGACTTACCTCGTGAGGGGCTTCGCGACTGCCGGCGATGGCGGCGGCGGCTTTTACTGGTGGGACTCTGCCGACGCGACCGCCGACGACGGCGGCACGATCATTCAGCTCGACGCCGGTGGCGTTGGGCGGTTCAAGAAGCTTTTTTAGGGGCAGATGACAATGAAGCTCAATACCTTCATGCGTTGGTGGTTCGTCGTTCTGGCCGCGCTCGTCCTCGGCACTGGCAACATCGCAGCGGCCCCGTCGGAAGTGAGCGTCGAAACCTACGGTGCCAAATGTGACACGACCACCGACGACATCGCCGCCATCAACAAGGCGGTAACGGCCGTCACCACCTCCGGCGGCATCGTCAAGTTACCCGCACGCACCTGCAAGACCTCGGCCACGATCACGCTACCGACCGGCGTGGTTCTGCGCGGCTCGAGCAAGACCGGAACGATCATCAAGCCGACCGGCTCCGGTTTCCACGCCATTACCATTTCGAGCGCGACGGATTTCGCCATCGAGTACCTCACGGTCGACATGACGAACGTCACCGGCACGGCGGACGCGATTTCGATCACGTCCTCAAGCCGCGGGCGCATCGTGCAGGTCATCGCGAAAAATGCAACGCGCGCCGGTGTGAGGTTCAACACAAACGGCTACGGGAACATCCTCTCGAACTTCACAGCGACCTCGAACCTGTACGGCCTCGACGTCGTCGGCACCTCGTCATTGAATCTCGTCTCCACGCTGCAGTGCGACTCATGCTGGTTCCAGTCGAATACTTCGCACGGCGCGCACCTGAAGAACGCGGGGCTCATCACGTTCACGAACAGCGTGAGCGAGCAGAACACAGGTAGCGGTCTCGATTTCGAAACCTACGTCACGCATATCAACTGGCTGGGCGGAACGATCGAGGCCAATACGCGCTACGCGGTCGAGTCCGACGCGCTCTACGACAACATCGTCATCGACGCCTACCACGACGGTGTGAATGGACTCGGGCTGTATTCGTCGAACGTCGTCAATTTGGATGTCGAGGCGACCAAGGGCAGGCTGATCGCCGACACTTACGCCATCGTCGGCGCGAACGTGCGAGGCCTGTGGGTCTTCGATGCATCGAGTGGCACGACGATTTCCGATAAAGGCCCGCTGGCGCATAACCTCACGAGCGATACCGACGTCAAAGGGCTGACACCGCGGATCGCCGGCCGCAAGCAGTACATCGATTTCACCACCGGATCGCACTACGCGGACGTAGCCGACCATAACGACTTCACCTTCGGCAACGGCGCCACCGACAGCGCCTTCTCCATCGTGGCGCTGGTGAAGCCGGCGAACACGCTGGACATGACCCTTGCGGCCAAGTTCAACGATGCCGGCGGCGGCGACAAGGAATATATCTTCTACACCGACGGCACTGGCGTTCTCATCGCCAGGATGTTCGACAACAGCTCGGCCGGCTATATTGGCCGCGCCTATAACACGGCACTGAGCGACACCGGAGGATGGCACACCTACATCATGACCTACAGCGGCTCGGCCGTTGCTTTGGGCATCAAGCTCTACCGCGACGGTGTGCGGGTCGATGACATCGACAGCAACTCCGGCGCCTACACGGCGATGGAGAACCTGACAGCGGTCTTCGGAACTTACTTCACGTCTGGCGGCACGCGCTACCCGTTCAAGGGTCCGTATGCGTACCTCGGCGTGTTCGCGGAGGAGCTCACTGTTTCGAAGGTGAAGGCGTTCGACGCCATGCTGCGAGGCGTGGTCGGGCGATCGCACTAGGGGATGCCCGATGAACGACGACCTGCACAGGATGGTCGGCGAGGTTGGGGGTAAGGTCGACTCGCTCACCACCATGATGCGCGACTACATCGAGGCGCACGACAAGCGCCACGAGAAGATCGACGACCAGATCGCGCAGGCGCACGCGGATCTCAACCAGGCGAAGGGCGCAAAGGCGGCGCTGCTCGCGATGGCTGGGGGCCTCGCCGGCCTCGTGGCGCTTGTCGTGGCGGCAGCGGAAAGACTACTCACAAGAGGGGGCTGACATGCTGAACTTCGTTCGCGGTTCCGAGCTTGACCTCGCCGACGCGCGCGAGCAGCGCGCTTACCTTCGGCGCGTCATCGGCGTGGCGCTCATGGCGGTCGCATTCATCGGCCTAGTCGCCCTCCTGGCGGTGAAGCATGCTCACGCGGCGCCGCACGTGTCGAGCGCTCAGGAATGCAGCCTCGTCGCCGACATGGTGCTCATGGCCGCAGCGCTTCGAAAGAACGAGGTAGCCGCCGAGAAGCGCGCGGCAGTGATGGAGGACGCCTACGCCGAGGCACTGGGGGGGGGCGAAGCGAACAAGTGGCGCGAACTCATGGTCGCCGCGGTGCGTTTCGCCGCGCGCAAGGAAGTGCAGGGCATCGCGCCCATGGACCTCGCAAGCGCGGTCGCGCAGAGCTGCCAGATGGGGCGTGGCAACCTGGATCCGATGTTCGGCACTGAGTCGTGAAGTTCACCGAGCACTTCTCGAGCGCCGAGCTCGCCTGCAAGTGCGGCTGCGGAATGCTGCCGGAGCGCGACTTCATGGACAAGGTAGAGCGGGTGCGCGTGCGCTTCGGCTTGCCGCTTCCGGTGACGAGCTGTGCGCGCTGTGCAGCCTACAACGCCAAGGTTAGCAAGACTGGCGAGAAGGGACCGCACACCACCGGCCGGGCGGTCGACTTCGCGGTGATCGGCAACCGGGCGCTCGACCTCGTGCGCATCGCGCTCGAGGAGGGCTTCACTGGCATCGGCGTGCAGCAGAAGGGCGCCGGTCGCTTCATCCACATCGACGACTTGCCGGCGGCCGAAGGCCAGCCCCGGCCCTGGATCTGGAGCTACTGATGGACCCGATCACGATCGCACTCAGCCTTGCGCAGTTTGCTCCCTCGATCCTTCGCTACTTCGGTGTAGGCGAAAAACCGGTTGCCATGGCCGAGCGCGTCGTGCAGATCGCGCAGACGGTCACTGGAACGCAGTCGCCCGAGGCCGCGCTTGCCGCCATGCGCGAAAATCAGCAGTTCGCGCAGCAGTTCAACCTTGCGGTGCTCGCCGCCGACACCGAGCTCGAGAAGGTCTACCTCGCCGACCGCGCGAACGCCCGAGCGCGCGATGTCGAGGTGCGCAAGGTGAATGCTGGCCAGAATCGTCGAGCAGACGTGATGCTGATATGTGCCTTCGTCGCGGTAATCGCCATCGCCGGACTGCTCTCTCTCGGTAAGGTCGACGGCGCGAGCGCCGTGGGGGGGTTCCTACTCACGATCGGCGGCATGTTCGCACGCAACATCGGCACTGCGTTCGACTTCGAGTTCGGTTCGAGCCGCGGAAGCAAGGAAAAAGACGGGTTGATCGCCCAGATGCCCAACGGGCGATAGCTCACCCGCGCGCGGGGGCGCTCATCGGCTAGAATCCCTGCCTTATGACGGTGGGGGAATTGATGCCGACCATAAGAAGCTATTACTGGGTGATCCTCATCGCCGCGCCGATTGGCGTCGCGGCCGCGGTGTTCATCGAGGGCCCGCTCCGAAGGAAGCGATGATGTGGCAGCCTCGCATCAGCGTTGTAATTTGTACAATGAACCGGCCGGCGTACCTGCGCGAGGCCGTGAAGAGCATCCAGCGGCAGACGCTCAAGGATCTGGAGATCGTGATCGTTCAGGACGGGCGTGATGAAGCGACCCGTCATGCCATCCTCGAACTGCAGCGCGCCGACGATCGGATCCAGTACGCACACCAGCCGGTAAAGGGCAACATTGCCCGCGCGACGAACCTCGGCGTTCGTGCGGCGATTGCGCCATACATCGCCATCCTCGACGACGACGACCTGTGGACCGATGAGGCGAAGCTCGAGAAGCAGCTCGCCTACCTTGAGGCGCATCCAGGCGTGGTGGGCTGCAGCGGCGGCATCGTCGCCACCGACGAGACCGGGTGCGAGGTGATGCGCTACCTCAAGCCCGAGCACGATGCCGACATCAAGCGCCGAGCGCTGATGGCGAACCCGATGGTGCACACGACATGCATGTACCGTCGCGACGCCGCCTTCATGATCGGGCTTTACGAGGAAACGCTCGACGGCTTCGCGGACTGGGATTTCTGGCTCAAGCTCGGGTGCGTCGGCGAGTTCTACAACTTCCAGCAGTATTTCGGCTCGTATCGTGTATGGCGCGATGGGGCCACCTATCGCACCATGCGCGTGAGCACGCGCTGCGCGCTCCGCATTGTGTGGCGACACCGGCACAACTACGGCTACTTCGTGCCGGCGCTCGCGATGGTCGTGATGCACAACCTCTACGCGATGCTGCCGCTCGCGGCGAGGAAGGCCACCTACGAATTCCTCGCGCAGATCAAGCGTCGCGCCTTCGCCCAGCGGGCGGCCTAGTGCTGAACGCGCTCTCGTTCGACGTCGAGGACTATTTTCAGGTGACGGGCTTCGAGCGCGTCGTGAGCCGTGCCGACTGGGAAAAATTCGAGCCGCGCTTTCAGATCGGCCTGGCGAAGATCCTCGAAACGCTCGAGCGGCACGAGGTGCGCGCGACGTTCTTTTTTCTGGGCTGGATCGCCGAACGCTACCCGGAAGCGGTGCGCGAGGTGGCACGCCGCGGCCACGAGATCGGCATCCACGGCTACGAGCACCGCCTCATCTACGAGCAGACTCCCGAGGCCTTCGAGGCGGATCTTCGACGCGCGATCGAAGCGGTGAGGAAGAGCTACGACGGTCCGATCCTCGGCCACCGGGCGCCGTCGTTTTCCATCCGGCACGACTCGCTGTGGGCGCTCGAGGTGCTCAACGGCCTCGGCTTTCGCTACGACTCGAGCATCTTCCCGTTCAAGCGCGAGCGCTACGGCATCGACGGCGCGCCGACCAGGCCGTACAAGGTGTGCGGCGGGATGTTGGAATTCCCCATGAGCACGGTCAGCGTGCTGGGCAAGATCTTGCCCGTCGCCGGCGGCGGCTACCTGCGCCTTTATCCATACGCCGTCACCAAGCATGCGATCGCGGCCATGAACGCCGACGGGCGCCCGGCGATGGTCTACATCCACCCGTGGGAGCTCGATCCCGAGCAGCCGGTGATAAACGCTGATCTGGGCAATCGGGTGAGGCACCGCGTGAATCTCAACAAGACCGAGGCGCGGCTCGAGGCACTCTGCCGCGATTTCCGCTTCGGCCCAGCACGGGAGGTACTAGGCATTTGAACGACTACGTGAAGCAATCCTCCGCAGGCTACTGGGACAGCATGGTCGGCGACTTCGACGCGATCTATGCAAAGCGCAGCTTCCTTGATCGGTGGCTGCGCAGGGACATTTATGAGCGGGTTGACATGACCGTCGAGCTCGTGAACAAGCTGGGCGAACACCAGCGGGTGCTCGATGTCGGAAGCGGCACCGGGCGGCTTTGCATTCCGCTCGCGCGCTCTGGGCACACCGTCGTCGGCGTCGATTTTTCAGCCGGCATGCTTGACCAGGCGAGGCACTTTGCCGAGGCCGCCGGCGTGGCCGACCGATGCACATTTCTGCAGGACGATGTCGTTGCCGATGGCTCGCGCGTGGTGCGCCCGGGCGAGCGCTACGATGCCGTCGCGATCCTCGGCGTGCTCGACTACATCTCCGACCCGCTGCCGATGCTGAAGAGGCTCCTGCTGCTCGAGCCGAAGCTCATCATTGCGTCATTCCCTCGCGCCGGCACGCTGCGCGCCTGGTTGCGTGTGATGCGCTACAGGCTGCAAGGTCTCGACTGCCCGCTCTACTTCTACACCGGCGAGCAAATTGCTGGCTACGCGCGCGAGATGGGCGTGAACCACCTTTTCATGGAGATGGGCCAGCTGCACTTCGCGAAGTTCTCGAAGTCGCCGTATATCCCGTATTGATTTCACAATTCGGTGCTGCCCCTAGCAAATGGCGGCCCTAAAACAGGCTGGAATTGTGAAAGAAAAACGACAGTTTCATAGTGGCGGCGGGGTTAACAGCGTGTAATCGATGCGGATGTAGATGCTTGATTCTTCGGGGCTTGGGCGGGCAAATTTCACATCCCCGGATTTCTTTCACAATTCCTACCGCAGCGGCGTGCGCCTCTTCTCTCTCCTGGCGTAATGCTTATCGGCGACGCGCTCGGTATTGCCGAGCTGCTCGTGGCCCTCTCGCCCCATCGCCTCGGCGTCGTCGTGCACCTTCGAGCGCACGTCGTGCACATGCAGATCCTCGATCGATAGGCCGGGCGCTATCGCGAGCGTGTCGGGATCCATGATGCCGCCCGCGGCGAGCGCGGCGTTGGTCCTATCCTTCACGTCACGCCAGGCGCTGTGCCAGCCGGCGTAGCTGTAGGCCTTTCCGCGGCTGTGCGGGAAGAGCGGCGATGCCGGAAATCGGCTGGCGGTCGGCAGCGCTTCCGCGCGCTCGACGAGGTCGCGCAGTCCAGGCGACCAAAGCAGCGTTTCCCACTTCCCGCCCTTCACCTTGAAGCGGATGCCCTCGGCGTTCATGTCGCGCCGATGCACGCGCAGCACTTCCGAGATTCGATAGCCGCTGATCGCCTTGCAATCCAGGATCAGCTCGATCACGGGCGTCGCGAGCACCGCCAGGCATTCAAGTTCCCATTCCAGCGGCTCGCGCGTGCGGGCGTTACCGGCCGGCGCGATGACTTTGTCGCATGGGTTGTACGTCGTGAGGTTTGCGAGGATGCCGCAGTCGAACGCATGGTCGAGGATGGCGAGGTAGGCGCGGCCGAGCGATCCGCTCTCGCTGATGAACTGCTGAATCAGGCCGGCGCCGAGCCCGTTGCCGCGCGCGACATCGGCCTCGGTCCTGCCGTACTTGGATGATCCGAAGCGCTTGCGCAGCGCCGCCTCGCGCCAGCGGTACTGCTGGACCGTGTTCGCGGAGCGTGGCTTGCCGTTGCGCGCGGTGAGCACCGGGCCGGCATAGAAGAGGGTGAGCAGCTCGCCGACGGTGCCCGCGCTTTCGGCGTCGCGGAAGCCGGAGATCTCGGCCCACTTGAGGCGCTGCGCCTTGGTGAGCTCGATTCGGCCGCGCACGCGCACGATGGGTCCGAGGGGAACGGAAGCCGGCAGGCCGTTTTTCTTGCGCTCAGCGCGCTCGCGGGCGGTGGGCGGCTGCCAGAACAGACGCTTGCCAATCGGGCGCACGCCGAGCGGCAGCTGCTGGTCTTTGGTGCGCTTCCTCCCCACGCGCATGGATTCTACGCCGCCGCCTTCAGCTTCTCGGCCGCCTCGATCACGGTCTGCACCGCCTCCTGCTGGCGCAACTGCTCATCCTTGGGGACTTCGACGGTGACGAACCGATGGTGGCAGGCCGTACACTCGCGCCGGCGCTCGGCGCCGTCCTTGCGCAGCACGATGGTCTCCTGCCGGCAGACCGGGCAGTTCAAGGCTTGTGCCCCGCCTTTGCGAGCGCCTGGTCGATCTTGGTGCCCAGCTCAAGCGCCGGCTCCTCCGGGTAGTTGATCCAGACGTGCTCGAGGTCCGTGCCGCGCATGGCGGCGCGCGCGGCGAGCAGCGCCTCGAACAGATCGGGCGCCGCCTCCCGGATGGCCGCCTTGCGGGCCTCGGCGGCGTGGAAGGCATTGCGGCATTCGTCGCTGTGGAAGCGCTGCCAGGACCGCTTGGGCGTGAAGAACGTTCCACACACGTCGCAGGCCCGTTGACCCGGCTGCGCGGCGCCTTGGCCGTCACAATGCATTGGCGCGGTACTCATGGGGCTTCCTTTGGTTGCCGATCGGTCAACCAGGCCGCGTAGGCTTTCTGGTGCTCAGGGCAAAGGTGCTTGTTCGGCGCGACCTCCTGAGCGTGCTCGGGGCAGATGTGCTTGTCGCAGGTCTTGCCGGGGCCGATCTTCCAGTCGCACTGAAACTTGCCCGGCCTGCTCACGCACCAGCGGCATCTCGGCGTCGGACGGCCTCGGCCGCAGACGATCGCGAAGCCGCCGCCCGGGACCTTGACGTGGTTGCAGCCCATCAGACCGGGAATTCCCGCACGCGCAGTCGCTCGGGCCACTCTGCCGGATCAGCACCGGCGCGATCATGCAGGTGCACGCGCACCGGCGCGCCCTGGTGCTCCTCGAGGTAGCCGCTCGGGTTGTGCTCGACCTTGTCGGCCGTGCCCGCGGGCCAGTAGTCGTCGCCGTCGCCTTCGAAGCCTGCGTCATTGCGATCGATGACATTGGATCCGAGTTGCTTGATAAAAGGCGCGGCGCCGATCCGACGGGCGGCGCGCAGGCTGTTCCGTGCGAGGTACACCGGGAACTCCCGCGCCTTTGCGCCCTGCGTGCTCTCGCCACCGATGATGAGCCAGTCGATCCCCTTGAACCGCGTCCAGTCCACGGGGCCGAGCGCCGGCTCGTAGGACACGAATCGCACGCGGGCTGGCGTGGCGATCAGCTTCGGGATGTCGCGGTCCGCCTCTTCCTGGTTGACGATTGTCGCGCCGAGCCAAACGTTCCATCGCGTCGAGGCGGCCCAGTCGTGCGTGCGCAGCATGCGCACGGCGTTGCCGATGCGCTTCGTGAGCAGCAGCCAGTCTAAGCCGGGCGTGAGCTCAATCAGGTCCCATAGGTCCCGGCGCCACTCGTCTGGCGCTTGGTTATCGAACACATCGGCAAGCGATGCGCAGAACACCCGCGGCCGGCGCCCGTGGCGCGGCGTCTTGCCGTCTGGCAGCAGGCCATTCTCGGCGTGTTTCTGCCACGTGAGCGGCTTGCGCCAGTTCGCCGCGCTGGTACGCATCCTCGGCGCACCGACACCCCAGTGCGACGCGCCCTGCCAGCGGTGGCGCTTGTCCAGCGCCTCGGCGTAGCAATGATCGCAACCGGGGGAGATCTTCGTGCAGCCGATCCACGGGTTGAACGTGGCATCGGTCCAGGCGATGGCGGTCGATTCAGCCACGTCCTGGTATCTCCGCATCTCCATTGAACCAATCTTGCGTCAGCGTGCGCCATGCGAGCGCAGCCACTGCCGGAACTTGGCCGTTTCCAATGGCTTTAAGGCGGTCCACTCGATCGGCCACCCCATCAGCCACTCGACCCACGTCGGGTTCAGCGAGCCACCAATCAGTTCGCGCATGGCTTCCTCGCCATGCTCCTCTACCATCCTCTGCCTGGCGTGCGCTCCGCCGTCCAGCCCCTTCCTCCCGCCCGTCGCGCTCGTCGATACAGGCGTAGGAAAGCTCTTGTTCACTGCTCGCCCCAGCTCGTTCCCACTCGGGCCGTTGCTCCGACCGTCCTTGCTGAAACCGTGTGGAGTCGGCCACGTCTTGTAGTGCGTATTCGGGTTCCCGCGCACCGCCTGAATCAAATCCCCGCGACCGCCGCGGTCCGCATCTGTACTGCGAATCGTCGGCCACAATCCAGATCCGCTCTCGTTCGTGCGGAGCGCCGGCGTGGCAAGCGCCGAACACTCCCCATCGAGCATCGAACCCCATCGCGGCCAAGTCTCCGAGAACTCGGCCAAGCCCCCGAGTAGTGAGGACTGGCGAGTTTTCCACGAACGCGAAGCGGGGTCGTACTTCGCGTATGACGCGGGCCATTTCCACCCACAGGCCGGATCGCTTGCCTTCGATTCCGGCGCCTCTACCGGCTGCGCTGATGTCTTGGCATGGAAAGCCGCCAGAAACGACATCAACACGGCCGCGCCACGGTCGGCCGTCAAAAGTCTCAATGTCTGACCAAACGGGGAAGGCGGGGAGAAGTCCATCGTTTTGTCGCTGCACAAGAACGGTCGCTGCGTAGGCATCAAGTTCAACGGCGCACACGGTTCGCCACCCGAGGATCGTCCCTCCAAGGATGCCTCCACCAGCGCCCGCGAAAAGAGCCAGCTCACGCAGAACCTTTCTCCTCTATGTCGTCGGTCAAAGGTGCCGGCACGTCCTCAATCGGGCGAAGCATCTGCCAGATTCCCTCGGGCGGGCACGAGCACACGTCGCAGTAATCTTGGTCGCTGTTGTACGTGCGGCGGCACTTCGCGCAAATCATGGTCATACGCCGCAGCCGAACAGGGACGCGCATTCAGCTATCTCCTCGTCAATGTCGCCACGATCGCGCCCCTTTTCGGCCCACTGGATCACGCCGTAGATGCCAAGGGCGCTAAACCGCTTTGGCCGGAACATGGGCTTGCCGATGGCTACTTCTAAATCGTTGACCCGTTCGATCTCGCCTGGCGTGAGGCTCAGGAAATCTCCCCTGTTCGCGTTCACGCAGGGATGGCACTCTCGGCTGCGGTGGGGCAGGACCTCGATCCCAGCGCGCTTTAGAAGCTCGTTGCGCTGCTCGTCGGTGTGCCGGTAGAGGGGATGCCACAGCCGCCGCCCGCCATGAATCTCGCTCGACGCGATGAACTCCGGGGTTTCGCGCCTAGCGACCGATTCGGCCCGCCGCTTGCCCACCACAACGGTGGCCAAGCCTGCTGGGTCAACACCGTCTATCCACTCAAGAAACGGCAGGATCTTCAGCTCTGTAGTGCAGAACTGCATCCCGTTGCCGGGGAAGCCTTTGCGCTCGCGTACAAGCTGCTCCATGCCCTTGCTGTTAATCCGCACCGCCTTGAAGCCGTAGGACAGCGCCAGCGCCTCTACGCGGTCCACGCGGGCAGGCCACTTCCTAGACCCCCATCCAGTGTTGATGTAGGCCACTGTCACGTTGGGCAAGCTCGTTTCATGCGCCCATTGGATGAGCGCTGCCGAGTCGTTGCCTGCGCTGGAGCTGATGACGTTCAAGCCTTCGTCCTAGTGGAAGACGGTGCCACGCCGCCAGGGACGGCGCTCCCTGGGTTCGCTTCGCGTGCTACGGCATGTGGGCTCCCGCTTTCCAGCGCGCCGGCCAGAAGCGATCCGCGCCCTTCGGGTATGTCGTTTGCGATGCGCAGTAGAACGTCGCCGTGGCAGGGTAGGGGTGCGCACCAGCAGAGCAGATCCTTACCGGCCAGTTCGAGCTTCACGGCGAGCATCAGGTCCGGCTTGGAGCGAAGCCACGCCTCGTACTTGGCGATAACCTCTTCGCGGGTGCCGTGCTTGCCGATCACGAATGGGTTGCCCCACTTCGTTTTGCGGTCGATGCGCACGGCGTAGCGCCTGACAACCATCGTGGCGTCGCGCATGTTGTAAAGCTCAGGCATCGGTCTTTCTCTCACTATCTGATGGTGCCAGCGCGTTCAGTGCTTGACGAGCGACGGCGCGCATATAGTCACGCTCACCATTGCTTCCGTAGGCTGCGCCGTAACTCATGGTTGAGCCGTCCTTCCACGTATGGCCGGTAGGAGGGAATTCGCCAAACCATCGCTCGATCCGCTCTAACGCTTTCCGCATTTGCTGAAGATCGGCGACTACATCGCGCGCCATGCTCGGAACGTCGCCGATATGGATGCCGCCACCTGGGGAGAGTGCTTCCCCGAGGATTTGCATCGTCTCTTTCACGGCGGCATTCGCTTCTTCCATCTCACTCGCCGCAGAAGCGAAGCCAAGCAGTTCGTCCACGATCGGTTCGCGTATTGGCAACTCACCGCTGATGATCTTGGACGCCTCTTCCAAAATGGCTGGCAGACCTTCGACGAGATTGGATGGTTGGCCCTTCAGATGCTCGGTTCGTTCACTTGCGGAGGGGTGAAAGGGGGCCGAAGCCCCTTGCTGCCTACCCCTTCGCGGTTTGCTTCACGACCTGACGCGCGTGGGCCGCATTCAACGCTGCCTGCGCCCACTGCATCGCCTCGTGCGGTTGCGGGGCTGCTGCCGCCTTCTCGATCAACTTCTCCACTTCGTCCTTCGCCTGCGCTGCCATCGGGTTTTATCTCCGAATGTTCCAGAGAGGATCGGCGCTCTGGATTCGCCGTAATGGGGTCGGGCTTACCGCTCGAAGCGGTGCGTTCTCTGTCGGCTAGCCCGAAGCGGTTTTCCGCCTCCGACATCATCCCCGGAGCGACCGGGGCATCTCTTGTTATTCGTTCAGTAGAGGACGGGACGAACAGCATCGCCTCAAGCACCGTCGCCGGCCGATCCTCTTCCATGTCGTCGGCGTAGCGGATTGCGACGCGCGGCCCGATGGCGCCTTGGTAGATGTGGGCGCTGACGATGCGTTCCTTCACCTTATCGGTTGACGAAGGTGCGGACTCTGCCCTAGGTATGTCGTCAGTCTGCGGTCCACCGGAGCGATGCGGCGGCACGGGACGGCCAAGCTGGTTAATGATCTTGGCGACGGGAAGTCTTCCGCCCTCGGTGCGCTGCACGCCAGCGGCCTCGCATATCCGGTCGCCGTCGCGCATCTCTTCCTCGATCCAAGCGGGCGTTTCTTTATTCTCCGATGAGGGAAAGATGGCGGTCATGGCCCGCTCCAGCGGGGAGCCGTTCATGGCGATTTCAAACTTCTCGCCGCCGTCCCCAAGCATGATCCAGTCGCCTTTGCCGTTCCGATACAGGACCGGAATCTTCGGTTCGTCGTTGCGCGATTCGGTCGAAGATGTCATTGCGCTACCTCACTTCCCCAATAGGTGCCGCAATCGACACAGCGGTAGTAATCGACCGTGCTGTCGTAGTTGTCGCGCACCCACTTCGCGCCGGTATGCGACCATTGACCGGGAGCGCCTTTCGGCATCGGCTTCTCGGGCGAGCACAGGTAGCGGCCGTTCGCTAGATCGCGCGGCCAATCGTCTATCTTCTCTGGGGTATGGGGCGTAGCGCTCATGTGCCGACTCGCTCGTCGGTGCCTTCCCAAACGAACTCGCCATCCTTGCCGACCGCGAAGTGCCGCATGCAGTTGTAGCAATACGTCGCCCCGTAGAAGTGCGGATCGCGTGCATAGGTCTCCGAAAGCGCGCGGCCCATCGTCGTGACGGTGCCGCACCCCTGGCCGACGCTGTCGAGCTGCTTCTGAGTCCAGCATTTGCCTGTCAGGGGCTCTAGCTCTTTTGGATACACCTCGAATTTCACGTAAGGGTTACCGCGACCATCGCCGGTTTTGAAACGCTCGCGTTCTTGGTCGGTTAGGTCACGCAGCGGGTACTTCGGCCCAGGCAGCCCGACGTGCCGGTAAGCGTCGCGGTATGGGCGCACGAATCCCTTGGCGCGCTCCTCGTCGCTGAGGACGAGATAGACATCGTCCTGTGGAGTCGGCTTGTCCTCGGGCTTGCCGCCCCACTTTCCGAGGCGCGGGTCTTTCGGATCGGTTGTCAGGCTCACGATTTTTTCTCCAGTACGAATACGAATTTGCCGTCCTCGATCTTGAAGGCGCACATGTCCTGTCCGGTGTCGTCGGTCTCGGCGACCTGGAAGGTGAGGTCGTCGCCGTATTTCTGCTTCAGCCGCTTCAGGAACACGATCAGCAGTTGATCCTTGAAGTCGTCCAGCACGTCGGCGTGGAGGCCGGCGCCCGCGGCCCGCGCTGCGTTGATTCCCTTACCCATGTTCTTTCTCCTTGGCGGCTGGCATCATTGTGGCAGCGGGGATAGATGCTGCGATCTCCTTGATGATCGGCATCCCAGCGCGCAGATACTTGATGCCGAGGCGCCCGCGAAACTTCAGCGTGATGAGGTTGCCGGTCATCGGCTCCACCCTCGCCTGCTTGCCGTTGACCATGAGCACGGTGCCCTCGGGCAGCGCGGCGAGGCGCGCGAAGGCGCGGGCGTCGTCGGGCTTGATACGAGGGCCCTTCGGTTTGCGCTCTTGCTCAGCCATCGAATAGCTCCTCGCTCGCGCGGATCTCGCCGCGGCCGGTGATCAACTCGAGCGTGCGAAGCCGCGATAGATACGTGTCGAACGTCCCGCTCCGATCCGAAAGATTCGCTGCAGCACCGAGATCCTCGCGAGATAATGCTTTCGGATATGCGTCCGCAAGCACCTGGAGCATGCGCGCCGCACCGCTTGATCCAAGTTCTCCAAGCCAATGCGCAAGAAGTTCGCGTCCCGCTGGGAGCGGCGTATAGCCCCCAAGCGCCTTGAGGCCGGCTTCCGTGATGCGCAGATCGCCGGTGCCCTCGATCCATCCATTTGTGCGCGCCTTCGAGAGGTAGGTATCAAAGGTTCCGCTGCGCGAGGAAAGCGTAGCCCGCACGCCGAGCTGGCGACGGTTTAATCCTTGAGGGCGTTGCGCGAGTGCGATCAGCATGCGGCGCAGGCCGCTGTTGCCGATTTGTGGGTCACCCGCAGGCGCTCGAGCATGGTGGTGCTCCGCGGAGGTCGCCGATGCACGCGGTGCCGGCTGGACTCTCGGCGCCGGCGGCGCGAGCGGTATGTCAACGAGCTTCGCCGATGCGCTCAAGCAATGTGTGATGACCTGGACCGCGCCCTTCAGGTATTGCAGCGCCGTCTTCATGTGCTCGGCGTGCTCTCCGTACGCCTCGACCTGCCCGCGCGCATAGCCGCGCTGCTCGGCGCTGGCGCGCTCACGGGCGAGTGCATCCGCACTGATCTCATTCCCGGCCGAGCGGGCGGCTTGGGTTTTAAGCCGTGCGATCTCCGCGCGCAGAAGCTTCGGGTCGTTCGCCTCGGCTTCCTTCACCACCGATGCGAGTTTTTCGGTCACCTCGGCCAGATCGACTTCCGCCCAGCCCTTCAGCTTCCCGTGGGCCTCGGCAGGCTGTTCCTTGAACGAGTCGTAGGTGCTGAATTTCGGGAACGCGACGCGCTTTGGCCCGAAGCCGATCTCAGGCGACCAGACCCAGCCCTCACCGCGAGGCATGCTGGCGAGTGTCGCGAGCACTTCTTTCCCGCGCTCCGCGTCCGGGCAGCCATCGATCCACTCCTTGATCGCGTTGCGGTCCAGCGGGTGAATCACGCGCAT
Source organism: Betaproteobacteria bacterium (assembly GCA_004297625.1). Classification (GTDB taxonomy): domain Bacteria; phylum Pseudomonadota; class Gammaproteobacteria; order Burkholderiales; family SG8-39; genus SCGC-AG-212-J23. Next base: position 20,561 of record SCTY01000036.1, on the reverse strand, counting down.
CGCGATGAGGGTTTCCGCCGATGTAACGAAATCCTTATGCACCTTTTGTGGCCGCTGCGACGCGGCGATGAGGCGCAGCCCCTTGCCGAGGCCTTCGCTCGCCAAGCGATTACCCCAATGGAGCATCTTGCCGGCGTCCGGGTCGAGGATCTTTCCCTGCGGGACGAAGTTGTGCACCTCATCCAGGACGAGCCAACGGCGGCCGCGCAGCGTGCGGAACAAGGTCGACGCGAAGTCGATAAAGAAGCGCGTGCGGTCGCTGACCATCCAGCCGCCGAGGTCGATGATGCAGGGCCGATTGCCGGTCGCGACGAGCTCGGCGACGTGCGCGCCGGCATGCGCATTGAGCGGCACGTCCGCGTGGCTTCCGCCGAAGATGACGACGGGATAGCCGGCGCTCTTGCCGTCGGCGCTGGATTTCAGACCCCACCAATCGCCCTTCGGATCGACCACTGCGACCGGCTCGCCAGCGTCCAGCAGGTTCTCGACTAGGCCGCGCATCGTCGACGATTTGCCTGAGCGGGTTTTCCCCAGCACCAGGACGTGCTGCTGCAGCGCGGCCTCCGGAATTATCGTTTTCGTCATTGGTAGTTCCTCCCTCTTCACAACATCACCTGCGCGCGGTTCACGAGCTTGGCGATGTCTTCGTTCGCCCAGACGAGCAGGCCTTCTTCTTTTTCCCAAGGCACGCGGTAGATGCGGCAGAAGCGATTCGCGCCCATGCCATGAATTCCGCCGGGGCCCTGGTGCGCGCCCCAGCACAGGCCCACGGTCGCATAGTCGCTGCGCTTGCTGCTGCCGGTGGCGATGTGGTGCACGTGGACCCGAACGTCGCCGTGCAGGTGCTCACAGACGTGCAGGCGGCGGTTGCCGAGCGCGCAGCCGGCTGCGGCGACGAGTGCCATGTGGCGCTTTGCAGGGGTCAAGCCGCCGCCTTCTCCACGTCGTGGAGTGCAGAATCCGCGAGAAACTGCTCGATTTGGTCGGCGATGCCGCCGAACTCATCGAGCGAGCCGTAACTCTTCACGAACTGCCGTAGCATGTCGTAGGCATCGGCGCACTCCTGCGCCTTTTGGCGAGCTTCGCGCTCGGCGGCCTCCTTCGCTTCGCGCTCCTTGCGTTCCGCTTCCTCGCGCGCGAGCCTTTCCTTGCGCTCGGCCTCTTCCTTCGCATCCTGCTCTGCGCGCTGCCGGGCCCGTTCGGCGGCTTCGGCCTCTTCCTGCCGGCGGCGCGCTTCGCGCTCCCGGGCTTCACCTGCCTCGCGCTGCTTGCGGGCGGCGTCCTCAAGGGCGCGGCGCTCGGCGGCGAGGCGTTCTTCCTCGGCCCGGCGGACAGCCCGCAGCCGATCCTCTTCCTCCTGCAGCGCCTTGCGGCGCGCTGCCTCCTCTTCGTCAATCTTGCGGCGGCGCTCGCGCTCGTCGGCCTCGGCCTTCTCCCTGGCGGCGCGCTGCTCGGCCTCGAATTTGGCGCGCGCCTCCTCGAGCTGTCGGCGCTCGGCTGCGAGGCGCTCCTCTTCGGCGCGCTTGCGGGCAGCTTCTTCCTCGGCGAGCCGGCGCTGCTCGGCCTCGATCGCCGCCTGGCGCTCGCGCTCTGCGCGCTCCTCCTCGGCGTCGATCTGGCGCTTCAGCGGGTCCTCGATCTCGGCGATGCGCGTGGCGATGCGCTTCGCCTCGCCGTCGATCAGTCGCCCACGCTCGAGCACGCTTTCCTTCAGTTGCTTGCGCGTCTTCTCCAGCGCGATGCGAGGAGCGGCGACCTCGCGGTGAGCGGCCTTCGCCTCCCGCATGCCTTGCTCGGTTTTCACGTCGAAGACGACGCCGCGGTACTTCTCGATGCCGGAGATCGCCGCCTCGATCGGGTTGTATTCGGCGATGGCGTTGACGATCTTCTCCGTCATAGCACGGCCTCTTTCATGCCGAGGCGGGCGAGGTACTCGTCGACCGGGCGGCCGGTGAGCTTCTCGATGATCTCGTCCACCTCGCGGTTGAACTGGGTGATCTCGGCGGTGATCTCGCGCGCGCGCTGCGGGTTGTGCGCTTGGCGCACCACAAAGAGGTTGATCGGCGCCGGGAACACGGGGCAGTAGCTGACGAAGTCGGACCACTCGCGCTCGCACGTGTCGAGCTCCCAGGCGAGCTGCGGCTCGTACTTCGACGGCACCACGCCGGCGAGCCGGTAGCCGATGTGCACGGCGGGCTTCGGGCACTTGATCTGCACCATGCCCTTCGCGCCCACCAGGCCGTCGGGCGAGGCGCCGGAGCGCTCGAGCCGCGGGTGCACGACGAAGCCAACCTGGTCGACGAACTGGCTGGTGTGCACCTCGTAGGCGGCGCGCGCGAGCAGCTCCAGCTCGATGCCGTCGTCCATGTACCCGTTCGTGTAGCCGTCGTCCTGCGGCTGCCCGGTGAGGATCTCGGCGATGATCTGCGCCTTGTAGTTCGCGCGGGTGGTGCCCTCGCTCTTCCTATCGCGCGAGCGGGACAGCACGTCGACGATGCACGAGGCCGTGACGCGGCCGGCGCGCGCCTGGGCCCACTCCTTCGAGCCCTGCGGGAAGTCGATGATCTTCACGGCCGGCCCTTCAGCGCCTTTTTGCGCGCATCGCGGTGCTGGATCAGCAGGCGCTGCGCCGACTTGTCCTTCAGGTCCTCGGCCGCGTTCCACGCCAGGCCGAAGGCCTTCATCAGGCCGGCCTCGTCGGCCGCGGCGTCGATGTTGGCCAGGTGGTCGGCGAGCTTCTTCTCGTCCATCCGGCGTTCGCCGTTGCTGCCCCCATTGCCGTCGTCATCGTCGGCGGTGGCAACGTTGAAGATCATGCAGACCAGGTACCGGCGCAGATACGAAACGGTGGAGCCCATCGCCTGGATGCCGGTCTTGTTCTTCGTGCCGTCCTTGCCCGCGTCGTCGAGCGGGCCGTCGAGGTGGTACTTGCGTGCGTGTCCGCCGCGATGCGACACGATGGCGATCACGCGTACCCAGCCCTTCTCGATCGGCGGCAGTTCCTTGTCGCGCTCCGGATTGAAGGTGTCGAAAGAGATGGCCAGCCCTTCGGCCGTGTAGACCGGAGTGATCTCATCGACGATGGCGGCGAGCGTGGCGTACCAGCTCTTCGTGTGCTCATTGCGCCGGTCCTTCGCAATCGGCTGGATGCCTGATTGCGCGCGCGCCATCGCATCAGCGAAGGCCTGCACCGCTTCGCGGTCCTGCAACTCCCTGTGCATGGCGAAAAGCTCCTTCACCTTCGCCACGTCCATGCGCGGGTCGGACGCGGCCACCGCGAGCGCCTGCATGAGATTGGCGGGCGCGGCCTGCAGCGGCGCCGGCACGTCGGAGCGCTTCGAGTAGCTCGGCTCCGGCACCAGCACTTTCGGTTCTTCGGCTTGTTGCACGTCGGACATCGATTTCTCCTTGGTGGCAGTCATGCGGCTTCCAAGCACAGCCCGCGCTCGCCGCAGCCGCACAGGCTCTTCGGGAAGTAGCGGCACGGCGGGTAGTTCGCAGGCGAGGCCTGCTTGCGCGACACCGCTTTGAGCGCGATGTACGCGGGCCGCTCTTCTTTGCAGATCGGGCACACGGCGCCGGCGAACTTGTGGCCGCAGGCGTGGCAGGGCTGCGGGAGCGGGATCGGCTGGCGCTTGACGGCTTCCTCATGAGCGCGCAGCGCGTCGGCTGCGTCGTCGATCTCGCGCTGCCTGAAGAGCTCGTAGGCGTCGTCCTCGTCCATGGAGCTGGTCATACGATCGCCACTATTGCGATTACGCCCAAGACGACGCAGATCCAGAAAACAGCCTTGTCGGGGTCGACGTCGTCGAACCGGCTGCGCTGCGACTTGAAGTGTTCGAACCTCATGGGATGAATGGATGAATTACCGAATGGGAATCCTGCGGACCGCCCGGGCCCTGAACCGGTGGCTGACGTAGTGCCAGTCCTGGCCGCCGTAGCCGAAGCCCTGGCACCAGGCGTAGTCGCTGCCGCCGGCGCGCTGCGTATTCGACCAGTACCAGTCGCGCTGGAACTTGTCCCGGTGGTCGCGGAAGAGGAGGGCTTGCTCGACGCGGTCGGGCAGGTCGCCGCCGCGCTTTTTCGCCGAGGCCATCATGTCGGCGTGCGTGCCAGCCTCGTCGCCCGGCAGCAGGATGACGTGGTGGCCCTTGCCGTCAGCGCCGACGATGGCGCCGATGTATTCCTCTCCGTCCTTCAGCGTCGGCCGCGAGAGGCCGGGCGTGAATTTCGGTGCTGTGACGCGCTTGGCGCGCGAGCCGTGCGGCTTCTTCCTTGTTGCTGTCCTTTTTGCCATCGCTCCCTCCGTTGGCCCAATGCATGGGCTGGTGAGGGAGCATTAAACATGCCGTTTAGAGAAAAGTCAACAACATGTTTAGTTCCCCGTGAAACACGGGGTCCGGCAGGGGGGGGTCAGGGCGACCTGGAAGCCACCTGTTCGGATAGCCGGTCGTCCAAGGCGGCGATCATCGCTCGGGTCCAATCCGGGTTCCTGCGGCACTCCCCGGCGGTGTTCACGATATAGCGTCGCCCCCGGTACATCGCCGCGAAGGCGATCCCGATGATCGGGTCGTTACGACGCCGCGCCTCGGCGTAGAGCTCTTTGAGTGCCTCCACGGTGTCATCGGAGAGGTGATCCGAGACCAAGAGGTAGGGGGTCTTCATCCTTTTCTCGGCTTCTTCACGTCGCGGGCCCTAGATTCAATTGGCGCTCCGCGATAATCGCCAAGCGGTTTGCGGCGCCGCTGCTCGCCCTCCGGCTCCGGCGGCTTCTCCTCAAGACGCCGGCGTGTCATGTCGGCCTCGATGTCACGTTCCCATGCTCGATAGCGTTCTGGATCGGTGGGCGGCTTGAGTGCGTCCCTGATGAAAGCGGGTAGTGCGTCGGCGTAGGCCCGCAACTCGGCAGCCTTTCTGGACACATATTCGCGCAGACCGTCTGGCAGGGCTAGGAAATCCTCCATGAGGGTTGACGCCTCGAACGTGTATTGCGTCGCAGGCTGTTCCGCTTTCTGGACCCGCGGATAACCGGCCTCGGCGAGATATTGCTCGGTCGTCATGCCGAGTTCGGCGGCCACCCTGGGCACCTCGAGCGCCGGCACGCCTCGGCGCTTCCAGTTCGAAACGACCTGCTCGCTCACGTTGAGCTTGGTGGCGAACCCAGCTGCGCCGCCCTTTTTTCCGATCCGCTTGAAGAGCGGCTCGGCCAGTGGGTGAATCTTCTTATCTCCCCGTCCCATAAACGGAAAGTTTATTGGTCCGGGACGGATTACGGTTTCACAGCCTGCCGCTCTGGATCGGCTCATTTCTTCACAAGACGTTGACAAATAGCTAAACAGCATGTTTAGAATGGCGGCCACGATGAAAAAGCCGCCGATCGACAAAGCAATCGACGCCGCAGGCTCGCTGACCGAGCTAGCCAGGCGCCTCGGGGTAGATCCGCAGGTGGTCGTGAACTGGCGCAAGCGCGGTATTCCCGTAGGGCAGGTGCCGTACGTGGAGCGAGCCACGATCGACCGCGACGAGCGGGATCAGCCCATCGAGGGAGCAAAGCCGAAGGTCCATCGGTCGGAACTGCGACCGGACCTGCCGGAGATTTTCCCGCCTGAAGAGCGAGCGGCTGCATGACGGCCCTTTTTTTACCCGTGGTCGCTCGCAAACGTGCGCAAAGAATCTTGGCGAAGGATTGCGAGCGGTGAGCGCGCAGCTCCAGCTACCACGCGAGCCGATGAGGCTGGACGAGACGGTCATCCGCTCGCCGAAGGACATGCTGAGGGCCTTCATTCTGCAGGCGGAACTCGGCGGGCTCGACGATCAGCAGGCGGCCGCCGCGGCGGGCATGGACCCGTCCTCGTGGTCGCAATTCAAGAACGGCATGCGCGGCATCAAGCCGCTCGAGCTGCGCAATTTCGACGGGCAGTGCGGTAACCAGCTCGTTCTGCACTACTGGGCATGGACAAGCGGCTTCGTGCTCACCCCGCGCGAGTCCGAGCTTGGCGGGTTGCACTACGCCGAGACCCGCGCCTACCTGCTGAAGTACTACGACTCGAACGACGCGGCGAACGTCGCGTCGCCGCTACCCACGGCGACGAGCCTTGACCGCTTCGGTCTGGTCACCGTGCACGGCGAGCAGTACGTGGTCGCCGACATCGGCATGCGCATGCTTTCCGCGCGCGAGCTCTACAACGCGCAGGGCTTCCCCGACGACTACATCATCGACGTCGAGGTCGACGGCAAGCGGCTCTCGAATAAGGCGCAGGTGCGCATGGTCGGCAATAGCGTTTGCCCGCCGGTCGCCGCGGCGCTCGCCAGGGCGCAGTTCGAGGACCAGGTCATCGAGGTGGCGGCGTGACGCTGAAAGCGCTCCTCGCCGAAGCTCAGGCGCTCGCCGGTCAGCATCCCTGCGCGACGCATGGCCACCGCTGGGGCAGCGATGGCGGTCGTGCGTGCCCGCTCTACGACACCGACCGCGACTGCGGCGGCTTGCAGACCGTATACGTGTGCGAGGTGTGCGACGAGTACGACTACGGCGAGCCCGGCGGCCCAGGCGCCGCTGACTGCGCACGACCCTGCCGGGTGTTCGCATGATGGCCTGCCAGCGCTGGCGGCACGGTCGGGCGCGGTACCGCCCGGCCGGTGAGGTCTTCGACACCTCGCACGCGGCTGTGCACCTGATCGACGAGGGTATGGCCCGGCGCTTCACGCTCGAGCACCACTACTCGGCCTCTTACCCGGCCGCGCGGCTGCGCGTTGGCCTCTTCGTGCATGACCGCTTCGTCCGCGAGCAGATGGTTGGCGTGGCCGTCTTCTCCGTGCCCATGTCGCAGGGCGTCATCCCGCATCACTTCCACGGCCTCGAGCCGAGCCGCGGCGTGGAGCTCGGTCGGCTGGTGCTGCTCGACGAGGTGCCGAGCAATGCCGAGTCCTGGTTCGTCGCCCGCGCCTTTCGCGCCGTAAAAGGCGTGCTGCCAGAGGTCGACGGCGTGCTCAGCTACTCCGACCCGGTCGAGCGCGTGAACGAGAAGGGCGAGCTGGTGAAGCCTGGCCACGTCGGGACGGTCTACCAAGCGCTGAACGCCGTGTACCTTGGCCGCGCTCGTGGCGGCACGATGATCCTCGCGCGCGACGGGCGCATCGTGAGCCGTCGGGCGCTCTCTAAGCTGCGCAACGACGAGTGCGGGGCGGCCTATGCCTACGAGCAGCTGCGCCGCATGGGCGCGCCGGAGCGCCAGCCATTCGAGGATCCGAAGGCCTACGCCGAGCGCGCGCTGCGCGAGGGCGGTTTCCGCAAGGTCCGCCATCCCGGGAACCACACCTACGCCTGGTGGCTGGGCGATCGCCGCACGTGCCCGGCGTGGCAACTGCTGCCGTACCCGAAGCCATGAAGCTCGCGCGCCGCATCCTGAACGTGCTCGACACCGGCCCGCGCAAGCTGAACGTGCTGCGCGGCCTCGCAGAATCGCAGGCCGACTTCGAGCGCGCGATCGGCTGGCTCTTCATCAAGGGCCTCGTCGTATTCCATGGCCGCACGAGCGGCCGGCTGCTCGCGAGGAACGGCCGAAGGATGGCGGGGTGAGCTTCGATCTGAAGCAGCCGCCCCACAGCCGCGAAGCGGAGCAGTCGCTGATCGGCGCGCTGCTGCTGGCCAACGACGCCTTCGAACAGGTGTCCTGGCTTTCCTCCAATGCGTTCTACGAGGATCGGCACCGCCGGCTGTGGCGAACCCTCTCCCGGATGATCGAGGCCGGCAGGCTGGCCGACGTCGTCACGGTGTGCGAGGAGCTGGGGCCGGATTTCGAGAGGGCCGGCGGGCCCGCCTACATCGGGGCGCTCGCCCAGAACACGCCCAGCGCCTTGAACATCCGGCGCTACGCCGAGCTCGTGTATGAGCGCTCAGTCCAGCGGCAACTCGCCACCGCTGCCACAGAGATCGCCGAGCAGGCCTTGTCTGGGGCGAGCCTCGATGTCGGGCTGATGCTCGACGAGGCCGAATCGAAGATCTTCCAGATCGCCGAGCGGACCTCGCGGAAAGGGCAGGGGCCCGTCGAACTCAAGCCGCTGCTCGCGAAGGTCTTCGAGCGCATCGACCACCTCTACCACGCCGAGAACCGCTCCGGCGTCACCGGCGTTCCGACCGGGTTCGTGGATCTCGACCTGAAGACCGCGGGCCTGCAGCCAGGCGATCTCGTGATCATCGCCGGCAGGCCGAGCATGGGAAAGACCGCGCTCGCGCTCAATATCGCCGAGCACGCCGCGGTCGACAACGGCCTGCCGGTGGTCATCTTCTCGATGGAGATGAGCGGCATGCAGTTGAGCACGAGGCTCCTCGGCTCCATCGCTCGCGTCGACCAGCACAAGATGCGCACCGGCAAGCTGAACGACTACGAGTGGTCGGCGCTTTCCGATGCGATGTCGAAGCTGCACGACGCGCCGATCCAGATCGACGAGTCCGGCGCGCTCACCGCTCTCGAGGTGCGTGCGCGGGCCAGGCGCCTGAAGCGGCGCTTCGGGAAGCTCGGCCTGGTGGTCATCGACTACCTGCAGCTCATGGAGTCGACCTCGAAGGGCGAGCACCGCGCGACCGAAGTTTCCGAGATCAGCCGCTCGCTCAAGGCGATGGCGAAGGAACTGGAGTGCCCGGTGATCGCGCTCTCGCAGTTGAACCGCGCGGTCGACGCCAGGCCGGACAAGCGTCCGAACATGTCCGACCTGCGGGAATCCGGGGCGATCGAGCAGGACGCGGACGTGATCATGTTCATCTACCGCGAGGTGGTCTACAAGCCCGACCTGCCGGAGGAGGAGCGCGCCCTCGCCGAGGTCATCCTCGCCAAGCAGAGAAACGGCCCGATCGGCATCGTGCCGCTCACCTTCATCGGGCAATTCACACGCTTCGAGAACTATGCGAGCCCGGACGGCTCGATGTGGGCGCCGCGCCGCACTGCATCCAAAAAGCGCCAAGGTGGGCTGTACGACGTGAAGAGCGCCGCGGCTGGGGACGACAGCTGATGTACGGGAAGATTTTCAAGCAAATGTATGAGGGCACGCTCGCCGGGCACTGGCAGGCGATCGTGACCATGCAGCAGCTGGTGGTGCTAGCGACGAAAGACGGCATCGTCGACATGACGCCAGAGTCCATCGCGCGCACCACGTCGATCCCCATCGAGATCATTCAGGCCGGCCTTGAGCACCTGGCGAAGCCGGACCCGTACAGCAGGACCCCCGGAGAGGACGGAAAGCGCATCGTGCTTCTCGACGATCACCGGCCCTGGGGCTGGCGGCTGGTCAACCATGCGAAGTACCGGGCGCTCCGAAACCTCGAAGAGAAGCGCGAGGCGGATCGCGTACGCATCGCTGAAAAACGCAAGCAAACCAATGATGTCGCCACAGTGTCGCGTGGAGTCGCAGATGTCGCCCATACAGATGCAGATGCAAAGGCAGGAAAAGCATCCCCTGCTGTCGCAGGGGAAGGCCGCGGCGGTGCCGCGACCGTGCCGGACTGCCCGCATCAGAAGCTGATCGACCTGTACCACGAGGTGCTGCCCACCTGTCCGAAGGTGGTCGAGTGGAACGACATGCGCCAAGCGCTGATGCGCGCGCGCTGGCGCGAGCAGGCAGTCCCGAATGGCAAGCGCCCCGGCTACGCGACGGAAGCGGCTGGGCTTGCCTTCTGGCGGCGATACCTGACCTACGTGGCCGGCTCGGAATTCCTCATCGGACAGTCCGAACCGACGCAGGGCCGCGCGCCGTTCGTCGCGGATCTGGAATGGCTGATCAGGCCGAAGAACTTCGCGAAGGTGGTCGAGGGCAGATACCACCAGCGCAAAGCAGCGTGATTTTTTCAACCGCTGCCGATGGCAGCAAGGAGACGACGATGGAAGTGATTCCGGGAAGTGTGGTCAGCAACGGGAACGGCGCCAGGCCGCCCGTCGGCAACGGCAAGGACACGAAGGGCCGCAAGGACGGCGGGCACGAGCAGGTGCCGAACGCCCCCGAGCTCATGAAGTCGTTGCCGCGGCTGAAGGGGCTGCTCGCCGATAAAGAGGCAGCGAGCGCGGCCTACAACAAAGCGAAGAAGGCGGCGGCGAAGAAGTGCGGCTTCCAGGCCGACGTCGTGCACGTCGCGGTGAAGGCGTTCTCGGGCGAGAAAGAAGACCTCGAGCTGCAGACCCGGCGCGCGGAGCAGCTTTCGCTCGCCTTCGAGGCCATCGCAGCGGCGGCCTGATGCGCGGCGCGCTCGTAGACCGTTGCGACCGTTGCGGGCATCTGCTCGTGCGGATGATGCCGGCGCAGCACGCCGCGGTCGAGGCGGTCTACGAGGATATGGCGGGGCAGATCGATTACCCAAAGGGCTCTGGGCAGATGCTCGAGCCTTGGGAGTGGCACCAGGTGATGGTCGCCTCCTACGCCGAGTACAAGGGCTGGAAGCCGAAGATGCTGCCGACCACTGAGGGCGGCACGCTGGTGCCGGTGATGCGGCAGAAGCAGTCGCGGCTCACGAAGGCGCAGGGCTCCGAGCTGATCGAGTTCACCAGGGCATATGCGGTCAACCGCGGCGTGAAGCTGCGGGAATGGCCTGAAAGGCAGGCCGCCTGATGTACCGCCAGACCTACGCCCGCATGTCCGCGACGCTGCCGAACGGCTTCAGCGTGACATGGGCAAGGTGGAACGCGGAGGCCTTCCTGGTCGTGTGCTTCGTGTGGGGGCGGATGCCGAGATGAAACTCGTGCTCGCCTACCCGGTGTCCGCGAACCGCTACTGGCGGACGTTCGCGTATTTGGCCAAGGCCACGCGTAAGCCATCGGCGGTGACCGTGCCATCGGAAGAGGCGAAAGCCTACAAGGAGGAATGCGGCTGGCGCGCCAAGGCCGCCGGGGTTCGCTCTCCGCTCACAGGCGCGATCGAGCTGAGGTTCAGATTGGTTCCGGCCTCCCGGGTGTGCATGGACCTCGACAATGCATTGAAGGTCAGCATCGACGCGTTGAAGGGCATCGTGTTCGACGACGATAGCCAGGTCTACAAGATCGTCGCCGAGCGCTCGGATCCTGACCCGGTCGGCGGCGCACGGCTCGAGGTCGAGATCCTTCCGCTCGTCATGCCCACGGCGCTGGAGGCAGCTGCCGCATGAGCTCCAAGCGCGCGATCCGCAGGCGGGAGTGCACGGGCAAGCAGCGCTTCGACAACCAGAAGGCCGCGCAGGCAGCAATCGGCCGGCTGCGCAGGAACACCGGCACGACGGCTTGGCTGTCGGCTTACCGCTGCAAATGGTGCGGCGGCTTTCATTTCGGCCACAGCCCGAAGGGCGTGCGCCTGGCAAGGGGGGCATGGGCATGACGATCCCGAGACACGAACCGGAGCGCTGGCTCGCTCAGGCGAGAAAGATCGCCGCCGAGCTGAAGGCGCGCATCCACACCATCCCGAAGGACCCCGTGAACGTTGGCATCGCCTTCGACGATGGCGTGGTGACGATCAACATCGACAAGGGGACGCTGGAGCGGCTGGAGACAGCCGAGCTCGCAGGGCTCCTCTTCGGGCTGGTTTTGCAGGACAGCGATCACCGGGCCGCTGGTGAGAGTGCCGGCGCGCAGGCCCAAGGCGCGCCAGGCGAGTGCGGCCACGCAGCCCCGCCGGTCCCGGCCGGCGCTTCCTCCTCCTCCTCTGGCGACGGCGAGACGGCGGCGGCTGCGGTTTCCGAGCGATGCTCTGTGAAAGACGGCGAAGAGCAGTGCCAGAACCAGGCTGCCGGCGGGCTGCGCATCAATCTCTACGCGACTCAGACCATCCAGCGGCGCTACGGCCGGCGCGTGATGCTCACGCTGATCATGGACCTGCCGGTGTGCCTCGGCTGCATGTCGAAGATAACGCCCAACAACCTGATGACCGACGAGCAATGGCGCGCCTTCTCGCGCGTGGCGCAGCAGCGCAATTCCGGCGTGCTGGCCGATCGCTCGCAGACCGAGATCGTGCTGTGCAAGTTCGACGATCCGGAATACCAGGCGCTACGCGCGCAGATCGCGAAGCAGCAGACCAAATCTCAACCGGGCCCGGCGGGCCCACAACAAGGAGCTGGCGATGGAAGGTAGAGCGGAGCAGGCGGCAAAGCGGGTGCTGGACGCTGGGTGCGAGACGCGGGCGCAGCGGGAGAAGCGCTGGGACGAGTGCGGCATCGAAGAGAAGGTCGAGCGCCTGCGCGTGGTGTTGCGCGCGGTGGGCGAGCGCTCGTTGCAGGCGCAGCGCGTCGCGGTAGAGGCGGTCGATGTGGCGCGCCGGCACGAGCACGGCGCCCAGATGCAGGTTGTGATGCCGTGCGATGACCGTAATCACGCGCTCGCGACGATCGCCAAGGTGGGCGTCGAAGGCGATTTCTTCACGCGGCTGCTGTCCTGATGGACGACGATCTCGCGCTCGGTCTCCTCTTCATCGCCATCGTGCTCGTTGCGGCGTTGGTGCAGCCGAGGCTGGGCGCGACGATCGAGCAGCTATTCGAGGACCTGTGGTGAATAAAAAAACCAAGAAAAAACCGCCGCGCGTCGGTGATGGCACGCCGGGCCCAGGCCGCCCGAAGGGCTCGCAGAACAAGCTGAACGCGACGGTCAAGATGATGGTGCTCGAAGCCCTCGAGAAGAAGGGCGGCGCGAAGTACCTGGCCAAGATGGCCGACAAGCACCCGCAGGCATTCATGACGCTGCTCGGCAAGATCATCCCGACGCAGGTCGTCGGCGACATGAGCTACCGATACGTCGCCGAAATGCCGCCGCCTGAGAGCGATCCTGACGAATGGCTGAAGAAATACTCACCGAAGCCGACGCACGCAGCGCCCGCGACGAGGCAATAGTCGCGTGGCGGCCGCGCTCCGTCCCGCAGGCCGCCTACGTCACCTGCCCGATCTTCGAGGTGTTCTTTGGGGGCGCGCGCGGCTCGCTGAAAACCGGCGGCACGCTGGGCGATTGGCTCAACCATTCGAATGCGTGGGGCGAGGATGCGGTCGGCCTCATGGTGCGGCGCACGCGGGAGCAGCTGCGCGAGACATTCGAGAGCGCGAAGCGCCTGTACATCCCGCTCGGCTTTCACCCTGCCGGACACGTCATCACGTCACCGCAGGGCGCGCGGCTGCGCTTCGCGTACTTGGAGAACGACGCCGACGCCGAGAACTACCAGGGCGACAGCAACACGCGCGTCTACGTCGAGGAGCTCGGCAACTTCGCGAACCCAGCGCCGGTGTTCAAGCTCATGGCGACGCTGCGCAGCACGAAGGGCGTGCCGGTTGGCTTCCGCGGCACCGGCAACCCAGGCGGTCCTGGCCACGGTTGGGTCAAGAAGCGATACATCGACCCGGCGCGGCAGGGCTTCCAGATCATCGAGGAGCCATTCACGAACCCGTGGACCGGCGAGACGGTGATAAAGCAGCGCATCTTCATCCCGGGCCGGATCACCGACCACAACCTGCTCGGGCCGGAGTACATCGCCAACCTGCAGATGTCGGGGCCGCCGGAGCTCGTGCGGGCATGGCTGGAGGGCGACTGGGACGTGGTCGCCGGCGCCTACTTTCCAGAGTTCTCGCGTGGGCGGCACGTGCTCGAGCCGATCGAGTTCCCGGCCGACTGGCGGCGCTTCACCGCTACGGACTGGGGCTCGGCACGCCCGTTCTGGACCGGCTGGTTCGTGATCGTGCAGCGCGAGATGAAGGTGCGCACGGTGACCGGCCGGCCGATGACGTTGTTGCCCGGCGCGCTTGTGTGCTACCGCGAGTGGTACGGCGAGGACGCGAAGCGTTCAGGGCAGAACCTCGGTCTCAAGCTGCCGGTCGAGGAGTGGGCGCTCGGTGTGCTCAAGCGCTCGCGCGGCGAGGACATCGCCTATGACGTGGCCGACCGCTCCATGTTCAGCGAGGACGGCGGCCCATCGCAGGCCGAGCGCGCCGGCAAGGTCAGGCTCAAGGGGAAGAAGCTGCGCCTTCGCCCTGCCGACAAGCAGCGGCTTCCGGGCTGGAACCAGGTGCGCGCGCGGCTGCGCGGAGATCTTCCAGACGAGAAGGGGCCGCCGATGCTCCTCTTCCTGGACACGTGTCCCGATGCGATCCGCACGCTCGCGGCGCTCCAGCACGACGACGTCGAATCCAAGTTCGAGGATGCCGACACAGAGGGCGAGGACCATGCCCCAGACGGCATCCGCTACGGCTGCATGTCGCGGCCGCGCAAGCTCCCCGATCCGGAAGATCGGTTCGCACACCTACCGAAGAAAGGGACCATGGAATGGCTGATGACCGAGGCCTGGAAGGACCGGCCGATCCCCGGATTGTCGAGGCGCCCGCTGGGCTGACACCGCTCGAGCTGAAAGCCGGCGAGGCGGCGCGCCGGCAGATGCTCGAGCACCTCGGCAACCGGCCGGTGCTCTCGATGGACCAGCTCGCGGAGATGGTGGATGTGCGCCCGCGCCTGGAGAAGGAGCTGAAGCTGCCCGGCGACTCGCGCGGCTCGAGGAACCGGATCTACTTCTTCTCGATCGACGGCACGATCCGCGGCAACCGCTTCAAGGGGTGCCTCTTCGCGGGCGAGTGCATCATGGTGCAGTCCGATCGTGGCTTCGAGCATGCGCTGAAGCTCGCGAAGGATGGGCTGAACGACACCGTCGACATCGCGAAGGAGTATTGGACCGAGCTGCAGAGCTCGCTCGTGGTCGCGAGCCCGATGGACGCGAGCCACATGCAGGTCGACGTCGGCGGGCGGCGCGCTGCGGGCGTGCCTCAGCAGCCCGATCTCGCGACCGACCCGAAGCTTAAAGCCATGATCGCGCACCTCATCGGCCGCAAGCCGTGGCGTGGGTGACCGGCATTCGCGAAGTGCGACATCTGCGCGTGCCCGTGCAGGAAGGGCGTCACGGTCCAGTCGTGCTGACGACGACGCTCCAGATCGTGGACCTGCCGCCCGAGGCCTGGCGCGAGACGGTTGGCTGCCGGCCGCTTATCTTCCTGCCGCCGCATACCGGCGCCGGACCGTGCGGCACGCACGCGCGCGTCATCTGGCCGCTGCACGGCAACGTGCCGAGTCTCACGCCGCTCGAGTGGTCTGTCCGGCACCTGATCGAACCGCTGCGCGCCTACTATGAGCGGTACACGCCGCCGAAGCGATTCGGGGCGAAGCCCGGACCACGTGGTCGGCGTGGTATCTACGACGAGGTTCTATGACGCCCGAGCAGGAGCAGCTGCGCGCAGATCTGATCACCCAATACGGAGAGACCGTGTTCAAGCAGGCGAGCGAGTTATCCGGCCTCGCGATGTGCCTCGTGGGCCTAGGCGCCGACGAGCTCAAGCCCGCCGAGCGCGCGCGGCTCTACCGGCAGGCGAGCCTGCACCTGGCGCAGCTGCTGGAAACCGTGATGCCGGCCGAGCATTCGGCAAAGGTGACCGAGTGCGCGAAACGCATGGATGCGGCGCTAGACATCTGGATGCTCGATGAGATCGAGCAGCGCGATGGATTGCCGCCCGCTTGCAATTAACTCGATAAATCGTAGCCTCGCTCACGTCGATTGAACGCGGCAAGCGGGCCGCGCGCGCTGGCGGCGCAGCAGGATCGCCATCTTCCTGCGGGTTGGCCGGGCCTATCTCGGTCCAGGAGAAAAAGAAATGAGCATCAAAGTTCGTTCCCTCGGCCATGTCGCCTCGGCCGCGCGCGGCATCCTCATCACCGGCGGCACCAACGCCACTCCCATCGTCGCCACCGTGACGGCAGGCCACCGTCTGAAGAACGGGGATCGCATCGCCATCGCGGGCGTTACCACGCTCACGGCGATGAACGGCGACTGGTCGGTTTCGTCGGTAGGTGCCGCCGCGGCGACGCTGGACGGCTCGGCGGGTAACGGCGCCTTCGGCGGTGCCGCAGTGGTCGCTGTGCTGTGCGACCAGACTCCGTTCCTGCCGCGTCACTCGGCTGCGGCGATGATCGACGATACGCCTGGCGGCGCCGTGTTCGTGGGCACCATCGTGCTCGAGGCCGCCGACAGCGTCGATGCGACGCAGTTCTACTACACCAACAGCTCGGGCGTCGCGACCGCAGGCTTCAAGTCGGCGCTCAAGTCCGGCGAGATCGCGATCCCGGCGGCAACTGCCGGCGGCGGCCTCGCGTTGGAAGTGGACCTGTCCCGCTACATGACGCTGCGCTGTTCGGCGTACACCTCGGGCGGTTGCGGCGCCAAGCTGCTCGCCTGATGCAGCGAATCATCCTTCCCGGTGAGGTCGGCTCGGTCATCGAGCCGCGCCTTACCGTGGAGGGGCTGCGCGACATGATCCAGGACCTGCGTCGGCATAGTCGGCGCATCCCGAAGATCATCCTGGTCTCCGAGTACGAGCGTCGCGACCTGAACCAGGATCTTCTCGCCGGCAGTTCAACCGAGGTGGCCAAGCAGGACCAGCGGCCTGAGCACGACGGCGAGGCCATCGGCTTCGTTGAGGGCGTGATGGTGCGCTCGCATCCCGACGTTCCGCGCGGCAAGGCGCGCTTTATCTACCCGCCAGAGGTGCGCAGCGTCGAGAACAAGCTCGGCGGCGAGGGCGTGATCATCGTTGGCGCATGAGCCGCGCGAAGAAGAAACGCGGCCCGTACAACACGCTGCCGCGCAAGCTGCTCGATATCCTCGCCGTGGGCGGCGCGCGCAAGATCGGCATCCTGCGCTCCTGGGCACGATCGGAGCGTTACGGTGATTGCCAGTTTGACCAGGCGGTGCACCGGCTGAAGCAGGAAGGCAAGGTCCGCGAGCGCATGCGCTTCGGTGGCCTGCACCTTGAGGTGGCGCAGTGAGCGTAATGGGCTTCAGCAAGCACCCGGGTCCGATGCCCTTCCGTACCGTGCGCGACGCAGACAAGTGGCTGCCGCGCCTGACGAACGGCCAGATCGAGATCCGCGGCGAGGGCTGCGACCTGCCTCAGCAGATGGTGCGCGTCGCCGGCATGGTTTACCCGGTGAGTGCCGAGGAGGCCGAGCTCGCCGGGCTCTACGTCCCGCCGGTCTACGCCGGCAAGCGGCTGGTGATCGTGCACCTGGAGGCCATCGATGCCTGAAGTCATCTCGCAGCCGGGCGGCGCGGGCACCGAGCGCGAAGGCGCGGGCCCGAAGCAGTCGAACGACCGTCGAGCGCCAAACTTCGAGCCGAGCGAGGACGAGAAGACTGCGGTCAAGCACTGGCTGCAGCGCGTCCAGCGGGCCGAGGACGAGGCGAAGTTCAAGGAATGGCGCGAGAACCTCGAGACGCTCCGCGGGTACCTGGCAGGCACGAAGCACAAGGACAGGACCGGCGAGAAGCTCACCCGCACGAACATGGTCTTCGCGACCATCGCGGCCATGATCCCGGAGCTCTACGCGAAGAACCCGACGATCGCGGTCACGCCCACCGACGCGGTGAGCCAGGCCGAGATCGCGAAGGTGAAGAAGTTTTGCGCCACGGCCGAGAAGGTCATCCGCAAGATGCTCGTGGAGGAAGGCAAGCTCAAGAAGCGCGCCAAGGCGAATATCCGCGCCGCGTGCGCCACGAGCTACGGCGTGCTGAAGGTGATCTACCAGAAGGAATACCGCGGCGACCCGATCGCGGTGCGGCGCATCGAGGACACGCAGGACAATCTCGCCCGGGTCGAGGCGCTGATCCAGCAGCTCAAGAAGGAAGACGACCCGACCAAGCTTGCCCAGCAGCGCGACGCCCTGCAGGCGAACCTGAAGGCGCTTGCCGCCGGCAACGAGGTCCGCATGTACAAGGGCTTCGTGGTCGACCGCATGAAGTCGGAGGACTTCCTGGTCCTCGACGACAACGTTGACGAGTTCGACGAGTACGTCGAGGCTCGGGCCCTTGGGCACAAGATCTGGATGACGGTCGGCCAGGCGCGGCAGCTCTTCCAGATGCAGATCCACGGCGCCACGCGCTACGGCCGCCCGCGCACCGACCAGGACCAGAAGACCGACGACACGCCGGCCGACGAGCAGTTCATCTGCGTGGTCGAGATCTGGGACAAGGAAAACGGCGTCGTGCGGACCACGGCCAAGGGCATGAACCGGTGGCTGCGCGAGCCCTACGCGCCGCCGAACGCCCCGCAGCGCTGGTACCCGTTCTACGTCCTGGGCTTCAACCTGATCGAAGGTCGGTGGCGCCCGATCAGCGACGTGGAGCTGCTCAAGGGGCTGCAGGACGAATACAACGAGACCCGCACCAACTATGCCGACGCACGGTCGAATGCCGTTCCAAAACGCATTGTGCGCAAGGGTGGCAACCTTTCCGAGCAGGACGTAAAGAACATCGTCGAGTCCGGAAACAAGGACTGGGTCGCGGTCGAGGGCAACCCTGCCACGCCGATCGACCAGGACGTGATGCAGCTCGACGGCCTGAAGATCGACCCGAACGCCTACGACGTGACGACGACCCGCAACGACATGGACCTCGTGGCCGGGCGCTCCGACGCATCGCGCGCCAACCTCATCAAGCCGAAGACCGCGACGGAAGCCGAGATCATGCAGGAGGCGATGCAGTCGCGGGTCGGGGAGCGTCGGGACACGCACGAGGACCTGCTCTCGGAGATGGGTGAATCCTCGCTCGAGATCGCGCTGCGGGACCTGAGCCTTCACGAGGTGCGGCAGATCGCGGGTGCCGAGGCGGAATGGCCGCAGAACCCAGAAACGGTCGAGACCATCTTCCGCATGGTGACCGTGAAGGTGCGCGCCGGCTCGAGCGGTCGCCCGAACCAGCAGCGCGAGCGCGAGCAGTGGGGCCAGCTCCTGCCGGTGATCAAGGACACGATGCAGCAGGTCGCCGAGCTCCGCGCGCAGGGTAACTACGACATGGCCGAGGCCCTGGTCGAGCTCCTGCGCGAGACGCTGCGCCGCTACGATGAGCACCTCGATCTGGACAGCATCATCCCGCCGATCGAGCGCGACGAGAACGGCCAGCCGGTCGCCCAGCAGCAGGCGGCCGCGGAGCTGCTGCAGGTGAAGGAACAACTCGCAGCGCTCCAGGAGCAGCTCGCCGCCATGCAGGAGGAGAACGCCAAGCTCAAGGCCGGCGAGGAATCGAAGATCGCGCAGGCGCAGGCGAGCGAGCGCATCGAGTCGAAGAAGGCCGAGGACGATGCCGCGTTCCAGCGCTGGAAGGCGATGCTGGATGCCGCGGTGAAGGTCATGCAGACCGACATCCAGGCGGCCGCGACTGCGCACGCTGACGACGCTGCGAAGCGCGAGGAGTCGATGAAGGCCGCGGCGAGCGAGGAGCGGCTCGGCAAGATCATGCAGGACCTCACGACGACGCTTGAGGGCCTCCGTTCAGCGACGGAGAAGATGGCGTCAAAACAACCACAAGGGGCTGGCGAATGAACCGGTTCGTATTCGGGCGGGGATGGGTGCTGCAGGACGAGGTGACCGATGACAACGCGGGCGGCGGTGCACCCGGAGAAGGCGAGGCAGCTGCGGGCGCTGGCGAGGACGGAGGCGGCGAAGCGCCTGGTGCAGGCGAGGGCGGCGGCGAGGGAGACGGTGAGGTTCCTGCTGCAGGCGCAGGAGAAAAAGGAGCCGCCCCGAAGGACATGAAGGCGGCGATCGACGCCGCGCTCGGCTACAAGAAGGGGCCGAACGGCGAGGCGCTCGATCCGCTGACCGGCAAGCCCAAAGTTACACCCGACGAAGGCGGCGAGAAGAAGGGCGCCAAGCCCCCCGCCGCCGACGACAAGCACCCGAATGGCGCTCCAAAGAAGAACGAGAAGGGCGAGGACCTGGACGCCGAAGGCAAGGTGATCCAGAAGCAGGCGCCGAAGCTGAAGACCGCCGCCGAGCTTGATCTCAAGCCAGAAGAGAAGAAGGCGCTGCACACGAAGACGCAGGCGCGCTTCGCCGAGGTGATCAGCACGCTCAAGGCCCACGAGACCACGATCGCCCAGCAGGCCGAGCAGGTGAAAACGCTCACCGAGGCGCGCGACGCGATCATCGGCGTGATGCGCGACACCCAGACCACGCAGGACGAGCTCGGCTCCTACCTCGAGTACAACCTGCTCCTCAAGCAGGGCACGGTGCAATCGCTCAACCGCGCGCTCGAGGTCGTCAACCAGCACCGCACGGCGATCCTGCAGGCGCTCGGCAAGGAAGAGCCTGGCGTCGACCTGCTGGCCGATTTCCCGGATCTCGCCGAGGACGTGACCGAGTCGCGACTCACGCGCGAGCGCGCGCTCGAGATCGCGCAGGGCCGGCGCGACAAAGTCGCACGCGAACAGGCATCGCGCGAGCAGCAGGAGCGCCAGCGCGCACAGACGCAGACCGAAGCTCAGCGCAAGCAAGCGCAGGACGCCGCGCTCGTCGAACTCGAGAAGTGGACGGCGAGCCTCGCGAAGACCGACCTTGACTACAAGGCGAAAGAAGATAAATTGCTCGCCAAGGTCGACGGCGTGATCAAGAAGTACCCGCCGAACCTTTGGCTCTCGACCCTGCAGATGATGTACGAGGGGATCGAGGTCCAGAAAGCGCCAGCCTCGCCGGGCGGCAAGCAGCAGACGCCGCTTCGACCGAGCGGCGCGAAGCCCGGAGGGGCGCAGCCGAAGGACATGC
>SCTY01000035.1 GCA_004297625.1 Betaproteobacteria bacterium | reverse complement strand
GTGCGACGCGGTGTACGCAGCATGGCGCGGATTCTTCAAGACCGTCCTCGTCAACCGCGACGGCCGCGGGCAGGTGACGGGCTTTTTCATGGCCGGCGACCTGCTCGGCATGGACGGGATGTGCGGCGCCCGCCATAGCGACACGGCGATCGCGCTGGAAGACAGCGAGGTGTGCGTCCTGCCTTGCGTTCTCGTCGAGCCGATGGCGCGCGAAGTTCCCGCCCTGCAGCACGGCCTTAACGCCGCGCTCTCCGGCGAAATCGCGCGCAACCAGCGCGCGATGATGGCGCTGCGCTCGATGCATGCCGACGAGCGCATGGCGAGCTTCCTGCTCGAGCTCTCCGGGCGCTTGCTGGGCCGAGGCTTTTCCGGCCGTAACCTGCAGCTGCGCATGACCCGCGCCGATATTGGCAGCTATGTCGGCCTGTCGCTCGAGACCGTAAGCCGGCTGTTCACTCTCTTCCAGAGAAAGGGGCTCGTCCGGGTGCACCAGAAGCAGGTGCAGATCCTCAACCCCGGCGCCCTCGCAAGGATCCTGCAAAGAGGCCCGCAGCCTTCGGCGCCGGCGGCGTTGCCCGCGCACCGGCGCCCCGCCGCAGGCCGGCGCCCGGTCCCGGCCGGAGCGCCGCTCGGGCCCGGCGCCTCCGCCTGACGAACGGCGCGCTTCCCGATGCACGGCTAATATTGCGTGCGTCCCATGCCAGAGCTCGCCCTGCAGCTGTCGCTGATGGCGCTCGAGGCCGCGCTTGCGGCCGCGGTGCTGCTTGCGCTCTTTACGACCCGCAGGATTCTCGGCCTCGCCGCCCTCTACACCACGGTCGGCGTTTTCTACTACCTCGCGACCCTGCTTGCCAGCACCACGTTCGTCGGCGTCGCGCCGGGGCTTCTGGCGAGCCCCGGCTCCGTGGCGCTGTTCCCGGCGAGCCTGTTCGCGGTGCTCCTCGTCTACATCCGCGAGGACGCGCAAGAAGCGCGCAACATGATCTACGGCCTGCTCGCCGCCAACCTATCGGCGAGCCTGCTCGGGCTGGTCGTCGCCCAGCATCTGCGCAGCCCGCTCGCGGTGAACCCTCTTTCGCTGCCGCCCGAGCTGTTCGTGCAGTCCCCGCGTCTGTTCCTCGTGGGCACGCTGGCGCTGTTCGCCGACACCATCCTCATCATCCTCGCCTACGAGGCCCTCTCGCGCGTGCTGCGGCCGCTGTTCCTGCGCGCCTGGGCCTCGCTCGCGCTGGTGCTCGCCCTGGACACGCTGCTCTTCGTCACCGGCGGCTTCGTCGAGCATCCCGCCTACCGGCAGATCCTTCTCGCGGGCGTTCTGGGCAAGGCGGCGGCGGCCGTGGTCTACGCGGCAGCGCTCTCCTTGTACTTGCCGCATGCCCGGGCCGCCGAGGCGCCGGCCGGCGGCGAGGCGCGCCCGGGGCTCGGCGATCTCTTCCAGGTGCTGACCTACCGGCAGAAGTACGAAGCGCTGCGCGCGCAGGCGGCGCGCGATCCGCTCACCGGCCTCTATAACCGCGGCTTTTTCGACGAGATGCTGCAGGCGCAGCTCGCGCAGGCGCGCCGCGGCGGCAGCCCGTTCACGGTGCTCATCGTCGACGTCGACCATTTCAAGCGCATCAACGACAGCCACGGGCATTTCGAGGGCGACCGGGCGCTCAGGGTGATCGCGCAAGCGCTCGTCGGGGTGGCGCGCGCCTCCGACATCGTCTGCCGCTACGGCGGCGAGGAGTTCTGCCTCATCCTCGCCGGCACGCCGCTCGACAGCGCAAGCCAGCTCGCCTCCCGGATCCGCGAGGAGGTTCCCGCCGCCTGCGCGCGCGCCGGGGTCGGCGCCGGCACGCGAGTCACCGTGACCATCGGCCTCGCCGCGTGCCCCGGCGACGGCCGCGAGACCGACGCCCTGATGCGCGCCGCCGACGCCCGGCTGTACCTCGGCAAGCAGGCCGGGCGCGACCGCGTCGTCGCCGCCTGACGCGCCATCGAACCGAAGGAGCTCGCGCATGGAGCTGAAAACCGTCCCGATCGACAAGCCCGCCGACATCAACTTCATCCTCGGACAGGCGCACTTCATCAAGACCGTCGAGGATCTGCACGAAGCGATCGTGCAGACGGTGCCGCAGATGAAGTTCGGCATCGCCTTCTGCGAGTCGAGCGGCCCGGCGCTGGTGCGCTGGAGCGGCAACGACGACGCGCTCCTCGACTTGGCGAAGAAGAACGCGCTCGCCCTGAGCTGCGGTCACTGCTTCATCATCTTCATGGCCGATGGGTTTCCGGTGAACATCCTGAACGCCGTGAAGGCGGTACCGGAGGTGTGCGCGATTTACTGCGCCACGAGCAACCCGGTCGAGGTCGTCGTCGCCGAGACCGGCGGCGGGCGCGGCATCCTGGGCGTCATCGACGGCATGAAGAGCAAAGGCCTCGAGGCCGAATCCGACATCGCCGCGCGCAAAGAGCTGCTGCGCAGGTTCGGCTACAAGCTATGAACATCCTGATCGTCGGCGGCACGCGCGGCATCGGGGGCGAGCTCGCCAGGAGCGGCGGGGCAGAGCGCGGTCTGCTGCGCCATCGGGGTGAAAACCCCCTGGGAGCAGCCCGGCGTGTTCGCGAAAGGGACCGCCCGGCTGCTCGAGGCGATGAAAGCCAACGCGGTGCGCCGGCTCCTCTGCGTCACCGGCATCGGCGCGGGCGACAGCAGGGGCCACGGCGGCTTTCTCTACGACCGCATTTTCTTTCCGCTGCTGCTCAAGTCGGTCTACGCGGACAAGGACCGGCAGGAAGCGCTGATCAGGGCGGCCGACCTCGACTGGACGATCGTGCGGCCCGGCTTCCTCACCAGCGGCCCGCTTACGCGCCGCTATCGCGTGCTCACCGACCTCGCCGGGGTGAGCGCCGGCAGGATCTCGCGCGCCGACGTCGCCCACTTCATGCTCGAGGAGCTCGCCGCGAACCGCTACCTGCGGCAAACCCCGTTGCTCACGTACTAGAGGCGGGTCAGGCGGCGCGCGAAGAGCACGATCTGAGCCAGGATGATCGCCGCCGGCAGCGACCCGCCGCCGGCGTGCGCGCGCGCCCAGTCGAGGGCCACGGACCAGTCGACCACGTCGAGCGCGGCGATGCGCCATTTCACGAGGCCCCCGCCTGTCATTCCTCCGCGCGCGGCAGGATCAGCAGCGGGCGCGAGTCGGCGAGCAGCGCGCGCAGCTCTTCCTCGTCCAGCTCGGCCGCGCTGACGATCCGGCGCTCGGCGCGCAGATTGCTTCCGGGCGGGATCACGAGCGAAGGCGCGTAGCCTTCGGCGAGCGCGGCGGCGACCGCGTCCGCCGGCGAGGCGCGCGCGACGCGCCACGACCAGCCGTGCTCTCCGAGGCTCGCGGCGAGCGCCTGGCGCAGCAACGCCGCCTGATGCTGCAAGGCGCGTTCTACCGCTGCGAGGTCGACGCTGCGCCGCGCGGCGGAGGGAAAGCCCACCTCCGCGGCGAATGGCAGCGCGGCGAAGCGCAGCAGCTCCGCGTCCTCGATGAACAGGCCGAGCAGCTCGGCCTGGGTCTCCTTCACGAGGTGCGCGATCGCCCCGGGCGCGACCGCCCTTCCCGGGGCGAAGCAGGCGATGATGCGGCGGATCCTTATTTCCTGCGCTCGGGACGCCACGGTTTCTTGCCCGCCGTCACGGCGAAGGCGCGCGCGCGCTCGGCGAATTCGGCAAGGCGTGTCTCGACGCGCGCGTGAATCTCCTTCGCCGGCACGCCGGTGAGGAGCTCGATGCCCTCGTCCACGGTACGCACCGCGTACACTGCGAATCGCCCCTGCGCCACCGCGTCGACGACTTCCTCGCGCAGCATCAGGTTCTTGACGTTCGCTTCGGGAATCAGCACGCCCTGTCCGTCGCCGAGCCCGCGCGCCTTGCACAGGTCGAAGAAGCCCTCGATCTTCTCGTTCACGCCGCCGATTGCCTGGATGTCGCCGTGCTGGTTGACCGAGCCCGTGACCGCGAGCGACTGGCGCACCGGCGCGTCGGCGAGCGCCGAGAGCAGCGCGTAGAGCTCGGCCGAGGAGGCGCTGTCGCCCTCCACGCCGCCGTAGCTCTGCTCGAACACCAGGCTCCCCGAGAGCGACAGCGGCTTCGTGAGCACGTAGCGCCCGGAAAGGTAGCCCGACAGGATCAGCACGCCCTTCGAATGGATCGGGCCGCCGAGCTCGGACTCGCGCTCGATGTCGACCACGCCGCCGCCGCCGAGGCGCACGCGCGCGGTGATGCGGTGCGGCGTGCCGAAGGCGAAATCGCCGAGCTGCAGCACCGCGAGCCCGTTCACCTGGGCGACGCGGCTGCCGGAGGTGTCGATGAGCTGGCTGCCGCGCACGATACTCTCCTGCAGCCGCTGGCGTACCCGGTCGCAGCGCGCGATCTGCGCATCGATGGCGCGGCCCACGTCTTCGCCGCCGATCACCGCGTGGCCGGCCGTCCCCGCCCAGTAGTCCGCCTCGTGCAGCAGGTCCACGAGCGCCTGCATGCGGACCGACAGCTTGTGCGCGTCGCCGGAATCCCGCGCCTGGTACTCGATCACCCGCGCGACCGCGGCGCGGTCCAGGGCGCGCAGCTTCTCCCGCCGCACGCAGCCGGCGATGAGCCGCGCGTACAGAGCGTCGTCCTGCGGCCCGCGGGGCATGTCCTCCTCGAAATCGACCGCCACCTTGAAGAGCTCTGCGAAGTCGGGATCCCAGGTGTGCAGCAGGTAGTAGAGGTAGCGCTCGCCCACCAGCACCACCTTGACGTCGAGCGGGATCGGCTCGGGCTCGAGGGAAACCGTGCTGATGATGCCGAGCTCCTGGCCGAGGGTGCGCACGTCGATCTCGCGCGCGCGCAGCGCGCGCTTGAGCGCTTCCCACGCGTAGGGCAGGGTGAGCACCTTGAGCGCGTCGAGCACCAGGTAGCCGCCGTTCGCGCGGTGCAGCGCGCCCGAGCGGATCAGCGTGAAGTCGGTGACGAGCGCCCCCATCTGCGAGACGTGCTCGATGCGCCCGACGATCGCCGCGTGGCTGGGATGATCCTCATAGACGACCGGCGCGCCGTCCGCGGCCAAATGCTGGATGAGCACGTTCACCGCATAGCGGCGCAGCGGCGCCTCCGCGCCTTCCGGGCGCGCGAGCGGGATGCCGAAGAGCGTCGGCGTTTCCCCTTCCTTCGCCTGGCGGAAGGCGCCGGCGTTCTCCAGCGTGTCCTCCTTCACCTGCGCGAGGTACTCCTGCACGGCCGGCAGCGCTCCATAGGCGGCCTTCAGCTCGTCGATGAGGCTGTTGATTGCGGCGCGCGTCACTTCGCGGTCGAGGCCGCGCATCTTGTCGAGCGCCTCGCGGCGCCACTTCGGCATCTGGTGGAAGAGGTCGCCGAGCTCCTTCTGCAGCGCGCCGACCTGCTCCTCGTAGCGCTTCTGCTCTTCGGCCGCGAGCCGCCCGAACTCTTCGGGATCCATCACCCCGGTGCGCCCGGCGTTCATCGGCGCGAAGCCGAAGCCGCTCGGTGTGCGCACCAGCGCGATGCCCTGGGCCTTGGCGCGCTCGCCGATCTCGTCGATGGCGCGTTCCTGGCGCTCCGAGAGCTCGGTCTCGATTTCGCGGTGGCGGTTGCGGTACTCGTCGGTCTCGAAGGCCGCAGTGATCGCGGCGCTGAGATCCTCGACGAGCCGCCCCATCGCCGCCTTGAACGCGGGCGCGCCGCCCGCCGGCAGGCGCAGCGCCCGCGGCCGGTGCGGCGACTTGAAGTTGAACACGTAGCACCAGTCCGCGGCCGGCACCATGCCGCGCGCGTGCTCCTCGAGGTGCTGGCGCACCATGCTGTGGCGGCCATAGCCTTCGGGGCCCATCGCGAAGAGGTTGTAGCCCTCGCGCCGCATGCCGACGCCGAACTCGAGCGCCTGCGCAGCGCGTGCCTGTCCCGGGGTCCCGTCGAGCGGGTCGAGCTCGGCGGTGGTCGCGAAGCCGAGCTGCAGGGCGTCGCAGCGCCGGCGCAACTCGCCGGGAGCGAGGCCGGCCAGCGCGGTCCCGGGCGGTATCATCTCCACGCAGCCAGTCTGCCCCCGCTTCCCCGAGGCCCCTTGACCTGAATCAGATGGACCCACTTTCCAGCCCGCTGCTGACGGACCTGTACCAGCTCACGATGCTGCAGGCGTATTTCGAGCGGGAAATGACCGATACCGCGGTCTTCGAGCTGTTCGTGCGCAAGCTGCCGCCGGGGCGCGATTTCCTGGTCGCTGCGGGCCTCGAGCAGGCGCTCGATTTCGTGACCGAGCTGCGCTTCGGCGACGAGGAGCTCGACTGGATCGAGCGCTCGGGGCTGTTTCGGCGCGAGTTCGCGGCCCGGCTCGGGCAGCTGCGCTTTACCGGCGACATCCACGCCATGCCCGAAGGCACGGTGTTCTATCCCGACGAGCCGCTGCTGCGCGTGACCGCGCCGCTCCCCGAGGCGCAGCTCCTCGAGACGCGCGTGCTGAATCTCGTGCACTTCCAGACCGTGATCGCCTCGAAGGCCGCGCGGCTGCGGCGCGCGGCGCCGGGCAAGGGGCTCATCGATTTCGGCCTGCGGCGCGCGCACGGCGGCGAAGCGGGGCTGCTCGCGGCGCGCGCAGCCTACCTCGCCGGATTCGACGGCACCGCAACCGCGCTCGCCGCGCCGCTTTTCGGCATTCCGGTGTTCGGCACCATGGCGCATTCCTTCGTGCAGGCGCACGACAGCGAAGCCGAAGCCTTCGCGCATTTCGCCGCCGCGTTTCCGAACAACGCGGTGCTCCTCATCGACACTTACGACACCGTCGAGGGGGCGCGCCGCGCGGTGGGCGTCTCGGGCAAGTTAAAGGGCGTGCGCCTGGACAGCGGCGATCTGGACGCGCTCTCCAGGCAGGTGCGAAAAATCCTCGACGACGCCGGCCGCACCGACGCGATCATCTTCGCGAGCGGCAATCTCGACGAGGCGCGGGTCGCGGCGCTCGTCGCCGCGGGGGCGCCGATCGACAGCTTCGGCATCGGCACCGGGCTCACCACTTCGGCCGACGCGCCGTACCTCGATGCGGTCTACAAGCTGGAGGAGTACGCGGGTCAGCCGCGCCGCAAGCGCTCCACCGGCAAGGCGACCTGGCCGGGAAGAAAGCAGGTGTATCGCGAATACGAGGACGACGGGCGCTTCCGGCGCGACCTGGTGAGCGTCGATGGCGAAGCCCACGCGGGGGAGCCGCTGCTGCGTCTCGCCATGCAGCAGGGGCGGCGCCTGCCGCAGCCCGACCTCGCGTCCTCGCGCGCGCATTGCCTTGCGCAGCTCCGCTGTGCGCCCGAAGGGCCGTACCCGGTCGAAATTTCCGCCGCGCTGCGCGCGCTCGCGGCGCAGGTGGACCGCGTAACTTAAAGTCCCGGGCGCCTTACGCGAGAGCCTCGTAAGCGAGACCGGCGAAGCGCTCGAAATCGCGGTCGAATGATGCGAGCGTCGCGCCGTGCTCGATTGCGAGCGCGGCAAGGTGCGCGTCGGTCGTGAGATTGCCGCCGGTGCCCGCCGCAAGCAGCAGGCGCGACAGAATCGGTTCGTGCCGCTCGGTCGGGTGCAGCGCACGCGCCGCGGGGGCCGCGAGCCAGTCCCGCACGCTCGCTAGCGCGTCTTCCACCGCGAGCGGCCTGGGGAAGATGCCGCGGCGGGTCGCGAGGCGGAGGAAGCCGAGCAGCACCACCCAGGACAAGCCCACGCCCTCCGGGGCGCTGAACGCGGCTTCCAGCCAGGCGCGCGCCTTCGCGTGATCGTCGCTCGCGGCGTTCGCCGCGTGGAGGAGCACGTTGAGATCCGGCAGCTTCACCGGCCGCTCGCGCGGCGCCGCGGCCGGGCGGCGACCCGGGCGTCGTCCAGCTCGGCCGCGAGCGCGAGCGCCTTGGTGAGGTCCACGAGCGGCTTGCCGAGGTCGAAGGTGCGCTGCCGGAAGCGCCGCCCCGGCGCTCGCGCGCCCGCGCCCAGGCCCGCGCGCAGCGCGGCGTTCAGCACTTTCTTGAACGGCTCGCCGCGCTCGCGCATGGCCTTGCGCAGAAGCACCTGGACATCGGGGTCGATCGTGACTGTGGTGCGCATGGCATCATGATAGCAGAAGGCTTGCTGTCATGATGCGCACGGCCCGCGAAGCCGGGCTTCGTTGCTGTGGGTCCAGAGCTCCACTTACGACCTGCGCGGCCGCAAGACCGCGATGACCGATCGCTCGTGTGCGTGGCATGCGCCACGCGCGCGCCGCCGTGGATAACCCTCAATACACCTCTACGGTATGCGCAGCGGCACGAAGGCGCGGCCGCCCGCGCGCTCGATGAGCAGCGCGACCACGTCGCCGCTTTCCGCTTTCGCCACCGAGCGCAGAAACCCGGCAAGCGTGCGCGTGGGGTCGCCGTTCACCGCGAGGATCACGTCGCCCGGAAGCAGGCCGGCGCGGCGCGCGGCCCCCTCGGCGCGCTGCACGAGCAGCCCGTATTCAAGCCCGAGGCGCTTGCGCTGCGCGTCGGTTAGCGGCGCGAGCTGGAAGCCCAGGCGGTCGGCGCTGCCGGTGTCGGCAAGGCGAGGACGCGGGCGCTCCGGCGCCATCACGCGCACCTTTGCGCTCGAGGGGACGCCGTCGCGCACGAGCCCGAGCTCGACGCTGGCGCCGGGCGTGCTCGCCGCCACGAGGCGCATCAAGTCCGCGTGCGTGGCGACCGGCTTGGCCCCGAAGCGCACGATCACGTCGCCGGCGCGCAGCCCCGCCGCCTCGGCGGTGGAGGCGGGCTCCACCATGGTGACGAGCGCGCCCGCCGGCCCGGGCAGGCGCAGCGCGCGCGCGAGCTCGGCGGTGACCTCCTGCAGGCGCACGCCGATGCGCCCCCGCGTCACCTTGCCGTGAGCGAGGAGCTGCTCGACCGCCTCGAGAGCCACGTCGATCGGCACGGCGAACGAAAGGCCCATGTAGCCGCCGCTCGCGCTGAAGATGAGCGAGTTCACGCCGACCACTTCGCCGCGCAGATTGAACAGCGGGCCGCCCGAATTGCCGGGGTTCATCGCCACGTCGCTCTGGATGAACGGGATGTAGGCCTCCGTCGGGATCGCGCGTCCGACCGCGCTGACGATGCCCGCGGTGACGCTGCGCTCGAAGCCGAACGGCGAGCCGATGGTCGCCACCCACTCGCCCGGCTGCAGGCGCTTCGGATCGCCGATGCGCACCTGCGGCAGCCCGGCGGCATCGATCTTCACCACGGCGATGTCCGTCTGCGCGTCGACGCCGATCACGCGGCCGACGAACTCGCGGCGGTCGGCGAGCCGCACCACGACCTCGTCGTTGAACGCATCTTCGACCACGTGCGCGCCGGTGACGATGGTGCCGTCGCCGCGGATGATGAAGCCCGAGCCGAGCGGGCGCGGCTCGAAGTCGGGCACCAGCTCGCCGCTCGCCAGGCGCTCGAGGAATTCGCGCAGCAGGTCGTCCTGCGGCAGGTCGGGCAGCACCGGCGGCGTGACGTAAGCCGAACCGATGTTGACCACCGCCGCGCCCTGCTCGCGCGCGAGCTGCGTGAAATCGGGCAACTGGCCGAGCGCGGCGAGCGGCAGGAAAAGAAGCAAAAAAACGAACCGGCGCACGAACACATTGTCACGCGTGCCTTGCCTTCCCGGTTGACGGAGATCAATGGTGCCCGTGCCGGTTGGAGTCGAATGTTCCCATGGACGCCGCGTTTCGCCGCTACACGGAGGATTGTCCGGACGCGGTGATGGTGACCGACCGCAAAGGGCGCATCGTGCACGTCAACCCGGCGTGCGAGCGCCTGACCGGCTATGCGTGCGCCGAGCTCGTCGGGCGCAGCCCGGCGGTGCTGAAGTCCGGCACGCACGAGGCGGATTTTTACCGCCAGCTATGGGCGACGCTGCTTGCGGGCGGCGAGTTCCGCGCGGTCTTCTGCAACCGCAAGAAAAGCGGCGAGCGCTACTACGAGGAAAAGATCATCCGGCCGCTGCATGCGGCCTCGGGCGCCGTCACCGGCTACGTGTCCTTCGGCCGCGACGTCACCGAGCGCGCGCGCGAGCTCGACAAGCTCGAGCACGCGGCGACGCACGACAGCCTTACCGACCTGCCCAACCGGCGCCTGTTTCTCGACCGCCTGGGACAGGCGCTGCGGCATGCCGCCCGGCGCGCCGAGGAGTTCACCGTGGTGATCCTCGATCTCGATGAGTTCCGCGAGACCAACAGCGCGTTCGGGCACCTCGGCGGCGACGCCGTGCTGCAGGCGGTCGCCGGCCGCACCGGCAGCTGCGTGCGGGAAGCGGACACCGTGGCGCGCATCGGCGGGGACGAATTCGGGCTCATCCTCAGCGGCACGGGCAAGGCGGCCGCGGCTGCGGTGCTGGAGAAGATCGTGGCCGCGAATTCGGTCCCGGTCGACTTCGAGGGCGACAGCGTGCAAGTGACCGTAAGCGCCGGGGCATGCGCCTACCCGAGCTGCGCCTCGACCGAGCACGACCTGCTCAAGGTCGCCGACCTGAGGATGTACGAGGCCAAGCGCTCCGGCGGCAACCGCTACGTCTTGTAGGTCTTCTCGTGCCGGCTCTGGCAGGCGATGCAGCGCGCCGCGCCCGGCTGGGCGCGCAGGCGCTCGAGCGGAATGTCGGCGCCGCAATCGACGCAAAGGCCGTAATGGCCGTCGGCGATGCGCCGGCGCGCGGCCTCCAGCTCGCGCAGCTCGCCGAGGTCGCGCGTGACCTCGGCATGGTCGAGGTCGGCGATGAGGTCGGCGATCGCCTCTTCGCCGCTATCGTGCGTGGCGCCCGCGACCTCGCCGTACTGCTCGTCGCGCGAGCGCGCCACTTCCCCGATGATCTCTTCGAGCAGCGCGCGGTAGCGCGCCTCGATGGCCGCGCTCAGCTCCGCAATCTGGCTTTGGTCCAGGGGCATGTGCTCAAGCCTAGTGGGGTTTCGGGACCGACCCTTGATCGAAGTCAACACTCCGGGCCGCGCTCCCTTTAGCGTGGAGGCGTGACACTTGTGCAGAGGACATCATGAAACGCGAACGCGGCGGTTTTCGCGGGGTGCGGCGTGAGCAGCTGCTGCAGGGCTTGGGCCACGACGCGTACAAGGCGGAGGAGAAGCTGCCCGAGCCGAGCGTGTGCCCCGAATGCGGCGCGGTGTACCACCGCGGCCGCTGGGCCTGGGGAGCCGCGCCCGGGAAGGCCCATGCGGCGCTGTGCCCGGCGTGCCGGCGCATCCGTGAGCGCCTGCCGGCCGGCCTCGTGCGGCTGAAGGGCGAGTTCTTCGACGCCCACCGCGACGAAGTGCTCAAGCGCGTCCGGCGCGTCGAGGCCGCCGAGAAGCGCGAGCATCCGATGCAACGGATCATTGCCGTGGAGGCGGACCGCGAGGGGCTGATGGTCAGCACCACCGACGCGCATCTCGCGCGGCGCATCGGTGACGCGCTGCACGGTGCTTTCAAGGGCACGCTGCAGTACCGCTACAACAAGGAGGAGACCCTGCTGCGCGTGTCGTGGCGGCGGTAAGGCGGCGGCGCGCTCAGCGCGCTCCCTTGCGCGCTTCCTCGAGCTTCGAGCCGTCGCGCAGCGCGTCGGAAGGGTAGACCACCACCCGCTCGCCGGGCCGCAGGCCGTCCTCGATCAGCGCCTCGACGCCGTTGCGCCGCGGCGCCCTGACCGAGCGCTTGCGCGCGCGGCCGTCTTCCGCGACGAATACCGCCCAGCCGTCTGCATCGCGCCAGAGCGCCGCGACCGGCGCCTTGACGACGTCCTGCGCCTGGTAGACGACGATGTGCGCATCGACGCGGAAGCCGTCGCCGATCGTCTGCACGCGCTCGAGCCCTTCGGCGAAATCGAGGATCACGTTGACGCGCTGCTCCTCGACGCCGAGCGCGGAGATCTTGGTGAACGCGGCCGGCTCGACGAGGCGCACGCGCGCCGCGAGCGGCGGCACGCCCTGGCCGAGCTCGATGCGCGCGGGCATGCCGGGACGGATGGCGACCGCCTCCTGCGACAGCACGTCGACCACCGCCTCCAGGCTGCGCGCGTCGGCGATCTCGAGGAGCGCCGCGCCGAGCGCCACCGGCGACTCGCTCTTCTGCAGCACCTTGAGCACCGCGCCGCCCACGGGCGAGGTGACTTCCCACTTGGCGCCGGACTCCCCGCTGCGGTAGCGCGCGAGCGCGGCTTTCGCCTGGGCGAAATCGTGCCCTGCCGCGTCCTCGGCGAAGCGCGCCGCGTCGAGCGCTCTGTCGACCGTGCGCAGCGCGAGCTCGGCCTGCTCGCGCGCGGTCTGCGACACGAAGCCTTCCTTCGAAAGCCGCGCCTGGCGCTCGAAGTCGGCGCGCGCCTGGTCGCGCTGGGCAAGCACCTTCGCGGTCTCGGCCTTGGCGCGCGCGAGCTGCGCCTGCGCGGCGCCGACGCGCGCCTGGAGCTCGCGCGCGGTGCGCGCGTCGAGGAAAGCGGGCTCGGTGGGCGTGAGAAGGGCTACCGTCTGCCCCTGCTTCACGACATCGCCCGGCTCCAGGCTCACGCGCTCGACGCGCCCGGCGAGCGGCGCGGCGATGACGTAGCGCTCGCGCACGCGGGTCTTGCCGTCGTCGGAGACGGTCTGCTCGAAATCGCCCCGCGTCGCCTCTGCGGTCTCGACCGCCACCGGACGGGGCTGCAGCGCCCAGACGACCAGCGCCGCCACGACGGCGATCACGGCCCCGAGGACGATCTTGTTCCGCGTCTTCATTCGCGGGTCTTCAGCACGGCGACGAGGTCCAGCCTGTCGATGCGCACGCGCACGATGAGCGCGCTCACGAGCCCGGCTGCCGCAACGATCGCGCCGGCGTAGAGATAGGTGGCCGGGAATATCACGAGCGGGAATTCCATCACGTCGTGGATCATGAGCGCGATGAGCAGCGCGGCGAGCCAGAAGCCGGCGAGAAAGCCGAGCGGGATGGCAGCCGCGATCTCGAGCGCGAGCTCGCCGAGCAGCAGCACCGACACTTCGCGGCGCGTAAAGCCGAGCACCCTGAGGCTTGCGAGCTCCCAGGCGCGCTCGGCGAGCTGGATGCGCGCGTTGTTGTACACGACGCCGACCGCGATGGTGGCGGCGAACGCGCTCAGGATGGCGGTGAAGAACAGCACGTTGCGCGCGCTCGTCGCGCGGAACGTATCGAGCAGCGTGCGGTTGACGATCACCACCGCGGCGGCGGGCACCTGCTTGAGCGCTTCGAGGAGCGCGGGCTCCTGCGCGCGCTCGACGAGCAGGCCCGCCGACGAGACGACGTCGCCTTCGCGCGCGAGGCGGTTCAGCTCGTCGAGCCGCATCCATGCGTTCATGCCGGCCATCTCGCGCACCGTGCCGGTGACGCGCACCTCGGTCTTGACGCGCTTGCCTTCGAGCAGCTCGGCGAAGAGCCGATCGCCGGGACGCACGTCGAGCCGCTCGGCGAGGCGCGCGGTGAGCAGCACGCCGCCCGGGACGGGCTTCGACTCCCTCAGCTCGGCGTCGAGAATGCGCATCAGCGCCGCGTCGTCCGCGACCCCGGTGATCGCCGTGCGGTAGCTGCGGTGCCCCGCGCGCAGGCGCACCGGGATGGCGCGCGTCACCTCGGCCTGCTGCACCCCGGGCAGCCGCTCGAGCTCCAGCCGCACGTTGCGCGATACCGGCTCGGCGAAGGCAATGTTCACGTCGGCGCGCTGCACGTGGCCGAACTGCACGTCGATGAACCATTCGATCGCGTCGGCCCAGAACGTGCCGCCGATGAGGATCGCGACCGAGCCGGCGATGCCCGCGACCGTGATCGCCGCGCGCATCGGCTTTCTCTCGAGGTTGCGCATGATCATGCGCTGCGACGAGGTGAGCACGTGCACGTAGCCCAGGCGCTCGAGGAGCAGCGGGCGGAATTCGGCCGGGGCCGGCGGCCGCAGCGCTTCGGCGGCCTTGAGCCGCACCACGCCGTGGATCGCGGCGAGCGCGCCGCCCACCGCCGCGGCGAGCGCGGCGCCGGCGCCGGTGAGCACCAGCCACGGCTCCAGGCGGTAGTGGAACTGCGGGAAATGGAAGAAGTCGGTGTACAGGCCGGTCATCGCGTTGCCCAGCCACCACCCCAGGCCGATGCCGATCGCCACGCCGAGCACGACGATCACCGCCGCGAACTTCACGTAATGCGCGGCAATCCGGCGCTCCTCGTAGCCGAGCGCCTTGAGCGCGGCGATCTCGCCGCGCTGCGCGTTCACCTGGCGGTGCAGGACCACGTTGAGGATGAAGGCGGCGACGAGCAGGAAAATCGCCGGCAGCACCGTGCCGAACACGCGCTGCTGGTTGATCTCCTGCGTGAGGATCTTGTGCGACACCTGGTCTTCGCGCCCGACCGCGCCGAAGCCGCCATAGGGCTCGAGGATCGCATCGAGCGCCTCGACCGCTCTTTCGGGAGAAGTATTCTTTGCCAGGCGAAGCAGGACTGAATTGAACGCACCTTCCATGTTGAACGCCGCGGCGAGGGACTTGGCGTCGGTCCACAGCACCGCGAACCATTCGTCGTCGGGCATGCCGCCGCCGCGCGTGGCGTAGATGTACTCGGGCGTGAGCACCGTGCCGACGAGCGTGAGGCGCTCGAGCTTG
Source organism: Betaproteobacteria bacterium (assembly GCA_004297625.1). Taxonomy (GTDB): domain Bacteria; phylum Pseudomonadota; class Gammaproteobacteria; order Burkholderiales; family SG8-39; genus SCGC-AG-212-J23. The sequence goes on along the minus strand of SCTY01000035.1, from coordinate 43,232 downwards.
CCGTTGAGGAGCACGTTCATGCCCTGGCCGAGGGCGAGGTGGCGCGCCTCGAGAAAGCGCTGGTTCACCACGACTTCGCCGCGCACGCCGGGCGCGGGCCAGCGCCCGCTTCTCAGCGTGAGCCGGTTCATCCCGGCCGGGTGCTCGAAGTCGAAGCCGATGAGCCGCGCGATCATCGGCGGCACCACGCCCGGGAGCGAAAGCTGCGCGTCGCGCACCACGCGCGTCTCCACCTCGACCACGCCCGGAATCGCGCGGATGCGCTCGGCGAGCGACAGCGGAGCGCGCTTCGCGTTCGCGAACACGTGCGGGAAGCGCGCCGTGTCGTAGTAGTTGTCGCGCGACCAGACGAGCGAACCGTGCGTGGACAGCGAGCCGATGAAGCCGCCGATGCCGCACGCGATGACGAGCGCGATCGACACCACCTGCGTCTTCAGGCCCCACAGGTCTCTCAGCAGCTTGCGGTCCAAGGCTTTCATGAGAACAAACCCGAAATCAGGGACAGACCACGTTTTTCTTCAGCCGTGGAAAACGTGGTCTGTCCCTGATTAGTTGTTTTCACCATGAGATCTCGGCCGGTGTGAGCTTGCGCGCGGGCTTTTCCTCGCCGACGATCCTCCCGTTACCGAGGCGCAGCACGCGGTCGGCCATGCCGGAGATCGCGGCGTTGTGGGTGATCACCATGGCGGTGGTATGCAGCTCGGCGTTGATCTTCGCGATCACCTCGAGCACCAGCTTGCCGGTCTCGTAGTCGAGCGCGCCGGTGGGCTCGTCGCACAGGAGCACGTCGGGCCGCTTGGCGACCGCGCGCGCGATGGCGACGCGCTGCTGCTCGCCGCCCGAAAGCTGCGAAGGGAAGTGGTCCATCCGCTCGGCGAGCCCCACCCACTCGAGCGCCTCGGCGGCGCTCATCGGGCTCGCCGCGATGTCGGTGACGAGCTCGACATTCTCGCGCGCGGTGAGCGCGGGGATGAGGTTGTAGAACTGGAACACGAAGCCGACGTGCTCGCGCCGGTAGCGCGTGAGCTCGGCTTCGCTCGCGCCCGAGAGGTCGTGGTCCTTGAACCGGACGGTCCCCGAGGTCGGCGTGTCGAGGCCGCCGAGCAGGTTGAGCAGCGTCGACTTGCCGCTCCCCGAAGGGCCGAGCAGGACGATGAACTCGCCCGCGCGGATCTCCAGATCGACGCCGCGCAGCGCGTGCACCTCGGCCTCGCCCATGCGGTAGGTCTTGGTGAGCGCGGCTGCAGCGAATACCCGGCCCGCGTTCAGAGTCGTCTCACTACCCGCACGAGCGTCGGCTCCTGGGGGAGCGGCGCGATCTCGAAGCCGAGCGCGCGCACGAATTTCACCATGGGGCGATTGTCCCTCAGGACCATCCCTTCCATGGTCTTGAAGCCGCTCGCCTTGGCGTAGCGCATGAGCGCGTTCATCAGCAGCCCGCCTATGCCGCTTTTGTGCCACTCGTCGGCGATCACGATGCTGAACTCGCAGCTCTCTCCGTCCGCCTCGGCCGCATAGCGCGCCTCGCCCACGATTTCCTGCGCGCCGCCGACGGTCGCCTCGCAGACGAATGCCATGTAGCGGTCGTAGTCGACGCGCGTGAAGGTGTGGACGAGCTGCTCGTTCAGCGCGCGCACGAACTTCATGAAGCGCAGGCGCCGCGTTTCCGCGGACAGCCGGGCGAAGAACCTGCGCTCGGCCGCTTCGTCCTCGGGCTGGATCGGCCGGATCGTGACCTGGCGGCCGTCGGCCAGCGTGCGCCGCTCGCCGAGATGTGCCGCCGTGAAATCGCCCATGCCTCATTGTCGGAAGCGGGGGCACGCGCCGGTTGACACAGGTCAATAGGGCGTTTGCCGCGCGGTTCACCATGTTCTCGTGCTGCGCCCTCCCGTCATCGCCAAAACGCCGCACGATCTGCGCGTGCCGCCGAATCCGGCGCTCGGCTGGGAGGCGGCACGGCGCGCGCTTTCCGGCTTGCCGGGCGGCGGCTTCAACATCGCGTACGAAGCGGTGGACCGCCACGCTGCCGGCGCGCGCGCCGCCTATCCGGCGATCCGCTGGCTTGCAGCGGCGGGCGCGGACCGCGTGATCACCTATGCCGAGCTCTCCGCGCTTTCCAACCGCTTCGCCAGCCTGCTGCGCGGCCTCGGAATCGCGAAGGGCGACGTGGTGTTCGTTCTCTGCGGACGCATCCCGGAGCTCTACGCGGCGGTGCTCGGCGCGCTGAAGCTCGGCGCGGTGGCATCGCCGCTTTTTTCGGCGTTCGGCCCCGAGCCGCTGAAGACGCGCGTCAATCTCGGCGGCGGCAAGGTGCTCGTGACCACCGAGTCGCTCTACCAGCGCAAGGTGAAGAAAATCACCGCCGAAATGCCCACGCTGCGGCACGTCCTGCGCGTCGACACCGACGCAGGGCGCGCGCAGATCGCGGCCGCAGCCGAGACGCCGCGCATCGAGAGAACCACCGCCGAGGATCCCGCCTTCGTGCACTTCACGAGCGGCACCACCGGCATGCCGAAGGGCGCGCTGCACGTGCACGGAGCGCTCGTAGCGCACTACGCGACGGCCGCCGTGGCGCTCGACCTGCATCCCGACGATGTGTTCTGGTGCACCGCGGACCCCGGCTGGGTGACCGGCACCTCGTACGGCATCGTCGCGCCGCTCGCCCACGGCGTCACGAGCATCGTGGACGAGGCGGAGTTCGACGCCGAGCGCTGGTACCGGATCCTGCGCGAGCAGCAGGTGACCGTGTGGTACACCGCCCCCACGGCCATTCGCATGCTCATGAAGGCCGCCGTCACGCCCCCTCCGCTTCCGAAACTGAGGTTGATCGCGAGCGTCGGCGAGCCGCTCAATCCCGAGGCGGTGTGGTGGGGCAAGGAAGCGCTCGGGCTGCCGATCCACGACAACTGGTGGCAGACCGAAACCGGCGGAATCATGATCGCCAACACGCCGGCGATGGACATCAAGCCCGGCTCGATGGGCAAGCCGCTTCCCGGGGTCGAAGCCGCGATCGTGGAAAAAGGTGGCGACGGAGTTTCAGTCATTGAAGCGCCGAACGTGGAAGGCGAGCTCGCGCTGCGCCCGGGCTGGCCGTCGATGTTCCGCGCCTACCTCGGGCAGGAGGAGCGCTACAGGAAATGCTTCGTCGGCGGCTGGTATCTCACCGGCGATCTCGCGCGGCGCGACGCCGACGGCTATTTCTGGTTCGTCGGGCGCGCCGACGACGTCATCAAGTCGGCCGGCCACCTGATCGGCCCGTTCGAGGTCGAGAGCGCGCTGATGGAGCACCCGGCGGTCGCCGAGGCCGGCGTGATCGGCAAGCCCGACCCGGTGGTGGGCGAGGTGGTGAAGGCCTTCGTCTCGCTGAAAAAAGGGTTCGAAGAAAACGAGGCCTTGAGGAGCGAAATCCTCGCGCACGCGAGGAAGCGCCTCGGCGCCGCGGTGGCGCCCAAGGAAATCGCCTTCGCGCCGGGCCTGCCGCGCACGCGCAGCGGCAAGATCATGCGCCGGCTGCTGAAGGCGCGCGAGCTCGGGCTGCCCGAGGGCGACACCTCCACTCTCGAGGAGGCTGCATGACACAGCTTGCGTGCCCCCCTGTTAAGGGGGGAGCGAGCCGCAGGCGAGCGGGGGGTTGGTTTTTTGCGAAAAGCAAACCCCCCGCTCGTTTCACTCGCTCCCCCCTTAACAGGGGGGCGGCGGAGCCTGGCCGATGAGCGCCGTGCCCTATCCGCGCGAGAAGTCGATCGCGCTCCTGACCGACATGCTGCGCATCCGGCGGCTCGAGGAAAAGGCGGCCGAGCTCTACGGCGCCGGCAAGATCCGCGGCTTCCTGCATCTCTATATCGGCGAGGAGGCAGTGGCCGCCGGATGCATGCCTGCGATCGCTGCCGGGGACAACGTGGTCGCGACCTACCGCGAGCACGGCCATGCGCTGCTGCGCGGCGTGCCGATGGGCGCGATCATGGCCGAGATGTACGGCAAGCGCGAAGGCTGCTCGCGCGGCCGCGGCGGCTCGATGCACCTTTTCGACGCGGCGCGGCGCTTCTACGGCGGCAACGCGATCGTGGCAGGCGGCTTGCCCCTCGCGACCGGTTTGGCTCTCGCTTCTTTATTGAAAAAAGAATCCCGGGTCACCGTGTGCTTCTTCGGCGAGGGCGCGGTCGCTGAGGGTGCGTTCCACGAGTCGATGAACCTGGCCCAGCTCTGGAAGCTGCCCGTGGCGTTCTTCTGCGAGAACAACCTCTACGCGATGGGCACGGCGCTCGCGCGCTCGGAGTCGCAAACCGACCTTTGCATCAAGGCGGCCGCGTTCGGCATGGCGACGCTGAAAGTCGACGGCATGGACGTGGTGGCGACCCACGATGCCGCCACAAAGGCGTGCGCCCACGTGCGCTCCGGCGCCGGGCCGATGTTCGTCGAGTTCCAGACTTACCGCTTCCGCGCGCATTCGATGTTCGACCCGGACCTCTACCGCGACAAGAAGGAAATCGAGGAATGGAAGAAGCGCGGCCCGATCCATACGTTCAGCGCGCGCCTCAAAGCCCAGGATCATCTCTCCGAGGCGCAATTCCTCGATATCGATGCGCGCGTCATGCGCGAGGTCGACGAGGCGGCCGCGCTTGCCGAGGCCGGCACCTGGGAGCCGGTGGAGGATCTGACGCGGGACGTCTACACGACATGAGCCGGCTTTTTGATTGCCCCCCCGTCACGGGGGGTTGGTTTTCGCGAAAAGCAAACCCCCCGCTCGCGAAAAGCGCGCTCGCTTCCCCCCTTGACAGGGGGGCGGCGCAGGGGGCGCGTCCATGACCGTCACCTACCGCGAAGCGCTGCGGCTGGGGCTGCGCGAAGCCCTCGCCGCCGACGAGCGCGTGTTCCTGATGGGCGAGGACGTCGGCAAGTACGGCGGCACCTACGCCGTGAGCAAGGGAATGCTCGAGGAGTTCGGGCCCGAGCGCGTGCGCGACACGCCGCTCTCGGAGCTTGCCTTCGTCGGCGCCGGGGTCGGCGCGGCGCTCGGCGGAATGCGGCCGATCGTCGAGGTGATGACGGTCAATTTCAGCCTGCTCGCGCTCGACCAGATCGTGAACAACGCGGCGCTGCTGCGCCACATGTCGGGCGGGCAGGTGTCGGTGCCCCTCGTCATCCGCACTTCGAGCGGCGCGGGACGCCAGCTCGCGGCCCAGCACTCGCACAGCTTCGAGAGCTGGTACGCCGCGATCCCCGGGATCAAGGTCGTCGCCGCCGCGACGATCGACGATGCGCACGGCATGCTCGGCGCCGCGCTCGCCGAACCGGACCCGGTCATCGTCTTCGAGTATCCCGCGCTCTTCGAAACGAAGGGCGAGCTTTCAGCGGGAAAAGTCGATATCGCGAAAGCGCGCGTGCGCCGCCCGGGCAGGAAAGTCACGCTGATCACCTACGGCGCCAGCCTGCCGAAGGCGCTGAAAGCGGCCGAGGAGCTCGACGGCGAGGTGGTCGACTTGCGCGTGCTGCGGCCGCTCGACACGCAAACCATTCTCGAGTCGGTCCGCAAGACGCGCCGCGCCGTGGTGATCGACGAAAGCTGGAGAAGCGTGAGCCTCGCGGCGGAGGTGGCCGCCCGCATCATGGAGCAGGGGTTCTACGACCTCGACGCGCCGGTTGCGCGCGTCTGCAGCGAGGAGGTGCCGATGCCGTACGCGCGGCACCTCGAAGAGGCGGCGCTGCCGCAGCCGGAGAAGATCGTCGCCGCCGCGCGCGCAATCGGAGCCTGAGGAGCACGCCATGGACAGCGCCATCCGCAAGCTGATGCTCGAGCTGATCGAGACCCAGAGCGTGCTCACGCTCGCCACGCTGCGCGAGGACGGCTGGCCGCAGGCGACTACGGTCGCCTACGCCAACTCGGGCATGACGCTCTTCGTCGCCACCGGCGCGGATGCGCAGAAGGTGCGCAACATCCGCGCCTGCGACAAGGTGTCGGTCACCGTCGCTCCGGCGGTTCCGGAATGGCAGCGCCTGCAAGGGTTGTCGATGGCGGCCCGCGCGCAAGTGATGGAGTCGCGCACCGACATCCAGCAGGCGGCGCGCCTGCTGAAGAAGAAATTCCCGCCGCTTGCCGAGTTCAGCGACCTCGAGCGCGACAGCGGCTGGGCGTTCCTGCGCATCGTGCCGAAGATCGTGTCGGTGATCGACTATACGAAGGGCTTCGGCCACACCGTGCTGGTGAAGCTGTGATCGAGTTCAAGCTGCCTTCGCTCGGCGCCGACATGGAGCAGGGCAAGCTCCTCGAGTGGAAGGTGACCCCGGGCGACAAGGTGAAGCGCGGCGACGTCGTGGCGATCGTCGACACGAGCAAGGCCGCGGTGGATGTCGAGATCTGGCAGGACGGCGTGGTGCAGGAGCTCATCACGCAGCCCGGCGAGACCGTCCCGGTGGGCACCGTCATGGCGCGCCTTCTTGCGCCTGGAGAATCTGCCGTTCAAAGGAGAAAAGTCTCCCCGGCGGCACGCAAGCGCGCGGCAGAGCTCGGCGTCGACCCGGAAAAGCTCGCCGGCACGGGACCCGAAGGCGCGGTGACGCTCGAGGACGTGGAGAAGCAGGCCAAGCCTGCCGCCGCGCCGGCCGCGGTGCCGGCCGCGGTGCCGGCGGCGGATCGCGCCGCCGAGATGCGCAAGGCGATCGCCGCGGCGATGAGCCGCTCGAAGCGCGAAATCCCGCACTACTACCTTTCCGAGACCGTGCCGCTCGAGCGCGCCTCGGCGTGGCTCGAGGCGGAAAACGCGCGCCGGCCGCTGCCGGAGCGGCTTCTCATGGCGGTGCTGTTCATCAAGGCCACCGCGCTCGCTTGCAAGGAATACCCGGAAATGAACGGCTACTACCGCGACGGCGCCTTCCACCCGAGCGCCGCGGTCCATGTCGGCGTGGCGATCTCGCTGCGCCAGGGGGGGCTGGTCGCGCCGGCGATTCACGATGTGCAGGACAAGGCGCTGAGCGCTCTGATGAAGGATCTCGCCGACCTCGTGAAGCGCGCGCGCGCAGGGAGCCTGAGGAGCTCGGAGATGTCGGATCCGACCATCACGGTGACCAATCTCGGCGAAGGCGGCGTCGAGACGGTGTTCGGCATCATCTATCCGCCGCAGGTCGCGCTGGCGGGCTTCGGCGCGGTCAGGAACAAGGCCGTGGTGGCCAGCGTCTCGGGCGACCACCGGGTGAGCGACGGCCACCGCGGCGCGCTCTTCCTCGGCGCGATCGCGCGCCTGCTGCAGGAGCCGGAGAAGCTATGAACAAGCCCGAAATTCGCGCCACCGTCATCGCCGAGCTGAAGCGCATCGCGCCCGAGCTCGAGGAAAGCGAGCTCGCGCCGGCGAAGCCGCTGCGCGACCAGGTGGATCTCGATTCCATGGACTGGCTCAATTTCCTCGTGGCGCTGCACGAGCGGCTGAAGGTCGACATTCCGGAATCCGACTACGCGCGCCTCGTAACGCTCGACCAGACGGTGGACTATCTCGCCGCTAAGCTCCGGCTTTGAGCGAGTCCTGGTCCGGCCGTCCCGGCTTCATCGCCGCCGCGATCGCTTCCGCGGTCGGGCTGGGCAGCATCTGGAAATTTCCCTACGAGGTGGGCGCGAACGGCGGCGCGGCGTTCGTGGTCCTCTACATCGCCGGGCTCGCGCTCGCCGTGGTGCCGCTCATGCTCGCCGAGTTTGCGATCGGCCGGCGCGGCGGCGGCGATGCCGCGACGAGCATCGAGCGGGTCGCCGCCGCGCACGGCGCCCGGGGCGCCTGGATGTGGGCCGGCGTGCTCGGGGTCGTGACCGGAGCGCTCGTCCTCAGCTTCTACTCGGTGATCGGCGGCTGGACGCTCGCCTATACGCTGAGCACCGCGGCTGCCGGCCTGCCCGGCGCCGACGCGCACGCGGTTCAGGCGCGCTTCGACGCGTTGCTCGCCGCCCCGGCGCGCATGGCGGCGTATCACGCCGTATTTCTCGCGCTGACCGCGGCGGTCGTGGCGCGCGGCGTGAGCCGCGGCATCGAGACGGCCTCGAAGGTGCTGATGCCGGTGCTCGGGGTGCTCGTCGCGGGCCTTGCGCTGTATTCCGCGACGCAGGGCGACCTGCGCTCGACTTTCGAATTCCTCTTCACGCTCGACCTCGAGCGCTTCACCGCGCACGCGGCGCTGGAGGCGCTCGGGCTCGGCTTTTTCTCGATCGGCGTGGGATTCGGCCTGATGATCACCTACGCCGCGTACGCCGGGCCCGGCATCGCGCTCTGCCAGGCGGCGCTCGTGACGGTGGCGGTCGATACCGCGATCTCGCTCGCCGCCGGCCTGGCGGTGTTTCCGCTGGTGTTCGCGAACGGCCTCGATCCGGCGAGCGGGCCGGGGCTGGTGTTCGTCACCCTGCCGCTCGCGTTCGTGCGCATGCCGCTCGGCGAAGCGGCCGCGGTCGCGTTCTTCCTGCTGCTGTTCGTCGCGGCGCTCGCCTCCGCCATCTCGATGCTCGAGCTCGCGGCCGCGCTCGTCATGCGCCGCGTGCGCTGGTCGCGCCCGCGCGCCGCGGCGACGATCGCCGCCGCCTGCTTCGTCGCCGGGCTCGCGACGGTGTTCTCGTTCAACCTCTGGGCGCACTGGCATCCGCTCGGCGCGATACCGGATTTCGCCCACGCCACGGCGTTCGATCTGCTCGATCACCTGACGTCGAACTTTTTCTTGCCGATCGCCGGAATCGCCATCGCGCTGTTCGCGGGCTGGGCGCTGCCCGAGTCGGTCCTGAGAGAGGAGCTGCGCCTCGGGGCGTTCGGCGCGCGGGCGCTGCGTGCATTGCTCCGGTGGGCCACGCCGGCGCTCATCCTCGTCACGGCCGCGGCGCCGGTATTCTTCTAGCATGGAAGCGCCGCTGCTTTGGACGCCAGGGGACTGACCAGCGCCGAGGCGGCGGCGCGGCTTGCCGCCGAAGGCCCGAACCTGCTGCCCGGCGCCGCGCAGCGCGGCATCGCCGCGATCGCCCTCCAGGTGGTGCGCGAGCCGATGCTGCTGCTGCTCGTCGCCGCGAGCGCGATCTACCTCGTCATCGGCGACGTGCACGAGGCGCTGGTGCTCGCGGCTTCGATCGTCGTCGTCATCACCATCACGGTGCTCCAGGAGCGCAAGGCCGAGCGCGCGCTCGAGGCGCTGCGCGACCTCTCCAGCCCGCGCGCGCTGGTGCTGCGCGACGGCCGCCCCGAGCGCATCGCCGGCGCGCACGTGGTGCGCGGCGACATCCTTCTGCTTGCCGAGGGCGACCGCGTCCCGGCCGACGCACGCCTTGCCGCCGGCGCCGACCTGACGCTCGACGAGTCGCTGCTCACCGGCGAGTCGCTGCCCGTTTCCAGGCGCGCGGGCGCGCAGGTCTTCTCGGGAACGCTGGTGGTGAAGGGCCAGGGCCGCGCCGAGGTGTTCGCCACCGGGGCGGCGAGCGAGCTCGGGCGCATCGGCGTTTCGCTTGCCGCGCTGGACGCCGGCAAGACGTCGCTCGAGCGCGAGACCGCGCGCATCGTGAAGCTCGTCGCCGCCTTCGCGCTCGCGCTCTCGGCGGCCATCGTCGTCGCGTACTACCTGACGCGCGGCGACTTCCTCGCGAGCGTGCTCGCCGGCCTCACCCTCGCGATGGCGATCCTTCCGGAAGAGTTCCCGGTGGTGCTCACGGTATTTCTGGCGCTCGGCGCCTGGCGCATCTCGCGCCACAACGTGCTCACGCGGCGCATGCCGGCGATCGAGATGCTCGGCGCGGCGACGGTGCTCTGCGTGGACAAGACCGGGACGCTGACCGAGAACCGCATGAGCGTCGTCGACACGCCGCAGGCGGTGCTCGACGTGGCGGCGCTCGCCTGCGAGCTCGATGCCTTCGACCCGATGGACCGTGCGCTCATCGACGCGGCCGGCGCGGCCGCGCGCGAGATGCGCGGCGCGTGGATCCTCGAGCGCGACTATCCCATGACCGACAGCTTCCTGGCGGTGTGCCACGCGTGGCGCACGCCGCAAGGGGGGCTGCGCGTCGCCATCAAAGGGGCGCCGGAGACCGTGCTGCCCTTGTGCAAGCTTCCTGAAGAAGTCGAATCCATTAAGGAGCGTGCGGAGCGCGGCTTGCGCATGCTCGCGGTGGCGCAAGCCGATTGGGACGCAGCGCCGCTCGACGATCCCGCGGGCTATCCGTTCCGCTTCGCCGGCTTCGCCACGCTCGCCGATCCACTGCGCGCTTCGGTGCCGCAGGCGGTCGCGCAATGCCGCGGCGCAGGCATCCGCGTGCTGATGATCACGGGCGATTTCCCGGGCACGGCGCTGCGCATCGCGGCCGACGCCGGCATCGAAACCTCGGGCGGCGCGCTGGCCGGCGCCGACATCGCCGGCATGGAGGACGCGGCGCTCGCCGCGGCGGTACGCAGCGTAAACGTATTCGCGCGCGTGCGCCCCGAGCAGAAGCTGCGCCTGGTGCAAGCGCTGCGCGCGGGCGGCGAAGTGGTCGCGATGACCGGCGACGGCGTGAACGACGCTCCGGCGCTCAAGGCGGCGCACATCGGCATCGCCATGGGGCGCCGCGGCACCGACGTGGCGCGCGAAGCGGCGGCGCTGGTGCTGCTGGAAGACGACTTCGGCTCCATCGTGCGCACGGTGCATCTCGGGCGGCGCATCTACGACAACATCCGCAACGCCATGCGCTACATCATCTCGGTGCACGTGCCGACGGCCGGGATGTCGTTCGTGCCGCTCGCGCTCGGCGGGCCGCTGTTCCTCTACCCGGTGCACATCGTGTTCCTCGAGTTCGTCATCGATCCGGCGTGCACCCTGGTGTACGAGGCTGAAGACGCGGATGAGCGCGTGATGCGCCGCCCGCCGCGCGACCCGGGCGAGCCGCTTTTCAACCTGCACATGCTGGGCGTGAGCCTGCTCCTCGGCGCCACCATGCTTGCCGCCGTGGCCGGCGTGTACGCCTGGGCGCTCGCCGCCGGCCTGAGCGAAGGCGAGACGCGCGCGATGGCGTTCGCCGCGCTGGTGTTCGCCAACGTGGCGCTGATTTTCGTGACGCGTTCGCGCACGCGCACCGCGCTCGCGACGCTGGCGCAGCCGAACCGTGCCCTGTGGTGGATCACGCTCGGCGCGCTCGGCGCGCTCGGCGCGGCGATCTACGTCGCGCCGCTCGCGCGCCTGTTCCGCTTTGCGCCGCTCGCCGCGGGCGATCTCGGCATCGCCGCCGCCGCGGCGCTCGCCGGCGTCGCCTGGTACGAATTGCGCAAGCTCGTCCAATTTCGCAATCGCCGTTGATGCAGGTCAACGCGTCCCGGCGGGGTGAGCGCATGCTTTTCAGCGCAGTCATGTACGACAACCTGCGCATCGCCGCGCGCCTGCGCGAAGCGGCCGAGCGGCTCGAAGAACAAGGCGACAACGCCTTCCGGGTGGGCGCCTACCGCAGGGCGGCCGATACGGTCGATCATTGCGATACCCCGCTGCGCGAGATCTTCGACGCGCGCGGCGGCTCCGGGCTGCGCGCGCTGCCGGGCATCGGTCCCGGAATCGCGGCGGCGATCGCCGAAATGCTGACCACCGGGCGCTGGATGCTTCTCGAGCGGCTGCGCCGGCCGCGCTATGGCGCGCAGGGCCGCGAACGCGTCCTCAGCTATGTCGACGACGAAGGCGCCGAGCACGAATGCGTAGTCATCGAGATGCCGCGGCCGTTGCCCGCGACCCCGCTGCGCAAATAAAGGACCCGCCGGTTCTTGCAAGCGCGGCGGGTCCGTGGGTGGAGTCCCGGCCAGTTGGGACCGGTCTGAGCTTGCTCCATCCCGCGCGGTCCTGGAAGGGGGACCGCGCACCGCCCGGTGACCGGGCGCTCAGCTTGCGCGTGGAGCTCCCGCATCCCCCCAGGGAATCCACGCAAATCCAGCCTACCTTCGGCGCCGCAGACCCGCTTGATATGCGTCAACCTTCATGCCCGGCGATGGTCGAAGATCGGAGGCCCACCATGGACGGCTTTCCCTTCAGCGAGCGCGCGCTGGGCGACTATCTGGGCGCGGTGCACGGCGGCAAGGTGCGCAACGTGCGCGTGACCCCTCTCGGCGGCGGTCGCCAGGCGGACAAGGGCTACGGCTACGGCATTCCGCTGCGCCTGGACTACGAGCTCGACGGCGCGCCGCGCCGCGCGGTGCTGGAAAGCGTGCGGCCGGGCGCGTTCGGGCACGAGCACATGGCCGACCGCGCGCAGCTTCTGCTGTGGGCGCACGGCGCGTTCAACCGGCTGGCGCGCCACGTCCACTCGCTCGATGTCGGGGCGGTGCGTCGCGGCGGCGAGCTGGTGCCGCTGGGCGACGCCGAGGAGCTTTTCATGCTCGCGGACTTCGTCGAGGGCCGCGAGTACGCCGACGATCTCCTCAGGCTGCGCTCCGGCGGCGACGTTACGCCGCTCGATCTCGAGCGCGCCGACGCGCTGTGCGATTACCTCGTGCAGATCCACGCGCTGCGCGGCCCCGACGCGGGGCTTTACGCGCGCCGCATCCGCGAGCTCGTCGGCCACGGCGAATGCATCTTCGGCGTGAGCGACAGCTATCCGCCCGGCTACGACCTGCTCGAAAGAATAGAGCAGCTGTGCGTGCAATGGCGCTGGAAGCTGAAAGCCCGCAGCCATCGCCTGCGCCAGGTGCACGGCGACTTCCATCCCTGGAACCTGCTTTTCCGCGAAGGCGCGGACTTCACCGCGCTCGACCGCTCGCGCGGCGAGTGGGGTGAGCCGGCCGACGACGTCAGCTGCCTCACGCTGAACTATCTCTTCTTTTCGCTGCAGCGCTCCGGCCGGCTCGAGGGCGGCTTCGAAACGCTGTGGCAGCGCTTCTGGGAGCGCTACCTCGAGCGCTCGGGCGATCGCGAGATCCTCGAGGTGGCGGCGCCGTTCTTCGCCTGGCGCGCGCTGGTGATGGCCAATCCGACGTGGTACCCGGCGCTCGACCGGGCGCTGCGGCAGCGGCTGCTGCGCTTCGCGGTGCGCGTGCTCGACGACGAGCGCTTCGAGCCGCGGCGCGCCAACGAGTACGCCGCGCCATGAGCTTCGCCGTCTGGCTCACCGGCCTTTCCGGCTCCGGCAAGAGCTCGCTTGCGAAGGAGCTGGCGGGCCAGTTGCACGCGCGCGGCATCGAAGCGGCGGTCCTCGAGTCGGACGTGCTGCGCACGCAGGTGACGCCGTTCGCGCGCTACGACGAGGCCGAGCGCGACATGTTCTACGAGGTCCTGGCCGACCTCGGCGCCTCGATCGTCGAGCGCGGCCGGCCGGTGATCTTCGACGCCACCGCGAACCGCCGCGCCTACCGCGAGCGCGGGCGCAGCAGGATCGCGCGCTTCGCCGAGGTGTACGTGAGCACGCCGCTCGAGGTGTGCGTCGCGCGCGATACCAAGGGCCTCTACCGTGCCGCGCGCGAGGGCAAGGCGACGACCGTGCCCGGCGTGCAGGCGGCCTACGAGGCGCCGCTCTCGCCGGAGCTCGTCATCTCGGGAAGCCGCAGCACGCCGCAGGAGGCGGTGGCCGAGATCATGGCGCTGCTCGAGCGCCGCGGCTGGGTGCGGAAATAGGGGACAGACCCCATTTCAGGAATCTCTGAAATGGGGTCTGTCCCCTATTTCCGCTATTTCCCCGCGAGGACCTGTTCCAGGCCGGCGATGTCGAGGATGCGCACGTGCTTCTGGTTCACCTCGATCAGCCCGTCCTTCTGGAACTGCGAGAAGAGACGGCTCACGGTCTCGAGCTTGAGGCCCAGGTAGCTTCCCAGCTCGTCGCGCGTCATGCGCAGATGGAAGTCGGAGGACGAGTAGCCGCGGCGCACGAAGCGGCGCGAGAGGTTGATGAGGAACGTGGCGAGGCGCTCTTCGGCGCGCATCGAGCCGAGCAGCATCATCACGCCGTGGTCGCGAACGATCTCGCGCGAGAGCACCGTGTGCAGGTGGCGCTGCAGCGCCGGAATTTCGCGCGACATCTCCTCGATGAGCGAGAAGGGCATCACGCACACCTCGCTGTCCTCGAGCGCGATGGAATTGCCGTTGTAGCGCCCGGCGCCGATGCCGTCCATGCCGAGCAGCTCGCCGCCCATGAAGAAGCCCGTCACCTGCTCGCGCCCGTCGTTGTCGATGAGGCTGGTCTTGAAGAAGCCGCTGCGGATCGCGTACACCGCGCTGAAGGCGTCCCCCGCCTTGAACAGCGACTCGCCGCGCCTCACGCGCCGGCGGGCGTAGACGATGTTCTCCACGCGCTGCAGGTCGTCCACGCACACCCCGCCCGGCAGGCACATCTCCCTGAGGTTGCAGCTGGAGCACGTGACCTCGAACTTGCGCGCGCCGTTGGGAATCTCGGTCGGATTCATGAAGATGGCTTTCTGGCTCGGTTTGAATGCGACGACGACGGGCATGGCGCTTCCTTCCTCAAGCTGGGTTGGCTGCGGCGCGCTGCGCGATCACGTCGCGGACGCGTTCGAACTCGCTGCTCTTGTCGAAAAAATCGCGCGCCCCGAGCTTGCCGGCGAGGCGCCGGTACGGCTCGGAGGCGAAATTGGAAAGCATGTAGAAGTCGATCGCCGGCGCCTCGGCGTGCACGGCGCGCAGCACGTCGAAGCCGCTGCCCTTGGTGAGCTTCAGATCGAGCACCACCACGTCCGGCCGGCTCGCCAGGATGTCGCGGATCGCCGCCTGCGCGTCGCTCGCGCAGCCCTGCACCCGGGCGCCCGGCACGCTGCCGAGCAGCGTGATCAGCCGCTCGCGTACCAGCGGGGAGTCTTCTACGAGAAACACTTGCATGGGCTGCAGTGTGCCGCCGCCGCGCGAGCCGCCCTATCGGCGCTGGCTGAAAACACCCTCGGAAAGCGCCGCTTCGGGGGTAGGACGATTCCTAACCCGTGTAAGAATGCGCCCAATGGACCGCGTGCCGCTGCTCGTGCCTTTCGACGGCTCGCCGGCCGCCCTGCGCGCCGTGGAGCTGCTCGCCGGCTACCGCGGCGCGGTCTCCCTTGCCCCCACGGCGCTCAATGTCCAGGCTCGGCCGGTGACGATCTGGCCGGAGAGCGTGCTCGACGCGAGCGAGGTCGAGGCGGCGCTGCTCGAGGCCGGCGCGGAGGAGCTGCGCCCGGCGCTCGCGAGGCTCGCCGGCGCCCGGGGCGCGGTGCGCCTCGGTTTCCCTGCCGACAGCATCGTGCGCGAAGCCGCATCGCTCGGCGTGCGCGCCATCGTCATGGGCACGCGCGGCAAGGGCGCGCTGCACGGTTTTCCGCTGGGCTCCGTGGCGCTGCGCGTGGCGCACGCGGCCGCGGTACCGACGCTGCTCGTCAAGCCCGAGGCGCGCCTTCCGGCGCGCTTCGGCGCCGGGCTGAAGCTCATCGTCGGCATGGACGGCTCCGAGCCGGCGCTGCGCGCGCTCGCGCAGGTCGTCGCCTGGCGCGAATTGTCAAGGGGCATTCAGATTTCCCCAGTTGTGGTCATTGAAAATTCCCCACCCTGGTTGAAAGCTCGGGGTTGTTCCCGAGTTTTTTTAAAACATTGATAGCTGCCGCTGTGGAGGCTGTGGGCGAAGCCTCGCGCGGTGGGAAACCCGCAGGGTTTTCCACGGCAAGCGAGGCGTTGCGCCGCAGGCGCATCGTCCACAAATCCACAGCGCGGTTCTTTGCTCAAGTGATCGGCGCCGGTTCCTCGGGCCGCACCAGCCCTGCCTTGAGCTTGTCCTTCAGGCGGTAGGAGTTGCCGCGGATGTTGATCGTGATCGCGTGGTGCAGCACGCGGTCCAGGATCGCGGTGGCGATCACGCGGTCGCCGAAGACTTCGCCCCAGGCGCCGAAGCTCTGGTTGCTGGTGAGGATCATGGGGCCGCGCTCGTAGCGTCGCGAGATCAACTGGAAGAACAGGTTCGCCCCCTGGCGCTCGATCGGCAGGTACCCGATCTCGTCGATGATCAAA
Source organism: Betaproteobacteria bacterium (assembly GCA_004297625.1). Lineage (GTDB taxonomy): Bacteria > Pseudomonadota > Gammaproteobacteria > Burkholderiales > SG8-39 > SCGC-AG-212-J23. The sequence goes on along the minus strand of SCTY01000035.1, from coordinate 27,302 downwards.
AGACGCGGCACGCTATAGAGCTTGATCTTCTCCTCGAGCCGGCCTTCGGCAAGCGCCTTGGTGAGATTCGCGATCAGCCCCGCGGCGGTGCAAAAGAGCACCCGGTAGCCCGCTTCGATCGCCTTCAGGCCCAAGCCCACCGCCAAGTGCGACTTCCCGACTCCGGGCGGGCCGAGAACCACGATGTTCTCGCCGTGCTCGATGTAGTGGCAGGAGGCAAGGGTTTGGATTTGCTTCTTGTCGAGCGAGGGCTGGTAGGCGAAGTCGAAGGCCTCCAGGCTCTTCACGAACGGAAAGCGCGCGAGGTTCGTGCGCATGGTGATGTTCTTGGCGGTCTTGGAGGCGACCTCTTCGCCCAGCACGCGGTCAAGGAAATCCGCGAAGGAGAGTTCTTCGGAGGCGGCCTCTTGCAGCAGGGCTTCCAGCCGCTCGCGGCTCTTGAAAAGGCGCAGCCGCTGCAGGTGCTCGCCCAGACGCTCGAGTTGCGCGGGGCTCATGACAGCACCTCCTCGCGCCCAGCGGGCGCGCAAAGGCTCTCGTAGAGCGCAAGATCCCGGATCTCGACCTGCGGCAGCAGCGCCGCTTGCTCCCCTGGCGCCGGTGACGCTGCCGAGCGGCGGCTTCTCTGATTGCGGGCGGCAGCCCCGGGGCCGTGCTCGGGGAGGATGCGCACCTGGTGCTTGCCGGCGAGCAGCGGGTGCTCGGCCACGAGCTCGTCGCGGTGCCGGATTCGCAGCCACTCGCCCTCGCGCTGCACGCTCACCGTCTGCCCGATCAGGCGAAACGGCACCGAGTAGCGGTTCGCCGCAAAGCTCACCAGCCAGTCCTCGGCGACGATGCGGCTCACGCTGCGGGCGAGTGCAAACCCGGGCTGGCCGGCGAGCGCCGTGAGATGCTCCCGCTCGCGCGCAAAGCGCTCGATCGGCAGCTCGTGCGTGGTGCCGTGCACGCGCTGATCGGCAATGTCGGCGTTCCATTGATCGAGCTGCTCCTGGAAATCCACGATGTCCACGAAGCTGCGCCCCGGATGAAAGTTGCGCTTGACGTACTTCACCCCCGATTCGACCTTGCCCTTCGTTTGCGCCCGATACGCTCGGCAAAGCCGCGGTTCAAAGCCCCAGTACTCGGCGAAGCTCTTAAAGGTCGGGTTCCAGACCCGGCGGCCCTCGGCGTCGGGGTAGCACACCGTGCGCGGCCGGTCATACAGGTGCTCGCGCGTCAGGCCCCCGAAGTGCTCAAAGGCGCGCTCGTGCGCCTCGAGAAACTGCGACATCTGCTCATCGGCGCAGGCGTAGTAAAACCCCCGGCGGCTGAACCCCAGGGTGAGCACAAAGATGTGCAGCGTCACCGGCTGGGCGCGAAAGTGCGTCCCCAGTTGCCCCCAATCGATCTGGCTCTGCTCGCCCGGACCCGTCTCGAAGCGCATCTGGCAAAGCTCTTCCGCCCGCCCCGCCTCGCGCAGCGGCGCCACAAAGCGCTTCACTGTCTCGTAGCTCCCCCGGTAGCCGCGCCGCGAGCGCAGCTCCTGGTAAAGAATCCTCGCCGAGTAGTTCACTTGCGCCGCCCGCTCGGCAAGGAACTGCGCGTGCTCGGTAAGCAACGTCTCGGCCCTTGGCAGCCGTTCATAGGCCCGCCACTCGCTTTGCCGAAGACAGCGCCGCACGGTCTTGCGATCCAAATCCAGCCGCCGAGCGATCTCCGAGACCGAGATCTGCTCCTCCAACCGCAACCGCCGGACCTCCGCCCAGCGCTCCTGATGCACCATCTCTTGCTCCCCAGGTTGTTCGCCTTGGGGCGCGATCGTGACACTTCCGACTTCCGATTCCACAAACATCAGCCACCCTCCATGAAAAAGGGGGTGGGGAAAATTCGCTGACCACACCTGGGGATTATTGCGTGACCCGTGACACGAATGGCTCGGCGAGCTGCAGGTGGAGCTCGTGTACGTCCAGCCGCCGCTCGGCCTGCTGGCGCGCCTGCTGCCGCCGCACGACGACGTGATCCACGAGTGGAGCAGCGCCGCGGGCGAGGCGGCGGCGAGCCGCGCGCGCGAAATTCTCCGCGGCGCCGGCATCGCCCACCGCCTGCATCTCAGCGTGGGCGACGCGCCGACCGAGATCGCGCTCCTTGCCGAGCAGACGGCTGCGGAGCTGATGGTGCTCGGCACGCGCGGCCTGGGCGCCGCGCACCATGCGCTCGTCGGCTCGGTGGCGCTCAAGGCCGCGGCGCTCAGCGCCGTTCCGGTGCTGCTGGTGCGCTAATAGCCCCCCTAGTAGCTGTTGAGCTTCCGATCCGAAATTGGCAGCGCCGACTACCTGCTGTGCTGCACTTAGGCTAAAGCCGGCAAGCGAACGATTGCGTCCATACCAATAAGCGAGTTCGCCGCCGAGCGCCATGTCGTCGGCGGGCCAAGGTCGTACTGAAGCAAGACATTCGTGACCAGCCAGCAGCGCGTGCCTTGACTTTTTGGAATATTTGCATAATTGTATACATAATGCTTGGACCTTCTAAAACCGCGGAGCGCGCTGCCTACGACTACTTACGTGAACAGATACTGTCCGGCGGCTTCGCCGGCGGACAACCAATCGTTCAGCAAGAGATAGCTAATCACCTTGGTCTCAGCCGCATCCCCGTACGCGACGCCCTAAAGCATTTAAGCGCGGAAGGGCTAGTGAGCATTGAATCCAACCGGCGCGTCATCGTGACAAAGATGACCCTGAACGACGTTAGGGAAATTTTTTTGATGCGCGGCGCGTTGGAAGGTGTGGCGGCTCGAGCTGCCGTTACGAACCTCTCGCCTACGACGTTGGAGAGGTTATCTATGCTCGTCGATCGAATGGAAAGTTGCGAGAGCAATACATCCGAGTGGCTACGGATACACGAAGAATTCCATAGCCTAATTTGCATTCAATCACGCATGCCGCGGCTGCAATCTGAAATTCAGCGGCTATCTGCAGCTCTTGAGCCGTACTTACGGGTTTTCTTGGTGACGCACGGAATGGCAGAACTGAGGGAGAGTAAGCATCGATCCTTGGTATCTGCGCTAAAGAAAAGGGATCCGGAACTAGCGGAATTGACCCTCAGAGACCATATAGAGCGCGCGTTCAACGAGATATGGACGTTGATAAATAGAGCGAAAACTCTGCCTGCCGGAAAGAAAAGCAGGAGCCTAGCCAAATCCGAAGGTGCTGTCCGAGCAAGTGGGTCATCTAGATGAAGCGCGGTCGACAAGAGCTTCGAGTGGCGGATCTTAGTCAACCCATCAGCCATTACACCGATGCCGTTCGCTGCGGTGACTTCTTGTTTATCTCTGGTTGCGTGGCATTCGATGAACACGGCCGGATCGTGGCGAAGGGTGACGTACGGGGCCAGATGCGCCAAGCCTTGACGAATATGAAGGCTTGCCTGGATGCGGCCAATATGACGTTTGCGAATGTTGCCAAAGTGACCATTTATTTACTGAACACTACTGATCGACACGCAATTAACCCTATACGGCAAGAGTTTTTTGGAAGCTTCAAACCAGCTAGTACATTGATCGGTGTAAACGAACTGGCATCCCCGGATATTTTGGTGGAGATTGAAGCGGTTGCTTTTGATGGCTAAAGCTTGCGATGCGTCCTACCTGAGGAGGAGGACTACCATGAACTGTCACGAGAATGCGGTTACAAAACGGCAAGGTAAAGGGTTTGCGATTGCCAAAGCACTGAGCCGACTCGTCGCCATTGGCCTATGCGCGATGCTTGGGGTAACAGGCGCAGCGCGAGCTCAGGAGGTCTTAATACTTACAGGTACAGATCCATCCTACTTGCCAGTAATCGTCGCTGTCGAGAAGGGCTTATTTAAGAAGCAGGGCGTCAACGTTACTCAGCGAATCTTCCCGTCCGGCGCCGATGCAATGCTTGCGTTTAAGACACTTCGTGCCTCATTTGTCGCGAGCGCAGTATTGCCGTCGGTGATTCTTTGGAATGACGGTGACGCGGTCGGTGTTGGTCGGCTTTTTGCCGCCCCCGATTATCAGGCCGCCGTCGTATCGAGTTCGATTAAGTCGCCGGCAGATCTACAAGGAAAAAAGATCGCGACGAGATTGGGCTCCTCAGCTGAGTTCTTTTTGTACAGCTATCTAAAGAAACACAGTATCGACGCCAAGCAGCTAAAAATATTGGATCTAAGCCCTAACGAAACCTTATCTGCATTCGTGTCCGGTCAGATCGATGGCTTTTTTCTCTGGGTTCCATACCCGGCACTTGCGCAAAAGGCGATGAGCGACAAGGCCCGCATTCTCGCAACTTCGCGGGGTTATTTCACCGAAAACATCTATCTAACCGCTAACAAAGCGTTCGCGGAAAGTAATCCGGAAACGGTCAGCAAAGTGATACGTGCGCTTCAAGAGAGTATTCAATACACGAAAAGCAATCCTGAGGACGCGGCAGCGATAGTTGCTCGCAAGCTGCGCACAGAGCCCAGCGTTGTGATGAATACGATACAGATAAACCCATTCGTGGTTGGCTATGACGAAGACAGCGCCCGTCTGGTGGATGAGATCTCTCAGTTTCTACACGCACGGGGCAAACTAAAAACGATGCCTCGGCCTGAAAAGGAAATGTTTGATAGGAGATATCTCCGTTCGGTTGACCCAGCGCTAGCCGGAGGCTCCTGAGGTTTCGGTCCCGCTCTGACCTGCTATTGATTGATTGTTAGAGGCAAGGTTGATCGTGGCGGACGACGGCGTCATTGACATTCGTAACGTGACAAAGACCTATGCGACAAGGGACGGCCAATGTATTACCGCCGTCCGTAATCTCCACGCTCGCATTGAACCGGGGCAGTTCGTTTTCCTCCTGGGCCCGAGTGGATGCGGGAAAAGTACCGTGCTCAACATGCTGGCCGGATTTGAGAAGCCGACCGACGGAGAAATACTCCTTTCGGGAACCCCAATAGGGGGGCCCGATTCCCGGCGTACGGTGGTTTTCCAGGATGTGCAAGGCTCTTTATTTCCATGGATGACGGTTCAAGAGAATGTGGAGTTTGGTCTAAAAATGGCGGGGACCCAACGACGAACTCGGCAGGCGCGAGCCAATGCCTTACTTAGCTTAGTTGGCCTTCAAGCATTTTCGTCGCGCATGCCGTTTGAACTTTCTGGCGGAATGAGGCAGCGCGTGCAAATAGCGCGCGGCTTAGCTATTGACCCACAAATACTGCTGATGGACGAACCATTTGGAGCGTTGGACGCTCAGACGCGAGCCCTTCTACAGAGTGAATTGGAGAGAATCTGGCAAGAAACGAAAAAGACCATCATCTTCGTGACGCACGATATCCTCGAATGCGTGCGTCTCGCTGACCGCATCATTGTATTTAGTCGTGGTCCAAATGCTCGCGTTCTACGCGATATATGTGTTCCAAACGCCCGACCGCGGAACCCTATGTCTGGAGCGTTTAGCGATCTGACGGAAGAGATAGACCTTCTACTCCACACCCCTGGCACGAGCGCCAGACTAGAGCGCGCGCTGAACAACTCATGACTGGATCAGAGGTGGAGCGGATTCAGAAAGGCCGCACAACGTTCCCATTACTTAGATCTTTGGTGTCGGCACGAGTCCTTCGCGTCTCAGGGGCTTTCTTGCTGCTCTTGGTTATTTGGCAGTTCCTTCATTCGTTCGTAATAAATCCATTTTTGTTGCCTTCCCCTGGAACAGTAGCCAGCACCCTTTGGAAGTTACTTGAATCCGGGGAGCTTCTTTCGGACATTGCGGCCAGCATGCGCCGCATATTGATCGGCTACTTCATGGGTTGCTTCATTGGAATTGTCCTAGGTCTGCTTATGGGCCGTTTCCTCTGGATTAACGACGTGCTCTCTGCGCCGCTGGAGCTAATACGACCTCTTTCACCCGTCGCAATGCTCCCATTGGTGTTGATCTGGTTCGGTATCGAAGAATTCGCCAAATACTTCCTCGTGGCTTACACAGCAACGATTGTTGTACTCATCAATACCGTTGCGGGAGTCACAAGCATGCCGGTCATACGTGAGAGAGCCGCCGCCTGTCTCGGTGCATCCCACCTGCAAACCTTTCTGCATATCGTGTTGCCAAGTGCTATTCCATACATCGTCACAGGAATGCGTGCGGCATTAGGACTATCTTTTATGGCGATCGTAGCTGCAGAGCTCATTGCGGCAGAAAGCGGCGTTGGATATCTCATCATGCAGTCGCGCATGTTGCTTCAGGTGGATCAGATCTTTGCCGGCCTAATCACCCTGAGCATCCTAGGCTTACTAAGCGACTTAATCTTCCGAGTAACTTTGGCGCGATTGGCGCGTCGATACCAACTGGAAGTCTTTAATGTTTAGACGTCGTAGGTCCGAGGCAAAATCCTGCGGACTTCACTTTGCGGCTCAATGAGGAGGCGGTATGTCGCGATCTGCACATGAATGGACAGCGCGTCCTCGGTTACAGGACGACGAATTCGTTAGTTCAACCGTCTATACGCACCCCGGTATCTTTGAGCTAGAACAAGAACGGATTAAACGCGCCACATGGAAGTTTGCCTGCCATGAGAGCGAGCTGCCAACCCGCTTCGACTTTCGGACAGTAGAACATGCCGGATATCCAATCGTACTGGTACGAACCGAGGAGGGTGGCATCCGAGCATTTATCAATTCTTGCTCACATCGTGCCGCGACAGTAGTTCGTGCGCCCAGAGGTAACGCCGAGCAGTGGAGATGCTTGTTTCATGCGTGGACCTATGACACACGCGGCAGGTGTATTGCGATGCCACGAGCCAGCGGATATGAACAAGCCGGCCTTTGCAAGGACGGGATGGGACTACGTGAGGTCAAGGTGGGGATCAAGCTAGGAATGATCTTCATAAATCTCAATGACGAAGGATCACCGTTTGACGAATATTTTGGAGACGCTTTCGAGATCCTCGAAGACGTTATGGGGACGAAGGAGTTAGAAGTGTTTCATCTCCATAAGACGGTAATAAACGCAAATTGGAAGCAATGGTTTGAAACAAATATGGAGATCTACCACGAGTATCTCCACTTCCTAAACCGCAATATTGCAATGAGCAACGACGAGTTTTATGAGCGGAGATGGAAGATATATCCAAATTGCCACGGCACGCTGACACCCATGAAGCAACGGTATGAGCGGGTTAAGGGCCTCGGCCGTCGCGATGAAAGAACGCTGCCTGGATTGACCCCTGGAGAGTTTCGGGTCGTTGACCTCTTCCCAGACACCACGATCCTCTGCCGGGCGACCGTGCTCCGCATTGACACTTCAAACGCCATAAGTCCGAATCAGACACTTGTAGAACAGCGCGGATTAGGGATAAAGGGCGAATCGGCTGAAGATCGACTAATACGTATTAATCACCATAACCAATTTTGGGGCCCATTCGGTCGTAACTTGCCCGAGGATGTTGTGGCCGTTGAGGCCGTAGAAAAATCTAACCGATGCGGCGCATCTCGTTACGGAATTATGGCCCGTCACGATGAGATGAAAAGCTTGGATGATGCGTTGATGAGAGCCTTCTACAAGGAGTGGTCCGAATATATGGGCCGACCTGCAAGCAATCCGCTAGGTGCACTCCCGGGAGAGACTAATGCCGCTAACAGATAACCAAATCGGAGCGCTCATTTATCGATCCGGCTTATTTATGGACGAAGAGAATTTCGACGGGTTTATGCAGCTTTGCGCATCCGATTTTCGCTATCAGATCACCGCTTACAGCCCGGAGTTAGGCAAGGAAATGATCTGGCTAAACTTAGATCGGGAGGGGATGGAGCACCTTCTAAAGAATATTCCGAACCATGTCCGCTTGCCCGGTTCCTTCCTCAGGAACTTGAATGTTTACCTAATGGAGCCGCAGCAAGCCAATGGTGACGTACACGTCACGAGTTCCCTGCTCGTCATTCATACGGACTTGGAGGGTGCGTCGAGGCTGTACGCCGCTGGCATGTATATCGATGACGTGGTGCTGAGCAGTGGTTCACCGCAACTGAAGTCTCGCACGGTAAAGCTTGCCACCCGTCAGCTTGGACCAGGTTCTCACGTTCCCCTGTAACTGAGCCCAACTCTCTTTACTCAAGGACCGCCTATGCCCCTTGTTGACCTGCATCACGTAGCGATTAGATGTAAATCTGGCGCTCTACAAAAGATGGGTGAATTTTATAAAGACGTTCTCGGCATTGCGGTCGCGGACCGGCCGGATCTCGGGTTCCCTGGAATGTGGCTGCAATTAGACAAAACGATGGTCCACTTGATGGAGAAGGAATACCCGCCGGAACTGGATCCGTGGTTCAAACGTGGCGAGGCGACCAGTTCCGTCGATCACATCGCTTTCAAGGCGCACGGATTCGATCAGATTAAGAAACGTGTCATCGAACTCGGTCTTGATTGGAGACAAACTTGTTTAGAGAACGCCGGGCTTTGGCAATTGTTTGTGTTGGATCCTGCCGGTGTAATCATCGAGCTCAACTTCCCCATTAATGACGAACCACCGGGAAGTCATGGACCAGATGCGACGAGGCGATACCCACCCGCCGAGTAAGGACGTCAAGACAAAGCTAGCCGATCTTGCCGCGCATCGGTCATTCAGGCGCCGTTGACTAACGCCGAACTGCCTCGCCGCTTCACGCTAAGTCGCCCCCAGGTGGGGTCTCATGAGTTCGGACCCGAAGCTCCTTAACTTGCCTAGAGAAGCTTGTTCTCGATCGCGTAGCGCACCAGCTCGGCGGTGCTGCCCACGCCGAGCTTCTCGAGGATGCGCGTCTTGTGCGTGCTCACGGTCTTCACCGAGAGGTGCAGGCGCTCGGCGATCTCGGTCGGCCCGAGGCCTTCGACGAGGAAGCGCAGCACTTCGAACTCGCGGTCGGAGAGCGTCTCGTGCGGCTGCCTGCCGCCCGAAACCAGGCTTGCCGCGGCCGCTTCGCTGATGTGCACGCCGCCGGCGGCGATCTTGCGCAGCGCGAGGACGAGCTGCTCGGCGGCGCTGTCCTTGGTGAGGTAGCCGGAGGCGCCGGCCTTGAGCGCGCGCGCCGCGTACTGGTGCTCGGCGTGCATCGAGAGCACGAGCAGCCGCAGCTGCGGTCTTTCGAGCTTGATGCGCTTGATGAGGTCGATGCCGGCGAGCCCGGGCATCGACATGTCGAGCATCGCGACGTCGTAGTCGTTTTTCTTCACGAGCGCGAGCGCCTCGTCGCCGCTCGCCGCCTCGCCCGCCACCTGGATGTCGGCGCTCGCCGCGAGGATGCGCTTCAGCCCGTCGCGCACGATCTTGTGGTCGTCGGCCACGAGCACGCGGATCATGCGGGCACGGTCCGGTCGAGCGGCACGCTGAGGCGCAGCCGCGTGCCGCCGCGCGGCGCGCGCGCGATCTCGAAGGAGCCGCCGAGATAGTGGATGCGCTCGCGCATGCCCTTCAGGCCGAGCGAGCGCGCCTTGCCTATTTCTTCGGGCGCGATGCCGCGCCCGTCGTCTTCGACCTGCATCTCGATCGCCTCGTCCCCGCCGTTAAGCACGATCCACGCCTGCCGCGCGCCCGAATGGCGCGCGATGTTGGTGAGCGATTCCTGCAGCGCGCGGTAGACCGCGGTCGCCACCGGCTTCGGCGCCTCGGTGAGCGGCCCGTCGCCTTCGAGCTTGAGCTCGCAGTGGATGCCCGAGCGGCGCGCGAAGTCGTCGACCAGCCAGTTGGCGGCGTCGGCAAGGCCCAGGTCGTCGAGCATGAGCGGACGCAGGTCGGCGGAGATGCGCCGCGTCGCGCTCACCGTCTGGTCGAGCATCGAACCCATCTCGGCGAGCTTGTCGGCGGTCTCGCCGTCGGAGCTCATGCGCTCGCGCAGCCAGGCGAGATCCATCTTCAGCGCGGTGAGCAGCTGCCCGAGCTCGTCGTGCAGCTCGCGCGCGATGAGCGTTTTTTCCTCCTCGCGCGCTTCCAGCACGCGCGCCGAGAGCTCGCGCAGCTCGCGCTGCGACTCGCGCAGCGCGTCCTCGGCCTGCTTGCGCAGCGTGATGTCGCGCAGGATCACGGTGAAGTAGCGCCGCCCGCCTTCGGCGGCCTGCGAGATGGACGCTTCGATGGGGAACTCCTCGCCGTCGGCGCGCAGCGCCCACAGCGTGGTGACGTCGCCCATCTTGCGGCTGGTGACGCCGGTGCGGCCGAACCGGTCGACGTGCGCGCGGTGCCCGGTGCGAAAGCGCGGCGGCAGGAGGCGATCGAGCGGCGTGCCGATCACCTGGTCGCGGCGCAAGCGGAACAGGAGCTCCGCCGCCCGGTTGAAAAGCACGATGTTCTGCTGCTCGTCGACGGTGATCACCGCGTCCATCGCCGAATCGACGATCGCGGCGAGGCGCGCCTGCGCCGCGTCGAGCGCGCCGCGCAGGCGCTCGGCGTCCACCTCGGCCTGCTTGCGCAGCGTGACGTCGCGCAGGATCACGGTGAACAATCGGCGCCCGCCCTCGGCCGCCTGCGAGATCGAGGCCTCGATCGGGAACTCCTCGCCGTCGGTGCGCAGCGCCCACAGCGTGGTCACGTCGCCCATCCTGCGGCTCGAGACGCCGGTGCGGCTGAAGTGCTGGATGTGCGCGCGGTGCGCGGCGCGAAAGCGCTCGGGGATGAAGCGCTCGAGCGAGCCGCCGAGCGCCTGATCGCGCGCGCAGCGAAAGAGCCTTTCGGCCGCGCGGTTGAAGAGCACGATGTTCTGCTCCTCGTCCACCGTGATGATCGCATCCATCGCCGAGTCGACGATCGCGGAGAGGCGCGCCTGCGTCGCCTCGGTGCGCTGGTCGGCGACCAGCACCTCCCTTGCGGCGACGAGGATGCCGGCGCCGATCACCAGCATGTCGGCGATGATCACCGTGCCGAGCAGCCAGGGCGCCTGCATGCCGCCGACGAAGGCGACGATGTTGGAGCCGAGCAGCGCGATGAGCGCCGCGACTCCGGCGCCGAGGACGGCCGGGTGGCGGAAAAGGCTTTGTTTGACTGAAGTCAAAGCCCGGGGTCGCTCAGCGTTCATAGTCGGCCCCATGCACTACCCCGCGTCCGAGCTCGTCATCGACCCGGTGCTGATCCGCAACCACGACGTGAGCGGGCCGCGCTACACCTCGTATCCCACGGCCGACCGCTTCGTCGAGGCCTTCGGGGAGGCGCAGCTGCGCCAGTGGCTCGCCAAGCGCAACATCGGCGGCATCAATCAGGCGCTGTCGGTTTATGTGCATATCCCTTTCTGCGAAAGCCTCTGCTACTACTGCGCGTGCAACAAAATCGTCACTCGCGACCACGCAAAATCAACCAAGTATATCAAGTACTTGGACAAGGAACTGACGTTCATCGGCGAGCTGCTGGGTAAAGACCGCCGGATCTCCGAGCTGCACTTCGGCGGCGGCACGCCGACGTTCCTCTCGCGCGAGGAGACGAGCCGCCTGATGGAGGCGCTCAACCGGCGCTTCGAGCGCGACTCGAAAGCCCAATGCGCGATCGAGGTCGATCCGCGCAACGTCGCCGCGGGCGACATGGAGTTTCTCGCCCAGCTCGGGTTCAACCGCCTTTCGATCGGGGTCCAGGATTTCGACCCGGCGGTGCAGCGCGCGGTGCACCGCATCCAGAGCGAGGACGTGGTGCGCCGGGTGGCCGACGAAGCGCGCGCGAGCGGCTTCCGCTCGGTCAACCTCGACCTGATCTACGGCCTGCCCAAGCAGACCCTCGACACCTTCAACCGCACGCTCGACAAGGTCTTGATGCTCGATCCCGACCGGATCGCGCTCTACAACTACGCGCACCTGCCCAAGGCCTTCATGCCGCAGCGGCGCATCGCCGCCGCGGACCTGCCCTCGGCGGAGCTGAAGCTCCAGATCATGACGCTCGCCATCGGGCGGCTCACGCGCGCGGGCTACCTCTACATCGGGATGGATCATTTCGCGCGGCCCACCGACGAGCTCGCGATCGCGCAGGCGCTCGGGCAGCTGCGGCGCAGCTTCCAGGGTTATTCGACGAGCCAGGGCGATCTCGTCGGCCTCGGCGTGTCGGCGATCGGCCAGGTGGGACCGACGTACTGCCAGAACTTCAAGGAGCTCGACGAGTACTACGGCGCGCTCGACGCCGGGCGGCTGCCGGTGCTGCGCGGCATCGAGCTCACGCAGGACGATCTCGTGCGCCGCGCGGTCATCCAGGCGCTCACCTGCCACTTCCGCCTGTCGATCGAGTCGATCGAGCTTTCCTACCTCGTGGATTTCCGCAAGTACTTCGCCGACGAGCTCGCCGATCTGCGCCGCCTGGCGGAAGAGGGCCTGGTCGAGATCGCGCCCGACTGGATCGTGGTGACGCCGAAGGGACGGCTCCTCGTGCGCGCGATCTGCATGGTGTTCGACCGCTATCTGCGCGAGCGGCGCGAGCGTGCGACGTACTCGAAGGTGATCTGAGTGGACGCCGCGTTCCTCCTCGCCATGGCCGCGCTCGGCCTCGCCTCCGGGCTGCACTGCGTGGGCATGTGCGGCGGCATCGTCGCCGCTTTTTCCACAGGACGTGAAAAACAATGGATTCATGCCGCGGCCTTCAACGCGGGCCGTATCACGAGCTACGCCGTTGCGGGTACCGCGGCCGGCGCGGCGGGCGGGTTGGGCTGGTATGCGAGCGGCGGGCAGAGCGCGCTCTACGTGCTCGCCAACGGGGTGCTGATCTTCGTCGGGCTGCATCTCGCCGGGCTGAAGGGCCCGATGCGCTGGCTGGAGAGCCTCGGCACTCCGCTGTGGCGCCGCCTGCAGCCGATCGCCGCGCGCCTCATCCAGGTTCGGACGCTCGGCGGCGCGTATCGCGCCGGACTCGTGTGGGGCTGGCTGCCGTGCGGGCTCGTCTATGGCGCGCTCGCGGCGTCGGCGTTCGCCGGAAGCCCGGCGGGCGGCGCGGCGGGCATGGCGGCGTTCGGCCTGGGCACTGCGCCGTGGCTCCTCGCCGTCGGCGTGGCGGCTGCGCGGCTGCGCGGCTGGATGTCGCGCCGTGCGGTACGCTTGGGCGTGGGCGGCGCGGTGCTCGGATTCGGCGCATGGGGTCTCGTTCTTATTTTTCTAGGGGTCGGTCATGACTGAGGCAATCCGCATATTGAAGGACGAACACCGCTCGATCTCGGCCGTGCTCCTCGGGCTGAAGCATCTGGCGCAGCTCGCGCAGGACCCGCACGTCAAGCCGCGCTTCCAGGTGTTCCGCAGCATGCTGCGCTACATCGACGAGTACCCGGAGCGGCTGCACCATCCCAAGGAGGACGAGCAGCTTTTTGCCCGACTAGTGCAGCGCGCGCCGCAGACCCAGGAGCTGGTCGACGACCTGAAGAGCGAGCACGTGAAGGGCGCGCAGCTCGTCCGCGACCTCGAGCGCAGCCTGCTGTTTTTCGAGGAAGGCTGGCCGCAGGGCGCGCGCGAGTTCCTGGCGGCGGTCGACGCCTACGCCGACTTCCACTGGAACCACATGCGCAAGGAGGAGGCCGAGCTGCTGCCTCTTGCCGAGCGCTACCTCAGCGCGGAGGACTGGCGCGCGATCGGCGCCGAGTTCGCGCGCAACCGCGATGCGCTGGCGGGCATGGAAGAGCAGGACTTCCAGAAGCTGTTCTCGCGCATCGCCAACCTCGCGCCCGCGCCGATCGGCCTGGGCGACGTCTGGCAAAAAGCCTAAGGCGGGGTCAGAGCATTTGCTCTGACCCCATGCAGGTCGCGCAGTACTCGACCGCCGGAAGCTCCATCAGGCGGACATAGGGAATCTCGGCGCCGCAGCGCACGCAGATGCCGTAGTCGGGCGTGCGCAGGCGCTCGAGCGTCCCGGCGAGGCCGGGTTGCGCGATCATCTGCGAGCGGATCAGGCTTTCGAGGTTCGCGCGCTGCTCGAGGGTGAAGTAGCGGTAAGGCATTGCGATTCCTTCGTTCGATATTCAGCGGGTGACCAGCACCGGAAGCTTCGAGTGCGCGAGCACCCGGCTCGTTTCGCTGCCGAGCAGCAGGCCGCCCAGGCCGCCGCGGCCGTGCGAGGACATCGCGATCGCGTCGCACTTCGCGGCGCGCGCCGCGCGCAGGATGCCGTCGTAGGGATGCGCCGCGGTGACGAAGCGCGTCGCGCAGCGCACGCCCGCGGTCTGGCACTCGATCTCGACGGCGGCGAGCGCCTTCTTCGCAGCGCGCTCGGCGCTCTTGCGGTATTCGGCGGCGGAGAGCTGCGGCACGTAGTAGACGGCCGCTTCGCCGTAGACCGGCGGCATGTACGGCGGGATGACGTAGACGCCGGTCACTCTTGCGCCGAGCGACGCGGCGAGCTTCACGCCCGCCTTCACGCCTTTTGCCGCCAGCTTGGAACCATCGGTGGGGATGAGGATGTGCTTGAACATCGCGATTCCCTTTCGCGTTTGACAAGGTTAAGAGTTTCGGTTGCGACGTGATTGACGTGGGTCAAAAACCCTCGGCGTCGTGAGTGTATTTTGTTTTGCATGAGCATCGAATCGGCAGCCGAGTTGTACGTTCACGCCATTGCGATCGAGCGCGAAGCGGCGGAGCGCTACCGGGAGTTTGCCGAGCGCATGGCCGACCAGGGAAACGAGGAGCTTGCGCGCGTGTTCGGCAAGCTCGCCGCTTTCGAAAGCGATCATCTGAAGGCGCTGCGGCGCCGCACCAGCGGCGTCGCGCTGCCGCCGCTCGCCGCCGATTACAGCTGGCTCGACGCCGGCACGCCGCAAACGGCGGCCCACGACCTCATCTTTCGCCTCCTCACGCCGCGCCAGGCGCTCGCGATCGCGCTGCAGGCCGAAAAGCGCGCGCGCGCCTTCTTCTCGCACGTGCAACGCGACTCCGGCGATCCGGCGCTGCGCGCGCTCGCCAAGGAGATGGCCGCGGAAGAGACCGAGCACATGCAGCTGCTGGAGCGCACGCTGGAGCGCGCGCGCGATCCGTTCGTGGACTGGGCTTCGGTGTTCGAAGGCTCCGACAGGGCGCAACACTGAGGGAAGGAACCGTGTACAAGCACATCCTCATTCCGACCGACGGCTCCGAAACCGCCGCCAAGGCGGTGCAA
Organism: Betaproteobacteria bacterium; assembly: GCA_004297625.1. Lineage (GTDB taxonomy): Bacteria > Pseudomonadota > Gammaproteobacteria > Burkholderiales > SG8-39 > SCGC-AG-212-J23. The sequence goes on along the minus strand of SCTY01000035.1, from coordinate 12,254 downwards.
GCCGGCATCGACTTCGCGCGCGAAGCGCGCGCCAGGGTGACTTTCTTCACCGCCGTGCCCGAGTACCTGCCGCCCGGCGAGGGCGAGATCATTTCCGGGCGGATTGTATCGCTCTCCGATTACGATCAGCTCTCGCGCGAGAAGGCCGAGCGCGCGGTCGCGGCAGGAGTCAAGAGCGCGCGGGCAGCGGGGGTCGAATGCGACGTGGATTTCGCCCAGTCCGACCGGCCCTACGAGGCGATCGTCGCCGCGGCGAAGCGCAACGGCTGCGACGCGATCTTCATGGCCACCCACGCCCGCACGGGGCTCGCGGCGCTCTGGCACGGCAGCCAGACGACCGCGGTGCTGCGCAACGCCGAAGTGCCGACGGTGGTTTTCCGCTAGCTCCAGAAAGTCCGCACCAGCCAGAACGCCGCCAGCGCGAGCGGCAGGATGATCGCGAAGAAGACGATCTGCCGGTTCTCGAAGCGCGCCCCGCGCTTGCGCTCGATCCAGTCGAGCAGCCGGTCCGCCCCGAAGTAAAGCCCGACGGCTACGAGCGTGAACCAGACGATGTCCATAGCGCCTCGCACACGATGACGATGAAGAGCAGGCCGCCGGCGACCGCCGCGAGGCCGCCGAGGCCCATCAGGCCCATCGCCGCGACCTGATCGAAGCCGCGCAGCACCTCTTCCGCGCCGGCGACCTTGCGCTGCACCCCGTAGCCGCCCGACCACACCAGCCCGGCGATGTGCGCGAGCTGTCCCGCGCCGTAGATCGCGGGCTGAAGCCGCGCCAGGCGCGCGTTCGGCCGCGCGTAGCCCATGCGCGGCAGCAGATGATAGGCGAGGCCCATGAAAGCGAGCGTGATGCCCACGATGGCGCCATGATAGTGCGCGGGGATCTTGACGTTGCTGCCGTTGATCAGCAGGCCGATCAGGCCGCCCGCGCCGAAGAGCACGAGCGACCAGGCGAGCGCCGCGCGCAGCGGCCGCTGCTCGGGCGTCGGGCGCGGCGCGGTGAAGAGCGCGTACAGCGTGGCCGCGGCAAAGGGCGCGATCGCGAGCCCGCCGCCGATGCGCATGAGCCAGGTCTGCAGCCGGTAGTGCGGGACCGAGGTGACGTCGTACGCGAGATAGATGACCGGGGTGGCGAACACCGACACCAGGCCGACGCCGAAGAGCAGCATCGCGATGCGCGGCGAAAGCGCGGCGCGCGCCCCGAGCGCGTCGGCGAGCCACAGCCAGGCGACGAACATGAGCAGCGTCCAGGTGAACTGCAGCACGTGGCCGCCGCCCCAGAAGAGCACCTCGTAGTACGCCTTGCCGTCGAGCGAAGCGGGCAGGGCGAGCCACGACCACGCGAAAGCGAAAAGCGCCACCCCCGCCGATACCGCCGCCGCGTTGAGCCCGAAGCGCAGCGCGCCCGCGCCGTCCGGCCGGATGCCGACGGCGGGCGCGGCCGCCATCGCGCGCACCACCAAAAAGGCGCAGCCGATTCCAAAAATCAAAAGTCCTGAGATAAAAACCGGGCCGTCGAGCACCGGCACGTAGTTGCTCATCACCGGCGCCGCCGCCTGCGCGAACGGCGCGGCGGCCATCACCGCCGTGCCCGCCGCGCACAGCGCGAGCGCCGCCCAGCCGCTCGCTAGCAGGCGCTGCGTGCCGTGCAGGCTCCACAGCAGGCCGCCGAACGCCGCGAACCACACCAGCACCGAGAGGTCGACGTGCACGACGAGCGCCACCTTGAAGAAATCGACGAGCGGGAAGAAGTCCTTCACGTACGGCGCGCGCGAGAGCACGAGGAGGATCGAGAACACGCCCGAGCCGATGAGCGCGGCGAGCGCGAGCGCGAGCCAGCCGGCGGCCAGAGTGCGCCGCGCATCGGCGGGCAGCGGCAGCGAAAAAGGGGTCAGGACCCTTTTCCCTCAGCGTAAAGCGAAGGAGTACTCATTGTCTTTCCTCTTGACCCTCACGGTCGGCCGCAGCTTCGGGTCGCGCCGGCGCGAAAAGCGCTCGTCGGCGAGCGCGAGGCCGAGGCGATAGGCGCACTCGGCGCCGCAGCCGACGGCTTTGACGCTGCGCGCGCCGTTGCGCAGCGCGTATTCCACGAACGAGGGCGGCAGCATGGCGATGCAGCGCACGCCGATGCCCGGGCCGCTCGCCTGCTCGCAGCGGAACACCACTTCGGGCGCCGGCAGCGCGCCGCGCAGGCGCCGTCTCAGGCCGTGCACCGTGAGATCGGGCAGGTCGATTCCCGAGACGAGCTCGCGCGCGCTGCGGAACGGCGTCGACGAAGGGCAGGCGCCGGCGCAGATGCCGCAGGCGGCGCAACGCTCGGCAAGCACGATTGCTTTCCCTGAAACAACCGAAACAGCCTCATAAGGACAATCCGCGACGCAGCGGCCGCAGCCGTTGCAGTTCGCGGGGTCTACACGCGCAGCGACTAATTTTGGTTTCCTGGAGAGGTAAGGCAAAACCGTGAGTAGGGCGGTCAGGCCGAGCGCCATCGCCCACAGCGCCGCCGGCGAAGTGGCGTACATCAACGGGTGCGCGAACAGCATGAGCCAGTCGATGTCGAGCGCCTGGGGCACCGTCCGCGGATCCCAGCGCGCCGCCGAGGCAACGGGTTTTATCAATGAAATCACCAGTAAAGAAAGCGTCATGCCCAATGCCTGCACGCCCGGCGCGACGGTCGCCGGGCGTCCGAGCCGCTGCACGTGGATCCACATGCCGGCGAGCAGCAGCAGCGGCACTCCGAGGTGCAGGAAGACGAAAAACGAAAACAGGCGATCGAACGCCTGCTCGGCGCTCGACACCGGCATGTGCATCCATTCGAGCGTGGCGATGAAGGAGAACTGTGCGCGCGCGTCCCATACCAGCCAGGTGCCGACGATGCCCGAGCCGTACAGCAGCCAGACGAGCGGCACGCCGGAGATCCAGGAAAAGGCGCGAAAGCCGCGGAAGCGGCCGGCGAGGAGCTCGCGCACGAGGTGCGCGGCAACGACGACGACGAACGCGTCGGCGGCGTAGCGGTGCACGCTCCTCAGGATGCCGCCGAACCACCACTCGAGCCGATCGATCGAGTCGTATGCGCCGGTGAGCGAGGTGTCGAAGCGGATATAGAGGTAGATGCCGCTCGCCGCGAGCAGCCAGAAAAGCCAGTAGCCGAGCGCCCCCAGATGCCGCAGCGGCTCGAGAAATTGGGGACAGACCCTATTTCCGAGATTCCGGAAATAGGGTCTGTCCCCAATTTCTCTGTCAAGTACGAAAGACGAAGCCACCCTTGGAGGCCACGAAGTCGATGAGGAGCGCGCGCCCGGGTCCGAGCTCCAGCGTCTCCTCCTTGCTGTAGTTGAAATCGCCTTCGGCGCGGTCGCGCAGCCGCGCCACGATGCGGTGCCGCCCGGCGGGCAGCGGCACGCGCTGGTAGACGGTCGCGTTGCCGTCGCGCTTGAGCCCCGAGGGCTGCACCTCGCGGCGCAGAACGGTCTTGCCGTCGATCTCGAGCTCGACGAGCAGCGCGGCGCGCTCGCGCGGGCAGTCGAGCGGCGCGCGCATGTTGGGCGCCATCTTGGCGAGCTCCTCCGGCGTGCGCCGGCGGCATTCCTGCTTGCGCTCTGCGGCATGGATGAACGACAGGCGCACCAGCGCCTGGCCCTCGGGGAGCGCGGAGAAGCGCGGCGCGGTCGAGAAATAGCCGATGAGCGCCATGAGCGGCACATAGAGCACGAGCTGAGCGGCGATGCGCAGCGCCTGCTTCATGGCCGGCCTCCCAGCTTGACGAGCTCCGTTTCAGCGGCGTGGATGCGCGGCGCGAGGCGGAACACGTCGGAGAAGCAGTCGTCCTGCTTGAGCCCGTGCGCGCTAAACGCCGGGTAGGCGGCCTCCACCATCGCGGCGGATCCGCACGCGTACACCTGGTAAGCGGCGAGGTCCGGGAAGTCGGCGAGGATCGCCTCGTGCACCAGGCCTGTGCGCCCCTCCCAATGGTCCTCGGGCGCCGCCTCGGAGAGCACCGGGACGAACTTGAAGTTGTCGTGGTCGCGTTCCCACTCGCGCGGCAGGTCGGCGAGGTAGAGGTCTTTCGAGGATTTCGCGCCCCAGTAGAGCATCATCTTGCGCTTCATCCCGCGGCTGAACGCGTACTCGAGCATGCTCTTCACCGGCGCGAAGCCGGTCGAGCCGGCGACGAAGATGATCGGCTTGTCGGAATCCTCGCGCAGGAAGAACGAGCCGAGCGGGCCCTCGAAGCGGATGCGGTCGCCGGTCTTCATGCGCTCGAACACCTGCCCCGTGAAGCGTCCGCCCTCGATGCGCCGGATGTGCAGCTCGATGGCTCCCGCCCCGTCCGGCGGCGTGGCGAAGGAGAAGCTCCGCTTCGCGCCGTCGTCGAGAATCACGTTGAGGTACTGGCCGGCGTAGAAGGAAATGCGCTCGCCGCCCGCGAGCTCGAGCATCACGCGCATCACGTCGGGCGCGAGGCGCTCCATGCGCGCGACGCTTGCGTCCCACACCTTCACCGGGATATTGCCCGGCGTGCGCGTGGGCACGTATTCGATCTCGAGGTCGCTGAGCGCCGTTGCGGTGCAGGTCAGCACCTTGCCCTCGGCGCGCTCGGCATCGGTGAGCACGTCGTGCTGATAGGCGCCGTAGTCCACCGTGCCGTAGGCGAGCGTGCACTTGCACGTTCCGCAGCCGCCGTTGCGGCACTCGAAGGGCAGCGCGAGCCCCTCGCGCAGCCCCGCGTCGAGCAGGGTCTCGCCCGAGCGCACCGCGACGATGCGGTTGTCCGGGCGCGCGAGCATGAAGTGCTGCGCGGCTTTGCGCTTCGGCGGCAGCCACGGCAGAACCACGAAGAGCGCGGTTGCGCCGCCGACGAGCAGCCACAGCCCGCCCGGCGACCAGCGGTACAGCAGCGCGTAGGTCGAGAGGTAGAACCAGTCGAAGTCGATCACGCTCACCGCGGCGGCGAGGTCGACGTGCGGCTGGCTTACCGCCGGCTTGACCAGCGCGAGCACCACCAGCGCGGCCACCAGCGTCACGGCGATCGGCATCGGCGGCGCGGTGCGCGCCTGCGGCACGCGCTGCGTATGGATCCAGAGCACCGCCAGTACTGCAAGCGGTACGCCGATGTGGATGAACGACAGCAGCGAGAACAAGCGGTCGTTCAGGTTCTCCGGCAGGATGAAGTTGCGCACCAGCGCGCCGTTGAACACCGGCAGCCAGTCGAACCATTCCGCGGTGGCCACGACCACGAACTGCGACAGGCGGTCCCAGGGCAGCATGTAGCCGTTGATGCCGGAGGTGTAGACCAGCCACAGCACCAGCACGCCGCTCACCCAGGAAAACCAGCGGAAGCTGCGGTAGCGGTCGAAAGTCCAGTGGCGCAGCAGGTGCAGCACCATCGTGATCACCACCCCGTCGGAGGCGTAGCGGTGGATCGAGCGCAGGATCCCGCCGGCCCACGGCTGCGCCTGCGTGATCGCCGTTACCGACTCATACGCCCCGGCGACGCTCGTCTCGAAGAAGGCGTACAGGTACAGCCCGCTCGCCACGACCAGCCAGATGAGGAAATACGAGATCGGCCCCAGGTAATAGAGCGGATTCAGCTTGTCGCCGAAGGCGAGGTTGAAGAGCGCCTCGACCCTCAGGAAAAACCATTGGCCGATCAGGTGAATACGTCGGATCACCCCCGCATGCTAGGGGCGGGGGGTGGCTTTGGATTTGATATGTGTCAAATGTACAAAGGCGGCGCACAACGGGTTCGATGGAGCCAGGGAGCCGGATACCGCCGGTCATCCTCCTGCGCGATGTGCAACCTTCTGAGGTACCGCCCTAAGCAGCGGTCCAGGATCCACTCGAGACACCGAATGCGGGCACCGGCTTGTCTGCGGATCCGATAAACGATCGTCAACGTTGTCAACTAATCTTTTTCGGATGACAGTGGCAAATGTTGCGGCTCACGAAGCTCGATGCAAGGAACCGTTGCCCGTCTTTACGCTTGGGGAGAAGTCGAACCCTACCAAGGCGCAGGAAGCCGCGCTCTGTGCATGCATATGGCAGAACCTTGGCAGTTGGGAACGTGAGGTCTCGGAGAAGATATCGAAAGGAAAGGAGTCCGAGGTATCCTAAACGCAGCTGCGTGCATTTTCGGGGACGAGTAGGCTAGGCATGCGGCATCTGACAAGGGAATGCACCCGACGCCTTGTCATCGTTCCCTTCGCCGCGCTTTTTGTGTTATCGACTGGTTCGTGCGGGCGCGAAAGCAGCGACTATCAATCATTCGTGGCGTCACGCGACGCGATCCGGCCGGGCATGTCGATCCGGCAGGTGTTTGAAGCCGGCCTGGCCGACTACCTGGTCAAAGTAGGGGGCAAGAACGTTCCCGGCGCAACCCTGCCCGAGAAACAACCCGTCAGCGCGGAATGCAAGCGGCATGTGTTCGATGTGCACTATGGGAGCGGTGACGCGAGCACCTCCGGCGGGTTCTCCGTTCGCGTGTACTGCAACATGAACGGGCCGGCCGACGAACAGGTGACGCCGCAAGGCTCCTTCCGCACCCAAGGCGAGTTTTTGCAGGGACTCGAGACCTACTCGTCGTGGGCGAAGTCGATGACTTTTAGAGTCGAGTCGCCGCCATTGAAAATTGGCGGCGTTTACGACAGCTACGACTTTTCGACCGACGAAAACGGCAAGGCCGCGACGGTGTCGTCGATCAACAAGTCATCGAACTGAGTACTGGAATGGGCACCGAGACATGGTGGCTCTATGTCCTGGAATGCCAGGGCGGAGCGCTCTACACTGGCATTGCCAAGGACGTCGACGCGCGCTTCGAGGCGCACGTCAAAGGCACGGGCGCGATATTCACCCGGCTGAACCGGCCGCTACGTGTCCTGGGGAAGGCGACCCTGGCGACCAAGAGCGAAGCCCTGCGCGCCGAGTACGCATTCAAACAGCTCCCTCGCGCCGACAAGCTGCAATGGTGCACAAGAGGGCTGGAAAGGTTCTTAGCGACGACGCTTTCCAAGACTTTCGACCGCCTTCTCGGTGGACCGGGCTGACGCTTGCCACTGGCCTTTGCTGTAGGGGCCGTTGATCCCGGCCATCGTCAAGGCGAGGGCCAGGCTCAGCGTTTCATGGCTCATTCCTTCGACGTCCCTGAGCGAGAAGACCTCGTCCTTTCCGGCAAGCGCCCGCATCAGACGCAGCAGGAGCTGGGCATTTTTCCGCGGCCAGTCGGAGATCACGATCTCCTTCGCCTTCGGCAGCGGGTCCGGAATCCGCCTCGGCTTCCCCAGGTCGACGCGCAGCGAGAGCAGGGCGATGAATTTCGCGGTGGAAAGCTCCTTGGTCATCGCTAAGGCGTAATAGCAATTTGCGGGCCGTGTTTCCAGGAGATGGCCGTTGAGTGGGGCGCCGGCCGATTGCGCGTTGACCGGAGTGCGCTTCCGGCCGTTACGCTTGACGTAACTCATTAAGTGATTGCCATGCTGCGCCCATGATCGTGAGCTTTCGCGACGAACGCACGCGCGAGTTCGCGGCAGGAAGGTACGTCAAGGCGTTCTCGGGGTTTTCCCGCAGGCCGAGATGAAGCTCGGGTCAGCTCGAGGCAGCGGCGTCACTAAAGGACCTCGCGGTTCTTCCCGGAAACCGGTTCGAAGCCCTAAGGGGTGACCGCAAGGGTCAGGACCAGCAGGATTACCGGAATTCTGAACGGTCAGCGGGCAATAACCGGCGACAGCGCCCTCAGGCTCGCGCATTTCTTTGGCACCAGCCCGGAGTTCTGGCTGAACCTGCAAAAGCTGTACGACTTGCGTTTGGCCGAAGCCAAAGCGGGAGCGGCCATTCGACGCCTGCCGCGGCTCCGGGAAGGCGATAATGCCGAGCCGCGCCGAAGTCAGACCCGTGCGGCCTGACTGAAAGCGCCAACGCGGATCTGTAGTAGGTTTGCATTTGAGACATGGGCGAGCCGTAAATTGAGCAGCTTCATCCAGGCGCCGCCGCAGCTCGGCAACCAGTACGCCGACGATCGCGTGCTGCGCGGCTATCTCGCGCGCACGCTGTCGGAGGAGGAAATGAGAAGCGCCGCGCCCGCGCTCGAGCGCATGGGTGCCGCCGCGGGCGGCGAGCTGTACGCGCAGCAGCTTGCCGAGCGCGACCTCGAGCCGGTGCTCGAGCAGTGGGATGCCTGGGGCAACCGCGTCGACCGCATTACCGTCACGCCGCTATGGCGCCGCGCCGAGGAGCTCGCCGCGCGCGAGGGCCTGGTGGCGCTGGCTTATGAAGCGCCGCTCGGCCGGCAATCGCGCGTGCTGCAGCTCGCGCTCGCGTATCTCTTCACGCCCTCGACCGACGTCTATGCCTGCCCGCTCGCGATGACCGACGGCGCCGCGCGCACGCTGCTCGCCTCGGGCAACCGCGCGCTGATCGAGCGCGCGCTGCCGCGCCTCACCAGCCGCGACCCGGCGCGCTTCTGGACCAGCGGCCAGTGGATGACCGAGGCGATCGGCGGCTCGGATGTCGGGCTCGCCGAGACCTTGGCCCACCACACGCCCGGCGAGGGCTGGCGGCTGCACGGGCGCAAATGGTTCACCTCGGCGATCACCTCGCAGATGGCGCTCACCCTCGCGCGGCCCGAAGGCGCCGGCGCGGGCGGCAAGGGGCTGGCGATGTTCTACGTCGAGACGCGCGATGCCGAGGGGCGTCCGAATCGCATCAGCATCGACCGCCTCAAGGACAAGCTCGGCACGCGCAAGCTCCCGACCGCCGAGCTGACCCTGGAGGGCACGCCGGCGATCCCGGTGGGCGAGCTGGCGAACGGCGTGCGCGCGATCAGCACGGTGCTCAACATCACGCGCACCTGGAACGCCATCGCCGCGATCGCGTACATGCGCCGCGGCCTCGCGCTCGCGCGCGCCTACGCGAAGCAGCGCGTCGCCTTCGGCGCGCCGCTCGCGCAGCAGCCTTTGCACGCGGACACGCTCGCCGGCCTGCAGGCGGAATTCGAGGCCGCGTTCCACCTCGCGTTTTGCGTCGTCGAGCTGCTCGGCCGCGACGAAGCCGCTCAGGCGAGCGAAGCGCAGCAGGCGCTGCTGCGCATCCTCACTCCGGTCGCGAAGCTCACCACCGGGCGGCAGTCGGTGGCCGTGGTGTCGGAAGTGCTGGAGGCCTTCGGCGGTGCCGGCTACCTCGAAGACACCGGCCTGCCCGCGCTGCTGCGCGACGCGCAGGTGTTCTCCATCTGGGAAGGCACCACCAACGTCCTTGCGCTGGACGCCCTGCGCGCCATCGGCCCGCGCGGCCTCGCGCCTCTCGCGCGCGAAGTCGGCTTCATCCTCGGCGCCGTGCGCGAAACCCAGCTCCTCGCCCTCTCGGCGCGCATCCAGGGCGCCCTCGAGATGGCGGAGGCATGGTGGCTGAAGAACGCCGGCAGCGACCACAGGGCCCTCGAAGCCGGTGCGCGCCGCTTCGCCCTCACGCTCGGCCGCAGCACCGCCGCCGCCCTCCTCGCGCGCCAGGCGCAATGGTCCCTCGAGCACGAGCAGGACCGCCGCCCCCTCGCCGCCGCGCTGCGCTTCGCTGCCGCCGGCATCAACCTCCTCGGCGACATCGATCCCTCGCTCTCCCGCCTGCTCGCCGACGACAGTTAAGCGTTGAACCCCATCGCCTCCAGTTCCTCTTGCCGAAGGGCTTCAGGGTCCGGCGTGCCGAACTGCGCCAAGGGTCCTCCGGCGGCAAGCAATCTCAGCTCTCGCTTCCAAACCTTGCGAAGCAGGGTCACCGCCGCATCCGAAGTACCCAATCGTTCCCTCGAACGGTCCACGATCTTTCCTTGTCCGCAGATCGACACCCCATCCTGGATGCGGATGATATTTGGGTGCCTTGCGACGTCTTCCCAGCTCTTTCGACCGGAAAGGATCGCCTCGATCTCCTCGTGGACTGGAGTGCCCTCGGGACGCTCCCGTCTCTTGGTGTGGTAGACCATGATGAGAAAGTGGAGGTGACTCTCGTCATCGACAGGCACGTACCAGAAGAGCGCCTTGAACCAGAACGGCTTGTCGTCCCGGCCCGAACGCAGCGGGTGGGCCAGGAAGCACTGGTTCGGCATGATGAAGTGAATTCGATCGGTGTGCTCTCCGCGCTCCTGGAATTGCGTGAGCCCGAATGATGTTTCCCGTGCCCACGTTTTGGTGGGAACGTACGGCCTCGCCGCGGTGTTCACGAGGTGATCCCGATGAGAAAAATTCACATGGACGTCGTCCATGATGTTCTCCGCGCTCTGAAAGTAGTTGCACGGGATCATTTCGACCGACGGACAGACCGTCCAGCCCTCGCCGGCGCCGTCTTCCAGACCCGGCAGCGGGCGGAAGGCCGGGGCCTCGCCTTCGCCGAGATAAGCGAAAACGAAGCCGTGAGCTTCCTGCGTGGGATAGGAGGCGAGCTTTGGCACCTTGGCGCAGAAAGGCTTCGGCTCGGCGGGTTGCTCGACGCATCGTCCGGACTCGTCGAAGCGCCAGCCGTGATACCGGCAGCGAACGGTGTCCCCTTCGACCCAGCCCGTCGACAAACGAGTCAATCGATGCGGGCACTCGTTGCTTACGACGCGGACCTTTCCGCTTTCACCACGGTAGAGCGCCAGCTCCTCGCCAAGGATCCGAATCGGAACGACTGTCCCCTTCGCGAGCTTCCCGGAGAGGTAAATGGGTTGCCAGTTGCGGCGAAGGTAGCGCCCGGCCGGTGTGCCCGGACCGGTGTGCACGAAATCGACCTGTTCGACGATACGATCAAGCTCGGGTTTCGAATCGATGGACGTCGTCATTTCCGCCTCCTCAACGGATAGATCCTCTGCAGGGCCGCGAAGTTTACCGATAGAACGCCACGGGCGCCGGGGGCGAGCGACCCCGGGATCAGGTCAAAGCGAGCGCACGCGCATCAGCTTGCGCGCGTCGCGGTGCATCGATTCCGGGACGGCGAGTCCCTCCCGGATCCGTTCCATGACCAGGGCCTTCTCCTCCGGGAAGCGATAGCCCTCGTAATCCTGCCGGAAGAGCAGCCCGCCGCGGCGGGCGACCCAGGCGTTCATCATGTGATCGAAGCACACGCGCGAGCTCACCTCGAGGCTGCCGATCGTCCAGGCGAGCTCCTCCAGCCGCTCGTGCGGCGAGGAGAGAAGAAAGCGGCGCTCGCGTACCTCATCGAACATCGGCGTGCCCGGTCGGGGAACGAGCGGCCGCGAGCGAATGTAGTGGGGATCGATCGCCGAGAGAACGCGGGCGGTGTTTTCGGCATGCTGGCGCCGCCGCTCGCGACCGCCGAGGTCCGGCATCCAGTACGCCGATACCTGGAAACCCGCGGCGATTGCCTTGCGGCCGGCCTCGATGTGCTCGTCGCTCGTAACGCCCTTGCGAACGAGGGCGAGGAGCTCGTCATCCCCGGTCTCGAGCCCGATGTGCAGGCGATCGAGCCCCGCCTCACGGATCGCGCGCAAATGCGCGGGCGTCCTGCGAGCAAGCGTTTTCGAGCGCGCGTACGTCGTTACCCGCACCAGGGAAGGCAGCGCTTGCCGCAGATAGGCCACCGCCACAGCGAGCTCCTGCGGCGGCAGCATCATGCTGTCGGCGTCCTGCAGGAAAGCGGTTCGTCCTCCCGACAAGAGCCAGTTGAAAGCCGTGGCGAAGCCCGGGTTCTCGACGAGATCCGGGGCCTGCGCGATGAGGGCGGCGGCGAGCTCCCGCGTCACCTTCCCCTCCATCCCGAGCTTTGACGAAGCGGCCGCGAGCTCCGCGCAGATCGCCCGCACCGCGTCGATATCGGCCTTGATGTCCTCCACCGATCGGTAGACGAACCGATGCTGCTTGTACATCTCGCAGAACGTGCAGCGGTTCCAGGCGCAATTCTCCGTCACGCGGAGCAGAAGCGAGGCGCTGCCTCCCTCGCTCGGCGGCCGATACGTCCCCACCTTGAAGGAGAGCTTGCGCAGTTGCTCGACGTGCGGTCGAAGATCGCTGCAGTCGGCCACGTCCGAACTTTCTAGCATTTCTTGGCTTTCCGCCCAGTACGTCGGCTCCGCTATGATGGCTTCCCTCGTCAAGCGCGGATTCTACCGGCACGCCAGGGTCGGGGATCTCGAGGCCGCTAGGCGCACGCTTCTTGTCTAGGGAAGCTCTGCGCAAGTGACTGAGACGATGCAATCGATGTCGATCATGCGCGAGTCTTGGGTTAAAGGACGCCCGAAACGGTTTCGGGAAGCCTACTTGTTGTCGTTTTACTGCT
>SCTY01000034.1 GCA_004297625.1 Betaproteobacteria bacterium | reverse complement strand
GAGCAGTAAAACGACAACAAGTAGGCTTCCCGAAACCGTTTCGGGCGTCCTTTAACCCAAGACTCGCGCATGATCGACATCGATTGCATCGTCTCAGTCACTTGCGCAGAGCTTCCCTAAGTCGGTCGCCGTCGCGCGCTCGAATGTCTTGCGTAGCTCGCTCCACGACGCGGCTCGATACAGGTTTTCGCTCACGAAGCTTCGCATCGCCGAAAAGAAGCGTTCATCGCCTGCTTGCCGCCGAAGCATGTGAACGACCAGAGCCGCTTTGGCATAGCCGATGATTCTCGAAGGTTGGTCGCTGCTCTGCTCGAACTCAGACAGCGGCGATTCCGCCCGCCCGGCGACGAAGCTCTGATTCGCGGCCATCATGCGCTGGCGCCGCTCCCAACCCCTGCCGAGCCGCTCGTTCTCCAAGTGATCGGAGAAATAGCTGGCGAGGCCCTCGCCCCAGTTTCCGCCTTCATAATCCGCGAGAACGCCGTTGCCGAACCAGGCGTGGGCGATCTCATGGTTGAGCGCGCTGTCTTCGGCGGCCTCCGCCTCGACCGAGTCCTGCGAAAGCAGGATGTAGGTCAGCATCGAGAGCGAGTAGCCGATGGGAACCGGGTTCTCCGCGATGACGAGGCGCTTGAAGGGATATGGGCCGAGGAGCGCCTCCAACTGCTGCAGGTAGCGCTGCGCCTGCCGGACGGTGTCCTCCAGGCGCGCCGCATTGCGCCGAAGCAGGTAAACGGACAGCGGAATGTCCCGGTACATAGCATGGCGCGATGCCCACTGCCTCGAGGCGACGAAGGTGATTCCGTCCCAGTCCCTTTGCGGGTACGGAAGATCGAAGGCGAACGTCACCTCCCCGCCGGCTTCGGTCCGTCGTACGTAGTCGCCCTCCGACACCGCCACGAACTCGCGCGGCACCTTCGCCTTCAGGCGATAGCGGTACGTGCCTTCGACGACGGGATACCAGATGTTCCGGAGCAGGATCCTGTCCCGGTCGATGACGTCGACGTCCGAGCCGTCGAAGCTTCCCTCATAGCGGATCTCCACCGGACCTTCGGCACGCAGGGTCAGCGGATCGGATGCGCGGGCGTCCGGCACGACGCGCCGGCTTCCGTTGCGCAGGGATAGGATGCGAAGATCGCCCCGCGTAATGGTGAGCTCGGCGCCCGGCCGGGCTTCTATCTTCGCGCTGCCCACAATCTTCCCCTTGGCAAGATCGAAGGCCACCGCGAGGTCGTACGTCGGGTGCTCGGTGGCGGCGAGCGAAACCTCCACGAAAGCCAGCGCAACGGCGAGCAAGATCGCCGCCGCCACATGCGCGATTCTGCATTCCTTCATCATTTTCCAAAATGCCAGAGGGCCAGGTTCTGCAGTTGACGCAAGTCAACGCCTCGATCCACGCCGCTGCCTATAAGAGCCTCATGGCATCCCGTATTCTGCGTTTAGCCGCGCTGTGTCTCGCGCTCGCGTCGGCGGCGTGCACCACGCCGCGCCTCGACGTGCCGCGCCCGCATTCCGAGGCGTGGCCGCATCCCGAGGAAACGACGCTTGGACGCAGCTTCGGAGAGCAACTGCGCACGAGCGGCGGCGAATCCGGATTTCACCTGCTCGTGTCGGGACTGGAGGCGTTCAGCATCCGGGCCGCTCTCGCCGAGAGCGCGGAGCGCACGCTCGACCTGCAATACTACATCCTGAGCGAGGACACGACGACGCAGCTCCTGCTCTACCGGGTGCTGCGCGCCGCCGAGCGCGGCGTGCGCGTGCGCCTGCTGATCGACGATCTCTACGCCGTGGGAAGAGACTTCGACCTCGCGACATTTTCGGCGCACCCCAATATCGAGGTGCGCGTATTCAATCCGTTCCTGAGCCGCGGCTCCTTCGGCGTGTCGCAGTTGCTCGAATTCCTCGGCGACCCGGCGCGGCTCAACCGGCGCATGCACAACAAGCTGTGGATCGCGGACAACGCCGCCGCGATTGCGGGGGGCCGCAATCTCGGCGACGAGTACTTCGACGCGCATGGCGAGCTGTATTTTTCCGACCTCGACGTCCTCGCCGCCGGCCCCGTGGTGCAGGGCATCTCGCGCAGCTTCGACGACTACTGGAACAGCGAATGGGCCATGCCGATCGAGGCCTTCTTGAGGACCCCGCCGGGCCCGGAGCGGCTCGCCGAGTTCGAGCGCGCCTGGGAAGCGCGGCTGGAAAGCTTTCGCGACACGGACTACGCGCGTGCGCTGCGCGAGACCGGCCTGGGCCTGGCATTGCGCTCCGGGCAGTTGCCGCTCACGCCGGCATCGGCGGAGGCGGTTTACGACAGGCCGCCGAAGAGCTCCGGCCAGGGCGGCAACGAATCGCCCGGCGCGATTTATGCGCGCCTGCGCACCCTCGTCGAAGGGGCGCGGCAGGAGGTCATCCTGATCTCCCCGTACTTCATTCCGAGCGAACAGGGGATCGAAGTCCTCGGCGCGCTGGCGAAGCGCGGCGTGCGCGTGCGCGTCCTTACCAATTCGCTCGCTTCGACCGACTACGTTCCGCTCGCGCATGCCGGCTACGCCCGCTGGCGCAAGCGCCTGCTCGCGGCAAGCCTCGAGCTGTACGAGATGCGCCCCGAGCGGCCCGAGGCCGTCCGCAGGCGATCGCCCGGCGCCCCGTCCGGCGCGTATCTGCACACGAAAGCGATCGTCATCGACCGCCAGCATGTCGTAGTCGGCTCGATGAACCTCGATCCGCGCTCGCGCGCGCTCAATACCGAAGTTGCTCTATTCGCTCATGGCGCGGATCTCGGCGGCCGCCTCGGCGCGCTGTTCGACGAAGCCGTGCGGCCCGCGCTCGCCTTCCGTGTGGCAACCGCGAAGACGGGCGACGACAAGGCGCAGCTCGTCTGGATCACCGAAGAGGGCAGCAAGGAAGTGCGCTACGACCGCGAGCCCGGCGGATTCTGGCGGCGGCTCTTCGCCGCGCTGCTGGGCGCATTCGCGCCGGAAGGCCTGCTTTGAGGGGCGGGTTTCCCCGCCCCTCTTGACGCTACTTGGCCGGGGTTTCGGTGGAGGGCGCGCCTTGCTGCCCGCCGTGCTGTCCGGACATCATCGACATCATGGGACAGCCCGCGCCCATGCCGCCCTGATGCCCCTGGCCCATGGCTCCGTGCGAGCCCGGCCCCTTGCCGCCTTGATGCCCGGCCATCGGCCCCTGCTGAGCGAAAGCGCTCGCCGCGAGACCCAGACTCAATGCGGCGACGATTCCGATTGCTGCTTGATGTGAACGCTTCATGATCGATTCCTTCTCCTTTGGATGGAAGTTGCTGCCTCGACCGCGAACCCGGCGATCTCGGCGAACCGATTCAAGCAGCAAGTTGTAAGCGGCAGATTTCAGGAAAGCCGATTTTTGTATCTCAGCCTTGCAAATGCAGCGCTGTTACGTCGAGTTACAACGGCGCTCGATCCGGTAACTAACATTCCCGCCTCGCCTCCAAGCATCTATCTGAGGATCAATGGATGAATCTTCGCGCGCTGTTTTTGACCGTCGCCCTCGGGGCGGGGGCGAATCATCTATTTCGCGGCAGCGCCCGGCAATGCGTTCCTGGACGCCGAAGAGCCCGCGCCGCGCACGCGCTCGCGCGGCACGATGCTCATCCGGTTGGCGTCGATCGCGAGCGTGCCGTCCTCTTGCAGCCGCCGCAGCATGCGATACAAGGCTTCATGCGTCATGCCGAGCTCGGCCGCCCAGGCCTTGCGCGATCCCGTCAATGTGACTGATCCGCCATCGCCTTCAGACTGGATGTAGTGAACGATGCGCTGCGCGGCGCTCTTGATGCTCAGCCGCTCGCACTGCGCGCGCAGCCGCAGCACTTCGTGGGCGAGGTGGGCCATCCACTCGCTGCGGAAAGTCTCCTCCGCCGCGAGCGCCGCGCGGAAAGCCCGCCCCGGAAAACGCAATACCGCGCACCGCTCCGCCGCAACCGCATCGCAGTGGTACTTCCCCATGCTGACGCTTGCTTCGGCGAAAAATCCCCTGCGCGCCCGCTGCAGGACAATCTGCCCTCCATTTCGGCCGGTCCGAATCAGGAGCACTTCTCCCGCGAGGACGCAGAACACCCCTTTGAGGCGCTCTCCCATCCGGAACAACGTTTCACCCGGTTCGAGCGTGAGACAGTCCGCGGCCGCGCGCAGCCTGGACGGAACGAGCGCCAGCTCTGGCTGGGACTCGATCAGCGCTTGCCAGCGGATGCGATCCAGAGAATTCGCCAGCGGGTGATCGCGATCATATGCCGCGGATACTGCCGGCAGTACGCTGCTCGACATCCTCACAACTTAGGTGGCCCGGCGCCGCCCTTTTTGACTCAGGTCAAAGCCCATGCGACAAGCGCGACTGGCATTTACGGCAGTGTTCCTCAAGACGGATCACGGCTACGTGGGCTTCATCGAGGAGCTGCCGGGCGTCAACGCGCAGGGCCGGACCATCGAAGACACGCGGCAGATGCTGTGGGATCTCGCGCTTGTGATCTTCGATGAAGAACGCCGCGGCAGCGAGGAGCTGCTCGCCGGCAAGAATCCGCTTCGCGAAACCTTCGTCATTCCACCGCTAAACCAGACGGCAGCTTGAAACCATGAACGCGGTCGTCTTTTTTGCGCTGGATCAACGGCTGTTCCGCCCATCAGCGCACCCTTGGTTGGAGCGATATGAAACATGCGATGGAACACTGTGACCGTCCATGGTGGAAGCGACCGCCGTTCTGGTTCATCGCCATCGCTGCGGTGATCGTCCTCGCGGTGTTCGCGATTGAACAGATCAACCGACGGCCGGCGATGCCTTACAGTGTATTTCTCGAGCAGATCGAGGCCGGCAACGTCGCAAGCGTCAGCTTCCAGGGAACGGAGCTCACCGGACGCCTCAAGCAGGGCGATTCGTTCCGCAGCCGCGTCCCCGACTTCGGCGATCCCACGCTGATACCGGAGCTGCGCAAGCAGCATGTGGCGATCGATGTCACGTCGCCGTCGGCGTGGGGTTGGCTGCTCGGCCGCGTGCCCTGGCCGATGCTGATCGTCCTCGGCGCGCTGCTCGTTGCCGGCCTGGTGAGGATGCTGCGTGGCGGCAAGGCGCTGCCGGGTTCCGCCGCGGCCACGCTGCCCGCGCATGGAATGATGGGACTGGTATCGGGACTCTTTGCGAAACCGCAGCCGCCCGCGAGCCCGCCCCCGCACGATGGCGACGAATCGAAGACCGCGGAGGTCAAATGAAAGCAGCTATGCCGCTGATTCGCGCGGAACGTCTCGTCAAGACTTATCGCACCGGCGAAGTCGAGGTGCATGCGGTAAGAGGCGTCGACTTCGCGATCGAGTCGAAGTCGTTCGTTGTCTTTGTCGGCCCTTCGGGCAGCGGCAAGACGACGCTCCTCAACATGATCGGCTGCCTCGATCACCCGACGAGCGGAAAGCTTACCGTCATCGATACCGATGTCGGCCAACTCGGCCGGCGCGCCGCAGCGAACTTCCGTGGGGAGCATATCGGCTTCGTCTTTCAGGACTTCAACCTGATCCCGGTGCTCACCGTCTACGAGAACATCGAGTATCCGCTCATCATGGTGCAGGACTGGCCCGAGAAGAAGCGGCGCGAGCAGGTCATGCGGCTATTGGAAGCGGTCGGCATGTCGGGCCAGGCGGGGAAGCGCCCGGACCAGATTTCCGGCGGGCAGAAGCAGCGCGTGGCGGTGGCGCGCGCGCTCGCGACCAACGCCCAGTTGGTGCTCGCCGACGAGCCGACCGCCAATCTCGACCACGACACCGCCTACCGCGTCATCGAGCTGATGAAGAAGATGCGCGACGAGTTCGGCACCACGTTCGTATTCTCGACGCACGATCCCAAGATCATGGGCGCCGCCGAAGTCGTCTTCACTCTCGAGGACGGCGGCATCAGCAAACCTTCGGAAAAGGCCCTGGAAAAGGCGGAGGCCGTCCATGCTTAACGTGCTGAAAATCGCCGTCAGGAACCTCGCCCGCTTCGGCCGGCGCACGCTCCTGACTTCCTCGCTCATCACGCTCGGCATCGTCGGCGTGCTGCTCTTCGTTGCCGTTTCGGGTTCGTTCAAGACGATCATGATCGGCCAGTTCACCGATTCCATGCTGGGGCACCTGGAAGTGCACCGCAAAGGCTACGTTGCCTCGATCGACAGCCTTCCGCTGAACCTCAACATGCAGCCGGCGATGGTCGCGAAGGTCGAGCAGGCGCTGCAAGGAATGGATACGGTCGAGGCCTACTCCGAGCGCATCAAGCTCGGCGCCATGTTCAGCAATTTCACCGAGACCACCAGCATCCGCATCAATGGCGTGGACCCGGCAAAGGAAATCGCCACCACGCCCTTGCTCCCCGGCCGGTTGATCGGAGAGAAAAGGGCCGGCGCCTTGCTAAACCCCGGGGAGATCCTCATACCCGAGCTGATCGCGCGCGGCATGAAGGTGAAGGCAGGCGACACCGTGGTTCTCGTCGCCACCAACCGGGACGGCTCGGTCAACGGCAAGACCTTCACTGTGGCCGGAGTGCTGCAAAGCGTGTCGGGACCGAGCGGCAAGGACGGCTATATCACCCTCGAGGATGCGCGCTCGCTGCTGCGCATGAAGGAGGCGGAGGTGAGCGAGATCGCCATTCGTCTCAAAAACCCCGCGCAGCTCGATGCGGTCTACGCGCAATTGTCGAAGGAACTGGGGGCCGTCGCCGGCCCGGGCACGGCCACGGCCACGGGTAGCGGCGACAAGCCGGCGAGCGCGGGCGGGGGCGGCGGCGGGCTCGAGGTGCACACCTGGGCGGATCTCTCGCCCTTCTCGAGCATCGTGCGCATGATCGATCTGCTCGCGGTGTTCATCAAGATCATGATGGTGTCCATCGTCCTGATCGCCGTCATGAACGTCATGGTGATGGCGGTCTACGAGCGCATCCGCGAGATCGGCACGATTTCGGCGATCGGCACGCCGCCGCGAAGAATTCTTTCGCTGTTTCTTACCGAGGGGCTGCTCCTGGGCGCGGGCGGCGCGGCGCTCGGGACGGCGATCAGCCTTGCCGCGATTTACGCACTGAACATCTGGAAGGTCACCGTGCACTTCGGCATGGGGCAAGCGATACTTCTCTCCCCTGCCGTTTCCGTACGGGACATCGTGACGATTGTCGCCATGGTGGTGATCATGGCGCTGCTCGCGAGCCTCCAGCCGGCGTGGAAAGCCTCGCGCATGGACCCGGTTCGCGCCCTTGGGCATGTGTGAGCGAAGGACGCGAATGAAAACCTGGCCATTGCTCGTGCTGTCGTTATTGTCGTCTTCGGCTTTCGCGATCGACGGCACCCAGATCCTGCAGAAGGTGGACCGCAACCTCGAGCCCGAATCCTACGAGTCGTACCGGCAGCTCACCGACATCCAGCCCGACGGCAGCAAGAAGGTCTCGGTGCTCTATACGATGAAGAAGGGTCGCGACAAGGTGGTGGCGCTGTTCCTCGCGCCGGCGAGCGACAAGGGCCGCGTGACGCTGCGCGACGGCGACAACATGTGGCTCTACATCCCGGATGTCGGACGCTCGATCCGGATCACGAGCCTGCAGTCGGTGACCGGCAGCGTCTTCAACAACGCCGACATCCTGCGCATCGACTACACCGCAGAATACAACGTCGAGGCGGCAGAAGAAGAGAAAGACGCGTATCTGCTCTCGCTCAAGGCCAAGACCGGCGAGGTCGCCTACGACCGGCTCAAGATGTGGGTGGACAAGCGGGCGCTGCTGCCGCTCACCATCGAGGCGTACGCGGCGAGCGGGCTGCTCCTCAAGACGCTCCGCTTCAAGGACATCAAGGATTTCGGCGGCGGCATCAAGCGTCCCGCGACCCTGGAAACCGACAGCCCGCTCTACAAGGGCTACAAGTCGGTGATGCAGTGGTCGGGGCTCAAGAAGCGCGACTTCCCCGACGAGATCTTCACCCTCAACTACCTGCCACGCATCGAAGAGCTGCGCAAATGAAGCGGCGGTTCTGGCCGCTGGTTTTCCTTTTGGCGGCCGTAGACGCTAGAGCGCAGGAAGTACCCGCCTTCGACGCCTCGCAGTTCGAGAAAAAGCCGTTTGAGCTTGGCGGTTACGTTCAGCTCAAGCAGGAACATTTCTCGCTGAACCGCAGCGCGGCGTTCTACAAGCTCGGCTTCTACAACCAGCCGCAAAGGGAAAGCTTCGACCGCACCACGGCAACGCTGCAGCTCGCCGGCAAGGCGCGCCAGGGCATCGGCACTTTCGACTTTCGCCTCAACGCGGACGCGCAGCGCGACCAGCTCGGCAGCGATCATGACGGCAAGATCTACGAAGCGGCTTACTCCTTGCGCCCGACAGCCGGCCTCACCGTGGAAGCCGGGAAGCGATCGCTCAAATGGGGCAAGGGCTACGCGTGGAACCCGATCGGATTCGTCGAGCGTCCCAAGGACGCGAACGACCCGCAACTCGCGCGCGAGGGCTTCGTGATGGCGAACGCTGACTGGATCGCGAGCCCCGGAGGAGACCTGCAGACGGTCGCCTTCACGCCGGTCCTTCTTCCCGTCGCCGGCGACGTCAACCGGGATTTCGGCAGCCACGGCCACCTGAACCCCGCCGCCAAGCTCTACCTGCTCTACCGCGATACCGACATCGACTTCGCCTGGCAGGGCAAGGGAAGCCGGCCCGCGCGTTTCGGATTCGATTTCTCACGCAACGTGACGTCCAATTTCGAGATCCACGGCGAATGGGCGCGCATCGAGCAGTCGCCCCGGCCGCTCACCGACAGCGCAGGACGCGTGACGACCGAGGTCGCGAACGCCACGAGCTATCTCCTGGGCCTGCGGTATCTCACCGCCGGCGATACGACCTATATCGCCGAGTACTACCGCAACGGCACCGGCTACTCCGAGGAAGAATCCCGGCAGTTCTACGAGCTCGTGGACAGCGCTTTCTCGACGGGAAGCAGCGCGCTCGTGCAGAAGGCGCTCTCGTTGAGCCAGGGGAGCTACGGCCGGCCCAATCCGGGCAAGGACTATCTCTACTTGCGCGCGCAGCAGAAAGACGCGCTCGGCATCGTCTACTTCTCGCCCGCGATCACCGCGATGATGAACCTGCAGGACCGCAGCTACCAGCTCACCCCCGAGCTGCAGTACACCGGAATCAACAACCTCGAGCTGCGCGCGAGGATCTTTCTCCTCCACGGCCGCACCAGCACGGATTTCGGCGAGAAGCAGGTGTCCCGCAAGCTCGAGGTCTACGCCCGCTACTACTTCTGAGGCTTGGCGGCTCGCGGCCATGTGCTGCCGAGAGCCAGCAGGCGCAGCCTGCGCGCGCGATCAGCAGAAGCCGCAGGCGGCTTACGTCAAAAGCTGACGACGGCGGCGCCTTCGAGCGCGTAGCGCACGAACGCGTCGCGCGCGTACTCAAGCGTGAAGCCGAGCTGCGCGAACTCTTCGGCCCTGCGCAGGTCCTCGGCGATGCTGCGGCACACGTGCACCCACACGCCGTTCTTCGCCAGCCCGACCAGGGTTTCGCGGAACCTGGCGCTGCCGGGATCGGCGAGCGCCTTCTCCGCCGGGCCGAGCACGTAGACCTCATGACCGACGCGCCTTCCAGATGAAGAACGGGTTTCGACATGGTCAGCTCCCGTGTGAGAAATTCGGATCATCCGCCCGCGCGGAAGCGCTTGAGCACCAGTGCGAGGCAGACTCCAGTCGCCAGGGTCACGCCCACTGTCCAGGCGAGCACCGCCCAGAGCGAATCGGTGTAGTACCACGTGGCGATGCTCGCCGCCACGAACCCGGTTTCGATGGCGCCGAAAAGCGTGGTCAGCCAGAATCCGAGGCGGCTGGTGTTGCGCTGGTATCCGGTGGTGATCTTGAACGTCACCATCTCCAGCCGTGCCATGACCGCATCGTAAAGATCGACGATGCCGAAGAGCTCCTCGCCCTGCGCCGTCGCCTCCGCGCTGAAGGCCGTGCTGGTGGCGAGGGTCCCGTAGTACTCCTCGAGTCCATCGAGCACCTCGCGCTTGAGCTGCACGAGCGAATCGAGGCTGCGGCCGGTCTCGCCCGCCAGCCGGCTGTTGAACCTGCGCAGCACCCCGCGCTCGAGCGCCAGCAGCTCCGCGGTGATCAGCAGCGGCAGGGCGCCGAGGACGACGGCCTCCTCTGCCGGCTGCGCTATCGTGACATGCAAGTCGATGGCGCCGCGGCGCGACAGCAGCGAGAGCGCATCTTCCCGCAAGCAGAAATCGCGCTCGAGCTCCTGCTCGACATAGCCCGGCTTGAAAGGCACGCCCGACCGGTCGAGATGCAGCAGGCGCACCAGCTCCTGCCCGCGACGATCCCGCACTGCTGAAAGCGGCTGCCCAGCGACACGAAGGATGCTGAGCGGCAGATAGAAATCCGGTTGCGCAGGATGTTCCACCCCTTCACTGCCGGCAAGCATGCGCCAAGTGCGCAGCGCGTACCCGTCAGGCGCTTCAGGATCTAGCCAGCCGATCCACCGCGTGACATCGAGCGAGTGGGGCGGCGCCGCCAGCCAGACTTCCGCCAGCGCAATCCCGGCCTTGTGCGTGACCAGGTAGATGTCGGCGTAGGCGCAGCCTTCTGTGCTCGACGCGAAGGGCAGCCTGCCCAGCGGCATGCGCTGAATGCGGCGTGCCCGCAGGTATGCCTGGCCGAGAGACGCCGTTCCACCTCGTGCATGCGCGCCAGATGGCGATCGACCTCTTCGGACGGAATCGGCTGAAATCCTTTTCCTGCAGCATGCTTTCGCCCTGCGCCATGGACCTCCGGCATGGCGAAAAGCAGGACGAATGTCGCCCGGACGCTCTCCGTCTCATGGCCGTTCATCGCGAGATTCGTCAAGGACCCTCGGAGCCGGCCGGTGCGTAGAGCCATGCCATGCGCGCAAGCTTGGGGGCCGGCAGGGATTGAGTGCTCATGCAATACAGTCAGCCGACGCCGAAGGCGTCCACGTGGATGTCCTCCGGCCGAATTCCGGCGCGCCGAAGCTCGGCAACCACTGCGGTGAGCATCTTCGGCGGACCTGCTACGTAAGCATGGCGATTGGTCAGCGCGATGCCAGCGCTTCGCAGAGCGTCGACCACGGTGCCCGTCACGGCGCCGAGCCCCTGGGAAAAGCAATACGACTCGCGTCCGCGCTCTGCGGCGAGCACTACGCGCAAGTTCTTGTCCCGCTCGCGCCATGCATCGACCCGATCCAGATCGTAGAAATCCTTTTCTTCCGCGACGCCCCAGACCAGTACCATGTCGCGCTGCGGCGCGAGCTTGAGCTGCTGCTCGATGAGCGCCGCGATGGGAGCAAACCCGGTTCCGCCCGCGACGAACAGCAGCGGTCTGTCCACCGGGGAGCGCATGGTGAATGAGCCGACCGGTCCGCGCGCCCGCGCGCTGTCGCCGATCTTCATGCGGTTGAACGCCCAGTCGGAGAGGCGTCCGCCTTCGACCCGCCGGATCTGCAGGTCGATGCTGCCGTCTTCCCGGGGCGCGTTGGCGATCGAGTACGCGCGCGACAGATACGCGGTCCCCGGAATCCAAAGCTCGACATATTGGCCTGGCGAGAACTGGCAGAAGCACTCGCCCTTCACCTTCGGCGTCAGGCGCACCAGCAGGACATTCGCGTTGGGGCGGCCGACCTCGGCCACCGTGAGCTCCACGAGCCGGTCGGGATGAGGGATGCGGCCGCTCCAGGCGAGCTCATCGTGACGTCCGACGAGATCGTCCTCGATGGCATGCCGCACCTCGGGCCGCGCTTCCAGCGAGAAAACCCCGGACAGCGGCGGAAACGCGATGGCATTGGTCGGGCAGGTGTTGGCGCAGGTGGTGCAGCCCACCATGCAGTTGAGCGGATCGACGACCACGGCCTTCTTGCGATCGAAGTCGAAGCGATACACCAGCCGGCTGCAACCCGTCACGCAGGTCCCGCAGCCGATGCACGCTTCCTCGATCACCGTGGGGTTCCAATGGATCTGTTCGCGCGGCACTCCGTGCCAGGGCTTGGTGAAACGCGGATCGGGCATGTTCTTATCCTCCGGACGCCGGTATCGGCGTCTGACGCGTGGGCGAGAAACTCGCCAGCATGGCCTTGAATTGATCGGCGCCGACGAGGAAGGCGAGCGCGAGGATCAGCGCTGCGCCCACCAGCAGCGGGGAAATGGGGGCCATCAACCAGCCTTCGGCCGCCATGAGCGCGAACACGCCGACATTGAGGACACCCACCACGTTCACCAGCCGCGCAGGAAGAGGCCTCGCCCAGAAGTGGCCGCGCGCCCGGGACAGGTAGATGACCGCTTGCGACCCGGCGAAAATGAACCAGGCAAAAAGCAAGGTCTGCGCTTGCGCAACTCCGAGTCCCAATGCGCTCGTGGCGAACCAGTACACCAGTCCGCTGAGGAGCAGGAGCACGAGCGCATAGCCCATCGCCGCGCCCATCAGCGGGCGCAGGGCCCAGTGGTCCGGACCCGGTGACGCGGTGGCCTGATCCATCGAAAGCGACATGGTGACGAAGTCAGCCGACAGCATGAACAGGACCATGAGCAGGGGGCTCAGAAGGAAGCTCCCCATGAACAGCGCTCCCAGCGCCAGAAATACCGGGAACGCCATCTTTCGGGTGTTCATGGCGATCAGGAAAGACTTCATCCGCTGATAGATCCTGCGGCTGCCGTCGATGGCCATCGTGATGCCGCCGATGCCGGGCTTGATAAGAACCAGGCTGGCGGCCGCCTTGGCGACGTCGGTCGCATTGGCGACCGCGATGCCCACGTCCGCCTGCCGGAGCGCGGGAGCGTCGTTCACGCCGTCTCCGGTCATGCCGACGACGTGGCCGGCCTTTTGCAGCGCTTGCACGAGGAAAAACTTGTCCTGCGGCAGGACTCTCGCAAATATGGCAAAGCGATCGGCGTCGCTTGAACGCAGATTCTCGCGGATCGTGCCGGCAGGCGCGACCTCCCCGGCGATCCCGACCTTGCCGGCAAGCGCGCGCGCGGTGGCCTCGCCGTCTCCGGTGACGAGCACGACGCGCACGCCGCGCTTGCGCAGCTCGGCGATGGACACGGCGGAGTCCGGCCGCGGCGGATCGTTTAGCGCCACGAGTCCGGCGATGCGCAGCTTTGAATCGCTGCCGCTCGCAACCGCCAATACCCTCGATCCGTCCGCCGAAAGCCGCGCGACCTGATCGGCGATTTCCTGCCACGGCAAGCCGGCAAGCTCCGAAACGGTTCTCGGCTCCCCCTTGACGATGCGCGCTGTTTGCTCGCCCTCCCGAACGGAGACTTCCGAGCGCTTGTTGCCGGGATCGAATGGCACGAAGGCGAGACGCGGGGGTAATTTCTCCAGCAGTCCTCGTGCGCGCGCCGCTTCGAGAATCGCCAGGTCGATGGGATCTTGGGTTGCCTCGTCCGAGGCAAGGGCGGCGAGCCGGACCAGTTCCTCCTGCGTCTGCGCAGAAACAAGCACCGCCTCGCCGACGGTGAGCCGGTTCTCGGTGAGAGTGCCGGTCTTGTCGAGGCAGAGGACGTCCATCGAAGCCGCGTCCTCGATCGCGGCAAGGCGCGTGACAAGGATTCCCTTGTCGGCCAGCATGCGGGCGCCGAGCGCTGCGGACATGGTGAACATGGCAGGCATGACATGAGGCACGGCGAAGACGAGCAGCATGAGCGCGAAGGGAAGCACTTCGGACAAGGGCGTGCCTCTCAGGAGCGCCACGGCGAACACGGCGATCGCGAGAAGGACGCTGACGGCTGCGAGATATTTCGCCACTCCGACGATCAGCCGCTCGAGCCGGGGCGGCGCCTGCGCGACGCGGACGAGCTCCGTTGTCTTGCCAAAATAGGTTCGGGCGCCCGTTGCAGTTACCACGCCGGTCGCTTCGCCGCGGCTGACGGTGGTCCCGGAGTACGCCGTTTTTCCGGGGCCTTGCTCGAGGGGCATCGATTCGCCGGTGAGCACGGACTGGTCAAGGAGCACCCGGCCATCGGATAGATGGATGTCGGCGGGCACGACATCGCCGGCCCGTACGCGCACGAGGTCGCCCGGTACGAGGTCCGCGGCAGGAACTTGCTGCCAGCGACCGTCCCGCCGGACCCGCGCATTGATCGTCAGACGCTGGCGCAGCAATGCGAGCGCGCCCATCGCGCGCTTCTCCTGCATGAAACCCATGAGGCCGTTCACCAGCAGCAGAACGACGATCACCACGGCCTCGACCCAGCGGCCCAAGAGAAGATCGACGACGATGGCGATTTCGAGCATCCACGGAATCAGGCCCCAGAACTTGAGGAGAAACGCCTTGACCATACTGGGCCGCGCCTGCGCGATCGCGTTGGGGCCCTGCTCGCGCATGCGCGCTTGCGCCTCGGCGCTTGTCAATCCCTCTGCCGCCTCGGCGGTCCGAGCGTGTGCCATCGTTTCGACATTCATGCAGGGCGATGACCTGTCCGCCGCTGACACAAAGGGCGACGACACCGCGCTTCAACGCCTTCGAAGCGATCCGGTGAGATCCGTGCCTGGCGCGACGGTGTTGTAGACAGTTCCATACTTGCGCACGTTTTCGTGCAGCAGCTCGAGCTTGCGGTCGGACTCGTCGGTGTCGACGATGATCTCGTAGTCGATGCGCGCCATTTTCGGCGGCGCGTCCTGGCGCACGCCCGTCACGCGAACCTCGACCCCGTGGAAGCCGAATTTGATGATCGGCGCCACGCGCTCGATCCCCTTGACGATGCAGGCCGAAAGCGCCGCGAGCAGCAGCTCGGCCGGATTGAATGCATCGGGCCTGCCGGCAGCGCCGGTATCGAGCATGAGGTGCGCATCCTTGCACCTCGCCTCGCTGCCCGAGGCATCCAGCCGGCGCGTACGCACGGAATAAGTCAGTTGTCTCGGCTCTGCCACGGAAAGGCTTCGCATCGTCCAACAAATCCAATTCTCCTCGCGCCATCTCCAAGACACTTGACGCACGTCAACAGCGGCCCGCCTGCCGGCGCGACGCTTGGTAGAAATGCGACTCGGCCCGACACTCCTTTGCGTGATCGCCGCTGCAGTCGGCGCGACCGGCTGTCAATCGATCGGGCCCGCCAGCATTTCACGCGACCGGCTGGACTACGCGAGCGCCATCGCAGGATCGTGGAGGGAGCAGACGCTGCTCAACATCGTCAAGCTGCGCTATTTCGACGCACCGGTGTTCTTCGAGGTGTCCTCGGTCATCAGCTCCTACACGCTGCAAAGCGAAGTCAGCCTGGCCTCCAGAATATTTCCCAGGTCGCCGACCGACACGTTCCGCGAGCTTGGCGCGACCGGCACCTACACCGACCGCCCCACGATCTCCTACGTGCCGGTCACCGGGAAGGAGTACATCGAGAAGCTGCTGAGGCCGATCCCGCCCCAGGCCATCTTCGCCATGATCCAGGCCGGGCACCCGGCCGACTACATCCTGTCGCTCACGGTGCGCGCCATCAACGATGTGCACAACTATTCCGCTTCGCCGGCGCGATCGCGCCGGGAAGATCCGGAATTCCGCCGGGTGCTCGAGGCGATTCGGCGCATCCAGCAGGCGGACGCGCTCGGCGTTCGAATCGAGAAGCGCGGCAAGGAAGAAGAGGCGCGGGTCTTTTTTCGCGAACGGGTCGATCCCGATACGGAAAAGGACATCAAGTTCTTGAAGGAAGCGCTGGGAATCAAGCCCGAAGTGGGTGAGGCTAGCGGCCTCGGAGCTCGTGCCCGGTGACGCGGTCCGGCTGCCGCTCGGGGCGATCGTGCCCGCCGATGCGACGATCGTCTCGGGCTCGGTGATGGTCGATCAGTCGATGCTCACCGGCGAGTCCCTGCCGGTCGAGGCGGAAGCCGCAAGCCGCGTCTACGCCGGTTCCATCGTGCGGCGCGGGCAGGCGATCGCCGAGGTCACGGCGACCGGAGCCAGAACCCATTTCGGACGCGCGGCCGAGCTGGTCCGCATGGCGCGCGCGCCGAGCACCGAGCAGGCAGCGATCTTCGCGACCACGCGCAACCTCGCGGTCGTGAACGGCGCGGTCGCCATACTCATCATCGGCTACGCCTATGCTTCGGCGTTCCCGTCCGGGGACCTGATGCGCCTCGCCCTCACGGCGCTGCTCGCCACGATCCCGCTCGCGCTGCCCGCGACGTTCACTTTATCCGCCGCGTTCAGCGCGCAGGCGCTTGCCGCCCGCGGCGTGCTGCTGACGCGCCTGTCGGCCGCGCACGAGGCGGCCGCCATGGACGTCCTGTGCGCCGACAAGACCGGGACTCTGACGCGCAACGTGCTCGAAGTGGTCGACGTCGTGCGGATGCCGGGGTTCAACCGCGAGCGTGCGCTGGCGCTCGCAGCGTTAGCGAGCTCCGAGGCGGACCAGGATCCGATCGACGGCGCCGTCCGCAAGGCCGCGGCCGCGCAGGCCGCTTCCCGGGCGAGCGAACGGCTCGTGCGCTTCGTTCCCTTCGATCCGGCGACCAGGACCGCGCAGGCCTTTGCCGCCGATCGCGATGGAAATGAAATTCGCGTCGTCAAGGGCGCATTCGAGGCGCTTGCGGCGGCGAGCGAGATACCGGCCGATGCGCCGCACATCGTCGATGCGATCGCCGCGCAGGGACACCGCGTCATTGCGGTCGCCGTAGGCGCGCCGGCGCCGCTTCGTCTCGCCGCGCTTATCGCCCTTAGCGATCCCCCAAGAGACGATTCGGCCGGGCTCGTCTCGGATCTGCGCCGTCTGGGCGTCCGCACCCTGATGGTGACAGGAGACTCTCCCGTCACGGCGGCCGCCATCGCGCACAAGGTGGGCATCGCCGAATCCGACGTCCTCGCCCGGGTGGTTCCGGAGGAAAAGCATCGGCTGGTGAAGCGGCTGCAGGGCGAGAGCCATGGGGTGGGCATGTGCGGCGACGGCACGAACGATGCTCCGGCGCTCGCGCAGGCGCAGATCGGCATCGCGGTCTCCAGCGCGACCGACGCGGCGAAGGCCGCCGCGGGCATGGTCCTCACCGAGCCCGGCCTTGCGGGCGTGGTGTTCGCGGTGCGCGAAGGCCGCGTCGGCTTCCAGCGGCTCGTCACCTATACGTTCAACATGATCGTCAAGAAGATCGAGATCGTCCTGTTTCTCGCGCTCGGGCTGGTCCTGACCGGCCACGCCATCCTGACGCCGGCGCTCATGGTGCTGCTTTTCATGACCAATGACTTCCTGGCGATGTCCCTCACGACCGACAGGCCGGGCGCCGCTGCGTCCCCGAGCCGGTGGCGTATGCGCAACGTGACCGCCGCCGCGATCACTCTTGGAGGCTGCAAGCTGGCCTTTTCCGCGGGCGCGCTTGCATGGGGGGCGTTCCGTCTCGGCCTTACCGCCGAAGAGCTTCAGACACTCGCCTTCGTTACGCTCGTGTTCGGCAACCAGGCGCTGCTGTACGTGCTGCGCGAACGCCGCCGCATGTGGAGCTCGCAGCCGAGCGCCTGGATCATCGCCGCCACGCTGATCGATCTTGCGCTGGTCTCGGTGCTCGCGCTTTCGGGCACGATGATGAAAGCCTTGCCATTGCCGATTGTCGCCGCCGTAGCCGCCGCCGCAATCGGCTTCGCCCTGGTTCTCGATCAGATCAAGCTGGGCGTGGTCTCTTTGTTCAGGATCGAGACCGCTGCCCCTGCGGAATCAGCCGGCGGCGGCCCTGCGCACGGCTGAGGCGATCGAATTCGCCGCCGACTCGATCGCTTCCCTCGGCTCGCCCTCGACCATGACGCGCAGCACGGGCTCGGTGCCCGACGGGCGCAGCAGCACGCGCCCGCGCCCGTTCAGCTCCCGCTCGGCATCCGTCTGCGCCTTTTTTATGCCTTCGTGTTTTTCCCACTTGAAGCCGCGCGGAACCTGCACGTTGACGAGCACCTGGGGGTACATGACGAGCTCGGCGGTCAGCTTCGCAAGCGAGCGCCCCGATTCGCGCACCGCGTGCAGCACCTGGAGAGCGGAGACGATGCCGTCCCCGGTGGTGTGCTTGTCCAGGCAGATGAGGTGGCCGGAGTTCTCGCCGCCGAGCTCCCAGCCCTTCTCGCGCATCAGCTCGAGCACGTAGCGGTCGCCGACCTTGGCGCGCCCGAAGGCGATGCCGAGCTTCTGCACGGCCTTCTCGAACGCCAGGTTGGTCATCTGCGTGCCGGCAATGCCGCTCACTTTGCGCTTGCGCGCGCGGTGCGCGGCGATCGCGTAAAGCAGCTGATCGCCGTCATAGAGCCGGCCGGCCCCGTCGACGATCACCACGCGGTCGCCGTCGCCGTCGAGGGCGATTCCGAACTCTGCCTTTTCGGTCAATACATTTTGCTGCAGAACCGAAGGCGACGTGGCGCCGCTCTTCTCGTTGATGTTCATGCCGTCGGGCTTGACGCCGATCGAGGCGACGTCCGCGCCGAGCTCGTGGAACACGTGCGGCGCGACGTGGTACGCGGCGCCGTGCGCGCAATCGACGACGATCCTCAATCCCTTGAGATCGAGATCCGACGGAAAGGTGGACTTGCAGAACTCGATGTAGCGCCCGCCGGCGTCGTCGACGCGCCATACCTTGCCCAGGTCGGCGGCCTGGTTGCAGCCCATCGGCCGGTCCATCTCCGCCTCGATGGCGACTTCGGTTTCGTCCGGGAGCTTGAAGCCGTCGCCGGAGAAGATCTTGATTCCGTTGTCGGGATACGGGTTGTGCGAGGCGCTGATCACCACGCCCGCGGTGAGCCGCAGCGCGCGCGTGAGATAGGCGACGGCCGGCGTTGGGATCGGCCCGCACATGTGCACATCCACCCCGGCAGCCGAAAATCCCGCCTCCAGCGCCGACTCGAACATGTAACCCGAAATGCGTGTGTCCTTGCCGATCAGCACGGCGGGATTCTTACCCCGTCCGGAAAGCACCTTGCCGGCCGCGTAGCCCAGGCGCAGCACGAAATCGGGCGTCATGGGGCTCGAGCCCACCGTGCCGCGCACGCCGTCCGTGCCGAAGTATTTACGCGTCATTTTCAAAAGCTCGCCAAACGGCAATCACGTCCTTCGTCTCCTTCACATCATGCACCCGAAGTATTTTCGCCCCGCCCTGCAACGCGAGCAAAGCCATCGCCAAGCTTCCGGCGAGCCGCTCATCCGCAGGCCGGCCGGTGATTTTTCCGATCGTCGACTTGCGCGACAGCCCGGCCAGGATGGGGACCTCGAGCGATTGGAATTCAGCGAGCTTTCTCAGTATTTCCAGGTTGTGGCCTGCCGTCTTGCCGAAGCCGAAACCCGGGTCCGCGACGATACGCGCGCGTTCGATTCCGGCCGCCGTCGCCCGCGCAACCGCCTCTTTCAGAAAGGCTTTCACCTCGGCGACGACGTCATCGTAGCGCGGCTCCTGTTGCATGGTCGCCGGGGTGCCTTTCATGTGCATAAGGCACACGGCGCAGTCGCTCCCGGCAACGGCTTCGAGCGCCCCGGGCGCCGCGAGCGCCTGGATGTCGTTGATCATCGATGCGCCCGCCGCGAGCGCGGCCCTCATGACTGCGGGTCGGCGCGTGTCGACCGAAATGGGTTTATCAAACAGATTCAGGGTCTGGAGAACAGGAATCACCCTGTTCAATTCTTCTTGTTCGGACACCGGCGCGGCGCCGGGACGCGTGGACTCGCCGCCGAGGTCGATGATGTCGGCGCCCTCTTCGGCAAGGCGCCGCGCATGCGAAACGGCCGCTTCCCTGTCGAGGAAGCGGCCGCCGTCGGAGAAGGAATCGGGCGTGATGTTCACCACGCCCATGACCAGCGGTCTATCGAGCGGGAGGTGAAACCGCCCGCACCGCAGGATCACGCCGCGGGATGCGGAGCCGTGTCGCCCTGCGCGCCCCCGCTGCTCGCGGGCTTGGAAGGCGTTTGCGAGCTGCTCGAGGGCTTGGGCGGACGCGGCGGCTTTCCGGCCATGATGTCGTTCAACTGGTCAGCGTCGAGCGTCTCCCACTCGAGCAGCGACTTGGTCATCGTCTCCACCTTGTCGCGGTTGTCTTCCAGAAGCTTGCGCGCGAGGTGGTACTGCTGGTCGATGATGCGGCGGATCTCGCCGTCGACCTTCTGCATGGTCGCTTCGGAGACGCTCTTGTGCGTGGTGACCGAGCGGCCGAGGAAGATCTCGCCCTCGTTCTCGCCGTACACCATGGTGCCGAGCTCGTCCGACATGCCCCAGTGCGTCACCATGCGCCGCGCGATCTCGGTCGCGCGCTCGAAGTCGTTCGAGGCGCCGGTGGTCATCTGGTGCATGAAGAGCTCCTCGGCGATGCGGCCGCCGAAGAGCACCGCGATCATGTTGAGCAGCCGCTCGCGGTCCTGGCTGTAGCGGTCGGTCTCGGGCAGCTGCATCGTCACGCCCAGCGCGCGCCCGCGCGGGATGATGGTGACCTTGTGCACCGGGTCGGTCTTGGGCAAGAGCTTCGCGACGATCGCGTGACCGGACTCGTGGTACGCCGTGTTCCTGCGCTCTTCCTCGGGCATGACCATGGAGCGCCGCTCGGCGCCCATCACGATCTTGTCCTTGGCGCGCTCGAAGTCGTCCATCTCCACCAGGCGCTTGTTGCCGCGCGCCGCGAACAGCGCCGCTTCGTTCACGAGGTTGGCAAGGTCGGCGCCCGAGAAGCCGGGGCAACCGCGCGCGATGATGTCGGGCTTCACATCGGGCGCGAGCGGGACCTTGCGCATATGCACCTTGAGGATCTCTTCGCGTCCGCGGATGTCGGGCAGCGGCACGACCACTTGCCGGTCGAAGCGGCCCGGACGCAACAGCGCCGGGTCGAGAACATCCGGCCGGTTGGTCGCGGCGATGACGATGACGCCCATCGTCGCCTCGAAGCCGTCCATCTCGACGAGCAGCTGGTTCAGGGTCTGCTCGCGCTCGTCGTTGCCGCCGCCGAGGCCCGCGCCGCGCTGGCGGCCGACCGCGTCGATTTCGTCGATGAACACGATGCACGGCGCGTGCTTCTTCGCCTGCTCGAACATGTCGCGCACGCGCGCGGCGCCGACACCGACGAACATCTCGACGAAGTCGGAGCCGGAAATCGAGAAGAACGGCACTTTTGCTTCACCCGCAATAGCACGCGCGAGCAGGGTCTTCCCCGTACCGGGAGAGCCGACCATCAGCACGCCGCGCGGGATGCGGCCGCCGAGCTTCTGGAACTTGGTCGGGTCGCGCAGGAAGTCGACGAGCTCGGCGACTTCCTCTTTGGCCTCTTCGCAGCCCGCGACGTCGGCGAAAGTCACCGTGTTGGTCGACTCATCCAGCATGCGCGCGCGCGACTTGCCGAACGAGAACGCGCCGCCGCGCCCGCCGCCCTGCATCTGGCGCATGAAGAAGATCCACACGCCGATGAGCAGCAGCATCGGGAACCAGGACACGAAGATGTTCATGAGGAGCGAGGGCTCCTCTTCGGGCTTCGCCTCGATCTTCACGCCGTACTTGAGCAGGTCCGAAACCAGCCAGATGTCGCCCGGCGAATAGCTCGTGACGCGCTTGCCTTCGGCGGTAGTGGCCTTGAGCTGGCGGCCCTCGATGGTGACCTTGGAGATGCGCCCGGATTTCACCTCCTCCAGGAACTGCGAATACTCCATCGGCGCCTGCGCCGCCTGGCGGGTATTGAACTGGTTGAACACGGTCATCAGCACCAGCCCGATGACGAGCCAGATGACCAGGTTCTTAAGCATGTTGTTCAAGTACTTGCTCTCCTGCCGTTTAAACCTTCTATTGCGCTGCGCAAAGAACTCATCTTACAAGGCACGCAAGCCGCGCGCCAGCATGTAAGTCTCCGCCGATTCACCCCGCGATGCCGAGGGCTTTACGACTTTTACCTTCCGGAAAGTGCCTTTGAGCCGCGTGAGCAGCTCTTCGAACGCCTCGCCATGGAACGCTTTCAAGAGGAAAACTCCCTCCGGCTTCAGCGCCTTGCGGCAAAAATCGACGGCGGCCAGCGTCAGTTCGAGTGCGCGCGCCTGATCAACGTTCCCGATGCCCGACAGATTCGGCGACACGTCGGATAGAACCACGTCCGCTTTCGCTCCCTCCAGGCTGCGGAGGAGCATTTCTTCCCGGAAATCCCCTTCAAGCACCGTTACCCCCGAGATGGGGGCGACCGGCAAAAGATCAATCGCGATCACGCGCCCGCCGGGCCTCACTTTGGCGGCCGCCACCTGCGACCAGCCGCCCGGAGCGGCTCCCAGGTCCACGACGAGCATTCCAGGGCGGAAAAAATGCTCCTTTTCGTCCAGTTCCAGGAGCTTGAACGCCGCCCGGGAGCGGTAGCCCTGCTCCTTGGCCTTGCGGACGTACGAATCAGTGACGTGCCGGCGGAGCCACTGCTTGCTCGATTTCGCCATTTCCCGATATTAGGGCGTCGAGCAGCCGGCGCGCGTGGACGAGATGCGCCTTCAACGCGAAATCGAACAAGCCGACACGCTGCTCGAAGGCTTCGCCGAAGAAGGTCCCCGCATCGGGTCGGGGCAGCTCGAGCCACGCATCCGCCTCGCCCGCTTCCGTCGCGATCGCCATGCCCTTCTTTCGCGCAAGATGCATCATCGCCGCGTTCTCTCTCAGGCAATGCATGAAGAGGGCATGCAACCTCCAATTGCGCGCGTGCAGCACCGCGCGCGCGAGCAACGCTTCGCCGACTCCGCGATTTCGGTGCTCGGCGAGCACGGATACGCCAAGCTCGGCGTGGCCCGGCGCTCGCGCCACATGCGCCGCGCCGAGCAGCTCAAGCTTCTCGTCGAAGATCCCAAACAGCATATCGCGGTCGAAGTCGATGCCCGCGACATAGGCGCTTATGGCCGCATCGCTCGGCGCGATGCCGAAGCGTAACCGGCGATCGTCGGTGTCGAGCGCGAGCAGGTGACGCTCGAGCGCGGGGCGATCGCCCACGGTGAGCTCCCGGACCGGCCAGTGTTGCATGCAGCCACGATGCGCCGTTTTGCGAGCCAAAACAAACGATACTTCCTCACCTGTGCCATGAAGAAAACTTGAGGCACGCTGACACGATGAAAATCCTGCCCGTCGGGGCGGTGCTTGCGCTAACCACCTCGACGCAGTCGCTCACCACGCTCGGCTCGCTCGCCCTCACCGCCGTGGCGCCCAAAGCGGCGCTCGAGCTCGGCATCAGCCCGGCGCTGATCGGCTACCAGATCGGCGTGCTCTACGTCGGCGCGATGCTCGCAGCGCTTGTCGGCGGCGGCCTCGCGCGGCGCCTGGGCGCGACACGGACCAGCCAGCTCGCGCTTTGGCTGGTCGCCGCCGGCTGCCTGGTGTCGGCGCTCGGCACGCTGCCGACGCTCGCTTTGGGCGCCCTGGTGATGGGGCTGGGCTACGGCATTACCAACCCGGCCGCCTCGCAGCTGCTCGCGCGCGCGCCGACGGACCGGAACATGAACCTCATTTTTTCCATCAAGCAGTGCGGCGTGCCGATCGGCGGCGTGCTCTCCGGCGCGCTCGTGCCGGCGCTCGCGCTGGCGTTCGGCTGGCAGGCAAGCCTCGTCGCCTGCGCGCTGCTCGCGCTCGGCCTGAGCCTTGCCATGGGCCCGGTGCGGCCACACTGGGATACGGATCGCGATGCCGCTGCGACGGTCTTGGCTGCGCCGCTCGCGAGCCTGGCGCTGATAGGGCGGCAGAGAACCTTGCGCTGGCTGGCGTTCGCCTCGTTCGCCTACTCGGCAGTGCAATTGAGCCTTACGGGGTTCCTCGTGACCTATCTCGTCGCCGAGGCGCAACTGAGCTTGCTCATCGCCGGCACGATCCTCGCCATCACGCACGCCTCCGGCGCCGCCGGCCGGCTCGCCTGGGGCTGGCTTGCCGACCGCATACGATCCGGCACGGCCGCGCTGATCGCCAACGGAGCCGTCGCGGTCGCCGGCGCGCTCGCCACCGCGGCGATCATCGCCGGCTGGCCGGTGTGGGCGATCGTCGCGGCAACGTCCATCTTCGGCTTCAGCGCGATCGGCTGGAACGGGGTCTTCATGGCGGTCATCGCCCGGCAAAGCGCTCCGCAGGACATCGGCATCGCCACTGGCGGCACGCTCAGCGTCACGTTCGCCGGCGTCATCGTCGGCCCGAGCGCCTTTGCCGCGCTCCACGACCACGCGGGCTTGAGCTACGGCGCGGGTTACGCTCTGCTCGCGGTTATTACGGCTTTGGGCGTGGCCTGCATCGTCCGCTCGCGCAGCGTCGGCTCCCGCAGGTAAGGCTTGAGCGGCTGACGCAGCGAGCGCCGCACCAGCAGCGTCTTGAGGAAACCATCG
This sequence comes from Betaproteobacteria bacterium, assembly GCA_004297625.1. Taxonomy (GTDB): domain Bacteria; phylum Pseudomonadota; class Gammaproteobacteria; order Burkholderiales; family SG8-39; genus SCGC-AG-212-J23. Next base: position 96,402 of record SCTY01000034.1, on the reverse strand, counting down.
TCGAAGGGCGAGTCGGCGAGCCGGCGCACTTCGCCGCCCTCCAGCGCGGCAATCGGCAAGCCGTCCTTCAACAGGATCCTGTTGCGCTGAGTGGCCGCGATGCGCGCCTGCGGCGTCAGGATGCCCACGAGGTTGAGAGGATCCACGGCGCTCAGCACGACCAGCTCGTCGATTTTTTCGGCCTTGCGCACCGCGCGCAGCCGGCCTACCGCCTCCGGCGCGGCGAACTGCTCGCCGCCGAAGCCGGCGACGAACCGCCCGCCGCGGATCTCGCCGCGCGCTTCGAGCCGGCGGTAGACCCGCGCCAAATCGCGCCAGGGCGGCAGCCGCCCTTCCCGCGCGAGCAGCGCCCTGAACACCACGCCATAACGCTTGAGCAGAGCGCGCGCGATCGATTCCGCATCCTGCTTGCCTTCGCCGCAAAGCACCGACCAGCGCCCGGCGGCTTCGATGGACGCTTTCCTCTTGTCTGCCGGAGCAAGCAACGCGCGCAGGCCCGCGAAGCTGTCCGCAGTCGCCAGGCCGGCCCCGGCGAGCTCGGCGAGCGCGCGCTCCACGAACGCCGCCAGCAATCGCGTTTCCGCCGCCAGCTCGTGCAAGAACGACGCGCCGCGCTTTTTCAGCGCCGCCAGCACCGCTTTCGCCTCGGAGGAAAGCTCGGGAACGCTTTCCTTGCCGATTCCCCAGTGCGCTGCGTGCTCGCGCAGCAGCAGAGCCATCGGCGAAGTGCGCAGCGGCGCGCCGCCGCCGGGCGTGAGACGTCCCCAAACCACTCTTCCGCTCACGCCGAGACGGTCGAGATGCTCGGAGCCGTAGTCGGCGACGCGCGCGGGCAGCACGTCGTGCTCCCAGCCGATCGCCGCGAGCTCGAAGCCCTCGAGCTGCTCGATTACGGCCGCCAAGCCCTCGACGCCCTGAAGCAGGTCCTGGCCGGCGACGTGCTGCCAGTGAAGCAGGAAGCGCAGGAAGTCGGCCGCGCTGACCGGCTCGACTTCGGCGCGCAGCCGGTTGAGCGTGTAGCGATGGATGCGCGCGAGCAACCTGCGGTCGCACCACTCGAGCTGCGTCGCGCCCGGGGTAAAGCGGCCGCGCAGGATGCGGCCCTGGCCCTCCAGCGCAACCAGCACCGCGTTTTCCGGCTCGGCGAGCGGGCCGAGCACTTCCATCCGGCTCGCTTTGAGCTCGACGGCAGCGTCATTAATTCTTTCCAACGCAAACCACGCGTCTTCTTTCCTGACCGCACGCGGTCCCAGTTCGCTCAGAAGCGAGGGCCAATGAGGCGCCAATTCGGACTCCTTGATGTAGCCCGCCACCACCAGCGCGTCGTACATCTCGTCCGCGGTATTCGCGATCAGCCACGCTTCCTGCCGCACGCGCTCGATGGCCGCCGGGTCGAGCGCGCCGAGATCATCCGCGCTGCGGACCTCAGTCGCGCGGCGCGCGTACACGGCACGCGTGCGGCGCTCTTCGAGCGGCGCGTCGTCGAGGAAGGTGTAGACCGCCGAGTTGAGCAGCTCGTGGCTCAGCACCGAGGGCTCGGGCGTGTCGCGCGCCACCGTACGAATCTCTCCAGAGAAAAGTCTTTTCAGTTGGAATTGCAGACCGGCGAGATCCACTGCTTCTTCCAGCGCATCGCGCAGCGCCTGGTTCACCAGCGGATGATCCGGAATCTCGCGCGCCCCCTGCAGGTTGTCCTGGCAGGCGAGCGCGTCGGGGAACACCGCCTGCAAAAGGTCTTCGGCGTACATGCGCTGCAGCTGGTTCGGGACGCGCGCCCCGCCCCGGTTGCGCGGCACGGCGAGCGCGAGCGTCGTGCTCCAGCGCCAGCGCGTCTCGAAGATCGGCGAGGCGAGAATCGCCTGCATGAGGGTCTCGCGCACGGTGTTCGGATGCAGGTAGCGGAAAACCTCTTCCAGCGGGAACGAGTGCACGCTCGCAAGCGAGAGGATCACGCCCTCCTCGGTAGCGGCCGCCTGCAGCTCGAAGTTGAAGCCCTGGCAGAACTTCTTGCGCAGCGCGAGTCCCCACGCGCGGTTGATGCGGCTGCCGAAGGGCGCGTGCAGCACGAGCTGCATGCCGCCCGACTCGTCGAAGAAGCGCTCGAGCGCGATGGTGTCCAGGGTCGGCACCACGCCCAGGCTGCGCTTCGCCTCGCCGAGGTACTGGGCGATCTGCTCGGCAGCCGCACGCGGCAGGCGATAGTCCTCGATCAGGAAATCGACGCCATCGGGCAGCCGCGCGTCCACCGCGGCCCTCAGGCGGGACACGGCGGCGCTCATCTCGTCGCTGCGGGCCGGCGCTTCGCCGAGCCAGAAGGGCATCGACGGCGGCTGGCCTTGGGCGTCGGCGACGCGCACCACGCCGTTGCCGATGCGCAGGATGCGCCACGACGTGTTGCCGAGCTGGAACACGTCGCCGGGCAGCGACTCGACGGCGAAATCCTCGTTCAGCGTGCCGATGAAATGGCCTTCCGGCTCGAGCAGCACGCGGTAGTCGAACACCTCGGGAATCGCGCCGCCGTTGACGATGGCGCTCATGCGCGAGCCTTTGCGGCTGCGGATTTTGCCGTGGAGCGTGTCGCGGTGGATCAGCGCCCCGCGCCGTCCTCGCCGGGTCGCATAGCCCCGGGCGAGCATTTCGAGAACGGCTTCGAAGTCCTCGCGCTTCAGGTTGCGATAAGGGTATGCCTGCGTAAAAAGCGAGAAAAGCGCTTCCGCGCCCCACTCGTGCTCGGCGGACGCTTCGGCGACGATTTGCTGCGCCAGGACGTCGAGCGGCTTGTCCGGCACCCGGACCATGTCGAGCTCGCCGTCGTGCACCGCGCGCACCATGGCGGCGCACTCGACGAGATCGTCGCGGGTGAGCGGGAAGATGCGCCCCTTCGGCACCCCTCTCACGGTATGGCCGGAGCGGCCGACGCGCTGCAGGAAATTGGCGATGCGATGCGGCGACGAAATCTGGCAAACGAGGTCCACGTGGCCGATGTCGATCCCGAGCTCGAGCGACGCGGTCGCGACGAGGACTTTGAGCTTGCCTTCGCGCAGGCGGCTCTCGGCATCCAGGCGCGCTTCCTTGGCGAGGCTGCCGTGGTGCGCGGCGACGCGGTCGTTGCCGAGCCGCTCGGAGAGCTGGTGCGCCATGCGCTCGGCGAGGCGCCGGGTGTTGACCATGATGAGGGTCGTGCGGTGCGACTCGACGAGCTGCACCAGCCGGGCGTAGATTTCCTGCCACACCTCATGCGACATCACCGCCTCGAGCGGCGAGCCGGGCACCTCGACCGCCAGGTCCAGTTGCCGCTTGTGGCCCTTATCGACTACGACACAAGAATCGCTGGTCAAGAATCGTGCAACTTCCTCGATCGGCTTCTGGGTCGCGGAAAGCCCGATGCGCTGCAGGCGCCGGCCGCACACATGATCGAGGCGCTCGAGCGACAGCGCGAGGTGCGCGCCGCGCCGCGACTGCAGGACGGCGTGAATCTCGTCGACGATGACCGCCTGCGCGGTGCTCAGCATCTTGCGCGAGCGCTCGGCCGTAAGCAGCAGGTACAGCGACTCTGGCGTGGTCACGAGGATATGCGGCGGCGTGCGCAACATGGCGGCGCGCTCGGCTTGCGGCGTGTCGCCGCTGCGCACAGCGGCTGTGATCTTTATCGGAGATGCAGCGTGAATCTCGCGCCGCGGTACTGCCAGGTTCTTGTGGATGTCGGCCGACAGCGCCTTGAGCGGCGAGACATAGATGATCCGCACTTCGTCGGGCAGCCCGCCCTGCTCCAGACCCTCGCGCAGCAGCCGGTCGATGGCGGTCAGGAAGGCGGCGAGCGTCTTGCCCGAGCCGGTCGGCGCCGCGATCAGCGTGTGCTCGCCGCGGCGGATGGCGTTCCAGCCTTCGAGCTGGGCGGGCGTCGGCTCGGCGAAGCGCCCCTCCCACCAACGGCGCAGTACGGGATGAAAATCCTGAGGTAGCAAGGCGGTCATTTTGACATTAGATTTCGCGATTCATTCATGCTCACCGCCGCCGAACGCAAGGCGCTGAAAGCGCAGGCCCACAAGCTCGAGCCGGTCGTGCAGATCGGCGCGAAAGGCCTTACCGACGAGGTGGTCGCGGAGATCGATCGGGCGCTCAAGGCGCACCAGCTGATCAAGGTCCGCGCTGCCAGCGTAGAGCGCAGTGTTCGCCATGAGGTACTCGCTTCTATTTGCGAAAAAACGGACGCAGAAGCCGTTCAGCAAGTCGGAAAGGTGTTCGTTCTCTACCGCAAAAATGCCGATGCCTGAGCTTTACCTGCCTCTGTATCCGGCTTCCCGCTGGTGTCGAATGGCCACCACTCTCACAAGATCTCCGGCCGGCGAATGCTCGTACAAGGCTACGTAACCGGACCGGCCATGAGAAATGATCAGCTCGCGCAGCCCGGAACCGGGCTCGCTGAGGCGGCCAATTTCCGGATGCTCCTCGAGGATGTTGACTGCGCTCCTGATTTTGACGATGTGCGCGAGCGCCGTATCGGGATCGCGCGCGAAGTTGAACTCGAAGATCCGCTCAAGATCGGCGAACGCCTCTTCGGCGAAGACGATCACCCGATTTTGCGCAATCTCGGCCTGCGGGCGCGTTCGCCACGTGCGCGCTTTTCAAAGTATTCGAAGACTGCTTGGGCAGAGATCCCGCTGCCCGCCTTCTTCATCTTCGCCAGCCGGCGATTTCCTTCGGCAAGAAACCGCGCGCGCGCTTCCTCCGCATCGAGCTTTTCGCTGATTGCCTCCAGCATCAAGGCATGTGGCGTGGTCTTACGGCGCTGCGCGAGTTTCACGATTCGTTTTCTTACCTCCTCCGGCACTCTCAAAGAGACGGTCATGTGCATCCTGTTTGTAATACAAATGCGCTACAGCCATTATGAGCGATAGTGCAGTCCGGTCAAGAGGCATGCTGACGCTGGAGGAGCTGCGTGCCATGGTGGCGCAGGGCGACATCGAGACGGTGGTGGCCGGGTTCACCGACCACTACGGCCGCCTGATGGGCAAGCGCTTCGACGCCGAGATGTTCGTCGAGGAGATCGCCGGCGGCGGCGGCCACGCGTGCGACTATCTGCTCACCGTCGACATGGAGATGGACCCGGTGCCGGGCTACCGCTTCGCCAACTGGGAGCTCGGCTACGGCGACTTCCATCTCGTGCCGGACCTGCGCACCTTGCGGCTTGCGAGCTGGCTCGAAAAGAGCGCGCTCGTCGTTTGCGACGTGAAGAGCGAGAAAACGCACGACTGCATTGCCGTCGCGCCGCGCTCGATCCTGCGCCGCCAGGTCGATGCGGCCCGCGCCATGGGCTACGCCGGATTCGCGGCGACCGAGCTCGAGCACTATCTCTTTCGCACCGGTTACCGCGAAGCTGCCGCGCGCGGCTATCGCGATCTGGAACCTGCCGGCTGGTATCTCGAGGACTACCACATCCTCCAGGGCTCGCGGACCGAGGATTTCCATGCGGCGGCGCGCCGGCACCTGAAGCTCTCCGGCGTGCCCGTGGAGACCTCCAAGGGGGAATGGGGACGAGGCCAGCACGAGCTCAACATCCGCCACGCCGAGGCGCTCGACATGGCCGACCGCCACGTCGTGTTCAAGCAATGCCTGAAGGAGCTTGCCGACGCCTCCGGCATGAGCCTTACCTTCATGGCGAAGCTCGGCGAAGAGGGCGCGGGCTCGAGCTGCCATATCCATTTCAGCCTGTGGCAGGAGGGAAAGAACGCGTTCGCCGAGCGCGCTGAGATCTTCCGCTGGTTCCTCGGCGGCTGGATCGCGCGCGTGCCCGACGTGATGGTGTTCTACGCGCCGACGGTGAACTCGTACAAGCGCTACGTCGACGCCTCCTGGGCGCCCACGCGCCTCGCCTGGAGCCACGACAACCGCACCGCCGGCTTTCGCGTCGTGGGCAAGGGACCGGCGCTGCGCATCGAGTGCCGCATTCCGGGCGCGGACTGCAATCCCTATCTCGCCCTCGGCGCCTCGCTTGCGTCGGGCCTGGACGGCATCGCCAGCCGCACCGAGCCGCCCGAATGCTTCGTCGGCGACATCTACGCCGCGAAGAACCTGCCGCGCGTGCCGCATCGTCTCGGGGAGGCGGTCGAGCGCTTCGCCGCGAGCGAGTTCGCGAAGCGCGCCTTCGGCGATGAGGTCGTCGAGCACTACGCGCACTTCTACCGCACCGAGGCGGCCGCCTACGACCGCGCGGTCACCGACTGGGAACGCAGGAGATATTTCGAGCGCATATGAGACTCAAAGACAAGGTGGCGCTGATCACCGGCGCCGGCAGCGGCATCGGCAGGCAATCGGCAATCCTGTTCGCCAAGGAAGGCGCCGCGGTTCTCGCGGTCGATGTAAACGACCAGGCGGCGGCCGAGACCGCCGCGCTCGTGCGCAAAGAGGGTGGCCGGGCGGTGGCCTGCCACGCCGATGTATCGAAGTCGGTCGACTGCCAGCGCATGGTGGCCGCGGCCGAAAAGGAATTCGGCAAGCTCAACGTGCTCTTCAACAACGCCGGCATCATGCACGCGAAGGACGACGACGCCGTGCATACCGAGGAAAGCGTCTGGGACATAACGCTGGACGTCAACGCCAAGGGCGTGTTCCTCGGCTGCAAGTACGGCATCCCTGCGCTGCGCCATGCAGGCGGCGGCTCGATCGTCAACACCGCTTCGTTCGTCGCGCGCATGGGTGCGGCAACCCCGCAGGTCGCGTACACGGCGAGCAAAGGCGCGGTGCTCGCGCTCACGCGCGAGCTTGCGGTGGTGCACGCGCGCGAGAACATCCGCGTGAACGCCTTGAGCCCGGGGCCACTGCGCACCGAGCTGCTGATGAGCTTCCTCAACACCGAGGAAAAGAAACAACGGCGGCTGGTCCACGTGCCGATGGGGCGCTTCGGCGAAGCGCACGAAATCGCCCAGGCCGCGCTGTGGCTCGCCTCCGACGAATCGTCCTACGTGACGGGCACCGAATTCCTGGTGGACGGGGGCCTTACCGCCGCCTACGTCACTCCGGAATAAGGCCGCCGCGCGAAGCGGTAGCAGCCTTTACCCGCGCGCTTCGCCTCGTACATCGCCCGGTCGGCCTGCTTCAGGAGCTCGTCGGAGTTCGGCCGCTCGCCGGGCAAAGGCATCCAGCAGGCGATGCCGACGCTCGCCCCGACGCGGATGCCGGAGCTCGCGAAGAGATCGATGTCGGCGATGACGCGGATCACCGACTCCGCCACGCGCACCGCGTCGGAGGTGCCGCGGTTGAGCTCCATGAGCACGACGAACTCGTCGCCGCCGAACCGGGCGAAGGTGTCCGCCTGGCGCACGCGGCGCCCGACGCGGCGCGCGATTTCCTGCAGCAGCCGGTCGCCCGCCTCGTGGCCGAGGCTGTCGTTCACCGCCTTGAAGCCGTCGATGTCGAAGAGAAGCAGCGCGACTTCGCGGTGCTTTCTCGCGGCGGCGGCGAGCGCCTGCGACAGCCGCTCCTGGAAATGCAGCCGGTTCGGAAGTTTGGTCAGCTGGTCGCGCCAGGCGAGCTGCGCGATTTCTTCCATCTTTTCCGCGAGCCGCCGGTTCCCGAGCGCAATGCGCTCGAGCAGGATCGCCGCGTTGATCGCGCCTGCGACGAGGCCGAAGATGATCGAGCCGCCGAAAAGAAGGTTCTGCTGCCAGTACGGGCTGGCGACCAGGTTCCAGGCCATGCCGGAGATGGCGATGGCGCTCGCCACGAAGAGGTAATGCCGGCCGAAGCGCAGGCCCCATCCGAAGGACGTGAGGAAATTGAAGCCGACATACGCGGCGAAGCCGCCGCCGAACGAAGCGATGTAGCTCGCCGTAAGGTTGTCCGCGAGCAGCGCGAGCGCGCGGCGCGCGCGCGTCGGCACCGGGCGACGCTTCACCTCGAAGGCATAGGCCATCGCGTACAGCGGGAACAGGATCGCCGTGGCGGCAATGCCGGCGGGAAGGTCGGCGAAGAGCCCGAGCGCGCCGAAGCCGGACAGCCCCGCCAGAGTGCAGATGAGCCGGGTCCTCGCCTGTCCCTGCTCGGCACCCCCGGCCGCTTCGGCGCCGAGCCAGTGCCGCAGCGGCAGCACTCGATCGAGAAAGCCGCCAAGTCTTCCCTGGGTCGGCGCGAGAACGAAAGCCAATGGATTTCCCCTCCCCGCCGGCAATGTACTCCGCCGCGCCGTGTAACGAAACCGTCAGGACTGGGCGATAAGATGGGACACGGCGCGACTGGTGGTTCCGCTATTGCCCGTCGCGATCGCCCTGGTCGCGTACTTCGTGAAATCGACGGTACTCTAGCCATGGAATGAAGCAGCGCACCATCAGCCCGGTCGACGGCTCGGTGTACGTCGAGCGCCGCCTCGCCGCCGGCCAGGCGATCGAGGATTGCCTCGAGCGGGCGGTGGCGGCGCAGCGCTCCTGGCGCCGGGTTCCAGTCGCCGAGCGCGCGGCCGTATGCCGCCGCATGGCCGATTGGTGCGTCGCGCGCGCCGACCCGCTCGGCGAGGAGTTGAGCTGGCAGATGGGACGGCCCGTGAGCCAGAGTCCCGGCGAGCTGCGCCGCGGGTTTCATGAGCGCGCGCAGTACATGTGCGGCATCGCCGAGGAAGCGCTTGCCGATATCCGGATTCCAAAGAAGGCGGGCTTTGAGCGTTTCATTCGCCGCGAGCCCCATGGAGTGGTTCTCGTCCTGGCGCCATGGAACTACCCGTGGCTGACTTCTGTGAATGCCGTCGTGCCGGCGCTTCTTGCCGGCAACGGCGTGATCCTCAAGATGGCGCAGCAGACGCCACTCGTAGCCGAGCGATATGCCGAGGCCTTCCAGGCGGCAGGGCTGCCGGAAGGCGTCTTCCAGTTTCTGCACGTCGACCACGAAGCTGCCGCCCGCATCATCGGCGACGCTCGCGTCGGCTACGTCGCGTTCACCGGCTCCGTGGGCGGCGGGCACGCGGTGCAGCGCGCGGCCGCCGGGCGCTTCATCGGCGCCGGGCTCGAGCTCGGCGGCAAGGATCCGGCCTACGTGCGCGCGGACGCGCCGCTCGCGCCGACGGTAGAGAACCTCGTCGACGGCGTTTATTTCAACTCGGGGCAGTCCTGCTGCGCGGTGGAGCGCATCTACGTCGACCGCGATATTTTTAGGAGCTTCGTCGAAGCCTTTGTCGAAAACACAAAGAATCTAAAGCTCGGAAACCCGCTGGAGCGGGAAACCACGCTGGGCCCCTTGGTCCGCGCCGAGGCGGCGGACGCTGTCCGGGCGCAGATCCAGGACGCGATCGACAAAGGAGCCAAGCCGCTTCTGCCCGTGGACGCCCGGAAGGGCACGCCGTATCTGCAGCCGCAAGTACTGGTCGACGTCCACCACGGCATGAGCGTGATGGCGGAGGAGACGTTCGGTCCGGCGGTCGGCATTCAGCCGGTTCGCGACGACGACGAAGCGATCCGGCTCATGAACGACAGCCGCTACGGCCTCACCGCCTCGATCTGGACCGCGGACCCGGACGCGGCGATCGCCATCGGCGAGCGCGTCGACACAGGCACCTGGTTCATGAACCGCTGCGACTACCTCGACCCGGCGCTCGCCTGGACCGGCGTCAAGGACTCGGGGCGCGGCTGCACGCTCTCGAGGCTGGGCCTGGAGAGCTTCACCCGCCCGAAGTCATTCCACCTGCGGCTGAACTTCTAGTTGAAGTTGGAGTAGGTGCCCGGGCTGTTGATGATCTGGACCGCCCACCATTCGGCGTCGCGCAGCCGTGTGCGCAGCCGCTCGCGATCCGCCTCGTTGTCGGCCGCGACCAGTTGCTTCTCCAGCTCCGCCATCCGGCTGTAGTAGGGCCACACCTGCGGCGGAGTCGGCCAAAGCGCGCGTCCGCGCTCGACGCTGGTGAGGAAAGCGTTCTCGGTGTCCTTCGGGCAGCCGCCGAAATACGCCTTCGACTGGGTGCCGAGGCGGAAAGCGTTCTCCGGCGTGCAATAGGCGGCGCTGTTCGAGACGTCCGGGCCTTCGAGCGTGGCGCAGCCGGCAACGGACAAGACGGAAAGAATCAAGGCGAGTTTGCGTGTCATGGGGCCTCCGTGTCGTGTGCTAACAGCGGCGTCCGAGCGCTATTCCGCCTTACTCGTAACGAACGTCGACGATCTCGTAGCGCTTGACGCCGCCCGGGGTCTGGACTTCCACCGACTCCCCGGCCTCCTTGCCGATCAGCGCGCGGGCGATCGGCGAGCTGATCGATATCCGGCCGGCCTTGATGTCGGCCTCGTCCTCGCCGACGATCTGCCAGGTCGCGCGTTCGCCGCCGTGGTCTTCCACGTCGACCGTCGCGCCGAATACGCAGCGGCCGTCGGCGTGGAGCAGCTTGGGATCGATCACCTGAGCGTTGGCGAGCTTCGCTTCGAGCTCGGCGATGCGGCCCTCGATGAAGCCCGCGCGCTCGCGCGCGGCATGGTATTCCGCGTTCTCGGACAGGTCGCCATGCGAGCGCGCCTCGCCGATGGCTTTGGAGTTCGCCGGGCGCTCGACGGTCTTCAGGCGGTGCAGCTCGGCGCGCAGCAGGTCGGCGCCGCGCTTGGTCATCGGAGTCTTGGGCATATCAGGAGGTCAACGCCGGCTCTGGGCCGGAAATACGTAGTTTGGCATGCAGGTCCTGCAGGCGGTAAGGCTCGAGCCCCGCGAGATGCTTCATGCCCGCGCACGCCGCCTTGGCGCCGGCGATCGTCGTGTAATAGGTGACACGGCGTGCGAGCGCCGTGGTGCGGATGGCGCGAGAGTCGGATACGGCGGTACGCGTAGCTTCCACGGTGTTGACAATGAAGCTCACCTCCCCGTTCTTGATCATGTCCACGATGTGAGGACGGCCTTCGACCACCTTGTTCACCTGGGTCACCGCAACGCCGTGAGACTTGAGCACCGCCGCCGTGCCGCGCGTGGCAAGGACGCTGAAGCCGAGCTCGATCAGGTCGCGCGCCACCTGCACCGCGGTCAGCTTGTCGCCGTCGCGCACGCTGATGAAGGCGCGTCCGCCCTCCGGGAGCTTTACGCCAGCCGCAATCTGCGACTTCACGAACGCCTCGCCGAAGGTCTCCCCCACCCCCATCACCTCGCCGGTGGACTTCATCTCCGGGCCGAGGATCGTGTCCACGCCCGGGAACTTGGCGAAGGGAAACACCGCCTCCTTCACCGAGAAATAGGCGGGGGTGACTTCCTCCACGCCCTGCTCGCGCAGGCTGCGCCCCGCCATGCAGCGTGCGGCGATCATGGCGAGCGGCAGGCCGGTCGCCTTGGAGACGTAGGGCACGGTGCGCGAGGCGCGCGGGTTGACCTCGAGCACGTACACCGTGTCGTTCTGAATCGCGTACTGCACGTTCATCAGGCCGACCACGTTGAGCGCCTTCGCCATGACCTTGGTCTGGCGGCGCAGCTCGCGCTCGATGTGGCTCGCGATCGAGTGCGGCGGCAGGCAGCAGGCCGAATCGCCCGAATGCACGCCCGCCTGCTCGACGTGCTCCATGATGCCGCCGATCATCACTTCGGCGCCGTCGCTTACGCAATCCACATCCATCTCGATCGCGTCGGACAGATAGCGGTCCAGCAATACCGGCGAGTCATTCGATACCTTCACCGCGTCTTTCATATAACGCTCGAGCTCGGACTGCTGGTGCACGATCTCCATGGCCCGGCCGCCGAGCACGTAGCTCGGCCGCACCACGACCGGGTAGCCGATGTCCTGCGCGTGCTTGACCGCCTCCTCGGTCGAGCGCGCGGTGCGATTGGCCGGCTGGCGCAGCTTCAGGCGCTGCAGCAGCTTCTGGAAGCGCTCGCGGTCCTCGGCAACGTCGATCGACTCGGCGCTCGTGCCGATGATCGGCACGCCGGCGGCGGCGAGATCGCGCGCGAGCTTGAGCGGCGTCTGCCCGCCGTACTGCACGATCACGCCCCAGGGCTTCTCCGTCTCGACGATCTCGAGCACGTCCTCGAGCGTGACCGGCTCGAAGTACAGGCGATCGGAGGTGTCGTAGTCGGTCGAGACCGTTTCGGGGTTGCAGTTGACCATGAGGGTCTCGAACCCGTCCTGGCGCAGCGCCAGCGCCGCGTGCACGCAGCAATAGTCGAACTCGATGCCCTGCCCGATGCGGTTCGGCCCGCCGCCCAGGACCATGACCTTCTTCTTCTGCGTCGGCGCGGCTTCGCACTCCTCCTCGTAGGTCGAGTACATGTAAGCCGTCTTGGCGGCGAACTCGGCCGCGCAAGTGTCGACGCGCTTGAACACCGGGCGGATGCCGAGCGCATGCCTTTTCTTTCTCACCTCGCCTTCCCGGGTGTTGAACAGGTAGGCGAGGCGGCGGTCGGAGAAGCCTTTTCTTTTCAAGAAAAGAAATCTTTCCCTTGAAACCGATTCCAGCTGGGTGTCGTCGAGCTCCATCTCGAGCTCGACGATCTCCCTGATCTGGTCGAGGAACCAGGGATCGATGCGCGTCAGGCGATACACCTCCTCGAGCGTGAAGCCGTTCTCGAAGGCGTCGCCCACGTACCAGATGCGCTCCGGGCCCGGCTCGCCGAGCTCCTTTTCGAGCGTCTCGCGGTCGCGCGTGCGCTGGTTCAGGCCGTCGACGCCGACCTCCAGGCCGCGCAGCGCCTTCTGGAACGATTCCTGGAACGTGCGGCCGATCGCCATGACCTCGCCGACGGACTTCATCTGCGTGGTCAGGCGATCGTCGGCCTGCGGAAATTTCTCGAACGCGAAGCGCGGCACCTTGGTGACGATGTAGTCGATGCTCGGCTCGAAGGAGGCCGGCGTGGCGCCGCCGGTCACCTCGTTCGCGATCTCGTCCAGCGTGTAGCCCACCGCGAGCTTCGCCGCGACTTTGGCGATGGGGAAACCCGTTGCCTTGGACGCGAGCGCGCTCGAGCGCGACACGCGCGGGTTCATCTCGATCACCACCATGCGGCCGTTTTCCGGATTCACCGCGAACTGGACGTTCGAGCCGCCGGTGTCGACGCCGATCTCGCGCAGCACCGCGATCGAGGCGTCGCGCATCAGCTGGTATTCCTTGTCGGTGAGCGTCTGCGCGGGCGCCACGGTGATCGAGTCGCCGGTATGCACGCCCATCGGGTCGAGGTTCTCGATCGAGCAGACGATGATGCAGTTGTCCCTGCGGTCGCGCACCACCTCCATCTCGAACTCTTTCCAGCCGATGAGCGACTCCTCGATCAGCAGCTCGCGGGTCGGCGACGCCTCGAGCCCGCGCTCGCAGATCGCCACGAATTCCTCGCGGTTGTACGCGATCCCTCCTCCGGTTCCGCCCAGAGTGAAGGAGGGCCTGATGACCGCGGGAAAACCCAGGGCCGCCTGCACCTGCAGCGCCTCTTCCATCGAGTGCGCAAGCGCCGAGCGCGCGGACGCAAGCCCGATGCGCGTCATCGCGGCCTTGAATTTCTCCCGGTCCTCGGCCTTGTCGATCGCGTCGCGCGAGGCGCCGATCATCTCCACGCCGAATCTTTCGAGCACCCCTTCGCGGGCGAGATCGAGCGCGCAGTTGAGCGCGGTCTGGCCGCCCATCGTCGGCAGCAGCGCGTCCGGGCGCTCCTTCTCGATGATGCGCGCCACGACCTGCCAGGTGATCGGCTCGATGTAGGTCGCATCGGCCATCTCCGGATCGGTCATGATGGTCGCGGGGTTGGAGTTCACCAGCACCACGCGGTAGCCCTCGGCGCGCAGCGCCTTGCACGCCTGCGCGCCCGAATAGTCGAACTCGCACGCCTGGCCGATGACGATCGGCCCCGCCCCGATGATGAGGATGCTCTTGAGGTCGTTACGCTTTGGCATCGGCCATCAGCTTCGCGAAGCGGTCGAACAGGTAAGCGATGTCGTGCGGCCCCGGGCTCGCTTCGGGATGCCCTTGAAAACAGAACGCCGGCCTGTCGGTCCGGGCAAGGCCTTGCAAAGAGCCGTCGAACAGGGAGATGTGCGTGGGTCTTAAATTCGACCCTATTGTTGCCGGGTCGACCGCGAAGCCGTGGTTCTGGCTCGTGATCACCACGCGGCCGGTGTCCAGATCCTTCACCGGGTGGTTCGCGCCGTGGTGGCCGAACTTCATCTTGATCGTCTTCGCGCCCGAGGCGAGGCCCATCAGCTGATGGCCGAGGCAGATGCCGAACACCGGCAGCCGCGTCGCGTCGAGGATCTCGCCGATCGCCTCGATGGCGTAGTCGCAAGGCTCGGGGTCGCCCGGGCCGTTCGACAGGAACACGCCGTCGGGCTTCATGCGCAGCACTTCCCTGGCGGCCAACTGCGCGGGAACAACGGTCACGCGCGCCCCGCGCTCGACGAGCATGCGCAGGATGTTGCGCTTGATGCCGTAGTCGTAGGCGACCACATGGAAGCGCGCCGCTTCGCCGTTGCGGTAGCCGCTGCCGAGCTCCCAGCAGCCTTCGGTCCACTCGTACGGCTCGGGCGTGCTCACCACCTTCGCGAGGTCCATCCCGGCGAGGCCCGGAAACGCTTTTGCTTCAAGTAATGCTTTTTCGATGTCGATCTCGCCTGCCATCACGCAGCCGTTCTGCGCGCCTTTCTCGCGCAGGATGCGCGTGAGCTTGCGGGTATCGATCTCCGCGATTCCAACGACTCCGTTGTTGATCAAATAGCCGGTTAAGCCGCCTTGCGCGCGCCAACTGGAATGCAGCCTCGACACCTCGCGCACGATCAAGCCGTCGGCGTACGGGCGCGCCGCTTCCTGGTCCTCGTCGTTGACCCCGGTATTGCCGATGTGCGGATGGGTGAGCGTGACGAGCTGGCGGCAATAGGACGGGTCGGTCAGGATCTCCTGGTATCCGGTGATCGCGGTGTTGAACACCACTTCGCCCACGGCGGCGCCCGGCGCTCCGATGGAGCGGCCGCGGAAAACCGTGCCGTCGGCTAGGACCAGCACGGCGGCGTTCGCGTTATGCGTCATTTCCGGAACCGGACGTGAAAAGCGGGAGAGGCCCCGCGCCGCTCCCGCTCCGTTGGAAGCGGGATTATACGCCCAGGCCGAGGACGTCGGCCATGTCGTAGAGGCCGGGAGGCCGGCCTTGGAGGAACTTCGCGGCGCGCAACGCTCCCGTGGCGTAGGTCATGCGGCTTTGCGAGCGGACCGTCACTTCGACGCGCTCCCCGAGGCCGGCGAAAAGCACGGTGTGCTCGCCGACGATGTCGCCGCCGCGGATGGCGTGAAAGCCGATCTGCTTCTGCGGCCGCTCCCCGGTGTCGCCTTGCCGCCCGTGCCGCGCCACTTCGGAAAGTCTTCGATTCAAGGCCTTTGCCACGACTTCGCCCAGCTTCAGCGCGGTGCCGGAAGGCGCGTCGAGCTTGTGCCGGTGGTGCGCCTCGATGATCTCGACGTCGTAAGCGTCGCCGAGGATCTGCGCGGCGGTTGCGGCGAGCTTGAACGCGGCGTTCACGCCGACTGCGAAATTGGGCGACAGAACGATCGGGATGACCTTGCTGGCCTCGGCGATGACGCCCCGGTCGCTTTGCGAGAACCCGGTGGTGCCGATCACCATCGCCTTGCGCGCCGCCGTACAGGCGCGCAGGTGCGAAAGGGTGCCCTCGGGCCGCGTGAAGTCGATCACCACATCGCTCACCGACACGGCCGCCGCGACATCGGCGGTTGCTTCTACGCCTGCAAGCTCCCTGCCGAAAATCGGGCTGCCCGGCACATCGAAGGCGGCAGCCAGGTCGAGCTCGGGATCGGCGATGACCGCTTCGATGAGCATCTGGCCCATGCGCCCCCCCGCCCCGGCAACCGCGACCTTCACTGGGCGGCCTTCGCGGGAACCACGTCGCCGTCCAGGCGCGCGAGCTTGCCGTTGTCGAAGAACACCGCGAGCTTGCGCTGCTCGCGGTTGCCGGCCTGATCTTCGTGCCAGTAGACGTAATCCCAGCGATTGCCGTGGAAAATGTCGGTGATCAACGGCGTACCCAGCACGAAGCGAACCTGCTCCTTGGTCATGCCGGGCTTGAGCTTGGAAACCATCTCCTGGGACACGAAATTGCCCTGCTGGATCTCCATCTTGTACGGCGTGATGCCGGGAATGCGCGGCACGGCGCACCCCCCGGCGAGCGCCAATCCCAGCGCGGGAAGCAGCAAAAACGCTCTCGTCATGCGCATATAATGACAGCCGATGAGCACGGTGCAAAGCCTGAAGGAGAGCGGCCTCAAGGCGACCCTGCCGCGCCGCAAGATCCTGGAGCTCTTCGAGGCGAGCAAAGTGCGCCATCTTTCGGCCGAGGACGTGTACAAGGCGCTGCTCGGCGAAGGCATCGACGTCGGCCTCGCCACGGTCTACCGGGTGCTCACGCAGTTCGAGCAGGCAGGACTGCTCAGCCGCCAGCATTTCGAGACCGGCAAGGCGGTCTACGAGCTCAACCAGGGCGGCCACCACGATCACCTGGTGTGCCTGCAGTGCGGGCGCGTCGAGGAGTTCTACGATCCCGAGATCGAGAAGCGCCAGGCCGAGATCGCGCGCCAGCGCGGCTTCCGCCTGCACGAGCATTCGCTCGCGCTGTACGCCGACTGCACGAAGAAGGACTGCCCTTACCGCCCGGGTTAGCCGGCATGAGCGCGCCGAAAGCCGTATGCGTCCTGGTGGTCGACGACAACGAGGACATGCGCTCCTTCATGAAGATCGTGCTGGAGCGGGCGGGCTACGAAACCGAGCTCGCGGCCGACGGGCAGCGCGCGCTCGAGCTGCAGCGCAGGCACCCGGCCGACGTGCTGGTGACGGATATTTTCATGCCGGAAGCCGATGGTTTGGAAACCATAGAACGCTTCAGGTCGGAGTTCCCCCGCGTCAGGATCGTCGCGATGTCGGGCGGCGGGTCGGTGGCGAAGCTGGATTACCTGACGACTGCAAGGGAGGCGGGGGCCGATGCGGTCTTGCGCAAGCCCTTCGAGGCCCAGGCGCTGTTGACTACCCTTGAGACCCTAGCGACTCGATGAGCGCCGCGAGCGCGCGCGGATCGACCGGCTTGACGAGGTGGCGCTCGAAGCCCGCCTGCTTCATGCGCTCCCATTCCGTGTCCCTCCCGTAACCGGTCAGCGCCGCGATCACCGGCGGGGACGCGCCTGCCTGCTCGCGCAGGCGGCGGATCACGTGGTAGCCGTCCATCCCAAGCATGGCGATATCCAGGAGCACGAGGTGCGGCGCGAACTGCTGCGCCAGCTTGAGCCCGGCCGCTCCATCGAAGGCGCAGCGCACTTCGTGCCCCTGCATCTGCAAGACCGTCTGCAGCATCGCCGCCGCGTCCGCGTTGTCGTCCACGATCAGAACGCGGCGGCTTGCGCTCGTGCCTGCTGCGCTCCTCGGTGCCGCGGCCGGGGGCCGCGCGGGCGCCTGCTCCAGCCGCGGCAGCCGCACGATGAGCTCGCTTCCCCTGCCTTCGCCCTCGCTCTTCGCCTCGATGCTGCCGCCGTGCAGCTCGACGATCCTGCGCGCCAGCGTCAGGCCGATCCCCATGCCGCCGTGCCGGCGCGCGGGCGAGCTGTCGCCTTGCACGAAGCGATCGAACACGTGCGGCAGCAGCTCGGGCCGGATGCCGGCGCCGTCGTCGCTCACCCTGAGCAACGCGTCCTTGCCCGCGCTCTCGCTCGAGAGCGTGATTTTCCCGCCGGCCGGCGTGAACTTGGCGGCGTTGTGCAGCAGGTTGGCTACGACCTGGGCAAGGCGAACGGCATCGCCGTCCACGTAGATCGGCGCGCTCGGCGGCACCACGACGAGACGGTGCTCTCCGCCCTCGCTCAGGAAGGGACGGCTGACCTCGAGCGCCTGCTCGATGATCTCGGCGAGCGCGACCGGCTCCTTCCGCAGCGTGATCTTGCCCTGGGTGATGCGCGCGGCGTCGAGCAGATCGTCCACCAGCCGCGTGATGTGCGCGGTCTGCCGGTCGATCACGTCCTGGCCGAATTTCACCGTCGCATTGTCGGTGCCGATGCGGCGCATCGTGTCGATCGCAAGGCGGATCGGCGCCAGGGGATTGCGCAGCTCGTGCGCCAGCATCGCCAGGAACTCGTCCTTGCGCGCGTCCGCCAGCTCGAGCGCCTCGGCGCGCGTGCGCTCGGTGATGTCCTCGATGCCGAGCAGGATCATTTCCGCACGCCGCTTGCCGCCGCCGAGCCGCCGCGCGTTGAGGATCATGACCTTCTCGCCCATCCCCGGAAAGTCATGCCTCATCTCGTAGCCCTCGAAGCGGCTGTTCTGGGGCAGGATTTCCTGCAGCAGCTCGCGCAGCTTCGGGATGTCCCACTGCCTCTCGCCCAGCTCGTAGATGAACCGGCCCTCGGTTTCCTCGGGTCGCGTCTTGAATCCCTCGTAGAAGGCGCGGTTCGCCTTCATCACGTGCAGCGAGCCGTCGAGCACGAGGAGCGGCGCGCGCCCGGTTTCGACGATGGCTTCGGCATAATCGCGCGCCTCCTCCAGCGCCTCGTTCAGCGCGACCAGGTCGCGGTTGCGGATGCGCAGCTCGTCGTTGGTCGTGACCAGCTCCTCGTTGGCCGATTGCAGCTCCTCCTTGGCGGTGACCAGCTCTTCGTTGGTGCTTTGCAGCTCCTCGTTGGAGGAGAGCAGCTCTTCGTGCGCGGACTTGAGCTCTTCCTTGTAGGCCTCGTGCTCCTCGGTGGCCGCGTGCAGATACTCGCGCGTCGCCTTGAGCTCGCGCTCGAGCCGCGCGAGCTCGTCGCTCACCGGGCCGGCGCTCTGCGCCGCGCCGGCGCGCACCTTCGTCACCCTTTCGAAGAACGCGCCCCAGAACGAATGCGGTTTTTCGCCACCTTCCTCCTCGAAAGCGACGAGATAGCCGCGCAGCCCGGCGTCGGGAAGCTGGAACGGGTTGACCTGGAGGCGAACCGCTCTTGTCCCGTCCTGAGTCTCGAGCCGCAGGCTCCCGGTTCGCACCGGCGCGCCGGTTCTGCGCGCTTCTTGCATCGCCGGGCCGAGCGCGATCAGGATTGCCGGCGGCGCGAGCTTGCGCAGGTTGAGGCTCGCCGCACCGGGGGCGTGCTCGAGATAGGCCGCGGTGCGCCCGCGGAACTGCAGCACGTTCAGCTCTTCGTCGATCACGATGCAGGCGGGAGCGTAGCGCGCAAGCAGCACGCGGTCGGCTTCGCGCTGCAGGCGCTCGGCCTCGAGCAGCGCCGGGACCGCCGCAACGCGCGCCGCGTCGTGGCGCCCGGCCGGCGCGGCCCGGTCCGGCTCGAACGCAGGCTCTCGGGAACCCGCCTTGCGGAGGTAAATGCGCCGCCGCTTGTCGATCGGCTCGAACAGGTCTTCGCTCTGGCCCACGCTCTCGGAGGGTCCCAGCATGAGGAATCCGTGAGGCTTCAGCGCGTAATGGAAGAGCGACAGCGTCTGGCGTTGCAGGGCCTGGTTGAGATAGATGAGGAGATTGCAGCAGCTCACCAGGTCGAGCCGCGAGAACGGCGGGTCGCGCGTGGCGTCGTGCTTGGCGAAGACGCATACTTCGCGGATCGACTTCGCGATCTGGTAGTGGTCGTCGAGCTTGACGAAAAAGCGCCGCAGCCGCTCGGGCGACACGTCCGCCTCGATGCTTCCCAGGTAGATCCCGGCGCGCGCGCGCTCGATCGCCGTCTCGCTTACGTCGCTGCCGAAGATCTGGATGGGGAGCGCGATGCCCCGCCCGCCCAGAAACTCGAGCAGGCCGATGGCGATCGAGTAGACCTCCTCGCCGCTCGCGCAGCCGGGCACCCAGATGCGCAGCGCATCCTTGGGCGAGCGTCCCTCCATCAGCGCGGGAAACACGGTCTGCTCCAGCGCCTCGAGACCGGCGGGGTCGCGGAAGAAGCTCGTCACTCCGATCAGCAGGTCTTGCGCCAGCGCCTGCAGCTCGGACGGGTCGTCCTGCAGAAGGTCCACGTACGCCGTCAGGTCGTCGAGGTGGTGCAGCGCCATGCGCCGGCCCAGGCGCCGCTCGATGGTGCCGCGCTTGTAGTGAGTGAAATCCACGCTGCTGGACTCGCGCAACAAGCGGAACGCGCGCGTGAATGCGTCCTCGCCTGCCTTTGCCGTCGTCCCGGTATTCAGATAGGGATGCTTGCCGATGCGCGCCAGCGTTTCGCCCATCTCGCGCGGGTTGAGGACGAAATCCACGCATCCGGTCCCGGCGGCGCTCTTCGGCATCCCGGAGAAGCTCGCCGAAGCTTCGTCCTGCGCAAGCGTGATGCCGCCCGCCTCCTTGATCGCCTGCACTCCCCGGGCCCCGTCCGAACCGCTGCCCGAAAGGACCACGCCGATGGCATTGTGGCCGCGCTGCTCGGCGAGCGAATGGAACAGGACGTCGACCGGCATCGAGGGTTGCGGGCCCTCGGCCCGGGGCTCGAGGTGCAGCACGTCCGCGGCGAGCGAGAGCAGGGTGTTTGGAGGGATGATGTAGACGTGATCGGGCGCGATGGACATCCCGTCCCTGACCTCGGCCACCGGCATCGAAGTCTTCTTGCTGAGGATCTCGCTGAGCAGGCTGTGGTGCGCGGGAGCGAGGTGCTGCACGACCAGGAAAGCCATGCCGGTCGGCTCGGGCAGCGCCGCCAGCAGCTCGCCGATCGCCTCGAGCCCGCCGGCCGAGGCGCCGATGCCGACTACCGGGAAGGACCCGCCTGCCTGCGGGGAGGGAGAGCTGTTCACGACGCCAACCTCGGGCAATGTTACTCCCCGGTGTCGCGGGTTTTTGTGTCGGTTCCCTCCGGAACAGAGGTGGAGCGAACTATCCGGCGTCCAGCAGCTCGGCCGCGTGCCTGCGCGCCGTGCTTTCCGATCCTCCCAGCATGCGCGCGAGCTCCTCGATGCGGGCCGCGCGATCGAGTTGTGAAGCACGCACGTTCACTTTTCCTTTTGCGCTCGATTTCGTTACTGACCACTGGTGGTCGCCGTTGGCGGCGACCTGGGGAAGATGGGTGACGCAAAGCACCTGCCGCTCCCGGCCGAGCCTGCGCAGCGCTTTGCCGATGGTCTCGGCCACCGCGCCGCCGATGCCGGAATCGATCTCGTCGAACACCAGCGTCGCGACCGGCGAGGCCTTCGCCGCGATCATCTGGATCGCGAGGCTTACGCGCGACAGCTCGCCGCCCGAAGCCACCTTCGCCAGCGGCCGCAGCGGCAGGCTCGGATGCGAAGAGACCTGGAGCTCGACCTCCTCGGCGCCGCCCGCTCCGGGTTCTTCGAGTCTTTTTAATTCAATGTTGAAGTTTCCGCCGGCCATGGCGAGCTGCTGCATTGCCGCGGTGACCGACTTGGAGAGCGACTGCGCGGCGCTCGCCCGCCTCGCCGAGAGCTTCCGCGCCGCGGCTTCGTAGCGCTCGCGCGCCGCGGCGACTTCGCGCTTCAGCGCTTCCGGATTCACGGCGAGCTCGAGCTCGGCGAGGCGCCTCTCGAGCTCGGCCAGCCGTGCCGGCAGCTCTTCCGGCCGCACGCGGTGCTTGCGCGCGGCGGCGTGCAGCGCCTCGATGCGCGCTTCGGTGTCGCGCAGCGCCTCCGGGTCCAGGTCGACGCGCAACGCGTAGTGGCGCAGCTCGCGCACCGCTTCCCCGGCTTGCGTCTCGGCCGATTCGAGCAGCTCGAGCACCGAGCGCAACGCCTTGTCGTGCACCGACAGCGCTTTCAACCGGCTGGCGACGGCGGCGAGCTGCGGCAGGCAGGCGCCTTCCGCTTCGGCAAGCGTCTCGAGCGAGGATTGCGCGCCGGCGAGGAGGCTCGAGCCGTGCGCGAGGCGCGCGTGCTCGGCGGCGACGCTGTCCCATTCGCCTTCCCGCACGCCCAGCTTCTTCAAATCCTTGATGAGCTCTTCGATCTCGGTGCGCTCGGCCGCGCGCGCGGCGAAGTTCTTTTCCGCCTCGAGCGCCACGTGCTGCAGCCGCTTCCAGTCGCGGTACGCCTCGCCGGTCTCGCGCGCGAGCGCCTGCGCCTCGGCGTGCGCGTCGAGAAGCTCGCGCTGCGCGGCGGCGCGCAGCAGCGACTGGTGCGCATGCTGGCCGTGGATGTCGACGAGGAACTCGCCCGCCTCCTTGAGCTGCGCCAGCGTCGCGGCGTGGCCGTTGATGAAGCAGCGCGAGCGCCCGCTGCGGTCGATGGCCCTTCGCAGGATGACCGAGCCCGGGTCGCCGGCGAGATCGGACTCGCCAAGCCATGCCGCGAAAGCCTTGCTTTCAAAATCAAACTCTGCGGAGAGCTCGACGCGCTCGGCGCCTTCGCGCACCATGCCCGCGTCCGCGCGAGCGCCGACCAGCAGCTCGATCGCGTCGACGAGAATCGACTTGCCGGCGCCGGTTTCCCCGGTGAGCACCGTGAAGCCGGTGCCGAGCTCGAGGCCCGCGGTCTCGACGATGACGAAATCCCGGATGTCGAGCGCGCGCAGCACGCCTAGTCCTCGTCGCGTTCCCGGTCGAGCGTCTCGCTCCAGCGCAGCTTCTCGCGCAGCGTCGCGAAATAGCGATAGCCGGGCGGATGCACGAAGCGCACCGTATCCGCCGAGCGCTTGAGCACCAGGCGGTCGCCCTGCACCAGATCGGTGAGCGCGAAGCCGTCGAAATGCGCGCGCGCGTCCATTGCACGCACCAGCACGATCTCGATCACGCTGCGGTCGCTCACGCTCACCGGGCGCGCGGAGAGCGTGTGCGGGTTGAGCGGCACCAGCGCGAGCGCGGGAACCGCCGGATGCAGGATCGGCCCCTGCGCGGACATCGCATACGCGGTGGACCCGGTCGGCGTAGCGACGATCACGCCGTCGGCGC
Organism: Betaproteobacteria bacterium; assembly: GCA_004297625.1. Lineage (GTDB taxonomy): Bacteria > Pseudomonadota > Gammaproteobacteria > Burkholderiales > SG8-39 > SCGC-AG-212-J23. Next base: position 73,630 of record SCTY01000034.1, on the reverse strand, counting down.
GCAGCGTGTAGACGAATTCGCCGTCGAGGCGCAGGTCGAACTCGATCAGGCGGCCCTGCGCACCCTTGCCGACCACGGCGTCGTTGAGGGCGAGCGTGCGCAGCAGCGATTTCTGCTCGCGGAAAACTTCGGCGTCGAGCAGCGTGCGCTCCTCGAGCGTGTAGCGGCCGTCGAGGATCGCGCCGATGCCGGCTTGCATGTCGTGGTGGCCGATGTCGGTCATGAAGCCGACGCGTCCCTGGTTGATGCCGACCACGGGAACATGGTGACGCACGAGGTTGCGCGCCGCCGCGAGCATGGTGCCGTCGCCACCGATCACCACCGCCAGGTCGGCGCAAGTGCCGAGCGCGTCGTAGCTCGATCCCTTGGCGCCGACGTCGAGCGCGGTCTCCTGCTCGATCAGCACTTCGCAGCCGCGCGCGCGCAGGAATTCGCTGAGCTGCCGCAGGGAAACCGCGATCTCGGCGCTGCGCAGCTTGCCGATCAGGGCGACGCGCCGGAACGCCGGTTGCATGGGCACCGAGTGTACAATGAATTCATGCTCGATAAGCGCGCTCAGGTCCTGCTGAAAACACTGATCGAGCGCTACGTTGCCGAGGGCCAGCCGGTCGGCTCGCGCACGCTTTCGAAGTACTCCGGGCTCGATCTTTCGCCGGCGACGATCCGCAACGTGATGTCGGATCTCGAGGAGATGGGGTTCATCTCGAGCCCGCACACTTCGGCCGGCCGCGTCCCGACGCCGGCCGGCTACCGTTTCTTCGTGGACACGCTCCTCGTGGTCAGGCAGCTCGAGACCGGCGAGCTGCATCAGCTCGAGAGCGAGCTGCACCCCGACAACCCGCAGCGCGTCGCTACCGCGGCGTCGCAGCTGCTGTCGCAGCTCACCCAGTTCGCCGGCGTGGTGATGACGCCGCGGCGCCGTTCGGTGACCTTCCGCCACATCGAGTTTCTCAGGCTCTCGGAGAAGCGCATCCTCCTCATCGTCGTCACGCCCGAAGGCGACGTGCAGAACCGGATCCTCTTCACCGAGCGTGCATTCACCCCGTCCGAGCTGGTCGAGGCGGCGAACTTCATGAACCAGCATTACGCCGGGCAGACCTTCGAGGATGCGCGCGCCCGGCTGCACAGCGAGCTGCGCGAGATCAAGCAGGACATGATCCGGCTGCTCTCCGCCGCTCTCGAGGCCAGCAACCAGGCGCTCGCCGAAGGCAGCGAGCAGTACGTGATCTCCGGCGAGGCGAACCTGCTCTCGGTGCAGGAGCTCTCGCAGGACGTCAACCGCCTCAAGCAGCTCTTCGAGCTCTTCGAGCGCAAAAGCTCGCTGCTCCAGATCCTCGACCTCTCGCTGCGCGGCGAAGGCGTGCAGATCTTCATCGGCGGCGAGTCCGGGGTGAGCGCGCCCGACGACGTGAGCGTCGTCACCTCGCCGTACAAGGTGCACGGCGAAGTCGTCGGCACCGTGGGCGTCATCGGACCCACGCGCATGGCCTACGACCGCGTCATCCCGATCGTCGACATTACGGCCAAGCTCCTGGCCAGCGCGCTCTCCGAACACTGAAGGGCGTCCTCCTCGTCAACCTCGGCACGCCCTCGGCGCCAACGACCGAGGCGGTGCGCCGCTATCTCGCCGAATTCCTCGCCGACCGGCGCGTAGTTCCGCTGCCGCGCTGGCTTTGGCTGCCGATCCTGCACGGCATCGTGCTGCGCACGCGGCCGGCGAAGTCCGCGGAGAAATACGCGCAGATCTGGACGCCGGAAGGCTCGCCGCTCGCGCTGCATACGGCAAGACAGGCGGAACTGTTGAAGTTGCGGCTCGGTATTCCGGTGGCACACGCCATGCGCTATGGCGAGCCGAGCATCGCGTCGGCCTTGCAGCAGTTGAAGGACTGCGAAGTCACCGTCGTACCGCTGTATCCGCAATACTCGGCGAGCGCGACCGAAAGCGTGACCGACAAGCTGCCGCCCGGGATGGCGGCGATCCGCGAGTTCCATGCGCATCCCGCGTACATCGCCGCGCTCGCGGCCAACGTGCGCCGGCATTGGCGCGAGCGCGGCCGCAGCCCGCTGCTCGTGATGAGCTTCCACGGCCTCCCCAAGAAGGGCGGCGAACAGTACGCGACGCAATGCATCCACACCGCGACGCTCCTCGCGGGGAAGCTGGGGCTGAAAGAAAGCGAGTGGCGCGTGACTTTCCAGTCGCGCTTCGGCTACGCCGAGTGGCTGCAACCGTATACCGAGGCGACGCTCATCGACACGGCGAAGGAGGGAAATACGAGAGTGGACGTGGCATGCCCGGGCTTCGTCTCCGATTGCCTCGAGACGCTGGAAGAAATAGGCATCACGGCAAAGCAGAAATTCCTGCAGGCCGGCGGGCGCGAGTTCCACCTCATTGCGTGCCTCAACGAGTCGCAGGAATGGATCGACGCGCTCGCCGAAATCCTCAGCGGCCGAGCAGCCCCTTGAGCCGGTCGCGCACCTCCTCCTCGACCTTCCCCTTGTTCTTGTCGATCGCTTCCTTCGCCTTCTCGCCGACCTTCGACTTCGCCAGATCGGCGGCGACCGCCTTGTAGTCCACTTCGTATTTCATCGAGTCGAGCGGGCCGGTGAGCTTCACCGGCACCGTCAGCCCGGCAAGCTGGTCGAGCTCCCTGCCGCCCTGCCCCTTGGTGGTCGCCACGACGGACGCCTTGGCGACATAGTTGATCGTCGATTTCCCGATATCGATGTCGCCCGCGCCGCCGATGCGGAAGAGGGGCGCCTTCACATCGAGGTCGTCGTTATGCGCGACGCCGTTCTTGATCGCGAAGCTCGCGGACATCTCGGAGAAGTCGGTCTTCTGCTTGCTGTCGGCCGCTTCCGTCTGCTTGCCGAGCGCGGAACGCGCTTTTTGCAGCAGCGCGCCGATGTCGACGCCTTTGATCGCGCCGTCGCGCAGGTTCAATTTGGCGTTGCCCGCCAGGGCGGATTTCATCGCGTTCACCGTCTTGCCGGCGGCGGTGACGTCGAGCGCGACGTTGCCGCGGCCTTCGAGCTTGTCCTGCTGCGCCGCGTCCCGAAGCAGCGGCCCGACCGCGACATTGGAAAGCGTCTCCTTCAAGGCCACCCGGTTCGCGTTGCCGTCGAGGGTCACCGTGCCGGCGAGGCTTCCTTCGTAAAGGTTCGCCGAGTGCGGCCCGACCTGGGCGCGCCCGTCCGCGGCGCTCAGCTCGGTCTTCAGGTTGGCGAGCTTGAGGCCTTGCACCTGCAGCGCGCCTATCGCCACGCGGCCTTTTGCGTTTAAGCCCTTCAATCCCGAAAGATCGACCGGCGCATCCGCTTCCTTGGCCGGCTTTGCTGGTTGCGCGCCCTTTTCTTCCTTCTTGGCAGTCTCCTGCTTCTTTTCCGATGAAGCGAGGTAGCGGTCGAGGTTGAGCTTGTCGATATCGAGGTCGAACTGATGGGCGCCTTTCTCGGCGCGCGCCACGACCGCCTTGCCCTTCACGTTCGACTCGTCCAGCCGCCCCGAGAAGTCGAGCGCTACGGCGTCCGGCTTGAGCGCGTAGTTGCCGTTCAGGGCCACTTTGACTTCGAGCGGCGGCGCCTTGCGCCGCGCAGTGGCCGAAAAGTCGAGCTTGCCCTGGGCGTTCTCGGCGATGCGCCCGGTGTCGAGCTTCAAGTCCGAGATCGAAATCTCCTGGCCGCTCGCCAGATCCTGATAGACGACCGCCGCATGCTCCACGTTGACCCCGGCGATGTCGAACTTGACCGGCGCGCCGCCTGCCGCTTTCTTTTCTTCCGGTTTCGCCGGCGGCTTGCCGGCCTGCGGCTCCGTCAGGTCCTCGAAATTGAACTTGCCGTCCTTGCCTTTGACGATCTGCGCCTTCAGGCCCGAAACGCGCACCCGGTCCACGATGAGCTCGCCGCGCAGGAGCGGCATGAGCGCCACCGACGCATGCGCCGAGTCGAGCGACAGAAACTGGCGCTCGGGCTGGCGCTCCGAAAGCGTCACCCCGGCCACTTTGGCGCCCAGGCTCGGCCAGAACGCCATTTCCAGCGGGCCCTTGAGCTGCAGCGTGCGGCCGGTGCGCTCCTTCACGAGGCGCTCGAGCTCGCCCTTGTACTTGTTGGGATCGAAAGTGAGCGCGAAAACGGCAACGCCGGCCGCCGCCAGCACGATCAGCGCGAGCGCCAGCCAGAGAAGAATTTTCAGTACTTTCAATTGATTGGTCTCCTCACGAGTTTCGCCGGCCGACCTTGAAAAGCGCCGCGGTCGACCCAAGTTCGACAAGATGCAAGAAGAGACCGTTCAACCCCAAAACCCGGCGCAGCCCGAAGCCGCGCCGGCGGCCAACCGCTCCCTGGAAGAGCTCCTGGCCGAAACCCAGGCGAAGCTCGAGCAGCAACGCGAGCAGATGCTGCGCGCGCTCGCCGACACCGAGAACGTCCGCAAGCGCCTCCAGTCCGAAGCGGCCAACGCGCAGAAGTATGCGCTCGAACGCTTCGCCGGGGAGCTATTGCCGGTCGTCGACAGCCTGGAAGCCGCGCTGAAAAGCGGCGACGTGAGCGGCATCGAGGTGACCTTGCGGCAGCTGAGAGGCGCGCTCGACAAGGCAGCCATCCGCGAAATCAACCCGGCGCCGGGCGAGCGCTTCGACCCGCACCGCCAGCAGGCGATGGCCGCGGTCGAGGCCGAGTCCGAGCCGAATACCGTCGTCGCGGTGATGCAGAAGGGCTACACCCTGCACGACCGGGTCCTGCGCCCCGCGCTCGTCACCGTAGCCAAGCCGGCGGTTGAAAAACCGGCCGGAAACCCCATATCCGACACACAGTTAGATTAAACGCCCCGATTAAGGCTACACACTATGGCAAAGATCATCGGCATCGACCTCGGCACCACCAACTCCTGCGTCGCGATCATGGAGGGCGGCAAGCCCAAGGTCATCGAGAATTCCGAGGGCTCGCGCACCACGCCTTCGGTCGTCGCTTACACGGAGGACGGCGAGATCCTCGTCGGCGCCTCGGCGAAGCGCCAGGCGGTGACCAACGCCAAGAACACCCTCTATGCGGTGAAGCGCCTGATCGGCCGGCGTTTCGAGGAGAAGGAAGTGCAGAAGGACATCAAGCTGATGCCCTTCAAGATCGTGCGCGCCGACAACGCGGACGCCTGGGTCGAGGTGCGCGGCAAGAAGATCGCGCCCCAGCAGGTCTCGGCCGAGGTGCTGCGCAAGATGAAGAAGACCGCCGAGGACTATCTCGGCGAGGAAGTGAGCGAGGCGGTGATCACCGTTCCCGCGTACTTCAACGACTCCCAGCGCCAGGCCACCAAGGACGCCGGCCGCATCGCCGGCCTCGAGGTGAAGCGCATCATCAACGAGCCCACCGCGGCCGCGCTCGCCTTCGGCATGGACAAGACGCACAAGAAGGACATGAAGATCGCCGTCTACGACCTGGGCGGCGGCACCTTCGACATCTCGATCATCGAGATCGCCGACGTCGAGGGCGAAAAGCAGTTCGAGGTGCTCTCCACCAACGGGGATACGTTCCTCGGGGGCGAGGACTTCGACCAGCGCCTGATCGACTACATCGTCGGCGAGTTCAAGAAGGAGCAGGGCGTGGACCTGTCGAAGGACGTCCTCGCGCTCCAGCGCCTCAAGGAAGCGGCCGAGAAGGCGAAGATCGAGCTCTCCTCCTCGCAGCAGACCGAGATCAACCTGCCCTACATCACGGCGGACCAGTCGGGGCCCAAGCACCTGACGATGAAGGTCACGCGCGCCAAGTTCGAATCGCTGGTGGACGACCTCATCCAGAACACGATCGAGCCTTGCCGCATCGCCCTCAAGGACGCCGGCTTGTCGGTGAACCAGGTCGACGACGTGATCCTGGTGGGCGGCCAGACGCGCATGCCCAAGGTGGTCGACAAGGTGCGCGAGTTCTTCGGCAAGGAGCCGCGCAAGGACGTGAACCCGGACGAGGCCGTGGCCGTGGGCGCGGCGATCCAGGCGGGCGTCTTGAAGGGCGACGTGAAAGATGTTCTTTTGTTGGATGTCACCCCCCTGTCCCTCGGCATCGAAACCTTGGGCGGAGTGATGACCAAGCTCATCCAGAAGAACACCACCATCCCGACCAAGGCGGCGCAGGTGTTCTCCACCGCCGACGACAACCAGAGCGCGGTGACGATTCACGTGCTGCAGGGCGAGCGCGACATGGCCTCGGGCAACAAGTCGCTCGGCCAGTTCAACCTCACCGACATCCCGCCCGCGCCGCGCGGCATGCCGCAGATCGAGGTCACCTTCGACATCGACGCGAACGGCATCCTGCACGTCACGGCGCGCGACAAGGCGACCGGCAGGGAGAACAAGATCAAGATCCAGGCGAGCTCGGGCCTCACCGAAGCCGAGATCCAGCGCATGGTGAAGGACGCCGAGGCGCACGCCGAGGAAGACCGCAAGACCCTCGAGCTCGTCAACGCGCGCAACCAGCTCGAGGCGCTGGTGCACTCGGTGAAGAAGTCGCTCAAGGACTACGGCGACAAGCTCGACGCGGCCGAAAAGGAGAAGATCGAGGCCGCGATCAAGGACGCCGAGGGCTCGCTCAAGTCCGAGGACAAGGACGCCATCGACGCCAAGTCGCAAGCGCTCGCGCAGGCGGCGCAGAAGCTCGGCGAGAAGATGTACGCCGCGGAGCAGGCCAAGCAACAGGCGCAGCAGCAGGAGCAACAACAGGCGCCGGGCGGCGGCGAGCAGGCGAAGAAGGACGAAAACGTCGTTGACGCGGAGTTCACCGAGGTCAAGGACAAGAAAGCGGGTTAAGCTTGCAATTGCTCTGAAACGACGGGCGGTCGCGCAAGCGATCGCCCGTTTTTGTACGGACACACATGGCAAAGCGCGACTACTACGAAGTGCTCGGAGTCAACAGGGACTGCTCCGAGGAGGACCTGAAAAAATCCTATCGGCGCCTCGCCATGAAATGGCATCCCGACCGCAATCCGGACAATCCCAAGGCCGAGGAGCATTTCAAGGAGGCGAAGGAAGCCTACGAGGTGCTCTCCGACGGAAACAAGCGCGCTGCCTATGACCAGTTCGGCCACGCCGGCGTCGATCCGCACGCGGGCGCCGGCGCGGCAGGAATGGGCGGCTTCGGCGATATTTTCAGCGACATCTTCGGCGAGATCTTCGGCGGCGGCCGCGGCGGGCGCTCCACCGTGTTCCGCGGGGCGGACCTGCGCTACAACCTCGAGATCTCGCTCGAGCAGGCGGCGCACGGCTTCGAGACCAAGATCCGCATCCCCGGCCTGTCGGTGTGCGACATCTGCAAAGGCAGCGGCGCGCGGCCCGGCACGCAGCCGGCCACCTGCCCGGCGTGCCGCGGCGCCGGCCAGGTGCGCGTATCGCAGGGTCCTTTCTCCATCGCGCAGACCTGCCCGCGCTGCCACGGCAGCGGCAGCGTGATCCCCAATCCTTGCAGCGCGTGCGCCGGAACCGGGCGGGTCAAGCTGCAGAAGACGCTCGCGGTGAAGATTCCCCCCGGCGTGGACGAAGGCGACCGCGTGCGCCTGAGCGGCGAAGGCGAACCGGGCGTGAACGGCGGCCCGCCGGGCGACCTGTACGTCCAGGTGCACATCAAGCCGCATCCGGTGTTCCAGCGCGATCACGACGACCTGCATTGCGAGATGCCGATTTCCATAACGACTGCGGCGCTCGGCGGCGAGATCGAGATCCCTACGCTCGACGGCTCCGCGCGCATCCGCGTGCCCGCGGAAACGCAAAGCGGCAAGACGTTCCGGCTCAAGGCCAAAGGCATCAAGGGCGTGCGCAGCCAGATCCCGGGCGATCTTTTCTGCCACGTGGCGGTCGAGACGCCGATCGCGCTCACCGAGCGGCAGCGCCAGCTGCTGCGCGAGTTCGACGCCATCACCCAGCAGGACAGCGCGCGCCACAACCCGCGCGCGAAGGGCTGGCTCGACAAGGTGAAGGAATTCTTCGAGGGCTGATCCGGGAACGCGGCTTGCTCGGTTGCCTAGCGGCTTTCATTACAGGAGGTCGTTATGGCAAGACTTGCACTTTCGGCTGTCGCAATTGCCGCGCTCGCCGGCTGCAGCACTTACTATGAAGCGCCGCCTCGCGGCCCGGTCTCCACGACCAGCGGCGCGCCGGTCGTCAGCTCCAGCTCCACCGTAGCACCGGCGCCGGTGGCCCCGGCGGCGGTGAGCTCGGCGGCGCCCGCGGGCGCGTATCGCGCGGGCAACGGAATCATCGAATCGATCGGGCTCGTGACCCTGCCGCCGGCAGGCTGGCCTGCCTCCGCGACCGCGGGGGGAACGGTTCCGCCGGTTGCGCCGGGTCCCTACCGCATCACGCTGAGAATGGATGACGGCACCATCCAGACGCTGTTGCAGGATACGCGCGCCTTCCTCGTTGGCGATCGCATCCACCTCAGCGCCGACGGCAGGCTGAGCCGGCCCTAAACACCTTTTCTTTTGCGCGCGGCGAGCTTCACCGCCGCGATGATTTCGGGATAGGCGCCACAGCGGCACAAGTTTCCCGAAAGATAGTGCTTGATGTCGTCCTCGCTCGGGTCGGGGATTTCATCGAGCAGCTGGCGCGTCATGAGGACGAAACCCGGCGTGCAGAAACCGCACTGGAAGCCGCTCGCCTCGATGAACGCCTGCTGCACGGCATCGAGCTCGCCGCCGTCTTCGATCGTGCGCACGTCGCTGTCCTCGACGAGGCTCGCCAGGTATAGGCAGCCCGACACCGCGCGGCCGTCGACGAGCACGGTGCAGCACCCGCACAGGCCCTGCCCGCAGCTTTCGCGCGCGCCGTAGAGGCCGAATCCCTCCTGCAACAGCTCGACGAGCGTCTCGTGCGGCGCGACTTGAGCGCTGACCGCCTCGCCGTTCAGCCGGAAGCGGATTTCGCGCCTCATTTGGATTCCTGGAGCTGCATGAAAACCGCTTCCGGGGTCATCGGCAGCGAGGTCAGCCGCACGCCCACCGCGTCTTCGATGGCGTTGGCGATGGCCGGCGACACGCTGAAGGTCCCCGTCTCGCCCACTCCTTTTGCGCCGAAGGGGCCGGTTTTCTGCTCCGCGACCACCGCTTCGTTGACGATCTCCTGCGGGATGTCGAGCAAGCCCGGGATCTTGTACTCGGCGAGCGAGGCGTTGCGCAGCTGGCCGTCGGCGTCGAACTGCATTTTCTCGTGGAGCGTAAAGCCGAGCTGCATGATCGAGGCGCCCGAGAGCTGCGTCTCGACAATGCGCGGATTGATGGGCGTGCCGACGTCCGCGACGTTCACCAGGCGCGTGATGCGCACCCGCCCGGTCTCGGTGTCCACCTCGAGCTCGACGCCGGTGCCTCCGACCATCCAGAAGGGCGTCGCGCTGTCGGTGAGGCCGTTCTCGTCGGGCGACTTGTAGGTCGGAACGTAGCTTCCGGTTCCGACGACGTTGCCCGCCTGCATGCCGTACTTCCTCTTGAAGATGTCGGGAATTTCCGCGTCCGCGGGAAGGCCCAATTCGTTCCTCAACTGATCCAGTTTCTTCTTCGCGTCTTCGGCAGCGAGCTTCACCGCGTTGCCCATGTGGAAGAGCGAGCGCGAGCCGAGCGTCGCCATGTCGTAAGGCGTCACGTCGGTATCGGAATGCACCACCGTGACGGACTCGGCGGCCATGTTGAGCACTTCCCCCGCGATCTGCGCCATCGCCGTGTCCGAGCCCTGCCCCATGTCCGTCGTGCTGCAGTAGACGATGCAGCTTCCGTCGGCGTTCACGTTGACCGCTGCGAGCGAAGTGGTCGGCGATACGCACGCCTTGAAGCCGACCGCGATGCCGCGCCCGCGGCGCAGCGCGCCGCTGCCGCGGTCGAAGGGGTTCTTCCAATCCAGAAGAACGGCAACCCGTTCCAATACTTTCTCGATCGCCGCGTCCCGCATGACAGTGCCGGTGGCCTGCGGGCGGCCGTCGCGCAGGAGGTTGCGGCGACGGAACTCGACCGGGTCGATGCCGAGCGCGCGCGCCATCATGTCGGTATGGCTCTCGTAGGCCCAGACGAGCTGCGGGATGCCGAAGCCGCGCAGCGCGCCGGCGGGCGGCAGATTGGTGTACAGCGCGTAGGAATCGATGAGAACGTTGTCGATGTCGTAGGGACCGGGCGCGGTGAATCCCGATTTCTGCGTGATGCGCGGCCCGATGTCGGCGTAGGCGCCGCCGTTCCACCATACCTCGCACTCGCGCGCCACGATGCGCCCGTCGGCGCTGACGCCGCTCTTGATGCGGAAAGTGCTGGCGTGCTTGGTGATGGTGAAGAACTGCTCCTCCATGGTGAGCGAAATCTTCACCGCCCGCCGCGTGAGAAGCGACAGCACCGCGACCAGCGCCTCGAGCTTGATGTAGAGCTTGGCGCCGAAGCCGCCCCCCATATACGGCACGCGCACCCGGACGCGGTTCTCGGGCCAGCCGAGCAGGCGCGCCACTTCGCTGCGCACGAACGAGGGGCTCTGCGATGCCGTATGGAGGGTGAGCGAGGTCTCGGTCGACTCGGCGACCGAGACCAGCGGCTCGAGCGGCGTATGCATCACCTGCTGCGTGCGGAAGCGGTGCTCGAAGACGCGATGAGCGCCGGCGAGCGCCTTTTTCGCGTCCCCGCGCCGCAGGTGGAAATCCAGGGCGACGTTGGTGTCGGTGCGCCCCTTGAAGTGCTTCAGGTCCGGGAACGTGCCGGCGGGCTTGAGCACATCGTGCACGATCGCCTTGGAAGTCATGGCCGCGACTTCGTCGTACACCGCGGGCAGCGCTTCGTACTCCGCGACGATCAAGTGCGTGGCCTCCTCGGCGACGTGCGGGTCCGACGCCAGCACCACCGCGACCGGCTCGCCCACGTAGCGCACCTTGTCGAGCGCGAGCACCGGCTGATCGTGGAACGCGGGCCCGTAGTACGGGTCGGGAACGAGCCTGCGCACGTCTTCCCCGGTCATCACGCTATGCACGCCGCCGAGCGCCCGGGCGGCCGACACGTCGATGCGCTTGATGCGGCCGTGCGCCACGCTGCTGCGGAAAATCTTGCCGTACAGCATCCCGGGCAGGCGCAGGTTGTGCACGTACTCGGCGCGGCCGGTGACCTTGAGCCACGACTCGAGCCGCGGCACCGAGCGGCCGACCTGCGGCGTTTCAGTGGACTGCGTTGCGCGCTTCATGGACCGCCCGTGCGAGATAAACGCGGATCAGCTGCTTCTTGTAGTCCGCCGAGCCGTGCAGGTCGCTTTCGATGTGAACTTCCTCGGCGGCCGCGGCGCCCGCCTGACGCAACGCCTTCTCGTCTGTTATTTGTCCCTTGAGAATCTTTTCGGCGGCAAGAAGGCGCGTCGGCTTGTCGGTCGCCGCGCTGACCCAGATCCGCGCCTCGCCGCCGTCGAGCACCACCGCCATGCCGAGCGCCGGCCAGTCGTCGGCGGAGCGCGTGGTGCATTTCAGGTACGCCGCGCGCCGCTTGCCGAGCGGCGGGATTTCGATGTGCGTGATGAGCTCGCCGCGGCGCAGCGTGTTTTCGAGGTAGCCGGCGTACAGGGATTCGATCGGCGCGCTGCGCTCGCCCTGCGGCCCGGCGATTGTCGCGCGCGCGCCGAGCGCGCTCAGGAGCGGCGGCAGATCCATGTGCGGATCGGCGTGGGCGAGCGCCCCGCCGACGGTGGCCACATTCCGCACCCTGACATTGGATAACGTGCGCAGGGCGCGTGTGATGACAGGCCAGCCTTCCTTCACCGCGGCCGAGCGCTCCAGCTCGCGCAGCGTGGTCATTGCGCCCACAACGAGAACCCCATCTTTGCCGTTCGAGATGGAATCAAGGTTCAGTTTGCGCAAACTGACGAGGCGCGCCGGCCGCAGCACGCCCGCCTTCATCATCAGCATGAGGGCCGTTGCTCCGGACATCGGCCGCACGGCGCCCTCGCGCGCATCGAGCGCGGCGATCGCATCGCCGAGCGTGCGCGGCTCGACCAGTTCAAAGGGACTCAGGCCAGTTCCTCCTCGCGCGTATTCTAGGGATGCTAGTCTGGCTGCGGCCAGACGAGGATCGATGTTTCGAAGGCTGCCTACCGGCCCGGGCCCGCGGGCTCCTTCACGCGCATCCTGAGGATCTTCTTCACTTCGCGATTCATCCCCGTGGAGGCGTCCCACCAGTCGAAATAGAGGTAGCCGTGCTTTCGGGTGAACGTCGGCCTCGCGATGAAGCCCCAGGCGTCCGGCTTGTTGAAGCTAAGGCGATAGAACACCTCGCCCTCCGGGGTGACTTTCGCGACCACCAATCGGTTGTCCCTCAGCGCTCGAGAGTCCTGGCGGAAGAAAACCCGGCAGCGTTGCGACCGCGTCTGGTCCGATACGCGCTGCCGCCACTCCGGGCTGCTATCGCCCAGAACCCATGGCGGATCGAAATCCTGTCTCTCGAGGATTTCGGGCTCCACGGCGATCGCGCCGGCCGCCAGCACGCCGTTTTCCATTGGAAACACCGCGTCGATGGGCCGCTCGAGCGGCGCGCGGCCTCCGGCGCGTCCCCGCGTCGGTGGATCACGGTTCGATGCACTTCGAGCGTGCCGCCGTCGTGCAGCCCGTCGTCGCCATCAGCGCCACAAAGGCGCCTCTGGCCAGGCTCATCGCGAATCCGGTCGCCATCGGCCAAACACATTAGTCGAGGGCGAAGACGAGGTCTACTGTACGCGGCGACAGATGTCTACAGTCGCCGCCAGGTCGTGGCGCCGGCCTTGTCCTCCAGCACGATGCCCTTGTCGAGAAGCGCCTGGCGGATGCGGTCGGCCTCGGCGAAATCCTTGCGTTTGCGCGCCGCGGCGCGCGCCTCGATCGCCTCGGTGATCCAGCGCTCCTCGCGCCCGCCCTGCAGGAATTCCTGGGCGTCGCGCTGCAGCAGGCCGAGCACCCCGCCCAGCGCGCGCAGCTGCGGCGCGAGCGCTTTCTCGCCGGCGTTCACTCGGTTCGCGAGGTCGAAAAGGACCGCCACCACCTCCGGGGTGCCGAAATCGTCGTCCATCGCCTCCTTGAAGCGCTGCGCGTGCGGCTCGCTCCAATCGACTTCGACCTTGCCTGGTTTTGTCTCTTTCAAAGCGGTGTACAGGCGCGCCAGCGCGCTCTTCGCGTCCTCCATGTGGACGTCGGAATAATTGAGCGGGCTGCGGTAATGCGCGCGCAGAATGAAGAAGCGCACCACCTCGGGGTCGAACTTCTTCAGGATGTCGCGCACGGTGAAGAAGTTGCCGAGCGACTTCGACATCTTCTCCTCGTCGACGCGCACGAAGCCGTTGTGCATCCAGTAATTGACGAACGGCACGCCGTTCGCGCCTTCGGACTGCGCGATCTCGTTCTCATGGTGCGGGAACTGCAGGTCCTGCCCGCCGCCGTGGATGTCGAAATGCTCGCCAAGCAGCGTGCAACCCATGGCCGAGCACTCGATGTGCCAGCCGGGCCGGCCCTCGCCCCAGCGCGAGGGCCATCTCGGCTCCTCGGGCTTCGAGCGCTTCCAGAGCACGAAATCGAGCGGATCCTCCTTCGCCGTGTCTACCTCGACGCGCTCGCCCGCGCGCAACTCGTCGAGCGATTTCCCGGACAGCTTCCCGTACCCTGGAAACCGCCGCACCGCGAAATTCACGTCGCCGGAAGGCGCCTGATAGGCAAGGCCCTTGGTCTCCAACCGCGCGATCATGTCGAGCATCTGCGGCACGTAGCGCGTCGCCCGCGGCTCCTGGTCGGGCGGCTCGACGCCAAGGGCGGCGGCATCCTCCTCCATGTACCGAATGAAGCGCGTCGTGAGCGCGTCGGTCGATTCCCCGTTCTCGGCCGCGCGGCGGATGATCTTGTCGTCAATGTCCGTGACGTTGCGCACATAGGTCACGCGGTAGCCGCTCGCGCGCAGCCAGCGCCGCACGATGTCGAACACGACGAGCACGCGCGCGTGGCCGAGATGGCAGTAGTCGTAGACCGTCATGCCGCACACGTACATGCGCGCTTCGCCCGCGCGCATCGGAACGAAGTCCTGCTTGGTCCTGCCGAGGGAATTATGGATCTTCAGCATGCCCTGAAAGGTTGTGGAGCCGCGGGGCTTGGTCTAGAATGCGATCCTTACGTAGGGCCTTGAAAATATAACACAATGCAGATTCCAGACGCCCCGCGCCCGACGCTCAGGCGGGGCTTGATTGCGCTTATCGCGTGTGCCGTGCTCGGCGCCGGTGCGGCATTGGCCGACGAGATCGAGGACGCGAACGCCCTGCTCAAGGCCGGGCAGCACCGGCAGGCGCTCGAGCACGTCAACAAGGCGCTCGCCGCAAAGCCGCGCGATCCGCAAGCCCGCTTCCTCAAGGGCGTGATTCTCACGGAGCAAGGCGGCACGAAGGAAGCGATCGAGATCTTCTCGAAGCTGACGCAGGATTTCCCCGAGCTTCCGGAGCCGTACAACAACCTCGCCGTCATCTACGCCTCGCAGGGTCAATACGAGAAGGCGCGCACGGCGCTCGAGCAATCGATCCGTACGCATCCGAGCTATGCCACCGCGTACGAAAACCTGGGCGACGTCTACGCCAAGCTGGCGAGCCAGGCCTACGACAAGGCGCTGCAGCTCGACAAGAGCAACACCGGCGCGCAAAACAAGCTCTCGCTGGTGCGCGAGATCGCGCGCGGTCCCGCGCCTGTCGCGGCGGCGGCAGTAAAGGAACCCGCAAAACCGGCCGTCACGGCGGCGCAAAAGCCGCCCGCCGCGGTTGCGCAAAAGCCCGCCTCGGTTCAAGAGAAGCCGGCGCCGGCGCCCGCGCCCGATCCCACAGCGGAGATTCTCAAGACGGTAAACGGCTGGGCGCAGGCCTGGTCCAAGAAGGACATCAACGCGTACCTTGCCTATTACGCCAAGGACTTCAAGACTCCCGGCGGCGAGCCGCGCGCGGCGTGGGAAAAAACCCGCCGCGCACGCATCGAGGGCGCGAAATCCATATCGGTCGGCATCAGCTCGGCGAAGGTCACCCTGAATGGTACCCACCAGGCCACGGTGAGCTTCAGGCAGGCGTACCGTTCCGACCGGTTCAAGGCGAACAGCAGCAAGACGCTCGTGCTGGAGAAGTCGCCCGACGGGCGCTGGCAGATCCAGCAGGAAAAGTCCGGGTGACGCGCCTTGCTCTATTCTTCGCCGCGATCGCGTGCGCGCTGTCCGCGCTCGCCGCTACGGCCACGCCCGAGGATCGCCTGTCGAGCGTGTTCCAGGCGATCGAAGCCAACCGGCGCGACGAGGCGCTGAAGCGCGTCGATGCGCTGATTCGCGATCATCCGAATTTCCGCCTGGCGCATCTGGTGCGCGGCGATCTGCTGCTCGCGCGGGCGCGGCCGCTCGAGACCTTCGGCAATGTCACCAAGAACGTGCCGCCGGAGAAGATCGACGGCTTGCGCGCCGAGGCGCTCGCGAGGCTGCGCGCGCAGCGCCAGCGGCCGTCGGAGGACCGGCTGCCGCGCCTCGTCCTTCAGATGAGCGCCGAGCAGAAGCACGCCTTCCTGGTCGATTCCCGGCGCTCGCGCCTCTACGTGTTCGCCAACGATGCCGGCCGCCCGCGCCTGGTCGCCGATTACTACGTGACGCTCGGCAAGAACGGCGTCGAGAAAACGCGCGAAGGCGACCAGAAGACGCCGCTGGGGGTCTATTACGTGACGGGCAACCTGCCGCGCGCCAAGCTCACCGACTTCTACGGATCGGGCGCGTTTCCGATCAGCTACCCGAACGAATGGGACAGGCGCCTCGGCCGCAACGGGCACGGCATCTGGCTGCATGGCGTGCCCTCCGACGTCTACAGCCGCCCGCCGCGTGCGAGCGACGGCTGCATCGTGCTCGCCAACTCGGATCTCGACTCGGTCGCGCGCTATGTCCAGGTCGGGCAGACCCCCGTGATCATCGCCGACGAGATCGAATGGGCAGACCCGGCAGCGGTGGAAGCCGACCGGCGTTCGCTCGCCGCAGCGCTCGAGCAGTGGCGCGCCGACTGGCAGAGCCGCGACACGGCGAAATATCTCGAGCATTATTCGGCGCAGTTTCGCAGCGGCAACCAGAACTTTGCCGCGTGGGCGGCGCACAAGCGCAAGGTGAACGCAGCGAAAAGCTGGATCAAGGTGGGCCTGGCGCGCGTCGCCATGTTCCGCTACCCGCGCGGGCGCGATTTCGTGGTCGTGACCTTCGACCAGGATTACCGCTCCGATGGGCTGTCCAACGTCATGCGCAAGCGCCAGTACTGGCTGAAGGAAGGCGCGCGCTGGAAAATCGTCTACGAAGGAGCAGGATGAAACTGAAACATCTGTTTATTCTCGGCATGGCGGTCGTTCCCGCCGGCGCATTGGCCACCAACCCGCAGGTCGACGTGCGCACCACCCTCGGCACCATTCGCCTGGAGCTGTATCCCGCCAAGGCGCCGAAGACGGTCGAGAATTTCCTGCAGTACGTGAAGGACGGGCACTACGACGGCACGGTGTTCCACCGCGTCATCAACGGCTTCATGATCCAGGGCGGCGGCTACGAGAACGGCAGCTACCGCGAGAAAAAAACGCGCCCGCCGGTGCAGAACGAGGCGAAGAACGGGCTGAAGAACGACCTCGGCACGATCGCCATGGCGCGCACGCCCGATCCGCATTCCGCCTCCGCGCAGTTCTTCATCAACGTCAGCAACAACGACTTCCTCAACGCCGAGCGGGCGCAGGACGGCTGGGGCTACGCCGTGTTCGGCAAGGTCGTCGACGGCATGGACGTGGTGATGAAGATCGCGAAGACGCCGACCGGCCCCGGCGGGCCGTTCCGCAGCGACGTGCCGAAGCAGCCGGTGGTGATCGAGTCCATGACGGTGGTGGGCGCGAAGAAGTAGCTGGGCGTGCCGGCGCTTTTCATTTCAGATCTCCACCTGAGCGAAGAGCGGCCGGCGGCGAACGAGCGGTTCATCGATTTCCTCGAGGGCAAGGCGCGCTCGGCGCAGGCGCTGTACATCCTCGGCGACCTTTTCGAGTACTGGATCGGCGACGACGACCTCGGGGCGCCGTTCAACGCGGTGATGGCCGGCATGCTGCGCGCGCTCTCGCAGCAAGGCGTCGCGCTTTACCTGATGCACGGCAACCGCGATTTCCTCATGGGCGAGCGCTTTTGTGCAGCGACGGGCGCGACGCTTCTGCGCGACCCGAGCGTGCACGACATCCACGGCGTGAAAACGCTCCTGGTTCACGGCGACACGCTGTGCACCGACGATCATGACTATCAGGCGTGGCGCCGCACCGCGCGCTCGCCCGAATGGCAGCGGGAATTTCTCGCCAGGCCGCGCGCGGAGCGCCGCCGCCTGATTCTCGGCCTGCGCGAGAAGAGCAAGGCGGTGATCGAGGCGAAGCCGGCCGACATCATGGACGTGAACGCCGCGGCGGTAGCCGACGCGCTGCGCCTGCACGGCGCCGAGCGGCTGGTCCATGGCCACACGCACCGGCCGGGACAGCACCGCGTCGAGGTCGATGGCCGGGTCAGGGGCCGCTGGGTGCTCCCGGACTGGTACGGCGCCGGCGGCTATCTCGAAATCGGCGCGGGCGAGCCGCGCCTGGTGAAGTTCAAACAGTAATTCTTACCCCCGGCGGTAAAAAAGGGGTCAGAGCAAATGCTCTGACCCCTTTCCTTTCGGCTCTTTCGCGCCCGGTACGGGGGTTGCTCCGCCGCTCCTCGTCAATCACGAAAGGACGCCGACATGCCGAAGAGCAGGAGCAAGGCCGAAGGGGCCATCGAGATGCTGAAGGAGGACCACGCCAAGGTCCAGAAAGCCTTCAAGGAATTCGAGAAGATGGACCGCGAGGACACCGAGACCCTCAAGCAGGTCGTGCAGACGGTCTGCGAGGAGCTCAAGGTGCACACCACGCTGGAAGAGGAGATCTTCTACCCCGCGGTGCGCGAGGCGATCGAGGACGAGGACATCATGAACGAGGCTTCGGTCGAGCACGAGACCGCGAAGATGCTGATGGAGCAGCTCGAGAACATGGGGCCCGACGATCCCAGCTACCACGCGACGTTCACGGTGCTCGGCGAGTACGTCAAGCACCACGTCAAGGAGGAAGAGGGCGAGATGTTCCCGCAGGCGAAGAAGACCGATCTCGACTTCGAGGACCTCGGGCAGCGCATGCGGGAGCGCAAGCAGGAGCTGATGGGCGCGACCCAGCAGCAGGAGGCCTGAGCCGGCGGCCTCAAGCGGCGAGCGCGGAGACCTCGCCGGAAGCCGGCAGGTAGAGAGTGAAGGTGCTGCCCCTGCCGGGCTCGCTCGCCACGCGCAGCTCGCCGCCGAGCAGGCGGGTCAGCTCGCGGCTGATCGACAGGCCGAGCCCGGTCCCGCCGTACTGGCGGCTGGTGGTGCCGTCGGCCTGCCGGAACGCTTCGAAGATGATCCTCTGCTTATCGGGTGGAATGCCGATGCCGGTATCGATCACGGCGAACGCGATGCGCCCGGCGTCCGCGGGCGCGATGCGCAGCTCGACGCTGCCCTGGCTGGTGAACTTGAACGCGTTGGCAAGCAGGTTCTTCAGCACCTGCTTCAGGCGCGCCATGTCGGTGCGGATCAGCGCCGGAGCCGCGGGATCGAGGCTGATCGCGAACTGCAGGCCCTTGTCCTGCGCCACCTGGCGGAAAGTGCGCTCCATGTCGTCGCGCAGCTCGTCGAGCCGCGCCGGCGCGATGTTCAGCGTGGTAATCGCGCCGGACTCGATCTTGGCGAGGTCGAGAAGATCGTTGATGAGCGACAGCAGGTCCATGCCGGAGGCGTAGATGGTCTGGGCGAATTGAACCTGCTTCGCCGTGAGGTTGCCGCTGCTGTTGTCCGCGAGCAGGCGCGCAAGGATCAACAGGCTGTTGAGCGGCGTGCGCAGTTCGTGCGACATGTTGGCGAGGAACTGCGACTTGGCCTCGCTCGCGCGCTCGGCCGACACCTTGGCGCGAATGAGCTCGGCCTCGACGCGGTTGCGCTCGGTCAAGTCGCGCACCACTTTGGCAAAGCCGACCAGCGCTCCGGTGTCGTCGCGTATGGCGGTGATGACGACGTTCGCCCAGTACGTCGACCCATCCTTTCGCACCCGCCCGCCCTCCTCCTCGAAGCGGCCCTCCCTCGTGGCCAGCTCGAGCTCCCACTGCGGCTTGCGGCGCGCCACGTCTTCCGGCGGATAGAAGCGCGAAAAGTGCCGGCCGATGATCTCCTCGGCCGCGTAGCCGGAGATGCGCTGCGCTCCGGGGTTCCAGCTCGCCACCCGGCCGTGCGCGTCGAGCATGAAGATCGCGTAGTCGACTACGCTTTCGACCACCAAGCGGAAGCGCCTGTTCGCCTGCTCGAGCTCCAGCGTGCGCTCGTCGAAGCGCTGCTCGAGTTCCCTCTGACGCGCGCGTAGCTCGGTGAGCGCCCCGTCGAGTTGCCCGAGAACCGCCGCGAGGACCAGCCCGGTGAACGCGAGCGTGCTGACGAACACCAGCAGAAGGAGCAGCGCTTCGTTGACCGGCGGGGCGGAGAACGGCCCGAGACGCAGCTGCAAGGTGTACCAGATCGCGATGGCGGAGAGGGCGGCGACCGCGGTCGTCACCTCCCGCTGGCTGAAGCGGAAGGCGACCCACACGACGAACGGCACGATGAGGAATGTGGTGCCATAAGCGGGCCTGCCGCCGGTCCCGCCGCTGAAAACCACGTGCGAGGCCACAACGAGGAGCAGCGCGACCAGCACCGCCTCGAGAATCTTGTGGCGCGTCCAGCGCACCGTCCCTCGGCCGGCCCAGCTGAGAATGAGCGGAGCGACGACGATCATCCCGGTCGCATCGCCCTGCCACCACGTCCACCAGTTACGGAACAGCTCCATCCCGCCGATGGGCTGCTTCAGTGCGAGCGCCGCCAGCGCGCAGGTGGCAGCGATGACCGACACGAGAGCCGCGAGCGCGACGAACTTGAAGACCTCTTCGGGGCTGCGGAACCGAAACCGCACGCCGAGGAAGCGCCTGACGAGCGCGGCGCCCGCCAGTGCCTGCAGCGTGCTGCCGGTGGCGATCGTCGCGGAAGCAGACAGCGACGCTTCGATCGTCAGGTTCGCGGCGAAGCTGCCGAGCCAGACGGCGGGCCAGAGCCGATGGCCGCCGAGCAGCAGCCCCGCGAGGGCGATGCCCGATCCCGGCCAGATGGGGCTCGCATAACCGGGCGGTATCGCGAGCAGGAGGGCGAGCTTCGCCGCGGCGAAATATGCAGCCGCGAGCAGCGCGCCCCGCGCAAGGAAGCGTCCGCTGGGCACGCCTTATCCTACGATAGGCCGCGCTCCAAGTCTGTCTTGAGATCCGAAACGGCCTCCAGGCCGACCGACAGCCGCACCAGCCCTTCAGTGATACCGGCCGCGGCGCGCGCTTCGGGCGAGATGCGGCCGTGCGTCGTCGTGGCGGGATGCGTGATGGTGCTCTTCACGTCGCCGAGGTTCGCCGTAATGGAGATGAGCCGCGTGGAATCGATGAGCTTCCAGGCGGCGGCCCTGCCGCCTTTGACCTCGAATGAAAGCACCGCCCCGCCCGCCCGCTGCTGGCGCTTGGCGAGGGCATGCTGCGGATGCGACTCGAGACCGGGGTAATGCACGCGCGCCACGGCCGGGTGTCCTTCCAGCCAGCGCGCCAGCTCCAGCGCCGCGGCCGACTGGGCCCGCACGCGCAGGTCGAGGGTCTCCAGGCCCTTCAGGATCACCCAGGCGTTGAACGGCGAGAGCGACGGTCCGGCGGTGCGCAGGAACGGCACCATCTGCTCGTTCACCAGCTTCGCCGGGCCGCACACCGCGCCGCCGACCACGCGGCCCTGGCCGTCGAGGTGCTTGGTGGCCGAGTGGACCACGAGGTCCGCGCCGAGCTCCAGCGGCCGCTGCAGCACCGGGGTGCAGAAAACGTTGTCCACGGCGAGCAACGCGCCTGTGTGCCTCGCGAGAGCGCCGAGCGCGGCGATATCCGAGATCTCGGTGAGCGGATTCGACGGCGTCTCGAGGAACAGCAGGCGGGTGTTCTTGCGCAGCGCCTTCTCCCATTCCTCGATCCGGGTGGGCGAGACGAACGTCGTCTCGACGCCGAAGCGCGCGAAGTAATTGCTGAACAGCTGGACCGTGGCGCCGAATACGGCGCCCGAGCACACGATGTGGTCGCCGCCCCTCAAGAGCGACATCACCATCGTGAGGATGGCCGACATGCCCGAGGCGGTGCCGATGCAGGCTTCCGCGCCTTCGAGCGCCGCGAGCCGGTCCTGGAACATCGACACGGTGGGATTCGTGTAGCGGGTGTAAACGTGCCCCGGCTCGCCGCCGAAGCGCGCCTGCGCCTGCGCCGCGCTATCGAAGACGAAGCTCGAGGTGAGGAACAGCGCCTCGGAGTGCTCCTGGAACTCGCTGCGTACCTGTCCGGCGCGCACGCCCTGAGTGGCAAGGTCTAGTTTTTTTTCCATAAAAAAACCCGGTCCTCTGCAAAGCGAACCGGGTTTCTCGGCACGCTTTAGCGGAATTTGTTACGCGCCCGCAAGCTGTGGCTCAAATCGGCGCGAAAGCCGAATTATATATCAGGCAGCCAGGTTCAAATCGAGCTGGGGGGCGTCGTCATCGCTCGAGTCGCGCTTGGCGTCGCGCTGGATCTCGATCGAGCGCAGGTAGTCGCTGGTGATGTCGCCGGTGATGTAGATGCCGTCGAAGCAGGAGGTCTCGAAGCTGGTGAGCCTGGGATTGGCGCGCCGCACCGCGTCCTTCAGGTCGTCCAGGTCCTGGTAAACGAGCGCGTCGGCGCCGATCTCGCGCGCCACCTCTTCCTCGCTGCGGTGCGCGGCAATCAGCTCCGCGCGCGTCGGCATGTCGATGCCGTAGACGTTGGGGAAGCGCACCGGCGGCGCCGCCGAGGCGAAGAACACCTTGCGGGCGCCCGAGTCGCGCGCCATCTGCACGATCTCGCGGCTGGTGGTTCCGCGCACGATCGAGTCGTCGACGAGCAGCACGTTCTTGCCGGCGAACTCCATCGACATCGCGTTCAGCTTCTGGCGCACCGAGCGGGCGCGCACGGCCTGCCCCGGCATGATGAAGGTGCGGCCGATGTAGCGGTTCTTGACGAAGCCCTCGCGGTACGGCACGCCCAGGCCGGCCGCGAGCTGCAGCGCCGACGGGCGGCTCGAGTCCGGAATCGGGATCACCACGTCGATCTGGAGGTGCCGGTACTGGCGGCGGATTTTCTGCGCCAGCTTCTCGCCCATGTTGAGCCGCGTCTCGTACACCGAAGCGCCGTCGATGAGCGAATCCGGCCGCGCCAGGTACACATACTCGAAGATGCAGGGATTCAGGCTCGCCTTCGGCGCGCACTGCTGGCTGTAGAAATTGCCCTCCTCGTCGATGAACACCGCTTCGCCGGGGGCGACGTCGCGCAGCACGCGAAAGCCGTTGGCATCGACGGCGACCGATTCGGAAGCCACCATGTACTCGGTGCCGTACGGCGTTTCGTTGTAGCCGATGACCGCAGGCCGGATCCCGTAGGGATCACGGAAAGCGAGCACGCCGTAGCCGGCGATCATCGCGACCACGGCGTAGGCGCCGCGCACCCGCCGGTGCACGTTCGCCACCGCGGTGAAGATGGTTTGCGGCTCGAGGCGCAGCTTGACGGAGGCCTTCTCCAGCTCGTGCGCGAGGACGTTGACCAGCACCTCGGAGTCCGAGCCGGTGTTGATATGCCGCAGGTCGGTGCGGAACATCTCGTTCTTGAGCTGCTCGGCGTTCGTCAGGTTGCCGTTGTGGCCGAGCACGATGCCGAACGGCGAATTCACGTAGAACGGCTGCGCCTCGGCGGAGCTGAACGCCGATCCCGCGGTCGGATAGCGGCAATGGGCGATGCCCATGTTGCCCGGCAGAGAGCGCATGTTCCGCGTACGGAACACGTCGCGCACCATGCCCGGCGCCTTGTGCATGTGGAAGGAATTGCGCTCGCTCGTCACGATGCCCGCGGCGTCCTGGCCGCGGTGCTGCAGCAGCAGCAGCCCGTCGTAGAGCAGCTGGTTGACGGGCGAACGGGCGACGACTCCTAGGATCCCGCACATCGGAGGAAGATTTTCCCGGTGTGGCTAAGTATCAATGATATCTCAAGCGATCGCCGAACGCGGGCGGCAGCCAGGGCTTGAGCGCAAGCGCGGCGCGGGCGAGCAGCGGGCCCGAAACCGACTGCTTCCATATGGGGTCGAGCGGCAGCCGCGTCAAGCCCGCCAGGAGCGCGAACGCGAGCGCGAAGACCAGCCCGCGCGCCACGCCGAAAAGCCCGCCGAGCGTGCGATCCAGCCCTCCAAGCCCGACCGCCTTCACCATTTTCGCGAGCACCAGCCCGGCAAGGCTCGTGACCGCCAGGCTGAGGACAAAAACACCGACGAAAGCGACGAGCACGCGCAGCTCGGGAGGCGATAGGGAGCGCGGCAGCGTTTCGGCCAGCGGCGCGGCGAAGAGGTTGGCAGCGAGAAACGCGATCACCCAGCCGGCAACGGATACGACTTCGCGCACCAGCCCGCGCCAGGCGCCCAGCACCACCGAGAGGCCCATCACGCCGAGCACGGCGTAATCGAGCCAGGTCATCCGTCCTTGGCCGTCACCGTGCCCGGCTGCAAGCCAAGGCCCTTCAGCTTCTCTGCGGCCTTCTCGGCCGCGCCCCTGCTCGCAAACGGCCCCGCGCGCACGCGCGTCACCTTGCCCTTCGCGGTCGGGATCTCTTCGGTGAAATACGGCAGCTTCGCTGCGGCGAGCTTGGCGATGACGCCTTCGGGGTTCGCATAGGCGCCGACCGGCACCATGAACTGCTCGCCAGCGGGCTTCGCGACGTCCTTGTGTTCTTCCTTCTTCGCTTCTTCCTTCTTCGGTTCTTCCTTCTTCGCTTCTTCTTTCTTTTCCGGCGCCGGCTTCGCCGCCTGTTTTCTCTCGGGAACGGCCTTGGGCTTGAACGGCGTGTCATCCTCGCCCGGAATGCGCACGCTCACCGCCGGGCCGGGCTGCCTGGGCTCCGGATCGAACACCATGGGCAATACGATCACCGCAAGCAGCACGAGCGCGACCGCGCCCACCAGTCTCCTGCGGCCGCGGCGCCTCAGCGTATCGACGTCTTGTTGTTGTTCAGCCATGCGATCACGTCGCCGACGGTAAGAAAAGAACCGAACACGACGATCTTATCACTCTCGCCCGCGCGCTCCCGGGCCGCGGCGAATGCCGCCGCGGGCGAGGCGAATTTCTCGACGGCCGCGCCGCCGAGATGCGAGGCGATCTCGTCGGCGCCGGCGCCGCGCGGACCGGGCAGCGGGGCGACATGCCAGCGGGTGACGCGCGGCGCGAGCGCGCGCACCACCGCGGCAATGTCCTTGTCGCGCAGCATGCCGCACACCGCGAAAGTCTCCGGCGCGAATCCGGAGTCGGCGAGATTGCGCGCCAGCGCCGCGGCGGCCTCGGCGTTGTGCGCGACATCGAGGATCACCTGCGGCCTGCCGGCGAGCACCTGAAAGCGCCCCGGCAGCTCGACGCTCGCCAACCCGCGCCGGACGTCCTGCATCGCGACCGGCAGGCGCTCGCGCACGCTGTCGAGCGCGCACAGCGCCGCAGCCGCATTGCGCAGCTGCGTCTTGCCGCGCAGCGCCGGATGAGCGAGCCCGGCGCGCCGGCCTGCGGGTCCCCAGTAGCTCCATTGCGCGCCTTGCGTTTCATAACCGAAGTCCTTGCCGAGGAAGAGCTTGGCGCCTGTGGCTTCGACGACCGAGCGCGGCGGATCCGGGTCGGCGATCACCGCCGGACGTCCCGCGCGAAAGATTCCGGCTTTCTCGCGTCCGATGTCCTCGCGCGTGGGCCCGAGATAATCGACGTGGTCGATGCCGACGGAGGTGAGCACCGCGCAGTCCGCGTCGACGATGTTCACGGCATCGAGCCGGCCGCCGAGGCCGACTTCGAGAACAGCAACTTCTATTTTCTGTTTTACGAATACGTAAAAAGCCGCGAGCGTGCCGTACTCGAAATAGGTCAGCGGCACGGCGCCGCGTGCGCGCTCCACCGCCTCGAACGCCTCGCCTAGCGCGCGCTCGTCCGCTTCGGCACCGGCGACGCGCACGCGCTCGTTGTAGCGCAGGAGGTGCGGCGATGTGTACAGCCCGGTGCGGTAGCCGGCTTCGCGCAGGATCGACTCGAGCATCGCGCAGGTCGAGCCCTTGCCGTTGGTGCCGGCCACGGTGATCGCGGGCGCTGCGATCTGAATGTTCATCCTGGAAAAAACGGCCGCGACGCGCTCGAGCCCGAGCGCGATGGTCTTCGGATGCTGCTGCTCGATGAAGCGCAGCCAGGCGTCGAGCGTTTTCATTCAGAGCTGCTTTTCGTAGATTTGCCGCACGCTGTCGATGGTATCGGCCTCGTCCGGCCGCTTGTCGGGACGATAGCCTTTCAAGCGCGCGAAGCGCAGCGCAAGCCCCGCGGGGTAATGCGGGCTTTCCTGCAGATCGTTGAACTCGATCTCCACCACGAGCTCGGGCCGCACGTGCACCGTCCACTCGTCGCGGCCGGTCTCGCGCGCGAGGAGCTCCGCGGTCTGCCATTCCAGAATCGCGTCGGTGAGGCCTTTGAACGTCTTGCCGAGCATCACGAAGCCGCCGCTCGCCGGGTCGCGTGCTCCGAGGTGCAGGTTGGAGAGCCAGCCGCGCCGGCGGCCGTGTCCCCATTCGGCGGCCAGCACCACCAGGTCGAGCGTATGCGCGCGCTTGATCTTGAGCCACGCCGCGCCGCGCCGGCCCGCCTCGTAAGCCGCATCGGTGGCTTTCGCCATGATGCCCTCGTGCCCCTGGGCGAGCGCCTGCTGGTAAAAGGCCTCGGCGGCGTCTACCTGGCTCGTGATCAACGAAGGCGTGGCGATCCCCGACGGTAGAACGGCGCGCACGATATCGTGGCGCTCCGCCGCCGGCCGGTCCACGAGCGGCGCTCCGTCGCGGTAGAGGCAATCGAAGAAAAACACCGAGAGCGGCAGCTCCGCGCGCAGTTTCTCCACATCGAGCTTGCGGCCGAAGCGGCGCATCGTCACCTGGAAGGGATGCGGCTTGCCGTCGGCCCGCAGCGCGATCGCTTCGCCGTCGAGGATCAGCGACTCGGCTTTTGCGTTCTTCAAGACATCCACGACTTCGGGAACAGCGGCGGTCACGTCGTTGAGGTTGCGGGTGAAAACGCGCACCTCGCTGCCCGATTTGTGCACCTGGACGCGCGCGCCGTCGAGCTTCCATTCGAGGATCGCCGTGCCAAGCTGCGCCAGCGCTGCCTGCACGTCCGCGACGGGCTGGGCCAGCATTGGCAGGACCGGCTGCATCAAGCGGATCGAGAACACCGCGAGCGCCGATGCGCCGCCCGCTAGCGCCGCCTGTGCGACCGGGGCGATGCCGCCGGCGAAGGTCGCCGCCCGGCGCACCTCGGCGGCGGGCAAATCGACCGCCGCGGCCACCGCGTCGAACATGACGCCCTCGAGGGCGCCCTGGCGCAGCTCGCCGACGATCAAGCGCACGAGAAAGTCCTGCTCTTCCGCCGTCGAACGCGAAAAAAGACTTTCGAGGAGCGCCGCGCGCCGGGCAGCAGCGCCCTTTCCCTTGACCGTTTTGAGAGATTCGAAAGCCCAGTCCACGTCGTGCAGCGTGAGCGTCGGCGCGGCCGCGGGCGCGCCCAGCGAGGCCTGCAGCGCTGCATAACCGAGCGTGAGCTTGCCCTGCCGCAGCTCTCCGCTCAGATACGGCAGCGCGATTGCGACTTCCTCGGCATCGAGCCGGCGCAGGCAATCGGCGATCAGGCGGGTCTTGGCAAGCCGGCTGGCGCTCCCGGCTACCTGCGTCGACGTGCGCACCACATCGGCAAGCAGGGTCACGCGGTGCTGTCGGCCGGCAATCCTTGCAGGAGGCTGAGGAGAGCGTGCAGCTTGTCGCGCAGCTGGCGCCGGTCGACGATCATGTCGATCGCGCCCTTCTCCAGCAGGAACTCCGCGCGCTGGAATCCTTCGGGAAGCTTCTGGCGCACGGTCTGCTCGATGACGCGCGGGCCGGCGAAGCCGATGAGCGCCTTCGGCTCGGCGATCACCACGTCGCCGATCATGGCGAAGCTCGCCGACACGCCGCCCATGGTGGGATCGGCAAGCACCGAGATGAAAGGCAGGCGCCGCTCGGCGAGATCGGTGAGCGCCGCGGTCGTCTTCGCCATTTGCACGAGGGAGAAAAGCCCCTCCTGCATGCGCGCGCCGCCCGAGGCGGTGACGCACACGAAGGGCAGCTTCTGCTCGATCGCGACGCGCACGCCGCGCACGAAGCGCTCGCCGACCACCGATCCCATGGAGCCGCCCATGAAGTCGAACTCGAACGCGGCGCACACCACGCCGAGCGCCTTGATCGAGCCCTGCATCACCACCAGCGCGTCGGACTCCGCCGTCTGGTCCTGGGCTTCGGACAGGCGCTCGGTGTAGCGGCGCGAGTCCTTGAACTTGAGCGAGTCGACCGGCAGCACTTCCGCGCCGATCTCGAAGCGGCCGTCGGGATCGAGCAGCGCGTCGAGCCGCGGGCGCGCGCCGAGCCGCTCGTGGTGGCCGCATTTCGGGCACACGTTGAGGTTCTTCTCGAGATCGGTGCTGTAGAGCACCGCGTCGCAGGCCGCGCACTTCGTCCACAGTCCTTCCGGAACGGTCTTGCGCGCGCCGGTGCCGGTGCGCTGGATCTTCGGTGGAAGAAGCTTCTGCAGCCAGCTCATTGGCGCGACGAGGCGTCGAGCGCCTGCCGGATCGGTCTCAAGAACGCTTTCACGCGCGCCACTGCCTCATCCGCCGTTCCTGCTTCGATTTCCTGGATGATACGGCTTCCGATGACCACCGCGTCGGCCGTCTCGGCCACGCGGCGCGCGGAATCGGCGTCGCGGATGCCGAAGCCGACGCCGATCGGCAGCCGGGTCGCGGCGCGGATCTTCGGCATGCGCGCCGCCACGTCGGCAAGGTCGAGATTCCCGGCGCCGGTCACGCCGCGCAGCGAGACGTAGTAGAGATAGCCGCTCCCGATGCGCGCCACCTCCCGGATTCTCTTGTCGGTCGATGTGGGCGCAAGAAGGAATATCGGGTCGATTCCGGCGCGCCTCGCTTGCGCGGCGAACTCGCCGCATTCCTCGGGCGGGTAATCGACCACGATGAGGCCGTCGACGCCCGCCTCCTTGGCGCGGCCGATGAAACGCTCCGAGCCCATCGCTTCGATGGGGTTGGCGTAGCCCATGAGCACCACGGGGGTTTTGTTGTCTTCTTTTCGAAAATCTTCCACCATGGATAGGACGTCGGACAATCCGACGCCGTGCTTCAGCGCGCGCTCGCCCGCGCGCTGGATGACGGGGCCATCGGCCATCGGGTCCGAAAACGGCACCCCGAGCTCGACGATGTCGGCGCCCGCCTCGACGAGCGCGCGCATCAGCGGCACGGTGAGCGCGGGATGCGGATCGCCGGCGGTGATGTACGGGATCAGCGCCTTGCGCCGCGCGCGTCCGAGCGCTTCGAAGCAGGCCTGGATGCGCGACATCAAAAATCCAGGCCGGCGCGCGCCGCGACGGTGTGCATGTCCTTGTCGCCGCGGCCCGAGAGGTTCACGAGCAGGACCTGGTCCTTGCGCATCGCCGGCGCGATCTTCATGGCGTGCGCCACCGCGTGCGCCGATTCGAGCGCCGGGATGATGCCTTCGTAGCGGCACAGCTCGTGGAACGCGCCGAGCGCTTCGTCGTCGGTCACGGCCACGTACTCGGCGCGCTTGCTGTCCTTGAGCCAGGCGTGCTCGGGCCCCACGCCGGGATAGTCGAGGCCAGCCGAGACGGAATGCGTTTCGGTGATCTGGCCGTTCTTGTCCTGCAGCAGGTAAGTGCGGTTGCCGTGGAGCACGCCGGGCCTGCCGGCGCAAAGCGAGGCCGCGTGCTTGCCGCTCGCGAGCCCTTCGCCCGCCGCTTCGACGCCTATGAGCCGCGTCTTTTCGTGCGCAATGTACGGATAGAAGATGCCCATGGCATTCGAGCCGCCGCCGACGCAGGCGATCACCGCGTCGGGCTGCCTGCCCGCAAGCTCCGGCATCTGCACCAGGCACTCTTCGCCGATCACCGACTGGAAGTCGCGCACCATCATCGGATACGGGTGCGGGCCGGCGACGGTGCCGATGATGTAGAAGGTGCTGTCGACGTTCGTCACCCAGTCGCGCATCGCTTCGTTGAGCGCGTCCTTCAAGGTCTTCGAGCCCGATTCCACCGGCACCACCTTGGCGCCGAGGAGCTTCATGCGGTAGACGTTCGCCGACTGGCGCTTGATGTCCTCGGAGCCCATGTACACCACGCACTCCATGCCGTAGCGCGCGGCGACGGTGGCGGTCGCGACGCCGTGCATGCCGGCGCCGGTTTCTGCGATCACGCGCGGCTTTTTCATGCTGCGCGCGACGAGCGCCTGGCCGATGGTGTTGTTGATCTTGTGCGCGCCGGTGTGGTTGAGGTCCTCGCGCTTGATGTAGATCTGCGCCCCGCCGCAGCGCTCGGACAAGCGCTTCGCGTGGTAGATGGGGCTCGGGCGGCCGACGTAGTGCTTCAGCTCGTAGCGGAACTCCGCCTGGAACTCGGGATCCTTGCGCGAGCGCTCGTAGGCGAGGCGCAGCTCCTCGAGCGCGGCGGTAAGCGTCTCGGCGACGAACACGCCGCCGTAAGGGCCAAAATGCCCGCGCGCGTCGGGCAAGTCATACATCTGCATTCCTGACCTCTGCTATGAAGGCGGCGATCTTCGCGGCGTCCTTGATGCCTTTCGCCGATTCCACCCCGCTCGAAACGTCGACGCCCCAAGGGCGCACCCGGCGGATCGCTTCGGCGACATTACCGCGTGCCAGCCCGCCGGACAGGATGAGGGGATGATCGCCCGCGGCGGGCACCAGCGACCAGTCGAAGCTCTCGCCCACTCCGCCGTACTCGGGAACATGGCTGTCGAGCAGCCACGCCGCCGCGCGCGAAAAAGGGCGCAGGTATTCTAGCAAATCGACCCCCGGCTTCACCCGGCATGCCTTGATGAACGGCGCGCCGAACTGCGCGCAGAACTCAGGGGTTTCTTCACCGTGGAACTGCAGCATCGCCGGCCGCACGCGTCCGATGACCTGCGCGACTTGAGCCGCGTCCGGGTTGACGAACAGCGCCACCGCCTGCACGAAGGGCGGCAGCGCGTCGCGGATCTCCACCGCGCGCTCGACCGACAGAAAGCGCGGGCTCTGCGGATAGAACACCAATCCGATGGCGTCGGCGCCGGCGCGCGCGGCGCCGCGCGCGTCCTGCGTGCGCGTGATGCCGCAGATCTTGACGCGCGTTCTCAAGCCGGCAGTCCCCATTTCGCCTCGTATTCTATTTTCTCGAGGTACAGGCCTTCCGGCCCGAACGTCGGCGCGGCGCGCGACCTGTCGCGGGACTCGAGCACTGCGCGCGCCCAGGCGGGCGGGTGCTTCCCTTTGCCGACATAGACCAGCGTCCCGACGATGTTGCGCACCATGTGGTGCAGGAACGCGTTCGCTCGCAGCACGAAGTCGACGCGCTCGCCCTGGCGCTCGATGTCGAGCGAGTGAAGCACGCGTACCGGCGTCTTTGCCTGGCATTGCGAGGAGCGGAAAGCCGAAAAATCGTGCTCGCCGACAAGGAACCGGGCTGCTTCGCGCATGCGATCGATGTCAAGGGCCAGATGGAACCAGCCGATGCGCCCGGCCTCGAGCGCGGGGCGCACCGGGCGGTTCAGCAACTCGTAACGATACGTGCGGGCAAGCGCGCTGTAGCGGGCATGGAATGCGGCGTCGACCTCGCGCGACCACATCACGGCGACGGAATCCGGCAGCAGCGCATTGCCGCCTCGCACCCACGCCGGGCCGGGCCGCACTGCCTCGGTATCGAAGTGGACCACCTGGGCGCGGGCGTGAACCCCGCGGTCGGTGCGGCCGGCGGCGGTGACGCCGACGGGCGCCGCGGCGACGGCGCTCAGCGCGCGCTCCAGCGCGTCCTGCACGGCGCCGCCGCCGGGCTGGGTTTGCCAGCCCAGAAAGCGGCTGCCGTCGTATTCGATTCCTAAAGCGATGCGGGCCAGTTAACCGAGCTTCGAAAGCAGCTGCTGCGCCTGGCCCTTCTGTGCGGCGTCGCCATCCTTCATGACTTCATTGAGCAGCTCGCGCGCGCCGTCCTTGTCGCCCATTTCCTCGTACGCCTTGGCGAGGTCAAGCTTGGTGGCGACTTCCTGCCACTTAGGATCGTTGCTCGGCGCGGCCGCCGTGGACGGCTCGCCTGCGGATCCGAGATCCAGGTTGATCGACGACAAGTCCATCGGCGCCGCGGCGGGAGCAGGCTTGTCCGCCGGCGCCGATGTTTCCCCGCCGCCCAAGTCGAGGTTCAGGTCGAAGTCCAGACCGCCGCCCGTTTCGGCGGGCGCGGCTGGCGGCGGCGCGGCCGGCGTTTCGGCCTTTTTCTCCGCGGGAGCGCCGAGATTGAGATCGAAGTCGAGCCCGCCCACCGTGGACTCGGGCTTCTGTTCTTCCATGATCAACGTGCCGCCCGGGCTGAAGTCGCTCGTCGGCTTGCCAGGAGGCGGTGTCGTCGCCGCACCGAGGTCGAAGTCCACGGCGGGTGGAGGTGCGCTCTTCTGTCCTTCGTCCAGGGTGATATCCGGCGCGCCGGTTCCCGGCGTCGTCGCGCCGCCGAGATCGAAGTCGAGCGTCGGCGCCGCCGCCGCGGCCGCGGGTACCGCTGCGGCCGCCGCAACTGCAGCGGGCGCGCCGGGTGCGCCGCCATAAAGACCGTTTTGCGGGTCGATTGACCGGCCTTGTGCCGCCGCTTTCTCCCATTCCGGCCCGGTGCCGCCGGTCAGGCTCTTCAGCTTCAACGCCGTCTGCTCGAATGCCCTCGCGTCCTTGCGGTTGGCGTAGATCTCGAGCAGCTTCGCGTGGACGGGCACACGGGTCGCGTCCTTCTGCAGCGCTTCCTTGAGGATCTCTTCGGCCTGCGCATCGCGTCCGTACGCCATGTAGACGTCCGCTTCGGCGATCGGATCGACTTCCTCCGGCTCGCGCCCTGCGGGGGCGGCCGCCGCAGCCTGCGGCGCAGCGCCCGCCGCAGCGGCACCGATGGCCGCACCGGCTCCTGCGCCTGCCGCTGCGCCAAGAACGCTGTCCTGGAACTTGGCCTGCGTGGCTTTCTTGCGCCGCCACGACCAGTAGCCATAGCCGGCGAGAAGCAGGACTACGAGCGCAAGGCCGGCCAGCGCGATCGGATTCTCGAGGAACTCGTCGATCAGGCTCGGCGCGGGAGGCGGTGGCGCGGCCTTCGGCTTCGCTTTCGCTGCCGGCTCGGCTTTTTTCGCTTCCGGGGCGGCCGCGGGCTTGGGCGGTATCGTCGCCGGCGCCGGTGCGGGCTTCGCCGCTTCCGGCGTCGGCGCGGGTTTCGCCGCTTCCGCCTTCGGTTTTTCCGGAGCAGGCGCCGGCACTGCGGGCGCAGGCTTCCCAGCCGCTTTCTTTTCGAGCTCGGCAAGCTGCTGGTTCTTCAGCTCGAGGAGCTTCTGCAGATCGGCGACATTCTTCTCGAGGTCTGCGACTCGCGACTGCGCTTCCTTGAGCGCACGCTCCCGCGCCACCGCATCGTCCTCGCGCGCGGCTCGCGCTCCCGGCGCCGAGGGCTTTTGCGGCTCGGCTTTGGAGAGGCGCAGCTGGTCGCGCTGCGGGGCGGGCGCCGCCGCTTCAGGCTTGGGCTCGATGGTGCCGGCAACCGCCTGTTGCCCGGGCGTGGTGTCGGCACGCGCGGGTGCCGCTGCGAGGCGGCTGCGGTATTCCGTGAACTCGTTGTGGTGCGCCTGGACGAGGCTATTTGCTTCCTCGGCGGTGATCGTGCCGATCGTGTCGCCGCCCGGGATGGCGAGAATGCTCCCGGCGCGCACCAGGTTGATGTTCTCGCGGATGAAGGCGTCCTGATTCGCGCGATAGATCGCGGTCAGCATCTGGTTCAGCGTCACGCCTGCCGGCAGGTTCTGCCGTGCGATCTGGCCGAGCGTGTCGCCTTTCTTGACTTCGTACGTGTTTTCAGCCGGCATTGCCGCAGGTGCCGCAGCTACGGCAGGCTCTTTCGCCGGTTCTGCGGGAGCGGGAGCGGGCGCTGCCTCGGGCTTCGCCTCCACCGGCGGCAGCGGCTGGGCCTCCGGCGCCGCGGGCCTGGTGACCGGTGCGGCGGCGATCGCCTGCTGCGGACCTTTGTACTCGGGCGGGTCGAGCAAGAAGGTGTATTCGCGAACCAGGCGGCCCGCGCTCCACTGGACTTCCACCAGCATCTCGAGGAACGGCTCGGATACCGGCTGCGGCGTACGGATGCGAATGACGGGACGACCGTCGCGCTGCTCGACCGTCAGCCGCGCTCCGGCGAGCACCGGGCTCGGCTCTATGCCGGCCTGGCGAAACGCCTCGATCGGCGCGAGGCGTGCGGAAAACCCCTGCTCCTCACCTTTTTGCAGCGAAACGATCTCGATTTCAGCGTCGAGCGGCTGACCCAAAGCAGACAACACCGTGAGCCGGCCGAGTCCCACGGCATACGCCGCGAGCGGCGCTGCAAGCGAAAGCGCGGCCGCAAGTATCGCTATGCTGAATCTGCTCACTTATTCCCCCGCCCTGTCGGTCTTCTTGGCTGGACCAACTACCTTAACATCATGAGCTTACGGCTGCAAATTGAGAAATTCTCTTCAGGTTCTAAGACTTCACCCCTGAATCCAGAAGGATTCGCAACATGCGCCGCAAAGGCTCGGCAGCGCCCCAGAGAAGCTGGTCCCCGACCGTGAAAGCGGCCAGATAGTCCTTGCCCATCGGCAACTTGCGCAGCCTTCCCACCGGAACGGACAGCTTTCCGCTCACGACTGCCGGGGTCAGCTCGGCGAGCGATTCCTCCCGGCGGTTGGGCACGACCTTCACCCAGTCGTTTGCTTCCGCCAGCATGCCCTCGATCTCGTCGAGCGGCAGCGGCCGCTTCAGCTTGATCGTCAGCGCCTGGCTATGGCAGCGCATAGCGCCCACGCGCACGCACACGCCGTCGACCGGAATGGCATTGCCGTTGCGGCCGAGGATTTTGTTGGTCTCGGCCTGGCCCTTCCATTCCTCGCGGCTCTGGCCATTGCCCAGGTCCTTGTCGATCCAGGGCAGAAGGCTCGCCGCCAGCGGAAAGCCGAAGTTGTCCTTTGGCAGCGCCGGCGAGCGGATCGTCTCGGTCACGTTCCGATCGATGTCGAGAATCGCGCTGCCCGGATCGGCGAGCAGGCGCTTCGCGCTCTCCCCGATCTTCGCCATCTGCTCGACGAGCTCGCGCATGTTGGCCGCACCGGCGCCCGAGGCCGCCTGGTAGGTCATGCTCGTCATCCATTCGATCTCGTCGCGCTGGAACAGGCCCGCCATGCCCATGAGCATGAGACTCACGGTGCAGTTGCCGCCGATGTAGTTGCGAATTCCGTTCTTCAGCGACGACTGGATCAGCGGCATGTTGACCGGATCGAGGATGATCACCGCGTCGTCCTTCATGCGCAACGCGCTCGCCGCGTCGATCCAATAGCCCTTCCAGCCTTCGTTCCGAAGCTTCGGGTACATCTCGTTGGTGTAATCGCCGCCCTGGCACGAAATGATCACCGGCAGCTTCTTCAGCTCGGCGGCATCCAGGGCGTTTTTCACGGCGTCGGCCGGCTTGCCGATGTCCGGCGCCTTGCCGCCCGCCTGCGATGTGGAGAAAAACACCGGCTCGATGGGGTCGAAATCGCGCTCCTCGCGCATGCGCTGCACGAGAACCGATCCCACCATACCGCGCCAACCGACAATTCCTACTCTCAGCATTCCCATAGTTTAAAGCGCCGCAACGACGGCGTTCCCCATCTCTTGCGTTCCCACTTTGCGTGTTCCCGGCGTGCAGATGTCTGCGGTGCGCAGTCCGGACTGCAGAACTTTCGCGACGGCTTTCTCGACGCGCACCGCAGCCTCGGGCGCGCGCAGCGAATAGCGCAGCATCATCGCCGCCGACAGAATCGCCGCGAGCGGATTGGCTATGCCTTTCCCGGCGATGTCGGGCGCGCTGCCGTGGATCGGCTCGTACAGCCCCTTGCCGCGCTCGTCGAGCGAAGCGGAGGGCAGCATGCCGATCGAGCCGGTGAGCATCGATGCCTCGTCGGACAGGATGTCGCCGAACAGGTTGCCGGTCACGATCACGT
Organism: Betaproteobacteria bacterium; assembly: GCA_004297625.1. Taxonomy (GTDB): domain Bacteria; phylum Pseudomonadota; class Gammaproteobacteria; order Burkholderiales; family SG8-39; genus SCGC-AG-212-J23. The sequence goes on along the minus strand of SCTY01000034.1, from coordinate 38,367 downwards.
CGAATTGCTTCGGCGCGCGGACCAGCTGCATGGCGCAGTTGTCGACGTACATGTGGCTCAGCTCGACATCCTTATAATTCTTGGATTCGTCAGAAACAACTTCTCGCCAAAGCTGCGAGGTCTCCAGCACGTTCGCCTTGTCGACCGAGCAGACCCGCTTTGCGCGCTTGCGCGCGGCTTCGAAGGCAACGCGCGCGATGCGCCGGATCTCGGGCTCGCTGTAGCGCATGGTGTCGAAGCCTTCGCGCGTGCCGCCGACTTCTCGTATGCCGCGCGGCTGGCCGAAGTAGATGTCGCCGGTCAGCTCGCGCACGATGAGGATGTCGAGCCCGGCCACGATCTCCGCCTTCAGCGCCGAAGCGCCGGCGAGCTCGGCGTGCACCTGCGCCGGCCTCAGGTTCGCGAACAACCCCAGCTCCTTGCGCAGCCCCAGGATCGCCTGCTCGGGACGCTTGGCGCGCTCGAGAGTGTCGTAGCGCGGATCGCCGACCGCGCCGAAGAGCACTGCGTCGGCTTCCTTCGCGAGCTTCAGCGTCGCCGCAGGCAGCGGGTCGCCCGCCGCTTCATAGCCCGCGCCGCCCACCGGCGCTTCCTGCATCTCGAGCGAAACGCCCAGCTTCCTTATGACTCTGGTTGCCTGCGCAATGATCTCGGCCCCGATGCCGTCACCCGCCAGAACGGCGACTTTCATTTCAGAAATACCAGGGATATTGCGCTTTCCGTTGCGCTTCGAAAGCCCGGATCTTGTCCGCGTGGCTCAGCGTCAGGCCGATTTCGTCCAGGCCGTTCAGCAGGCAGTGCTTGCGGAACGGGTCGATGTCGAAGCGCATGGCGAGAGAACCGTCGACGCTGGACACCGACTGCCGCTCGAGGTCGATTCTCAGTTGGAAGCCGGGAAACGCGGCGCACTCGTGGAACAGGCGCTCGACCTCGGCTTCGCTGAGCACCACCGGCAGGAAGCCGTTCTTGAACGAGTTGGTGAAAAAGATGTCGCCGAACGACGGCGCGATGACGCAGCGAAAGCCGTAGTCCATCAGCGCCCAGGGCGCATGCTCGCGCGACGAGCCGCAGCCGAAGTTGCGCCGCGCGAGCAGGATCGTTGCGCCCTTGTAGCGCGGCTGGTTGAGCACGAACTCGGGGTCGCGGCGCCAGGCGCCGAACAGGCCCTGCGCGAACCCGGTGCGCTTGATCGACGACAAGTATTCCTTCGGAATGATCTGGTCGGTATCGACGTTCGCGCGGTCGAGAGGAACGACGAGACCCGTGAGCACGGTGAATTTGTCCATCGCCTCAGCTCCAGCGCCGGATGTCGACGAAATGGCCGGCGATCGCCGCGGCCGCTGCCATGGCGGGGCTTACAAGATGTGTGCGGCCGCCCACGCCCTGCCGGCCCTCGAAATTCCGGTTGGACGTGGAGGCGCAGCGCTCGCCCGCCTCCAAACGGTCCGGGTTCATGCCCAGGCACATGGAGCAGCCCGGCTCGCGCCACTCGAAGCCGGCCTCGCGGAACACGCGATCGAGCCCTTCGCGCTCGGCCTGCTGCTTCACCAGTCCCGAGCCCGGGACGACCATCGCGAGGCGCACGTTAGAGGCGATGCGCCTGCCCTTGACCACCGCAGCCGCGGCGCGCAGGTCCTCGATCCGCGAGTTCGTGCACGACCCGATGAACACCTTGTCGATGCGGATGTCGGTGATCGGCGTGCGCGGCTTGAGACCCATGTACTGCAGCGCGCGCTCCATGCCTTCGCGGCGCAGGCCGTCTTTTTCCCTGTCCGGATCGGGCACCGCGGCGTCGACCGGCACGACCATCTCGGGCGAGGTGCCCCAGGTGACGTGCGGCTTGATCTCGCGCGCGTCGAGCGTGACTTCGCGGTCGAACTTCGCGTCGAGATCGCTGCGCAGGCCGCGCCAGTAGGCAGCCGCGCGCTCCCATTCCGCGCCCTTCGGCGCGAACGGCCGGCCGTTGAGGTACTCGAGCGTGGAGTCGTCGACGGCGACCATGCCGGCGCGCGCGCCCGCCTCGATCGCCATGTTGCAGACCGTCATGCGGCCTTCCATGGACATCGCACGGATCGCGCTGCCGGCGAACTCGACCGCATAGCCGGTGCCCCCCGCCGTGCCGATGCGCCCGATGATGGCCAACACCACGTCCTTCGGCGTCACGCCGCGGGCGAGCGGGCCTTCGACGTTGACGCGCATGTTCTTCATCTTGCGCGTCACCAGGCATTGCGTGGCGAGCACATGCTCCACCTCGGAAGTGCCGACGCCGTGAGCGAGACACGCAAACGCGCCGTGCGTGCTGGTATGCGAGTCGCCGCACACCACCGTCATCCCCGGGAGCGTCGCGCCCTGCTCGGGCCCGATGACGTGCACGATGCCCTGGCGCTTGTCGAGATACGGGAAATAGACCTTGGCGCCGAATTCGCCGATGTTCGCGTCCAGCGTCTCGATCTGCAGGCGCGCGAACGGATCGCGCACGCCCGCAATGCCTTCTTCCCAGTTGGTGGTCGGGGTGTTGTGATCCGCCGTGGCGACTACCGAGTCGACGCGCCACGGCTTGCGGCCGGCGGCGCGCAGCCCTTCGTAGGCCTGGGCACTCGTGACTTCGTGCACCAGGTGACGGTCGATGTAGAGGAGGGCCGTCCCGTCGGGCTCGACGTGGACGACGTGGCTATCCCAGAGTTTGTCGTAGAGCGTTTTGGCCATGTTTCCGCACCGCGGAAACATGGCATTATATTTTATTTTCCGGTGCTTGCGCCGCCGCTTTTAGCCGCCGCCTGGTAAAGCGGCAGGACTTTCTCGGCGTAGATCTGCAGATCCTTGACCCGGTCCTGGTGCGGCGGATGCGTCGAGAGCCACTTCGGCGGCTCGCTCTCGCTCAGCTTCGCCATCTTTTCCCACAGATGGATCGCGGCGCGCGGGTCGTAGCCCGCGCGCGCGGCGAGCTCGACGCCGATACGGTCGGCTTCGGTCTCGGCCTGACGCGATTTCGGCAGGTTCAGCGTCACGTCGGCCACCATGTTGCCGAGATTCTGCCCCAGCTCTCCCACCCCGAGCAGCGCGCCGGCAATGCCCACCGCCGTCTGCGTCACCACCTGCCGCGAAATCTGCTCGCGCACATGCTCGCGCAGCGCGTGCGCGATCTCGTGCCCCATTACCGCCGCGATCTCGGCGTCGCTCGCATGCAGCTTTTCGATGAGACCGCCGTAGATCGCCATCTTGCCCTCGGGCATGCACCACGCGTTGACCTCCGGCACCGAGAGAACGTGCACCTCCCAAGGCCACTTGCGCGCATCCGAACGGAAAGCGCTTACCTGCGGCACGAGCCGGCCGACGATGGCTTTCACCCTCTGCACCTGCGCCGGGTCGCGGTCGAGCACGCCTTTTTTCTGCGCGTCGGCCATCATCTCCGCGTAGGCCTTCCTGGAGCTGGCGGCCACCTCCTCGGCGGAAACCGCCATGCGCTGCTCGCGTTCTACGCCGACAGCGCCGGCTTTGGTGGTCTCGACGCTCGTGCAGCCCGGAAGCAGCGCCGCCGCAGCGGCCAAGGCAAGCACGTATGCACGCATCATGACGCCCTCTAACGGTTTAGCGGACCGAGGTGTTGACAGCTTACAACCCGGCCCGTTTCAGGGAGCCAGCAAAATAGAGGCCGACCAGCCCGATCAGCGCAGACAGCGAGAACGCGAAACCCGGGCCCGCCGCCTGCCAGGCCCAGCCCGCCGCCAGGGCGCCGGCGGCACCTCCGGCGCCGTACGTCAGTCCCGAGAACAGCGTCTGGCCGCGCGCCTGCGCGCCTTCGGGAAATACGCGGTGAACCACGGCGACCGAGGCGGCATGGAAAGAACCGAACGACGCGGCATGCAGCAACTGCGCAAACACCACGACCACGAGCACGCCCGCGAGCCAGCCCAGCGCGAGGAAACGAATCGCCGCGCACACGCAGCTCGCGGCCAGGATCCCGGAGAGCGAAAAGCGGCGGAACAGCGCCGGCAGAAAGAGGAACACGACGATCTCGGCGATCACGCCGAGAGTCCAGAGCGCGCCGATCAAAGTACCGCTGTAGCCCTGTCGCTCGAGGTGCAGCGTGAGGAAAACGTAAAGAGCGCCGTGCGCGGCTGCCATGCAGAAACCCGCGCCGAGGATGGCCACGACCGGGCGCGTCCGGCGCAGCGGTGCATGCGCGTGCCGCTGCGCGTGACTTGCGCTGCGAGGCAAGAACAGCGCGACCGCGAGCGCGCCAGCCGCGAACGTCACCAGCCCGAACGGAAGCGTGCGCACCGGCTGCAGGTCGAGCCACGCGCCGCCGGCCAGCACCGTGGCGATGAAACCGACCGATCCCCACACTCGTATGGGCCCGTAGCGCCCGTGCTGGCCGGCAAGCGAGCCAAGCGTGATCGCCTCCACCAACGGCAGCGCGCCAGCCGATAAAAGGCTCGTCAGCGCGACCAGCCAGGCGATCGCCGCAAGGCTCGTCGTGAAGGGCAGCAAGGCAAACCCTCCCACCGCGGCCGCGCAGCAGAACACCACGACGCCGCGCTGGGCGCCCGTGCGGTCGGCTAGCCAGCCCCAGGCGGCCGGCGCCGCTATGCGCACGAGCTGCGGCAGCGCGAGCACCCACGCGATTTCGACCGCGCCAAGGCCGCGCCAGGCGAGATACAGCGGGAAGTAGGCGACGAATATCCCGGCGTGCGCGAACTGCGCGAAGTAAAACGCCGACAGGCGAAACGACAGACGCATCGGTTTTTAAATTAGCATCGCGCGCCATGTCACGCAGCGCGTTCTACGTGCTTTTCACCGCGTCCGGGTTCGCCGGCCTGATCTACGAATCGATCTGGACGCATTACCTGAAGCTGTTTCTCGGGCACGCGGCCTATGCGCAATCGCTGGTGCTCGTCGTCTTCATGGGCGGGATGGCGGCCGGGGCGGCGTACTGCGCGCGCCTCTCGGCCCGCCTGGCGAACCCGCTGCTCGGCTACGCGCTCGTCGAAGCGGCGATCGGCGGCCTCGCGCTCGTTTTCCATCCGGCGTTCGTGGGACTCACCGACTGGTCGTACGCATCGCTTTTGCCTGCGCTCGGAGATGAAGGGTCCGCTCTTGCGGCGAAGCTCGCGCTCTCCTGCCTGCTGATTCTGCCGCAATCGGTGCTGCTCGGCATGACGTTCCCGCTCATGAGCGCCGGGCTCGCGCGCGCGCATCCCCTCGCGCAGGGCGAAGCGGTGGCGATGCTCTACTTCACCAACAGCCTCGGCGCGGCGGCGGGCGCGCTCGCGAGCGGCTTCGCGCTCATCGCCTGGGTCGGGCTGCCCGGCACGCTGCGCACGGCGGGGATGATCAACATCGTGCTGGCGCTCGCCGTGTGGCTGCTCGCCCGCCCGGCGCACGACGCGCCGCTCGCGGCGCACGCCGGGCGCGACGTGCGCTCGCGGCTGCTCCTTGCGGTAGCGTTTTTCACCGGGCTCGCTTCCTTCGTCTACGAGATCGCGTGGATCCGCATGCTCTCCCTCGTCATGGGCGCCTCCACGCACTCGTTCGAGGTCATGCTCTCGACTTTCATCCTGGGTCTCGCGCTCGGCGGCCTTGCGGTGCGCAGGCACGTGGACCGCAGCGCCTCTCCGGAGCGGCTGCTCGGCTGGGTGCAAGTCGTGATGGGACTGCTCGCGCTCGCCACGCTGCCGGTCTACGACGTGACCTTCTCGCTCATGGAAACGCTCATGAACGGGCTTGGGCGCACGCCAACCGGGTATCTCCTCTTCAACCTCTCCGGGCAGGCGATCTCGGCGCTCGTCATGCTGCCGGCGACGTTCTGCGCCGGAATGACGCTGCCGCTCATCACCGGGGCGATGCTGCGCCGCGGCGGCGGCGAAGCGGCGATCGGCCGCGTGTACGCCGCCAACACGCTCGGCGCCATCGCGGGCGTGCTGCTCGCCGTGCACGTCGGGCTGCCGCTTGCCAGCCTGAAAGGCACGCTGATCGCGGGCTCGCTGGTCGACATCGCAGCCGGCCTCGCGCTGCTCGCCTTCTTTGCTCCGCGGCGGCTCGCCGCATGGAGCGGCGCCGTGTGCGCCACGCTCGCGCTCGCCGTGGCCTTCGGCGTGCGGCTGGACGCGAACAAGATGACGGCCGGCGTCTTCCGCTATGGCGAGCTCGCCGCCTCGCGCGACGCGAAGATTCTTTTCGCGCAGGACGGCAAGACGGCGACGGTGCACCTGGTGCAGTACCCGGAAGCGGTAAGCCTGCGCACCAACGGCAAATCCGACGGCTCCATCAATCTCGACCCGAGCGGCGAGCGCGGCACCGACGAGATCACCATGGTGCTCACCGGCGCGCTGCCGCTCGCGCTGAAGCCCGACGCGAAAAGCGCTGCAGTGATCGGCATCGGCACCGGGCTCACCATGCATACGCTGCTGCAAAGCCTTTCCATCGAGCGCGTCGAGACGGTGGAAATCGAGGCGGCCATGGCCCGGGCGGCGCGCGGCTTCATGCCGCGCAACAGCGGCGCTTTCGCCGATCCGCGCGGCGCGATTCTCATCGACGACGCGAAGAGCTTTTTCTCCACCCGCCACCGGCGCTACGACCTCATCATCTCCGAGCCTTCGAACCCCTGGGTGAGCGGGGTGTCGAGCCTCTTCACGCGCGAGTTCTACCGCCGCATCCGCGGCCACCTCAACCCCGGCGGCCTGCTGGTGCAATGGATGCAACTCTACGAGATCGACGCATCGCTCGTCGCCACGGTGCTGCGCGCGCTCGGGGAGGAGTTCGCGCACTACGCGGTATTCGCGCCCAGCGACCACGACGTGCTGATCGTCGCCAGCGAAAAGCCGCTGCCGCTTCCTGCGCGCGCCGAAATCTTCGAGCAGCCGGGCGTCGCGCAGGAGCTGCGCACGGTGCACATGCTCAACCCGGGCGACTTCGACGCCCGCTACCTCGGCAGCCGCCGCACGCTCGAGCCGCTCATCGCGAGCTACGGCATGCCGGCCAACTCCGACTTCGCCCCGGTGCTCGATCTCAACGCCGCGCGCCAGCGCTTCATGGAAAAAAGCGCGCTGGAGCTGGTCGGCCTGCTCAACCTCGACGTGCCGGTGCTCGAGCTTCTCGAGCCCGCGCGCGGGCGCCGTCCCGTAAACCCGCTTTACGAGGGAGCGTACGCCTTCGAGCGGCTCGAGAACACGCGGCTTGCAGGGTATGCGCGCGATTTCCTCGTCGGTCCGCGCATCCCCACACCGGAGCGCGTGCCGGCCAGCCTGCAGAAAGACCTCGAGCTCGTGAAGCTGCGGCTCCTCGAATGCCGCGAGCCTCGCGATCTCGACGTCTGGCTGCTGAGCGCCGCGCATGTCGCGCGGACGATCAATCCCTACCTGGCGCCGGAGGACGCGGGCGCGGTATGGCGCGAGATCATGGCGCGGCCCTGCTTTTCCGAGCTGCAGCAGTTTCAGCGCCGCTGGCTGGCGCTGTTTCGCGCGTCGGCTGCGCGCGACGGCGCGCGCATGGCCGAGCACGCGACGGTCCTGCTCGCCACGCAGCCGGAGCTCGGCACCGAGGCGCGCGAGTACCTGCTGCTTGCCGGCATGACCGGCCACCTGGCGATCGGAAACCGCGAAGCGGCGCTCGAGCTGTGGCGGGCGCACAAGGACAAAATCCGCTCGCCCGGCGGCGCGGCGTACCGGCTGCTGCGCTGCCACGCCGAGCGGACGAGCTGCGCAGCCGAATTCCGGCGCCACGCCGGGCGCTGAAGCGCCGCAAGCGGCCTCATGCGCCCCGCTTCTTGCCCGCGTAGGGATTGCGCCCGGTGCGGAACTCCACGCGCAGCGGCGTGCCCGCGAGCTCGAATTTCGTCCTGAAGTAGCCTTCGAGGTAGCGCCGGTAGGACTCCGGCACGCGATCGAGCGCGTTGCCATGGATGATGATGCGCGGCGGATTCACTCCGCCCTGGTGCGCGTAGCGCATCTTCGGGCGGATCGGCCCGGTCTTCGGCGGCGCCTGCTTCTCCACCGCGGCCATCATGGCGCGAGTGAGCTTCGGCGTGGCGAGGCGCGCCATGGCGGCCGCGTAGGCCGCGTCCACCGAGCGCATGAGCGCCGCGAGTCCCTTGCCTTCCTTGGCCGAAATGGGGTGCGCCTCGGCGAAGCCGAGGAAGCCGAGCTTCCACTGCAGCTCGGCCTTCATGCGGCTGCGCTTTTCCCTGTCGGCGGCGTCCCATTTATTCACGGCGATCACGACCGCGCGGCCGCGTTCGAGGATATAGCCGGCCACGTGCGCGTCCTGCTCGGTGACGCCGTCGAGCGCGTCGAGCACGAGGATCGCCACGTTCGATGCCTCGATCGCCTGCAGCGCCTTCACGATCGAGAAGTACTCGACCGGCGTGCCGGTCTTGCCGCGGCGGCGCACGCCCGCGGTGTCGATGAGCGTGTAGCGGCGCCCGGCGCGCTCGAAGGGCACTTCGATCGAGTCGCGCGTCGTGCCGGGCTCGCCGAAAGCGATGACGCGCTCCTCGCCGACGATCGCGTTGATCAGCGTCGACTTGCCCACGTTGGGACGCCCGACCACCGCGACGCGCGGATGGCCCTTGTCGGGCTTTTCTTCGGAAAACCTTGCTTCCGGAAAAGGCGAAAGCACGAATTCCATCAATTCCCGCACGCCTTCGCCGTGCGCGCCCGAAATGGGCGCTGGGGCGCCGAGCCCGAGCTCGTGGAATTCCGCGACCGCAGTGTCGGGCTGCATGCCCTCGGTCTTGTTGACGGTCAGATGCACCGGGGTGCGCAGCTTGCGCAGCTTCTCCGCGATCTGGCGGTCGCCGGGCGTAAGCCCGGCGCGCCCATCGACGATGAACACTACCGCATCCGCCTCCGCGATCGCCTGCTCGGCCTGGCGCGCCATTTCGACGTAGATGCCCTCGGCCGCGCCGGGCTCCAGGCCTCCGGTATCGATCGCGATGAACGCCCGATCGCCCAGCCGCCCTTCGCCGTAATGCCGGTCGCGCGTGACACCCGGCACGTCGTGCACGATGGCGTCGCGGGTGCGCGTGAGCCGGTTAAAGAGGGTCGACTTGCCGACGTTCGGCCGGCCGACCAGCGCGATCACCGGCTTCACGGCGCCGCTTCACAGGTCGAGGGCGACGAGCGTGCCATTCTGCGTCTGGACCAGCAGGCCGCGGGGCAGATTCACGGGCGCGGCGCGCACCGCGCCGCCGCCGGTGGCGTAACGCGCGATGAACGCGCCCGAGTCGCGCGCGAGGAAATGCACATAGCCTTCGAAATCGCCCACGGCGATCGCCGCGCCGATGGCTGCAGGCCGGGAAAGCTGGCGGTTGGTGAGACGGTCCTGCTTCCATACCGAGCGGCCGTTGGTGCGGTCGAGCGCGTGCACCGCGCCGCGCTCGTCGCTTACCAGCGCGTAGCGCGCGTCGAGGGCTACGCCGGTGAGCGAGGACAGGTCGCGCGCCCACGCTTGCCGGCCGCTTGCGATGTCGTAGCAGGCGACGCGTCCCTGGTAAGCCGCGACGCAGACTTCGCGGGCCTGCACGACCGGCTCGCCCACGACGTCCGTGACACGCTCCAGCTCGGTGGTGCCCTTGGGGAGCGCCACCGTCGACTCCCAGCGCACGCCGCCATTGGAAAGCGCGATTGCGGCGAGCTTGCCGCCCGAAAAACCGGCAAAAACCGTGTCGCCGAGCACGCTCATCCCGGCAGGACTGCGCACGATAAGCGAGGCAGGCGCGCGCTGGTACACCCAGCGGCGTTTCCCGTCCTCCTCGCCGAAGGCGAAGATCCGGTTGTCGACGCTGCGCACCAGCACCAGGCCGAAGCCCACGGCGGGCGCCGCCAGCACTTCGCTCGATACGCGCGCGCGCCAGCGCTGCGTCCCGTTCGCCGCGTCGAGGACGATGACCTCCCCCTGCTCCGTTGCGACCGCGGCGACGCGCCCGTCGGTCCCCACGCCGGCAGAAAGCCGCGTTTCGGTGGACGCGCGCCAGCGCTGCGCGCCGCTCGCCGCGTCGAGGCGCACCACCGTGCCGTCGCGTCCCGCCGAGTACACCGAGTCGCCGGAAAGCGCCGGGGTGAAGACGAAACGCTCGGCACCGCCGACCTGCGCGGTCCACAGCACGCGCACGTCCTGCGCGCGCTCGAGCGGCGGCAGCGGGGCGGGCTTGGGCCCGCTGTCGGAGCTGAACAGGCTGCATCCCGCGAGCGCGAGCGCAGTCATCGCGACGGCCGCCGCCCTCATCGGCTAGCCACCGAGCGCTTCGAGCCGCATGCGCACGCTTTCCTGGAAAGCGCCCTCGCGCTTGTCCGCTTTTTCGAGCGCGAGCTTGTAGGCGGCTTTCGCCTCGGCCGCCTGATTTTTCATGACCAGGATGTCGCCTTTGAGCGCGGCGTACTGCGCCTCGTACGCGGGCGCATGCGGCGCAGCGACGAGCTTCAGCGCCTCGTCGTAGGCCTTTTCATCGAGCAGCACCGACGCGAGCCGCAGGCGCGCGAGATCGCGGAAGTCGTCGGAAGGCGAGCGCTCGAGCACCCACTGCAGCTGCGCCTTGGCGCTCTTCAGGTCGTTGTGCTCGAAGTAATAGCGCGCGGCAACCAGCGCGCCCATGGAAGCGTACAGCGTGCGCGGATAGCTCTCGACCAGCGTGCCGGACGCATCGCGCAACGCCTTTCCGTCGTTCGCTTGTGCGGCCTTGGAAACCGTGTCGTAGAGCGCCGCCGCGTAGATGGACTGGTTGAACTGGTACCAGCGCCAGCCCTGCCAGCCGGCAAAGCCGACGGCGATCGCCAGCACCAGCGCGGCCACCTTACCGCCCTGGTCCCTCCACCACGCTTTGAGCTCGGCGAGCTGTTCCTGTTCTTCGAGATCGAGCGGCATCAGCTTCCTTTCAATGCATTGGCTACGGCGTCATGCGCAAGGCGCAGCTGCGGCCCGCCGCTTCGCAGCGGCTTCACCGATACTTCGCCCGCCTTGAGCTCGTCCTCCCCGACGATGAGCGCGTAGAGCGCGCCGCTGCCGTCGGCTTTCTTCATCTGCGACTTCATCCCCCCGCCGCCCGCGTGCAGCACGATGCGCAGATTTTGCGCGCGCAGCTCTTCGGCGAGCTTAAGGGCGAATTCGAGCGTGCCCTCGCCCTGGTGGATCACGTAGCCGTGCGGCGGGCGGGAGCTCGGCTTGCGGCCCGAGTCGCGCAGCAAGGCGATGAGCCGCTCGTTGCCCATGGCGAACCCCGTGGCCGGCGTCGGCTTGCCGCCGAGCTGGGCGAAAAGGCCGTCGTAGCGGCCGCCGCCGCATACGGTGCCTTGCGCGCCCAGGTCCGGCGAAATCCATTCGAACACGGTGAGGTTGTAGTAGTCGAGCCCGCGCACCAGCTTCGGGTTGATCCGGTATTCGATACCGGCCGCCGCCAGCAGGCGCTTCAGAGCGTCGAAATGGGCGAGCGACGCTTCTCCAAGATACAGCAAAAGAGAGGGAGCCGACGCGACGACCTCCTGCACCATCGGGTTTTTCGAGTCCAGCGTGCGCAACGGGTTGGTCTGCAGCCGCCGCTTCGCATCCGCGTCGAGGCGGTCGTGGTGCTTCTCCAGGTGTTTCACGAGCTCGGCGCGGTAGCGCGCGCGCTCCTCGGGGCTGCCGATGCTGTTCAGCTCGAGCCTGAGGTTCGCAAGGCCGAGCTCGCGCCACAGCGCCGCGCACATGACGATGTGCTCGGCGTCGACATCGGGGCCGGGATAGCCGAGGGCTTCGACGCCGTACTGGTGGAACTGCCGATAGCGCCCCTTCTGCGGGCGCTCGTGGCGGTACATCGGCCCGGCGTACCACACGCGCTTCGGCCCGTCGTAGACGAGGCTATGCTCGATCGCCGCGCGCACGCACGAGGCCGTGCCTTCCGGGCGCAGCGTCAGATCCTCGTCGTTGAGCTCGTCGCGCCAGGAGTACATCTCCTTCTCGACGATATCGGTCGCTTCGCCGATCGCGCGGCGGAAAAGCGCCGTGTGCTCGACCAGCGGCGTGCGCAGGTTGCGATAGCCATAGCGCGCGAGCCAGTCCTGCACCGTCGCCTCGAAGTCGAGCCACAGCTCGGCCTCGTCGGGCAGCACGTCGTTCATGCCGCGCACGGCCTGGAGGGTCTGCATGGCTAGAGCGCTTTGATGGCGACGGTTTTCCGGTACTTCGACTTCACGTAATCCTCGACGATCGCCTGGAACTCCTCGGCGATGCGCTCGCCCTTCAGCGTGACGGTCTTCTGGCCCTCGACGTAGACCGGCGCCACCGGCACCTCGCCGGTTCCGGGGAGGCTGATGCCGATGTCGGCGTGCTTGGATTCTCCCGGGCCGTTCACCACGCAGCCCATGACCGCGACCCGCATGTTCTCGACGCCGGGGTAGTGCTCGCGCCAGACCGGCATCTGCTCGCGCAGATAGGTCTCGATCTTCTTCGCGAGGTCCTGGAACACCGTGCTCGTCGTGCGCCCGCAGCCCGGACAGGCGCTCACCATCGGCGTGAAGGCGCGCAGCCCCATGGTCTGGAGGATTTCCTGCGCCACCTGCACTTCCTTGGTCCGGTCGCCGCCCGGGTCCGGCGTCAGCGAAACGCGAATCGTGTCGCCGATGCCTTCCTGGAGCAGCACCGCGAGCGCCGCAGTGGACGCCACGATGCCCTTGGAGCCCATGCCGGCTTCGGTAAGACCGAGGTGCAGCGCGTAATCGCAGCGCTGCGCCAGGCTGCGGTACACGGCGATCAGGTCCTGCACCTGGCTCATCTTGCAGGAGATCACGATCCTGCCGGCGGCAAGGCCCCATTCCTCGGCCTGGCGCGCCGATTCGAGCGCAGAGCGAATCACCGCCTCTCGCATCACCTCTTCGGCTTCCAGCGGCTGCGAGCGGCGGGCATTCTCGTCCATCATCCGGGCGAGGAGCTCGGGGTCCAGGCTGCCCCAGTTGACGCCGATCCTCACCGGCTTGCCGTAGCGCAGCGCGCAGTCGATCATCATCGCGAACTGCTCGTCGCGCTTCGCGCCCTTGCCGACGTTGCCGGGATTGATCCTGTATTTCGCCAGCGCACGCGCGCAGTCCGGATACTGCGTGAGCAGCTTGTGGCCGTTGTAATGGAAGTCGCCCACCAGCGGCACGGCGCAGCCGCCCGCATCGAGCTGCTCCCGGATGCGCGCCACCTGGGCGGCAGCTTCCGGCGTGTTGACCGTGATGCGCACGAGCTCGGACCCGGCGCGCGCCAGCGCTTCCACCTGGCGCGCCGTAGCCCGGACGTCGGCGGTGTCGGTATTGGTCATGGACTGCACGACGATCGGCGCGCCGCCGCCCATGACGACGTCGCCGATCACTACCTGGCGGGAAACTCTGCGGCTCATTTGAGAGTGAAGCGGGCGACTTCGACCTTGATGTGGGGCTTGAGGTCGACCGGGCGCCCGTTCTGCGTGAGCGTCACGCTGGAGGCGTTGCCGATCACTATTTCGAACGGCGGCCGGCCCCGTACCGAGCGCTCCGTGCCGGCGGGGTTGAGCGAGGACACGAGCAGGCGTCCGGCGCCGTCGTGGACTTCGAGCCAGGCTTCCTTCTCCAGGCGGAAAACCAGCTGCTGCACGCCTGCAGGGACAGGCTTGGGCTGTTCCGGCTCCGGGTTGGGGCTTTGCGCTACCGGTTTCTCCACCTTTGGCTGCGCTTCCGGCTGCGTCGCGGGCGGCGGCTCCTGGGCGCGCACCGGCTGCGGCGCGGGCGCGGCGGCAACCGCCGGCGCGGGTTTATCGGCTTCGCGCTGCGGCTGCGCGGGCGCCACGAACTCCGGCGTGGCGCCCTCGCGCTGCCACGTATACGCGACGACCGCGACGAGAAGCAACACGCCGATGGAAAAACCGGCGTACATCAGAGTCGAGCGCCGGCCGCTATCGGAGAACGGCACGGGTTGCTTGAAGCGCGCCGCGAGCTCCGCCGAATCGGTTGCCGGCGCGACGCGCGGCGCCATGCGCTCGAGCATCGGCTCGGGCTCGAGCTTGAGCAGGCGCGCATAGTTGCGCACCATGCCGCGCGCAATAGTCGGGCCGGGCAGGCGCTCGAAGCGCTCGGCTTCCAGCGATTCAATCTGGCGCGGCGCGAACTTCAGCTGCTGGGCCACGTCCTCTATGGAGAGCCCGCGGCTTTCGCGCGCCTGCTTCAGCTCGGCGCCGACGCCGGTCAGCTCAGTCAAACTGGCCCCGTTGCAGCGCCTGGTACTCCGGCGATCTGGGGTAGCGCCGGCGCAGCTGATTGGCATAGCTGCGCTCGGCGACGTACTCGCCGAGCTTGCGCTCGATGCGCAGCGCGAGCCACAGCGATTCGGCGCTCGGGTTGACGAGCTTGTTGTAGCGCGTGACCAGCCTGCGCGCTTCCGGCATGCTCCCCTGCCGGTAGCGGATCTGCCCGAGCTGCAGCAGCGCCTGCGGCTCGTCCGGATCGAGCTTCAGCGCGCGCTGGAAGAAGTCCTCGGCGTCCTTGAGGTTGTTCGTGCGCATCGTGCAGACGCCCGCCGCGCTCCACGAGCGCCACGGCGTCGCGTACAGCGGGTTGCGCACCGCCTGCATGAAGTACTTGATGGACTGCGGCTCGCGCTTGGTCTGGCACAGGAACCAGCCGTAGTTATGGTTGATGTCGCCGTCGTTGGGCGCAAGGCGCAGCGCGCGCTCGAAATTCTGCTCGGCGAGCTGGTTCTCGCGCAGCTCCATGTAGACGAGGCCCAACGCGCTGTAGGCCGGGGCGTAGGAGGAGTCGGCGGCCGTCGCGGTGCGCAGCTCCTCGAGCGCGACCCCCATGTTGCCGCGCGAGTAATACTCGGCGGCGAGCTCCGTGTGGACGCGCGCCCGGTTGCGCGGGTCGCCGATTTCACCGATGGCGCCGGTGTCCATCGACGGCTCGACCGGCGCCGGGGTCGAGCATGCGGCGACGACGAGCAGGCTTGCGGCGTACACGAAGCGTCTCACGCGTGCACCTCCTTTATAGGTACGCGCCGAGCGCTGCGGCGCGTCCGGTCGGCGACGTCGCCGGCGAGCTGCCCGCAGGCCGCTGCGATGTCGTCGCCTCTTGTTTTCCGGGTAGTGACCGTGACGCCGGCGCGCTGCAGGATCTCGGCGAATCGCCGGATGCGCTCGGCGCTCGAGCGCTTGTAGCCCGATCCGGCAAAGGGATTGAACGGAATCAGGTTGTACTTGCAGCGCACGCGGCGCGCCAGCGCGGCGGCCTCCCGCGCATGCGCCTCGGTGTCGTTGACGCCTTCGAGCATGACGTACTCGAAGGTGATGAAGTCGCGCGGCGCCTTCTCGAGATAGCGGTTGCACGCGGCGATGAGCGCGGAAAGCGGGTACTTGCGGTTGACCGGCACCAGCTCGTCGCGCAGCCGATCGTTGGGCGCGTGCAGCGACACGGCGAGCGCCACGGGGCATTCGTCGCGCAGCCGGTCGATCCCCGGGATCACGCCGGAGGTCGACACCGTCACGCGCCGGCGCGACAGCCCATACGCGTTGTCGTCCAGCATCAGCCGCAGCGCCGGGATGACGTGGTCGAGGTTGAGCATCGGCTCGCCCATGCCCATGAAGACAACGTTCGAAATGATCCGCTCGGTCTTGCGCTCAACCCCGAGTATTTTGTTGGCAGACCAGAGCTGGCCGACGATCTCGGCAGCGGTCAGATTGCGGTTGAACCCCTGCTTGCCCGTCGCGCAGAACGAGCAATCGAGCACGCAGCCGGCCTGGCTGGAGACGCACAGCGTGGCGCGGGCGGTTTCCGGAATGAACACCGACTCCACCGCGTTGGCGCCGTCGACCTTCACCAGCCACTTGCGCGTGCCGTCTTCGGCCGGCGTGTCGCCGACGATCGCCGGCGCGACGATGCAGGCGGTTTCGGCGAGCTTGTCGCGCAGGGCCTTCGACAGGTCGCTCATGCGGGCGAAGTCGGACTCGCTCTGCTGGTGGATCCAGCGCAGCACCTGGCGGGCGCGGAACGGCTTCTCGCCCAGCGCCTCGAAGAAGCGCCCGAGCGCCTGCGCGTCGAGACCGAGGAGGTTCCGCTTCACCGCCTCATTCACCTTGAATACACCTCGCAGGCCGGAAAGAAGTACGCGACCTCGGTCTTGGCGGTGTCCGGGCCATCGGACCCGTGGACCGCGTTCGCATCGATCGAGTCCGCGAAGTCGGCGCGGATGGTGCCCTTCGCCGCCTTCTTCGGATCGGTGGCGCCCATCAGCTCGCGGTTTTTCGCGATCGCGCCCTCGCCTTCCAGCACCTGGATAAGCACCGGCCCGGAGGTCATGAACTCCACGAGGTCGCCGAAGAACGGCCGGCCGCGGTGCACCGCGTAGAAGCCTTCGGCTTCGGCGCGCGAAAGATGCGTCATACGCGCGGCCACGATGCGCAGCCCCGCCGTCTCGAAGCGCGCGAGAATCTGGCCGATGACGTTCTTCCTTACCGCGTCGGGCTTGATGATGGAGAGGGTGCGCTCGGCTGCCATTGCCTTTAGGGTCCGGAAAGTAAATTTCGCCATTTTAGCAAAGGGTTAGCATGATCCGACAGGTCCGCAGCGAATTTTCCGGGCGCATCGCCACGCTGTGCGAGCTGATCGAATGCCGGAGCAGAGCTAATCAGGGACAGACCACGTTTTCCTCCAGGAAAACGTGGTCTGTCCCTGATTTTGATTCGGTCTAGGCGGCGGGCTGCGCCTGCAGCTCGCCCTTCGGCGAGGCGATGTGCCGGTGGCGCCAGACGCCGAAGACGGTGACCGGCAGCGCGATCAGCGCCGCGCCGAGCGCGACGTTGCCGTCGGGATACAAAAGCGCCACGAAGGCGAACGCGGCGAGCGCTATGCGCAGCAGCACGTCCGAGACCGGGCGCTCGACGAAGCGCCCGAACATCGCGAACCCGATGCTCGACGTGCCGACGAGCACGATCGCCGAGGCGAGCACCTGGCGCCAGCCCGGATTCACCACCATGTCGGTGCGGGCGAATATGGCGAACGTCATGAGCGTGATCGGCAGGGCAATCTTCAGCGCCTCCCACATGGTGCGCATGAACGAGGCCTCCGCGATGCGCGCCGCGACGGCCGCGGTGAGCGAGGTCGGCGGCGACAGCTCGCCCCAGACGGAGAGCAGGAAGACGAAGAAGTGGGCAACCCAGGGATTCACGCCCATCTCGCGCATCGGTCCGACGATGATGACCGCGCCGATGATGTAGGTGGCCGTCGGCGGCAGCCCGGCGCCGACCAGCCATCCGAACAGGTACGCCATCAGGATCATGGCGACGATGTTCCAGGCGCCGAGATCGAGCAGCGCCGCGCCCATGCGGTTGATGAAGCCGGTCACGGTGAAAAGCCCGATCATGATCCCGAGGGTCGCCAGCAGAAGCGTCAGATACGACGTCATTTCGGCGTGGGTCTGGATCACGAGGCGAAGATTGCCGAATAACGACTCTTTCGCCACCAACGGGTCTCTGCGCGCGTGCTTGAAGTAGAGGTATGCCAGCACCAGCAACCCGAGCATGAACGCGCCGGTATAGAGCGCCGCCAGCAGCTCGCCGAAACCCGCCCATCCCAGCAGGACGATGAGGAAGGCGACGGAAAGGAAGAAGATCCCCGTTTTCACCTGATCGTAGAGCGGAACCGTCGGCGCCGGGACGTAATCGCGCGGCAACAGCCGCACGCAAAGAAGATAGACCACCAGGGCAAGCGTTGCGTAGTAGACGAGCGCGAGCCCGAATCCGCGAACCACGACGTCCCAATACGGCACGCCGAGAAACTCCGACATGAGGAACGCGCCGACGCCCATCATCGGCGGCATGATGAGCCCGCCCATCGATGCCGAGCTCTCGATGGCGCCGGCAAATGCGCCCGGCACGCCGTAGCGCTTCATGAGCGGGATCGTGATGCTGCCGACCACGATCGCGTTGGCCGATCCGCTGCCGCTGATCATGCCGACCGCGAGCGAGCCGAGAACCGCCGACTGCGGAACCAGCTGCCGCGAGCGGCCGGCAAGGCGCCGCATCACGTTGATCATCGCGTTTTGCGCGCCGAAGCCGTTGGCGGCTGCGGCGAGCAGCAGGAAGGCGGCGATCAGCGTCAGCGCGAGCTGGCCGTAGATGCCCCAGATGCCCGTCGAGAGCTCGACCGTGCTCGAAGTGACGATGCGGTAGAAGCTCGTTCCGGGATGCCAGAAGAAGTCCACCGGGCTGAGGTAGCCCCATAGGGTATACACGACCAGGACGACATTGACCCAGAACAGCGTGGGATGGGCGAGGCGTGAGAGCTCCATCACCAGCAGGAACATGAGAAGCCCGACGATGAAATCCTGCGTCGTGTACGAGCCCTGCCGGTAGATCGCGACGTCTTCGAAGTAGCGGAGAAAATAGTAGAGCGCGTACAGGCAGACGGCGATGTAGAGGGCGACGATCACGCGGTTCGCCCAGACGGGCAGCCAGGCGTACAAGTCGCCTTTGTTGTACATGAAGAGCACCTGCAGGATGAGCGCGATGGACAGCACCTGCGCGCACAATTCCTGCGGGCCGCCGTAGCCGGTGTAGAAGTACCAGACGAGCCAGACGAACTGGATCGTCCCGAAGACGAAGATCAGGCTCGGCAGAGTGGCGAGGCGCTTCAGCCGCTCGCGCAGCATGCTTTTTGTTCTCCTCCTTTTGGGCGCCGGTCCCCTGCCGGCGCCTTATGCTTCAGCCCTGCTGCGCGGCTACTTGGCGATCTTCCACTTGTCGTTCCAGGCCTTGCGCTCTTTCAGGAACCTGGCGAGGCCCGGGTGCACGGGAATGTCCGGGTTGGCGTTGATGCCCTGCACCTGCATGCCGACGAAATCCTTCGCCATCGGCGTGAATCCCGGATCGGCGGCGGCGAGCTTGTCCTTGTTCTTGTCGAACGCGCTCACCATCTTGTAGACCACTTCCTCGGGCATGTCCTGGCGCACGTTGTAGGCGAACAGGATCGGCACGCCCTGGATCTGCTGCACGCCGACGTCCTTGCTGAACGCCTCCTTGGGATTGACGTCGACGACGGCGAGGCCGGCCGCCTTGAGCTTGCTTACCTCTTGCGGGCACGGATTGATCACCTTCACGTCCATGCGTACTTCGGTCTCTTTCCAGTACGGCGCGAGCGAGCGGCCGGCGGTCGTATAGGCGACCGAGCCGGCGATCGTGCCGGCCTGCAGCGCATCGGTCTGGCTCTTCGGGTCGATCTGGACGTGCTTGAACTGGTAGCCGAGAGTCTTGTAGATGCGCTGGAAGTTGAGCCAGTTCATGAAGCCCGCGGTGGTGAAGAAAACGGGCTTGCCGCTGAAGTCGCCCCAGCACTTGTACTTGCCGGCGTCCTTGGCCGCAACAGCCATGAACGATTCCATCGGGTAGGCGTACCAGGTGTGCACCAGCTTGCCCTTCGCCGCCTGGTAGCCCTTGAAGCCGCCTTCGCCGGCATAAAGCTGCGTCATGCCGACGTCGGCCGTGTAGCCGATCTCGCCTGTGCCGTCCATCGCCGCCTTCATCGCGCCGGTCGTCGACGGATAAGGATTCACCGTGACGGTGTATTGGCCGCCGAGCGCTTCCTCGACGATCTTGACCATCGAGGCGGCGACTTTGTAGCCGTACGAATCCACGCTGGAAGTCGCCCAGCGGATCGACTTGCGCTCCTGCGCGTAGGCCGGCTCGATCAACGAGACAGCGAAGAGCGCGGCAACGGCCGACGCCGAGACTGCAAACCTGAAACTGAGCTTTGTCTTGAGCATTGCAAGTTCTCCGGTAACGTCGCGATGACGAGGCAGGATAGCAGAGCGCCCATTCAGTGCATAGACGCGCGGCGCCACTCCGGGATCATGCCGCGCGTGCGCGCCGCCGCCTGATAGCGGGCGTCCACGCCGATGCCCGGGACCCAGACCAGATCTTCGCCGCAAAACAGCAAAGGCAGCCGGTCGCGCTCTGCGGGCGGCACGCCGGCTTCCTGGAACAGGTTCTTGAGCGTGCGCCGCGGCCGGCGCGCATCGGGCTGCAGCCTCTCGCCCCCCGAGCGCAATCGCACCGCGAACGCGCCGCGTTTCATTTGACCCACGTCAACGCCGGCCCCCCGCGCGCTGCGAAACCGCAATTCGCCGCCGAGCGCAGGAATCGGCACGCGGCGCTCGCCGCGCCAAGGGACCGCCGCGAACGGCGCCGCCGGAGTTTGTTTTTCCAACCTTACCTTCCCGCGGTAGACGCGCAGAATCACTCCGTCGTGCTCGATCCTTGTGCGCGCACCGCCCGAGGTAAGTTGCTTCAGCATCTCCACGAGCCTCGCCTCGCTGGGCGCTTTGAGCCCTTTTTGTTTCAGGTAGCTTCTGAGCAGTTCTTCGGCGCGAGCGTCCTTGCGCGCAAAGCGCTTCGCCGCGCGGGCGAGGGATCGCTTCCAGGCGGGAAAGCGGCTTTCGATCAGCGGCCCAAGCCGCAGGCGCACGAAGTTGCGCGTAAGCGCCTCGTCCGCGTTGCTTTCGTCGTCGATCCATTCCAGGCGGTGTTCGCGCGCGTATTCGAGGATCTGCGCGCGCGAGCGCTCGAGCAGCGGCCGCACAAGAAGCTTGTCGCCGAAGCGCGCCGCCGGCCGCATGCCGCTCGCGCCGCGCAGCCCGGAACCGCGCAGCAGGTTCATGAGCACGGTTTCGGCCTGATCATCGAGATGGTGCGCAAGCGCGATGACCTGCGCCTTTGACTTCCTGAAAGCCTCGTAGCGCGCCTCGCGCGCGGCCGCTTCCGGTCCTTTGCCTCGCGGCGTGACCTTCACTTTGCTGACCTTGAGAGGAACGCGCCACGCCCTGCACAGCTTCCTGCAGAACGCTGCCCAGGCGTCGGCGTTGGGACTCAGGCCGTGATGAACGTGGAGGGCGCTTAGGCCGTTGCGGCCCTTGAGCAGGTGCAGAAGGACCACGGAATCCACGCCGCCGGAAAGCGCTACCGCGACCCTCTTTCCTTTTGGAAGCGCGCTAGCGCTCGGCAGCTTCCTTGAACTTGCCATGGCTCATGAGCCGTTCCAGGCGCTCCTCGACCAGCTCCCTCGGCTTTTTCTCGCTCAGCTGCTTCAGCGCCTCGGCGAGCGCCTTGCGCAGCGACTGCGCCGTCGCCTGCGGGTCGCGCTGCGCGCCGCCCAGCGGCTCGGGCACGATGCGGTCGATGAGTCCCAGCGTCTTCAGGCGGCTCGCGGTAATGCCGAGCGCCTCGGCGGCTTCCGGGGCCTTCTCCGCGCTGCGCCAGAGAATCGACGCGCAGCCCTCCGGCGAGATCACCGAGTAGGTCGCGTACTGCAGCATCAGAATCACGTCGCCGACCGCGATCGCGAGCGCGCCCCCCGAGCCGCCCTCGCCGATCACCGTGACGATGATCGGCGTGCGCAGGCGGGCCATCTCGAAAAGATTCCTGCCGATCGCCTCGGACTGGCCGCGCTCCTCGGCGTCGATGCCGGGGTAGGCGCCGGGCGTGTCGACGAAGGTGAACACCGGCAGCTGGAATTTTTCCGCGAGGCGCATCAGCCGCAGCGCCTTGCGGTAGCCCTCGGGCTTCGGCATGCCGAAGTTGCGCAGGATCTTTTCCTTGGTGTCGCGGCCTTTCTGGTGGCCGATCACCATGCACGGCTCGTTGCCGAAGCGCGCGAGCCCGCCGACGATCGACAGATCGTCGGCGAAACTGCGGTCGCCGTGCAGCTCTTCGAAGTGAGTGAAGAGCACTTGCACGTAGTCGAGCGTGTAGGGGCGCTGCGGATGACGCGCCACCTGCGAGACCTGCCACGGCGTGAGCTTGCCGTAGATGTCCTTGGTGAGCGTCTGGCTGCGCTTGGTGAGGCGCTGGATCTCTTCCGAGATGTCCACCGCCGAGTCGTCCTGCACGTAGCGCAGCTCCTCGATTCGGGTTTCCAGCTCGGCGATCGGCTGCTCGAACTCGAGGAAGGTGGTTTTCATCGGCGCGCGATTATACGACTCGATTGCGGCCCGCCGCTTTGCCCCGATACAAGGCTTGGTCGGCGCGTGCTAGAACCGCGGCGACGTCGTCTTTCGCCGATTGCGCCACGCCGATGGTCACCGTGACCTGCGTCTCGGCCGCCACGGCGGCGCGGATGCGCTCGGCGACCAGCAGCGCGCCGGCGCGATCCGTGTCGGGCAGAACCGCGAGAAATTCCTCGCCGCCGAAGCGCCCGAAAACATCCGCTGCGCGCAGCCCGCGCGCCGCGACGGCGGCCACGCGCTTCAGCACTTCGTCGCCGGCCGGATGGCCGAGCGTGTCGTTGACCGTCTTGAAGTGATCGACGTCGATCAGGCACACGGCGCAGCTCGCTCCCAGCCGCGCGGCACGCGCCTGCTCGCGCGTCATGGTCTCCATGAGAAAGCGCCGGTTGTAGGCGCCGGTAAGCTCGTCGCGCGCCGCCAATTCCTGCATGCGGCCGAACGCCTGCTCGAGGCTGCGGTTCGTTTCGGAGAGCCGCGCGCGCAGGCGGTTGACGTAGCCGCCCATCGCCGCAAACCACGGCAGCGCGATCATCAGCACTGCGAATTGCGTGAGCGCGCCCTTGACGTCCATGGCGCTCTGGTCGCGCAGATACGACAGGTGCAGCACCGTGCCGTAGGCGAGAAGGGCGAGCACCGAGAGCGCAGCGAGCCGCGCGGCGCTCAGGCGCTGCACGGCGAAGAGCATCACGAGCAGGAAGAACAGCGTCAGCGCCTCGCGCACCGGCGCCGCGTGATACATCACGTAAGCGAGGAACAGGATCGCCGCCGCGGTCTGCTCGGTCGCGAGGCTCGGGTCCCTGAAGCGCCGGTTCAGCCCGGTGCGCATCATGAGGTAGAAGAGCAGCACCAGCGTCGCCACGCCGGCAGTGCCCTGAATCGCCACCTGCCAGGGCAGCAGGCCGAGAAAAGCGCAAACCAGCAGCGCAAGGCACGCGAGCAGCGCCGTGCCCCCGGCCATGAGCGCCGCCCCGGCGCGCGGATCGGGCTCGCGAGGAAGGAGATCGGAAAGCACTGCGCTCATCGCGCCGCCTCCTTTGTTTGCTCAGTATTCTACCGGCAACGGATCGAGCGAGCGCCAGAGGTACCAGGTGGCGACCGAGCGCCACGGCCGCCAGTTCTCGCCGAGCTTGCGCATGGCGTCGACCGACACTTTTCTCCTTTTGCAATAGGAGATCCGGATCGCCTTCTGCAGGCCGAGATCGTCGAGCGGGAACACGTCCGGGCGCAGCAGGTTGAAGATGAGGAACATCTCCGCGGTCCAGCGCCCGATGCCGCGCACCTCGACCAGCTCCGCGACGATCTCTTCGTCGCTCATCTGCGGCCAGCGGTGCACGTGAATCGCGCCGTCGGCGAAGTGCTGCGCGAGATCGGCGATGTACTCGGTCTTGCGGTCCGAAAGTCCGCAGGCGCGCAACAGCGGCCTCTGTTTGGAGAGCACGTTCTGCGGCGTGACCTCGCCGACGCAAGCGGCGAAGCGATCCCAGACGCTTTGCGCCGCCTTGACGGAGATCTGCTGGCCGACGATGGCGCGCGCGAGCGTCATGAACGCTTCCCCGCGCCGCGCCAGAAAGACTTTCGGATGCGTCCGCATGATGCCGGCCATCACGGGGTCGCGGCGCGCGAGCGCGCGCTTGGCGCGCTCCCAGTACTCAGGCTTCATTGAGCGGCAGGTTGGTGAGCAGGTTCTGCGGCTTCATGCGCACCACGCCCTCGCGGGCGGACAGGGCAAGATATACCGCGCGCCCGGCGATCTCGCGTCGCATCGCTGCCGGGTCGTCGAACGTCAGCGAAAAGAGCGCAAGGATATTGCGCATGCGGCCCGGGTCGACCTGGCTGCCGGACCAAAGCTCGTTCAGGATGTCGGTCGACTCGGCGTCGAGGCCGACGTGCCATGCCCAGCGCGGCTCCTCGATCGCGCGGATCGGCCGCACCCTGACCTTCACATCGAGAAAGTGCGCCACCCATTTCTCGATCACGCGGGCGAAAGCGTCGAGCGCGGGCCGGCCGCAGGTGAAGCTCACCGCCGTGTCGTGCTTCGATTCGCGCGACCAATAGCGCTCCGCGTTGGCGCGATCGAGGACCTCGAGCTCGGCGCTCGCGAGCTCGCCCTGCGCCTCGACGATGAGGCGTCCGATGCTGCCGTAGCGGCTGCCGGCAGCATGCATCTCCACCGTCTCGAGGTCGGCGAGCAGCACGTGTCCGTCCCTGATCGTCGCCTTCTGCTCGCGGAAGAACACTTCGCCCGCGCGCGCCTCGAGCGCATCGGCCGAGTCGCCGAGCACGTTTCTGAGAGCGACGTGCGCGAGCTGGTCGATGAACATCGGCGGCACGTCGACCGTGCCGCGGAAAAGGCTCATGTAGCAGCCTTCGAGGGTGCCGGCCTTGAGCAGGCGTTCGCGGAATTTGAGCAGGACCCGGTAGTTGTCGCGCGCGTCCGCATCTTCGATTTTCTGAAGCTCTTCCTCGCTGACAGCGCGCGCGGGCCGTGCCATCAGGGCGGCGTGCAGCGCGCGTTCCTGCTCGCTCGACTCCTCGACCGGGCGAACTTCCGGGCGCAGGTAGTAAGCGCGCAGGAAGTCGTCGGTGACCCGCAGCCGCCCGGCCGGATCACGCTCTAGAAGATGAAAGCCGCTGTGGCGCCAGAAATCAGGCAGGGCGGAGAACCAAGCGCGAGTGGCTCGCGACGTGCTGCTTCAGGAACTCCATCTGGTCGGCGAGGATGCGCCGGTTGGTGAGGATCAGGTACTCCGCCTTGTTCGGCACATAAGGCGTGTACAGGAGCTCGAGACCGCATTCCTGCGGAAGGCGGTTGCGCTTGTGGCCGTTGCATTGCCTGCACGCGGTCACCACGTTCATCCAGGAATCGCGTCCGCCGCGCGAAAGCGGCGTGATGTGATCGCGGGTCAGGCGGAAATAGCTGAATTCGCCGCCGCAATAGCCGCAGGTATGGCGGTCGCGGCGGAAAAGCTCCCGATTGTTGAGCGGCGGCACCTGGTGGAAGCCCTTGGCCGCCAGCGCCTTGCCCTTGATCGCGACGATCGAGTGCGCCGTGATGCTGGAGCGCTCGCCGGTGATGCGCGAGATCCCGCCGTAATAGGTGAAGGTCTCGTCGCCCAGCGTCCAGGCGACCAGGTTCTTCGCGTAATAGAAGCAAGCCTGCTGCCAGCTGATCCAGCGGTGCGGCACACCGTGGCTGTCGAGCGAAAGGATGAGCGGCTTGTCCATTGGCAGGAATCGTGCTTCAGGCATTCTGCCAAGGCTTTTTGTGCTTTGCAACGCTCAGAAAAACAAAGGGCTGCGCGGCGAACCGCGCAGCCCTTCCAGAGGTGAAATCTCTTGCTGCTATTTGTTGACCGCCTCCTTGAAGCCCTGGCCGGCAGCGAACGCGGGAACGGTCTTCGCTGAAATCCGGATCTCCTTGCCGTTCGCGGGGCTGCGTCCCGCCCTCGCCTTGCGCTTGCGCGGCAGGAACGTTCCGAAGCCCACCACGGTGACGCGCTTGCCCTTCGCGACGTTGGCAACGATCGCGTCGAACACCGCATTCACCGCCTCTCCCGCCGCCGCCTTGCTGAGATTGCTGGCCTTCGCCGCAACCTGGACCAGGTCTGATTTGGTGACAACGTGTGGCATGCGCTCTCCCTGTTACCGCCCGCTTTGCGGCAAGCGAGCGAGCGAGCATCGTAACCAAACGCAATTCGATTGACAACGCGCCGCGTGACTTCGCACACGGCCGGTTGCAAACAATTAT
Organism: Betaproteobacteria bacterium; assembly: GCA_004297625.1. GTDB lineage: Bacteria > Pseudomonadota > Gammaproteobacteria > Burkholderiales > SG8-39 > SCGC-AG-212-J23. The sequence goes on along the minus strand of SCTY01000034.1, from coordinate 12,644 downwards.
GATTATGGCCTCAAAGGAGGGGAATCATGAAAATGCGATCACTCGCGTTGTGCGGCCTTGCGGCCGGCGCGTTCGCCACGCCTGCGTACGCGCAAACCACGCTCACGTACTCGTCCTGGGTGCCGCCGACCCACCACATCACCATTTGGCAAGCCAACTGGACGAAGGAAGTGGAGAAAGCAACCAACGGCCGCGTGAAGTTTACCTCGCTGCCGAAAGCCCCCGCGGCGGCGCCGGGCACGTTCGACGCGGTGCGCGACGGCCTGGTCGATCTTTCGTTCGTGACCGCGAGCTACACGCCCGCGCGCCACATCCTGCCGCTCATGGCGGAGCTGCCCGGCGCCGGCGAGACGGCGGAGATCAATTCCGTGGCCTATTCCCGCATTCACTGGAAGTATTTCCAGAAGGTAGGCGAGTACAAGGGCGTGAAACTGCTCGGCGTGTGGACGCACGGGCCCGGGCAGATGTTCACTAAGAAGCCAATCAGCGGCATCGCCGACATCCAGGGGCTCAAGATCCGCACCGGCGGCGGCGTGGCCGAAGCGGTCGCGAACGCGCTCGGCGCCTCGGCCTTCGTGAAGCCTGCGCCGGAGTCGTACGAGCTTCTCAACTCCGGCATCGCCGACGGCGTGTTCTTCCCGTTCGAGTCGGTCGTGTCGTTCAAGCTCGAGTCGGTGCTCACGCAGGCGACCGTCTTCCCCGGCGGCATGTACAGCTCCTCGTTCGGCTTCTTCATGAACCAGGACAAGTGGAACAAGCTGCCCAAGCGCGACCAGGCCGCGATCGAGAAGCTCTCCGGCGAATACGTGGCGCGCTCCGCCGGGCAGTCGTGGGACCGCGCAGACGTCGTGGGGATCAACGCGCTGAAGAAAGTGAATGTCAAGATCGTCACCGCGAGCCCGGCGCTGCAGGCCGAAGTACGCAAGCGCTCGGCGCCGATCATCGACGACTGGGTGAAGAAGGCGAGCGCGAAGCTGCCGAACGCCAAGCAGGCGCTGGATGAGTTCCACGCCGAGCTGAAGAAGGTGGCGGCGGAACTGAAGAAGTAGCCGGGCCCGGCGTTCCTTGGAGGCGCCCGAACAGCGCTGGGAGAGGCGCATCGATGCCTTGCTGGGCATCGCCGCCTCTTCGCTCCTCATGGTGATGATGCTGCTCACGTTCGTCGACGTGGTGGGCCGCTACCTCTTCAACCGGCCGATTCACGGCGGCTTCGAGCTCACCGAGCTCCTGCTGCTGGTGCTGATCTTCGCCGGGCTGCCGCTCGTCTCGCACGCCGACGAGCACATCACCATGGACTTCATCGATCGTTTCCTCGACCCGCGCACGCGGTTGGGGCTCGATCGCGCAGTGCACGCGTGCGTCGCGGCGCTCATGTTCTTCATGGCCTGGCAGCTTTGGATCAAGGCCGCGCGCATATCGTCGTACGGCGATACCACCGACGTGTTGCGCGTCACCTATGCGCCGTTCGTGTACTTCTCGGCCGCGATGGTGGCGCTGAGCGGGCTGATCCACGTCTACAAGGCGTTCGCGCGGAAATGACCGAAGCGCTCGTCGGCCTGCTGGCGATGCTGCTGCTGTCGCTCATCCGCATCCCGATCGCGCTTTCGATGGCCCTGGTCGGCGTGGTGGGTTACGCCTACATGCGCGACTGGAACTGGGCGCCCGCCTTCGCGAGCCTGCAGACGCGGCTGTACGAGACGGGGCGCAACTACACGCTGTCGGTGGTGCCGCTGTTCATCCTGATGGGCAACTTCGTCACGCGCGCCGGCATGTCGCAGCAGCTCTTCCGCGCGGCGAACGCCTTCGTCGGCCACCTGCGCGGCGGACTTGCCATGGCGACGATCCTCGCCTGCGCCGGGTTCGGCGCGATCTGCGGCTCGTCGATCGCCACCGCCGCCACCATGGCGAAGGTGGCCTACCCGTCGATGAAGCGCTACGGCTACGCCGACACGCTCTCCACCGGCGCCATCGCCTCGGGCGGAACGCTGGGCATCATGATTCCGCCCTCCACCATCCTGGTCCTCTACGGCATATTCACCGAAACGAACATCGGCAAGCTGTTCGCCGCCGGCATCCTGCCCGGTACGCTGGGCGCGTTCCTGCTGTGCATAGCCGTGCAATACGTCACCTGGCGCGATCCAAAGGCCGGGCCGCGCGGCGAGCGCTCCGACTGGAAGGAACGCTGGCTGGCGACGAAGGACGTCTGGGCGGTCGCTGCCCTGTTCGTCTTCGTCATGGGCGGTATCTACGGCGGCATGTTCACGGCGACCGAGGGCGCCGGCATGGGCGCGTTCGGTGCAATGGTGTTCGCGCTCTGGCGGCGCGCGCTCACCTGGAGGTCGCTCTACCAGGCGCTCCTCGAAAGCGCGCGCACGACCTCGATGCTGTTCACGATCCTCATCGGCGCGCTGATGTTCGGCGAGTTCATCAATATCACCACCATGCCGAGCGACCTGGTGTCGTTCGTAAAGCGCTTTGCCATCCATCCGTACGCCGTCGTGGCCGCGATCTGCATCATCTATGTGCTGCTCGGCACCGCCATGGAGGAGCTCTCCATGGTGCTGCTCACCATTCCGGTGTTTCTGCCGGTGATCCTGCAGCTCGGCTTCGATCCGATCTGGTTCGGCATCCTGATCGTCGTGGTCGTGGAGATCGGGCTCATCAGCCCTCCGGTCGGCATGAATCTCTTTGTGCTGAAGACGCTGATCCCCGAGGTCCACCAGAACACCGTGTTCCGCGGCGTGCTGCCTTTCATGGTGGCCGACTGCGTGCGCATGACGCTGCTTATCGCCTTCCCGGCCATCTCGCTTTATCTGCCGGGTCTGATGAAATAGGCGGCATGCGGGTCGCGATCCTCGACGACATCCATCATGCGTACGAAGGCACGGCGGGCGTCGAGCGGCTGCGCAGCCGCGCGCAAGTGAAGATCTTCACGGGGCCGTTCGGCGCGCCGGTCGCGCTCGCCGGCTTCGACGCGCTGGTAGCGAACCGCGAGCGCACGCGCTTCACGCGCGCGCTCCTCGAGCAGCTGCCCGATCTGCGCATCATCGCGCAGACCGGCAACCACGCCTATCACATCGATCTCGAGGCGGCCGAGGCGCGCGGCGTGATCGTCGCGCGCGCCACCGGCGGCTTCTCGTACGGCGCGGCCGAGCTCGCGATCGGGCTGGCAATGGCGCTGATGCGCGGCATCCCGGCGGCCGACGCGCAGATGAAGCGCGGCGAATGGCGCACGCCCAAGACGCGCGTGCTGCACCACAAGACGCTCGGCATCGTCGGCCTCGGGCATGTCGGGCGCCACGTCGCGACGCTCGCGGCCGCTTTCGGCATGAAAGTGGAGAGCTGGAGCCGCGGCGGCGAGCCGGGAGCGCTCGACGCGCTGCTGCGCGCCTCCGACATCGTGTCCATCCATGCGACGCTGTCGCCGCAAACGCGCGGCCTCATCGACGCGCGCCGCATCGCGCTCATGAAGCCGACGGCGTATCTCATCAACACCGCGCGCGGCGCGATCGTCGATGAAGAGGCGCTCGTCGAGGCGCTCGAGCAGCGCAGGATCGCCGGAGCGGGGCTCGACGTTTTCGAGCAGGAACCGCTGCCCGCGGGCCACCCGCTCACCCGGCTCGACAACGTCGTGCTCACCCCGCATCTGGGCTGGCCGACCGACGAGGCTTACGCCGGGTTCGCCGACGCCGCCGCCGACGTGCTGCTCGCCTATCTCGAGGGCACGCCGGTCCCGCGGTTCAGCGCCGCACGCGCGTAACCGCGCCCTCGTGCGCCGAGCCGACGAGCGCGGCGTATTTTTCGAGAACGCCGGAAACCGGCGCGCGCTTCGGCACCTTCGGCTTTCGTTTTCTTAATTCGTTTGCGGGAACGAGAAGCGTCAACGTCCCGCGCGAGGCGTCGATGCGTATGCGATCGCCCGTCTTCACCCGCGCGAGCGGACCGCCGGCCGCCGCCTCCGGCGAGACATAGCCGATCATCATGCCGCGCGTCGCGCCCGAGAAGCGCCCGTCGGTGAGCAGCGCCACCTTCTCGCCCATGCCCTGGCCGTAGATGAGCGCCGTGACGCCGAGCATCTCGCGCATTCCCGGCCCGCCGCGCGGGCCTTCGTAGCGGATCACCAGCACTTCGCCTGCCTTGTACGCGCGCTTCTTCACGACTTCCATGCAGGCTTCCTCGGAGTCGAAGACGCGCGCCCGGCCCTCGAACGCAAGCGACTTCAGCCCGGCGACCTTGATGAGCGCGCCCTGCGGCGCGAGATTGCCCCTCAGCACCACGATGCCGCCGCTCGCCAGGATCGGCTCGCGTCTTACTACCTCGCCATCCGGAGCGGATGTCTGCTTCAGGGTTTCCTCCAACGTATTTCCGGATAGAGTGAGGCACTCGCCATGGAGGGCACCGTGCGTCAGCAACGCCTTGAGCACGGTATACACGCCGCCCACGGCGTGCAGATCCTTGGCCAAAAACCGCCCGCCGGGCTTCATGTCGGCGATGAGCGGCGTGCGCTTCGCGATGCGCGCGAAATCATCCAGCGTAAAGCGGATGCCTGCCTCGTGCGCGATCGCCGGGATATGCAGCGCCGCATTGGTCGAGCCACCCGTCGCCGCCACCGCGGCGCAGGCGTTCTCCAGGCTCTTCTTCGTCACGAGATCGCGCGGTAGCGGGCCGCCGTTTTTCAAGAGCCGCATGACTGTCGCGCCCGCATTGCTGCTCAACTGGGCTCTTTCCGGTGAAACGGCAGGCAACGTGGCGGACCCGGGAGGCGCGAGGCCGAGGGTCTCGGAAACCATCGCCATGGTGTTGGCGGTGAACTGCCCCGGACAGGAGCCGAGCGTGGGAAGGCACACGTGCTCCAGCTCGCGCAGCTCTTCCGGCGTCATTTCGCCGGCAAGCACCGCGCCCACCGCCTCATAGGTATCGAGCACCGTCACATCGCGCCCATGCCAGCGGCCCGGAAGCGCGGCGCCGCCGTAGACGAACACCGACGGCAGGTTCAGCCGCACCATCGCCATCATCATCCCGGGAAGCGTCTTGTCGCAGCCGGCGAAGCCGATGAGCGCATCGTAGGCGTGGCCGCGCGCGACCGCCTCGACGCCGTCGGCGATGAGCTCGCGCGAGACGAGCGAGTAGCGCATTCCGCCGTGGTTCATGGAGATCGAATCCGCGACCGAGATCGATGTGAAGTCGAACGGCACGCCGCCCGCGTCGCGCACCCCCGCGCACGCCTCGCGCGCGAACTGGCCGAGCAGCGCGTTGCACGGCGTGACACGCCCGTCGGTGGACGCCACGCCGACGAAAGGCTTATGCAGATCCTCCTCCGTGAGCCCGAGGCTGCGCAGGAAGGCTCGATGCGGCGCGCGGTCGATTCCTTCCACCGTGATGCGGGAAGGCAGGATCGGGATCGTCTTACGCGGCATCCCGCTGCTCGAGGTATTCGGCGACGATTTCGTCGATGCTCGCACTGTGCGCAAGACCGAGGTCGGCGGCTCTGCGCGAAAAAGTGGCTTTCGGAACGGCATCCATGACCGCCTGGACGGCGGGATCCGCATCGAAGCTCACCTTCGCCCTGGTTTTCGTCTTTATCGCCTGCCACATCTCCTGCGCGCTCACCGGGATTCCGGTGAGCAATACGGTGCGATGAAATCCCAAAGCGTTCTTCGGCGCCCTGCTCACCTTGATGAGGCTCTGCACGACCCGCCCGACCGAGATGCAGGCCATGCGCGTGTCCGGCCGCACCGGGCAGACGTAGTCGCGGCCGGCCAGCGGCTCGCGGATGATGGCGCTCGCCCAGCCCGATACCGCGGTATTCGCGCCGCCCGGGCGCACCATCACAGTCGGCAGGCGCAACGCCCGCCCGTCGACATAGCCGCGGCGCGAGTAGTCGTCGATGAGAATCTCGCATACCAGCTTCTGCGCACCGTAGGAAATGCGCGGCGAAGGCGGCGTTTCATCGCCGGCCTCATCGACTTCTCCGTACACCGCGATCGACGAAGCGAATATGAACTTGGGGCAGTGCCCCGCCAGCCGGCACGCCTCGAGAAGATCGCGCGTCGCATCGAGGTTCACCTTGGTTCCGAGCTCGAAGTTCTGCTCTGCGCCGCCGGAAACGAGCGAGGCCAGATGGAATACGGCATCGATGTCGGGTGTTATGAGCGAGCGGGCGAACCGGGGGTACGCGAGATTGCCGATGACGCGCGCGGGTGCGGCCTGGTCGGTGGTCAGCGTCTGCCCGGCGGGAAGGGCCTTTGCCAATGCAGAACCGATGTAGCCCGCCGCTCCGGTCACGAGTATGCTCATCGGGCGATTCTAATGAGGAGGAAACGATGTTTCGCGCAGTCCTTGGGGGGATTCTGCTTTGTTTCGGCATGTCGGCGTGGGCGCAAGCCTATCCGTCGCGGCCCATAAAGATCGTCGTGCCCTACGGCGTGGGCGGCCCGGCCGACATCTACGCCCGCTTCATAGGCGCGCACCTGCAGGAGACGCTCGGCCAGCCGGTGGTCGTCGAGGACCGGCCCGGGGCCGGCTCGATCGTCGGCACGGACTACGTCGCCAAGTCTGCGCCCGACGGCTATACGCTGCTCATGATGTCGAACACCCACACGGTGAACGAGACGCTGATCTCCAAGAAGCCCTTCGAGCTGATGCGCGACTTCGCGCCGATCACCGGCGTCAACTACTCCGACCTGCTGATGGTCATTCATCCCTCGGTGCCGGCGAAGAACCTGAAGGAATTCATCGCGCTCGCCAAATCGAAGCCGGGCGCGCTCAATTACGCGTCGTCGGGGAACGGCACGCCTTATCACATGGCCGCGGAGCTCTTCAAGGCGATGGCGGGCGTGGACCTGGTCCACATCCCGCACAAGGGCAGCGACGGCGCCCGCAACAGCATCCTCGGCGGGCAGGTGCAGATGATGTTCGATGCGGTCCCGACCATGGCGGCCAACGCGCGCGCCGGCAAGGTTAGAGCGCTCGCCACTTCGGGCTCCAAGCGCTCGCCGGTGACGCCGGACATTCCTACGCTTTCCGAAGCCGGCGTTCCGGGCTACGAGTCGGGCATCTGGCTCGGGCTGATGGCGCCCGCCGCCACGCCCCGGCCGGTCGTCGAACGGCTCAATGCCGAGGTGAACAAGATCATCAACTCTCCCGAGGTCAAGGGAGGCTGGGCGAAGCAGGGCGCCTACCCGATGGGCATGTCGATCGACCAGTTCGACAAGTTCCTGCGCGACGAGATCGTCAAGTGGCGTAAAGTGGTCCAGGTGTCGGGAGCCAAGGCCGACTGAAGCGCTAAGATAGCGGCAGGCTCCAGGGAGGGAACCGAGTGTTGGGGCAACCGCTGTTCGTGCAATTCGCGCTGCCTGCCGCGGCCCTGTTCGTCCTGCTCGGCAGCCTCCTCGGCGCCGGCATCGGCATCGGCCTCATCGTGCAAAGCCGCGCGGTGATCCGTTTCATGCAAGCGATGAATCGCTGGATCTCGCTGCCGGGGGCGGCGGCCCTGGAGAGGCCCGTGGCGATGCGCGCGGCGCCGGTGCGCAGCCGCTGGCTCGGCGCCGTTCTGATCGTCCTGGGCGCCTATGCGGCCGGGGTGTTGCTGGCCGGCGTCGAGGCGCAACAGGTGGCGGGCCTGTTCGGCATGAACCCGCGCTCGGCGCTGGTCGGAATCGCCCTCGATAGCGCGAAGTGGCTGATCGTGCTCGGCTGCCTGGCGGGAATCGCGGCGGGCTTCATGCTGCTCTTCTTGCCGCGGGCCTGGCGCGGCATCGAAGCGAGCGCGAACCGCTGGTTCTCGACGCGCGAGCTCGCGGCAGCGGGCGACCTGCCGCACCCGGCGCTCGACCGCGTGGTCCAGGCGTTTCCCAAGGCGTCGGGCTGGATCATCCTCGGCATGTCGGTCGTCGCGTCGCTTGCCTCGGCGCTGCTTTTATTGCGTACCGCGTTGAGTCTCTAGTCCTAACGGCGCCCGCGCGCCGCGGAATATTCCCGTAAGCGTGCAACACGGCCGCCTCAGGATAAAAGCGGCCATGAACACGAGGACCGCGGCTACCGCAGGTCGGGTACTGGTCCTCGGGGACTATCGACAGACCGTTACCGTCGTGCGCTCGCTGGGGCGCGCGGGCTTCGAAGTCACCCTCGGCACCGAATTCGCGCGCAGCTCGACGGCCTTGTCGCGCCACGTGTTCGACGTATGGGTGTACGACAACTCGAGCGCGCAGCGCTTCGACCATAACGTCGAGGCGTTTCTGCGCAGCGAGCGGCCCGACTACGTATTCACCGTCGGCGAGTCGCAGCTGCGCCGGATCCTGGAGGTCGCGGAGCGCCTCGAGCCGCTCTCCACGTGGGCGAACCCCGACTTCTCGACGGTGGCGCGCTGCTTCGACAAGCGCGCGCTGTACGAGCTCGCCTCGCAGCTCGGCGTCCCGGTGATGCCGTGGACGGCTTACACCAGCGCCGAGGACTGGCGGGCGCGCGCCCGGGACATGGGCTATCCCGTGGTGGTGAAGCGCAAGGACTCCGCCGGGCAGCTGATGGACCGCAAGGCGCTCGTTTACCGCAGCGCGGAGCAATTCGAGTCGTTCCTCGCATCGCTGCAACGCGAGTCCGATACCGCGTCGCTCGTGCTCCAGAAATTCGCCCCCGGCGTGCGGCACAACTGCCATATCGGCGCTGCCGACGGCCGCTTGATCGCCTACTTTCAGCAGAAAGTCCTGCGCACAGACGAGCCGGACGACACGGGCATCGGCGTCGCGGGCATCTCGGTCGCGCCCTCGCCGCTGCTGCGCGCGCACTGCGAGGCCTTCACCAAGGCGCTTTGCTACACCGGCATCGGCTGCATTCAGTTCCTGCTCGACGATACGAGCGGCAGCGTCGCCTTCCTCGAGTTCAACGCGCGCATGGACAGCACCGCGGCCTTGCCCTATCGCATGGGGCTCGACTACCCGCTGCTCGCGATCCAGCTGGCCGCCTACCGTAAAGCGCGCGCTGCCGGCCGCGGCGATGCGGCGCGCCTTCTTCCTGCGCCGCATCCCGGCGACTACCCGACGGGCAAGACCTACCATTGGCTGCACGGCGACCTGATCGCGTGGCTGAACGACCTGCGGGCGCGCCGGCGCGCGGCGGGCGCGCTGGCGGCACGCGTTCTCGAGATGGCCTGGCTCTCGCTGCGCAGCTATCACTTGACCTTCGACTGGCGCGATCCTCTGCCCGCGCTGCACATGTTCTGGCGCAAGTTCGTAAAGAACCCGCTGCGCCGGCGCCTGCCGCTCGCGCGCGCGGTGCCGCGCTGAGAGGCCGCGGTTGCGGCTCTCGAAGGTACTGAACGTCGATGATCTGCGCGCCATGGCGCGCCGGCGCCTGCCGAAGATCGTGTACGACTACCTGGAAGGCGGCTCCGAAGACCAGCTGACCCTCGCGGCCAACCCGGAAGCGTTCGAGAACATCAAGTTCGCGCCGCGCACGCTGGTCGACGTCTCGCATCGCAGCCAGAAGGTCACCCTCTTCGGCCGCGTCTACGAGTGCCCGATCGGAATCGCGCCGATCGGCGCCGCGGGACTGTTCTGGCGCGAAGGAGATATCGCGCTCGCGCGCGCGGCGCGCAGCGCAAACATTCCGTTCGTGCTGTCCACGCACTCGTTCGTGCCGCTCGAGCGCCTTGCCTGGGAAGCAGGCGGTCCTCCGTGGTTCCAGCTGTATATGCCGCGCGAGCGCGAGCTGGCGCGCGAAATGGTGCGCCGCGCGGCCGACACGGGCTGCGAAGCGCTGGTCCTGACCACCGACGTGCCGGTTGGCGCGAACCGGGAGTACAACGAGCGCAACGGCTTCGGGCTGCCGCTGCGCATCGGGCCGGGCCAGGTGCTCGACGCGCTTCGGCATCCGCGCTGGCTGTGCGGCGTGTTCGCACCTGCCTGGCTGTCGCGGCGCAACCCGATGAAGCTCTCCGAATGGGCGACGCGGCGCGACCACATGTCGTGGTCGGACTTTGCCTGGCTGCGCGAGGCCTGGCCGCGCAAGCTCTTCGTGAAAGGCGTGCTCGCGGTCGAGGACGCACAGCTCGCGCTCGAGCACGGCGCCGACGGCATCTTCGTCTCCAATCACGGCGGCCGCCAGCTTGACGGCGTGCCTTCGGCGGTGGAGGTGCTGCCGCAGATCGTCGCGGCGGTCGGCGAGCGGCTCACGATCGTCGTGGACGGCGGCGTGCGGCGCGGCTCCGACATCGTCAAGGCGCTCGCGCTGGGCGCCGACATGGTCTTCCTCGGCCGTGCCGCGATCTACGGCCTCGCCGCGTGCGGCGAGGCGGGCGTGCGGCGCGCGCTGCAGTTGCTGCGGGCGGAGATCGATCGCGTGCTCGCGCTGCTCGGCTGCCCGTCGATCGAGGACGTCGGGCCGCAGTACTTGCGCGCCGCGCATAAGGATAGCGCCGTAGTACGCCCGCTTCCGGTCGGCAGGGTGCGAACCGCGTAGCTAGCGGTAGAGAAGCAGCGGCTCGCGCTCCTCGAGCCACGCCTGCTCGTCCGACGAGGCCAGCGCTTCAAGGTCGGCCGGCTGCGCCGCAGGATCGTCCACCCATTGGCGAAGCAGCTCGCAGCCGTTGATGAGATCGATGGCGCGGCGCTCGCGCTCGTACTCATACGCAAACTCGCGCCACAGTTCGTAATCGGGATATAGCCGGCGCAGCGCCTTGAACGCGAGCGCCACGAGCCGCCAGGGCTTGAAGCGCTGGGGGTCGTACGCCGGGTCATCCGCATGAATCTGCAGGCCGGCGCAGAGCTTGCCGGCATGCTTGTGAAACGTCGGCTCGAACCAGCACTCGCGAAGGCGGCAGCCCTGCATCCAGTGCGGAGCGAGCCCAGCCATGGCGGCCACGAGCTTTCGCACATCGAGATCCGGCGCGCCGAAAAGCTCCAGAGGGCGCGTCGTGCCGCGGCCTTCCGAGAGCGTAGTTCCCTCGAGCATGACGCTGCCGGGGTAGCAGCGCGCCATAAAGAGGTTCGGCGCGTTCGGGCTCGGATTCACCCACGCGCGCTCGCCCAGCGGCCAGCCGAAACCCGGAGCGGCAGCGGGTTGCCAGCCTTGCATCGTCACCACCTCGCATTCCACGTCGAGCTTCAGCGCGGCAGCGAACCAGCGCGCGAGCTCGCCCAGCGTAAGTCCATGGCGCATCGGCAGCGCGCCCGCACCGACGAAGCTCTCCCAGCCCGGCCGCAGCCGCAGGCCCTCGACCGGACGGCCGGCCGGATTGGGACGGTCGAGCACCCAGACCGCCTTGCCATGCTCGGCAGCCGCTTCCAGGACGTAGCGCAGCGTAGTGACGAACGTGTAGATGCGGCAGCCCAGGTCCTGCAGGTCGACGAGCAGAACATCGAAGCTGTCCATCATCGGCGGCGTCGGCCGGCGCACTTCGCCGTAGAGGCTGAAGACCGGGATGCGGTGCACCGGGTCGACGAAGTCCGGCGATTCGATCATGTTGTCCTGCTTGTCGCCACGCAGCCCGTGCTGCGGGCCGAAAGCAGCCGTGAGCCTGATACCCGGGCACGCGGCAAGCGCGTCGAGCGAGTGCCCAAGCTCGCCGGTCACCGAGGCGGGATGCGCGAGCAGGGCGACACGGCGGCCGGCGAGCGGCCTCTGCAGCGCGCGGTCTTCGAGCAAGCGATCGAGGCCGAATTTCAATCGAGCTCCAGCGCGAAGGCGTCCGGATGGTGGAAATCCGGCTTGCCGGGCGCGTGCCGGAGCGCCCAGTACGACCGCGCCCCGTCCGCTTCTTCGATGACGGCCGAAATTGCGAGCTGCAGCTTGCCGGGCGCGCACGCGACGCTTGCGTCCAGGCGCAGCTCGCGCGCCGAGGCCCGCACTGCGATTGCCGGATTGATCGCATCATCGCGCACCGGCACGCCCTCGCGGTAACGGCTGAACGCATACGCGGCCCACTCGCCCGACGGCGAAAAGTTGAACTCGCGGTACGCGGACTCGCCGCTGCGCGCGACGAAGATTTCGCAGCAGCTGTGCTGCCATAGCCGCTCCGCGAAGCGCTGCGGCCGCGGCGCCGGAATGACGAGCTTCGCAAGGTCGCCTTCGAGGGCGTAGCTCACCTCCAGCACATCGGCCCGCCGCCTCGCCACGCGCGCGCGGATGCCGTGCACGGCCGTGGTCGGGGTCTCGGGATGGCAGGTGAGGCCTATCATTGCGGGCGTGGCAAGGATAAAGAAACCGGCGCCGCGCTACCACCACCATGTCTACGTGGTCGAGCTCTCGAAGGAGGTGCTCTATGAGCCGCGGTTCAAGCGCTGCAATCCCGATTACGACCCGGCGAAGCCCTGCGTCTACGTCGGAATGACCGGGCTCGATCCCGACGAGCGCTTCGACAAGCACAAGGCCGGCATCCAGTCGAACCGTTTCGTCCAGGCCTACGGACTGCGCCTGCTTCCGCAGCTATACGAGGCGTACAACCCGATGCCGTACGAGGGCGCGCGCGAGATGGAAGTCGAGCTCGCGATCAGCCTGCGCGAAAGGGGGTACGGCGTCTGGCAAGCGTGAGCGGGTAGGAGGCGGGGTTACCCCCGCCGTCCTCCCACACCACCGGACGTGCGGTTCCGCATCCGGCGGTTCATGAAGCACGCTGGAGACGCTGCACCGTATCGAGCAGCGACACCAGT
>SCTY01000033.1 GCA_004297625.1 Betaproteobacteria bacterium | reverse complement strand
CTCGACGCTGACACGAGACGCGCAGCTACGCGTTCGCGCGCTGCAACTCAGGTACGTTCGATTTCGCTCGCCGGACGGCGAAGCTCAGACCACCACCGCGAAGCGGTTTAGTTCAACGTGAAGTAGAGGGCCGAAAAAGCGGAGTGCAGTCCGTCATCGGGCTGCACTCGCGTCAACCGCCCCCGGAATCAAGGCGTTAGGGATACTGTACGGATACCCAGTATCCGGTTCAACGTCATTCGGGAGGGTTCCATGAGCGAAGAGCATACGCCGCCCTCGGCGGGGGCCAGCACGGCTGCTTGATCAGGTGCGCGACGCGATCCGCCGCCGGCACTACAGCTACCGCACCGAGCAGTCGTACGTGCAGTGGATCAAGCGCTTTATCTGGTTTTCCGGCAAGCGGCACCCGCGCGAGCTTGGGGCGGCGGAGGTCACCGCGTTCCTGTCGCACCTCGCGAGCGAGCGCGACGTCGCGGCGTCGACGCAGAACCAAGCGCTCTCGGCGCTGCTGTTCCTCTACGGGCAGGTGCTGGGAGTCGAGCTGCCGTGGATGAAAGGGATCGTGCGCGCCAAGCGACCGGTGCGCGTGCCGGTAGTCCTGACGCGCGACGAGGTGCGCGCGCTGCTTGCGCGACTCGAAGGCACGAAATGGCTGATGGCGGCGCTCCTGTACGGCTCGGGCCTGCGCCTGCGCGAGTGCCTGAAGCCGCGCGTCAAGGACGTGGACTTCGGCTACCGCCAGATCACGGTGAGGGACGGCAAGGGCGCGAAGGACCGCGTGACGATGCTTCCCGCGGAGATGATCTATACGCACGTTCTCAACAAGGGCGGCCGCGGAGTGAAGAGTCCCTTCGATGGCCTGGATGGCCCCGGCACGCAATGAACCGGCGCTTCAGGCGCGATGCCCTCTCCAATTCAGGCTACAAGGAGCCCGCGAGCCGCAGCCGCGCGAGCGCTTCGTCGGCCGTCATCACGTCGCCGAACTGCTGGATGAAGGTCTCGAGCGCCGAGAGATGCTCGTCGTCGGAAAGCGCCGCGCAGCAATCGGAAAGCAGCACCGACTTGAACCCCAGCATCATCGCGTCGCGCCCGGTCGAGTCGCAGCAGACGTTGGTCTTGGTCCCGGCGACGAGAAGCGTGTCGATACCGCGGGCGCGAAGCTCGCGCTCGAGCGGCGAAGCGCCCGGGGAAAACGCGCTATAGCGATTCTTCGTCAGCGTGACGTCCTGCGGTGCGGTCTCGAGCCCGGGCCATACCTTCTGCCGCCCGGGCGCCAGGCTTTCGATGGTGCGGCGGCGCGTTTCGGGGTCCGCCACCACGTGGTCGAAAAACAGATCCCAGTCGCTTTTGTTTCCACGCTGCTCGTTGGCGTGCAGCACCCAAAACACCGGCACGCCCATCGCCCGCAAAGACCGCGCCAGCCGGTTGATCGGCTCGACTATGCCGCGAGACGCCTGCACCTCGCCTGGCGCGCCGGGCTCGCAAAACATGCTCTGCATGTCGACGACGGCGAGCGCGCTGCGTTTCGCGTCGAGCCGTTCGAACCAGTGCACCCGGCCGCGTCGCGCGACGAGCCGGTCGAGGATGTTTTGCCGGATCGTCACCCGGTGCATGCGCCTATCTTACGCCGTATGATGCTATGCACCATGGCCGAAAACTTCATCGAGAACCACACTTACGACGAGATCCGCGTCGGGGAAAGCGCCACGCTGACGCGCGTCCTGCGGCCCGAGGACATCCAGCTCTTCGCGATCATGTCGGGCGACGTGAATCCGGCGCACGTGGACCCGGAGTACGCGCACTCCTCCATGTTCCACGAGGTGATCGCCCACGGCATGTGGGGCGGCGCGCTGATTTCCACGGTGCTGGGCACGGAGTTCCCGGGTCCGGGCACCATCTACATCAGCCAGACGCTGCGCTTCTCGCGCCCGGTCAAGGTCGGCGACACGGTCTCGATCAAGATCACCTGCAAGCAGAAGTTCGATCACAACAAGCACGTCGTGTTCGACTGCCTGTGCACCAACCAGGACGGGCTCAAGGTGATTTCCGGCGAAGCCGAGGTGCTCGCCCCGACCGAGAAGATCAAGCGCGCGCGCGTCGAGCTGCCCGAAGTGACGATCTCGGACCGCGAGGCGCGCTACCGCCGGCTCATGGCGCGCGCGAAGGGGATCGCGCCGGCGAAGGCGATCTTCGCCTACCCGGCGCACGCCGAATCGCTGCGCAGCGCGACGAGCGCGCGCGACGCGGGCCTGCTGCAGCCGATCCTCGTCGGGCCGGAGGCGCTGGTGCGCACGGTGGCCGAGCAGAGCGGCGTGGAGCTGCGCAACTGCCGCCTCATCGATGTGCCGCACGGCAAGGCGGCGGTGGCGCGCGCGGTGGCCATGGCGCATGCGCAGGAGGCCGAGATCCTCGTGCAGGGCGCGATCCCGACGCACGACTTCCTGCTGCCGATCATCGCGCCCGACGGCCTGCGCACCGAGCGGCGGCTGTCGCACGTGCTCTACATCGACGTGCCCGGGCATCCGAAGCCGATCATCATCAGCGACATGATGGTGAACATCGAGCCCACCCTGCAGGACAAGGTGGACATCACCCAGAACGCGATCGACTTCGCGCACATGATGGGCATTCCCGACCCGAAGGTCGCGGTGCTGGCGGCGATCGAGACGGTGACGCCGAACATGCGCGCCACCGTGGACGCCGCGGCGCTCTGCAAGATGGCCGAGCGCGGCCAGATCACCGGCGGCGCGCTCGACGGCCCGCTCGGCTTCGACAGCGCGGTGTCGATCGTGGCGGCGCGCACCGCGCACCTCAAGTCCGCGGTCGCGGGTCAGGCCGACGTGCTGATCGCTCCCGACCTCGAGTCGGGCAACATGCTCGCGAAGCAGTTGGAGCATCTTTCGGATGCCATCTCCGGCGGCGTGGTGCTCGGCGGGCGGGTGCCGATCGTGCTCGCCAATCGCAGCGACTCGGTCGAGAGCCGCGTGGCCTCGCTGGTGCTCGCGCTGCTCGTCGCCAACTCGCTGCGCGCCGCATAAGGCCGGCGGGGCCGGCTACCAGCGGAAGGTCGCGCCGAGCAGAATCGCGGTGTCGAACTCGGCGCGGTTGACGCGCTTGCGCACGCCGAGGTCCAGATCCAGGTTGTCCGCAGGCGAGTAGATCAGCCCGAGCATGGCGAAATGCCCGTTCCGTCCCGGCAGGAACGGGTCGTCGATCGCGCTGTTGGTGCGGATTCCCGCCTCGCCGACAAGGCGCAGATCGTCGCGCAGCAAGTACCCGACCCCCGCCGAGGCGCGCCACAGGTGCGTGCGGTTCGCCTCGGCGTCCGCCGGCAGGCTGTAGCGCGCCTTCGCATGCGAGACGTTGGCGAGGAACGTCCAGGGCGCGAGCTCCTGCGTGAGGATGAAATTCACGCCCCAGGAGACCCTGCCCGTCCCCAATCGGCGCGTTTCATCGCCCGTGGGCAGCACGAGCCCCGGTTTCACGCCGAGACTGAGCCCGTTTTGCTCGTAGAAGCGCCACTTCAGCTCGAGCGTCGAGTCGCTCATCCCTTCGGCGGCGTGGGTCACCGCGCCGTCATCGATGCTTCGCTGGCGCATGTAGTTGAGTCCAAGCGCGACGTCCAGCGTGTCGCGCAGCCCGTAAGTCAGCACCGGGGTGAGCAGCGTCGCCTTGCGCAGCTGGTGAACCGTTGCGTCAGCCGTATCCGCGGTTCGGGGGTTGCGCTGATACTCGAGCATCAGCTCGAGCTGCCAGTGGCCCGAGCCTTGCGTGCCCGTGTCGTCGGTGAGGTAGGGATGCGCGGCGCAGACCGGCCCGGCCCACACCGCGCACAGCGCGAGCCCCAGCGCGCGCCGGATCATGGCGAACGCCGGGAGGCTATTTCTCCACGGCGCTGATCTTGCTCAGCTCGGCTTCGCTTAGCTCGTTGCGGCGCTTGAGGGTCCAGTTCCCGACCCACTTCTTCATGACGTCCAGCCGCTGCGCGCGGTCCTCGTCGGTTTTGCCGAGCTGGCGGTACATATTGCCCGGCTTGCCGTCGGCGGTGTTCTTGCCGTCGTCGAGGCGCCGCATGAGCGCGCCGGCGTCGGTGCCCTTCACGAGCACCATCAGCTCGGCGTAGCTGTCGAAGCGCGGGCCTTTGGTCTTCTTCTTCCACTGGGCCTTGTCCTTCTCGAAGTCCGCGAAGCTCGGCGAGCTTTTGCCGTGGCAGCGCCCGCAGCGATCCGCCACGAGGTCCTTCACGGTGTTTTCGTAAGTCACCGACTGCGCAGCCGCGCTGCCCGCGCCGGCGGCGAGCGTCAACGCCGCGACCAGCATGATGCGATTCATTTCTGTCTCCCTTCCTTGCGCATTACACACATTCGCCGACAGCGCGAATTGACGTGCGTCAACCGGCATAGAATCGTCCTTCATGAAGCGGCCGTTCCCCACGCCGCGCCCGGGACGGTTGGACGTCGCCGGCGTCGTCGATGCCTTCGCGCATCGCATGATGTACTCGGTCGGCAAGGACGAGCACACGGCGACGCCGTACAACGCGTTCGAGGCGCTCGCCTACGCGGTGCGCGACCGCCTGATGGAGGGCTGGTTCAAGACGCAGTCGGACTACTACCAGCGCGACGCGAAGCGCGTGTATTACCTGTCGCTCGAGTTCCTGATCGGCAGGCTGCTGCGCAACAACATCGCCAATCTCGGCGCGCGCGACGCGTATGCGCGCGCGATGGAGCAGATCGGCTACCGGCTCGAGGACCTCGAGTCGCAGGAGTGCGACGCGGGGCTCGGCAACGGCGGCCTCGGCCGGCTCGCCGCGTGCATCCTCGATTCCGCGGCGACGCTCGGCATCCCGTTCTACGGCTACGGCATCCGCTACGAGTACGGCATCTTCCGCCAGCACATCCGCGACGGCCAGCAGCTCGAGTCGCCGGACAACTGGCTGCGCTACCCGAATCCATGGGAAATTGCGCGCCCCGACGCGCTCTTCCGCGTGCGCTTCCACGGGCGCGCGGCGCACTACCACGACGAGAGCGGGCACGAGCGCTGGCGCTGGGACGACGCCGAGGAGGTGCTGGCGATGGCGTACGACACGCCGGTCGCCGGCTATCGCAACGGCATCGTGAACACGCTGCGCCTGTGGAGCGCCAAGGCGACGCGCGAGTTCGACCTTTCGCGCTTCAACGCGGGCGAGTATGTGAACGCCGTGGTCGACAAATCGCAGGGCGAGAGCATCTCCAAGGTACTCTACCCCGCCGACGACCGCGACGCCGGCAAGGAGCTGCGCCTCAAGCAGCAGTACTTCTTCGTCTCGGCGACCCTGCAGGACATCCTGCGGCGCTTCAAGAAGCGCGCCGGGCGGAGCTGGGAGGCGCTTCCCGACAAGGTGGCGATCCAGCTCAACGACACGCATCCGTCGATCGCCATCCCCGAGCTCATGCGCATGCTGCTCGACGAGGAGCGGCTCGAATGGGACCAGGCCTGGCCCATCGTGCAGCGCGTGATCGCCTATACCAACCATACGGTGCTGCCCGAGGCGCTGGAGGCTTGGTCGTGCGACCTCCTCTGGCGGCTGCTGCCGCGGCACCTGCAGATCATCGAGGAGATCGATGCGCGCTTCTGCCGCGAGCTGCGCGCGCGCAAGGCCGATTCCGCCCGCATCCAGCGCGCGGCGATCATCGACCGCGCCGCGCGCAGCGCGCGCATGGCGCACCTCGCGATCGTGGGCAGCCACCGCGTGAACGGCGTCGCGGAGATCCATTCGCGCATCCTGCGCGACACGCTCTTCCGCGAGTTTCACGAGGCCTTCCCGGGCAGGTTCTGCAACGTCACGAACGGCGTCACGCCGCGCCGCTGGCTCGCGCAGTGCAATCCGCGCCTTTCGGCGCTCATCACCGAGGCGATCGGCGAGCGCTGGATTACCGAGCTCGAAGAGCTGCGCACGCTCACGAATCTTCAAAATGATTCATCATTCGCCGAGCGCTGGCGCGCCGCCAAGCGCGCGAACAAGGTCGAGCTCGCCGCCTGGCTGCAGTCCTGCCACCAGATCGCCATCGACCCGGACATGCTGCTCGACTGCCAGATCAAGCGCATCCACGAGTACAAGCGGCAGCTCCTCAACGTGCTGCACGCTCTCGCGCTCTACCACGCCATCAAGTCCGGCGAGAAGCGCGCCCCGCGCATCGTCCTCTTCGGCGGCAAGGCGGCGCCCGGCTACTTCATCGCGAAGCTCGTCATTCGCCTGGTGCACGCGGTCGCCGACACCGTCGCGCGCGACCCCGCGATGCGCGGCAAGCTTCAGGTGGTGTTCGTCCCGAACTACGGCGTCACCGCAGCCGAGGTCATCTTCCCCGCCTGCGAGCTTTCCGAGCAGATCTCCACCGCCGGCACCGAGGCTTCGGGCACCGGCAACATGAAGGCGGCGCTGAACGGCGCGCTGACCATCGGCACGCTCGACGGCGCCAACGTCGAGATCCGCGACGCGGTCGGCGCGGACAACCTCTTCATCTTCGGCCAGACCGCCGAAGAGGTGCGCCGCACGCACGAGAGCGGCTATCAGCCCGAAAGCTGGATCGCGCGCGACGCGGACCTCGAGCGCGCGGTGGACACGATCCGCTCCTACGGCGACACCTACCGCCCGATCGTCGACATCCTCACCACGCACGACCGCTTTCTGCACTGCGCCGATTTTCGCAGCTACCTCGATGGCCAGAAGCGCGTAGAAGCCGTCTACCGGGACGCGTCCCGCTGGACCTCGATGTCCATCGCCAACGTCGCCCACATGGGCCGCTTCTCCGCCGACCGGACGGTGCGGGATTACGCCAAGGCAATCTGGGGCGTGTAGGCTCGCGAATTCGCCGCTCCTGCTGGCGCTTTCCTCTACCGATTGATCAAATCCCGGGCGTCCTCCCTTGCCGTTGTTCCGTTGCCCGTACCAGTGAGCGCACCCGCCGCGGCGTCAGCGGCAGTTCATCGACTCGAATGCCATATCGACTCAATGCGTCCTCGACCGCACGAGTGAGCGCCGGCGGTGCCCCCATCCGGCCCCCTTCACCTCCGCCCTTGATCCCGTACTCGGTGAAGGGCGATGGCGTTTCCACATGGCCGACCCGAATCTGGGCCGGCATTTCGTCCAATGTCGGAATCAGATAGTCGGCGAAACTCGCGGTCAGGAGCTGACCGTTCTCGTCGTAGTAGAAGTGTTCATATAACGCGCTGCCGATGCCTTGCGCTGTTCCACCGCGGATGTGCCCGGCAAGCGTCATCGGATTTACGACCGTTCCCGCATCGTGTACCGCAACGTAGTCAAGGATCTTGACCTTCCCGGTCTTGGGATCTACTTCCACGAGCGCCATGTGGCACATGTGGCCCATGATCGGATAGAAGATACCGAGGTGCGACCGATCCGCGGCCGGCATTGTGGTGAGCGGGTGGTCATAGACGTAACTGGCGTCGAGACCGCTGCTGTACTCATCGCCGTCGGGCAGACCGAGCCTGAAATAGTGCGCGAATAGCGCCACCTCGCCGATCGTCTTCTCCATGCCGGGCACGCCCTTGACGCCGATCTTGCCATCCCGAAACTCGAGGTCGCCCGGGCTGGATTCCAGCATCTGGCCGGCGATCCGGCGGATCTTCTCCTTCAGCTTCACCGACGCGCCGACGATGGCGCCGGCGATCATCACCGTGAAGCGACTGCCTCCCGGGCCGGTGGAATTGAACGCGCTGTCGGTGCCGGCGTAGACAATATTGACGTTTCCCGGGTCGCACTGAAACTGCTCGGCGACAATTTGCGTCGCGATCGTTTCGGGGCTATTGCCCCAGAACGGCGAACCGAGGGTGACTTGAATGTTCCCGGTCGGGTCGATGCGGATCTGCGTGCTCTCGGGCGAGCTCGTGAGCTGGAAGCCCGGAGTGTCAAGCGGGTTCAATGACCAGAACTCGGTCGCGCTGAATACGCTGCGCTCCTGGCAGGTGGCAACGCCGATGCCGATGCATCTGCCTTCGGCACGGCCCTTCGCCTGGATGTCCTTCCATTTCTTGATGTCCGCGATACGCAGGGCTTCGTCCATCACGGCGGGATAGTTGCCGCTGTCGTAGAGATTGCCCGTGGGAATCACGTACGGGAACTGATCCGGCCGAATGAAATTCTTGCGCCGGATCTCGAACGGATCCATCTTGAGTTCGTCGGCGGCGGCATCCACCATCCGTTCGACCATCCAGTTGGTCACCTCTGAACCGAAGCCGCGGTATGCGCCCTGCTGGCATTTGTTGGTGAGTACGGCGACCAGTTCCATCTCGACGCTGTTGATGCGGTAGGGCCCCACGATCTGGCAGAGGGAATTGCCGTGCGTGCCGTAACCGAACTGGAGGTAAGCGCCGTAATCGTCGATGACCTGGAACTTGAGCGCGAGGATCGTACCGTCATTTTTCACCGCCAGCTTGCAGTAATAGATCCGGTCTGAACCGTGGTTGTCGCAGCTCATCGTGTTATCGAGGCGGTCTTCCATGTACTTGACCGGGCGGCCGCAGGCGCGTGCGAGTGTCGCGGTCAGCGTGAGCACCTTGTGGGTGAAAAGCTTGCTGCCGAAGCTCCCCCCCGTCGTGACTGGAATGAGGTTGAACTTGTGCGCGGGGACTCCCAGCGACGCGCCGACCAACCAGCCGACATAGTTCACGAACGAGCTGTTCCCGTAGACCGTGAACTTGCCGGTGCCGGAGTGGTACTCGGCAACGGCGCCCACCGTTTCCAGGGGTTGTGCGCCGGACCGCGCCCAGCGCAGCCGCCGTTCAACGACACGGTCCGCCTTGGCAAAATCATCGTCGACCGGCCCAAAGGAGAACGTCTTCCGATAAGCGAGATTTGTCGGGCCGCGGTCCGGGTGCAGCACGGCGTCGCCGGTCGAGTGCACGGCTTGCTCAGGGTCGACAACTACGGGCAAGTCCTCGTATTCGACGTCGATCAATTCGCAGGCGTCTTCCGCGATGTAGCGGTTTTCGGCGACGACCGCGGCGACCGCCTCGCCGACATGGCGCACACGGTCAACTGCGATGCAGTACTGGACCACGGGGGGACTTGCAAACTGGGCGGTCGGCCCGGTCACCTTCTTCGCGTCTTCCCCGGTCATCACCAGCAGCACGCCCGGCAGCGCCTTCGCTTTGGCCACGTCGATCTTCTTGATGCGCGCATGGGCGCGATCGCTGCGCAGCACCGCCGCGTAAGCCATGTTCGGGAGCTTGATGTCGTCGATGTACCCGGCTTGCCCGGTCAACAGCCGAGGATCTTCGACCCGTTTCATGTTCTTGCCGATCCATTTGTAGTCTTTCCTCGGCTTTTCCCGTTGCCGGCTCTGAGGGATGTAGCCTTCGCTCGGGATGTGCTTGGGAATATGCGGCGAGTTCATTGCTTGCCTTCCTTGATCATCGCTACGGCGGTTCGAACCGCGTCGACGATGTTGAAGTAGCCCGTACAGCGGCAAAGATTGCTCGAGACGGCTTCGCGAATGTCCTCCAGCGAGGGGTCGGGGTCATGTTCCAGCAGCTCGGTCGCGACCATCAGCATCGCCGGGGTGCAAAATCCGCATTGCAGCCCATGATTTTCCCGGAATGCCTGCTGAAGGGGACTCAATTGGCCGTCCTTCGCGAGGGATTCAACGGTGCGCACTTCTGCGCCGTCGGCCTGCACTGCGAACAACAGGCAGGCGCGCGTCGACTCTCCGTCAACGAGCACCGTGCACACCCCGCACACCCCGTGCTCGCAGCCGATATGCGTGCCCTTGAGTTCAAGCTCCTCGCGCAGGAAATCGCACAACAGCATGCGGGGCTCGATCTCGCGCGCGTATGCCGTTCCATTTACGCGCACATTCACTTTTACGGCGGACATGGATCGTGTTCCTTCTCTATTTGCAGCGGGCTCGAGCGTTCTTCAGGGCGCGTTCGGTCAGTGCCTCGGCCAGGTCGCGCTTGAAGTCCACGTCTGCGTGATAGGACGAATCGGGCTTAACGCTGCTCTTTGCGAGCACCGCAGCCCGCATGATCAGATCGTCGTCAAGCGGCTTTCGCTCAAGCAGGGCCTCGAGGGCGCTCAGGCGGGTCGCGCGGTCGCTCATTCCGGCCACGGCGACGGCGGCCTGCGAGCAGACCCCGCCGGTTAGAGTGAGCGTGGCGCCTATTGCCGCCATCGCGAAGTCGCCCTTGCGGTTTGCCGCTTCCTCAAACGCCCAGCCTTGATTCGCGGGTGCGATCGGTATTCGTATCTCGGTCACCATCTCGCCGGTTTGCAGCGCGGTTTGCATGAGACCGATGAAGAAATTCGCAGCGGCGATCTTGCGTTCGCCCTTGGCGCTCTTGACAACGATCGTCGCATCCGTGGCGACGAGGACGGCCGGCATCTCCGAAGCAGGATCGGCATGGCTGATATTGCCGCCCAGCGTGCCGCGGTTACGGATGGGTTTGTGCGCGACATATCGATACGCCTCGCGCATCAGGGGACAATGTTTGGCGACGATCGGAGAATCGCGCAATGTGCTGTGGCGTGCGAGCGCCCCCACTACCAGCGCGTCGCCGTCCGTGCGAATCGCGTCGAGGCCCGGTACGCGATTGATATCGATGATCACCGCCGGATGGAGCATGCGCAGGTTCATCATGGGCACCAGGCTTTGGCCCCCGGCAAGGATCTTTGCGTTGCCGGCATGCCGGCTGAGGGCCTGCAGCGCCTCGTTCAAGCTTCCGGGTCGGACGTACTCAAATGCAGCTGGCTTCATCGGATCCTCCTTCGAAGCGCATCGCACCGAAAGGCGAAGTAATCTGCGCGCTTGGTAGAACGATGTCAAATAGAGGTTGCGCGACCGAGGGACGGATAGGAGAGTCGATCCCGCTGCCGTCCCCCCGCCCGGGGCTCGAGCACTGACTGCCGAGCGCGTCATGGCTGAGATCCGGCAGACCGCACTCCGACTCGAAACCTATCCGGCGATCGGCCGGCCCGGGCAAATCCCGGGCACTCGCGAACTCGTGATCGCGAGCTATCCTTTTACCCTCGTGTACCGCATCGTCGGCTCCCGCGTTCGCATCGGCCGTGTGCTCCACCAGCATCAGGAGTACCCAGAGTGAAGGGCGGGCTTATTTAATTCCGTTCTTGTATTCGTTTCTCTTGGCGTCCTGGCGGTTCCAAAATCCGTGGTCCGGCGACAGCGAGTCCTTCCACAGCTCAATCGCAACAAGAAGAGTCTCACGCTGTCCACCGGGACGCGTCCCGCTGGACCTCGATGTCCATCGCCAACGTCGCCCGCATGGGCCGCTTCTCCGCCGACCGGACGGTCAGGGAGTACGCCGCGGCGATCTGGGGCGTGTGATTCTCACCAGGTTCGCCTGCACCCGCTGCGCGGCCTGCTGGAGCTTCGACACCAGGCGAGGCAATCCGCGGCGCGAGAAGCGCGCGGCGGGAAAGACGAGCGACAGGCTGCCGATGACCGCGCCGTCTTCCTCGAATACCGGGACCGCCACGCCGACCACGCCCGGATCGACCTCGCCGAAGGTGATGCAATGGCCCTGGCTGCGGATCGCCTTCAGCGCCGAGAGGAATTCGGCGCGGCTGCGGCCGAGGCCCGCCTTGCGGATCTCCGAGCGCTTTTCCGCGAAAAGCCGCGTCAAACGCCTCTCGGGCAGCCACGCGAGGATCGCCGTCGCCGTGGCGCCGCGAAACAGCGGCATCGGCCGGCCGCGGGTGTACGACACGGCGATCCGGCGGTGCCGCGCCGCCTGGCCGATGCACAGGACCTCGTCGCGGAAAAGACCGCACAGCAGCGCCACCTGCTCGCGGTCGGGACGCAATAGCTGCGGCCAGACCGGCTCGGTCGCCGCCAGCAGCGGGTCGCTGCGCTGGATCTGCCGGTCGAGCTCGATGATGCGCGGCCCGAGCGCATACGCGCCGTGCGCGACGCGCGTGAGCAATCCCGCGTCGCACAGCTCGCCCACATAGCGGTAAGCCGTCGCCCGCGTATAGCCGTAAGTTCCGGCAAGCCGGTCCACGGTCCACACCGGCGCCTTCTCGGTGAACGCGTCGATCACGCTCAGCATGCGCTTGAGGCTGGAGCTAGAACCATGCATCGCGCATGTCCAGGCAGGTGGTATCCGGGTCGACGAAGAGGCGATGCCAGTGCTCGGTCTTCGGAAGCTCCCAGCGGAAGAAGAAGCGGCACGCCTGGAGCTTGCCGCGATAGAAGGCCTCCTCGTCGCCCGCCGCCGACTCGAGCGCGCGCGCGGCGACGATCGCCTGCTCGAGCCAGAGCCACGCCACCACGACGTGTCCGGCGAGCTCGAGAAACACGTGCGCGTTCGCAAGAGCCGCATCCACCGCGCGCGGGAAGCTTTCCGCCGCGCCGGTCACGCGCTGCAGCGCTTCGGAGAGTTGCTCGGCAAATAGCTCAAGGCCGGAGATGCGCCTCGCCTTCTCGACGCAGCGCTCCATTTCCACCGTCAACACAGGCAAACCGTCGATCTTCCGCCCGACGAGATCGAGCGCCTGGATGCCGTTGGTGCCTTCGTGGATCGCATTCAGCCGGTTGTCGCGGTAGAGCTGTTCCACCGGGTATTCGCGCGTATAGCCGTAGCCTCCGTGGACCTGGATCGCGAGATCGTTCGCGGCGAGGCACCATTCCGACGGCCAGGCCTTCACGATGGGCGTGAGCACTTCGAGGAGCGCGTGCGCCCGGCTGCGTTCGCGGGCCTCTTTCGCCGTGCGTTCTTCGTCGACGAGCCGCGCGGCGTAAAGGCAAAGCGCGAGCCCGCCTTCGACATAGGCCTTCTGCGCAAGCAGCATGCGCCGCACGTCGGCATGCCCGACGATGCGTACCGGCGGGCTGCGCGGATCCTTCGCGGCGGGCGGCCTGCCCTGCGTGCGCGTGCGGGCGTAATCGAGCGCGTGCCGGTAGCCTGCGTAGCCGAGCGCGACCGCGCCGAGACCGACGCCGACGCGCGCCTCGTTCATCATGTGGAACATGCAGGCGAGCCCGTTGTGCGGCTCGCCGACCAGCGTGCCGAGCGCGCCCTCCTTCTCGCCGAAGTTGAGCACGCAATTCACCGTGCCGCGGTAGCCCATCTTGTGGTTGAGCCCCGCCAGCGCGATGTCGTTGCGCGCGCCGAGCGTGCCGTCCGCGTTGACGAGAAACTTGGGCACAAGGAAAAGCGACAAGCCTTTCACGCCGGCAGGCGCGCCCTGGATCCGCGCCAGCACGAGGTGCACGATGTTTTCGGCGAGCTCGTGCTCGCCGCCGGAGATCCACATCTTGTGCCCGGCGAGCCGGTAGCTGCCGTCGGCCTGCGGCAGCGCGCGCGTGAGGATGTCGGCGAGCGAGGAGCCCGCCTGCGGCTCCGACAGGCACATCGTGCCGAAAAACCGGCCCGACAGGAGATGCGGCAGATAAAGGCGCTTCTGCTCCTCCGAGCCGAAAGCCGCGAGCAGGTTTGCGTTCGCGATCGTGAGGAGCGCGTACCCCTCGGTGCCGATATTCGCGCCCTTGAAAAAGGCGAGCGCCGCCTGCGCCACCACCACGGGGAGCTGCAGGCCGCCGAGCCCGGCGTCGAAGCTCGCCGCGATGAAGCCCGCCTGGCAGAACGCCTGCAGCGCCTGTTTTACCTGCGGAATCATGGCTACGCGGCCGGCCTCGAAGCGCGGCTCGTTCTGGTCCGCCAGCCGGTTGTGCGGCGCGAACTGCTCGGCCGCGATGCGCGCCGCGGTATCGAGCACGGCGTCGAAGGTGGCCCGCGAATGCTCGCGGTAGCGGCTGCGCCCGCAAAGTCGGTCGACTTCGAGCACCTCGTAGAGAACGAAATCGAGGTCCCTGCGGCTCAGGCAATCCATTCGAATCTTTCTTGTGCAATGCAGAAACCCGGGGAAACTTGATCCAGATCGAATAATCGCGCCCCGGTTTTCCCCATGCTACGCAATATTCTTACATTGTGGGAATTTCGTGGAGCCAACCTGGCCCGCTGAAATCGCTCGGCTGCAGGAACGGGAGGCGCAGGCGCGCGCGGCGGGCGGCGCGGAGCGGCTCGCGGCGCAACGCCGCGCCGGGAAGCTCACCGCGCGCGAGCGCGTAGCGGCCCTGCTCGATCCCGGCAGCTTCGCCGAGCTCGGCATGTTCGCCGAGCACCAGTGCCGCGACTTCGGCATGGAAGGCAAGAAGTTCCCCGGCGACGGCGTGATCACCGGCTACGGCGCCATCGCCGGCCGCGCGGTCTACGTCTATGCCGAGGACGCGACGGTGCTCGGCGGCTCCACCGGCCGCATTCACGGCACCAAGATCCACAACGTGCTGCGCCAGGCGCGCAGCCACGGCGTGCCGGTCATCGGGCTGCACGACTCGGGCGGGGCGCGCATCCAGGAAGGCATGGACAACGTCTACGGCATGACGGGCGTTTTCCGCGAGAACGCTCTCAACTCCGGCGCCGTGCCGCAGATCGTCGGCATCATGGGCACCTGCGCGGGCGGCGCAGCTTATTCGGCCGCGCTTTCCGACTTCATCGTGCAGGTGGCCGGAACGCAGCTCTTCGTCACCGGCCCGGCGCTCGTCGAAGAGGTGCACGGCGAGAAGGTGAGCGCCGAGGCGCTCGGCGGCGCCGAAGCGCACCGCACGCGCTCGGGCGTCACGCACCTCGTGGCGCGCGACGACCGGCACTGCCTCGCGCTCATCCGGGAGCTCCTGGATTACCTGCCACAGAATTATCTTGAAAAACCTATAAAGAAGATCTCCAGGGACGCGGCGGACCGCCTGGTGCCCGAGCTGGAAAGGATCGTCCCGCTCGATCCGAAGGCAACGTACGACATGAAAGCGGTGGTGCGCGCCATCGCCGACGCAGGCGAGTTCTTCGAGATCCAGGAAGGCTTCGCGCGCAACCTGGTCATCGGCTTCGTGCGCCTGGACGGTCAACCGGTCGGCGTGGTCGCCAACAATCCGGCGCTCGGGGGTGGCTATCTCGATCTCGACGCCGCCGACAAGGCGGCGCGCTTCGCGCGCACTTGCGACGCGTTCAACATCCCGATCGTCACGCTGGTCGATGCCCCCGGGTTCCTGCCCGGCATCGCGCAGGAGCACGGCGGCCTCATCCGCCACGGCGCGAAGATGCTGCACGCCTGGGTCGAGGCCTCGGTGCCGAAGGTGTCGTGCGTGCTGCGCAAGATGTACGGCGGCGCGATTCCCGCGATGGGCGTGCACGAGATCGGCTTCGACCAGGTGCTCGCCTGGCCGGCGGCCGAGATGCAGATGGTGCCCGCGGTGCCGGCGGTGAAGATCCTGTGCCGGCGCGAGCTCGACGCGGCGCGCGATCCCGAGGCGCTGCTCGAGCGCAAGGTCGCCGAGTATCGCGAGCTTTACCTCACGCCGTACCACTCGGCATCGCTCCTCGTCGTCGACGCCGTGATCCAGCCGCAGGACACGCGCAAGCGCATCCTCTCGGCGCTGCGCCTGCTCGAGAACAAGCCGCTTCCCACCGACAAGCGCTCGAACCCGCCCCTATGAGCTTCACCACGGACAGCGGCATCCCCGTCAAGGCGGTCTACACCCCGGACGACTTCCCGGAGCGCGATTACCCGAAGAAACTCGGCGCTCCCGGCGAGTATCCCTACACGCGCGGCGTGTACCCCACGATGTACCGCGGCCAGCTCTGGACCATGCGCCAGTACGCCGGCTTCGGCACGGCCGAAGAAACGAATCGCCGCTTCCGTTACCTGCTGGAGCAAGGCTCGACCGGCCTTTCCATGGCCTTCGACCTGCCGACGCAGCTCGGCCTCGACTCGGACGCGCCTGCCGCCGAGGGAGCGGTGGGACGCGTGGGCGTGGCGGTCGATTCGCTCGCCGACATGGAAACGATCTTCGAGGGCATTCCGCTCGACAAGGTCTCCACCTCGATGACGATCAACGCCACCGCCCCGGTGCTGCTCGCCATGGTCCTCGCCGTGGGCGAGCGCCAGGGCGTGCCGGCGGCGAAGCTCTCGGGCACGACGCAGAACGACATCCTGAAGGAGTTCATCGCCCGCGGCACCTACATCTTTCCGCCGCAGCCGAGCCTGAAGCTCGCGCTCGACATCGTCGAGTACTGCCAGCGGCACGTGCCGCGCTGGAACACGATGAACATCGCCGGCTACCACATCCGCGAGGCCGGCGCCGACGCGATCCAGGAGCTCGCGTTCACCCTCGCCAACGCGATCGCCTACATCGAGGCCGCGGTACGCCGCGGCCTCGCGGTCGACGAGTTCGCGCCGCGGCTCTCCTACAGCCTGGGATGCTTTCGCGATCTCTTCGAGGAAATCGCCAAGTACCGCGCGGCGCGCCGTCTTTTCGCGCGCATCATGAAGGAGCGCTTCCATGCGCGCGATCCGAAGAGCCTGCTGTTCCGCACCTTCAGCGGATCGTGCGGCTCGACGCTCGTCGCGCAGCAGCCGCTCAACAACATCGTGCGCGTCACGCTGCACGCGCTGATGGGCGTTCTCGGGGGGCACCAGGCGATCCACACCGCGTGCTGGGACGAGGGCTTCGCCCTGCCCTCGCAGGAAGCGGCGACGATCGCGCTCAGGACGCAGCAGATCCTCGCCTACGAGTCGGGGCTCGCGAATACCGTCGATCCGCTCGCCGGCTCCTACTACGTCGAATCGCTCACCGACGAGATCGAGCGCCGCGCCGAGGAATACCTCTCCAAGATCGACGCCATGGGCGGGATGCTCGCCGCCATCGAGAGCGGCTACATCGGCCGCGAGATCCAGGCGGCCGCCGTGCGCTATCAGCGCGCCGTGGACAGCGGCGAGAAGGTGATCGTCGGGCTCAACAAGTTTCAGTCGGAAGAAGCGGGCGAAACGCCGGATCTCTTCGAGGCCGACCCCGAAGTGGAGCCGCGGCAGAAGCGCAAGCTCGCCGAACTAAAGGGCCGCCGTTCGCCGGACGAGGTGAATCAAGCATTACGGCAATTACAGGAAACAATCGCGCGCAACGAAAACGTCATGCCGGCGGTGCTCGACGCGGTGAAGGCGTATGCGACCGTGGGCGAGATCTGCGCGGTGATGCGAAAGCACTGGGGCGAGTACCGCGCGCCCGTGCATATCGCATGAAGAACACGCGCGTGCTCCTCGCCAAGGTAGGCCTCGACGGCCACGACCGCGGCCTCAAGCTGGTCGCCCACTACCTCATGGAGGCGGGCATGGAGGTGATCTACCTCGGCCTGCGCCAGACGCCCGAGCAGGTGGTGAGCGCGGCGCTCGAGGAGGACGTCGACGTGGTCGGCCTGTCTTTCCTCGCGGGCGATCACCTGATCCTCGCCCCCCGGGTCCTCGAAGGGCTGAAGCGCAGCGGGCTCGAGGAGGTCATGGTGCTCGTCGGCGGCATCGTCCTCGAGCGCGACGTGCCGCGGCTCGAAGCGATGGGCGTGCGCAAGGTTTTCCTCCCCGGAACCCCCCCGGGTGAGATCGTGAACTTCATACAAGGAGCGGCCACATGATCATCGACGTCCACAGGCACCTGGTCATCAAGGGCACCGTGCAGGGCTCGTACATCCAGGGGGCCTCGCGCAGCTTCAGCATGATGTACAACAAGGCGAACAAGACCGACATCACGCCGCGCGAGTACATCGATACCATCGTGCGCAAGGACATCGACGCGAACGCCGACAACGTGATCGCGGAGATGGACGCCGCGGGCGTCGACGTCTCGGTGACCTTCGCGGTGGATTACGGCCTGCTGCTCGGCGAGGCGCCGATCCACATTTTCGAGCAGAACAAGCTCTACGCCGAGATCGCGAAGCGGCACGCCGGCAGGATGATCCCGTTCATGGCGATCGACCCGCGGCGCCAGGGCGGGCTCAGGCATTGCGAGCGCGCGTACCGGGAGTGGGGCATGCAGGGCTTCAAGCTGCACGCGGGCGTGGGCTACATGCCCGACGACCCGGTGTGCAACTGGGTCTACGAGAAGGCGACCGAGTGGGACATTCCGATCATGTGCCACACCGGCGGCGCGCCTTGCGCGCCGCTGCGCTGGGAGAACTCGCGCCCCGCCTACTTCGCCTCGGCCGCGGCGCGCTATCCGGACGCGACCTTCATCTTCGCGCACGCCGGCGACGTGGGCTGGTGGCAGGAGGCGATGCAGGCGGCGGCCTGGCTGCCGAACGTCTACCTCGATCTTTCGCTCTGGCAAAAGCCCTACCGCAAGATGCCGCACAAGGACTTCATAAGCTGGCTGCGGCATCTGACCAACATGGTGGGCGCGGACAAGCTCATGTTCGCCACCGACGCGCCGCACCCGAACTTCCACTGCCGCCTGCCGGAGTGGGCCAGGGTGTTCAAGGAGCTGCCGAAGGAATTCTCGGAGGAAGAAAAGGCCATGATCCTCGGAGGCACAGCCATGAAGGTTCTCAAACTGAAAGAAACCACGGCGGCCAAGGCCGTTCATGCCTGACATCCTCGATGTCATCGTCAGCCGCAAGAGCATCCGGCGCTACAAGCCCGATCCGGTTCCCGACGAGCTGATCGACAAGGTGCTCGAAGCGGCGCGCTGGGCGCCGACCGGAGAGAACTACCAGCCGTGGCGCTTCATCGTGGTGCGCGACCAGGAGACGCGCAACCGCATCGCGGACCTCGCGCGCCTGGGCAGCGGCTCGCGCATGACGGCGTGGTACTGCATGGGGCACATGCAGGAGCGCTTCGCGGGCATCGAGGACCCGGTGAAGCGCGAGAAAGTGCTGCGCTTCATGTACTCGGGCGAGGTCTCGGCCTTTGCCAAGGATGCGCCGGTGGTCATCGCGGTGATCGGCACGCTCATGGAAGGCTCGGTCGACGTGCCCTATGACCTCTCGGCCGCGATCGAGAACATCTGCCTCGAAGCGCACGCGCTCGGCCTCGGCGCGTGCTGGGTGCACGGGCCGGTGGCCTCCACGCGCGACGCGAAGAAGTTCAAGGAGATCCTCGGCATCCCTACGGGCCTAGGCCAGTACAAGGTGATCGCGTATGTCTCGATCGGCTGGCCCGCGGAGGCGCGCAAGCACCCGCGGCCGAAGAAATCGCTCGAGGAGCTCGTGTTCTGGGAGAAGTTCGGCAACAAGGAGCGGCCGCGAAATGGGAAATGAAACGGACAAGGACCGCTACTACAACCACCTGCTCTTCCGCATGGAGCAGCTCCTGTATCACGAGCTTTCGGACTGCGCGTCGTGGAAGACCGAGCTCATCGGCACCGACTTCATCCAGACGCAGGACATCCAGGGCGCGAACGAGAAGGAGATCATCGACGCCTGCATCGCGAGGCTGAAGGCCGCCGGCCTCGCCCGGGACATCACGTATTCGATCGGCGGCAGGGGCATCCTGCTCAAGCTGAAAATCGCCGGCTGCCCGCACATGCTCAAGGAAACGCTGCTGCGCGAAAGCGGCATCAAGCCCTACAGCTGCCTCGCGACCAACATGATCCTCGATCAGCTGATCGAGAAGCTCGGCTACGCCACGACCTACGTCGCCGATCTCAAAGTCGACGACCAGAGCGGCGAGTGCGAGATCCGGGCGGCGATCTACGCCACGCCGCAAAAGATCGGCGAAGTGTCCGACTGGTCGAAAGAGTAGCGCCCGCGCGCATGACGTACTCCGCCCATGTCGACGGCTTCGCGCGCGACCGGCTGCCGCCGAAGCATCTGTGGCCGGAGTTCCTCTTCGAGCGGCCCGAGCTCACTTACCCCGGGCAGCTGAATTGCGCGACCGAGCTCTTGGACGAAAAGATTTTTTCGGGGGATGCGGAACGGCCCGTGCTGCACGCATCGAGCGATGGCCGGAGATGCCGCTGGTCCTATCGCGAGCTCCTCGAGCGCGCGAACCGCATCGCCCACGTGCTGGTGAACGACTTCGGGCTCGAGCCGGGGAACCGCGTCCTGCTGCGCTCGCCCAACAACCCGATGCTCGCGGCATGCCTGTTCGCCGTGCTCAAGGCCGGCGGCATCATCGTGCCGACCATGCCGCTTCTGCGCGCGCGGGAAATCGGCCAGGTGCTCGAGAAAGCCCGAGTCGGCCTCGCCTTGTGCGACGCGCGGCTGCGCGAGGAAATGCAGGCCGCCGCGGCCGGCTCGAAAGACCTTAAGCGCGTCGTTTATTTCGACGATCTCGAAGCACTGGCCGCTCGGCGCAGCGCCTCGTTCTGCAACGTCGAGACCGCCGCGGACGATATCGCGATGATCGCGTTCACGTCGGGGACGACCGGCGTACCGAAGGCGGCGGCGCATTTCCACCGCGACGTGATGGCGATGTGCGACGCGTGGCCGCGCTCGATCCTGCAGCCCGGGGCGAGCGACGTGTTCTGCGGCACGCCGCCGCTCGCCTTCACGTACGGCCTGGGCATCATGCTTTGCATCCCGATGCGCTTCGGCGCCTCGACGGTGCTCATCGAGCGCCCGGCGCCCGGCGCGCTGCTGCAGGCGATCGCCGCGTTCCGCTGCACCATCGTCGCCACCGCGCCGACGTTCTACCGGCAGATGGCGCCGCTCACCGGCCGCTACGACCTGCGCAGCCTCAGGAAAGCCGTGTCCTCGGGCGAGGTGCTCGCCGACGCGACGCGCCAGAGGTTTCGCGAGGCGACCGGCATCGAGCTCATCGACGGCCTGGGCTGCACCGAGATGATGCAGACGTTTCTCTCGCATACGCCCGAGCGCGCGCGCCGCGGCGCCACCGGCTACGTCATCCCGGGATACCGCGCCGAAGTGCTCGATGCGCACGGCAAGCCCTGCCCGCCGGGCGTGGTCGGCAGGCTGGCGGTCAAAGGCGCGAGCGGCTGCCTGTATCTCGCCGACGAGCGCCAGGCGAGCCGCGTGCAAAACGGCTGGTACATCACCGGCGACGCATTCTCGCGCGACGCCGACGGCTACTTCTATTTTCACGGCCGCACCGACGAGCTCATCGTGTCGGCCGGCTACAACATCAGCCCACTCGAGGTCGAATCCGCCCTCCTCGCGCACGAGGCGGTGGCCGAGTGCGGCGTAACGGGCGTTCCCGATCCGCAGCGCGGGCAAATCGTGTGCGCTTTCGTCGTGCTCAAGCCGGACTACGCCGCGGACGAAAAGCTGGCACGCGCGCTGCAGGAGTTCGTGAAGAGCTCGATCGCGCCGTACAAGTATCCGCGGCGCATCGAGTTCGTCGACCAGCTGCCGCGCACCGAGACCGGCAAGCTGCAGCGTTTCAAACTTCTGCCCGGCGCCGAACAGACTATGCCCGCGCGCTGACTGCGCAGGCGGTGGCCCCGGCTGTCGTATAAGCTTGACGCCGATGACGCAGGTCGCGCTTTGGCTTGAATGGCTTTTCCTTTTCCCCGGCGATACCCTGATCGCCAGGATCGCGCCCACACCGCTCGGCGCCCTGCTCGCTCTCGGCCCCAGGAGCCTGGGCAGCAACACCTCCGCCGCGCTTTCGATGGCCGTCTGGCTCGTCGGCATCTGGGCGCTCTATGGCTTTGGAATATTCCTCGTCGACGCCGTCGACCCCACCTACCGGGCCGAGCGCCGCGAGCGCGGGCTGGCCGAGGCGGCCGCGCGGCGCGCCCGGATGGCGCGGGAGCGCGCGATCCACCGCTCGCGGCTCTACCGGCGCGCCTGGGCCTGGATGGTCCCGAGTGCGGTGCTGGTGCTGCTCGCCGCTCTGGGCATGGCGCTCGTCAAAGACGTCCTCTGACGATTCATTGCAGCGGGCTTCGGCCGCACCCGGTGAATTACCATGCCTGCACCTGGTTAACGGAGGTGCCCATGAAAGGAAGAAAGAACATCGGATGGGGTTTCCTGTTCCTCGGCGTGTTCATGGCGATAGGCTTCTTCCTCGGCTACATGCACGACCTCGCGCCCGGGAAGGAGCAATGGCTCGCGCAGTACGCGGCCGGCACGCATTTCGAGATCCGCATCGCGCACGCGCACGGCGCGCTTTTCGGGATCATCAACATCGCCACCGGCTTCGCGCTGCTGAAGCTTCCGATTCCCGCCGCTCAGGCGCGCTGGATCTCCTGGCTCGCGCTCGCGGGCCTGCTCATGCCGCTCGGCGTGGTCCTGCACGCGCTCTTCGGCGTGCTGCCGGTGCTGGTGTTCCTCGGCGGCGCGGCGATGATCGTCGCGACGCTGTGGACGAGCTGGGCGGCGTTCCGGCTACCGCCTAGCGCCGCGTCGACGGCTGCATGAAGCTCTGCCAGTTCGAAATGAACGTATCCGCCGAGCCGCGCGGCACGGCTCTACCTCGCCGGCGAAACGGCCGCCGCTTGTAGGGCGCTGTAGCGCTCGCGCCGCAGCACCAGCCAGGCGAAGATCAGCATCGACGCAAACACCACCAGAGAGCCGATGGCCGCAATCGGCTCGGCGCTCTCGGTCCCGGTATGCACGAGGCCCACTCCCACCGCCAGGATGGCGGTGCCGGCGATCCAGACCCAGACCTGAACCCGCGCCGCCCGGCTCTGATCGATCGACGGATGCAGGTGATAGAAGATACCGAACAGGAACAGCGACACCCAGCCAAGAAGATTCAGGTGGGCGTGAGCCGGAAACGCGGCATGGTTGTGAGATACCGCCATCTGAATGCCCCATGCCATTCCGACGAGCACGAACAGCACCGCGGCCTGGAAGCTCAGCGAAGACGCCTTCATTGGATCACCCTCCTCAGAATGATTTCGGCCGCCATATTAACGGATTCCCGTTTTCAGTCGAGAGCCGAAGCCGGCAGTTGACATAGCGCAATCCCCGCTCTTGCCGCCGGTCTTAGCCTGAGCGTGTCATCGTATGAGCTACCAGCATCCCGCATGCGCTTACTGTCCCGCAATGGTGCGCGCTTGCCGCGATGGCGAAGCGGAGAAGCGTGGGCCCGGCTTCTGTCCCAGCAAGGTCGATCCCGAGACCCAGAAGCTGGCGCGTATGCAGTACGCGGACCCGCAGACGCGTGAAATCTCGCGGATCGCGGCGCTGGTGGAGTCCGAGGGCTACTGCAAGTGGACGCGGGTCGAGGAAGTCGTGCAGTTCGCGAAGCGCATGGGCTACAGAAAAATCGGCATCGCGAATTGCATCTCGTTCGTCGATCTCGCCTACGTGCTGAGCGGCATCCTGGAAAGCCACGGCTTCGAGGTCGTCTCCGTCGCGTGCAAGAACGACAACATCCCCAAAGAAGAGCTCGGCATCGCCGACCGCGAGAAAGTCCGGCCCGGGCGGTTCGAGCCGCTTTGCAATCCGGTAAGCCAGGCCGAGCTCCTCAATGCGCACGGCTGCGAGTTCAACGTGCTGATGGGGCTTTGCATCGGCCACGACAGCCTGTTCTTCAAGTACGCCAAGGCGCCGACCACGGTGCTCGTCACCAAAGACCGCGTGCTCGGGCACAACCCGATCGCGGCGCTGCAGCTCGCCGATACGTACTACCGGCGCGTCTGGGGACCCAACAAGCCGGCGAAGAAACCGAAGTTGCCCGCCGGCTCATCGAGCAAGCGGTAGCGCCTCCAGGTAGGACGCGACGGCGTGCACGTCTTCCCGGGTCAGATCGTGCGCCACGACCTTCATCACCGCGGCTTCCGGGCGCTCGTCGGTGCGCTGGAACACGGTGAGCTGCTTCACGATGTAGTCGGCGTACTGGTAGGCGATGCGCGGATATTGCCCGTTACCCAGGCCCGCGGGACCGTGGCAGCTCGTGCACGCCGGGATATTCTTCTGCGGCACGCCGCTCTCGAAGATCGCCTTGCCCTTGTCGATGAGCTTCGGATCGCCCGAGGCATACGAGAGCGGCCGGACTTTCTGGCCCGCGAAGTAAGCGGCGAGCCCCTTGATCTGCTCGTCGGTGAGGTGGCGGCTCAAGCCCCACATGTATTCGAAGCCGGCGGGATCGGACCGGCTGTGCTTCCTGAAGGCGCTCAGCTGCTCGATGAGATACGGCTCGGTCTGCGCCGCGAGGTTGGGGAAGTTCGGGGAAACCGAATTGCCGTCGACGCCGTGGCAGTTGGAGCACACCTGCTGCGCCAGAGCTACCGCCGGCACGGCAGGGTTGGCGGTCTCGCGCGAGCGTTCGAGATTGGAGCAGCCGGCGGCGGCGAGCGCCGCGGCGGCGAGGAAGGCAGTGCGTGTGCGCATGATCGTCTCCCGGGCGCTCAGTACGCGGCCCAGGTGTAGATGAAGAGCGTATCGTTGTCTTTCGCGTTGCGCCCGTCGCCCGCGTAGTTCGCCGACGCGCCCATCAACTCCGAATACTTCCAGTACTGAGCGCCGATACGGATGTTCTGCACCGGCAGCCAGAACACCTCCGGCACGTAGATCCTCGTGCCCGGATTGGCGGCGAGACCAAGCCCGTCCGGGTCGAAGACCAGCGGGTTCGAGCTGCCGCCCGTGTCGTAGTAGGCGAGGCTTGCGCCATATTTCGCCCGGTAGACATACGACGCCTTGAGCCGCGTATGCCTGAGCGTGTCGGTCGCATTCGAGCTCTCCGCGCTGTAGCTCGGATCGTTCGGATCCCACTTGAAGCTCGGATAACGGATCTTCTCGTTCACGCCGCTCGCCGTGACGGTGATCGCGTGCGGATTGAGGATATATTGGTATTGCGCGTCGATGCCGACGTCGGAATTGCGGTTGGTCGGCCCCACGGGGTCCGCCGGGTCGTCGAAGGGCTTGATCACCATGCCGAAGAGCCCGAGCATGGCGCTGTGCGGCCCCCATTCGTGGTTGAGCGCCAGGCGCCAATAGGGGTTCGAGCCGCTGATCTTCGTCATGTCGGTAGTCTCGAAGCCGTGGCTGAAGAGCGACTTCAGGCCGGTGTCGGCGCTCTGGTAGAACGAGAGCTCGGCGTAGAGCAGCTTGTTCCAGTAAGCGTACGCGCCCGCGCCGGCCACGCTCTGCCCCAGGCCGTAGATCAGCGGCGTCGGCCCGACGTTGGTCGCCGCGTCGCCGCGCGGAATGTTGGGCACGTAAGGCGAGGTCCATGCCGGAGCGCTGTTCCAGACGTCCTGGACGGTCGGGTTGTTGTTCACCGTCACGCCGAAGATCAGGTCCTTATCGAGGCCGATCCATCGGTCGGCGTAGCGCAGGTCGAGGTTGTCCGAGTGCGAATGGCCGTGCCACTTTCCGGACACCGGATCAAGAGAGCTGTAGTTGTCGTAGGTGTACTGCACGAATGCGCCGAGGTTGTCGGTGATTTTTCCGCCGACAAAGAGGCTTCCGGTCGCGAGCGCCACCGAGCCGTCCTTGGGCAGCGCGCTGCTTCCCGCGTTCACGCCGTCGGTGCCGTTGGCGGTGTTGCTCGTCTTGTTGTAGGCGGCCACGCCCATTACCGACACAGGAATCGCGCTTCGCGTGCCTAGGGAAGCTCTGAATTTCCGGGGTTAGAAACCAGTGTGATTGCACATTGTGGTATCGAGGGGTGGAAACGGCGGTACGAACGCAACTCGCGTGCGGTTTCTTGCCCTTTTTGGGGCCGCTTG
>SCTY01000032.1 GCA_004297625.1 Betaproteobacteria bacterium | reverse complement strand
TACCGGGCGACACCGTGACCCGCGTCGAGCGCGATTTCTTCGTGAACGGGGATTTTGTCGGAACGGCGAAGACCCACAGTCGACGAGGCGCACCCCTCGCCCTCGGTCCGACGGGCGCGCTTCCGCCCGGGCGCTATTACGTCCGGGCGCCACATCCCGACAGCCTCGATTCGCGCTACGAGCTTACGGGCTGGGTGTCGGAAAGCCAGATCCTCGGACGGGCGTATGCGCTCTTCTGATGTTCGCCAGCATCGCGCTCTTCAGGTGCTCCATACCTGCGCCGCGGTCCTCGCGAGCGTCGCGCTGCTGGTCCCGGTCCGGGCGGCAGCCCAGGACCTCGGCGTGATCGGCCCGGTGTATGCCATTGCCGAGCCGAATTTGATGGAGGTCATCCTGGCGAGGCTGCGGGAGGCAGAGGCGAGCGGCGCTCTGGCCAAACTGCAACGGGAAGCGCGCTCTGGCGCCAAGCGCGAGGTCGAGCATCCGGCCGCGGTGACGCGGGTCACCAAGACGACGCGACCGAGGAGTTTCTACTACGACCCCACGATTGTGGTCCCGTACCCCATCACCGATGCCGAAGGCAGGGTGATCGTCTCGCCGGGAACGCAGGTGAACCCCCTCGATACGGTTTCGCTCTCCAAGCAGTTGCTTTTCTTCGACGCGCGTGACGCCGGGCAGATCAAGCGCGCCCGGCAGCTCCTCGATCGCTACCACGGAAAGGTCAAGCTCATCCTCACCGGCGGTTCCTATCTCGATCTCGCGCGCAAGTGGAGGCTGCCTGTCTACTACGACCAGCAGGGCGCTCTGACGGAGAAACTGCGCATCGGCCACGTGCCGGCGCTCGTCTCCCAGGACGGCAAGCGCCTTCGCATCGATGAAATCCTCTGACCATCGCATCCTGGCCGTGTTCTTCACGGCGTGGCTCGCCCTCGCGGCCGCGGCGCGGGCCGATTCGACCTGCCACGGCCGCTTCGTGAATCCGATCACCGACATCTGCTGGAGCTGCATCTTCCCGATGACGATCGGCGGAACGACGCTCATGTCCGACGGTCAGGAAGACACCGCCAACCCTTCTTCGCCCGTTTGCTACTGCAACAATCCTCCCCGGGTCGGACTCTCCATCGGCTTCTGGGAACCGGCGCGCCTGGTGGACGTTACGCGCACGCCCTTCTGCATGGTGGGTCTGGGCGGCATCCAGCTCGACCCCGGCATCGACGTGCCGCGCGGCGCGCAGGTCGGCCACGACAGCCAAACGCGCGCGAGCTTCTACCAGGTGCACTGGTATGCGAACCCCATCCTCACCTGGCTCGAAGTGCTGCTCGACTTCCCCTGCCTGGAGAAGGGGTCGCTTGATCTGGTCTACCTGACCGAGGTGGATCCCCTGTGGGCCGACGACGAACTCACCGCGATTCTCAACCCGGAGGCCGTGCTCTTTGCAAACCCGCTCGCCAAGGCGGCGTGCGCCGCGGATTGCGTCGCCGCGACAGCGGGGTTTCCGCTCGCGAGCCTTTTCTGGTGCGCCGGCTGCCAGGGCTCGATCTACCCGATGGACGGACACGTCGCCACCCACATCGGCGGCGTGCAGGCTTCCACCCTCCTCGCCCAGCGTATGGCGGCCAAAATGCACCGGCAGCTTGCGACCTGGGGCGCGAGCGGGGACGCGGGGCTGTGCGGCTACTACCCGCAGCCCATCATGGACAAGACCCAATACAAGATGCAGATGGTCTACCCGGTGCCGAACACCCAGAAGGACGGAGGAACCTGCTGCCAACCGTTCGGGCGCAGCACCATCGTCTGGGGCGCGGGGAAGGAATTCCCGGTCGCGGGCGAGGACTTCGCCTATCAGATTTTTCGGAAGAGGAACTGCTGTGCCGGCGCGTACTGATCGGGTGGGCATCGGGCTGGTGGCGCTGTGCGCGGCGCTCGCCGCACATGCGGCCGAGCCCGCCTGGCCCTCGAAAGAGACGATCGATCACATCCGCGAGACGCACCCGTTCCCGGATGCGAAAGCGCTCGGCCGGATGCCGACCACCTCGCTACCGAAGCTCGATCCACTAGTCGCGGGAACGGACATCGAAGCATTGGTCAGGCAGTTTGCCGGTGCAACACCTTCCACAACGGCGCAGTCACCGCAGCCGGCGCTGCGAATCTTCGTGACGCTGGACATGCCCGCGGCGAGCCTGCGAGGCCTCGCCGACCAGGCCGCCCGCTCCGGCGCCACGCTCGTCCTTCGCGGTCTCAAGGACAACTCAATGCGCGCGACCCTTATCAGCGTCCAATCGTTGCTCGGCAAGCGCACAGTCGCGTGGCAGATCGATCCCCTCGCGTTCACGCGCTATGCGGTAGAGCGCGCTCCCACCTTCGTCTTGCTGACGGGCAGCGCCGGTACCACGTCAACGCAGGCCGCGTGCACATCGGACTGCCGCGCGGCCTCCGCCTTCGTCGCCGTCGCCGGCGACGTGAGCCTGGATTACGCGCTTGAGGCGATGGTGCGGCATGTGCCCTCGGTCAAGCCGCAGGCGCTCCTCTACCTCATGCGGCTGAAAGGGGCGCCGTAGATGCTGGCGCGCGTCCTGTTTCTGATCGCCCTTGCGGCAAGTGCGAGCGCTTGGGCAGATCCGCTCGCCGACGCCTTCTCCCAGGGCGGACAGCTCGGGCGCTCGGGCAACGCGCAAGCCCGCGGCAGCGTCACGGGCGACGCCGCCCGTACGACCGTTCCGAACTACACGACGAATCCACCGCAATCGAGCCTCTACGGCTCAGGCGGCCTCAGCGCGCCCGCCGGCGCAGCGGTCGGCGCTTGCGCCACGACACCTGGGCAGGGCTCGTCCTACGCCGATCAAGCCTGCAACGCGACGAATTTCTCGCAGACGAATCCGGGTCAGCGTCCGAACTTCACC
>SCTY01000031.1 GCA_004297625.1 Betaproteobacteria bacterium | reverse complement strand
CCACCAACCGCGGCGTCGTGGTGCCCGCGTTCCCGCTTGGGTATGACCAGGCGACCGGGTACGGGCTGGCGCAGCCGCCCGGCAAGAAGCCGCCGAGCCGCGCACCAGCGGCCGTACGCCCAGCTTGCCGAGCGGCTGCGCCAGCCCGTACCCGGTCGCCTGGTCATACCCAAGCGGGAACGCGGGCACCACGACGCCGCGGTTGGTGGTGAGCCAGAGGGTGCTCGCCTCGGTGATGAGGTAGCCGATGGTGAGGATCAGGCCGTCTTCGCGGATCACCACGCCGTTGCCGACCCGCTCGGTGCCGAGAATCTGCGCGGTGAACGCATCCTCGGGCACCTCGGCGCGCAGCTGCACGACCGCGTCGAGCGCCGTGTCGAGGTCGAAGCGCCAGTCCTCGGGGCGCGGCCGCATCTCGACCGGGAATTCCCACTCGGTCTGTCTGGCCATCCTTGCATTGTATCGAGCGGCTACAGTGCGCGCATGATCTTGCGGTGCTGGGCGGCCACGGGCGCGTGCATCCACGCGGCCTGCCAGGCGATCCGCAAGCTGCCGGTCCCGGTGGTGGCGCGGCTGCACGGCGCGGTGATCGGCGCGGGACTCGAGCTCGCCGCGTCGTGCGACCTGCGCATCGCCGCCGAAGGCACGAAATTCTCCATGCCGGAAGTGCGCCTGGGTAGGGCTTGTCGAAGAGCTCGGCGGCGACGACGCAGTCGAGCGCGTAGTGAAAAGCCCGCTCGCCGGCGATCGCGAGGCGCTCAAGGTGGCGAAGTTGCACCGCTAGGCCGGTTCGCGGTACTCTCCAACTGGTTGTCTAGTTGGAGGCCTTACACGTGCTTACTGTCGGATCTTTCGAAGCGAAGACAAAGCTGGCCGAACTGCTCGACAAGGTCGAGGCTGGCGACACGGTCACCATCACGCGACGCGGAGTCGCGGTAGCGCAGCTGGTGCCGATAAAGACGGCGGACGAGCGGGAGCGGCAGCGCGCGCTGGTCGAGGAGATCAAGCGCTGGCGTGTCGGCAAGGATCGCGGAGCGAAACCGGGATCAACGGTGCCTGCGCTCATTAAGGCCGGTCGGCGCTACTGATGCCGGCAGTCATCGATGCTTCAGTAACGCTTCCCTGGTTTCTCCAGGACGAACGTACGACTTTTACCGAAGCAGTGTTCTCCGCGCTGGGCAAGCAGGAGTATTGGGTGCCGGTCATGTGGCGATTGGAATTCGCCAACGCCTTGCTCGCAGCCGAGCGTAAAAAGCGCATCGATCGGCAGACGCGCCTGGAGGCGCTCGAATTGGCGGCGGCGCTGGCGCTGCGCGTCGATGCGACGCCAGTGGATATGAAGACAATCAGCGCGCTCGCCGAACGTCATGATCTGAGTGCTTACGACGCCTCGTACCTCGAGCTCGCTCAGCGAGCGGGTTACTCGCTGATCACCATGGATCGCGTACTTGCCGAAGCGGCGGTCGCGGCGGGGATCGCCGTGCAATCGCCCGGGCGCTCGGCGGCCGCGCAACCCCGCAAACGCTCTGCAGCGCGGGTGGCCTGAAGGCGCGTCTACAATATCTAGTGGATAAAGGGATAAACTGAACTAGATCCATGGCTAAGCAACCGGTCTACGACGCATCGGCGATCCAGGCGCTCAAGGGGCTTGAGCCCGTGCGCCGCATGCCGGGCATGTACACCCACACCGTGCACCCGCTGCACGTGGTGCAGGAGGCGATCGACAACGCGATCGACGAGGCGCTCGCCGGCTTCGGCAAGAAGATCACGATCACGGTGCGCAAGGACGGCTCGTTCGAGGTCGAGGACGAGGGCCGCGGCGTGCCGGTCGACATGCACCCGGTGGAAAAAAAGCCCGCGGTCGAGGTGGCCTTCACCATGCTGCATGCGGGCGGCAAGTTCTCGCGCTCGGGCGACGGCGTGTACCACATCTCCGGCGGCCTGCACGGCGTGGGCGTGGCGGTCTCCAACGCGCTTTCGACGCGCTGCGAAGTCACCGTTTTCAGGAATAACGAAAAACATTTCATCGTTTTCGAGGGCGGTGAAGTCAGGCAGAAGCTGAAAAGCGAGCGCATCAAGGAGCGCAAGACCGGCACGGGGGTGCGCCTGTGGCCGGATCCGAAGTACTTCGACTCGCCCAACGTCCCGCTCGCCGAGCTCGAGCACCTGGTGCGCTCCAAGGCGTACCTGCTGCCCGGCCTCACCATGGTCTTCAACGTCGAGGGCAAGGAATCGAAGAGCTGGCGCTACGAGCGCGGCATGGAGCAGTACTTCGAGATGATGCTTGCCGGCCGCGAGCTGGTCGCGCCGCTTTTCACTGGGCAAAGATCCTTCGACGAGAAATCGGTACAGAACTTCTCCGACATAGAGCCCGGAGAAGGCGCCGCGTGGGCGATCGGCTGGGTGGCCGAGGGCGAGGTATTCGCCGACAGCCACGTGAACCTGATTCCCACGCGCTCGGGCGGCACGCACGAGGCGGGCTTCCGCTCGGGCATTTTCGACGCGCTCGCCGCGTTCATGGACACGCGCGGCCTCGCGCCCAAGGGCGTGAAGATCATCGCGGAAGACCTGTGGCAGCGCGCCTGCTTCACGCTCTCGGCGCGCATCGTGCGCACGCAATTCCACGGCCAGACGAAGGAGAAGCTCACCACGCGCCACGCGGCGAAGCTGCTGGAGCTTTGCGTGCGCGACGCCTTCGAGCTGTGGCTGAACGAGCATCCCGAGGACGGAGCGAAGATCGTCGAGCTGGCCGTCGAGCAGGCGATGACGCGCCTCTCCAAGGGCAAGAAAGTCGAGCGCAAGAAGTCGAGCGGCATCGCCACGCTGCCGGGAAAGCTCGTCGATTGCGCTTCCGGCGACGTTTCGAGGAACGAATTGTTCCTGGTGGAAGGCGACTCCGCCGGCGGCTCGGCCAAGGAAGCGCGCGACAAGGAGACGCAGGCCATCCTGC
The DNA here is from genome assembly GCA_004297625.1 of Betaproteobacteria bacterium. GTDB lineage: Bacteria > Pseudomonadota > Gammaproteobacteria > Burkholderiales > SG8-39 > SCGC-AG-212-J23. The sequence continues at coordinate 108,905 of SCTY01000031.1, read as the reverse complement.
CGCTGCGCGGCAAGGTGCTGAACACCATGTCGAAGGACAGCCGCACGGTGCTCGCCAACAAGGAGCTGCAGGCGATCGCCACGGCCATCGGCGTAGACCCTCACTCTTTGGAAGATTCTTCTGTGGATTTGGGCGGTTTGCGCTACGGCAAAGTCGTCGTGATGACCGACGCCGACGTCGACGGCGGCCACATCCAGGCGCTGCTGCTCACGTTCTTCTTCATGCACGCGCCCAGGCTCGTCGAGCGCGGCCACCTCTACGTCGCCATGCCGCCGCTCTACAAGGTTGAAGTTCCTTCTCAACAGAAAAGCAAACCCGGCCGTCGCCTCTATTGCCTGGACGACGACGAGCTCGAGGACGCGCTCGCCGCGCTGAAGAAGGAGAAGGTGAAGGAGGGCAGCTGGGAGATCTCGCGCTTCAAGGGCCTGGGCGAGATGAGCCCCGAGCAGCTCTGGGAAACCACGATGAACCCCGACACGCGCAGGCTGGTGCGCATGCAGCTCGATCTCAAGCAGATCAAGTCCATCCGGGAGCAGTTCGAGCTGCTGATGGACGCGAGCGAGGCCGAGGGGCGGCGCAACTGGATGCGCGAGCACTGGAAGACAGTGGAGGCGGACGTGTGAAGAAGAAAGCGAAGCCCTTCTGGGAACGCGCTTACAAGGGCCACGCCTACTGGCTCGGCAAGCGCAAGCTCGGCAGAGTGACCCTGCTCTCCGACGACAGGGGCAAGTACTACTGGGAAGCCGCCGGCCGCGCCGGCTACAGCGATGAGCTCGACAAGGCGAAGGCGGCCGTGGAGCTCGCAGTCTCGGCCGCCGACAAGCAACTGGACCTCTTCCGGCAATAGACGATGGATGACACGCACACGCTAGATCTCTTCAAGCCCGACAACGGCGACGACGCGGCGCCGATCGAGCGCCACGCCTCGCAGGCGTACCTCGGCTACGCGGTGTCGACGGTGAAGGCGCGCGCGCTGCCCGAGATCGCCGACGGGCTGAAGCCGGTGCAGCGCCGGATCCTGTACGCGATGGGCGAGACGCCGGGCGGCGCGCAGGGCTTCGCGAAGTGCGCGCGCTACGTCGGCGAGGTGCTCGGCAAGTTCCACCCGCACGGCGACAGCTCGACCTACGAGGCGCTCGTGCACCTCGCGCAGCCCTTCTCGATGCGCTACCCGCTCATCGACGGCCAGGGCAACTTCGGCTCGCGCGACGGCGATGCGCCCGCGGCTTACCGGTACACGGAAGCGCGCCTGTCCCGCTACGCAGAGTTGCTATTGAGCGAGATCGGGGAGGGCACCGTCGATTTCGTGAAGAACTACGACGGCAAATTCGACGAGCCCGTCTTGTTGCCGGCTCGGCTTCCATTCGGTCTCTTGAATGGAAGCTTTGGAATACCGGTCGGCTTCTCGACGCGCATCCCTTCGCACAACCTGAAGGAAGTCGCCGCGGCGGCGGCCTACGTCATCCAGCACCCGAGAGCGAAGCTCGAGGACGTGCTCGAGATCCTGCCCGGCCCCGACTTTCCCGGCGGCGGCCAGATCATCTCGCCGCCCGAGGAGATCCGCCAGGCGTACGAGGCGGGGCGCGGCTCGCTCGTGGTGCGCTGCAAGTGGGAGCGCGAGCAGCTCGCGCGCGGCCAGTGGCGCATCGTGGTCACCGAGCTGCCGCATGGCGTGTCGGTGAAGCAGGTGATGGAGGAAATCGAGGGGCTCGCCAACCCGCGCCCCGGGCTCGGCAGGAAAGAAGTGACGCAGGAGCAAAGGCGCCTCAAGCAGTTCATCCTCGAGCAGGTCGAGGGCGTGCGCGACGAGAGCGACCGCAAGTCGAAGCTGCGCCTGGTCATAGAGCCGAGAAGCTCGCGGCAGAACCCCGAAGAGATGATGGCCGCGCTGCTCGTGCACACCAGCATGGAGACGCGCTACGCGGTGAACCTTACCTGGCTCGGCCTCGACGGCCTGCCCGACACCAAGGGCATCGTCGACGTGCTGCGCGAATGGGGCGAGTGGCGACTCGGCATAGTACGCCGGCGTACGCAGTTCCGGCTCGAGCGGGTGGAGGAGCGTCTGCACATCGTGCTCGGGCGCCTGCTCGCTTTCGTCAAGATCGACGAGATCATCAAGCTGATCCGCTCCTGCGAGGATCAGCCCGAGGCGAAAGCCAGGCTGCAGCAGAAATTCCGCTTCACCGAGAAGCAGGCGGAAGACATCGTGAACCTGCGCCTCGGCCAGCTCACCAAGCTCGACGGCGTGAAGCTGAACGACGAGAGGAAAGCGCTGGAGTCCGATCGAAAAGGTTTGAAAGATATTTTGCATGATGAAAAGGAGCTGAAGAAGCTCGTCGTCTCGGAGCTGCAGGAGGACGCGAAGAAATACGGCGACGAGCGCCGCACGCTGATCAAGACCGCCGAGCGCGCGCAGGTGGAGCGCAACGTGGTGGAAGAGCCGATCACCGTGATCCTGTCGCAGAAGGGCTGGATCCGCGCGCGCACCGGGCACCAGATGGACTTGAGCACTTTGACTTTCAAAGACGGGGATTCGTTGCTTCAGACGCTGGAGTGCAAGACGACGGACCCGGTGATCGTGCTTTCCGCCTCCGGCAAGAGCTTCACCATCGACGCGGCGGCGATCCCGGCCGGGCGAGGGGACGGCGCGCCGGTGAACACGCTCGTCAATTCCTCATCCGACGACATCGTGTGGATGCGCTCGGGCGACATGAGCGAGCAGCTCCTCATGAACAGCTCTGCGGGCCTGGGGTTCGTGTGCAAGCTCGGCGATCTCCTCACCAAGACGCGCCAGGGCAAGGACTTCATGAAGGTCGACGAAGGCGCGAGGGCCCAAGCGCCTGCTTTGGTGAAAGACTCTCTTATCGCCGCCTTGTCCTCGGACGCGAGGCTGCTGGTGTTCCCGCTCGACGAAGTGCCGGTGCGGCCGAACGGCGGCGTGGGCGTTCAGCTCATCGCGCTGCCGGAAAACGCGACGCTCGCCTGCGTCGCCACCACCGACGGGAAATCGCTCGTCGTTTCAGGATTCAAACGTACTCGTAAAGTCGATACCCTCGACACCAAGCAGATCGCCGGGCACGTGGGCAAGCGCGCGCAGCGCGGCAAGGTCTGCGACGTGGGGTTCCGCCCCGACCGGCTTGGAGACTAATTGGGGACAGACCCCATTTCCGCGGAAATGGGGTCTGTCCCCATTTCAGGCGAGGGTGCGGCGAGCCCAGTCCAGAACGATGCCCAAGCGCGGCGGCAGGAGCTCCTCGGCCTCGTCGAAGCTCACCCAGCGCCATTCGTGATGCTCGGGGCGCCCGAGCTCGGGCGACACCGGCAGCTCGATCTCCACCGCCTCGGTTTCGGCGGGGAAGTAGCGCGCCACCTTGCCGCCGGCATAGGCGAGCGTGTCCTTGTGCGCATCGCCGAACGGGAAGTCGAGGTCGGTGAGCCCCGTCTCCTCGGCGCACTCGCGCTTTGCGGCGTCGAGCTCGGTCTCTCCGGGCTCGATCAGACCCTTGGGGAAGTCCCAGTTCTTGAAGGCGCGCAGCAGCAGCAGCCGCACGCCGCGCTCGGTGCGGCGGAAGACCACCGCGCCGGCGGCGCGCTTTCCGGTCGGTTGCAAGCGGTCCATGATAATGGTGCGGAGTCCTGAGCGGTGCCGGAGTTCCTTCGCCTTACGCGCCCGATCTGGCCGGCCGCGGCGATCCTCGCCGTCACCGCGGCCGCGGTGTGGCTGGCGCCGCCGCTGCCCGCCTCTCTTGCCGGACTGAGCACAGCCGGACCGTACGCGGTCCTCGTCACCGCGGTCGGGCTGGCCTGGTGGTACAACCGCGGCCGCACCCTGGTCGTCGCCGTGTCGATACTGCTCGGCTGGTCGCTTTATGCCCACGACTCGCAAAAGCTCGTCTACACGGTGCTGGTGATCCTCGTGCCGCTCAATTGCCTCGCGGTGCTGCTCGCGCGCGAGCGCGGCGCGCGCTACGGGCCGGCCTACCGCTGGCTTGGACTCATCGCGCTCGAAGGGCTCGCCGTGCTGTGGCTCGATTCGGCAGGCAAGGGATATGCGGAAAGCCTGCTCGGGCACTGGTCGCTGCGCTCGCCGCCCACCCCGCTTGCCGGGCGCCTGGCGTTCGCTGCGGCGTTCGCCGCCGCGGCGTGGCGCTCATATCCCGAGCACCGGCCGCTCCAGGTGGCGAAGATGGGCGCGATCGCCGCGTTCTTCATCGGCTCGGAATGGGGGCAGGAGCCCGCGGTGTTCGCCGCGTTCATGACCGCGGCGGGCGCGATTCTCATCGTCGCCATGCTGCAGGAATCGCACCAGCTCGCATTCCACGACGAGCTCACCGGCCTGCCGGGCCGGCGCGCGCTCGACGAGCGCCTGCGCGCGCTGGGATCGCGCTACGCGCTCGCGATGATCGACGTGGATCATTTCAAGAAATTCAACGACACGCACGGCCACGACATCGGCGACCAGGTCCTGAAGCTCGTCGCCGGGCGCCTTGCGCAGGTGGGCGGCGGCGGCATCGCCTACCGCTACGGCGGCGAGGAGTTCAGCGTGCTCTTTCCCGACAGCGGCCGCGACGCAGCCATGGTCCACCTTACCGAGCTGCGCCGCTCCATCGAGAGCTACCGCATGGCCGTGCGCGGCGAGGACCGTCCGAAAGACCCGCAGGAGGCGGCAAAGTTGCGCGGGACCAGGACGGCGCAGCAGACGCTTTCGGTGACGGTGTCGATCGGCGTCGCGGACCCGAGCGATGAGCGGCGCACGCCCGCTCAGGTGCTCAAAGCGGCCGACGAAGCCCTCTACCGGGCAAAGCAGGCCGGCCGGAACCGCGTCAGCCGCTAGCCCTTTTTCTTGCCTACACTATGCCGATGCTGGTCGTTCCGGAGACCGAGATTCAGCTCACCGCGGTGCGCGCGCAGGGCGCGGGCGGGCAGAACGTCAACAAGGTCTCGAACGCCGTGCACCTGCGCTTCGACGTGCGTGCGTCGTCGCTACCCGAGGAAGTGAAGGAGCGGCTGCTGCGCTTCGGCGACCAGCGCATCACGCGCACCGGCGTGATCGTCATCAAGTCGCAGCAGCACAGAAGCCTCGAGATGAACCGCGCCGAAGCGATCGCGCGCCTGAACGCGCTCGTCGCCGCCGCGGCGCACGTGCCGAAGAAGCGCAAGCCCACGCGCCCGACGTTTTCTTCGAAAATGAGAAGATTGGAAAAGAAACGCCGGCGCGCGAGCGTCAAGTCCCTGAGAGCGAAATCGGGTCTAACCGACGCCTAGAAGCTCGACCTCGAAAACCAGCGTCGCGTCGGGCGGGATGACGCCGCCCGCGCCGCGCGCGCCGTAGCCGAGCTCGGGCGGAATGGTGAGCTTGCGCTTGCCGCCGACCTTCATGCTTTCCACGCCCTGGTCCCAGCCCTTGATCACCTGGCCGCGGCCGAGCGAAAAAGCGAAAGGCTCGTTGCGGTCCTTGCTCGAGTCGAATTTACTTCCGTTCGTGAGCCATCCGGTGTAATGAACGGTCACGCGCTGGCCTTTCGCCGCCGTGTCGCCGCTGCCGATAACGAGATCTTCGATGCCGAGAGTGCTCATGGCCGTCCTCGAAAAGGGTAAGAAAGGATGGTAATCGGTGCGTTGAACCGCGTCATCGCCGCCGTGGAGGAAGAAGCCGAGTTCCTGCGCGCCGAGTTCTACCGCCCCGAGGGACCGCGCGGCCGCCGCGGGCACTGCGAGGTCGACCGCGAGATCGAGGAGCGGCTGCGCGCGAAGCTGCAGGCGATCCTGCCGGGCGAGTTCGCCGGCGAGGAGACCGGCATGAGCGCCGGCACGCAGCCCGGCTGGACCTGGCTCGTGGATCCGCACGACGGCACCTTCGAATTCATGGCCGCGCGCCGCGGCTCGGCGATCTCGGTGGCGCTCCTGCGCGGAGCCGAGCCGGTGCTCGGCGTGGTGTGCAGCCCGATGTCGCCGGACCGCGGCACCGACACCATCGCCTGGGCGGAAGGCGCGCCGGCGATCGTGCGCAACGGCAAACCGGTGCACAACGACCTTTCGCGGCGCAAGCTCGCTCCGGGCGAGTACGTGTGGGCGACCGCCTCGGCGGCGAACAAGCCGGTCGCCTGGTCGCTCGCGGTGGCGCCGGCGCGCTACATCGTCATGCCGAGCATCGCCTACCGCATGGCGCGCATCGCCGCGGGCGACGGCATCGCCACCGTCTCGATCCACGGGGTGAACGAGTACGACATCGCCGCCGGCATGGCGCTGATGCGCGCGGCGAACGGCACCGTGCTCGACATCGAAGGACGCGATGTCGTGCTTGCCGGCAACACCAGCACGCGGGTGAAGGGCGTTTTCGCCGGAGCACCGGACGCCGCGCGCCATCTCTCCGCTTTCGACTGGCCGCGCCTCGAGCAGGAGCCGCGCCGCGAGCCGCGCGTGAGCCTGGGCTTTCCGCGCCGCAACCGGCCGCTCGAGCTCGCGCGTGCGCAGGGCTGCCTGCTCGGCCAGGCGATCGGCGACAGCCTCGGCGCGCGCGCCGAGTCGAAGACCGCCGCCGAGATCGCGCAGCTCTTCCCGCAGGGCGTGCGCGAGCTCGCCGACGGCGGCACGCTGCACGTCATCGCCGGGCAGCCGACCGACGACAGCGAAATGGCGCTCACGCTCGCGCGCGCCCTCCTGCGCGAAGGCCGCTACGCGCGCGAAAGCGTGCTCCAGGCCTACCGCGAATGGCTGCAGACCCGCCCGGTCGACATTACCGAGACCACCGAGCGCGGGCTCCTCGGCCTGCATACGACCGAGAGCGAATCCAACGGGTCACTGATGAGAGTGGCGCCGATCGGCATCCAGGCGGCCGGCGATCCGGCGGCCGCGGCCGAAGTGGCGCGCACCGACTCGGCGCTCACCCACCCGAACCCCGTGTGCCTGGACGCCTGCGCCGCGTACTGCGCGGCGATCGCGGCCGGCGTGGGCGGCGCGACGCGCGAGCAGATGATCGAAGCCGCGCTCGCCCAGTGCGCCGGCAGCGTGCGCGAAGCGATCGAGCGCAAAGAGAGGCCCGCGGACTTCTCGGCGCAGCCCGGGTCGGTGATCGTCGCGCTGCAGAACGCGTTTTTCCACCTCGCGCGCTCGCAAGACCTCGAGCAGGCGCTCGTCGAAACCGCCGGGTGCGGCGGCGATGCCGACACCAACGCCGCGGTTGCCGGCGCGCTGCTCGGCGCGCTGCACGGCCGCGATGCGTTCCCGTCGCGCTGGGTGTTCCCGGTGCTCGCGTGCCGGCCGCTTGCCGAGGCAGGCGCGCCGCGCCCGCGCCCGGCCGCCTACTGGCCCGACGATCTTCTGGACCTGGCAGAAGCTTTATTGAAAGAATAATCGTGGTCCGTCCCTGATTTGGGGGTGGCATGCCGAAGCTCCAGAAAAGCCAGCTCGTTGCCATCATGCCGCGCGCCGATACCGACAAGTGGCTGCTGCCGCTCTCGCTCGCGATGCGCGAGTTCTCGATCAACTCGCCGCAGCGCATGGCTGCGTTTCTCGCGCAGATCGCGCACGAGTCGCGCGAGCTGAACCGCCTCGAAGAGAACCTCAACTACACGGCGAAGCGCCTGTGCCAGGTCTGGCCGAAGCGCTTCCCCACGCTCGAGGCGGCCGAGCCCTACGCCAACAGTCCGGAGAAGCTCGCCAACCGGGTGTACGCCGGGCGCCTGGGCAACGGCAACGAGAAGAGCGGCGACGGCTGGCGCTTCCGCGGCCGCGGGCTCGTCCAGCTTACCGGCCGGAGCAACTACGCCGCGGCGCGGCGGGCGCTCGGCGTGGATCTCATCAAGTCGCCGTTCCGGCTCGCCGAGCCCGGCACCGCGGCGCGCTCGGCGGCGTGGTTCTGGAGCTCGCGCGGCCTGAACGAGCTCGCCGACCACCAGCCCGGCGACGACGACGAGGCCGATTTCCGGCGCATCAGCACCATCGTCAACGGCGGCACAATGGGGATGGCGGAGCGCGCGAATTACTGGGCCAGCGCGCGCGAGGCGCTAGGCGCCTAGTCGCCGCAGAAGAACTCGACCGCTTCGGTGTTGGCGCGCGGCTGGCCGCAGGCGATCCAGCCGTGCTTGCGCAGCGTGAGCTCCTCGCGCTGCAGCAGGACCTCGGTGCCGTCCTCGAGCGTGACGTAGGTGCCGTTGGTGCTGTGGTCCTTCAGCACGAACTTGTCCTGGCGGCGCTCGATGGTGCAGTGCTGGCGCGACGCTTTCTCGTCCGCGATCACCAGACCGCAGCTCGTGTCGCGCCCCAGCATGACGGTGTCGTCGTCGCGGCGGCGCACCATTTCCCGCCCCTTGTATTTCAGGCGCAGGGCGCCCGAGAGGGCGCGCGTCTTGTGGGAGCCGGCGAACACGGTGGCGTTGTCGTCCAGCCGCCAGATCAGCTCGGCGATCGCCACCTCCTCGGCCTTGCCCTTTACCGGGATGGAATGCAGCGTGCGCACCTGGCGGCGGAAGATCGGCCCCAGCTGCGCGGCGGTCTCCGCCGAGGTGATGATTTCGAATTTCTTGGCCTGCTCGGCGAGGCGGGAAGCGATGTTCACCGTGTCGCCGAAAATGTCGTCTTCCTGCTGGAGCACCGGGCCGTGGTGAAAGCCGATGCGCACGCCGAGCTTGGTGCCCGCGACCTCGGGCAGGGCGTCGATCTTGCCCTGCATCTCGGCAGCCGCGACCGCCGCCGCGTCCGGGCGGGCGAACACCGCCATGATCTCGTCGCCGATCGTCTTGACCACGCGGCCGCCCGCGGCCTCGGTCGCCTTGCGCGCCGCCGCCAGGCACCCCGAGATCCCCCGCAGCGCCGCGGCGTCGCCGGCGGTCTCGTAGAGCTTGGTGCTGCCGCTCACGTCGGCGAACAGAACCGTGGCCTGCCTATCGCTCATAGCCGGATTCTGCCCTGAAACCAGGGACGGACCACGATTTGCGGCGCTAGCGGGGACAGGCTCCGGTAAGCTCGTACGGGTGCGCATGGTGCTGGACACCCAGGTGTGGATCGACTGGCTGGTGTTCGACGATCCCTCCACACTAGGGCTCCGCACGGCGGCCAAGGGCGCCGAAATCGTGATCGATGCGGCCTGCGAGGCCGAGCTGGCCCGCGTCCTGGCGTATCCCTTCCGCAAGCGCACCCTCGACGAGGCGGCCCGCACGGCGTGCCTCGAGCGCTGCCGCGCCATAGCGCGCTTCGTCGAGGACACGCTCGCTCCCGAGCGGCGCGCGGAGCTTCCCGCCTGCCGCGATCGCGACGATCAGAAATTTCTCGAGCTCGCGCTCGCTGCGCGCGCCGACTTGCTGGTGACCCGGGACCGTGCCCTGCTCGAGCTGGCGCGTCATCGGAAGCTGCCGTTCCGGATCCTCGCGCCAGCGGCTGTCTAGTACAGCCGGTAGGCGACCCGGCAGCCGTCGATCTCCGCGTCGGTCATCACCGGCTTGATGACGCAGCGCCGGGCGATATCCTCCTCGATCTGCCGCCGCGCCTCGCGCTTCTCTTCTGCCGCGCGCTCGCGCGCTTCCACCGCTTCCTGCGTTTTGGCGGCCTCGTCGACGGCGAGGGCCGTGGGCTTGTCCTGCGAGAGGGCGTGCCCGGCGGTGAGCACGACGATGATCACGAGGGCGGTGCAAGCAACGGCTTTCGACAGATCCATTTGAGTTCACTCCTCTTTTGTTCGCCCCCTGACGAAGTCTTTCACTGCCGACGTTTTCCGTCAGCGAACTTCGTCACGAGGGTTGGGCAGGCTCGCCCGGATCTGAGCCGGTTGGTCAACTGATCTGGACGATGGGCTTGACAATAAGAACTTCTCTCATTTAGGCTGGCGCTAATGTTAGGACTTCTCATTCTCAAGAAATGAAGAAATTATTGATTTCACTGTTTTTCCTTGCGCCGGCGCTCGCGCTCGCCCAGACGCCGGAGTTCCGGATCACGATCAAGGACCATCGCTTTACGCCGGCCGAGGTACGTGTCCCGGCGAACAAGAAGATCAAGCTGATCGTGGCCAACGAGGACTCGACGTCCGAGGAATTCGAAAGCCACCCGCTCAACCGCGAGAAGGTCATTCCCGGCAAGTCGAAAGCGCAAATCTTCATCGGCCCGCTCAAGCCCGGGCGCTACCCGTTCGTCGGCGAGTTCCACGAGGCGACCGCCAAAGGCGTGATCGTCGCGGAGTAAATGCGTGCTTAGCGTCGCCATATTGGTATTCCGCGAGACCCTCGAGGCCGCGCTGATCCTCGGCGTGGTGGCCGCCGCCTCGCGCAGCGTTGCGCAGAGCCGGCGCGCGCTCGGCATAGGCGTCGCCGCCGGTGCCGCGGGCGCGGTGCTGGTCGCGCTTTTCGCCGGGGTGATCGCCGCCAGCGCGCAGGGCATGGGCCAGGAGCTTTTCAACGCAACGGTGCTCGGCCTCGCGGTGCTGATGCTCGGCTGGCACATGATCTGGATGACGCGCCACGGCGCCGCCATGGCCGCGCAGGCGCGCCAGGTCGCGAACGAGGTGAAGCAGGGCGCACGCGGACTGTCGGCGATCGTGGTCATCGTCGCGCTCGTCGTACTGCGCGAAGGCTCCGAGACGGTGCTTTTCCTGCACGGCATGTTCTCGGGAGGCGGCCTTACGCCGGCTGCGGTCGCGGCGGGCGGCGTGCTCGGCGTGGGCGCCGGCGCCGCCGTCGGCTACGCGCTGTACGCCGGGCTGCTGCGCATCCCGGTGCGCTGGTTCTTCTCCGTGACCGGAGCTCTGGTGCTCCTGCTCGCCGCCGGCATGGCGGGGCAGATGGCGCGCTACCTTATCCAGGCGGACATCCTGCCGGGCATGCTCGACCCGCTCTGGGACACCTCCTGGCTGCTTTCGCCCGAGACCGCGATCGGCTCGTTGCTGCAGGTGCTGATCGGATATGACGCGCGCCCCAGCGCGACGCAGGTGATCTTCTATGCCGTCACGCTGACGCTGATTCTGCTCGGCGCCAAGCTCGCGCGCCCGCCCCGGCTAAATCACTAAAAGGAAAGCGGCATGAAAAAAACGCATGTCTATGCGGTGGCCGCGCTCGCTCTGTGCGCGGCGCAGGCGGCGCTTGCCGGCCCCGCCGCGTACGTGAAAAGTCCGATCGTCGAGTACGGCGAGCGCGAGCTCGAGCTCAAGTGGGGCCGCGCCAAGGCCGGCGACGGCACGCACGAGCACCAGACGATCATTGGCTTCGGCGCAGGCATCGCGCCGTGGTGGTTTACCGAGCTGAACGCGGGCTTCGAGGGCGGCACGGAAAAGAGCACCGCCTACGAGGCGCTCGAGTGGGAAAACGTCTTGCAGTTCACCGAGACCGGCAAGTATCCGATCGACGCCGGATTCCTGTTCGAGATCGAGCGTCCGCGCGACCACGCCGAAGGCTGGGAGCTCAAGTACGGGCCGCTGCTGCAGACCGAGTTCGGCCGCGTGCAGCTGAACGGCAACGCGCTCTTCGAGCGCCACGTGCACGCCGAAGAGCCGAGCCCGACCGAGCTGCACTACGAGTGGCAGGCGAAATACCGCTGGCGCCCGGCGTTCGAGTTCGGCTTCCAGGGCTTCGGCGAGCTCGGCAAGTGGGACGACTGGAACGCGCACAACGAGCAGCCGCACCTCCTCGGCCCGGCGGTCTTCGGCCGGCTGCATGTGGGCACGCGGCAGGAGCTCAAGTACGACGCCGCGTTCCTCGTCGCCGCCTCGCCCGCCGCGCCCGACCGCACGCTGCGCTTTCGCGTCGAATACGAGTTCTAAACGCCCGGATTGAAATGCTGCGCGATGTTGTCCGCCGCGGCACGCAACGGCGCTAGATAACGTGCCACTACTTCAGCCTCGTCCATCACGTCGCGCAGCCACACGCAGTTGAGGCAGGCGAGCACGCGTTCGCCTCGGCGTACCGGAACGGCGATCGCGGATACCGGGCGGCCGAGGTCGAGAACGCCGTAGCGGGTATCGCGCACGCCGTAGCCGCGCTTGCGCGTTTCTTCGACCAGCCGTTCGATCCTGCGCCGATTGCGTGCTGCACGGTCCTCGGGCGCGCTCGAGGCGCGGAGCGCCGAGAAGATTTCTTCCCGCTCGTCACTGGAGCAGAAGGCGAGGTAGGCGCGTCCCATGGCGGACCAGAGCATGTGCGGGCGAGCGCCGAGTGCCTGGCGATTGACTCGGATCGATGAAAGCCGCCGGTTGCTTTCGAGAACGAGCATCGAAGCGCCCTCGCGTATGCCGACGTCGGTCGGCCACGCAATGGAGCGGCTGAGCGCTTCCAGCGCCGGCCCCGCGGCCTCGGTGAAGGGCAGCCAGCGTGCGCCGTCCTGGGATATCGGCAACGGCAGGTAGCCGCCATCGGCCAGGCGCCGCGAGATGAACCCGCCGTCCTGGAGTGTCCTCAGCGAGCGAAGCAACGTCGCCTTCGCCACGCCCGTGCTGCCGTGCAACTCGTGCAGCGAGGCGCCGGGGCGGGCGCACACCGCCTTCAATATCGCAAGACCGCGCGCCAGCGCCTCTACCCGCTTCGTCCCGGATTTCACCGAGTGAAATGTCCCATTTGTGGACCCACGGTGGCAAGGGGTACGTTGTCGCGCCATGGCCGGCGTACGCATCGTGATGCTCGGCACCGGCGCGGCCCTGGTCGATCCGGACCGGGGGCATTCGGGCATCGTCATCAGCGCGGCGGGCCGGCACTACCTGCTCGATATCGGACACGGCACGACGCGCCAGTTGGTTCGAGCCAACATCGATCCCTCCGAAGTCAACCACGTCTTCATCAGCCACCTGCATTTCGACCACATCGAGGACGCGGCCTACTTCGTCATTTCCACGTGGATGATGAATCGCACGGTGAAGCCGGCGATCTACGGGCCACCGGGCACCCAACGGTTCGTATCGCACTTGCTCGAAGAAGGCGCGTTTCACGCCGACATCAACGCCCGCGCGCAGTACAAGCAGCGCGCCGAGTCGATGGAGATGGTGCGGCCCGCGGTGCACGAGTTCGGGCCCGGATTGGTGTACGAAGACGCGGCGGTGAAGGTGCACGCCGACTACGTGGAGCACATCCCGAGCGAAATCCTGCACTGCTTCGGCTTTCGCATCGAGGTCGAGGGCAAGGTGATCGCGTTTTCGGGCGACACCGCGCCTTGCGAGTCGATGGCGCGCCTCGCGCAAGGCGCCGATCTGCTCATCCACGAGTGCACCTTCCCGGAAGAGGCGCTCGCTTTCCGCAAGAAGACGAACATCGGCACCTATGCGCACACTTCGCCGACGGAGCTCGGGAAGCTGGCGGCGCGCGCCGGAGTCAAGAGCGTCGTTGCGACGCACTTCGGCCACTTCGACACCACGAGTCCGGTGATGAAACGCTATCTCGCGAAGCACATGCCGATCGAGCTGGTCGGACCGCAGTTCATGGAAAGCGTGGTGCGCGATATCCGCAGGCATTACGCCGGAGCGCTTGCCATCGCGCACGACTTGATGAGAATTGACCTCTAGGGGAAGGAAAAGATGACTCGAGCATTCGGAGAAACCGATCTTCCAATCCGCGAAGACCTCGTCGAGGCGCACGAGCGCGCTTGGGCGGCGATCGCAAGACCCGGCACTTGGCTCACCGGCGAGCGCCGAACCGCGGTGGCCGCGGAGATCCGGAAGGCACGCACCTGTACGCAATGCGCGAAGATCAGGGCCGCGCTGTCACCCAATTTGCCCGGCCCGCACGAGACGCTCGGCAAACTGACCGGGGCCGAGGTCGAGCTCATCCGTCGGCCTCGTGGCTCCCGCCGGGAGCGAAGAAGCAGGCGGCCTGGCTGCCGCTTGTCGAGCCCGAGGACGCAGTGGAGTCCGATGGCGCGCTCTACCCGAGCCCCAAGGCCGGCTACATCTACCGGGGACTCTCCCTCGTGCCGCAATCGGTGCGCGACTACTGGGCGCTCGCCAACTGTCACTACCTGCCCGCCGAGTTCGTGTACCAGTTCGACCAGTCGATCCGCGCCATCAGCCGGCCGCAAACCGAGGTTCTTGCGGCGCGCGTCTCGGCGCTGCACCAGTAAGCGGCTGCGCGCCGTGCTGGGCGACGCGGCCTTCGTCGACGCCGCGGCCGTCGTGGCGGCTTTTCACGGATTCGTTCGCGTCGCCGACGCCATCGGCATTCCCTACACCACTGCCGCGCGCGGCCGCGATCTCCCGGAGCTTCGCGCGCAAGTGGGGATCAACGAGTTTTATCGGGTGAGAGGCTCCGCATGAGAAACCTGTTGCTGTGGCTTGGACTGTTTACCGCTTGTGCAGCTAGCGCGGAATACCCAGAGAAGCCGGTGCACATCGTCGTGCCGTATGTCGCCGGCGCGATGGGCGACGTGGTGAGCCGCCTTCTCGCCGAGGAGCTGCGTCCGAAGCTCGGCCAGCCGGTGATCGTGGACAACCGGCCGGGCGCCGGCGGCAACATCGGCACCGGCGCGGTCGCCGCGGCAGAGCCCGACGGCTACACCGTGGTCGTCGGGGCGACCAACAATTTCGTCATCAACCAATTCCTTTACAAGGGGATGGGGTTCGATCCGCTCGCGAAGCTCTCGCCGGTCACTATCCTCGTCGATGTGCCCTCGGTCATCTTTATCAACGCGCAAGTGCCGGGAAGGACCTTTGCCGATTTTGTTCGCTACGCGAAAGCGAACAAGGGCAAGGTCAATTACGGATCGCCTGGCGCCGGCACCACGCCTCATCTTTCCGCGGCGCTCATCAACCAGACGCGCGACCTCGGCATGACGCACATTCCGTACAAGGGTGCGGCCCAGGTCGTGTCTGCGCTTCTCGCCAACGAAGTGCAGTTCTACATGGGTGGCGCGGGGCTCGGCGCGCAGCACGTGAAGGCGGGCAAGCTTTACGCGGTCGCCGTGTCGAACGATAAACGCCTGCCTGCGCTTCCGGACACGCCGACGTTCAACGAGGTCGGGCTGGGCGATATCAACGCGAGCAACTACTGGGCGGTCGCGGTCCCGAAAGGAACATCGGCTGAAATCATCGACAAGCTCTATCAGGCCTTCCGGGCTTCGCTTGCCGCGCCAGCCAGCGCGGAGCGTTTTGCGAGGCTCGGCATTGTTGCAGTCGGCACGACGCCCGAGGAAACGGCGAAGCGCTGGCGCGAGGAGGCGGCCTTCTGGGCGAAAGCCGTGAAGGAAATGCAAGTGCGCGTCGATTGAGGATCCACCGGCGCCGCGACGGCACGGGCGCACCCGTGGTGCTCGTGCATTCGGTGGCCTGCGATCTTTCACTCTGGGATACGCAGACGCCAACGCTCGCTGATCGCTACCACGTCCTCCGATACGACGTCCGCGGCCATGGGAAGAGCGAGCTTCCCGGGCCGTCGTTCACCTTCGAGGAGCTTGCGGACGACCTCGATGGCCTATTGGCCGAATGCCAGATCGCGAGCGCGCACGTGGTCGGTTTGTCGATGGGCGGCGTGATCGCCCGCCTGCTTGCGTTGCGTCATCCGAAGCGTGCCCGGAGTCTGGTGTTGTGTTCTACGATGGCTTTCTTGCCTCCGACTGGAGCGAAGGCTTGGCGCGAGCGTGCAGCGCTTGTTCGGGACCGGGGTATAGGCGCAATCGTGGAGTCCAGCCTCGCACACTGGTTTACGCCCGATGCCCTGGCTGCCAATACGCCCGCCGTCGAGCAAGTCCGCAACATGCTTCGTGCCGCCTCGCCCGATGCCTATCTCGCGATTTGTACCGCGGTGCCTGCGCTCAACTTTTTCCCGCGCCAGGGCGACATCGGAGTGCCGACACTGGTCGCGGTCGGCGCGCTTGATCCGAACCTCTCGGCGCTTGACCCGGAATCACTTGCCGGCGCCATCCCGGGCGCGCGCCTCAAGATTTTCCCGAACACCGGCCATTTTCCGAACCTCGAGGCGCCGGAAGAGTTCAACCGAGCGCTGCTCGAGTTCTTCCAGTCAGTGAGCTGATGTGCAATCTCTGATCGCCTGCCACACGCGCTGCGGCGTCGCCGGCATGTCGAAGTGACGGATGCCGAGCTCGCCGAGCGCGTCGAGGATCGCGTTCATCACTGAAGTCATCGCGCCGGCGCAGCCGGCTTCGCCGCAGCCCTTGACGCCGAGCGGATTGGTGGTCGCGGGAACCGGGTGGCTCGCGACGCCGATGGAGCTCGGCACGTCGCCCGCGCGCGGCAGCGCGTAGTCCATGAACGAGCCGGTGAGGAGCTGGCCCGCCTCGTCGTAGCGCGCGTTTTCCATCAGCACCTGGCCGAGTCCCTGCACCACGCCGCCGTGCGTCTGGCCTTCGACGAGCATCGGGTTCACCACCGTGCCGAAGTCGTTCACCGCGCTGTAGCGCACGACCTCCACGGCGCCGGTCTCGGGATCGATCTCCACCTCGGCGACGTGGCAGCCGTTCGGGAACGAGGAAGGGATGACGTCGCTCACGTGCGACACGTCCAGAGCCTTTGGGCGGTCTTTAGCTAAAGACAAAAGATCAATCGAGCGGTCGGTGCCGGCCACGACAAACTTTCCTTCGCGGAACTCGATATCCGCGGGCGAGGTTTCGAAATGCTCCCCGGCGAGCTCGCGGCCCTTCTGGATCACGAGCTCGCACGCCTGCGCGAGCGCTCCGCCGCCCATCATCATCGAGCGCGAGCCGCCGGTGCCGGCGCCGAACGCGATCTGGTCGGAGTCGCCCTGCACCAGGCGCATTTTCTCGAAGGCGAGCCCGAGGCGCGTGGCGAGCACTTGCGCGAACGGCGCCGCATGCCCCTGGCCGAAGTCGAGCGTGCCGCTCAGCATCGTGACGCTGCCGTCGGGCTCGAAGCGGATGCCGCCGAGCTCCTTGCCCGGCGGCGCGGTCGCCTCGAGGTAGCTGCCGATGCCCAGGCCGCGCAGTTTCCCGTTCCTGCGGCTTTGTTTCTTCCGCTCCGGAAAGCTTCTTACATCGGCTGCCACGAGCGCCTTTTCGAGAATCGCGGGGAAGTCGCCGCTGTCGTACACCGCCTCCGACGGCGCCTTGTACGGCATCTCGTCCGGGCGGATGTGATTGCGCCGGCGCAGCTCGAGGCGGTCGATGCCCATCTCGGCCGCCGCCGCGTCGATGAGGCGCTCCATGTAGTAGTTCGCCTCGGGGCGCCCGGCGCCGCGGTAGGGACCGGTCGGCGTGGTGTGGGTGAACATCACCTTCGTCGAAATTTCGAGAAGCGGCGTGCGGTAAACGGATATCGAGTTGCGCACGGCGTTGCGCGTGGCGGGCTGCGGGCCGAAGGGCGTGAGAAACGCGCCGGCATTGGCGTGGCCGGTGAGCCGCAGCGCGAGAAAACGGCCCTCCTCGTCGAGCGCGAGCTCCGCGCCCATCTCGTGATCGCGCCCGTGGTGGTCGGAAAGGAAGCTTCCCGAGCGCTCGTCGGTCCACTTCACCGGGCGGCCGAGCGCGCGCGCGGCGTGCGCGAGGCACACGTACTCGGGATAGATGTAGCCCTTCATGCCGAACGAGCCGCCGACGTGCCAGGTGCGGATGCGCACCTTTTCGGGCGCCACGCCCATGATGTCGGCGAGCTGGCTCTTCATGCGCAGCACGCCCTGGCAGGGCGCGCTGAGCGTGAAGCGGCCGCTGCCTTCATCGAAGGCGCAGATCGCCGCGCGCGGCTCCATCGCCGCCACGACGACGCGCGTGTTGCGAAGCGCGAGCCGGGTGACGTGCGCGGCGTTTGCGAACGCCGCGGCAATCTTCCCGCTGTCGCCGTAGTGAAAATCGAGCGCGCAATTTCCCGGCACGTCCTCGTGAACCAGCGGCGCGCCGGGCTTCGCCGCTTCGTTCGCAGCCGTCACGGCGGGCAGCGGCTCGATGTCCACCTCGACCGCCTCGGCGGCGTCCTTCGCCCGGACCGCCGTTTCGGCGACCACGCAGGCGATCGGGTCGCCGACGTAGCGCACTTTGTCGGTCTGCAGCGAGCGCCGCAGAGGCGCGCGCATCGGCGAGCCGTCCCGGTTCTGCAGCGGCACCTCGCACTTGTGCGTGCCGTACGCCGCGAGGTCGGCGCCGGTGTACACCGCCAGCACGCCGGGCATCCGTTTGGCCTTTTCAAACTCTATTCTTTTCAGAATGCCGTGGGCATGCGCGCTCCTCACCATGACCGCATACGCCTGCCCCGGCTCGTTCAGGTCGTCGGTATAGCGCCCGTCGCCGCGCAGCAGCGCCGGGTCCTCGGTGCGCTGCACCGCCTGGCCGATCTCGACTCGCATCCCGCGATTATTGCAAACCCGGAATCAGGGACGGACCACGATTTCTCAAACCATGCCGAGCGCTTCGAACTTGAGGTACAGCTCCCGGCACACCCAGGCGTCGGTCGCGGCGTAGGTGATCTGCTGCGGCGACAGATGCCGCGTGGCCCAGTTCGAGGTCTTGCTGCCCTTGGGGATGCGGATGCCGAGAAACAGCGCCGCGAGGTAGCGCACGCCCGAGTGCTTGAGGCCGTGCTTGCGCGCGATCTGGCCGAGGTCGACCGTCGCGTTCTGCTCGAACGGAAAGAGCTTCTTCATCTGCTTGAGGTCGTCGCCGATGCCCACGCCCGCCTTGACGATCCCTTCGGCGGCGAGGATCTCGGCAAGCGGCGCCGAAAAATCGGCGCGCGCGAGCGGGAAGAGGTACGCCGCGCGCGCGGTGGCGGCCTGCGCGAGGCACGGCAGGTAGCTCTCGCCCACCTTGAAGGCGGGCCGCGTCTCGGTGTCGAAGCCGATCACCGTCTCGCCGAGAAGATCCGTCACCGCGGGCGCGAGGTCTTGCGGCGCCGCGACGAGGCGCACCGCGCCCTCGAAGCGCTTGATCGGCAGCTCGTTGATCTCCTCGCGCGAGATCGTTCGCAGCAGGTGCGGGGGCAGGGACATACCGCATCTTAGAATACCTGCGAACTTCGATTGGAGACTCCCATGGCCGTCCACCTCAAGCGCCGCATCGCAGCCGCCGTCACCGAAGAGATGGACCGCAAGGTCCGCGAGACCGTCGAGGGCATCCTCGCCGAGGTGAAAAAGCGCGGCGACGCGGCGGTGCGCGAGTACTCCGAGAAATTCGATAAGTGGGTTCCGCGCAAGCTATCGTCCCCGGATCTGGAGAAGATCCTCTCCAAAGTTCCAAAGTCCACCCTCGAAGACATCAAGTTCGCGCAGGCGCAGATCCGCAATTTCGCCCAGCACCAGCGCGCGGCGCTGCGCGACATCGAAGTGGAGACGCTGCCGGGAGTGAAGCTCGGCCACAAGAACATTCCGGTCGAGTCGGTCGGCTGCTACGTGCCGGGCGGGCGCTACCCGATGGTCGCCTCGGCGCACATGAGCATCGTCACTGCGCGCACGGCGGGCGTGAAGCGCATCATCGCGTGCACGCCGCCCAACCAGGGCGAGCCGCACGCCGAGACGATCGCCGCGATGGTGCTCGGCGGCGCCGACGAGATCCACGTGCTCGGCGGCGTGCAGGCGATCGCCGCGATGGCGCTCGGCACCGAAACGATCACCCCGGTCGACATGCTGTGCGGCCCCGGCAACGCGTACGTCGCCGAGGCGAAGCGCCAGCTCTTCGGGCGCGTGGGCATCGATCTTTTCGCGGGGCCGACCGAGATCCTCGTCGTCGCCGACGAAACCGCGGATGTCGAGATGGTCGCCACCGACCTTCTCGGCCAGGCCGAGCACGGCCCGACGAGCCCGGCGATCTGCATCACCACCTCGAGGAAGATTGCAGAAGCGCTGCCTGCAGAAATCGAATCTCAATTGAAAAGACTTCCCACCGCCGACGTGGCCGGCGTCGCGTGGCGCGACTACGGCGAGATCATCCTCGCCGATTCGCTCGACGAGGCGGTGAAAGAGGCCGATCGTGTCGCCGCGGAGCATGTGGAAATTCTCTGTAAAAATCCGAGATTCTTCCTGGAGCGCATGCGCAATTACGGCGCGCTGTTCCTCGGCCCCGAGACCAACGTGTCGTACGGCGACAAGGTGATCGGCACCAACCACACGCTGCCGACGCTCGGCGCGGCGCGCTACACCGGCGGGCTATGGGTCGGGAAGTTCCTGAAGACCTGCACCTATCAGGAGATCACGCGCGAAGCGTCGGTGAAAGTGGGCGAGTATTGTTCTCGCCTGTGCGCGATCGAGCGCTTCTGGGGACACAAGGAGCAGGCCGACCTGCGGCTGCGCCGCTACGGCGGGCAGAACGTCGGCTTGAACCGGAAAATATAGCAAGGCGCTCGCGTCCCGACTATCACCCGCCGCACTACGGCTGACGAGGATCAAGCGGAGTCGATCCAGAGGCGCTGCGCGTATTGACGTTCGGCAAACGCGTGATACATTGAAGTCGAGTCTGCGCGGGCCGCCGAAACACCGGCAGCAACGATGGAATTCCCGGCAACTTGTCTGGATACCTGGCCCCACCAAAGCAGGCTCGCCGCGGCGAGTGCCGCGGATGCAAGAGGCGCCCACCTAGGCGCAGCCCGCTTCGCCGGGCACCAAGGCCCCGCTCCCATGCGGGGCCTTTCCATTGGGGAGGTCCTTTGAGCATCAACGAGAAATTCCGCCTCGACGGCCGCAGCGCGCTCGTCACCGGCGCGGGGCGCGGCATCGGCCGCGCGTGCGCGATCGCGCTCGCGCAGGCGGGCGCCGAGGTGTGGCTCGCCGCGCGCACGCGCGACGAGATCGACGCGGCCGCCGCCGAGATCCGCGCCGCCGGCGGCCACGCGCACGCGGTGGCGTGCGACGTGACGAACACGAACGACGTCAAGAACGTCTTCTCGAGCATTCCGGCGCTCGATGTGCTCGTCAACAACGCCGGCAGCAACATCCCCGAGCCGTTCGTCGAGGTGAGCGAAGACCATCTCGACCGCCTTCTCGACCTCAACGTGCGCGCGGCGTTTCTCGTCGCGCAGGCCGCGGCGAAGAAGATGCTCGAAGCGCCCGAGCGCCGCGCGCCCGAGGGCGCGCCCGCCGTCCCGCGCGGCGGCGTCATCCTCAACATGTCGTCGCAGATGGGCCACGTCGGCGCCGCGAACCGCTCGGTCTACTGCCTCACCAAGCACGCGCTCGAAGGCCTCACCAAGGCGATGGCGCTCGAGCTCGCCGCGCACAACATCCGCGTCGTGGCGATCGCGCCGACCTTCATCATCACGCCGATGACCCGGCCGATGATGGCGCGGCCCGATTTCGCGCAGTGGGTGCGCGAGCGCATTCCCGCCGGACGCGTCGGCCAGGTCGAGGAGGTGGCCGCCGCCGTCGTTTTTGCCGCTTCGCCCGCCGCCTCCTTCATGACCGGCTCGAGCCTCCTCATCGACGGCGGCTGGACCGCGCAGTAGATCGGGGTCAGAGCATTTGCTCTGACCCCGGATTTGGGCACCCCGGATTTGGGCACAGCGCTTGCTGCTGCGGGCGCATGCGGCGCCACCCCGGCAAGCTCGCCGCCGCTCGAAGTAATAAACTCCCCCACGTGGGGGAGCGGAAAAGAATCCTTGCGCGGTTGACGCTGCTCGCCTGCGCGGCGGCCGCGGCGCAGGCCGGCGCGCAGACGTACAAGCCCACCCCGGTCGACGTGTGCTTCAACCTCGGAGCGCTGCGCGTCGTCGGGCCCGACTACGGCGGCGGCTCGAGCCCGCTGCCGCACGAGGTGCTGGCGCGGCTCCCCGAAGCGCTCGCGGCCTGCGAGCAGGCGGTGAAGGATCGTCCGAACGAGGGCCGGCTCTTCGCGCGCCTTGCGCGCATGCGCCTTCTCTCGGGCGACGGCAGGGGCGCGGCCGAGGCGGCGCGCAAAGGCGCCGAGCTCAAGTCGAGCACCGCGCGGGTCGTGCTCGGCATGATGCAGGTCGACGGCGTGCACCTGCCGCGCGACTACGCCGCGGCGCACGAGCTCTTCCGGCTCGCCGCGCGCGATCGCGCGCCGCACGCCGAGTTCAATCTCGGCGTCATGGCGGCGAACGGCTGGGGCATGGAGCGCGACGACGAGGACGCCGCGGCGTTCTTCCGCCGCGCCGCGCTCGGGCGCGATCCGCTCGCCATGCAGGTCATGGCGCAGCGCTACGACAAGGCGAACGCCGAGGCGTGGCTGAAGAAAGCCGCCGAGGACCTGGACCCGGAGGACCTTCCCACCGGGATGCGCATCGCCGACCTCGGCCGCACGGCACTTGACAAGGCGGCGCTCGTCGCCGCGTACGAGCAGGCCGCGCGCGGCGGAGAAATGTGGGCGCAGGCCTACATGGGCATGCTGTACGAATCCGGCCAGTGGGTGCGCCGCGACTACGCCGCCGCGAGGGAGTGGTACCGGCGCGCCGGCGAGGCCGGCCACGTGCCCTCGCAGTGGCGCATGAGCAAGTTCTACCGCGAAGGGCTCGGCGTCGCCAAAGACGACGCCGAAGCGCGCCGCTGGGGCCGGATGTGGCAGGTGCAGCACTGCGAGGCGCTCGAACGCGAAGCGGCCGGCGCGAACGCGTGCGACCGCCTCGCCGGCGACTTCTACGATCCTCAGAAGGCCGTGCAGGGCCTGAATTCCTTCTGCATGCGCCGCTCCGCCGAGCGCGCGGTCGCCGCCTGCACCGCGGCGGCGAAGCAATTTCCCTCTACCGTGCGCTACCGCGCGCAGCTCGCGCGGGCGCTCGCGCACACCGGCGACTTCGAGCGCGCGCACATCGAGGCGCGCGCCGCGGCCGCGGCCGGCTCCACGCCGGCGATGATCCTCATGGGCGTGATGAGCCAGCGCGGCCTCGGCACCGCGCCGGACGAAGCGAAGGCGCTCGCCTGGTACCGCAAGGCCGCCGAAGCGGGCGACCGGCGCGGCGCGAGCCTCGCCGGGCTGCCGGTAACCTACACCGCGCCGAGCATCGCCGAGCAGGCCGAGCGCGGCGATGCGCGCGCGCAGCACAACCTCGCCGCGCAGCTCGAGCGCGGGAAGAAGTACGACGAAGCCTTCCAGTGGTACGAGCGCGCGGCGCGCCAGGGCTTCGAGGCTTCGGCGATGAACCTCGCGCAGATGTACGAGAAAGGCCTCGGCGTGAAAGAGGATCGCGCCGAGGCGCAGAAGCGCTACCGCGCGCTCGCGGCGCAGGGCAACGGCGAGGCGCGCTACCGCTTCGCGCGGCTCGCCGCGGCCGCCGGCCAGTACGACGAGGCGGTCAAGGCTTTCGAGCGCAGCGTGCGCGAAGACGACTACCGCGCGATGCTCGATCTCGGCGAGCTCTACGAGCAGGGGCACGGCGTGCAAAAGGACGTGAAGCGCGCGCTCGCCCTCTATGAGCGCGCCGCCGAGCGCAGCCGCTGGGCGCGCTTCAAGCTCGGCGCGCTGTACGTGGCGGGCGAGGGCATCCCGAAGGATTACGCGAAGGCGCATCAATGGTTCCGCCGCTCCGCCGCGGACGGCAACGCCGCCGCGCGCAACAACCTCGGCGTGATGTACGACCAGGGGCTCGGCGTCGCCGTCGACTACGTCGAGGCGCGCGACCTCTACCTCGCCGCGCTCAAAGGCGGCGTGCCGCACGCGAAAGGCAACCTCGAGAACTTCTACGCCGAAGGCCGCGGCGCGCCTCCCGGCTCTCTCGGCGCCGCGTGGTACCGCCCCGGCGCCGAGGCCGGCATCGCCTCGGCGCAATACCGTCTCGGCCAGATGTACGCGAAAGGCGAGGGCGTGCCGCAGAACGACCGCGCCGCCGACGAGCTGCTGCTCGAGGCCGCGCAGCAGGGCCACAGGGAGGCGGCGCGCGCCTTCGCCGACCGGCTGGCGCAGAAGGGCGACGCGCGCCGCGCCGAGCTCTTCATGCGCGCCTTCGACGAGCAGGCGCGCGCGCACCCGATCCCGCCATGGCCCGCCGGCCTGTCGCTCGATCCCGGCGAAGACGAGCAGCGCAAGATCCAGACGCGCGTCGCCGGCGTCGGGATGGCGCAGGCCGTCGGCCTCGACGCCGCGATGGGCAACGTCTACGAAGTCATTCCCTGGATCCCCGAGATCGACGGCAAGTCAAAAGCCAAATAATCCGGGGTTTGACTTGGCGGTCAAACTGAACCACGATGGCCGTGCAGCCATGAAGAATGTCGGGAAGCCGCGTTACGTCGTGCGCCCGAGCGAGGTGCCGTCCTACTCGCCGGCCAATCACACAGGGACCCAGAACGCCCGGCTCGTCTCCGAGGCGCTGAACGGCGCGCGCTTCATGGAGGTCGTGCTCGGCGAGGTCGAGAAGGGCGCGGGCGTCTCCACGCACGCGCATCCGGGCATGGAGCAGGCGCAGTACTTCCTCGAAGGCGAAGCCGAGGTCGTGGTCGACGGCGAGACGTACCAAGTGCGCGCCGGCGATCTCTGCTTCTTCCCGGCCGACGTCTTTCATTCCGTGCGAGTCACGAGCGAGCGGATGAAGGTGCTGATCATCTATTCGCCGCCGTTCGCCGAGTCGCCGGACAAGGTCAAACGCAAATAGGGAGGCAGGCGATGAAGAGCTTCGGCGTGCTCGTTGCACTTCTCATTCCCGCGCTCGGCGCAGCGCAGAACTATCCGGCGAAGCCGGTGCGCATGGTGGTGGGCTTCGTCGCCGGCGGCCCGACCGACGCGCTCGCGCGCATCGTCGCGGCGCGCCTCTCCGGCGCGCTCGGCGAGCAGGTGTTCGTGGAGAACCGCGGCGGCGCGGACGGCGTCATCGCCGGGGACGCCGTCGCCAAGGCGGCGCCCGACGGCTACACCATCTACTTCGCCTCCGCCGGCCATGCGATCAACGCGAGCCTCTACAAGCGCGTGCCGTATCGCACGCTCGAGGACTTCGAGCCGATCGCGGCCATCGGCGAATCGCCGAACATCGTGGCGGTGCCGGCTTCGCTGCCGGTGAAGGACCTGAAGGAATTCATCGCGCTCGCGCGCGCCAAGCCCGGCGCGCTCAACTACGGCGCGACCTCGAGCCCGACCTTCCTCGCCACCGAGCTTTTCACCTCGATGGCCGGCGTGAAGATCGTGCGCATTCCGTTCAAGGGCGCCGCGCCGGCGATGGCGGCGCTGATGGCGGGCGACGTGCAGCTCGTGCTCTCCGGCATCGGCACCATGCTGCCGCAGGTGAAGTCGGGCCGCCTGAAAGCGCTCGCGGTCACGAGCGCCAGGCGCTCGGCGCTCGCGCCCGAGATCCCGACGGTGGCCGAGTCGGGCCTCGATTACGTCGCGACCACCTGGTACGGGCTGCTCGCGCCGGCGAAGACGCCGCGCCCGATCATCGACCGGCTCAACAAGGAGTCGCGCGCGCTGCTCGACGACCCGAAAGTGAAGGAGCAGCTCGCGCCGCAGGGCGTGGTGGCGATGCCTTCCACGCCGGAGGAGTTCGGCAAGTTCATCCGCGCCGAAGTCGCGAAGTGGGCCAAGGTGGTGCAGGACACCGGTGCCACGGTCGACTGAGCAGGGACCGAAGGCCGGTCCGCTCGAGGGCGTCCGCGTCCTCGATCTCACCGGCGTGGTGATGGGGCCGTGGGCGACGCAGCAGCTCGGCGACATGGGCGCCGACGTGATCAAGATCGAGCCCACGGGCGGCGACGTGATGCGCTTCCTGAACCCCAACCGCCACGCCTCGATGGGCCCGTCGTACCTCAACATGAACCGCAACAAGAGGAGCGTCGCGCTCGACCTGAAGACGCCGCGCGGCAAGGAGATCCTGCGCCAGCTCGCGCGCGTGTGCGACGTGCTGGTGTCGAACGTGCGCCCGCAGGCGATGCGGCGCCTCGGCCTCGACTACGAAGCGCTGCGCGGCGAGAACGAGCGGCTCGTCTACTGCGGCTGCTACGGCTATTCCGAGGACGGCCCGTACGCGGGCCGCGCGGCGATCGACGACACGATCCAGGCGGCGAGCGGGCTCGCCTGGTTGCAGGGCTATTGCAGCGACGAGCCGCGCTACGTCAACGCCACCATCGTCGACAAGATCGTCGGCCTGTACGTGGCGCAGGCGATCGCCATGGCGCTCTACGCGCGCGAGAAGACCGGCCGCGGCCAGTTCATCGAGGTGCCGATGTTCGAGACCATGACCGCGTTCCTGCTGCCCGAGCATCTTTGCGGCCTCACCTTCGAGCCGCCGCTCGGCCCCGCCGGCTACCAGCGGCTGCTGAATCCGTTCCGCAAGCCCTTCAGGACGAAGGACGGCCACATCGCGGTCGTGCCCTACAACGACCCCCAGTGGGCGCGCTTTTTCGAGCTCGCCGGCCGGCCCGAGATGACGCGCGACCCGAAGTACGCGAGCGTGCTCGCGCGCAGCAACCATTTCCGCGAGCTCTACGAGTTCATCGAGAAAGTCATCGCCACGCGCACCACCGCCGAGTGGACCGAGGCTTTCGAGCGCGCGGAGCTGCCGTTCGCCAACGTGAACAGCTTCGAGGCGCTGCTCGAGGACCCGCACCTGCGGGCGACCGGCTTCTGGAAGGCGCTCGAGCATCCCACCGAGGGAGCGCTGCGCATGCCGGACATTACGCTGAAGTTCTCCGACACGCCGGGCGCCATCCGCCGCCACGCCCCCAATCTCGGCGAGCACACCGAAGAAGTCCTGCGCGAATTCGGCATCGAAAAATAAATCAGGGACAGACCACGATTAATTCGTGGAACTGTCCCCAGGGTTCACTTCAGCTCGAAGGCTCTCTTTACGACTTCGAGGCAGTAATCGTAGGTAGGCCGGTAATCGAGAACTTCGAGCTCGGCGAAATCGCTTCGAAGCTGCCGGTCGCCTTGTGCGATCCGCGCCAGCACGCTTTCCTTCCGGTCGCGGAGAACCGGCCTGATCTCGAACAGCGCTGCCGGTTCCTTTTCGGCCACTAAGGCGAGGTCGAACATGTCTCTCGCTTTGAACTGCGATCCGCGGTGCCACACCTTCTTTGCGATGATCTCGGTCGACGTTTCGACGCTGACGTCGCGGTCGAACAGCTTCTCCGCGACTGTGGGGCTTGATGTAAGTGGCGCGGAAGCGATGAAATCTATTTCGCCCTCTGGGAAGACAAGCTTCAGCGAACCGGCCTCTTCGACGTAGTCGGCGGTCATCGAGTCGGCCACCTCGTTCAGTCTCGGGCTTACGTAACCGAGGTATTGGGGATCGGGCACGAAGATGTCGATGTCCTTGCTCAAGCGATGGCGGTGTCTCCTCATCAGCACAGTCCCGCCGCCGAAGCTCCACGGCTCGAAAAGCGCGCCCGAGCTTGCGACCGAGTCGATCAGCTCGAGCGCACGCTTGAACAGCGTTTCCCAGCTCTTCAGCCGGTCTTCAGCCATTCATCGATCCTGCGCGTTGCGCCGGCTTCCCGAGCGAGCCGGTGAAGATTTCTTTCGAGTCTGCCGGGCCGGCTCCACCGCGCGGCCTCCGCCGCGAGACTGTTCAACAGCCCTGCCGGAGCTTCTTCGAGCAGCCTCCTGATGTGCGCGCCTCGCTTCGCGGGCACTTTCCCCGTGACCATTGCATGAATCAGCTCCTCTTCGGTCAGCGCGCTCTTGAAGCTCACGCTGGCTGTCGTGCAGGCCATCCGCACGTAGTCGGGCCGGCGTGGACGCGCAGCGCGCTCGACGGTCAGTTCCAGACCCAGCTTGCCCAGCACCGCGAGCACCTTGCGAATCCCCAGTTCCTTGACGA
Organism: Betaproteobacteria bacterium; assembly: GCA_004297625.1. GTDB lineage: Bacteria > Pseudomonadota > Gammaproteobacteria > Burkholderiales > SG8-39 > SCGC-AG-212-J23. The sequence continues at coordinate 81,352 of SCTY01000031.1, read as the reverse complement.
GGCCGTTCTCCAGCAGGTTGAGCGTTTCCCGCGACAGTCCCGACTGCGCGGCGAGCTGCGCCTGAGTGAGGCCCTGCGCCAGCCGCGCATTGCGGATTTCGCTGCCGAGATCGGGGATCTTCACTGTCTATAAAGTGAGATATACGCAACATAGCAGCCGCCCTGGTCCAAGGTCAATGTCTCACTCGCTCGCAGTGCTTGACGCCATAATAGTACTATAGTACTTTAATGCCATGCGCACGATCGAAGTCGACTTCGATGTTTACAAGGCCATCACCCTGCGGAGGACCTCCGAAGAAGTCACGGAGAACGACGTGCTTCGCCAGCTCCTCGGGCTTCCCGCCAGAAAGGCCGCCACGCACGAGCCGGCCCTTGCGGCCGCCGGCGACTGGGTCACGAAGGGAGTTCGCTTTCCCGCGGGCACGGAGTTTCGCGCCGCCTACAAGGGCCAGACCCATCTCGCGCGCGTCGAAGGCGGCGCGCTCCTGATGGGTGGAAAGCGTTTCGACTCTCCTTCCGCCGCTGCCATGGCGATCACCGGCAACAAGCCCGTGAACGGCTGGCGTTTCTGGGAGGCACGCTTCCCCGGGCAGGCCGGATGGGTGCCGATCGCGGGCCTGCGTAAACGCTCGAGCTAGGATGGACCGCCTCGAGCGCTTCTACAAGATCGACCAGCTCCTGAAGGACCGCAAGGTCGTCTCCTTCGCGACGTTCATGCAGGAGCTCGGCATGTCGCGCGCGAGCGTGAAGCGCGACCTCGAGTACATGCGCAGCCGCTTCAACGCGCCGATCGAGTACGACGCCGGGGCGAACGGGTATAAATTCGGCAAGCCGCGCTCGGGCCCGCGCTACGAGCTGCCGGGACTGTGGTTCTCCTCCGACGAGGCGTACGCGCTCTTGAGCATGCACAGCCTCCTTTCGGAGCTGCAGCCCGGGCTTCTCGAGCCGCACGTCGCGCCGCTGCAGGCGCGGCTGCGCGCCGTCCTCGGCGGGGAGCCCGCGTGGAAGGACGTCGAGAAGCGGATCCGCATCTTCCAGCCCGAGCGCCGGGTTTCGCCTTCCAAATTCTTCGGCGTGGTGGCGACCGCGGTGCTCAAGCGCTCGCGCTTGTGGATCCGCCACTACAACCGCAAGGACGACCGCGAGACCGAGCGCGAGATCTCGCCGCAGCGCCTGGTGCACTACCGCGACAACTGGTACGTGGACGCGTACTGCCACCTGCGCGAGGACCTGAGGAGCTTCGCCGTCGACGCGATCCGCGCCGCCGAGCTGCGCGACGCGCGCGCGAAGGAAATTCCCGCGAAGGAGCTAGACGAGCACCTGGGCAGCGGCTACGGCATCTTCGCCGGGAAGGACGTGCAGTGGGCGGTGCTGCGCTTCACGCGCGAGGCCGCGCGCTGGGTGTCGGCGCAGAGCTGGCATCCGAAGCAGCGCTCGCGCTTCGAGCCCGACGGAGCCTACGTGCTGGAGGTCCCGTACGCGCACGACCAGGAGCTCCTGATGGAGATCCTGAAGTTCGGCGCGGACGTGGAGGTGCTCGGCCCTGACGCCTTACGCGACCGCGTGGCCGAAGCCCTCAGGAACGCCGCTCGCCGCTACGATCGCTCGGCCTGAAAACAGGGACAGACCACGTTTTGCCGGAAAAGGGGGTCTGACCCATTTCGGCGGCACGCTACTTGCGGGCCTCTCGCCGGTAACGGACCGGTATTCGAAAGGTGGCGCGCAATGGGCTTCATCCTCTGGCTGATCGTCGGCGGCGTGCTCGGCTGGGTCGCAAGCATGATCATGGGCACCAATGACAAGCAGGGCATCTTCCTCAACGTCGTGGTGGGGATCGTCGGCGCCTTCATCGGCGGCCTGCTCCTCGCGCCGCTGTTCGGCACCGGCACCATCAACGCGGGCGACTTCAGCATCGGCTCGCTGCTGGTGTCGCTGGTGGGCGCGGTGATCCTGCTCGCGATCGTCAACTTCTTCCGCAAGCGGCGGCGCCGCGTCTGAGCGCTTGACGCACCTCATGTTCGACCCCCCAAGCGCCCGCGCCGAAAGTCGCCGTGATTCCTGCCGAGGATGCGCCGACACCCGCGGCGCGGAAAAAGGCGCGAAAGCCCGGGGTGAAAGCGAAAGCAAAGGCGCCGGCGAAGGCTGGAGCGAAGGGCAAGCGAAAGGCTCGGCGCTAGGGTCCCCTACGCGCACGCGCGGCCGCGTGGCCGAAGCGCTCAGGAACGCCGCTCGCCGCTACGATCTTTAGGCTCGAGCGATTCGCGCACGGCCTTGCGCAGATCCGCTTCCGACACGCCCGCGGTTCTCGCCCAGTCCCACGTCTCGCACTCGCGCTCGACGTCGACCGGCGCGCCGTCGCCGTTCGCCGGCTTACGCTTCGTTTCTGCCTTGAAGCTCTTCATGACGGTCAACGATGCATAAGCCATGCCGCCGAGCGTAGCTCTTCTGGATCACCCCACGTTGACGCCCGTCAACATGGCGTGCACGCGCAGGGGTAGCGTGGTTTTCAGAGCGCGAGTGCAGGAGCGGGCACGCTCGGAGACGGCATGCGTAGGAAACTCATCCTGTCCATCTGCCTGGCGCTCATTGCGGCTTCCGCGATCGCCGCGCCCCGTCAATGGGGCTCGTGGTTCTCGGGCGAGGCGGATTCCGGCGATTTTCTCTATGCCGTGACGGCGAACGACGCCGGCCATCTGCTCGGCCAGTACTGTTTCCCCGATCAAAACTCCTGCGTGTATCTCCTGGGCACGAGCGCCGCGTGCGAGCCGGGCAAGCAGTATCCGGTGCTCGTCGATTCCGATCTCGGCTCGGCCGAGCTGCTATTGCTTTGCAGCGGGCAGCTCGAGTCCGGGCACTACCGCTACCTCTTCACCGACTTCGAGCTGATCGACGACACGGTGACGCGGGCCTCGAAGCTCGCATTCGTGTTCCTGCCCGTGAACGACCGCTTCAACGTCGTGCTGTTCGACCTCGTCGGCTCGAACGAGGCGATCGCCGCCATGCGCGCGAGCGCCGAGGCCGGAATGCGCGGGCGCATCCCGACGACGCAACAAACGCCGGACCAGCGCCTCTAGCCGCCCGAAAATCAGGGACAGACCACGATTTCCCGGCGCGCGCCTAGGGCACGCCGGCGATTGGCAGCACGAGCGTCAATGGATCGCTGGGCAGCGGCCGGAAGCCGTACTTGCGGTAGAAGGCGGCCGCTCGAGCGTCCTTCGCATCGACGAATAGAGCGTGCACGCCGACATGCTCGAGCACGAACCTTGCGCGCTCGATGGCATCGACGAGCAGCAATTCCCCGAGTCCCCGGCCCCGGACGGAGCGGTCCACCGCGAGCCGGCCGAGCCGGATTCCGGGCACTCGGCGCGGCAGTTTCCTGGCGAGATCCTCGGGCAGGTCTTCGGCGATGACCTCGCACGCCGTCAGCGCATAGTAGCCGAGGATGCGCGAGGGCGCGTCCGCCGCGGTGGCGACGAAAGTCTTCGAGATGCCGCGGCGCTGATGTGGCTGCGCCGTCTGGCGCAGCCAGGCGTCAAGCGGCGCGCTGGCCGCGAACGCGCGCCGGTCGTGGCGCCCACTTAAAGGTTGAATGCTCAGCATCCAGCGTTCTCTTCTTGTAGGCCTGGAATGCCTTGCGCAGCTTCGCGTTCGGCGCCGAGGGCTTTTCCAGCAGCTCGAGCAGGAACGCCGCGTCGGCGCGGGACAAGCGGATCGTCCCGTCGCGCGCGATGATGCGCCGCGCTTCGCTCAGCGCAGCCTGGACGACGAACTGGTTCAGCGTCGCCCCCTGCAGCTCGGCCGCCCGCTCGAGCGTCTCCTGCACCTCCTGCGGCACCCGCGCCGTGATCCGGCCTCGTTCCTCGTTCGACATGGCGTTTAGCAGTGGCTGGTGAAGCGGTGAGCAAGCATGAGCACGAGGCTGCAGGCTACCCTGCTGGTGCCAAATTGTCACCAAGCGCCCTTGCCCGCCGCCGGACCCGCGCCGCAGCGTGATGCGGGTGCACCAGCGGTTAGCGTATGCGCGCGACTACCCTGGTAGTCGCCATTGCCGAGCGCATTGCGCAGGCGAAATCTGTTACGGGCTTGCAAAGCCCCTAAGCCGTCCGGTCCCGAACGGTTCATGGTTGCTTGCGGGACCGGCTCGACGAGCGGTTGCCGGTTGCGGGTTTTCGGTTGCAGGTTGCTTCGCGCTGCCCCGTCTTTCCCGCCGTGACCGCCCCGCGGCGCGTCGCCGTGGCAATAATGAGCGCCGATGACGACGGCCGGACGCTACGAGGCGCAGGGGATCGAAGCGCAACACGAGCCGGGCTCACGCGGTCGCGTGCTGCGGAACCGGCTGGGTATCCGTTCTGCACGTCAGATGGCGCAGCGCGAATCGGAGGCGCTGCTTGCCGCGTGATGCACAAGCCCCGCCAGGCGAACCTGGGCAGGAGCGAGAAGATGGAGCTTCTCTACAACTACATCTGCAGCCCGCAATTCGCGCAGCGGGTGAAGTCGGTGGTGGAGGGGTTCGAGGCGATGAAGCGGGATTTAGATGGCGAGAAGGCCGCGATGACGCGCATTTGGAAGAAGCGGGAGATGCAGCTCACTCGGATGACGACTGGGATGCTGGGTGTCGTGGGGGATTTGCAGGGGATTGGGCAGGAGGGGATGACGCAGCTTGAGTCGATTGCGGTGCTGCCGGGGATTGGACAAGAGGAATTCGAGAGCGATGCAGAAAAATGAGCGACGACTCCAATGGGCGCGGCCTCTTCACCGTCGAGGATGGAGTTGAGCTGAGATGAGACGGAACCGGCCGGTCCAGGTGGAATCGCTCTACCTCGAAGTCCGGCCGGTGCTGGAGCAGGCGCGGACTTCCGCCTACCGCGCCGTGAACGCGAGCATGGTGCAGGCCTACTGGCATGGACGGCTGGTCGTGCAGCATGAACAAAAGGGAAAAGCGCGTGCCCAGTACGGGGAATCCGTGATCTCTTCGCTGGCGGCGCGGCTGACCCGGGATTTTAGCGAGCGGGGGTTCGGTAGAATGAAAGCGAACGGCTAGCCGCAGCGCTCTGCCATGCCTAGCATTTCGGCTCCGCGCCGTCCGGTCCATCCGGTTCTTCCTTCTTCACCGCCCCAAGCGCCTCGACGGCCGCGAGCAGCCGTGCCGCGATCTCGACCAGCGCCGCGAGAAGCCGCTCATCGGCTTCGAGAATCCCCTGGTACTCGGCGCGATTGCGGCGTTCGTGGCAGGTTGCGAGCACGCGCCATTCGGAATCCTCGATGCCAAGCGTGTGCGGCAGCACCTGGAAGACGAGGTAGCGGTTTTCCGAGCGGTAGCCGTGCCAGCGCAGCGCGGCGAGCGAAAGCGCGTGCGCAGCGTTGTAGGCGAGGTCGAAGCGGCTTTCGAACGAGTTGGAGGCGTTCCTCGCGTCCTTCAGCTTGTTGCGGCCCGCTCGCTGCAAGCCCTCGAGCTCGGCGCCATCCGGCGGCTCCTTCTTGAGCTGCCCGATCTTCGCCAGGTTCGCGAGATTAGCCGAGGTCACGCTCGCTCCCGATCAGGAAAATCTTCGGCTGCTCGAGCACGCGCGCCACGAAGCTCGCGCGCTCCTTGCGCTTGCGGGCGAGCTCGGCACGCGAATGAATCGTGGGATTGATCTTCCTTCCCCCCAGCACGGCTTCGGCGGGCAGCAGCGCCTTGATCAGGTCCTGGTACCCAAGCTTGTCTGAAACCACGAACACGTCGATGTCGCTCGCGCTGGTATCGCTTCGCTTGGCGATCGAGCCGAAGATGAATGCCGCGGCGATTGCCTTCGCCAGCGGCAGCAACGCCCTGCGCACCACGTCTGCCACGCCGAAGGTCTTCACCACGATGCCGCGCAGCTCCTCGAAGATCGGCGCCTCCTTGTTGGCCTGGTAATGCTTCTGGTTTCCGACCGGCCGCACGGTGACGAGGCCGGATTGCTCCAGCCGGTCGAGCTCGCGCTGCAGCGCGCCCTTTCCGGATCCGGTGAGGCGCATCAGCTCGTTGCGGTAGAAGCTCTTGTCCGGCGTGCCGAAAAGAACGCCGAGCACGCGCTGCTGTACGCCGCTGAATAGGGAATCTCCCAGGCTGGTCCGAGGTCCCATTTCGGGGATTATAGGCCCCAAAATGGGGCCACCGTTACCAAGGGCTCACCCCCTGAGCCTGCGCCCTTCTCATACTGAGCCGATGTTCCAGCCGGCCCTCCCCGCGGCCCCGCGTGCGCCGGCACGCGGCCTGCCGGCGGTCCCGGTCGCGGTCGTCTCAAGGTTCGCCCCCCTGTTAAGGGGGGAAACGAGCGTGCTTTTCGCGAGCGGGGGTTTCATCGGCGCGACATGCGGCCCGAGGCGCAGCTCAGCACCTACGGCGCGCGCATGGCGCTGCAGGTGCGCCTGCCGCGCGGGTTCGACTACGACCCGGGCGACGGCCATCCCCTCGCGCTGCGCCTCGTCTGCCTCAACTCGGTCGACGGCACCACGCCGATGCGCATGCTCCTTGGCTGGTACCGCTTCGTCTGCGCCAACGGCCTCGCCGTGGGCACCACGCGCTGCGAATGGCGCCTCGTGCACCGCGAAGGGATGATGCCCGCCGACGTCACGCCGCTTCTCCAGGCCGGCCTCGAGCTCGCCGAGCACCACAGCAGGAGAAGATAGTTGAAATGCAGACGCGGATTGCCGTATAGACGGCGTTGCACTCTACGCAAGAGCAGTGAAACGGCTTGACTACCCGAGCGCACGCCGAGACCCTCCTTCGCCAAGCCACCGGTCAGCCGCGACTCGCGTTCCGGCCCGGGCAGTGGGAGGCCATCGAGCGGCTCGTCAATCAGCGCTCGCGCGCCCTTGTCGTGCAGCGCACCGGCTGGGGAAAGAGCATGGTCTACTTCCTTGCGGCGAAGATCCTGCGCGACGAGAACGCGGGACCCACCTTGATCGTCTCGCCGCTTCTCGCCTTGATGCGCAACCAGATCGAAGCGGCGCAGCGGCTTGGGCTTCGCCCGGAAACGATCAACTCCGCGAATACCGCTCAATGGGAAAGGGTGAAGAACGCTCTTCTCGCCGACCAAGTCGACCTGCTTTTGATTTCGCCCGAACGCCTTGCCAACGACGACTTCGTCGAGAACGTGCTGCTTCCAATCGCCGAGCGCATTGGCCTGCTCGTCGTGGACGAGGCGCATTGCATCTCCGACTGGGGACACGACTTCCGGCCGGACTACCGGCGCATCGTGCGTGTGCTGCGCCAGTTGCCGCGCAACGTGCCCGTCCTTGGTACCACGGCAACGGCAAATAGTCGGGTGGTTGCGGATGTCGAAGTCCAGCTCGGCCCCAACATCCAGACGTTGAGCGGGCCGCTGACGCGCGAAAGCCTCTCCCTTCAGACGATTCGCATGCCGAACGCGGCCATGCGATTGGCTTGGCTCGCCGATCATGTGCCGGGCCTGCCCGGCAGCGGCATTGTGTACACGCTCACTGTGCGCGACGCCCAGCGCGTCGCGGACTGGCTGACCGCGCAGGGAATCGCCGCGCGTGCGTATTACAGCGGCGCGGTCGATCGCCCGGGCGGCAATACAAATGCTTATCGGGAAGAGTTGGAGCGGCAGCTCCTCGCCAATCGGCTGAAGTGCCTGGTAGCCACCACCGCGCTGGGGATGGGCTTCGACAAGCCCGACCTCGGCTTTGTCGTGCACTTCCAGACTCCGGGATCCGTGGTGCACTACTACCAACAGGTCGGCAGAGCGGGCCGCGCGATTCCCGAGGCCTTCGGCATTCTCATGGCCGGTGAAGAAGACGACGACATCAACGCGTTCTTTCGCGACACCGCTTTCCCGCCGCAGGAACAGGTCCAGAGCATTCTGCAAGCGCTCGAGGCAGCCGAGAACGGGCTCGACATCCGCGGCATCGAGCAGGCCGTCAATCTGCGCTACGGCCAGATCGAAAAGGTACTGAAGATCCTCTCGGTCGAGGATTCGGCACCTGTGGTGCGGGAACGTAGCCGCTGGTACCGAACGCCGAACGCCTGGCAGATGGATCGCGCGCGAATCGAGCACCTCACGCGCCAGCGCGAAGAGGAGTGGGGCCAGATGCAGGCGTATGTCGGCGGCGGCACGTGCCTCATGCGCTTTCTCGCCAATGCGCTCGACGATGAAATGGAAGAGGATTGCGGCAAGTGCGCGGTGTGTCGCCGCAGGCCGCTCATCCCCGAGGAAGTGCGTCCGCAGACATTGCAGGCCGCGCAGCGCTTTCTGCGGCGAAGCGAAATCGTGCTCGAGCCGAAGAGGCAGTGGCCTGCGGGCGCCTTCCCGGGCCATGGCTGGCGAGGCACCCGCATCCCGGAAGAGCTGCTTGCTTCGCCCGGACGCGTGCTTGCCCGCTGGCGGGAAGCCGGTTGGGGCGAATTGGTCGGCGCTGGCAAAGCGCGCGGCGCGTTCGCCCAGGAGCTCGTGGAGGGCGCCGCGGAAATGATCCGCGAGAGGTGGTTGGAGGCCCGCGCGGTGCGCTGGGTGACCTGCATTCCATCGCTCCGCCATCCCGATCTCGTTCCGGATTTTGCGCGCCGCCTGGCTGCCGCGCTTGGATTACCGTTCAGCCCTGACGTGCGCAAGGTGCGCGAGACCCAGCCGCAGAAGGAGATGGAGAACCGTTACCATCAATGCAACAATCTCGATGGAGTTTTCGAGGTGGGAGCGCAATGCGCGAGGTTTGCGGAGCCGGTTCTGCTGGTGGACGACGTGACGGACTCAGGCTGGACCTTGTCGGTCGTTGCTGCCTTGCTGCGCCAGGCAGGCAGCGGTGCGGTTTTTCCGCTTGCGCTCGCCAGCGCCTCGGGCGAATAGCCACATGAGCGACGTCAAGGAAATTCTGAGCGATACCCAGGCAGTCCTGCTCCTGTGCGGCTACTTCGGCAAGATGGCCCCCGGCGCGGCAAAGCCGCTCGCGGCGGGCGAATACGCCCGGTTCGCAAAATGGCTCGTCGAGCGCCGGCAGCGCCCGTCCGACCTTCTGGACATGGAAGATGCAGACCTTGCAGCGGTGGTCGAGGCCAAGCTCGAGCCTTCCCGCGTGCGCTCGCTCCTCAGGCGCGGAACCGCGCTCGCGCTCGCCACGGAAAAATGGCTGCGCAGCGGCTTGTGGATACTCTCGCGCAGCGACGAGGAGTATCCAAAGCACCTCAAGAAGCGGCTCGGCATCGACGCACCCGCACTCCTTTACGGCGCGGGCGATCCGCAGCTCCTGCTGCGCGGCGGCCTCGCCATCGTAGGCTCGCGGAACGCATCGGAAGCCGCTCTGGAATTCACCCAGGAAGTGGCCGCGCGTTGCGGTGCCGAAGGCATCGCAGTCGTCTCCGGCGGCGCCCGCGGCATCGACAGCGCCGCCATGCAGGCTGCAGGCGAGGCGGGCGGGATAGCGATCGGCGTGCTAGCCGATGGTCTGCTTACGGCAATCCGCAATCGCCAGAACCGCGTCGGACTGGAGGCAGGAAAGCTTGCGCTTCTTTCCCCGTTCTACCCCGAAGCCGGTTTCAACGCCGGCAACGCGATGGCGCGAAACCGCTGCATCTACGCCCTGGCCGACTATGCCCTCGTCGTGCAATCCGACGTGAACAAGGGCGGCACCTGGGCAGGCGCCACCGAAAACCTGCGCGAAGGCTGGGTGCCGCTTTTCGTGCGGTCCGATCTCAGCGCTCCCGGCAACGCCGAGCTGATCCGCAAAGGCGCGCGGCCTTTCGACTACGACTTCCGCGCGCGCGAGCCCCTGCGTGCCTGGCTCGACGGCCGCTTGGACGATCGAGAGGCGGCTGAGCTCTTTCCGCCCAAGACCGCCGCCCAGCAACAAACGGCGAAGTACGAGCCTTCCTCGGTCAACCCGCCGCCGCCGGCTCAGGAACAATCCGCAGAACTCGACCTCTACGGCGAATTCCTGCGGCGGCTGGTTGCCATCGTGCGCGACAAGCCTTTGTCGCAAAAAGACATCGCCAAGTCGCTTGCCCTTGAAGCAGCACAGGCAAAAGCCTGGTTGAAGAAAGCCGTTCAGGACGGTGCCGTAGAGCTGGGAGGAAAGACAAAAAAATACGCACTTCCTCAGCGCCGATTGTTTGAGTGAGGAGCTGTTGGAGGGCGGCGCATTTGCGCCGCGGTCTGATGGAAATGCAGAGCTGCTCCCGCGTCTCATGCGGGCTGCAATGCTCCCGGCATCTCGCTGTAGATCCGCCCGTTGAGGCTGCGACCCGTTAGATCCTTGCGCACACCGCCCCATTGCTTGAAGAAGAACGGAACACGAGCGGCGCGGCACTGGCGGAATATCGAAGTGATCCACTCTTTTCGCACTGGACGCGCTTTCGGTCCTGACTCCCCGCCGACGATGACCCAGTGGATTCCTTCAAGAGGCAATGCCTCGAGCGGCCCGATCAGCGGCTCAAGCGACAGGAACCGCACTGCGGCCGGCACGGTTTGAAGGTCAGCGACGCGGTGGATGACGCGAGCGTCTTCCACGCTTACGCCCATCCAGACGTTTCTCGGCCACGGAAGCTGAGGCGCCAGTTGCGCGAGCCGTTCGCTGCGCTTGGTGAGGACCTGGAAAGTATGGTGTGGGCAGTCGCGCATCGTTGCGAAAACGCGCTGGATGTAGGCGAGAGGTATCTCGTCGTGAAACAGATCGCTCATCGAATTCACGAACACGATGCGAGCCTGCCGCCACCGTCGCGGCACGTCGAGCAAATCCGGATGCAAGGTGACGTTGAAGCCGTTGCGGTATCGATCGCTCCCCATGGCTTCGAGGCGGCGCGCCATGCGCTCCGCGTAACAGTGCTTGCAGCCCTGGCTGATCTTGGTGCACCCGGTGACCGGGTTCCAGGTCATCTCGGTCCATTCAATGTTGGATCGCGTCGGCATGCGGCCGGAAGTATAAGCGGCGCACTAGGACTTGGTGAGATGCGAGGCGATCTTGACCGCCGTTGGCGCTCCGGCCGGATTGCCGGCGGCGAAGCACAGCGCGTACATGGGCGTGTGTTTCGAATTCTCCAGGATCAGCGGCCGCTCTACGATTTTCGCGAACACCGACAGCAGCCGCTCCAGGAAGAACTCCAGGACTTCAGCCATTCCCGCGATCTTGACGATCGACCCTTGGTCATCGGCGAAGAGATCGCGCTTTCTGCTCTCGGCGTAGAAGCGCGATTTCCATTCCTCCGTTCCGAAGATCGCCGTAAGCCGCTTTGCCCACAGGCTATCGGGCGGCGCGTCCTTTGGCATCATGCGATTGGCCCCGATCGCAAACGGAAACAGGACCCAGAGATCGATTGCTTTCGTGCGCGCGATGGCCTCGATCGTCGCCCAGTCCACATTCATGCCGTAGGGATCGAGAAACACCACCGCGCGCTGGCCGCGCCAGTCCTGGGTTCGGCACCACCGCTGCAGCCAGGCGTTGGCGTCTTCCTCCTCGATCGTGCATCGGTCGGACAGCTTGCTGAATTCGCCGGCAATGAGCTTCTTCAGCGCGGCCGCGTGCTTGGGCTTGCTCTCGATGAAGATGTACCGGTCGAATTTGTCGTCGATGGAAAGCGCCTTGCGCACGCTGCCTTCTTGATACCCGCGGATTTCCTCGTCGTAGCCGAACAGGCCGGGACCCGCAGTGCGCTCGCCGGCGTCGCGCTCGCCGGTGCCTGCAAACGCATCGACGTAGATCGTTTGCAGCTTCCTCGCCTTCGGATTCCTCTTGAAGATGAGCTGGTACTGGACGAGATAGTCGCGCAGCGCCTCGAGCTTGCGCTCAGTCCACGGTCCACCGAAGCGATGTGAAACGGCCATGCCGATCCCCCGGCTATCATAGCCCGAATACTGTATATACGTACAGGCTCCAGGACCGCAGGACGGCTCAGCGGCCGATCTCGGGCTGGCGAAAGCGCTCGCCAGCGAGGCCAGGTTCACCCCCTGAGCCACCCCCCTCCACACAATAGGCCTCCCATAGGCAGAAGAGGGTTCTCTAGGAGGTGGCGGCCATGGCGACCTACTTCACCGAGCACGCCCGCGCCCGCATGCAGCAGCGCGGCATCCCGCCCGCGGCGATCGACGCGCTGCTCGACTACGGCCGCAGCTCGCGCGCCCGCCGCGGCTGCGAGATCGTCTTCTTTGATAAGCGCATGCGCGCGCGGCTCGCCAAGGCCGACCCCGCCGCCGCGCGCCTCGCGCGCACCTACCTTATCGTCGCGTCCGACGGCGCGGTGCTCACCGTCGGCCACCGCACCCGGCGCATTCCTCGGAGCTAGCCGTGGAATTCGCGCCAGACATCCTGGTCCCGCTCGTCCCGTTCGTGCTCATGGGCATCTTCTGGCTGCTCGAGCGCTAGCCCGGAAACTCAATCCGCATCAACTTCGCCGCGCCCGCGGCCCGCGCTCGCGGCCCGCCGCCTGAAAACGTCGTAAGCTTCGTGCAAGGGGAATTCATGACAAGAACGATCATGGTGGACGCCGCCGAAGAGGTCGTCTGCCCGAAGTGCAGCCACGCCTTCCCGCTTTCCGAGGGCATCTCGCGCCACACCATCGAGCGCTACGCCGACCAGTTCGAGCAGGCGCTCGCCGCGCGCCGCAAGGCGCTCGAGGCCGAGCTCGCCGCCGAGGCGAAGCACCGCGCCGAGCGCGAGAGCGCGCAGCAGCTCGAAGCGCTGAAAAAGCAGCTCGCCGCCGCCCAGGGCGCGGCGAAAGAGCAGTTCGAGACGGAGCTCCGCGCCGCCAAGGAGGCGCTCGCCGCCAAGGAGAGCACGCTCGCCGGCCTGCGCAATGCCGAGCTCGCGGTGCGACGCGAGCTCCTCGCGCTGCGCGAGAAGGCGCAGAGCCAGGAGCTCGACTTCCAGCGGAAGCTCGACGAAGAGCGAAAGCGCATCGAGGCCGCCGCGCGCTCCTCCATCGGCGAGGAATTCAGCCAGAAGGAAGCGCGCCTGCGGGCGCAGATCGACTCGGCGCAGCGCGAAGCGGCGGACCTCAAGCGCAAGCTCGAGCAGGGCTCGCAGCAGACGCAGGGCGAAGCGCTCGAGCTCGGGCTCGAGGCGCTGCTGAAGAGCGCCTTCCCCATGGACGAGGTCCTGCCCGTGCCGAAGGGCGTGAACGGCGCCGACCTCCTTCAGCGCGTGCGCTCGCCCTCGGGCCAGCTCTGCGGCACGATCGTCTGGGAGGCGAAGCAGACCAAGAACTGGCAGCCCGCCTGGGTGCAGAAGCTGAAGGACGACCAGCAGACCGTCGGCGCCGAGATCGCCGTGCTCGTCAGCTCCGCCATGCCGAAAGACGCGCGTGGGCCCTTCGTGCGCGAGTCCGACGTCTGGGTGACGCGGCTGGATGCGGCTCGCCCGCTCGCCGAGGCGCTGCGCATGACGCTTTTGGAAATGCACAAGCTCCGCCAGGCGAACCTCGGGAGGAGCGAGAAGATGGCTCTCGTCTACGAATACATCTGCAGCCCCCAGTTTGCGCAGAAGGTGAAGAGCACGTTGGAAACGGCCGAGGCAATGCGGCGGGAACTCGAGGCCGAGAAAGCGGCAATGACGCGGATCTGGAAGAAGCGCGAGATGCAGCTCACGAGAATGACGACGGGGATGCTGGGAGTGGTGGGGGATTTGCAGGGGATCGGGCAGGAGGCGGTGGGGCAGTTGGACAGTATTGCGGCATTGCCACAGGTCGAGGACCTTGTCGAACCTGAGCGGGGTGCGACAGAAGCGCCGGTCTGACGGGCTTAATGCGCACTCTTAGAACCGAGAACATCGCGCCACTCGTCCACCTTGTCAGGGGGGAAAAGGTGTTGTTCGACGCCGATCTGGCCGCACTCTACGGCGTGACGACGAAGGCGCTCAACCAGGCGGTCAAGCGCAATCGCGAGCGGTTTCCCGCGGATTTCGTGTTTCGGCTTACGGACCGGGAATGGACGGCCATCAGGTCACAGACTGTGACCACATCGTCGACTACGGCGATGAGGTCACAGATTGGGCGGTTTGTACCGTTGATGCTTCGCCCCTCTGAGAAGGGGAGGCAAGCGCGCCTTTCCCGAGCGGGAGCGGGTTTTCACACTCACGCCGACGGCCGCGGCGAACAAGAGAAGAAATGCGTGGTGCTGGCGCCGAACCTTCGGCCCACGACATCGGCGTCCACGTCCGTTGGAGGTACTTGACGTCGGGCAGGTGAGCCGGCCGCTACAATTAAACCGGCCCATAGGGGGGTCCTCGAATCGTCCGAGAGTATCCAAAGGTCCCATAGACCTGTGGACACGTTCTCGGACGACGGGGAGACGCGACAGGAACGCCGATGTTTTGCATCGTAAAGGGACAGGAAAAGTTAGGTCTCGCGAAGGTAATTGACACTTCAGGTAATACCTGGACGGTCGAATACTTTGATTCGCCCGAGCCCTCTGGGCGAGAGGTGCACCGGGTAGCGAAATCACGCGTCACACCAAGAAAACTAGGGGCCAATACGCGCCTCTATCACTACGATGTGGCGAATCGCAGATGGCTCGTCGGTCGGGTTGTGCGCGACGAAGAAGATTCAGTTGAAGTGCGATTTGCGAAGCGCACCGATGTTTCGCTAAACCACGAGCACGTCTTTGTACGTTGGAAAAAACCGATCTCCGATCCTGTCGTTTACCTATCCCACCTTGTTACCGAGACGCCGCAATACGCCGAAGGCAGAAGCATCTTCTTGGAATCCTATGTCGCGCAACGAGCGGCGTCGTGGGGCATCTCGGCGCTGCTGTCGTCGATTATCGAACTGGAACCGCATCAGATTAATGTGGTTCGCCGAGTCCTAAGCGATGCTTCGCAGCGCTACTTGCTTGCAGACGAGGTCGGGCTAGGCAAAACAATCGAAGCCGGTGTGATCATTCGACAAGCGGTTCTGGATGATCCAAAAGGTCACCGGATCGTCGTGCTAGTACCGGCGAGCCTCATACAGCAATGGCGTGGCGAACTGATTCTGCGGTTTGGGCTAAGAGACTTTCTCGACGACTCTGTATGGGTCCTGCCGCAGGAAATGTCGAGCGAACTAAGTGCTGTGCTTCAGGGCGCAACTCTCTTGGTGATAGACGAAGCTCATCATCTGGCGTCCGCATCGGACGCTGGTTCTGGCGAACTGTATGACGTTATTCGTGAGGCAGCCCATAGCGTCCAACGGCTGTTGCTGTTGTCTGCGACTCCGGCACTTCGAAATGAACGCGGATTTCATCGGATGTTGCACCTGCTTGATCCTGTCGTTTACGACTTAGACGACGAAGCATCCTTTCGGGAAAAAATTGCGCACAGGCAGACACTCGCGGAGGCAGTTGCTTCACTTGAGCCGCAGAATGTGCTGCAACTTGATTGGGTGCTTGAGGATTTACTCGAGAAACTCCCAAACGATGCTCGTTTGGGTGAGTTAGTCAATGCCTTACGCAGCCAACTGACATCCTTACCGTCCGAGGACGATCCGGCTCTTCAAGAGGCTATTCGCCTCTTACGGGCGCATCTGTCCGAAACGTATCGCTTACACCGGCGCATTCTTAGAAATCGACGAAAGCACATCAAGTTCCTAACTCCCGAGAGGAAGGGGGCGCGAGTTGTAGTCGCGCAGGGATCGAGGCTCGCGCAACTCGAGTCTGCGATAGAAGCTTGGCGAATGAGTGCTCTCGCATCAACGTACGGGAGCCAGAGTCAGACGCTGACCAAGGAATTGGCCAAAGTGTACTGGCTGGCTGTCAGCGCTCTGGTTGAGCATCCTCTCCGTCTCACAGGAATATTCAAAAAGCGCCGAGAGGCGCTGACCCGCGAAGCGAGAGGCACAGCCTTCGAAGGAGAGAGAGAACTCATTGAGGAAATTTTGCGCTTGGCCGACGCGCGCGAGTGGCTGGAATCAAGGTTAGAAGCGCTCTCCAACGCAGTAAAGCCATTCTTAGACAATTCGACGAAGGTTGTCGTGTTCTGCTCGGAACATGAGGTGGCAGAGTCGGTCTTTGCCAGCCTTGCGAGGCCGCTGGGGGGCGCGGTCGTGCGTCTCCTCCAGGGGCAAGATGAAGAGAGCGAGCCGCCATGGCTCCAGTTTCTGTCGAAGCCGAACGTTAAGGTGATTGTCTGCGACAGCCGGGCGCAAGAAGGCTTGAACCTTCAGGGGGGCAATAAGGTAATCATTCATTTTGATCTTCCTGTCTCGCCAAATTGGATGGAGCAACGTCTAGGGCGCGTGGACCGATATGGTTCAGGGGCGCCAATAGAGTCGGTGGTATTGGTCGACCAAGGTAGTCAATATCAAAAGGGCTGGTTCGACCTTATGGACCACGGTCTCGGAGTATTCAATCGTTCGATTGCTAGCCTGCAATATTTAGTCGAACAGGAGTTTCAGACGCTCGGAGAGCTGTTGTTCGCCGAAGGGTTGGAAGCGCTTGCCTCATTAACTGAGAGGCTGGCAGGCGAGGAAGGCGGAGTTTCTAAGGAGCTGAAACTCATCGATGAACAAGACGGCCTGGACGAGCTGGCTCCCTTGGCGGAACAGGAGACCGGGTCGATCGAGGAAGTGGACGGCGACTGGAAGAGGATTCGAGACGCTTTCCTCCGTTGGGTTGTGGAGACGCTTATGTTTGCGAAGATTCCCTTGGCGAATTCTCAAACTCAAGCAGGTATTGATTCTCCTTTTCGATTTCAGTATCAGAAACCCGACGAGGGTGGGACAGCGACGCTAATCCCGCTGTCGGGATTCCTATTCGATTTCATTGGCGCCCTCGACTACGACGCACCCGGGGCAAACTCCACCCGCCCGCGGTCATATCCATACTGCTCTCATCGGAGAGCAGCGATTAATGCGCGGGTTCACTTGCTCAGGTATGGGGACAATTTCGTTGAGGCGGTGAGGTCGTTTTCAGAACTGGATGATCGCGGGCGAAGTTTTGCGATGTGGAGGCAACTTCGCAGCGCAGGCGCAATGCGAGAGGAAGAAATCCGGATGTATTTTCGATTTGAGTTCTTGGTGGAAACATGTCTGGAGCAGGCGTATTCGATCCTTGCAGGCTCGTCTTCTTTTAACACTGATGCGGCACGCTCCGCAGCCGCCCGGCGCGCGGATTCGCTGTTTCCGCCAGTTGTGTACCGGGTCTGGGTGGATGAGGAAGGCCAGGAACCTGATCCCGATTTTGTGCGGCCTTATTTGGCTCCGCCGTATGCGAAGGAGGGTGTCGTAGGACGGTATATCGATACGAACCTAAATTCCTCACGCATTCATATGCTGGCGCGCGCGATGCCAGATGCGTTCGCAAGTTGGGCGGACCGATGTACTCACATGCGGCGCAGAGCGCATGAGGTTCTTTTGAACCGCGAGGAATTGGCAGCCAGAAAAGGTGCTGCGCTCGCGAGGGCAGAAACCGAGGACGACGTTCGCTATGCGCAACTCCGGACTCGTATGCAGACGTTAAGAGGAAAGGAAGCGGAGAAGGAGGGCCTACAGTTGCGATTCGAAAAGCACCTTAACCAAGCTCTGTATGAAGGTATCGCCCAACCGTCAATAAAGGTTGACGTCATCGGGGTCGTATTTCTATCGCTGCGTTCGTTTTCGTCGGTCGAAAAGGACGCGCAGGCCTACGTGTGAAGTTCGACTACGCGGGGCTCCAAGCCACACTTGCTGCGTGGCAAGGCGCCGAGATCCCTACAGAGGTAGTTGAAGACCCGATCTTCGAACGGGTGAGACAAATACTTCGAGTCGCAAAATCCGCTACCGCGAGTACGTCCTGGAAAGGCGATTTGCAGCCTCTAATTCGCCAAATACTCTTGCGACAATCCTCGCACGGACAGCAACGTTCAAGACTCCGTGTGCCGTCTGGCGCAGGCTGGCCCACGGTGAGCGATTGGGCAGCGCACAGCGTTTCAGCACTGTCCACTGCGGAAGGGTCGCTCGTGTTGGTCGGTGAGCCGTGGCTTTCTACGTGGTTAGATAGCGAAGATCGGGGCGCATTTGCCGATACATTTACGGAGAAAAAGATCAGGCCTGATGCCAGATGCCCTTCTGACCCGTTCCTGGTTGATAGCACAGGTCACAGCCATTATTCGTGCCCCGGTCAGCGAGAAGCGATCCGGGCTGCGTTCCTGATGAAGCGAGGTCACACGCTCATTGTGAATCTGCCAACGGGGTCGGGGAAAAGCCTGGTTGGTCACGCACCAGCACTTATGCTTTCGCAGGAAGGCAATTTGACGATCTTCGTGGTTCCTACCGTGGCTCTGGCCATGGACCAGGAGCGGCAAATGATTTCTTACTTCCGCCAGAGCAAGACCGTGTCGGGAACTTGGCCACTGGCCTGGCACGGAGGGTTAGCGACGGAAGCGCGAGATGAGATTCGCCGCAGAATGCGACAAGGGACACAGCGCATCGTCTTCACATCACCTGAAGCGTTGACGACATCCTTGCTAAGTACCGTATTCGATGTGGCGCGCGCCGGCATGCTGCGCTTTTTGATTATTGACGAGGCGCATTTGGTGACGCAGTGGGGCGACGAGTTCAGACCTGCTTTCCAAGCGCTAGCTGGACTGAGAAACGCGTTGCTGCGCCACGCACCGAACGACGGATTCTGCACGCTTCTGCTAAGTGCGACCTTCACGAGTGAAACTGTTGAGACGCTAGCCAATCTCTTTGGACCGCCCGATAGGGTCGAAATGGTCTCGGCCGTGCATCTTCGCCCCGAGCCGCAATACTGGTTTCACCGCGCCGCTTCCACGGACGAGAAAGAGGCGCGTATTTTGGAGGCGTTGAGACATGCGCCTCGACCGTTCATTCTGTACGTGACGACGCGAAGCGACGCGCACAAGTGGCTATGGCTGCTTAGGACACGAGCAGGCCTAACCCGAATTGAATGTTTCGAAGGTAATACACCTGATGACAAACGCGCAGACATCATTCGCAAATGGGCGGGTAACGAACTCGACGGCGTCGTGGCAACCTCGGCATTCGGAGTTGGAATCGATAAGAGCGACGTACGCACAGTAATACACGCAGCGATTCCCGAAACGTTAGATCGGTTCTACCAGGAAGTGGGCCGCGGTGGCCGCGACGGACACGCTTCGATCAGCCTGCTGGTTTACGACGACCGGGATTGGGCAATGCCGGAATCTCTAGCAAAGCCAAAGCTAATTTCAGACGAGCTAGGGTTCGAGCGCTGGAAAGCTTTGTATGCGAGTCGCACTGAGGAAGAGAATGGATTGATTCGAATTGACTTGGAGGCCGTGCCGAATTATCTACGGGAGAGCAACGACTACAGCGTCGGCTGGAACATGAGAACACTTTTGCTTATGTGCCGAGCCGGCCTAATAGAGCTGGATGTTGAACCGAATGTAGCCGACAGGTCGATAGAACTCGACGAATTCTCGGCATCTTCTCCGCTCGCAGCTATGGCTACCGTAAGAATTCGGATTTTGAACAACGGCCATCAATTGGACGATGTATGGGAGAGCGCAATCGCGCCAATTCGAGGCAGCACTCAAGAGACGGCACAACGGAGCTTGAGTTTGATGAAACGCCTCCTTCGAGATAACGGCGAGGTTGCAGCAACGCTTGCAGAGCTCTATCGCATTTCGTCCGAACGGTGGCCGGTGCACGTGACGCGTGTCTGTGGCGGCTGTCCAGTTGATAGAGTGCGTGCGCAAAACCAAATCGATTATCGCGTGCCTATCGCCGTACCCATTTACCAAACGCGGCCGGACGATTTCAGCGAATGGAATACGTATTTTCCGTGGCTCGATCCTGAACTGGCGCTGGTTTTTTACGATGACAAGGCATCGGCCGTCACCGTACAACGGGCAGTAATCAGATTTGTCGGTTGGCTCGTGCAGAACTGCGCCCTCCAGGAAGTAGCTGCTGACCGTGACTCCGCTATTGCGAGAACAACTGGCTGGCGAGAGCTATACCGTCGCGCGCGTGATGGGGTCGTAGTACATCGTGATTTTGAGCAGTTTGACGAGGAACCCTACTCGCCTTTGGCTAGAGTCACGATTCTTGAGGGTCATGTGCCTCGGCAAACAATGGATAAGGTTTGGGAGCTTCGCCGGCCACATCACATCGTATTGCTGCCTAAAGGTATGCAGGACTCAGTTAATCCAAAGCGGCTTATTCGCGATATCGCCGGCAACTCAGCCACGCTCGAACATCTCCTTCAAGTACTCAGCCAATGACAATCGTTAACTATGCAAATGATGGGCTCTATCCAGAACTCATTGTTTTGGCTCGAACGGTCGCTGAAATCGGCCCGATCGATCCGGAGGAGTTGGTGAAGATGTGCGCAGTCGACACGCCCACTCGAATTAGAGGCGCCTTGTCGCGGTGGAGCCAACTAGGTTTGTTTGAGTCCCAAAAGGACGGCGTCGTTCTGAGCAAGCGGTTTGCAGGTAAGAAACGCGAAAACAGTGACATGCTCGCTGATCGACTGCCGGGAATCTGTCGCGAATTGGTTCTTGCGCCTGAGCACTGCCTCCCGCTTTGGGGGGCGGAAGAGGCTGGAATCACTGCCGATTTCGTACGAGGGATTGCGTGGTTACTGGCTCAAGACATCTACCAGTTTCCTACTACTTGGAGCGATGGAGCCGAGGCAGTTGAACAACGCCAGATCACAGGCCGAAAAACCATCATTCAGAATGACGTTCGGTGGAACGGGCTTCGCTTTTGGGCACGCTATCTTGGTTTTGCCACCGGCGACAACGTGACCTTTCTAATTGATCCGACTGGGGCCATAGAAGCTGAACTAGCGATACTGTTCGATGATCGGTCAGTGATAAGCGCCCTCGACTTTGTCGAGAAGCTTGGACAACGACTTCCGGTCCTCGACTTTGGTGCATACCGGAAGGAGATCGAAGCGGCGCTCAATCAAGATAGCTGGAAGCAGCCGGCGCCTCATCACTTGTCTATGTCATTGTCGTTTGCATTGCGGCGGTTGGAGTTGGCGGGGCGTATTAGCCTCGAGCAACAGGCCGACGCGGAGCACGCGCTATCGTTGACGGGAAGATCGTATCGAACCTGGAAACGATTTACGCACGTGCGATTGGCGGAGCGGGCCGCATGACCTTGGCAAGCTACTGGCCGACCGCAGCCGACGTTAATCAGTGCATTAAACCGGAGGCAGAAGGTGCCGCGGACGCAGTGTTGCTGGCGGTCCATCAACCACCGCCAGTGAGCTATCGGGTAGTCAATACCGAGAGGAAGGTGTCGAGTAGCGAGGAAGAACTGTTTCAGTTCTTCATGACAAGTAACGTTCCAACAGGAGCGCATCTGGTCCCGATCACGGGAGCGTCAGGAGTTGGCAAGTCCCATCTAATTCGCGTGTTGCATGCTCGCATCGGAAACTCGGCGGACGTCGGACGCTACCACGTCATTCGTATTCCAAAGAGCGCCAGCTTGAAACGCGTTGTCGAGCTAATTCTTGAGCCTCTTCCAGATCGACCGCGCTATACGGCCGTCAAGGAGGCATTCAAGAATGCACTCGCTGAGGTTCATGTAGAGACGGCGGCAATCAGATTTCAAGGCGAGCTTGAAATTGGCCTCAAGGCGTATGCTCAAGAACTGAAGGGAAAGCTAGAACGCGATAGAGCAAATCAGGCGCTCAAGGAGCTGCTCCATCATGCTCAGTCACTGCCGCATCTGTTGACGGATTCGGTAACCGTCGAGCATTTCCGTTCGAACGTGCTACCAAGGATCGTGCAGCGCGCGGTGACCGGGCGGAGCACAGAGTCCCAGGACGATCCAACGCAGGGCCAATTCGTTGCAACAGATTTGGATCTGCCGAGCAATATTGAACTCGGTAAAGCTGCCCACTCTGTCAATTTGTATTACAGGACGCAAATCCTAGCGCGGCAGGGGCGAGGTAAACAGACGGCTGCCGATGTACTCAATGCCGTGGTGGATGAGGCGACTCGGCATTTGTTCCAGCTACACGATGCCTTGGGCGGCATGACACTTCAGGACGTGATCTTGGAAATCCGCCGTCTGCTCCTGGAGGAGGGCAAGGACCTCGTCGTATTGGTAGAGGATTTCGCGGCACTGACCGGAATTCAAGAAACGCTACTAAAGGTTCTTATCCAGGAGGGAGTACGTGAAGGCGTGAAGACGTACGCCACCATGCGCTCCGCCATTGCGCTGACGGATGGTTATCTTGTTAGTCGAGATACGATCGCAACACGGGCAATGCGGGAGTGGATTGTTGAGAGCGACCTCAACAATGAGGGTGAAGTACTTAGCCGTACTAAGGCGCTTGTGGCGTCCTATCTCAATGCTGCTCGTTGGGGGGAAAAGTCGCTAATCGATTACTACAAACATAGGGGTCCTGGGCCTACTCGCGACTGGTTGCCTGCCTTTGCTGCAGAAAAGCACGATGAAGTAGCCAAGTTGTTGTCGGGATTTGGGTCCCACATGGGCGTCCCGCTGTTTCCGTACACCGACGAGGCTATCGAGTGCCTTGCTCGAGCTGCGCTAACTAAGGGTGATGCCCTGGTTTTCAATCCTAGATTTGTAATTAACGAAGTCCTAAGAAAGATTCTTCTCGCCGGACGGGAGGCTTTTAGCAAAAACCATTTCCCACCGCCGGGGATAGAAGCTGGCCGCCCCTCTGCTGAGGTCGCTCAATGGCTCGCCGGATTGAGGATCTCAGAGGATCAGCGGCAACGATATCAACGATTGGTAGTCATTTGGGGTAATAACCCTGCTACTAGCGACGCGATAGGGCAGATTCCTGCAGCGGTCTTCGAAGCATTTGACTTGCCCCGGCCTGCCACTACGCCATCTGCGCGAAAGGCAGATCGCAAGGATCAGGAGCAGCCTCGACCAGAACCTAAGAGAGGCGATAGCGCGCAGCTGGCTGAAATAAGGAAGATCCAGGACGCACTAGAGCAATGGGTCCAGAAGAACGCACAGCTAGAGCAGGACATTGCGGTCGTTATTCGAAAGGGGAT
Organism: Betaproteobacteria bacterium; assembly: GCA_004297625.1. Classification (GTDB taxonomy): domain Bacteria; phylum Pseudomonadota; class Gammaproteobacteria; order Burkholderiales; family SG8-39; genus SCGC-AG-212-J23. Next base: position 58,444 of record SCTY01000031.1, on the reverse strand, counting down.
TGCCGATGCCGTGGGGAAACGCATTGATTGGAACGCCGAACGAGGCGTAAAGCAGGATATTCGACCCAACCAAATATCGATCCCAAAATCCCGAGGAGAAGGTCATCTTCCACAAGACGCAATAAGGATTGCCAAGGACAACACCGATCCGTCTGGACAACTGCGTGGCGAGTTGATCGCTCTTGTGCGATTCGGTCATGTGTATAAAGGGCAGTTCGACTATGAAGAGGTCGACGATGATCTAGCGCGGATCGGGAATCTCCTCGATCGCCTTCTTCCGCAAGCTCTCGAGGTTATCAGGAAGTCATCGGAAACCAGGCTTCGTGCCTCTATCGCCGTTCTTGCCGCAAACAGCCGGTTGGTTGGGGTGACCGAAAGAGGGCGCACAGCTGGAGCGATATCGTCGTTTCTGTTTGGAGAATCAGCGCCGAGCGTAAAGGAAGAGCTCCCTGAGGGAAGTCCGACTGCGCTTCGCGAATGGCGGAATGCTCAACAAGAGGCAGCGCGCATCCGGGAGGAACTGGTAACGCTTGTGCACTCTAGAAGTGGATGCTTCCAAGGGACCGGGCGGACGCCCAATGGCGTGGATATTGTTCGGATCGTAGATGCATTTCCCTCTGATGAGTATCGCCTAGAACTTGAGGCGCTCGAGCCAATCGGTGGCGACCTTCGGCAGTCCTTGACTAACTTATCGGAAATTAGGGTTAAGGCCAAGTTAAGAGGAGTGCAGAATGAGCTAGACCGCGCTCGAAAACTGATTGAAACGCAGTGCGGCGCGGATTTCGACAAAAACGCCATCGCAGACGCGATGAAGGATCTCGCCGATAAGCTCAAGGATCTTGGCGCATGGGCTGAAGCGGATATAGGGACCTCAGTCACGCAATTTAAAGCGCTGTGCGAGGAATTCCGCTCGGCACCGATTAAGGAGGTATTCGCGCAACTAGATCGCGTGGCAGGTGACGATGGTGCAGGAGAGCAAACTAGCAAATTAACAGGACGCGTCGCCCAGGTTTCGTTTGGACCAATGCTCATTGCACAGAGAATCGTCGAGATCGCGACGAAGCTTATACGGCATGCCGAACGTCACGCGCGCGCCTTAGAGGAACAATTCAAAGGCGTAGACCCGAAGGCGGAAGCGGAGGCTATCGGCGCTCTCTTTAGCGAGGTGCCCCGCGCAATAGCGGAGTTACAACCAGGAGGGAAGTGACGATGCTGGGGGAGCAAGCTGTTCAGGTGCTGTCTCGCCTGCAATCCGCGGAGAAAGCAAAGGGCGGCGTTGAACAGGCGCAGGAACTCAATGAATTGCGGAAAGAGCTTAGCGAGCGAGTAGAACGATTGCGGCAGCTGAAGGCACGGGCACGACTGTTCCGAGAGCACAAGATCCGACTTTCGCCGGTGTTAGACGCTGAGCACGCAATCGTACTGGTTTCGGAGATTGCCGCGCGGTTCCAGGAAGCGCCCGTTTCGTCAACACTCAAGAAAGGAAAGCGATGGAGTGGAATGCTCGCCGCACTGGACATGCTCGAAAAGAACGCCAGGTCGCGGCAAGCCGAGGATTGGAAGACGTTCCATAGCACACAGTTGTTTGGGGGTCGTCCCCCTGAGCAGATTCGTGTTGCGCTGACGCCAAAGAACCAAGAGTTGCTTCGTCGTTACACGGATCTGTACCGTAAATTCGCTGCCTATCGCAGTTATGCGCCGGAAACCGCTGAGGCGATCGAGGAGGCCCGCAAAAGCAGCGATGCGCTGGCAAGGATCAAGTTTGATGAGGACGTGCCTCGTGACGTAGAGAAGTTCTTCGAGGCAACGGCGTCGAGTTTGGGGGCAAGTCTTGAATTGCTTAAGCCATCGGTAATCGATTGGTTGCGTGCTAACAATCTGATAGCCACGTTCGTTGTTCGTTCGCGAATCAACTAATCAATAGTGCCGTTGACCCGTGAATCGTTTTTGTCGTATGCGCTCGATGAAATCGAGCAACGAGAATCGCGGCTTCTAGTTTGGGGAATCGTCGATGGCTACTTTGAGTACGATGAATTAGTAGCGCTTCTCGACCCGATCGTTGACCGGGCGCTCAGCGAAGGATACGAAGAATTCTCGAGGGCAGAAGATGCGATAGATGAATTACTAAGGCTAAAACTACTGGCCGAAGTCGAATCGAAGGATGGGGATAGTGCCTATCGATCTCGGATGGCGGAAACGACGAGGTTGCTTCTCCGACTAAGGCAGTTGTTTCCGAAGCATGCAGCACCAGGGGCTTGGCAACGGGCCCCTACATTAGTTGCGGACTTTCGCTTTCAACGCCGATCACGACAATATCCGCGACGGGACGTCGCGGGCGGAACGGCAATGGAAAGGCTAGCCTCAGTAACCTCCGATGCCGGATTGCTCGCTGCGGCGAGAGTACTCATCTCTCCGAACAACCCCAGCTTTAGGCTGGCCGGATTTCAGGTGCGCGCGGCAGAGCGAATCGTCTCCGCTATAGAAAACGACTCTCGCCAAAGTACCATTGTGTGCGCTGGCACAGGAAGCGGAAAGACCCTGGCGTTTTACCTACCGGTCCTGTCATCTGTCGCGCGCCATCGATTGGCGGACGGGAATGAAAGACCTTGGGTCAAAGCAGTGGCCATTTATCCACGAACCGAATTGCTGAAGGATCAATTACGCGAAGTTGTTAGTAGAGCACTCGCGCTCAGCGAAGATTTCCCTGGAAGCAGAAAGCCGGCGATCCGGATTGGAGCCCTGTTTGGTGAGACGCCTTCAAGCATCCAGTATTGCGACTGGGAGAGGATCGGGGAGGATCGACTTTGCTCATTTTTGCGTTGTATCAGGTGTGACGCTGAACTCAGTTGGAGGCGCGACGATGTAAATGCGGGCCGCGAGCGCTTGGTATGTCGGGCATGTCACTGGGGGATTGACGGAACGACCCTTCCGCTCACCCGCGCGTCAATGCGCAAATGGCCACCGGATATCCTGTTCACGACGACCGAGATGCTCAATCAAAGGCTCTCGGACAATTCCTTGAATCATCTTTTTGGCGTGGGAGCGAACGCTCGCAGAGCGCCAGAGATCGTGTTGCTCGACGAGGTGCATACCTATGAAGGGCGGCATGGTGCCCAGGTTGCGTACCTCATGCGGCGATGGCAACGAATGGCTGACAAGTCATTGAGATTCGTCGGCCTGTCAGCAACATTGCGTGAAGCGCCGGCATTTTTCGCTGCACTCACAGGCACTGGCCTAAGTCACATTGAAGAGATCGCGCCCCATTCCGATGAAATAGAAAACGAAGGCGCCGAGTACTTGATTGCCCTTCGTGGCGATCCGGTGTCTCGGGCGGCTCTTCTGTCCACAACAATCCAAACGGCGATGCTCATCCAGCGTTGCCTGGATCCGAAGACTGCAGATCTCAGTCGGTCGGTCAGCGGGGGGTTCTTTGGACAGCGCAGTTTTGTTTTTGCAGACAACCTTGACGTGATCAACCGACTCTACTTCGATCTGTTGAGCGCAGAGGGTCGGACAAGCTCCGGTGTGGCCGACATCCGCAATGCCCCCAACGGCGGGCTTGCGGTCCTGCGATCCTTGGGGACGTCCCGCTCAAGGTATAGCAACGGACAAGATTGGAGATTCTGTGAAAGCCTAGGTCACCAGCTTTCCACCCGATTGGTCGTGGAGCGCGTTAGCTCGCAGGATCGAGGAATTGATGCCGAGGCTGACGTAGTAGTCGCGACAGCGGCACTCGAAGTTGGATTCGATGACCCAAAGGTTGGTGCGGTCGTGCAGCACAAGGCACCAAAAGGCGCAGCCGGGTTTCTGCAAAGAAAGGGGCGAGCGGGACGAACACGTGGAATGCGACCGTGGAGTGCCATCGTATTGTCCGACTATGGGCGTGACCGGATTGCGTACCAGGCGTATGACCTTCTGTTCGACCCGGAACTACCCGTACGAACGTTACCGCTTGCCAACCGATACATAACGCGGATGCAGGCGGTGTTCGCAACTATGGATTACTTGGGCCGGCGCCTGGAGGATTCGGCGCCCGGCAGCGTTTGGCGAGATCTCGCCGAAAAGTCGGACGAGCGGCGTGCGCGCCAATTGGAAAAAGAGATACGGTCCATTCTCGAATCGGAGAATTCGAGTAAGCGTTTGGCGGATTATCTAGGGCGGGCGCTGAAACTGTCCAATGATGAGGTATCCGCATTGCTATGGGAGTATCCGAGGCCGTTGATGACGACGGTACTACCGACGGCACTTCGTCGCCTGACGACGCGCTGGCGCGCCTTTGGTAAACCGGATTCAGACTTCAAGATCCGGAATAATCCATTGCCTGAGTTTGTTCCAGCGACCCTGTTCGCTGACCTGAACCTCGCTGAGGTCTGGATCGCTTTGCCTCATCTCCGTCCGGAAGAAGCTAGTGAGCGGCCAGCTATGCCGGTCTTCGCGGCGATCAGAGAGTTCGCACCCGGGCGCGTAAGTCGGAGGTTTGGTGTGCGATTCAGGACGGATCGCCATTGGATCGCACCTGCCGCGGTTGGCGATCTCACGCCTGGTGCACAGGCGAAGCTGGAGATTGACAAGATTGGCGAGCACAGCGCAATCGGGAATTTCCTGATCAAACGGGACAGCGCAACCATTTCCATCCAGGTATTTCGCCCACTGACCTTCACTCCAGTAGCGCCACCAGCAAACGTTGCGGACAGCTCGCACGCGGAAATTCGATGGGAAACGCAGTTAGTTCCTCGAGGTGTCGCAAACACTCTTAGGCCAGCTGCGGGCAGCCTATGGAGCGAGCTAGTGCCAGAGGTGGGGTTTTACATGCACGCTAACCAGGCGCCAATAGAAGTGAGGCGCTTCGCGGTCGGATCGAGTGCCGAAATCGGCCTGAGTAGAGGAAATGCAATTCGTCTCTCGGTCGACTTCGAACACGAAGGCAAGCCCGTCGGCCTGGGCGCGGCATTCTTGGCCGACGGAGTCGTCTTCAAACTACGAGTGCCGTCTGGCCTTTACGCCCGACAGCCAGGCGTTGATGCCCGCAAGTGGCAGGCCTTGCGCACAGCTCGATATCTGGACAGCGCTTGGAAGGGAGATTCGCTAAGAGGTGTGCCGAGTCCTTTCATGCGCGAGTGGCTGGCACAGGTCTTTTTGTCAGCGCTTACGTACGAAGCAATCAGCCAGCGCGTCAGCCTAGCCAAGGCCGCCGAAGCTCTTGCGGGCGGCCGCGCGTCGATAACCCTCGACCAAGTGCTCTCTCTTCTCTTTCAGTCGGATCTCGTCGATCAACCGGAAGAGGAGGCTAAGCAAGGCGGACAGGACAGGTTACGCAAGGATCTCGAGGACCGGTTAAAAGATCCGGCGGTTGTCACCGAACTTCATAGGATGGCGCGCTTCCTGTGGGAGCCGATCACGCGCGAGTGGGAGAGCTGGCTGCGGCGCGCCTACCAATCCACGGTCGCTGCGGCGCTCCTACGGGCGATAACGGACCTTTGTCCTACGGTGGATACGGATGATCTGTGTGTTGATCTGGATCGCGGGGCAATACTCGATGACGGAGGCTCTTCAGGCGAGAAAGATCTGCTCGAAATCTGGATCACCGAGAAAAGCCCGGGCGGCAGCGGCCTAGTGGAGGAGATCCTGCGTCGTTACTCAGAGGATCCACGTCGATTTTTCTCGGCGGTTCGGACGGGCCTCGACATGGGTGAGTTCGAGCTGATTGACCACCAACTTGCCAAATTGCTCAAGGTAATGGTGACTGAAGGTTCCAGCTCGCGGGTTCGTGAGTTGGTAGAGGAATTCAGAGGCACGGCGAACCATGAAAAACTAATGCGTGCATCCAGCGAGATGCGGGTCGCTCTTGTACGCGAAGGGTTTGCACCGTTTCACGGGTTCCTTGTTTCACTTGCGAACCGTTTACTGAGATCAGGCGCAGGTCCGGCGATGGATCATTACCTTTCCGAAGTGATCGAGCGTTGGAACGCAGAGGAGGAACGCCTTGGCTTGGAGATCGACCTTCGCGTCATGTGCTACTGGCTCAGCCAATCAGAAGATATTGACGCGGTCGTAGCTGAGGTGGGGGCCCCCCTTGGGCAAGACCGCGGCGCCTGGCGTATGGGTGCGATATACGGGTTGCTTTGGCCCCGGGGACGTGTAGTTCGGCAAAGCGCTCTTCAATTGTGGAATGCGTTTGTCGAACTGCCGCCAATCGAACGGCTTCTGGTGGCGGACACGATGACGGACGACAGAATCCGCATATCAGTCGAGGATAAGGATTGGTTCGCAAAGGCCGCACACGCCCTCGGCGACGGTGCTTTAGTGACGCTTACTTGTTCGGAAGCCCAGCGAGACAGGTTAGGGGACACCTTAAGTATCCTCATCACTAACCCGATCGACGTTGGCTATCTCCGAGCCTACGCGCGCTTGCAGGGCTTGAGGCGGTCAATGGATGTGCTCGAGGCGGACATTGAAGTCGTCGAGGCAGTCCAGTGACTTACTTGCACCGGCGAATCTTCAAAAGCCAACTTACCGGCTCAGCCACGATTCAGGAGTTGCTGCAAAACATGTTCGTCGGTGAAATGCTCCGAGAGGATTCGGACATTTGGGTGGTGTCGCCGTGGATTAGCAATGTCGTATTAATCGATAACAGATCCGGCAATTTTGATTCCCTAAATCCTGAGTGGGGTCGGCGAGAGATCCGGGTGGCGGATGTTCTCGTCGCATTGATGGTCCGCGGGGCTCGCGTCAATGTCGTTACGCGAGCCGAAGACACCAACAAGGCGTTTCTAGGGCGGTTGTCCGACCTGGCTCGAACCTACGCAGTCGAGGACCAGGCAAAAGCAACTATCCGTGATCAACTGCACACGAAGGGAATCCTGCTTTCGCGAAGTCTGCTCCTTGGATCGATGAATCTCACGTACAACGCCCTCACGATCAATGATGAGTGGATCGAGTTCTCCCTAGACGCGGAGGATTTGGCGCGAGCGAGGTTGGAGTTTGCAGAATATCTGAGACCCCAGTGACGCTCGAGTACACGGCTGAAGACGAGAGGTGGCTTGCGCGGTTCTTTTCGGGGCGCAATGAACTCAGCTGGAATCAGATCGTTTCCGGCGAGGGGCCGCCTGAATGGATAAGGCAGGTCGAGCCATGGCTGAAGATGCTGAGTTCTACGGGGGCTGCTGTGCCTATCGTATTGCCCGTTTTTGGGGGCGATGGTCCCGCAACGTGGTATGGCGTCTGCAATGACGAACACGTGCTGGGCAGGATGCTGGCGGAGGTGTACAGCTTAATCGGGCCCAGCTACAGCGACTTCCGCGGACAGCCTGCCAGCCTGCGGGACAGTGACGTAATTGAATCTACGTTGAGAGATCGGTTTGGAGGATGCGTAGTTCGAATTGCGCCAACAACGGAAGATGACCGGCAGAAGATCGCCGACCTATTGCTCCTCTATCAAAGCATATTGTCGAGGCGTCCCGCGACTCCCGACAGAACACAGCGTCCATTCGGGCAAATCCGCGGTGATTTCGATCGTGCGCTGTTGGCGGGGAATGCGGAGAGTGCGACCAAGCTGCTGTCGGAGCTAGTTCAATCCGGACGCATTAGCGCAGAGCAGCGGAAATGCCTTGAGATCCGGTTGCTCGCCGGACTGGGGCGTTGGGAAGAATTGGCCCGAAATCACGCATTGATCGCAAGCGTGATGGACCTGTCGCTTCCACCGCAGACCATTACAGATGTCATTGAGGCGCTATACGAGGACCGGATAAGACCTCTCGAGGAAGATCTCGACCCGAAAGCATTGATTGCGTCCTTCAAGCAGAACGTAGCGACCCGATACGCACCGCTGTTTCAAGAGAGAAAGGGTGTCCGTCGTCCGGCGGTGCTTCGTGCGTTTCTGTTATTTGAATTGGCGCAAACGGAACTCAACATCGCAAGATGCCAGGCGATCCTTGACGCACACCCGGAAGATGGTGCTGGACTCTCGATGGCAAGACGCTGGCTCGAGGGCTGCCGTCAAGCAAAGATTCCCGCGAAGTTCGACGCGCGCGAAAGCGCCAGGCAAGCTATCGCCGACGAGGACTATGAGGTTGCTGTCAATTTGGCATTTGAGGTCATTCCAGAGCAGTGGGCCTATAGCGCACTCTTGCGTTGTGCGGTGGAGGTCAACTCGAAGCGCATCCGAGAGCGCGTCCTCGCTCTCCTTGACGAGGCGGCGGCGTCTGCCCATGCAAAGCTAACCTCAAAGGATCGCTCGCGCCTCGAAGCGCTTCGCGCACTCGGAAAGAAGGAGTCCAGCGTCGAAATCGACGCGGACTGGATCAGCTGGGCACAGTGGGTCATTGGCGGCAAATACGAGCACTCACCAATCCCTGTATTGGAATCGGCGGTACTAAAGTGGAACGTCGAGTCGTACGCTCAGAGGCCGGCTCAATGCCTTGAGTTGGCGAGACTAGTCAGTAATGCGAGCGGGCCGGCCGAACAGGTTTTTAGGAACGCATTTCCTGCCTTGGTCGGCTTCTTCGTGGAGCAGCCAGCTTCCCCTGTCCGCGGCTTCGCTCCGCTATATGGAACTCTCTTGAGGATCCTGGCGTGGTCCGGAGCAGTCTCTCGCGACGAACTTGAACTGGCATCGTCACTGGTTCAGGCACTCTTGACCGTTGGCCCGAGTACGGATGCTTATAAGGAATGTGTGGAGGATCTCTGCGAGATCGCCGCCGCCAACAGCGCTCCGGTGCATCTCGATTGGGCGTTGAATGTGGCTGAGGTATTAGCAGTGTTCCCGATGCAAGAGCGCGAGGCGGCATTGCGGTTTTTCGCGCATGTCTTAGGAGGTGTGCGCTCCATGGGGCATCGTGTGAGCGCTGAGCAACGCGATGTTCTAAAGATGTTGGCACAGGACTATGGCTGTCCCGACGTGATGGAGACAATTCCTGCGCCGCAAGCAGAACCAGGAGTAGTCGCCACGCCTCTGGAGTTCGATGGCGTCATAGGGATCTATACCTTGATGGAAACTGCTGGCAATCGTGCTCAGCGCCTATTGTCTCGGCTGCTGCCGAGGGCTCGGATCGAGGTAAACAATGATGGCGTTGCCACGGAACGTCTCAGGGCCCTAGCCGTAAGCGCTGACATCTTTGTGTTCGCGTGGAAGAGCAGTAAGCATCAAGCGTATTTCTGCGCCAAGGAGGCAAGGAAGGGTAGGGACCTCCTAATGCCGCTTGGAAAGGGCACAGCGAGCATCGTTCGCTCCGTGCTAGACCATCTAGCAAGCGAAGCATTGTAGTCAGCAAGAGATCTACCCACGCAGCGCTCGGCGGCTAAGCCCGCGTAACTGCTGTTGCAAGCTGGCGCGGTACATCACAAAAACTGCGACCTTTCGTATATTATGGCCAGCAGTTTCCATAAGAAATGCGACTCATAGTTATCACAAACTGCACCGCAAGGAAGGCTTTGCCTACGCCCCGCCGACTCCGTGCTCATTCAATGCCTAAGGGTTCATTGAAGCAAATCGTGAAGGAGTGGAAGCGACGACTACGTGAGGCAGACCACCGGGTGGAGGCCTTAGACCTCTACCAAGGGCGAGCGCATTGCGAGGCCACTAAAGCAGCGCGGTTAGCGGACACGCCCCTATGGGTGATTTCGGCGGGAGTGGGGTTAATCACAGAGACAGATCGGATTCCGTCTTATAGCCTCACTATCGCCGATGACCATGCGGATTCGATTTCCAATCGGGTTTTAGATGGAGCCGCATTCAGTCCTCCGCTATGGTGGGCCGCGCTTCGGGCAGCCGGTATTGGCAAACGGAGCCTTGCAGAGATTGTCGCCAAATCGAAGGAAACGTATTTCGTGGTGGCAGTTTCGTCGGCTTATTTGGGTTTGGTCGTGGAGGATCTACTCGAACTAAGGAAGCGTGACCTAGACCGAGTGCGCTTGGTTGGACCTCGAAGAAAAGAGGAAGTCCCCGAGGGGTTACAGCATGTCCACATGCCGTACGACAGCCGGCTAGATGGCCGGAAGAGTCCCATCAGGGGCACCGAGTCGGACTTCCCGCAACGAGCAGGGCGTCACTTCATAGAGTTGGCGATGAGAATGCGTAAGAAGCCTACTCTTGAAAGGCATAGAGCAATGGTACTCAGGGCGCTACGCGGATGGCCCTATAAGGAGGCGATCGTACGTTCCAAGCTACCGGAAACGCAATTGCAACGAGCCGTGAAAAGAGTTCTGCGCGAAGCAGACTGGCACTGGAGTGTTGCTCTTAGAACACTGCGAGATGATCTCAACGTCGCGTGTGAGCAGGGTCGCTTTCAGAAGATGTGTAGAGACATCATTAGGAGCCGCGGGTAGATATGTCGAAGCGTAAGGTCGCGAATGCTAACGCGCTTCTAGTTCGAGCTCTACGGACCCACCAAGGCGACAGGTATCCGGTCTATTCATTTTTCATGCCCGGCGGGGACGTGGCGAGGATCGCAGATATTTCTAGGATCGAGCGCGAGAATGGTCGCGCGCTAAGGGGATTTCAGCGACGCGAAATTAGGGCGCATGTCAAGAACATCGCTCAGTATCTCGACCACATAAATGTACTGTTTCCGAACGCGATAATCCTTGCGTTGTCCAGCGATGTTCGATTCACACCATCTCGCGGTCCAAAGCCTGCCGGACTTGTAGACATTGCTCAAAGTGGGACGCTGCGCATACCGCTTCGCGACGAAGGCGAAAGGGTGGCGTGGATAGTCGACGGACAGCAGCGCTCGCTGGCGCTTTCGAAGAGCCGTAACCAAAAAATGCCAGTACCAGTGGTGGGATTTGTATCGGACAACGTAACGATTCAGCGAGAGCAATTCATCCTGGTGAACAAGGCGAAGCCGCTTCCAGGTCGACTCATTAACGAATTGCTGCCGGCAACCTCGGGAGTGCTTTTCCCTCGTGAGTTGACCGAGCGGCGCATACCGAGCCAACTGTGCGACATGCTGAATCAGGATGCGGCGTCGCCATTCTTCGGTCTGATACGCCGGCCGTCTGCAACGAAGAACAAACGAAAAGCGGTTATCACAGACACCGCCGTTATCGAAATGATTAAGCACAGCATTAGGAATCCGCTAGGCGCCTTGGCGCCGTTTAAGACTGTCGGGGATTCCTCGGCCGACTTGAAAGGCATGTATAGGGCCCTGTTGGGATTCTGGGGAGCTGTGAGAGTCGTTTTCAAGGACGCGTGGGGCCTTCCGCCAGCAAGAAGTAGATTGATGCACTCAGCTGGTATCCAGGCGATGGGAGTGCTCATGGACAAGGTGCTGTCGCGCCATGACGGAGCATCAGAACCTTGGCCCGCGGTCCGTCGCGACTTGAAGCGGATCGCCCCCTATTGCCATTGGACCAGTGGGAGATGGGAGAGCCTTGGGCTTGATTGGAATGAGGTTCAGAACCTGCAACATCATATTCGCGGCCTGGCCGACACCCTGGTCCGTATATACGCAACAAGGGCGAGTCGGTGAAGTTCATCTTTGCAGATAGTTTGGATCTCGTGGACCCTGGCTACGATTTCCTGTCCGATTCCATGCGCCCTGGGAGGCGACCTTACTGGGATGACCAATACCCGCATGAACTGTTTGGATACGCGCCATATGACGGAATCCTGGTTTCACGCGGTATCGTTGGCGATCATCAGTTCAAGGGCAAGTATTCATCAGGTCAGGCCATGAGATTCAAGCGCGTTGGAGCCAGAAAATTTCTGCGTTTGAACGGCAAGTTTGGTAGCAAGGATCTCTTCGGCGACAGCGGCGCGTTTTCATACGTCGCCCATGAGGTGCCTCCTTATACGTCGGAGGACATGGTCGAATTTTATGGAGACGGGCAGTTCACACATGGTTGCTCGGTCGATCATGTCATCTTCGACTTCGAGCGCAGTTTTACGGGTATGCAAGGCGGCTCGGACGATGCAAAGAGGCGCTTCGAGATAACGCTGGAAAACGCAAAATCGTTTCTAAGGGCGTCACGAGAGTTGGGGCCGTCTTTCACCCCGTTAGGCGTGGTGCAGGGCTGGTCTCCCGGGAGCATGGGAGAAGCAGCTGCTCAACTCGAAAAGATGGGTTACACGTACTTGGCGCTGGGAGGGATGGTGCCCTTGAACGCTACATCGGTCCATGCATGTCTCCAGGCCGTACGTGCACGAATATCTACGCGGACACAATTACATCTTCTGGGATTCGCAAAGGCGGAACAGATTCATGAGTTTGCCAAATACGGCATTGCGAGTTTCGACACAACCTCTCCTCTTGTGCGCGCATTTAAGGACGCCCGGGCGAACTACTACGTTACTAAGGAAGCGGGTGGCATTGATTACTACGCCGCCATACGCGTCCCTCAAGCGCTCGAAAGTACGCGACTACTCAGAGGGGTAAAGGAAGGGCGAATCAAGCAGGAAATACTTACCGCGTTAGAAGCAAATGCTCTCAGAGCCTTGCGAGAATTCGACAGAGGGCGGGAAACGACCGAGAGGACAGTGGAAGCTGTGCTGGCGTATTCGAAGGTCTTCTTGTCGGCTGACAGCGGGAAGACGGAAACGGAAAATGAGAGAGCGCTGCTGGAGCTCCGGAACCGTCTGGAGAAGGTTTTGGACGAGAAGCCATGGAAAGAATGTGTTTGCTCGGTATGCAAAGCGATATCCATCGAAGTGCTAATTTTCCGGGGCAACAATCGAAATAGGCGCCGTGGTTTTCACAACCTGGCTGTGTTTCATCAGCATGTGAAATCAATTCTCAGGGAGAAACCATAACGTGACGGCCTTTATATATCGAGCGGTTCGCGCACGCCAAAGTCCCTCTCACGAGGTACTGACATTTCCGGCGCGCGTGGGGGAGATCTTAGCGTTTGCAGAAATCGACAGAGCCGGCAGGTCGGGTACGGGTGGGCTGAAAGGATTTCAGCGGCCGCAGATTGCGTCGCACGTGAAAGAGATTCGCGAGTACCTCAAATTCGAGGACGCGGTTCTTCCCAATCCAATCGTAGTGGCATTCATCAATGGTGTATCCGTAAAGGCGCTCGACGACTCCATGGTGGAGCTACGGATAGAGCGCGCCAAGGAAAGGAACGGCTATGTAGTAGACGGGCAGCAGCGTCTGACTGCTCTTTCTGGCCTTCCAGATAAGGACTTCGAGGTTTTTGTATCTGCGCTTATCTGCAGAAACTACGACGAACTAAGGCGCCAATTTGTGCTGATAAACAACACGAGGCCCCTACCGAAAGCATTGATCTATGAGTTGTTACCTTCCATCTCCGGGTTGCCGGAAAGGCTTTCCTCGAGATCTACGGCGGCGGCACTTACCGAGCGCCTTAACTATGACCAAGCTTCTTCCTTGCGCGGTCTGATCTATCAGCACACTAATCCCACGGGCGTTATTCGAGATACTGCGATCCAAAAGGTCATCATGACTTCTGCGGCGGACGGCGCGCTTCGCGAGGTCATGGGTACAGAAGGCGCGTCGGAACGCGCATTTCAGCTCATAAGTGATTTTTACGGGGCTGTGAGGGACGCGTTTCCATCGGAATGGGAAGGACACACGCCGAAGACTTCGCGGTTAATCCATGGCGCCGGTATAAGAGCCATGGGCTACGTAATGGATCTTCTCTGGGAGAGAAATGCCGCGCGTTCAAGAACGGCCTTCAGAGAGGGATTGGGTTGCCTCGTAGGCAACACGGCGTGGACAAAGGGCGCCTGGAGGTTCGGGCCGGATGAAGTCGTGCCGTGGAAGGAAGTCCAGAACGTGGACAGACAGATTTTGAAACTAGCGCATCACCTTGTGGGGATGGTGAAACGCTCAGGCAATCGAGCCGCAAGGCGGCCATGAAGGAGGGCCAATGGTCACACAGGATGCTGGTGCGTTAGTGCTGTTTTCAGGAGGTCAAGACTCGACCACTTGTCTAGCCTGGGCCTTGGAGAGATTTGGGCGCGTAGAGACAATCGGTTTTAACTACGGCCAGCGGCATATTGTTGAACTGGAATGCCGCAAAGAGGTGTTGTCGCGGCTGAGACAGCGTTTTCCACGCTGGAGCTCAAAGCTGGGAAACGATCAGGTGGTAGACCTTGGCTTGCTCAAAGACATCAGCGACACAGCACTCACTAGAGATGTGGAAATCTCAATGGGCACAAATGGTCTGCCAACGACGTTTGTGCCTGGTCGAAACCTCCTGTTCCTTACCGTGTCAGCGGCAGTCGCGTACCGTCGTGGGATCAAGACCCTGGTCGGCGGAATGTGCGAAACAGATTTCTCGGGATATCCCGACTGCAGAGACGACACGATGAAGGCGCTGCAGGTTGTTCTAAATCTCGGAATGGAGAAGCGGTTTGTCATAGAAACGCCGCTGATGTGGATCGACAAGGCGGAGACATGGCGGTTAGCAGAGCGATTGGGTGGTGAAATCTTGATTGATCTGATTAAAGAGCACACTCACACCTGCTATAAGGGCGATCGTTCACAAAGGCATGATTGGGGGCGAGGCTGCGGCACGTGTCCAGCCTGTGAATTAAGAGCGAACGGCTACAAGCGGTACATCGCTGGACCAGCAATAGCTGCGGTGGCATAGCCCGCGATGGCTGAGCATCTCATTTTCGCGGCAGCGGCGGCATTCGAAGCGGCCAGACACGTTGACATTCTTCCCATGGGGCATCGATCGCGCCGACTCCATGGTCACAGCTTCCTTGCAAAGGTGCGTGTATCGGTACCAAACGGTTCAGCGCGTTTCCCAGGAGCTGAGGTAGGCCAGCTGCGTCGCCTTCTGTCGGACTGCGTTGCGCCGCTTGACTATGAGCTTCTTAACAATCGTGTGAGCCCACCGACAGATGAAAACATCGCTCGATGGATCAGATCTCGCTTGGACGTCTCCGGAATGGAAAATATCGGTGTCCAGAGTACCGTGGATGAAGGCGTAGATCTCGATGGAAGTAATCAAGCGCATGTGTGGCGTAGATATGCGTTCCAATCCGCGCACCGGTTGCCCAATGTGCCGGCGGGACACAAGTGCGGGCGTATGCACGGCCATGGCTTCGAGGTAATCATCCACGCCAATCAAGCCATCGGTAGTCGAGAGATCAGCATTGATTACGACCACATCGACAAGCTTTGGGCTCCGATCTTTGCAGAACTAAATTGCGCTTGCCTTAACGACATTAAGGGGCTCGAGAACCCGACGAGCGAACTCATTTCGAGTTGGATCTGGAACCGACTTAGGCCAAGACTTCCGGAGTTGACATGGGTAACGGTCTACGAGACAGCCACATGTGGTGCGCATTTTGATGGGAAGCGTTACCGTATATGGAAAGAAATGTCGATGGATTGTGCGGTCCGATTCTCGCGTGCTCCGATCGGCGATCCGAGGCGCCGTATACATGGGCACACGTACATCTTGAGGTTGCACTTGGACGCACCGTTGGACAAATTGCTCGGCTGGACGATCGATTTTGGAGATGTGAAAGAGGTATTCACGCCGGTTTTCAAGAAGCTCGACCATCAACCTCTGTATGAACTGCCGGGTGCTGAAGACAACGATGTCGCTGCGTTGCTACGTTGGATTAGGGCTGAGTGTCACGAACGCCTTCCCGCTCTGGACCGCATAGATCTTTACGAAACGCGTGGCTGTGGGGCTATTCTTTCGTGGGGTAATGAACCACCTGCGCTACCCGTCTAAAGGCGAATGAGCTACTCCGTTAAGGAAATCTTCTACACGCTACAGGGTGAGGGAGCGAATGTTGGTACACCGGCAGTCTTTTGCCGATTCGCTGGCTGTAACTTGTGGTCGGGTCGTGAAGAGGATCGTTCCAACGCAATTTGCAAGTTCTGTGATACCGATTTTGTAGGCACCGATGGCATCGGAGGCGCGAAGTTTAGGTCGGCAGATGACCTTGGCGAAGCAATCTTGAAGGAATGGCCTTGCCAGGACGCAAAGCATCGCTTTGTTGTGCTGACTGGTGGAGAGCCGGGACTGCAGCTAGACGCGCCCCTGCTCGAAGCTCTCCATGCTCGCAGATTTCGAGTCGCAATAGAGACAAATGGAACAGTTTCTCTTCCTCACGGGATCGACTGGATTTGCGTGAGTCCCAAGTCCACAGCGAAGCTGACGGTTTGTGCCGGGAACGAGCTAAAACTCGTTTATCCACAGGCTGATGCTATGCCGGAGTTTTTTGAGGCTATGAGCTTCGAGTATTTCTTTCTTCAACCAATGGATAGACCTGACCGGCAACAGAGTACGGCGCGGGCAATCGAATACTGCCGCGCGCATCCGAAGTGGCGCCTTAGCATTCAGACGCACAAAATGATTGGTATTCCATAACCACAAGCGTCCGGCTAGGGAGCTTTCGTGCTTAATTGGTCAAGCGTTACGCGAGAACACGTTGCTCGTGCTTGCGAGTTCCTGTCCCGCGGCGAGCACGTGCCTCGGGCCCAAGCTAAAGGCATTTTTCTTATCTATCAGAATCAGCGTTTGCCGGCGAAGCACGCATTGCGGCTAGCCTATTGTCTTGCGAATAAGCTACCGCTCGATTCAGTGCTGAAGTTTTCGAGCGGCGAAGGAACTGTGAGGGTGTTGCGCAGTCTGGGATTCTCGGTCGAGCGCAGCTCGCAGGATAGATCGATCAAACCGTAAGAGCGCAGCCAATCGCAGTTGTGGCGTTTGTGTCATATGAGTTGCCACCACTTTTTCCCTTGGCCGTGGCCACTGTTATAGACGACGGAGGTTATGTCCACGGTGCGACCTGGACTGTTCTTCAGCAGTTCGGAGTAGTTACGTTCTGTCTTTCTCCAGAAGGCGAGTAGGTAAAGGCACGTTACTGACAATACGACGTATGGCAACGCTCGCGTCCAATCAAACTTGCTGAGCGGCAGCGCAAATCCGGGAACGACTCGGTATGCGAAATGCGTTCCGAGAACTAGAACCGCCAGCGCTAGCGCAAAAGCGACTTGGATACTGAAGTGAGAGATCATCCGATTGTTTGGACGAGGTTTGCCAAAGTAGTAGTGAATGAGTGATAGATCCTCATCCCGCAAGAAGTCCCGTTCAACGTTTGTCATAATGGCGAGGTTGCGATTGAACCAGGTAGACGCATCGAGCACGTGAGCAACGAACCATCCGAGGAGGAGTACAAAGAAGCTGCACGCAAGATCAAGGGAAAGAAACGCCCTCTCGACGAGGGCGAAAAGGGCGACCGCGCCTGCGAGAACGGCCACCCCTTGCCATACGACCAGGATATGGCGATTAATATTGGCGAAGAGCTGCTTGTACATCTCGATGAGAAAGGTTTTGCGCTGCAGTACCTCATCTTGAGTCAATTGTTCGGTTTCGCTCACTTATTCCTCAGGCTCGCCTAGGGCAACGTCAGGTAGTGACTGGGATGCGTTACGGCCATCTCAGCGCCGCATTATCTAAAGATCACTTTTTCTTTTTTGTGCGAGGTACGTCGAGAAATTGAAGGTTTATCGTGGCGAGATCATCGGCGAACCAGGCAATAAGACGGCCAATGAATTTCTCAGCCAAGAAGAATTGATCACTCTCTTTGGCGGGCACGATCTGGGCTACGACAACGCCTTCGGCGCTTCCGACCTCGATGTACCCTGCCCGTTTTTGGACGTGCTGAAGTCTTGTCTTGGCTTTGTTTCGCCACGACCACGTGCGCGCCTCGTGCGTAACCTTATCGCGGAGAAGCTTGTACGCATCTGTCCCTGCACGAGGAACGATCTGAAGGACGATCACGCTGATTCCCTCCCGTTGATATCTACTAGAACGCTATCGGCTTCTTTAGTCGAATTGCAGCATGAGCTAGTTCTTCTAGCTTTTTGGACAGAATGCGCAAAGAGCCCTTGAGCGTCGGGTCTTGGCAACGCACGCTCCGCAGAAAAGATAGCTCGCGCCGGAGCAACTTCACCTGGTCAGCTGCGATGAAGTCACCTGTGTGCGTGCCGCTGTATAGAACCTTTCCTAGGAGGATTGGGAACTTATCGGAATAGGGCCTAAGCGCGTTTCCTAAGTTATCGACATAGGTACTATTCCCGATAAAGCAACCAGCCACCACGCCCTCCTCGTGCTTACACGCTCTGGTTGCTAGCCAGTTGTCGAACGTCTCAAGAATTCTTGGATCCTTACTTTTGCAATCCAATCCTCCGTTCTCGCTAACAAACACAAGTTTCGGATGAGGCGGAGGTTCAAGTAACTTGCCACGCTCGAAACAATTGCAGAAGACTAGAGCGTCAAGTCCCATTCGATTCTCGTATGGTCGCGTATCTCATATAGACCGGTCGACCCGGCGCTGCAGTAGGCTTTCCGGCTTTCCCCTAAGCGGAAATTTACGTCGCAAGGCTAGGCGAAGCAACTCGGCTTAGAGCGCCGGTTGCTTCGAAAGGCGCAGTCCGCTCAATAGCCAGCCATGCTACTTCGCCGCTGTCAAAATAGGCCTACATTGTGACTACTAAAAGCTTAGATGAGCAGATGCAACTCGTACAGGAGAACGGCCGGGCGAACGAGGCGGGGTTTCTGGAGGGTTGCGCAAGCTGGCGGGCTGGTGGAGATCGCCGGGGCGTCGCTCCACAGAATTTGCAAGCGAAGAGGAAGGGCATGTGAGCGAGGCGGAAGTTCAGCAATACTGGCTCAGGCGCCTGGCTGGCGGACCACATCGTATCGGCTACGCCGAATTTGCCGACATGATGGAAGAGACGGATTGGTTCCCGGCTGATCTGCAGCGCGCATTGGGCGATCTGATCAAGGCGGGCCGCGTTCGGAATCTCGATGCAGCCGGCAAGCGTCGGACGAGGTTTGTTCATTTCGACAAAGACGGCGAGCGCCTCGAGTTCCTGGGAGAGAGTTGATGAGCACACAGAGCCGCATAGAGTGGACGGAGATGACGTGGAATCCCACGGTGGGCTGCACCAAGATTTCGCCAGGATGCAAAAACTGCTATGCGGAAACCATGGCGAAGCGGTTGCGGGCCATGGGGATGCGCGGCTATGAAAACGGTTTCAAACTATCCCTGGTACCCGACCGGCTCGGCGAACCACTGGCGCGCAGTAAGCCCACCATCTACTTCGTCAATTCCATGTCGGATCTTTTCCACGAAAAAGTGCCGTTCGCTTACATCCAAAAAGTATTCGATGTGATGGGACAGGCAACACAGCATACGTTTCAAGTTCTCACGAAGCGGGCAGAACGAATGGCTGAGTTCTGCGACGGCGTCGCTGTACCGTCCAACGTGTGGCTCGGTGTGTCGGTTGAGAACAGAAAGCACGGTTTGCCGCGCGTGCGGGCGCTGCAAGGTGTCAATGCTCGCGTGCGATTCCTTTCCATCGAGCCATTGCTGGAGGATCTGGGTACGTTCGATCTGAGCGGAATTCGTTGGGTCATCGTGGGCGGCGAATCGGGACCGCGCGCGCGAGCGATGAAGCCGGCGTGGGTGGACGGGATCAAGCAACAATGCGACGCAGCCGGGGTAGCTTTCTTCTTCAAGCAATGGGGCGCCTGGGGCGCCGACGGCGAGAAGCGCTCCAAGAGCGCTAATGGGCGGCAATACAAAGGCCAGGTCTGGGACGCCATGCCCCAACCGGTTTGAGCGAAGAATCGCAAGATTCGGGGTCAGAGCCCCAAAAGCGAAAACCAAGAAAAATTCGGGCTCTGACCCCGTGCTCCGGGACGAATCATTGCCGAGGCAAGGATATCTTTGCCGAACGCAGGAAACGGAGGCGGGCGCCTTAAGTCGCCAGGATCGTGCCCTCCTCGCTGATCCGATCTAGCGGCTGAATGGCATCAATACCGGATAGATGCCACATGTACAACGCCTGGAGCCGAGTTCGGGGGCGAAGAAGCCGTTGCTGAAGGGCATTTGGAGCTTTTCTTTAGCCACGGTTGTGGTCGATCTGGGCTTCGAGGGCACGCTTTGGGTGCAGTAAGGGTTAGAGAGCCTTCTCCAGCGGAAGGCAAGGCTCAAAACGCCTGGAATTCGCGCTGAGGCTTCGCATAGTACCGGACGGGACGAAGGTTCCTGCCCAAAGTCAAAACCGGGGTCAGAGCCCAAACGCAAGAACCAAGAAAATTCGGGCTCTGACCCCATGCGCGCTAGCGAGCGCGGCCGGTGCCAGGCTTGTTCTTGACTACGTCGGCGTATTCGTCGGAGTCGGTGACGGCGAGGCGGGCGCGGTCGATCTCGGGAGCGATCTCGCGGATGCGGCGCTTGCGCTCGGCGAGGACGAGCTGTTTGGTGAGCGCCACGGCGCGAGGAGAGTTGGAGGCGAGCTGCTTCGCGATCGCTATCGCCGCCTCGAACGGATCGTCGGCGAGGCGATGGACGAGGCCGAGTCTCAGCGCTTCCTCGGCGTCGATGAGGCGGCCGGTGAGCATGAGGTCGAGCGCGGCGGGCTCGCCGACGATGCCGGGAAGGGTGATGGCGCTCACGCCGGAGAGCATGCCGTGCTGCACCTCGGGAAAGCCCATGCGCGAGGACGGAGCGGCGACGCGAAAGTCGCAGTGGATCGCGAGCGTGAGGCCGAAGCCGACGGTGAAGCCGTGCAGCGCGGCGATCACCGGCTTGTCGAGCTCGACGCCGACGCCGGGGATCGCGCGCATCAGCGTCTCGGTGGAGACCATGCTTCCGGTGCGGCGGATCTCCTTGATGTCGGAGCCGGCGCAGAAGGCCTTCTCGCCGGCGCCGCGCAGCACGATCGCGCGCACCTCGGGCGTGATCGAGGCCTCGGTCCAGATCTCGCCGAGGCGCTCTTTCGAGGGCACGTCGAGCGCGTTCATCACCTGAGGCCGGTCGAGCGTGACGACCAGGATGCCGTCGTCGTTGCGTTCGCTGCGCACAGTCATCGGGAGGTACTATAGATCACGGATGAAAGCAGTGGTGCTCGAGGCCTTCGGCGGGCCCGAAAATCTCAAGGTGCGCGAAGTGCCGGCGCCCGAGCCGCGCGAAGGCGAGATCCTGGTGAAGGTGCGCGCGGCAGGCGTGTGCCATCACGACGTGCTGCATCGCGCGGGCAAGCTCCCGGGCGCGAAGGCGGGCGTGATCCTCGGCCACGAGACCGCGGGCGAGGTGGTGAAGCTCGGACCGAACGTCAGCACGCACGGCGTCGGCGACCACGTCGTCGTCTACCAGCGGCGCTTCTGCGGCGTCTGCCGCCACTGCCTGCGCGGCCGCCAGGACATGTGCCGCGCGCTCGGCGTGCCGGGGGTCGACACCGAGGGCGGCTACGTCGAGTACGTCGCCGTGCCGGCGAAGATGGGCATCCCGGTGCCCGCGTCCGTGGACTGGCGCGCCGCCGCGCTCGCCTCGTGCCCGATTGCGACCAGCCTGCGCGCGCTGCGCGGCGTGGGCGGCATGAATCCCGGCGACACGGTGCTCGTCACCGGCGCGAGCGGCGGGCTCGGCGTGCACCAGCTGCAGCTCGTGCGCGCGCTCGGCGGGCGCTCGATCGCGGTGACCTCCGACGCAAAGAAAGCGGATTTCCTGAAGTCGCACGGCGCGCACGAGGTGGTCGTGGCGAAGGACGGCGCGTTCGGCAAGGAGGTCTGGCGCCTCACCGAAAAGCGCGGCGTCGACATCGCGCTCGAGAACGTCGGGCCGCTGCTGCCCGAGAGCGTGCGCGCGCTCGCGGCGGGCGGCATCGCGGTGGTGCTCGGCAACATCGGCGGCGATGCGGTGCCGATTTCTCCCGGCATGCTCATCGGCCGGCGCCTGCGCGTGCAGGGCTCGGGCCAGGCGCCGGTGGACGAAGTGCGCCAGGCGGTGGCGATGATCGCGGCCGGGCTCGTGAAGCCGGTGATCTCGGCGGCGGTGGGCTTCGCCGAGGCGCCGAGGGCGCACCGCATGCTCGAAGAGCGCGCGGTCGAGGGGCGCGTCGTCCTGGAAGGCTGGTAAGTGTCGATCGGCTCCGTCCTGCTGCGCGCGGCGCAGCGCTGGCCGGACGCTGTTGCGCTCGTCGATGCGGCAAGCGGGCGCCGCTGGACTTTCGGCGCGCTCGCCGCTGCGTGCGCGGGCACGGGCGCGCGGCTGCGCGCCGGCGGGCTCGAGGCGGGCGCGCGCGTCGCGCTCCTGGCCGACGCGCAGCCCGAGTACCTCTTCGCCGACTACGGCGCGATGGCCGCGGGCTACGTGCGCGTGCCGCTCGACCCGGCGCTCTCCGCCGCCGAGCTCGCGAACCAGGTCAAGGATTCCGAAGCGCAGGTGCTGCTCGCGGGCGACTCGCGTCGCGCGCTCGCAGAGAAAATCGCCGCGCTCGTTCCAATGCGGGTTCTCCCGATTGAAGAATCAATCTCCGAGCCGGCGTGGGAGCCGCTCGCGGCCGACACGCTCGCGACGCTCAACTACACCGGCGGCACCTCGAGCGCGCCCAAGGCGGTGATGCTCACGCACGGCAACCTGCGCGCCGCGCTGCAGAACATCGTCATGGCCCGCGGCGCGGCGCCGGGCGAAGTGATGCTGAACGTGCGGCCGCTCTGGCCGATTGCGGCGGTGATCGTGCTCGCGCACCTCGCCGCGGGCGGAACGGTGGTGCTCGCCGGCAGCTTCGATCCGGCGCGCTTTGCCGCGGAGCTCGCGCGCTGGCGCGCCGGCTCGACCAGCCTCGTGCCGACGCACCTGGTACGCCTGCTGCGTGAAACGAGCGCTCCCGAGCTCGCCTCGCTCGGGCATTTGCGCGCCATCGACGTCGGCGGCGCGGGGATCGCACCCGAGATCTTTGCAAAGGCGCTGGACGCGCTCGGGCCGAAGATCGGCGTGCTCTACGGCCTCACCGAGGCCTCGTGGAGCTGCTACCAGTCGCCCGCGGATCTCCTCGGCGCGGACGGAAAAGTCGATCCGGCGCGCCTGCGCAGCGCCGGCCGGCCGGTCTTCGGCTGCGACGTGCGCATCGGCGACGGCGGCGAAGTGGAACTGCGCGGCGCTCACGTGATGCACGGCTACTGGAAGCGGCCCGAGCTCACGCGCGAGGTGCTGCGCGAAGGCTGGTTCCGCACCGGGGACGAAGGAAGGCTCGACGCGGCGGGCTTTCTTTCGATCACCGGGCGCATCAAGGAAGTGATCAGGAGCGGCGGCAAGTCGGTGCAGCCCGAGGAAGTCGAGCGCGCGCTCTGCGCGCATGCCGGGGTCGCCGAAGCGGCGGTGGTGGGGCTGCCGGATGCGGAATGGGGCGAGATCGTCGCGGCGGCGGTGGTCGCCGCGCCCGGGGCGCAGGTGACGCCCGCGCTCCTCATGGAGCACTGCCGCGCGCAGCTCTCGGCGCACAAGCGGCCGAAGATCATCCGGCTGGTCGAGACGCTGCCGCGCTCGCACTACGGCAAGGTGCAGCGCGCGAAGGTGAAGGCCGCGCTTACTGCGGCTTGAGGTTGCCGCGCCTGACGATGTCCTCGACGGTCGCCTGCTCCTGGCGCTCGAAGCCGACGAAGCTCTTCCCGGTCAGGTTGCCGTACTCCAACCCCTGCGACTCGAACCACTTGGAGAGCTCGGGCGACTTGCCCGCCGCGGCCACCGCGCTCTCGATGCGGCTCGCCGCCGCCTGCGGAATGTCCGCCGGTCCCCAGAGCCCGTACCACGTGTAGAACTCGAACCCCGGCATGCCGGCCTCGGCCATCGTCGGGATGTCGGGCGCGAGCGGGCTCCTCTTCGGCGCGGCGAGCGCGAGGCCGAGCACCTTGCCGCCCTTCGCGAGGGGAAGCGAAGTCACGAGCGGATCGAAGAGGCCGCTGATCTGCCCGCCCATGAGATCGGCGAAGGCGGGCGCCGTGCCCTTGTAGAGCACGACGGGAATCTTCAGCCCGGCGCGCAGCTTGAACGACTCGCCGGCGAGGTGGCCGGCCGAGCCGTAGCCGCCGGTCGCGAGGTTGTACTTCTCCGGATGCGCTCTCGCGCCGTCGATGAACTCGCGCAGCGTGGCGCCGTAGCTCGGATGCGTGATGAGAAGCACCGGCCCCTTGGCGATCAGCGCGAGGTGCGTGAAGTCCTTCATCGGGTCGAACGGCGCCTTCTGCGCGGCCACGAGCGGGTTCACGATGAAGGTGGAGGCGCTCACGAGCAGCGTCGCGCCGTCGGCGGCCGACTTCTGCACCGCGTCGGCGCCGATGTTGCCCGAGGCGCCGGGCTTGTTCTCGACGATCACTTGCTGGTCGAGCTGCTTCGCGAGGGCCTCGCCCAGCTTGCGCGCCACCACGTCGACGCCGCCGCCGGGCGGGAACGGCACCACGATGCGCATCAGCTTGCCGGGCTGCGCGACTGCCGGGGCAGCGATTGCAATGGAAAGAAGAAGAAGGATTTTCAGAAGACGCATGCGTACCACCTCAGGTTAGTCATGGCCGAACTGCGCCGGAATGTCCTTCGCCGCGCGCAGGTGTTTGTAATCCTAGCCCAGCGGCCCGAGCAGCGCGCTGCAGCCGTTTACGCGGCCTTCCTTCCTAGGCTCGCGCATCCGGGAGATGGGCGGTCGCGACGATTTCGACGAGGAGCTCGGGCGCGACGAGGTCGGCGCGGATGCAGTAGCGCGCGGGCGGATTCGACGGAAAGAATTCGCGGTACACCTGGTTCATCGCCTTGAAGTCCTTCACGTCCTTGAGGAACACCTGGGCGAAGGCGACGTCCTGGAGCGAGCCGCCCGCGTGCTCGAGCAGCGAGCTTATCGACTCGAGCACGAAGCGCGTCTGCGCCTTGATGTCGCCGGCGCCGACGAGCTTGCCGTCCTTGTCGAGCGCGACGGTGCCGGAGACATACAGGACATTGCCGGCCTTCGTGGCCGGGGAATAAGGCGCGAACGAGCGGGAACCTGGAGGAACGATTGCTTCGTAGGGCATCTCGGATCTCTGTGAAATGGGGGCGGCGACCCAACACCTCTTAGCGTAAACCGCGGGCGAAGGCCAGCGCTTCGGCGCAAATACTTGTCTCGACAGGGATGCGCGCCCAAGCCGGGCTCTGAACACGAAGAGGCTCTGCGACGAGTCTTAGCTGGCCCCGAGGCCAAAGAATTTGTGCCGGCACTTCGGGAAATTGACGCATCCCCAGAATTTCTTTTCGTCCTTCCTGCTCTCCCGCTGCACCATTTTCACGCCGCAGGAAGGACAGGTCGGCGTCTTGAAGTCGCCAGTTGTTGCTTGCTGCAGGAGGCTGGCCAACTTATCCGGGGAAAGGGAAATAATTTTCCGCAACAGAACTTCGCCGTCCATCAAATGGATCGGTTTGTTCTCCACGAACTGCTTTGCTTCCTTCGTGAAGGTTCCCGACGTCAGGAAAATTCCCTTGCTGACTTGCTCGGCAGCCATTACTCCGCGCAGCTCACGCACCGGTTTCACTCCCACGGTGTAGGCGTTCCAAGCCTTGCACTGGGCGATGGCCGCCGGCTTCATCGACTGTCCCATATAGAGCTTGATGTCGACGCCGCCATCGGCGCCGAACCGAGTGGTTTCAGCGCGGAAGCCGAGCGCTTCGAAGTAGCCGGCGCATACCTCCTCGAATCGGCGCCATTCGAGCTGCTTCAGCGAATCGAGGCTCCACCTGCTTGTATCGACGCTCTCGGCATGCGCCGGCGAGTCGCCCTGCTTCCAAAGCGGGTAAAGATCGGCCTCCTCATGCTCCTTGAGGGACGGCTCTGTCCGAGCCGGCACGTCGGCGCTCAACTCATCAGAATCGGCCGCCTGATTGCGCTTGCGTATCAACAGTTGAACTGCAACGCCGACGGCCGTAGCAACGATTAAAATCGCGGCCACGCCAAGGAGCAAATTGCCAGGCTTTTTCGGGATGCCGAACAAGGCGATGCCGAGGAGAAACGTTGCTCCTAGCGCCGCCTGGAATATCGGCGGCTTCTTGTCCCGGCCGCGTCGCCTTCGTGCCATCTATCCTCCCTCGCGGTTTTCTTTCTTGCATCTTAGCGGTGGTAAGAACGTTGAATTGTGGTTTCGGTTTCCCAATTGTCCAAAAGCAAATCCGGCGTGCTTCTAGCGCCTTTCGAGTAGTACGGCACCGCCGACAAGACCGATCTGACTGACGTGAAGCGTGTGGCTGGCTTGACGGGCGGTCTCTGGCATGCCGGCCTCGTCCGGCTTCAACCCTGCGGCCCTGGAAGATCCGGGCTCCGTCCCCAACGGCGCAGGCTTCGGACGCGGGCGAGAGGGTCTTTTTCGACCTCACGCCGAAGGGCTGTTCCCGCCTTCGCGGGAATGACATTGAGGAGCGCGAGCTCCTCTTTGTCGCGCACCGGGTCGAGATCCTGCGCCAGGCGCTTGCGACTTACCGGCCCTTTGTCTTAGCGCGACTGCCAAGGTAGTCACGCTCAGCCTGCGAGAGCGTTAGGCGGGCGATCAGGCCAAGCGATGAGCGGCGCGTAAGATGCCGGGAGGGATCAAGAACCGGACATGATGTTCGCGCGCCGCATTACCATGAATCCGAAGCAGATGGGCGGCATGCCTTGCCGGCAAGGGCTGCGCTACGCCGCCGAAACGGTAAGCGAGCGGAGATTGCCGCTCAGCTGCGGATGAAGAGCGGCGGGCGGTACGACGTCTCGGGTCTGGTCGAGGCGCAGTTCGAGCCAGGCTCGCGCGGGCGCGTGTCGCGAAATCTTCGCGGCATCAAATCATCCAGGAAGATGGACGAGGCCGAGACCTTGGCGCTCAGGGAGGCGATGGACGAGTTCGTCTCGGCGTTCGACGAGAGCCACCGCTTCACTTCCGAGGACATTTGCGGGATGCACCGGCGTTGGCTGCACGGTATCTACGCGTGGGCCGGTGCGTACCGGCACGTCAACGTCAGCAAGGACGGCTTTCCGTTCGCGGCGGCAGGTCGCGTTCCCGCGCTGATGGAGGACTACAGCCGTGACGTCCTCGCCAAGCTGACGCCATGCCGTCGGGCGAGGAAGGAAGACGTGGCGGCGGCGCTGGCGCAGAGCCACGCAGAGCTCGTGCTGATTCACCCCTTCCGCGAGGGAAACGGCCGAATCGCCAGGGTGCTGGCGACGCTCATGGCGCTGCAGGCGCATTTGCCGCCGCTCGACTTCAGCGACATTACCGGCGGGAGGCGCGCTCGCTACTTCGCCGCGGTCCAGGCCGGCATGGACCGCAACTATCAGCCGATGCAGGAGCTGTTCGTCAGGATTATCGACCGGACCGTTGCCGCGGCTTGAGCGAGACTCGGCCGGTTTCTCGCGCCAGCGTGCGAGCGATGGCTTCCGGTTTTCTGCCCGTCTCGACGGCTGTGTTGCTGGAGACATTCGTGACCAGCGCCTTGCGTCGCTTCTCGTCGTCCCGAAGGTAAGGGTTTGTTTCCAGCAGCGGCTTTTTCGACATGAATCCATCTTAACAGCTTCGAAGGTCAACACGTTGCTGTTCTTGCGGCCGACGCAGAGCCCGGTGCTCTTCGAGCAGCAACTCGGGCGCGGCCTGCGGCTGGCGCCGGGCAAGGAATCGTGCCTCGTCCTCGACTTCGTCGGGCGATATCGGGAAGAATTCGGCTCAGAATTCCGCTTCGATCAGCTCCTCCAGGTGATGACCGGTTTGCCGAAGCGGCGCCTGATCGAGGACCTCGAGCACGGTTTTCCGACGCTGCCGCCCGGCTGCCATATCGCGTTCGATCGCGTCGCCGGCGAGCGGGTGCTGGCGAGCCTCAAGTTCATCGCCCGGCAAACCTGGCCGCGCCTTACGCGCGAGCTGCAAGGCTACGCGGCGATGAAGGGACCCGACAACGTATCGCTCGCGAGCTTCCTCAACGACCAGGCATTGGAGCTCTCGGATATCTACCGGGCGAACGCGGCCGGAGGGTGGACCGCCCTTCGCCGCAGCGCGGGCCTCCTCCCGGGGGAGGCTTCAGGC
Source organism: Betaproteobacteria bacterium (assembly GCA_004297625.1). Lineage (GTDB taxonomy): Bacteria > Pseudomonadota > Gammaproteobacteria > Burkholderiales > SG8-39 > SCGC-AG-212-J23. Next base: position 30,658 of record SCTY01000031.1, on the reverse strand, counting down.
GAAGAAGCCTATCTCGGCCGCCGCTTCGCGGATCTTCTCCATAGCAACGATCCGCTCGCGCTCAAGCTCTGGCGAGAGTCGAAGGCCGGGGACGCGATGGATGCGAGCGAGCGAAGGCGCATTCAGATGCTGGCCTACCAGCTCTTCCCGCGCATCACCGACAAGATGAGCGGCAAGGAATTTCTCGAGCGGCTGGACGCGCACCGTCATCTCAGAGACGAGCTCGGCGAGCTTTCGGACCTCCTCGCCGCGCGAACGGAACTGCCGGCTCGGCGCATTCCGGGCTGGCCGCAAGAATGGCCGCTCCTGCTCCACGGCCGCTACGAGATCCGCGAGATCCTGACGGCAGTCGGGTGGTTGAACGAGTCCAGGCGAACGCCGCACCAGTCGGGGAAGATCGCGATCGACGACGCAAAGATCGAGTGCCTCTTCGTTACGCTGGACAAGGCCGAGGGCTACCACGACCGCATCTCGTATCACGACTACGCCATCAGCCCCGAAATCTTCCACTGGCAAACGCAGAACAACGCGGGTCCGGATACGCCGGCTGGGCGGCGCTACATCGAGAGCCCGGAGAATGGCTGGCGCTTCTTCCTCTTCGTCAGAGAGAACAAGGAAGCGGCGTACTGCGCGCTGGGCCCGGCAACCAAGGTTCACATCGAGGGTGATCGGCCGATGTCGTTGCATTGGAAGCTCGAAGTCGCGCTGCCGATGGAATTGTTCCGGGCGTTCAGCGTGTTACGCGCTTGAGTGGTTCCCATATTGGGAACTTCGTGCTAGGTTAGCGGCTCCAATCGTCAGGCATGGATGAAAGTACTCGACCGCGAGCGGCTCGAGCGGTTCTGCCGCAAGCACACCGATGCCCGCGGCTGGATCGAGAACTGGCTGGCCGATGTCGAAAGCGCGGCATGGACTACGCCGCAGGACATTCGCCGGCGCTACGCCAGCGCGAGCTTCCTGCCGGAGGGCGTCGTGGTCTTCAATGTGAAGGGCAGCGCGTACCGGCTCGAAGTGACCGTGGCCTACCGGACCGGAGTCGTCGTGATCGATTGGATCGGCACGCACCGGGAGTATGACGAGCGCAACAAGAGGCGCTGACATGGAACTGCGGATCATCAAGACCGACGAGCAGCATCGACGTTACCTGGAAGAGGCGCGGCGCCTTGCGAAGGGCGACCCGGCGCCGGAAAGCGACGACGGCGCACGGCTAGAGCTCCTCGCAAAGCTCATCGACGACTACGAGAGAGAGCGCTTCAAGTTCCGAAAGCCCGACCCGATCGAAGCGATCCTCTTCCGGATGGAGGAGCAGGGCCTGCGCCAGGCGGACATCGCCGCGATCGTCGGCGGGAAGAACCGCGCCTCGGAGATCCTTTCGCGGAAGCGGCCTCTCACGCTTTCGATGGTTCGTGCGCTTCACGAGAAGCTCGGTATTTCGAGCGAGCTCCTGATCCGCGAGCCCGTCGTCGTCGAATACCGGGTGCGCCGGCGTGGAGCCAAGCGGACTCGATGAGCCCTGCGCGCGGGCAGTGCGTACGACCTTGATGGAAATTAGGGTTATTACAAGAATCTTATAAACTCCATGGAGGAGGAACCCGCGGCGCTTATCACCGCGCTGCGCCGCACGGCCCAGCGCCGCCTGCCGGTCGTCCTCGGTCCGGCGACATCGCGGAGCAGCTCGAGCGCAAGGTCACATCGTTGGGGCCGACGCGCAACCAGCTCATCGCCAAGGGCATGATATGGAGCCCAGCCGGCCGCATGGGAGAGGCGCGGCGCAGGGCGGCGGTGGCCGAGCTGGAAAGGGCGCTCGAGGAAGGCGGACGTTGCTGAGTAAACCGGCCAGTACCACTGTGCTTGACGGTCTCTACGACCGCCTGGTCGACGAGCGGCTCTCCGCCGAGCTCGCATCGCTCATCCAGGCGAACCAGGCGAGTGTCATGGCCCTTCCGGCCGAGGAGCGCTCGGCGCGCCTGGCGGAGGCGTTCGTCAAGGTCCTGGTCGGGATTCTGGATGGGGTGGAGCCGGACGAGGCCGGTACGCCGCGCGAGCAGGCGCGGGTGGCCGTGATCGCCGGGCTCCTGGGATTGCTGCGCAAGGAGTATCGGGCCGCCGACATTCCGAGCTGGCCGAGGCCGCTTAGTGCGCTGCGCTCGATTCATCGGCAGTCGGCGCCTTTCGTTCCGCCCGCGACGGGGGTGCTACGGCCCTGGCTTTTCACCGCGGGACGCGCGGATCCGTCGCTGCTCGCCGATCTGAGCGCCAAGCTCGACTCGGCCCGAGGTGGACATCCTCGTCTCGTTCATCAAGTGGAGCGGCGTGCGCAAGCTCATGGACCGGTTCGAAGCCGGGGGAATTCGGGGTCAGAGCCCAAGATCGTCGCGACGCTCCGCTTATCAGATTCGTGGCTCTGACCCCACGCCACGGAGGCGCGGGCGGTGCTGGCGCTCGCCAAGCTTCCTGGCGTTACGGTGAAGATTTCCTACGACACCCGGCGGACGCGGCTGCATGCGAAGGCGTGGCTCTTTCACCGGGCGACGGGATTCGGCACCGGGTTCGTCGGCAGCGCCAATATCTCCAATGCCGCGCTGATCGGCGGCCTCGAGTGGACGGTGAAGCTCACCCAGGCGGCGCAGGCGGATCTCTACGTGGCGGCGCAGGCGCAATTCGAATCGCTGTGGAACGATCCGGAGCTCGAGCGCTTCGATCCCGATGGCAGAACTTCGGGGACGGAGCCCCAAAAACAAGAACCAGGAAAATTCGGGCTCCGTCCCCAACGGCGCGGCCCGCGGACGCGGGCGAGACGGTCTTTTTCGACCTCACGCCGAAGGCTTACCAGGCCGAGATGCTGAATCGCACGGGAAAGACCGTCGTGGCGGCGCTCGACTATTGCGCGCTCTGCAAGGCGCAAGGCGGGCAGCCGCGCCTTCTCTTCGTCGCGTCTTAGTGAGACGGCGCGACTACCCGAGTAGCCCAGACAAAACTCGATCAGAAGAGCATCGTAGTCAACGCGCGTCTTGCCATCCACGTTGAGACCGATATGAAAGGCGGGCGTCCGGTTTATCCAGGATCTGAGATAATGGCGCGGAAGCCCGTGGTGTGGCTCGGAGACAGCCTCCCCGCAGTGCGCGCCTTCCCACCAGACGCAAGGCGGCGGGCCGGCCAGGAGCTGGGCCTCGTACAGGCGGGCGAAGCACCGGCCGATTGGAAGGCGATGCCGAGCATCGGCTTGGGTGTGAACGAGATTCGCGTGCGCGCAGGCGGCGCCTATCGGTTGATTTACGTGGCGAAGTTCGTCGAGGCGGTTTACGTGCTGCACGCTTTCCAGAAGAAGTCACGCAGGACTGCCCGGCTCGATGTGGAGTTGGCAAGGCAGCGATATAGGACCTTGATCAGAGACCGCAAGCAATGAGCCGAAAGCTGAAGCGGACAAGAGGCAGCGACAACATTTTCGCGGATCTCGGCTTCCCGCCGGGAGAGGCCGAGAACCTGAAGCTGCGCTCGGAGCTCATGATCGCGATCGTCGCCTTTTATCGGCGTAGCGGGCTTACCCAGGCGGAGGCGGCCAGGCGTCTGGGCATCACCCAGCCACGGCTCAACGCGCTGCTGAAAAGCAGGATCGATCAGTTCAGCCTCGATGCGCTCGTGAACATCGCGAACCGTGCGGGCCTCAACGTGCGGCTCGTCATCCGTAAGGCCGCCTGAAGGCGGGGCTGACAAGGCGCTGAAGGAGATCGAAATGCTCATGAATGCGGAAGCCCGCACTCCGCATGGAGCAGTCCGGGCTCGCCCCGAAGGATCTCGTGCCGATGATCGGCCGGCTCAACCGGGTCTACGAGATCCTCGACCGCAGGCGGCCGCTCACGCTGAAGATGGTGTGGCGCCTGCACCGCGAGCTCGGCACTCCGGCCGAATCGCTGATCAAGCAGGACGAGCGCCGCAAGCCGGCGTAGCGGCCCGGGAACGCAGTGCCAGGGGACGACCAGGAGCTTAGAAACGCCGCCTGGCGAGGTGCAACGCCTCGCGGATCTGAACGGCGACCTGACCGGGCGCGACCTGCGCGCCGGATTCCAGTTCGACGGCCAGCGCATTGCGCTCATCAACCCGCAGCGCGGCATCTTCAAGCCGACGCAGATGCGATTCCTGCTTTCCATCCGCACGGTCTATCCGCGCCCGGGCGCGCGGGTCTGGTACGACGACCAGCGGCAGGTGCACCGCCGGATCTACGAAGGCGACGAGGCGGTGGACTACGCGTTCATGGGCCAGGACGCCGACGCGGCGGAGAACCGGTGGCTGCGCGAGGCGATGCAGAACGCCGTGCCGATCATCTACTTCCTCGGCACGTCGCCCGGTATTTACAAGGCGCTGATTCCCAGCTTTGTGATCGGCTGGGACGCGGCGAGCCTGACGGCAAGGATCGCCTTCAGCGCCGGAGAGGAATTGCGCGTCCCGGAAACCGCGGCGGAGCGGCGCTATGCGCTGCGCGCTATCGGGCCTGCGCGAGCCCGTGCTTCTCGATGCGGCGCACATCATCGAGGACAAGCACGAGCAGCTCGGCCAGCCGGTAGTCCAGAACGGTATCCCGCTCGCCAAGACGCATCACGCGGCTTTCGACGCGCATCTCATCGGCATCGATGCGGATTTCAGGATTCACGTCTCGAGGCGCATCCTCGAGCAGAAGGACGGGCCGACGCTGGAGGCGCTGAAGCGACTGCACTCGAATCGCATCCATCTGCCTTCGCGCGGCAAGGACCGGCCGGATCAGGACCGGCTGGCGATGCGGTTCGAGCAGTTCAAGCAGCGCACCTAGAAACCCCCCGCTCGCGAGCCGCTCCGCGGCTCACTCACGGCCCCCTTGACAGGGGGCCAAACCTGGACGGTACCGGGAAGAATTCGGCGCAATTCGAATCGCTGTGGAACGATCCGGAGCTCGAGCGCTTCGATCCCGATGGCAGAACTTCGGGGACGGAGCCCCAACAGCAAGAACCAGGAAAATTCGGGCTCCGTCCCCAACGGCGCGGCCCGCGGACCCGGGCGGGAGGGTCTTCTTCGACCTCACGCCGAAGGCTTACCAGGCCGACATGCTGAATCGCCTCGCGCGCTCTGCAAGGCGCAGGGTGGGCAGCCGCGCCTGCTCTTCGTCGCGCACCTGGCCGGACCGGTTTTGCGTCTTGGCAGCAATACTGCAAATCGGCTAAACTGCGGCCATGAAGACGACCGTGATGGTGACCAGCCGAGGGGTAATCACGCTGCCGGCGAAGCTGCGCCAGGCGCTTGGGCTGAAGGCCGACGACATCCTCATCGCCGAGACCACGCCGGAAGGCCTCCTGCTCAGGCCGTCGGTGACCCTTCCCGTCGAGATCTACAGCGACGAGCGCGTGCGCGAGTTCGACGAAGGCGAAGCCGAGCTGAAGAAGGTGCTCGACCGGAAGAAGAAGAAAGCCGCGCGCTGAGCGCGCATGCGCATCTTCCTCGACGCGAACATCCTGTTCTCGGCGGCGAAGATGGACGGCGCCATGCGGGAGCTCCTCCGGCTGCTGCGCGCCGGAGGTCACGACTTGTGGGCGGACGGCTACGTGCTCGAGGAGGCGCGGCGCAACCTCGCCGCCAAGGCGCCCGAAGGACTCGGTGCGCTCGACGTCATCGTTGCCGAAATCCACGTCGCCGAGGCACATCCGGCCGATGCGGGTCAGCGGTTTTCCGCGAAGCTGCCCGAAAAAGACCGCCCGGTGCTCGCCGCCGCCGTGCGGCTCGGGTGCGAGGCGCTCGTCACGGGCGACCGCAAGCATTTCGGAGCCTTGTACGGCAAGACCGTGGCCGGCGTCGCCATTCATTCGCCGCGTTCGCTGGCCGAGGCAGTGCTCTAGTTTCACCCTGGCGTGGAACTGCGGATCATCAAGAGCGACGAGCACCGTCGGCGCTATCACGCTGTGGACATGTTCCAAAGCCTCGGTGGTTTTTGATAACTACCGAAACTACGGAACCATGCCGCCATGGCTGTTCTCCGTCCGCGCGTAGACAAGCTTCTGGAAAGAGGAGGGACCCTGCGCTCGCGGGACCTCGTTCGCGCCGGCCTTACGCGAATCGAGCTGTCGCGCATGGTCGCGTCGGGGCGGCTGCTGCGCCTTGGGCGCGGGCTGTACGCCGCTCCGGGATATGAGCCGGGAGAACACCAATCGCTCGTCGCCGTGGCGAAGCGCGCGCCCAAGGTGGTGTTTTGCCTGCTGACCGCCCTGCGGTTTCATGACCTGACGACGCAGGCGCCGCACGAGGTGTGGATCGCCATCGGCAACAAGGCGCATCCGCCGCGCCTCGACTATCCGCCGCTGCGCGTCGTACGCTATTCGGCTCCGCGGGTCTCCTCGAGCGATTCGGGCCGGACTATTGGCATACCGTGGTCATCGACGAGTGCCATCACCTTCCCGCGCAGTCCTTCGATGCCTTCGCGCGCCGCGTAAGGCCGAAGTTCCTGCTGGTTAGGGGAAAAGAGCTGGGAGGAGTTAGGCCGGAAAGGCGTCAACGGGTACTTCGCGCGAGCGTTGACTGGACCTGTGGAGGTTCCCGGATACGAACTCAGCGATCACGCGATGGACGTGGATCATCAAGAGCGACGAGCAGCATCGCCGCTACCTCCAGGAGGCGCGCCGCCTTGCGAAGGGCGACCCGGAGCCGGAAAGCAGCGACGGCCGATACGCTCACGGTGATTTTCCGCGACGTCCGGGTCGCCGCGGCCGGGTGGGACCCAGCGCATAGTTCTACCGGACTATGCCGCGCCATAGACGCGTAGGCGAAGCGCGACGCACTATCGCTACCGTGTGTAGATCGCAGTCTACGCACCGACGAACGAGTGGCCAGCACGCTGTTAGCAGCCCCAGTCCGAGAGACCGGCCCCATGCGTAGTCACAATGCCGGATCGGTCCACGGCAGGGCCAAACAAAGTGTAGTCGCAGTTTGATCGCCGCTTGAGGCAGTACCGGAGGGCCCGTCTGGCGGACGGGCCCTCTTTTTTTCTGCGGTCGCCCGGGCGGCCAGCCGGGGCCAGACAAATTCGCTCCTACCGCGGCGCCAGCTAGCGGCCGGCGCCTTTTTTGCGTACCCGCAGTTCGTCGCCGCGGGAATGATTTTCAGGATTTGCCGGATGGCGCGCTATCGCCGGGCGCGGCGAGCTGCTGTCGAATTTGGCGCGCCATGCCGCCGGATGGATGCGACGTCGCCCGGCGGCGTCACCGGGCTGCGCGTCGACGAAAAACGGCAGGAAAGTGGCGTTGCGGATGTAACGAGACCGCCGGATCCGGACATGCGGGTGACACGGCGCGCGCGCATCCTTGCCACATCGCAAACCAGCGAGGAAGAGGTGGACCATGTTCCGTGACCGACTGCAACAGGAGCAGCACCAGCGCGCCCGGCAGATCGAAGAGCGCATGGCGACGCTTTTCCAGCGCCTGCCGATGCTGAGCGGGTTCTCGGTGCACAGCGAGTTCGACAGGGCCGAAGTGTGGCTCGACACCTGGCCGGGCTGGGATCCTTCCGACGAAGTGGCGGAAGAGGTCCTGCGCGTCCTGCAGGAAATCGTGGCGGAACGGCCGGAGAACGCCGAGCTGCTGCGCGGGCGCACTTTCGCGCGCTCGCTGAACTAGGGAGAAGATTCGGGGTGAGAGCACAAGCGAGAAAGACGTGCTCTGACCCCATCGATTTTCGGCTTACGCCGCGGCCGCCAAGACGGGCTTGGCGGTGAGGCTCTTGGCGAGGGCGCGAAGGAGCGCGGCGCCGGCGCCGCGCTCGCGCGGCGGCCATCACCAGACCGCTCTTCAGACTCTGCCGCTCACCATCGGCCTGGCGAAGGACCGGATGATCGTCCGTCGCCGAGTGCCTGGCGGAGGCGAAACGCCTGCGCGCCGAGCTCAAGGCCCGGCGCGCACGCCACAAGCCCGAGCTGTCGTAGGTCGGAGCCCGAAAACGAGAACCAAGAAAATTCGGGCCCTGAGCCGGGACGCCTACGCGGCAACCGCTTCCCGCGGGCGCTGCGCTTCCTTGCCGACGAGCGCACGAAACTCGTCCACCGTCATCACCTGGGCAGTCGAGAAGGCGAGGATCGTGAGCGTCGCCTTGTGCACCTCGGCCGCGCCCATCGCGCCCCAGCCGACGTCGGGGTAGTCGAAGGTGCCGGTGGCGTCGGCGAGGAACGCCACCTTGTAGTTGTGGAACATGGCATCGCGCGCGGTCGCATGGCAGCAGTTCTCCGTCGTGGTCCCGGAGATCACCACCGACGTGATGCCCCACTCGCGCAGGATGAGGTCGAGGTCGGTGGCGAAAAACGCGCTGTAGCGGTGCTTCTTGATCACGTGCTCGCCCGGCGCCGGCGCGATGTCCTTGTAGATCTCTACGCCGGGCGAGCCGTCGACCAGCGAGGCGCGCTCGGCGATGGGCGGGTACAGGTCGTCGTACAGGCCCATGTCGCAGCCGTCCTCGCGGTGCACATGCGCCGTATAGACGACGCGGATGCCCTGCTCCCGGCAGAAGCGCAGCGTCGCGGCGAGCTTCGGAACCATCGCGTGCGCCTGCTTCGACTGCAGCATCGCGCCCTCGGCGACGAAGTCGTTCTGCATGTCGACCACGATCATCGCGGTCTTGCGTGGATCGATTCGATCAAAACGGTAGGGCATGGTCACCTCCTTTGAGCACTGCGATAAAGCGAGGCGTGGGACCGGCAGGACGGTAGCCTCGCGCTGAAGTGAGGTATGTGATCGTTCTTGGCCATGCTGCCACTCTGCAAGTGTCACTACAAGGGGCCGGCGCTGCAGCAAACGTCCGTTGCCGCTTACCGCACCATAACCTACTGCGGCTCGACGAGCGGCCCGGTGGTGGTGAGCGTTACACGTACCCGCTGCCCGGGCTGAAGGCGCTGCATATCGGTACTGCGCGTGACGGTGATGACGTGGCCGCCGTCCAGCCGTATGTCCAGCTCTTCCACGGTGTCGGGATTCTGTTTGAGCTCAAGCACCTCGGGGTCGAAGGCGTGGATGTCGCGCACTACCGGCACTTCGCGCACGCTTTCCACGATTCCTGCATCGGCTCCGATGCCCGCCAGCTCGGAGAAATCGAACTCCTGCGGCGCGTAGCGCTGCGCGGAGACGCCGGATGCGGCGGCGAGGAGGATGAGCGCGAGGAGGGCTCTACGCATCTTCAGCCCGCCTTCTTCTGCGGATGGAGCGGCAGAACCTTGTCGCGCGCCTCTTGCCGTTCGCGGCGGATGCGCTCGAAGGTCTTGCGGATGTCGGTCTCGAAGCTCGGCCGGTAGCGGAACGAGCGGTCGAGGATGCTGCGCGGCTTGTTCATATGGCGTCCTTCCTTACGGCCGAGCGGCGCACCAGCTCTTCCCAGAGTCCTTCGGGCTTGCGCTGGTCGCCGCCGGTCGGCTTAATGACCACGACGCTCGAGGCGAAGAGCGGGCCGCGCAGCGCGGGCTTCGCGACCAGGATATGGGGCTGCGAAAGCTCGGCCGCCGGCAGCAGCGCAGACCAGCTCAGCATCACGGCAACAACAAGCGATCTCACGGACGCTCCTGGGTGAGGATTGTGACGATTGCATCGTGACAAGGCGCTATTTCGGGTTGGTTTCGGGGTGGCGCGGGGCGGTTACAAGCGTCATGAAAAACGAGGCAATGAAGGCGCGCGAACGTACAGACCGGCATCGCTTTCGAGCGCAACCTGCCGTGGTGGAAAAGGTTTTTCGCTTGAACACCGAACGCTGCAGAAGCTGGGGCTGAAATTCTCCAAGGCTGCGCCGGCGCGGGTGGCGCACCTCGACGAGTCCGAGGGCCGCTGGTTCGGCGAAGGCGGGAACACGCAGACGCGTACCGCAAGGCCTGCGTACCGGCGGCTGTGAGGGATCGCAGTACAAGCGGATCCGGGGGCGTTCTGTGCTTCCATGGCGGGTCATGCGCATCTGGGTCGACGCCGACGCGTGTCCCGCGGTCATCAAGGACATCCTCTACCGCGCCGCCGGGCGCGCGAAGATTGCGATGACGCTGGTGGCGAACAAGTTCCTGCGCACGCCGCCCTCGCCGTACATCCGCTGCATCCAGGTGGCGCGCGGCATCGACGTCGCGGACAGCCACATCGTGCGCGAGCTCGAGCCCGGCGATCTCGTGATCACGGCCGACATTCCGCTTGCGGCGGATGTCATCGCCAAGGGCGCGCACGCGCTCAATCCGCGCGGCGAGTTCTACTCGACGGAGAACATCCAGGAGCGCCTGGCGCTGCGCAACTACCTGGACGAGCTGCGCGGCATGGGGGAGCGGACCGGCGGGCCGGCGGCGCTGGATAACACCGACCGCAAGAGGTTCGCGGACCAGCTAGACCGGTTTCTGGCCCGGCAAAAGCGCTGAACTAAAACAGATTCGGGGTCAGGCGCCGGCCGGGCGGGCGGCTTTTTGCTCTTTCTTCTGCTGCTTCGCCTGTTGCGTAAGCTTTTTCCGGATCTGTTGCAGGCGCCTTCGATTGCGAAGGTTGCGCGTGGTGTGTCTCACGACTTCAGGGTAGCAGATTGCAGGCGCGCGTAGCTGACAGCGTCGGCCAGGCGGTCGTAGCGGTAGGCGCCCAGGCGATAGACGCCATCCTGGAAGGTGATCGCCAATTCGGCCATCAGCTCGCGCTGCGATTCGTCCGGCGCCTCCACGGGCCGCGCAGGCGGCATGGGCGCCGGTCCGGCGCTGGCAGGGAGCTCGCCGCCCTGCAGCCGCGCGTAGCCGATCGCGTCCTCGAGGTGGTCGTAGCGGTAGCTGCCGTACTGATACTGGCGGCCGTCGTACGCGATGAAGAGCTCCGCCATCAGGCGCGCGCGCTCGCCAGCCGCATCCGCCACGCCCACAGGCGGGCTCGCGCGCGGCTCGCTGCGCAACAGGGCGCAGACCGCAGCGGGTTCGCGACTTCTTGCCAGCAGGCCTTCCTGGCGCAGCCGCTCGAGCTGAAGCTCCAGGGCGTCGACGCGCGAGTAAGCCGCGAGGTAATTCTCTTGCATCCCCGAGGTGCGCCAGGTGTCGCGCTCGGACTCCGCCTTGGCGATGCGCGCCTGGAGGTCGGCGACTTCTTCCCTAAAGGTCATGATGCAGGCTGCGCCCAGCCGCAGCCGGGGTCTGTTCGTTGGCACACCCTCTAAGCCCGGCGGCGCGCGGTACGGCCGCATGGTCTTGCCGCGCCGCGGGGCATTGAGGATGCTGCGCTGCTGCAAGCGGCCGAAGCAATGCTGCGCGCGCACGGGGTGCCGGCGCGGCGCGAGGTAATGCCCGGGAAGGCAGGAACCGAGGCGTGGCTGCGGGTCGGGGAAGGAAGGGCAGCGGTGCGCTACGCGGTCGAGGTCGTTCGCACGCTCACCCAAGCCACGCTCGGCGGGGTGCTGCTCAGGCTGCGCGAGCGCGCGGGCAAGGGGATGATCGCGGCCGGCTACGTGCCGCCGGCGCTCGCCGAAACGCTGCGCGAGCGTGGCATCGCATTCGTCGACCTGGCGGGAAACGCCTGGCTGCACCAGCCGGGCGTAATGCTGCAGGTCGCGGGCCGGCGGCCGCAGAGGGCCGCGCGCGCAGAGCGTCCCGCGCGCGTTTTCCATCCCGGCGGCCTGCGCGTGGTGTTCGCGCTGCTTTGCCGGCCGCAGCTCGTCGATGCGCCGGTGCGCGAGATCGCGGCCGCGGCGGGCGTTGCGCACGAGCAGGCGTCGGGCTACCGTCTCGCGCTCGCCATCGCGGGCAGCGGAGCCGCTAAAGAGGACTTCGACTCCGCTCTCCAGGCGCTTGACGTCCTGCGAACGGGCATCGAGGATATTCCGCTAAGCCCCTAGCGCCTGCCGCACGCGCGGCGCGGTGAAGGGGATCTCGCGAAGGCGGGCGCCGGTGGCATCGGCGATGGCGTTGGCGAGCGCCGCGGCCGCGGGGCCCTGCGCGGCCTCGCCGGTGCCGAGGAAGGGCGCGCCGGGGCGGCTGATCACTTCCACGTCGATGCGCTCGGGCACGTCGGGAAAGCGCAGGATCGGATAGCTCGCCCAGTCGCGGCTGGTGATGCGGCTCGCGTCGAAGCTCACCGCTTCGTGCAGCGTCCAGGAGAGCGATTGCAGGATGCCGCCCTCGACCTGGTTGCGGATGCCGTCGGGGTTGACCGCCTCGCCGCTGTCGATCGCCGCCGAAGCGCGCAGCATGCGCACCTGGCCGCTCGTGCGCTCGACCTCGACCTCGCAGGCGATCGCGCAGTACGCGGCGAGGTTCTTGTAGCGCGCGAAGGCGAAGCCGCGGCCGCGCCCTCGTTGCTTTCGGTAGCCCGCCCAGCCGAAGCGCTCGGCGGCCGTGCGGATGACTTCGCGCGCGCGCGGATCGTCGAGATGGCGCAGGCGGAACTCGACCGGATCGGCCCGCGCGGCCTGCGCCAGCTCGTCCATGAAGCTCTCGATCGAGAACACGTTCATGTAGGCGCCGAGCGAGCGCAGCGCCGAGACGCGAAGCGGCATCGCGGTCAGGAAGTGGTGCACGACGCGGGTGCTCGCGAAGCGGTAGAGCGGGATCGCGTTGCGGTCGCCGCCGCCCGTGGGCTGCGGGATCTGCTGCGCGGGCGGGCGCGCGAACGGTTTCTCGAGGAGCCAGGCCGGCGCGAGGTTGCCCGCCGGGCCGGGACGCGAGCTGTGCGAGCCGCTCCACAGCTCGTAATGCCAGTCGGCGATCTTGCCGCCCTCGAGGCGCGCTCTTGCGCGGGTGAGCATCGCCGAGCCGTAGGGCTCCCAGGCGTGCTCGTCCTCGCGCATCAAGTGCACGCGCACCGGCCGGCCGGGCAGCGCGCGCGCGGCGAGCGCGGCGTCGGCGCCCGCGTCGTCGGCGGCGTTGTGGCCGTAGCAGCCCGAGCCCTCCATGTGGATGCAGCGCACGCGCTTCTTCGGCAGCCCGAGCATCTCGGCGAGCGCATTGCGTAGCGGGTAGACGCCCTGGCTGTGCGTCCACACCGTGAGGTTACCGTCGCGATAGAGCCCCACCGCGCACGAAGGCCCGATCGAGCCGTGCATCTGGTAGGGGCGGCGGTACGTGGCTTCGGCGGACCATGCGGGCGCGGCGGCCTCGCTTTCGACCAGCACCGAGAGCTGCGAAGGCAGGCGCTGCAGATCCGAATGCAAGTTCTCTTGTTGCTTGTTCCAGCGCGCGGCCGCGGCGAGCGCGCGCATCGCGCTCACCGCCTGGTATTCGCGCTCGGCCACGACCGCGAGATAGCTGCCGTCGCGCACGATCTTCAGCACGCCGGGCATCTTCTCCACGGCGGCGGTTCGCAGCGCGGCGAGGCGCGCCGCGTGGCTCGGCGGCCGCACCGTGCGCGCATGCACCATCCCCGGAAGCCGCAGGTCCTGAACGTAGATCGGCGCCCCGGTGAGCTTGGCCGGGATGTCGACGCGCGCGAGCGACTTGCCGATGACCGCGCGCTCGCGTGGATTGCCGCGTGCCGCCGGCGGCTGCGCCTTGACGTGCAGCAGCTCGCCCGTCACCAGCTCGCCGTACGAGGCGCTGCGGCCGTCGCCGGCGCGGATCGCGCCGTTCGCGACGCTGAGGCGCTCGGGCGGCAGCGCGAAGCGCTTCGCGGCGAGCTCGACCAGCTTCGCGCGCACCTCGGCCGCGGCATTGAGGATCGCGGTGCCGCTCTCCGACATCGACTGGCTGCCCGCGGTGTATCCCTCGTCCGGAGTGCGAGCGGTGTCGGCGGTGACGAGCTCGATGCGCGCGGGCTCGACCGCGAGCTCTTCGGCGGCCACCTGGATGAGCGCGGTCTTGATGCCCTGGCCGAGCTCGGCCTTGCCGGTGAAGACCGTGATGCCGCCGTCGGCGCCGATGCGGATCCAGGAATCGAGCAGCGGCTCCCTGGCGAGGCTGCCGGGGAGCTTCGGCTGCGCGCGCAGCGAGAAGCTGACGACGAGCGCGCCGCCGGTGGCGAGGAACTGGCGGCGGTTCACTTGGCGGCCTTCAGCTCGCGCGCCGCGCGCTCCACCGCGCGCACGATGCGCATGTGGGTGCCGCAGCGGCAGAGGTTCGGGCTCATGTGGGCGCGGATCTCTTCGGGCGTCGGCGCAGGGTTGCGGCTGAGCAGCGCCTGCGCGCGCACGATCATGCCGGGGATGCAGAAGCCGCACTGCGCCGCCTGCTCGGCGATGAAGGCGCGCTGCACCGGCCCTGGATTGTCGGAAGTGCCCAGACCTTCCAGGGTTGTGATTCGACGATTTTGTAAAACCGAGATTGGCGTAATGCAGGAAAACACCGGCTCGCCGTCGACGAGCACGGTGCACGCGCCGCACTGCCCGAGCCCGCAGCCGTATTTCGCGCCGTGAAGCTGCAGGTGATCGGTGAGCACGTAGAGGAGCGGCGTGGCGGGATCGGCGTCGACCGCGTGCGGCTTTCCGTTGACCTCGAGCGTGATCACTTGTCCTCCCGCGCCTTGCGCAGCTCCTCGTCGACATCGTCCCACGGCGGCGCGCCGCCGCCGAAGCGGCTGCGGCTGTAGCGCATGAGCTCCTTCACCTGCGCGTCGGTGAGCGCCTGCGCGAACCCCGGCATGAAACGGCCCGGCTCGCCCGCGGGCGGGGCGATGCCTTCGAGCGTGATGCGCAGCAGGTTCTTCGACGTCGGCAGCGCCAGCGCGCTCGCGAACGCGAGAGGCAGCGCGCTCCCCGAAGAGGCGTCGCGCCCGCGGTCGTGGCAGGTGCCGCAAGCGCCGGCGTAGATCGCGGCGCCGGGGCCGCCGCTGTCGGCTTTCGCCTCAGGCGTCTGGCCCCGGCCGGGCATGAGCGCCGCGAAGTAATCGGCGAGCGCGCGCACGTCCTCTTCGGCAACCCGCGCGAGGTTGCGCACCACCGGGTCCATCGGGCCGGCGGCGATCGCGTGCTGCGCGTCGAGGCCGGTGCGCAGGTAAGTGAAGAGCTGCTGCGCGCTCCAGGGCACCGGCGCGGGATTCGCCGCGTTCAGAGCGGGCGCGTGCCAGCCTTCGGCCTCGCCGCCGTCGAAGGCGTGCTCCTTCATCTCCGCGCCCAAGGCGTTCCTTGGCGTGTGGCAGGCGCCGCAATGCGCGAGGCTTTCGGCGAGATACGCGCCGCGGTTCGCGTGCGCGCTCCTGCGCGGGTCGGGCTGGAAGACGCCGGGCCGGAAATAAAGCGCCTTCCAGGCGCCGAGCAGCGCGCGCACGTTGTACGGGAAGCGCAGCTCGTGCGGCGGCGGGCTGGCGCGCACCGGCTCGCGCGTCATGACATAGGCGTAGAGCGCGCGGATGTCCTCGTCGCTGAGCCGCGTGTAGTACTCGTAGGGAAAAGCGGGATAGAGGTGCCGGCCTTCGCGGTCCAGGCCCTCGCGTAGCGCGCGCCGGAACGCGGCCCCCGACCAGCGGCCGATGCCGGTCTCGGGGTCGGGCGTGATGTTGGTGCCGTAGAGCGTGCCGAAGGGCGTCTTCAGCGCGCGGCCGCCGGCATAGGGCTTGCCGCCCGGCGCGGTGTGGCAGGTATTACAGTCGCCCAGCGCCGCGAGCTCGGCGCCTTTGCGCACCAGCGCCGGATCGAAGGAGGGCGCCGCGGGCGGCTCGGCCGGCGCGAGCGCCTGCTGCGCGGCGCAGGCCGCGACCGCGAGCGCGGCAAAGATGATCGAGAATCGAGCCACATGCGTGAACGTCCAGGGGTGACAAGAAATTCCAGAAAAAATTCGGGCTCCGACCCCTAGAATGCACGCCGCATGAACTGGCAACTGCCGCGCAATTCGCTGTTCTCGATCCTGCTGCGCTCGCCGTGGTGGGTGAGCGTTCTGGTGGGCGCCGGGATCTTCGCCGCGGCGCGCCTCATCCTCGACGCCGGCTTCGCGGCGTTCGCCGCGTCGCCTTTCGTGGTGATCGCCGCGCTCGCGGGCCGGCGGCAGCTCGGCACGCCGGGCGCCGGGCGCATCGCCAAGACGCTCGAGCGGCTGCGCGGCCTGCCGTGGGAAGGCTTCTGCGGCGAGCTCGAGGCGGCCTGGAAGCGCGGGGGCTACGCGGTGAGCCGGCCGGGCGTCGCGCAGGTCGATTTCGAGCTCGCGCGCGCGGGGCGCGTGACGCTGGTCGGCTGCAAGCGCTGGAAGGCGGTGCGCACCGGCGTCGAGCCGCTGCGCGAATTCCACGCCGCCGCGGAACGGCGCGAGGCGCACGAGCGCATCTACGTGGCGGCCGGCGAGGTCACGGACAAGGCGTCCGCGTTCGCGGCGCAGAACAACATCCGGTTGGTGCAGGGCGCGGAGCTGGTGCGGCTCGTCGGCTAGCCGCGATCAGGCGGTGCTGGAGAAGGTGTGCTTGCAGCGCGGGTAGTTGACGCAGCCCCAGTACGGCCTGCCGCCCTGGATGCTTCTGCGCGAGATCATCTTGGCCGAGCAGGCAGGGCAGGTGGGCGTGAGGAAGTCGCCCTGCATGGTGAACTGCAGCAGGGCGAGCGATTTTTCCGGGTTCAATTCCGACAGCTTTTCGAGCAGGCCGGCGCCGTCGATGAGCTGGATGTGCTCCTGCGCCGCGAAATTGACGGCTTCGCGCGTGAACCGGCCCGAGGTCACGAGGACGCCTTTGCGCACGCTCGCAATCGCCATCGCGTCGCGCAGCTCGCGCAGCGGGCCGATGCCGATCCGGTAGGCGTCCCACGCCTTCGCGTGCACGATGACCGAGGCGCGGTCGGGCTCCGCGCACAGCACGATTTCGACGGCGCCGTCGGCGCGCTCGTGGAGGAGGCGCGTCCTGAAGCCGAGCGCTTCGTAATAGGCCGCGCACAGCTCCTCGAAGCGGCGCCATTCGAGGTGCTTGAGGAGATCGAGCGTCCACTTGCGGTTGTCGAACCTGGCGCACGCGGCGGCCTGGCCGTTGTCCGCAAGCGATGCGCGATATCGGCGCAGCGCCGAGGAGGGCGCCGAGGCGGCCCAGGCAAACGGCGACCACGCCGTTTCAAGTGCATGTTTCAGAATCTGGACTGCAGAACTGTGTTCGCTTTGCCCCATGAAGCGATGCTACGCGCTTATCGGAGAACGAAGACCAAAAAATTCGGGGTCAGAGCAAATGCTCTGACCCCAAGCCCCCGCCTCCAGCGTGCGGTCCTCGCGAAAAGCTCGGGTGAGAGTCCGGGCGTATCAGCGCTGTTGCGCTTGGAACACCGGGGATATTTCCCCGGCTCCCGGACTCTGACCCCAACCCTCCCTAAACCAGGCCGAGGGCCACCATGGCGCGCGCGACCTTGATGAAGCCGGCGATGTTGGCGCCGGCGACGTAGTTGCCGGTCGCGCCGTACTCGGCGGCCGTCTCCCAGGTCGTCTGGTGAATGTAGGACATGATGCCGTCGAGCTTCTTCTCGGTGAACTCGAAGCTCCACGAGTCGCGGCTCGCGTTCTGCTGCATCTCGAGCGCCGAGGTGGCGACGCCGCCGGCGTTGGCGGCCTTGCCGGGCCCGTAGGCGATCTTCGCTTCCTGGAACACGCGCACGCCCTCGGGCGTGGTGGGCATGTTGGCGCCTTCGGCCACCGCGAGGCAGCCGTTCTTCACCAGCGTTTTCGCGTCGCGGCCGTTGATCTCGTTCTGCGTCGCCGAGGGCATGGCGACCTGGCAGGGGATGTCCCAGATGTTGCCCTCGGGGATGTACTTGGCGTCGCGGTGCGCGCTGGCGTACTCGGAGATGCGCCGGCGCTCGACTTCCTTCAGCCGCTTGACGGTCTGGAGGTCGATGCCTTTCTCGTGCAGCACGACGCCGTTCGAGTCGGAGCAGGCGATCACCCTGGCGCCGAGCTGCTGCAGCTTCTCGATGGTGTAGATCGCGACGTTGCCCGAGCCCGAGACGACGCAGCGCTTGCCCTCGAGCGTGTCCTTGCGCACCTTCAGCATCTCGCGCACGAAGTACACCGCGCCGTAGCCGGTCGCCTCGGTGCGCACCAGCGACCCGCCCCAGCCGATGCCCTTGCCGGTGAGCACCGCCGACTCGTACTTGTTGGTGATGCGCTTGTACTGGCCGAAGAGGTAGCCGAGCTCGCGCCCGCCCACGCCGATGTCGCCCGCGGGCACGTCGCGGTATTCGCCGAGGTGGCGGTAGAGCTCGGTCATGAAGCTCTGGCAGAAGCGCATCACCTCGTTGTCGGACTTGCCCTTCGGATCGAAGTCCGAGCCGCCCTTCGCGCCGCCGATCGGCATGCCGGTGAGCGCGTTCTTGAAGATCTGCTCGAAGCCGAGGAACTTGATGATGCCGAGGTACACCGAAGGGTGAAAGCGCAGGCCGCCCTTGTAGACGCCGATCGCGCTGTTGAACTCGACGCGGAAGCCGCGGTTGATGTGCACCTCGCCGCGGTCGTCCTGCCAGGGAACACGCCAGATGATCTGGCGCTCGGGCTCGCAGATGCGCTCGATGATCTTCTGCTCGGCGAACTCGGGGTGCTTCGCCAGCACCTGGCCGAGCGACTCCAGGACCTCCCTTACCGCCTGGTGGAACTCGTCTTCTCCGGGATTCCGCGCCCTGACCTGCTGGAAGATGGTCTCGATGCGCTCGTCGAACGCCAGCCCGGCACCCATGCCGCCATTATGCGAGGCAGCACACCACCTCCTGGCTCACGATGTCGGCCATCAGCCGAAAACCTTGCGCAAGGTCAACAACGCGCAGCACCCGCGCGAAGGGCGCATCGTCGGGGAGCCATTGCGCGAGAAGGTTCTCGTTCCGGTCCACGAGCTCGTCATGGATGCGGCAGCCGGCGCGCCCGGGATGGAGCGCGAGGTAGAAGATCGACGATTCGACGAGGTCCTGGAAGAAATGCGTGCCGAACGAGAGCTCGGGAAAGAGCCCGCCGGCGGGGAACGCGACCTCGGCGATCGCGGCCATGCCGTTGATCTCGGCGAAGCGCACCGGCACGCCCAGGCGCGGCGTCGAGGTGCCCCAGCGGCCCGGCCCCATGAGCAGCGTGCGGCGCTCCGGCTCGTTCTTCACGCAGCGGTTCAGGCGCCCGACGATGCGCGCGACCTCGTACTTGTCGGAAAGCGACAGGCCCGTGTAGCGCTCGGGGTCGACCGCGATCACGCGCGCGATCGGCTGCACGATGCTGCCGCCCATGAAGCGGCCGGTGCTCGAGAAAAGCGTTCTCCCTTCGGGCGGCGCTCCGATCTCGACGCGGCGCGACTGGATGCCGCGCGTCTGCAGCGGCCGGCACTGGATGAGATTCACGTAGAGCTTCGCGTCGCTCGCGAAGGTGCCGGTGAACTCGATGTCCACCGGGTACTCGTAGGCGCGCTCGAGCGTCCCGAGCATGCGGCGCATCATGGCCGGGAAATCGCCTTCGGCGAGAAGGTTCTCCAAAGAAACCGGAGTGGCTTTGAGTTCGGTAAGGGGAAGCGTAAGCGCAGTGTTCTGCGCGACGTCGAGCACGTCGGCGTCGCGTTGCGTGAAGCGCTTGCGTTCTTCCGGATCGCCGTGCGGCTGAAGGAGCGGCTTGTCGAGCGACACGATGCGCGGGTAATCGCCTTCGACGCGGTCCACCGCGCGCGTGCCCAGCCCCACCACCAGGCGCAGCATCCCGGCGTGCGGGTCGATGTCGTGGCGCCAGACGAAGGTGTTGTAGGAAAGCCCGACGCCGGCGAACGGCGGGAAGAAATGCTTGCCCTGGTAGGCGCCGGCGACGCGCTGCACGAGGAGCGCCATCTGCTCCTCCTGGCGCGCGAGCCCCCGCTGCAGCCGGTACTGGAGCGCCTCCTCGGAGAGCGTGCTCGCGTAGACGCGCTTCACGGCGTCGAGGAGCTGCACCAGGCGCTCTTCGGGCGAGCCCTGGTTCACGCAGAAGAAGCTGTCGTACTTGCCGGCGAAGGCGTTGCCGAAGCCGTCCTCGAGCAGGCTCGAAGAGCGCACGATGATCGGGTACTGGCCGAAGTGCTCGAGCATCTTCTGGAACTCGCGCAGGATCGGCTCCGGAAACGTGCCGTGCAGCAGCAGCTCGCGCAGCTCGGCCGCGCCGGGAAGGTAGCCCGCGTCGCTTCTCTGCCACATGAAAAGCGGCCACCAGCCGTTGTCGACGATATAGGAGTGGAACAGGTCCGCGCCGATGAAGAACGAGTCGTGCGGCTCGAGCCGCTCGCTCCAGCGCGCTTCGCGGTCGGCGCGCAGGATCGCGCGCGCGAGGAGCATCCCGACCGCCTTGCCGCCGATGAATCCCGTGCCGATCAGGCGCTCCTCGATGTCGAGCAGATCGTCGAGCGTGAAATACCGGCGCGCGAGCGCGAGGATACGCTCGTCGCGGCCCAGCAGCAGCCGGCAGAGCTGCTCGACCATCGCGCGGCGCTCCGGAGCGTCGGCGCGCGCTGCGCGCAGGGCGGCCGCGCGCAGGAAAAGCGCCTCCCAGGCATCCATGCGGCGCTCGGCGCGGCCGCTGCGGCGCGCGGAGAGCTTGGTCGCCTCGGCGCTCACGGTGATCGGCGTCAGGCGCTCGCCTTCCTGCCGGTGCGGCAGGAACATGGTGGGTGAGGAGCGCTGCCAGACCTTGAGCGGATGCACGTAGCGCGTGCCGCCTTCGTTGTGGAGATCGATGAGAAGCTGCGTGGTGGCGCGCACGCGATCGACGGTGGCGGTCGAATGGCGGTCGCGCTCGAGCGCGAAGTAGGCGACCGTGCGCAGCTCGAATAGGTACGGGCAGGTGACGCGGAAAAAATTGCCCACCATCGCGTCGGTCGCCCAGGCATCGAGCAGGTCCGAGAGGCAGTCGAAGACGTAGAAGGTCTCGGGCCCTTCGTGGCGGATGATCTCGTGCAGGCGCACCGTGAACGACTCGAAGCCGCGGAAAGCGTCGAGGTTGTGCACGACGCTCACGGCTTCCGCGTCCACGACCGGCGGGCGCGGCGCGAAGCGGATGTAGACGACGCGCCGGCCGGCCGCGCGCGCGCCGGCGGCGAACGGCGCGACGAAGGCGCGGTAGTCGTCGATCGCCTCCACGCGCCACACCACGTTGTCGCCGATGCGCAGCCCGCCGAGAATCGCGTCGAGGCTCGCGAGCCCGGTGCTTACGGTGCGAACCGCCATGGAGCCAATGCTGGCACGAATTCGGGGTCAGAGCCCAGGCCAAAAAATGCTATGTTGACGCCGGGGAAAAATGAAAGCGGCCGCACTCGGCGTCATCGCGCTCACCCTCGCGCTCGCCTACGGCATCTGGTACTCGTACAGCGTGATCCTGGTGGCGCTGCTCGCCGAGTACGGCTGGAGCCGCTCGCTGCTCGCCGGGGCGTTCTCGGTGTTCACGCTGGTGCACGGTTTCGTGAGCCCGGTGATCGGCAACCTGTGCGCGCGTTTCCGCCCGCTGCGCGTGATGGCGGGCGGCGGCCTCGCGATGGGGCTCGCGCTATTCGCCGACAGCTTCATCGCCAGCCCGACCCATCTCTATCTCGGCTTCGGCGTCGCGACCGCGCTCGCGGTGGCGGGCGCCGGCTGGGTGCCGGCGCTCGTGCACGTGCAGCGCGAGTACCACGAGCGCCCGGGCTTCTCGATCGGCATCATCAGCTCCGGCGTCGGCGTCGGCATGCTGCTCATCGTGCCGCTCACGCAGCTCCTCATCGACGCGTTCGGCTGGCGCGCCGCGTTCCGCGTGCTCGCGGTCCTGAGCGTGGCGTGGATCGTGCCCGCGTCGCTGTGGATGATGAGAATTCGGGGTCAGAGCCCTGATTTAAAGCCGGGGTCAGAGCCCGAAAACAAGGACCAGGAAAAACCGGGCTCTGACCCCAAGTCGACGCCCGCCACCGCGTCGATGACGCTCGGCGAGGCGATGCGCACCCAGGTCTTCTGGCTGCTCATGGCGGCGTTCTTCTTCGGCAACGTCGGCTCGCAGACGCTGCACGTGCACCAGGTGGCGTACCTCGTCGACCACGGCCTCGCCGCGATCGTCGCCGCCTCGGTGGTGAGCGTGGTGGGGCTCGCGAGCATCTTCGGCAAGGCGGGCGGCGGCTGGCTCTCCGACCGCGTCGAGCGCGAGCTCGTCTACGCGGCGGGGATCGCGGTCCTCGCCTCGAGCGCGTTCGTGCTCCTCGCGCTCGGCGCGGCGCCGACGCGCGGGGGCGCGTACGGCTACGCGGTGCTCCTCGGCCTGGGCTACTCGGTCACCGCGGCGATCACGCCCGCCATGGTGAGCGACCGCTTCAGCGGGCCGCACTTCGGCGCCATCGTCGGCGTGCTTCTGATCGGCAACTCCGTGGGCAGCGCGCTCGGCCCCTGGCTCGCCGGGCGCCTGTACGACTCGACCGCGAGCTACACGCTCGCCTTCACCATCGCCGCCATCGCCAGCGTGATCGCCGGCGCGGGGGCGTGGCACGCGCGGACGCTGCGAATTCGGGGTCAGAGCCCTGATTCGGGGTCTGACGCCCGGGGCGCAGCAAGCTCACCGTCAGCGCCGCCGCGGTGACCGCGGCGAGGATCCAGAACGCGGTGTGCATGGTGGCGATGTAGCGCGCCGGGTCGGCGCCGACCGGCTCGTGCCCGAGGTTGAGCGAAACGAGCGCGGCGACGACCAGCATGCCGCTCACCATGCCGAGCGAGCGCGCGCTCGCCGAGAGCGCCGAGGCGATCCCGGAAAGCTCGCGCGGCACGGCGTTCATCACCGTGGCCATGTTCGGCGAGGAGAAGAACGCGAAGCCCACGCCCTGCACGGCGAGCACGAGCGCGACCTGCACGAGCGACGAGCCGGCGTGGAGGAACGTTCCCATGAGCGAGGAGACGAGCACCACCGCGACCCCGCCGCTCGCGATGAGCGTCGGGCGCAGGCGGTCGGCGAGCGCGCCGGCGGCGGGCGCGATCGCCGCCATGAGGAGGGTGCCGACGGCGAGCACCTCGCCCGCCGTGTTCGCCGCCTGGCCGAGCACGCTCTGCATGTAGAGGCTGAGCAGGAACACCTGGCCGAACGCGTTGGAATAGAGCAGCCACTGGACGAATAGCGCGCCGCTCAGCACGCGATTGCGCGCGAGGAGCGCGACGTCGAGGAGCGGGCGCGCGACATGCCGCTGCGTGAAGACGAAGACGACGAGAAGCACGAGGCCGAGCGCCACGCCGGCGTAGCCGCTCGCGCCTTCGCGCAGCGTCGCCGCGCCGCTGACGAGCGCGAGCATCGCGGCGATGATGAGGGCGGTGCTCGGCAGGTGCACCGCGCGCGCGGGCGGCCGGCGCCACTTGGCGCGCAGCATGAAGTGCATCGGCATGATGAGCGCGAACACCATCGCGCCGCCGGCGAGGAACACCGCGCGCCAGCCCCACAAGTCGACGAGCACGCCGGCGACGATCGGGCCGAGCGTCAAGCCGACGTACACCGCGCCGATGGTGATGCCGTAGGCGCGGCCGCGGCGCTCGGGCGGCACCGCGTCGGCGATGATCGCCGGCCCGGCCGACTGCACCGCCGCCGAGGCGATGCCCTGCACGACGCGCAGGGCGAGCACCGCGGGCACCGAGGAGACGAGCCCGACCGCGAGCGAGCAGAGCGCGAAGGCCACGAGGCCGACCTTGTAGAGCGCCACCTTGTCGGAAGCGTCGCCCAGGCGCCCCGCGGGAAGCAGCAGCGCCACCGACGCGGCGAGGAACAGCGTCTCCACGAGCGAGAGCGCGGTCGCGCCCGCGCCAAGGTCCGCGCCGAGCGAAGGCAGCGCCACCGCGACGCCCGACACCATGAACGGCGGCGCGAACTGCGAGGCGGCGATCGCGGGGACGAGGAAGCGGGGCGGGCGAGGGGCTTTCACTTTTTTGATTCAAGTCGACGATCGGGCTCGAATATCGCACGCCGGCGGCGATAGCAGGCCTACCCTTTCACTGTCCTTTTTTCGGAGAAATTCCTGATGAAACGCAGAGACTTCCTGAAGACCGCGGGCGCAGGCGCCGTCGCGGGCGCGACGGTTGCAGGCCCGGCCATCGCCCAGGCCCCGGCCACGATCCAGTGGCGCCTCGCCTCGAGCTTCCCGAAGAGCCTCGACACGCTCTTCGGCGGCGCCGAGTACTTCGCGCGGCGCGTCGCGCAGCTCACCGCCAACCGCTTCCAGATCCGCGCCTTCGCCGCGGGCGAGATCGTGCCGCCGCTGCAGGTGCTCGACGCCGTGCAGGCGGGCACCATCGAGTGCGGGCAGACGGCGAACTATTACTACGTCGGGAAGAACCCGGCGTTCGCCTTCGATACCACCATGCCCTTCGGCCTGAACACGCGCCAGCAGAACGCATGGATGTACGCGGGCGGCGGGATCGACGCGATGCGCGAGCTCTTCCGGGAGTACGGCGTCATCCAGTTCCCGGCGGGCAATACCGGCGCGCAGATGGGCGGCTGGTTCAGGAAGGAGATCAAGACGGTCGCCGACCTCAAGGGCCTCAAGTTCCGCATCCCGGGGCTGCAGGGCCAGATGCTCGCCAAGCTCGGCGTGGTGCCGCAGCAGATCGCGGGCGGCGAGATCTACACCGCGCTCGAGCGCGGCACCATCGACGCCGCCGAATGGGTCGGCCCGTACGACGACGAGAAGCTCGGCTTCGTGCGCGTGGCGAAGTACTACTACTATCCCGGGTTCTGGGAAGGCACCGCGCAGCTCGGCGTGCTCGTCAACCAGAAGAAGTGGGACGAGCTGCCGGCGGAGTTCAAAGCGGCGATCGAGTCGGCCGCGACGGACGCGCACGTGCACGTCACCGCCCAATACGACGCGAAGAACCCGCAGGCGCTGCGCAGGCTCGTGGCCGGGGGCGCGCAGCTGCGCGCCTTCCCGCGCCCGGTGATGGAGGCGGCATACAAGGCGGCCTTCGATCTCTACGACGAGCTCTCCGACAAGAGCCCGCACTTCAAGAGAATCTACAGCGCGTGGCGCAAGTTCCGCGACGAGGAGTACCTCTGGTTCCGCGTCGCCGAGAACACGTTCGACAACTTCGTGTATTCGCACTCGCGCAAGGGCTAGGGCGTTTGTAAGCGGAATGAAAGCTTCGCGTTACGTTTGGTTACCGGCGGGGGTCCTTGAAGCGGAACTCCCCGGGCGCCATATCGGTCTTCATTGGAAGAAACCTTTCGAGGGGGACTTGCGATGAAGAAACTCGTTCTCGTTCCGCTGCTTTTCCTGGGTGTCGCGCTCTCGGGCTGCGACTGGAGCTCGCGCGCCGCTGAGACGCGCGCGAGCGCCCAGGTCGCGGCGGTGCAGCCGGCGGCGGCGCCGGCGGTGCAGACGCTGCCCGACTTCTCGGCGATCGTCGAAGCGAACAAGGCGGCCGTGGTCAACATCACCGTGAGCGGCCATGCGCAGGCGAGCCGGCTCGAGGACCCGGACGAGGACAACCCGCTCAACGAGTTCTTCCGCCGCTTCCAGGTGCCGGTGCCGCAGGTGCCGACGCAGGGCCTGGGCTCCGGCTTCATCGTCGAGCCCGACGGCGTCATCCTCACCAACGCGCACGTGGTCGACGGCGCCGATGAAGTGCGCGTCAAGCTCTCCGACCGGCGCGAGTTCAAGGGCAAGGTGCTCGGCGTCGACCAGCCGACCGACATCGCGGTGGTGAAGATCGACGCGAAAGGCCTGCCGACCGTGAAGCTCGGCGACCCGCGCACCGTGCGCGTGGGCGAATGGGTGCTCGCCATCGGCTCGCCGTTCGGTTTCGACAACACCGTGACCGCCGGCATCGTGAGCGCGACCTCGCGCTCGCTGCCCGAAGGCACCTACGTGCCCTTCATCCAGACCGACGCGGCGATCAACCCGGGCAACTCGGGCGGGCCGCTGTTCAACCTGCGCGGCGAGGTGATCGGCATCAACTCGCAGATCTACTCGCGCACCGGCGGCTACATGGGCGTGGCGTTCGCCATCCCGATCAACGTCGCGGCCGACGTCGAGAAGCAGCTCGTCAAGAACGGCAAGGTCGAGCGCGGCCGCATCGGCGTGGCGATCCAGGAAGTGAACGCGTCGCTCGCGAGGTCCTTCGGGCTCGACAGGCCGCAGGGCGCGCTCGTGTCCTCGGTCGAGCCGAACGGCCCGGCGGACAAGGCCGGGATCAAGCCGGGCGACGTGCTGCTCGCGGTGAACGGCAAGCCGGTGGACCGCTCGAGCGAGCTGCCGCCGCTCGTGGCCGCGGTGAAGCCCGGGACGAAGGCCACCTTCGACGTGTGGCGCGACGGCTCCAAGCGCTCGATCGGCGTGACCGTGGGCGAGCTCAAGACCGAGAAGGTGGCGCGCGCCGGCAGCGGCGAGAAAGCTTCGGGCAAGCTCGGGCTCGCGGTGCGCCCGCTCACGCCCGAGGAGAAGAAAGAGCTCGACGGCGTGCAGGGCCTGGTGGTCGAGAACGCAGCGGGCGCGGCTGCGCGCGCCGGCATCCGCCCCGGCGACGTGGTCACCGCGGTCAACGGCAAGCCCGTGAAGAGCGTGCGCGACCTGCGCGCGGCCGTAGAGAAGGCGAAGGGCAGCGTCGCGCTTCTCATCCGGCGCGGCGAGGCGAGCATCTTCGTTCCCGTCGAGATCGGCTGAAATTCGGGGTCAGAGCCCTAATTCGGTTTGCGCGTACGCGCAAACCGAATTAGGGCTCTGACCCCAGATTCTTAACCCCAGATTCTTAACCCAGATTCTTAAGTGTCCTGGCAGACAGACGCGCCGGCGCCGTGGCCGTACCATGGCCCATGGCGCAGAAGCGAATCTTTTTCGCATTGATCCTGCTGCTCTTGGCACTCGGCGTCAGCGCGCAGGAGAAGGGCGTCGGCTTCGACGACGCGCTCATCACCGCGCGGGTGACGAGCGCCATCCGGAACGATCCGATGCTCGGGAAAACCGACATTTCCATAGAAACCCGCGACGGCGTGGTTCACCTCAAGGGCTTCGTGCGCTCGATGGCCGAGGTGCACCGGGCCGGAGCGCTCGCCCGGGGGATCACGGGCGTCACCGGGGTGCGGAATACGATCCGTGTTGCGGATCGCCCGTCACGCGCCCGAGCAGGCGGTCATACTCGCGCTTGACCACCGCATAGCATTCGCACACGCGCGCCTCGAGCTTCGGCCGGTCGAGCACCAGGATGCGGCCGCGGCGGTACTCGATGAGCCCTTCCGCCTGCAGCTTGCCGGCCGCCTCGGTGACCCCTTCGCGCCGCACGCCGAGCATGTTGGCGATCAGCTCCTGGGTCATGCTCAGCTCGTTGGCGGGAAGCCGGTCGAGCATCAGCAGCAGCCAGCGGCAGAGCTGCTGGTCCACCGCGTGGTGGCGGTTGCACACCGCGGTCTGCGTCATCTGGGTGATCAGCGCCTGGGTGAAGCGCAGCAGCTGGTGCTGCAGCGCGCCGCGCGACTCGAATTGCTTTTTCAGGATCGCCGCGCGCACGCGGTACCCCTTCCCGGCGCTCTGCACCACGGCGCGGCTCGGCGTGGTCTCGCCTCCCATGAACAGCGAGATCCCGACCACGCCCTCGTTGCCGGTGACCGCGATCTCGGTGGAGGCGCCGCTCTCCAGGACATAGAGCAGCGACACGACGCTATCGGTCGGGAAGACCACGTGCCCCTGCGGGCCGCCGGATTCGTAGACCGCGAGGCCGAGCGGCATCGCCATCGCCTCGAGGTGCGGCTCGATCGCCTGGTAGTCCTCGTCGGAGAGCGAGGCGAGGAGGCGATTCCGGGTGGGGTGAGCGCCGGAGACGTTGTGCGCCATGGCCATGGACCATGCTACGCCCGTTCGTGCGCTGGCGTACAGACAGGCGGCTTAAACGCAATCTAAGGAAAGCATAATGACATTGCACAAACGCCGTATCGCAACCCTCTTGGCCGTCCTGCTTCTTCTCCTCGCACGCAGTGCCGGCGCCGAGTTCCTGGCGCCGCCCGCGCAGACGCCCGATGCGCTGATGCACGCGGTCACCTCCGAGATCATCGCCACCCTGAGGGAGGATCTGGCGGCGGGGCAGCCGAGCGCGGTTGCGCAGCTCGTCGAGAGCAAGATCCTGCCGCTATTCGATTTTCAGCGCATGACGCGCACGGCCGCGGGACGCAGCTGGGGCGCCGCTTCGCCGCAGCAGCGGGCGGCGCTGGTCGCCGAGTTCAGGACGCTTCTCGTGCGCACCTATTCGGGCGCGCTGTCGGGCTACCGCGACCAGGAGGTGCAGTACCGGCCGCTGCGCGCCGCCGCCGGCGACACCGAGGTCCTGGTGCGCTCGATCGTGAAGCGGCCCGGAGCGCAGGCCCTGGAGATCGACTACGACATGGAGGACCGCCCGGCGGGCTGGAAGGTGTTCGACGTGCGAATCGCGGGGGTCAGCCTGGTGCTGAACTACCGCGAGAGCTTCGCCGCGGCGGTGCGCAGCGGCGGCATCGAGGGCCTGCTCAAGTCGCTATCGGACAAGAATCGGCTATACGCCCCAGCGGACGTACACCAGGTTCCCGAGCACTAGGAAGGCGGCGGCCGCAATGGCCGCGAAAAAGAGCCCCGGCACGCTGAAATCGACCGGAGCGTCGACGGCGGCGGTGAACATCGGCATCAGCACTTTCCCGCCGATGAACGCGCCCGCAGCGCCGATGATGAGCGAGACGTTCATGCCGCGCGCTTCATTGAAGCGCATATACCGGTAGCTGACCCAGCCGACCGCGCTCCCCAGTAACACCCACAGGATGATTTCCATCGGTCCATTTTGTTCCCTGCGGTACGCACGGTATGTGCGACAGCGCACAGAAGGTCCCGCGGCAGGCGCGGACACTGGATCAGCGAGGAAATAATTATGAAAATTCCCAGCCTTCCCGTAGAAACGAAACCATTCCTTTGGGGCGTGGCCGCCGGCGCGATCGCCCTCGCGTTCGTCGGATTCAACTGGGGCGGCTGGGTTACCGGCTCCAAGGCCGAGACGCTCGCCGGTGCGCGCGCCGACGCGGCGCTCGTCTCGGCGCTCACCCCGATATGCGTGGCCCAGTTCCAGAAGAGCCCCAAGGTGCAGGCGAGCCTCGCGGCGCTGAAAGAGACGAAGGACTGGGAGAAGGGCGAATACGTAAGCAAGGGCGGCTGGGCGACGATGCCCGGCAGCACCGCCGAGCCGAACCGCGACGTCGCCAGCGCCTGCGCCGAAGCGCTCGGCAAGCTCGCTCCGTAAGCTTCAAATCGGGTCAGAGCATTTGCTCTGACCCCATCTCTCCCATCTCTCTACCGGCGCGGCTCCAGGCCGGGGATCTCCATCAGGCTCACCTTGTGGCCGGTGAA
This sequence comes from Betaproteobacteria bacterium, assembly GCA_004297625.1. Classification (GTDB taxonomy): domain Bacteria; phylum Pseudomonadota; class Gammaproteobacteria; order Burkholderiales; family SG8-39; genus SCGC-AG-212-J23. The sequence goes on along the minus strand of SCTY01000031.1, from coordinate 1,505 downwards.
CCGCTCGATGCGGCGCACGAGAGTGCGGTCCTCGCGCCCGAGGAAGGTCACCGCGATGCCGGCGCGGCCCGCCCGGCCGGTGCGGCCGATGCGGTGCACGTAGTCCTCGGCCATGCGCGGCGCGTCGTAGTTCACCACGAGGTTGATGCCCGGCACGTCGATGCCGCGCGCGGCGACGTCGGTCGCCACCAGCACCCGCATCCTGCCCTCGCGCAGCTGATTCAGCGTGCGGGTGCGTTCCTTCTGCTGCATGTCGCCGTGCAGCGCGCCCGCGGCGAAGCCCTTCGCGACCAGCGATAGCGAGAGCTCGGCGGCGGTGCGCTTCATGGCGGTGAAGACGAGCGCCTGCTCGACCTCCACCTCGCGCAGCAGCGCATCCAGCATGCGGCCCTTGTGCGCCTCGTTGTCGGCGATGAGCGCGTGCTGGGTGATGTCGAGCTTCGCTTCCTCGCGGCGCGCGATCTCGATGCGCTTCGGATCGCGCGTGACGCGCGCGGCGAGCCGCCCGACCACGCCGGCGAGCGTCGCCGAAAAGAGCAGCGTCTGGCGCTCCTTCGGCGCGCGCGCCACGATGGCGTCGAGCTCTTCCTGGAAGCCCATGTCGAGCATGCGGTCGGCTTCGTCGAGCACCAGCAGCTCGACGCGGCCCAGCCCGACGGTGCCGCGGTCCATGTGGTCTTTCAGGCGGCCCGGCGTGGCGATCACGATGTCGACCGCCTTTCTTACCTGCGCAAGCTGGCTGCCGAAGCGCACGCCGCCCACGAGGCAGGCGGTGAGGAGCTTCTGCCCGGCGCAGTAGCCGTGGGTTGCCTTCTGAACCTGCATGGCGAGCTCGCGCGTGGGCGTGAGCACCAGCATGCGCGGGCCCTTGCCGGCGCGCGCCGGCGCGCCGCGCAGGCGCTCGAGGCCAGGCAGCACGAACGCGGCGGTCTTGCCGCTTCCGGTTTGCGAGGAGACCAGCAGGTCGCCGCCGGCGATCACCGCGGGGATCGCGGCACGCTGCACCGGCGTAGGCTCGGCATAGCCGAGGCGCGCGAGGTTGTCCAGCAGGGATGAATCGAGGCCGAGCGTCGAAAAGCTCATGAGATTTCCTTGGGTTGGCGCCAACCGAAAGCCGCTATGCCAAACCGAAAGAAATCTTTCGACGGGACTGCGCGAGGGAGGCGGGACTGCGGAAAGCGAGGGCGGACTGTACGCTAAACCGCCGCGAATGGCGAATTATTTTGCCTGTGCGCGCTCTTGTAGTGCTTGCGCGACACGAGATTCCAAGTGCTAGCGACAGACACGCCCGCGCTCGCCTTGCACAATGACCACTCCCCCTGAGCCATTCACCCTCCCTCCCTTGGGTAATGGCTCCCCCTAAGAGGCCGCCTTCGGGCGGCTTCTTTTTTGTGCGCCCGGCAGGGCGCACTCACTTGATGGTGAGAGTCCATTACACGCCTGACAGGAGGAAGTGTTAGCCGAACGGCAAGGGTGTCGCGGGCGACTGCGAATCTGAAGGAAGC
>SCTY01000079.1 GCA_004297625.1 Betaproteobacteria bacterium | reverse complement strand
ATTGAAAACTGCACGGCAAATGTTTATCTGAATTCAGTCCTGAGTTCAACCCAGACACTTTCCATTTCAGACCCATTTTCAGGAACATGCTCACTGACTGTTTCACTCTCAAGCGACCTAGATACGGTTTATGTGATTTTTTCGGCAACAGATTATGCGGGAAACACAAGCGCAGGAACGCAAACAGCAAATGTCCAGCGCAATGACGGAATTCCGTCAGGCGGAGGCTCCACACCAACAACAGGAACTGTAGGAAGTCATTGCCTCATAGATGACAACTGCAAAGTGGGCCTTGTGTGCATAGAAGAAAAATGCGAATATCCCCCCACAAAAAAACCAGATATAATTGATTCAAGCAAGATTCCCCCGGCCACCGGCAACCTTGTAACCGTGCAGCTTTTCGGAATCCCCATCGGCATCATTGTTGGCATGATTCTTGTGCTGATAGGCGTAGGCGCTGCAATACTTCAGCTCAGAAGGACAACGCTTGCGCTTGTTGGATTAGGAAGTTTGCTGGCAATAGGCTCTGCAATATTCGCAATAATAAAACCCAACATTTCTTTCCAGCTTCCACAACTTACGGGCAATCTGGCAACAGCACAATTAGGAGGAATTCCTGCAGGAATATTAATCGGCCTGCTGTTTGTAATTGCCGGAGCAGGAGTTGCCATGACAGACAAAAAAAGGACAGCCGCCCTGCTTGTCGGCATCGGTATCATTGCATCAATCGGAACTGCGATTTTCGCATATCTCAAGCCGGAAATCAATCTAAAACTCCCTGAAATCACCGGCAACCTTGTAACTGTGCAGCTTTTCGGAATCCCCATCGGCATCATTGTTGGCATGATTCTTGTGCTGATAGGCGTAGGCGCTGCAATACTTCAGCTCAGAAGGACAACGCTTGCGCTCCTTATACTCGGTGGAGCACTGGTAATTATTACGTGGGCTATTGCCCTTTTAGGAGGTTAAAAAATGCAGAGAAATGGAGAAACAACAATTCCAACAAACAACCGCTTTAGAGCCTCAATTAAGGCAGAAATTAAGGAATTGGCTATTTGGTATGGGCTTGATAAAACAAAGGTTGTGGAAAAGGCAGTCCATGCATTATATGCCAAAGGACAACCTGCATTTAAACGTGAAATACAAGGTGAAATACAGGTTTTGACTGACCGAAACACAACAATTTACAAGCCGAGACGGAATGTTGTGGAGACATATCCCCGTTTTAGGCTTGACTAGGGCTTTTCACCTTGCTGCGGTTCAATGCGTAAAGCTTCTTCATGACCGAATCCTGGAGCTCCTGCGGAGGCCTCTGCGCATACTTCATTGTGGTATCAAACCTTGTGTGCCCCAGCACCTTTCCAGTCAAGGCCACAGGCGTATCAAGGGTCCAAATTGTGTCCTGTCCCACAGCCCTCCTATGGCTTGTCAAACTGTTCTTCATTAATTTTGATTTAAAAACAGTGCCTGTTCTTGGGTGCTTCCTTTCAATCGTTTCCCCATACTGGTATTGAGGCTCAAGCAGCCCCAACTCATCCCGCACCTGGTAATAGCTGCGCTGCACATACCCAGAAGTAACATGGGTGCCTTCCTGCCTGAACGGATTCTCGGAAAAGAACAAAAAGCAATTATTGGCCTTGATTTCTTCCTTCCTTTCCTTGTAATACTCCTGCAGTTCCTGGAATGCATCATCAGCAAGCCAGACCTCATCCCACACCTCTAGCCCGCCCCTCATTTTCCCCCTCGGAAACCTCACCCTTTGCGTTTGCCAGTCAACATCATAGGCTTTCAGCTGCACAATCTCACACACCCTTCTCCCTGTGCGCCTATTGATTGCATGGATTATTTTCGCCTTCCTCCATTTCCTGTGCTCCGGCCACATTGAATGGATGTACTGGTATTCCTGCTCGGAAATAGTAAGCACCTGGTTCCCGTATTTCTCAGGCCCCTCACTCTTGAATTTCTTATGCCTAAAACGGTTGATGAATTTTGAAAAGTCTATCAGCTCATGGCATGACAACTTTTCCAGCTGCTCCGTTGAAACCTGTACGCTCTTCGCTGCGAATTTCTCTGCTAAGTCCATTAAGTCCCACCTCTCTACATAAATTTCTCGAATCGAAGATTTTTATAATTGCAGTTGAACCGAAATCAACCTATTGGTTTATCGGAAAATTAACCCTTTATTATACTCCGAAAAAGGGCTAATTTCATAACTATACATAGTTTCGTATCAATTTATTAAGGAGTAACGCCTACTAACTACAGTAATGGAGGAAACCCCATGGCTCAAATGGTAGTCATGAAGGTTCCCGTTGAAGTCAAAAAATTAGGTGAGACAAAAGCAGTGGGAGATGAATCTCCTGGCTCTGCTTTGAAAAGACTTCTGAAAGATGGGGGCCTTCTGAAATGACCCCTGCAGTGTTGTTCGGTCAAGTACAAAGCATTCTGACGGTTGGCAAGGGGTTGGAGGGAAAGAGGCTCGTGGATAACAAGCCTCAATTTCAAACCCCTTACCAACTTGCATCAAGCGATGCGCTTGGAATGCTCCCGCCGGGATTTGAACCCAACAAACAGTACAGTATCAATACCGGGCCTGAACCCAAAAAACCCGATTCTTTAAAAGGAGGTTATCCGGCCCCGCTTCCAACAAGGCCGGAAAGAATTTGTGAGATTTATTCTATTTGCAGATGCAATGGCTTTATTGATTTTGGTTCAATTACCAATGCTGGGCGAAATTTATCCACCTCTTTAAGACCTTCTGCCCAGCTTTCTTTTTTTCAGCTCTCTTTGAGCGCCTTCAATTCACCCCACCCAAAAGCCTTCCCTAATTTTTTGCTAAGATTAACGGAGGGAAACGCATGAATTGGAATTCATACGAAAACAAAGGAAAGGCAATACCAAATGTCAATGCTGCAAAGCATTTCAGCAAGTTGTGTGCTCTGTTGCAGAATCCAAGCCAAACTTATACTGGCCTGGTAACACCGGGGTGGTAATTTTGCACCCTGCTTATTTTCTCAGTCATGCATTCAGAAAAGAGGATTTGGAAATTTTAGCAAAACTTCCAAATACAAATTACGCAAAAATGCAGAAGGGGAAGTAAATGGCAAAAAAAGAGAAAATCGATATTGAAGAATGGTTAATTGCAGCGGACAATGAAATAGCAAAACAGATTTTAATTGAATCAAAAAAAGCCTTTTTTTATGACCCAGCCGAGCGTGAAAAATCCTTACAAGCATATTTTTTCCGTGAAGCTGTGAGAAAAATCAAAGAAAAAAATGAGGCATCCGAATGAGCTTCTACTGGAAAAACCCTGATGGTTGGTTCTGGAGAGAGAACCTGCACGCAGATAATTTCCACGGCCCGTACAAAACAAAAGCCGAAGCAAAAAAAGCAAGGGCTGAGTTCAGGGCGAAAGCAGAAAACAAAGTGCTTGTAGTGGTTGTGAAACAATGACCAAAATATCGATAGTGGATAACGCAACAAAGGCAATGTGCCGGGAATGCCACAAGCCAATCCATCAGCTTGAAAAAAAGTGTGTTGTCGCATTCAGCAAGGTTTCGCATGACCGCCTTCCTTTCCATTTCCCGGACTGCGCAACAAAATTCAGGGCTGCATTGGATAATTCTGAAATTTGGAAATACGGCGGGGTGGTTGGGTGAGCAAAGCGCAATGGTCACTGAACTATCTTATCTACGCTTGGACTTTTTTTGTAATAATTGTGGTTCTTGCTGCAATGGTGTTTTTAATTGAAAAAGTACAACCAGAACCAAAACTCTCCGCAGAAGTTATAGCGCCCCCCTGCCCAAATAAGAGTGGGGGCGAAGCAGTGGAATTAATTCAAGTTCAAAAAATCAATATGGATGCTTGCCTTGTCGTAAGAAATGCAGAAAGTTTTGAGGTACAATTTTTTGCTAGGTTGCCAACAGTTCGAGAAAGTATAGATAACTTGTGCACTATTCCTTCCTACGTTGACCCATTTTATTGCGACGATGAAAATTGTTTTGAAGCTTCTGCCATGGAAAAAAATATTTGCATTGTTTATCCGCCACACGATTTAGCCCAAAAAATAACAGAGGTTAAAAAGTTGCATTACGCTTAAAAAAAATTGGAGGAAGTCAAAATGAAAAAAATCCTTTTCTTAATCGCAGCATCAGTGCTCCTATTCGGATGCACAATGCCGGAAATAGATAATCCGTTTGATGAGCAGCCAGCGCCGGAAGCAAAAACCTATGAAAGTGTTTTCTCGTTCAAGACAACGAAAGACTGCGGAAAAGTGCTGTTCATAGAAAAGACGGAATCGAGTGAAAACATCGCATCGCTCTCGCAGACGGACAACTGCCAGAAGCTCCCTGAAAAGCCGGAAGATTCAAACTCCTATGTTGTGAATGAATACTGCTTTTACCCGGACTACAAAATCCAATTCGATGAGAACTTCCATTATCTGGGCTATGCATGGAACGCATTCGTGATTGATGCGGGAAACAAGAGGGAAATATTCTCCTTTGATGAAAATTCGACATACGTTCCAACGACAATAAAGACGTTTGAGTGCGGGGCGTGAGAGCTTGGGTGATTTGAAAATCGGGCTGAAAAAAAATATCCCACTAAACGCAGCGACAAAGACTTTTGCGATTTTGGCAAAGAGAGGTGCTGGAAAAACCTATACTGCTGCTGTGCTGGCAGAAGAATTCTACACAAACAACATCCCATTTGTAGTAATCGACCCGATTGATGTGTGGTGGGGTTTAAGACTAAGTTCAAACGGAAAAGACAAAGGCCTTCCAATCGTTGTGTTCGGAAAGGAGCACTCCGATATTCCGCTTACAAAGGACATGGGAAAAGAAATAGCGCAAGCTGTAGTAAAGGAAAACATCTCCTGCGTGATTTCAACTTTCGGAATGCCAAAGAATCAGCAGCGCCAGCTCATAACAGATTTCGCCGAGGAACTTCTGAACATAAACAACACTCCGAGGCATATTTTCATTGAGGAAGCCCACGAATTTGTTCCGCAAAGAGTTTTCGGAGCATTGGGGAAATGTTTCAACGCAGTCAGCAATCTCGTTGTCATGGGGAGGAATAGAGGCATCGGAGTTACTCTGATTAATCAGCGTGCAGCGACAATCAACAAAGATGTCCTGACGCAGATTGATACTCTGCTCGCATTCAGGAACATTGCTCCGCAGGACAGAAAAGCCCTGAAAGAATGGGTTGAACATCATGCAGCGGAAGGGGACTTTGAAAAATTTATGGATTCTTTGCCTTCATTGCCGACAGGCGAAGGCTGGATATGGAGCCCGGAATTCTTGGAAATTTTTGAAAGAATAAAAATCAGGAAAAGAAACACATTCCACCCAGATAGGGAAAAGCTCGATACAAAATTCGAGATGCCGACCCTGACACAGGTTGATGTTCAGGCTTTCATCGAAAAATTCCAGAAAACAACAATAAAAAAGCAGTTAAGGGAAACTTCATTGCTTGATGAACCTAAACCACAAGCTGCTCCGCCAGAGCCCGCAATTGATTTGGTGAGAATCAGAAATGAATATGAATCACAACTGATTCAGAAAGACACGGAGATAAGGAAGCTGAACTCTGTAATCAACAATATCAGGAATCTTGTCGGCGGAAACAACATAGTAACCGAATCAATACCACAGAATCATTTACGCCCTGAATATACTGCAACTTTAGAAAAGCTCGGAGAAGCGCCAAGAAAAATTTATGAAACATTATTGCAGCATCCAGAAGGTTTGACAAGGGCACAACTTTCCCTCATGTCCGGCTATTCATACAAAAGCGGGCATCTTGATAGGGCACTCGCAAAACTCCGCACAATGCAATTAGTTTCCAAAAATTATCCTGTGAGAGTGATTAACTGATGCAGCTAACCCTCTACGACCTCAACCCGCCAATAGTGAGAATCTACAAGGAATCAGTAGAGTTGATTTTCGGCAATGAAGAATTCACAATCTTCCCAACATCCAACGAAATAGAGCGGAACGGGGTGCTGCTCGATTTCAAAAAAGCGGAGCGCCGTTACAATAAATCCTTCATGTTTGAGCGCAACAAAGCAATGCCGAAAACACAGCTACTCCGTTTCGATTGGGAAAACAATGTTGTGCAGCTTGATTCCGGCCCTGACGGAAGGCTGTTCTGGAAAGTCTGGACAAGGGAAGATTACAAAACAATGAGAAAACCGCCTTTCTGGGTTGCCTCTTACTGGTATGATGTTGCCGATGGATTCGCAAAGCTTTACATAAAGGATTTGCACAAGCCAGCGCACAGATGGGATTTGATTTCCGGGGAGTTGATGGAGTGAACAAACTTTTAATTGCAGGAATACTTGGTCTGTTGTTCATAGGTGGTTGCGTTGATTCCAACAGCAAATATTCTTATAGCGAATATAGAGAAAAAAGCATTATTAGCGCCTATGACAGTAAAGTTGCATTTTTGGAAGAACAAATTACAGATTTAAAGGGTGAATTACATCAACAAAAAAGAGATTGGGTTGTTTGCACCCTTGAAAAACAAGATTGTGAAGCGTATTACAATAGCCTACAGGTAAATTATTTTTGCTCTAAAATAACAGATGGAAATTCAAATGGTTGGTGGCAGCATAGTGAATTCCCACGATATGAAGAGGTTGATAAGGAATTGAATGAACGAAGTTTAGAGCAATTGGGGTGGATAGATTGAAAAACCCAACAATCACCTTCAGCAAGAACTGGAACAACAAGCTGATGTGCAATTCATTCTCAACCTTTCGCCTCTGGGAACAAAGGAAATACGAATATTATCTCGGTCACCAAAGCGACATTTTTGACGTAATCCTGAAAAAGAAGTTTTTTCGCACCGCAAAACTGGTGCGTATTGAAACAATGGATTTGCGCACCGCAGCAGACCTCTATTCATACCTGGATGCCAACATGACGCAATCACAGTTCTATGAGCTCATGAAAAAGATGTATTCAAAAAAGCCGGAATGGAAAGGCTGGGAAACAAAGCTTATTTTCTTGATATTTGGGGAGGCGGGGGAATGAGCAAATTAAGAATTGTAAAGCGCAGAGTAACGAGGTATTTCGTTGAGGATGACAAGGAGTGCTATGCCGACTGCATGACATTGCAGGATGCGGAAGAAGAACTGAAAGAGGCCAAAAGGTTGAGGCGGTTGAAGTGAATGTCGGCAGTTTATTCAGCGGAATTGGAGGAATCGAATTGGGTTTTGAAAGGGAAGGATTCAAAACAGAATGGTTCGTCGAAAATAATCCGTTCTGCCAGGCAGTCCTCAGAAAGCACTGGCCTAACACACCAATCTACGGAGACATCACAACAATCGACTTTACAAAGCTCCCGAAAGTCGATATTATCACAGGCGGATTCCCATGCCAAGACATTTCAATCGCAGGGAAAGGGAAAGGAATTATCGAAGGCAAAAGAAGCTCACTCTGGAAAGAATTCCATAGAGCTATTGGGGAAATACGACCCAAGTACGCACTCATTGAAAACGTTTCAGCGCTTACTTTTCGGGGACTCTGCAATGTCCTTGCAGACCTTGCCGAAATTCGGTATGATGCGGAATGGTTCTGTTTATCGGCTCAGGATGTCGGAGCACCACACAAAAGGGAGAGAATATTCATTGTGGCCTACAGTGACAACAGCAGATGTGTTCACAGACAAGATGAAATCGAGCCAACAGAAACCTGGAAGCATGCACAGTGTGAATCTAAGTCAAGTCGTGAGGAAATGGCCGACACCACAATCAGGAGATTGGAAAAACAAGGATTACGACAGGAATTACAATCTGTCAAAGGAAGTAAGACCATGGCCCACTCCAACAACGAGAGATTACAAGGGCCACAAGCAGGAAACGATTTTAAAATTTGGAAACCCGAAAGGCCGTCTGGATGCGGAAGTATTGCTACATTCAAACAAATCAACAAGCAAGAAATCTGGGCAACTGACGCCGGAATTCTGCGAGTGGCTAATGGGATTCCCAATCGGATACACCGAATTAAATCCCTCGGAAATGCAGTCGTACCGCAATGTGCTCAATTCATTGCGAGGCAAATCAAGGAAGCGGAGGGCCTCTGATGCAAAAACCATATTTTCGTGATGTATGGGCGCTTGGTCCAAATCCGGCCTATCCGGGCGCATTCCCCCTCGGCCTAATTAACAAAGTGAGGAAACATTGGTGGGGGCAAAAGCGCCTATGGCTGTTCAGTGGCTCTTTCAAAGACCCAGACGGAACAACAGTGGACATTAAACCCGAGCTAAAACCCACGGTTGTTGCCAACTGCGAGGAACTTCCATTTGAAAGTGAATCCTTTGACTTTGTTTTTGCGGACCCGCCTTATTCGGAAGAAGAAGCGCTCCGTCTTTACAACCTTCCTTATTTCAACATCAGGAAAGTGCTGCAGGAAATGATTCGTGTCTGCGAACCAAACGGAAAGATTCTTTTCCTGCATAGGCTTGTGCCCACTGCATATCCAGATATAACCTTCAAATTACTCGAGCTGCAGGGCGTTGTAGGAATCTACAATTTTGGAGGAATGTCAAATATTAGGGCCCTCACAGTCTGGAAAAAGCATCAGACTTTGAGGCAGGCCATGAAACGGAATGGTGGTATGTGATGGCTGTCACCGGGGTTACAAAAGGGGGTGACAGTCAGGGCATTTCTGCAGCACAGCAAAGAGTTTTCGACTTAGTAGCAACCGGAAACTTCACACCAAGGAAAATATCGCAACTGTTGAAATTAAGCAGAAAAACCATTTACAAGCACATTCGCAACCTCAAAGCAAAGAACCTTCTGGACAAAAATCTGCAGGTAACTCGTGACGGGTTACAACTCCTTGGGCTATCGAAATCACACAAAAAACAATATCGAATTAACGGAGTACAAATAATGTACGACTTGCCCAAAAGCCTGGACAAAAACAAATGGAAGCAGAACAGAGGACGTGTCCTGTCCTTAAGGAAAATCAGCCATTCAAAAATTACCCTGAGAAACAAGTCAGGAATTACAGATGAAGCGCCAAGGTTCTTCATCAATGACAAATTTGAGTGCAGGGCCCATGCAAACGGAGTAATGGTCTATCTGCCTGATATTTTCGCTGCAACAGGCACTGACGCAGAATTAATCATGCTCAAGCTGATTGAGGACATAGGCCTTGAGCTCAACAGGATTTTCAAGGTTGCTTTCTTCAGGGAAAACACCCTTTCAGTGAGGATTCTCAAGTATGAACTTGCGCACCTCAATGACGCAGTCGCAAAAGAACTAAGGAAAGATGGGAAAAAGATGTATATCTCCCTTGATGGTCAGCTCCGCTACATTGTTGATTTCTCAAAGCACATAGATGAAGGCGAGGCAGTTACTGTTGACAATGGTCTTGTTGACAGCAATATTTTCCACAGGATTTACAAGGAATCAATGCAGCTTGAAGAAGAAGAAAAGCTGATTTACCCCAAGGACCTAAGGGAAATCCTTGAGAAGCAAATTGCAGTGAACAAAATCCATGATACATTCTACAACAACCTTGCTCCGTATATGGGCGAGTACAACAAGAACATCCAGCTGCACATGAACGTGATGAAAGACATCCGTGCTGCAGTGAAGGATTTGGTTATTGCAGTCAAGCAACAGAAGCACGAGCCCCACATTTTCAAGGATTTGGAAAACGAACAGGAGAGTGAAGGGAAATGAACATAATAGATTTATTGATAATTATTTTTGCACTTTGCCTTGTTTTCCCGATTTTCTTTTGGTTCCACATTTTTACATATGGCACGGCAACCGAAATAAGTAGATTGCCTTTTTTACTAGTGACAATTAGTTCAGCGATTCTTCTTTATGCGGCATATAAACTTTTAATAAAGTTGCGGGATTTTTGGAATTTATTGCCTTATGACGATGAAAAACCAAAGCAAGGCAGGTGGGCGCATGAGTGAGGGGAAAATCAAAGTAATAAAAATAATTGAACCTGCTCTTGTAAAAGATGAAAACGGAGTTTGGGGTTGGAACCCTAAAAAAGGAAAGGCTTTACTGAGCAAAAAGAAAAAACGGAGCAGTGATGCATAAATGGGTTTTATATTCGGGGTATTTTGGATATTAACTCTTATAACTGCGTGGACATTACTGCCCGATTCTTCCGGCCCTATAGCAGACTTTGGGCTGCTCATTGCATTAACCATAATCGTGACAATGGCTTATGCAATAAACCAGTGGTCCTTTGAACGAAAATCAAATGAGTTCTGGAAATATGCGGTGAAATGGTGTATCGCAGCAGGATTCCTTCTCACAATCTTTATTTCAGCGCTTGGATTTGCATTATTCGCATCAGCCTTCAGCATACCCAGCCTGATAGAAGATGCCCCTGCAATAGATTATTCTCAATACGAAACATCATCCTGGTATTATGAAAGAGTGCTGAACAATGACGGCAACACTTACTTTGTTTTTACATCTGGAAAACAAGAGAAGGAAATCCTGCTGAACACCAAGCTCATGCCGGAGATACGCAGGATGTATTCAACCTTTTACCCCCTGGAGGGCGGGTTATGCCTTGATGCAGTTGAAAGTGATGGAATAATGAAAATAGATTCATGGCACAAAGCCGACCTGCAGGAATCAACAAAGACAACATTGTGGAGCCTATCAAAGAATTGCCCCATATTGTTGCATACCCATCCACATACAGAAGAACAGAGGTATTTGGTGAGCTGCAATCCATCAGCTGCGGATTTGTGGGAAAGCTACAGGAAAAATGAAATTCAGGCGGTTGCATGTGGCTTCTCCCCTGAGATGCAATATATTACATTTTACAGCCTGGAGGAAAAATGATGCCACCGAACACTCCAACAGTAATCCTAAGAAGAAGGGAGAACATCGACACGCTTACATGTGACACATACAGCGCAATATTGCCGACCAAGTTATTTGCGAAACATGCAAGAAAACATTTCTCAAAGAAGGTGAGAGGCTGAAAGCCGATTCAAAATGCCCAAGATGCGGAGGGGAATTGGAATTCCAGAAAACAGGCGAAGGCTGGATGTTTGTATGCCAGACCTGCAATGATGCAATGTATTCAATACGGGGCAAACTGGCATACAGGGAAATAATTGAAATTGCATTGAGGGGTGAAAGAGTTGCCGAATCGGAAAAAATCTATGTGCTTAAGCAGATCCTGAAAGAACTGAAGAACAATAAAAGGAGAAGGTGAACTTGCTTGGAAGGGAAACTGCCTATAAGGGCACAAGTGCTGCTGGAAAAGATAAATGTCAGGGGAGGGAAAGCGGACAGCGAAAGGGAATTGCTCCGTCTTTTCCCGGATTGGAGCCTTCCAACAATCTCAGCATCAGTAAAGATGCTGGCCAGCATTACTTTGATAGAAATAGAGCAGAAAAAAGCCGGAACGAACATAACCCGGAATTCAATATCAATAACGGAGAAGGGAAGGGCATATATCAAGGTGCAGAAACAGGCGGACAATTTACTGAAAAAACGGAGCAGTGATGCATGATGGAAAATGGGCTTAAAGTATATTTAGTGGCAATAGGAATGGCAATGTTTGTAGGTGGGGCACTTTCCTATCTTTATGATGAGGCATTTGTAATTCCCGACAAGCTCTCCACCCAATGCACCCAATTAGGTTTCGAGTGGGACAAGGAGAAACAGGTTTGTGGAAGCGGTCTTTGGATTGGTTTGAGTGCTTGTGAATTAGCGAAGACTAAATCTGAAATACCTATTTATTTTTGCAATGTATCGAGTCCGACATTTGGAGAAGAAGTAAAGGTTATTGTAGAACAAGAACCAAAACAACAGCCTCATGTCCGTTCTGCAGAAGAAGAAAAGATAAGGGAACAATGCATAGCCAGCTTTAATTGTAACCCAATTCCAGCAGGTGTATGTGATGGGAATACTTATGGTGGTTGTATCAAAATAGAACAGCCTCAGACCGACAATAAATTCGTAGATAAACGCCAGCTTGATGGTTGCATGGATACTCTAACATCAAATGAGATTAGATATGACCGAATAATAACTAATTTGCTTGATGAATTAAAGTTGCAGGAATTAAAAATAAAAAGCTGTGAGGCTAAGGAGGCGAGCTGAGATGACATTAATTGATTGGATAATATTTGATGTGTTACACTTTCCAAGACCCAAACTCACAGAAAGGATAGAAGGCTGTGTTTGGTGTAAATATGATGTCTCACATTTTGAACATAGCAATGAAAGCCACCCAGATTTTAAAAAAGTAATAATGAAAGAAAGAACCGCCGCAAGGTTAAATGCCTGGCGTAAGTCAGTAAAAAATGTAAAAGAGGAATCACAATGAAGTCAAAATCAATAGTGCAGATTTTCCTTACATTGGCCACATTCGTGATAATCTTCATTGTATGGGATGAGCCAGACCTCCGTTTCAAGGTTGTGGCATTGCTGTTCATCCTGACCTGGATTTTCTTTTATGATAAAATACTGGGGTACGATTCAGATACCGGCCCCTGGGAATTCACCTGGGAGGGGTTTGAAACTCCGGCCAAAGTAAGACAGAAGCTGGTTGCAGAATATCCATTCGGCGATTATGAACTATCCCTTGCGCCAATCACAATCAACCGCCCGCCCGTCTTCGTATTTATAGGGAAGAAAGATGGCACGAAGTTTCTTTTCTTCTGCAACGCACTTCTCGACCAGCGCTGGGTAATTCTCACACCCCCAATGACATTCAATGATTTAACCTATATGACCGGCACAAAAAAGCTTGTAGAAATAGCAACCGAAATCTGGGCAGGAAGGAAGAAGGCAATTGAGAACGAAATTAAAAATTATGCTGCAGAAGCTTTGGAAAAAGCGGAATCTGCGGATAATCAGCCAATAGTAGTGCAAGGAGGAGGGTAAAAACATGAACAAGAAGATATGGCTAGTAGCGATATGTTTGCTGGCAATTTCCGGGATTGCATTCGCAAACTTCACGGCGGACTTTCAGATAAATTTCCCGGACATAGCAAAATACTTTCAGGTGCTTCTGTCAGGAAACCAGACGCAGAACATAACAACAACGTCTGGCACATTCAAGTATTTTTCAGCGGATGGAAATGGATTTGTTGACACCCAAAGTTCTGCAGCGGCACTGTGGGATGGGAACTGCATCGGTTGCCAGGTCGCCATTGAAGCGGTATCTTTGACGGAAACCGCATGCGATGTGAAAACAGTATTTGACGGAAAGCCCTATGACCTGAATATGCAGCAGCCAAAGCAGGTTTTCCTGATAACCGCAAACGGACAGAGGCTTTCAATAGGCGCATTGATGAATGCGGAAGGGCAGTGCAAAGTTGAAATCAAGGATTTGAATGTGTTGGTGCCATAAATGAAGTGGTTTGTTGTTTTGCTGGCAACCCTTCTTTTCTCAGGCATCGCCTTTGCGAATTATATGGCGGATTTCAATGTTTCATTTGGGGGCAGTGATGAACCGCCAATAATAGATGCCCCGCCAGTTGAGGAACTGCCAACCATAACAGAAATAAGCATCCAATATGTTGCGGAAGGCGATTTCAGGAAATACCTTATAGATCCGGTGAAACTGACCGCATATCTTTACACAGGGGATTTCCTTACAAGGGATTTCTACTTCTACAAGGCCATAGAACAGGAAAACAAATTGTTCAATGTAAGCGGCGTAAGTGCTGCCTGTGGCATAACAATCTACCAACTCAACCTTTCAGGAAACCTTGTTGATGCAACTTCCACTGAAACCGATTCTTTGCTGGGCTTCAACATGGGAAAAGGGGATGAAGCATATCTGGCCATAATACCGACAACTGAAGGCACTTGCAGGATTGTGATTGACAACATAGCATACTCCGTTGATTTCAGAAGGGTGGATTCTGCGGAACAGTATATCGCAAAATATAAGTTTCCATGCGGAGAAGGGATTTTCTGCATCACACTCCCAAATGGTGAACAGGTAAATGTAACACAATGGGAAGGTCTGGGTTGTTCATGGGATGCAATGAAGGCAGGAAACCAGGCCTGCCAGGATGAGCTGACCAGCAATGCATTAAAGAAAGTTGATGATTTGAATGCACAGCTGGCGGA
Organism: Betaproteobacteria bacterium; assembly: GCA_004297625.1. Classification (GTDB taxonomy): domain Bacteria; phylum Pseudomonadota; class Gammaproteobacteria; order Burkholderiales; family SG8-39; genus SCGC-AG-212-J23. The sequence continues at coordinate 3,324 of SCTY01000079.1, read as the reverse complement.
TGCGGTAGCAAAATCAAACCCTGAAATTGCGGCAAAATTGGATGAAGTAAAAGGTGAACTCAAGGAAGTGAAAAAAGAACAATTTGACATCAACGGCTTTTTTAATCAAATAACCATCTTCGGAGGTTTGGCATTTATAGTTTTCGTTTCAGTTGTCGGCGGAGCACTGATTATAAGGCAGTCAAGAAAGCCAAGGATAAGCTTTGAAATGCGGCAATATTTCACAAAGGCAGACGAAGTGAAAAAGATGCTTGAGGAAGAGGAAGAAAAGTTCGCTAAGTTAAAAGAACAAAAACAGGAGATTGAAAATAATGGCAACACAAGCTGAAACAATCGCAGCAATTGGCCCCTACCTTCCATTCATAGTGTTATCCATCGGTGTGCTGATCGCCATTTTCATTGTCCTTGTTTTGATGAGGGTTATTTCATTGGGCGGTTCTGATGGCTGGGAGACCCCTGGCGTTGGAGAAGTATGGATGATGTACCATCCAGGAAATGAATCCCAGGAAATATTAGGGAAAAAAGCAGTAGGCCATTGCTATCTTTTCCGCTCAGATCTAATGCCGGATGGGTTCATGCTGGAAAGGCACCAATGGGATTATGTGAGGCCCTTTCCTATTGACGGAGTTACTGAAATTGATTGCTACCTTTCATTCGATGGTTTATTCACAAATTCAACTGAATATATGAAAAAGAAGGCACAAGCGATAAGCAAAACAAACGCCGAGCTATATGGAGACCTTGTAATTGAGAGACGCAATGCGGAGAAAAAGAAAGCCATGCTGATTGCTTCAACCAGAAGCAAGGACGAAATCAAAAATGAGAGCATAAGCGATGAGTATGTGAAGACAAACATAATCAAGGAAAAGATGCTGAAATTCCTGATGAAATTAGGAAGAAAAGGAAAAAACCAGTCAATATACGGCGACGATGAGAAAGATGGGGAACATGAGGGGCAGTGAACACCTTGCATGAAAAGAAAATCAGTGAGCCCTGGAGCAGCCTGCAGGAAACCGTGGGCGCTGACATAAAACAGCTATATCAGACCAAATCCACACAGGAAACACAAATCAGATTACTCATCAGAATAGTTAGCCATGCCATCCCGGAAGTGAAAAGGAAGGGCCATACCGTAGAGGACATAAAGGAAAAATTTGATGAAGTGAAACTCTCCCATAAAAACAACACATCAAAATTAGACAGAGAAATTTTCAGCGACACAACCTTCACAGAACTTCAGGAAATTTGGGCGGAGCTATATGACATACTCCGTGCAGAAAAGATAATCACAGACACGGAGCTCGAGCTTGTCATTCCATTGACGGCTAATGAGGATATGATAGGATTTAGAAAGCCGAAACTGGAGGAAGTCCTAAAACTTGAGGAAGAAGAAAAGGAAAAGGAAGCAAAGAAACAGGGGAAAAAATAATGTATTTCCGCCCAACTGAAAAGCTGGAAGTCCTTGCAGACAAATCCCACAGAATAACTTTTGCCTCAACAGGCTCTGCAAAAACATCCTACAATGAAAGGATTGCACAGGCCGTATGGAAAGGGGGCAAAACGAAAGTTGTTATAATTGATAGGGCTACATGGGAAGGCTGCCAGCTCGGATTCCCGGAAGACCAACCAGACATGGTTGAGATGATAAGAAATACCTATAATCAGCTTGAACGCCCTTTCCCACATGAAGTGTTTGTCCCATTCGCAAGGGAGAAATACCTGGAAGAAAAAGGGAATCGCATGGAAATAAAACTGCCAAGGCACAGGCAGGGATTCATAGAATATCAAAAAAAAATGAGGGATGAAAAACGGTATTACGGCTGGAGTGTCTGGAAGCCTTACAAAATTACGTTCTCATCACTTAGGGCCAGTGATCTGATAACCATGCTCCGTTCAACAACAGATGCAGGAGCAATGACAATCGAGTTCCTTTTCAAGTCAAGGGAATTCCGCAACATGAGGGATTTGATTAAAGAATTAATTACTCTGAGCTCCAACCAATCAGACAAGTTCCTTGCTGTCTCAATGGATGATGATTCAGAAAACCCAGAAACTGCAGGCATAGGAAACCAAGGAACGTTCAAATCAGTGCTGCGCCATCTGTCAAACTTAGAAAAATCAGGGATTATTTGCGATGATGAATCTGCCTTTGCACTAAAACTCGACAAGGTAATGAGGGATAAGGAAACAATAACAACATTCACCTATGCCAATGTGGAGGATTCTTTAGGGCAGTTATTGTTCGGAAACATGATGCGCCAAATTATGCATTTAAGGGCAACTGCAACGGAGAAAGGAAAACAATACCCTCAACTCTATATCCTCACTCCCGAACTCCGTTTCTGGATGCCAAGGAATGCTGCAGATGCAGGACTTTCCGCTGGAGGCCCAGGACCAGTCATGCGTGATGCACTGGCACAAGGAAGGATAAGGGGAATCACAATTGCCGCAGACACCCAAACCCCGCAACAGATTTCCCCAACAGGCCTGCATAACTTCCAATGGATTACAATAGGCAGGAACCAAACCGATGCAATCAAGTATGTGCATGAGGACATTTACAGATTGCCGAAACCAATACTTGACAAAGCAGACAAGCTGGAAAAAGGGAGGTTCGGCATTGTCGAAGTCGGAAACAATGATTACAATTACCCTGTGTTCGCCTGCCCAAGCCTTGCACGGCATAGGATTCCCGGAGAGAATGTCATTGAATGGGTTGCTTCACAGGACCCGGACTTTATGGAAATGGTAACTTACTCCGATGAGCTCAGAGAATCAGTCAAGGTCAGAATAGCAAAAATGCCGACAAAGGTAAGGACAGAATCCCCTGTGAAATTGCTATTGAGGGCTGAGTTCGGAGATGGGAAATGGCATGCGAAAGATGAATTGCTAAACATTGAGTATCACATGGAATCAAAGATGCGTGCAATCAAGGAAATCGGCGAAATCAGAAGGAATCCAAAGGACAAACGCAAAACTTTATTCAGAATTAAAAATATTCCACAACAACAGGTAGGGAGCATACCTAAATGAAAGACCAACAACTCAAGCCACCTCTTGTTATACATAACCCTGCAGCAGTTAGCGCTAGTTCTAGATACACCTGCATGGCGAGTTCGGCCCACCCCCATAAAGAAGAAACATCCTATTTTTCTTTTTTGGAACGAAAAAGGCGGGTTTGCGGCCCTGGAAAGTTGTTCCAGGCTACATCAATCAACAACAACCTTGGTTTTAAGGCCCTCAAGGGCACGGAGGTGATGCATACATGGAATCTTTAGTATTTACAAGTGGTGTAATGTCAGGATTTGCTTTAGGCTTTGGATT
>SCTY01000030.1 GCA_004297625.1 Betaproteobacteria bacterium | reverse complement strand
CATCTGAAACCAAGTCAGGCGCAGCAACAGCGGTAGCGACGTCGAGAAAAGTCAGCGCGAGCTTCGCTCGCGTCGGGAATCCTTTACCTCTTGACGCGCCGGGGCCTCATAGGTGTTGGGCTGCTGTTTCACGGGAGCGGAACCCCAAGGTCTTTGCAGATCTTTCGCGCCAGATGATCGTTAATGTCGTTATGACGCGGAATGGCGCTTCGAGTATTTTGAGAGGGGTTATGCCACCAAGAGTGTTTCCCGCCTTCTCGAAGAAGTGAACAACCGTGAGATGAGAGATGCCGCGAGCAGATCGCGGCGCTTCATACCGCGATTGTGAACTCTTCGTAGTCTCTCCCTGCTGCGTTCTTGGCATCAGTTCGGTTCATTTCCAAGGCCTCCGCAAGCGTGACTCGGAGGGACTTCAGCAACTCGTCGCGTGTGCGCTCCTGGCAGTTGACGCCAGGAACTTCCTCAATCCAGCCAATCCACCATTCGCCGTCCTGCTTCACCACAGCTGTATAGGTCTGATTCACGTTGGTACCTCCAGCAACAATGTTACCCCGGCGCGCCCGTAGCCATCAGCAGCCCAACGTTCGCGTTTTGCCGCACTGAAGAAGGCGCGACGAAGGAGCGCCGCCGCGAAGCGGTTTAGTTCAACGTTTAGTGAACTTCCGAAAAGCGGCCGAAGATGGGCGGGCGTTTGGCGTGTTTGTCATCTTTTCCCCGCAATCAAACGTTTAGGGATTGTACTGATGGATGTGCAGCCCGGATAGGCTGCGCGGCGTGGAGATAGGCTGCGGGGCGACAGAGGATGAGCGAGCAATCAGACGGTTACGCCGGTCCGCACGCGCAAGGCGAAAAGCGCGCGCCGGCGTGCCTCGCCAACCGCGCTCGCCCAGGCGAGCCGCTGAGCCGATGACCGCGAAGATCGCGGTTCCGATTGAGCGCATCGAGAACCGCATCCTTCTCGTGCGCGGCCACAAGGTGCTCATCGATGGCGACCTCGCCGCGCTCTACGGCGTTGAAACCCGCGTGCTCAATCAGGCCGTGAAGCGGAACGCCGAGCGTTTCCCGGCCGACTTCATGTTCCAGCTCTCTGCCAGGGAGCTCGAGGCTCGGAGATCACATTTTGGGGAAGGGTCAAGATTTTCCGTTGAAGAGATGGCCGTTGCAGGTGATCTTGGGTCTCATGCGAACGAAGGCGGTAGCCCAGAGCAGCACCGGAGCCATCGAGGCGCCGTCCGATCGGCTTCGTCACGCAAGACGAGAAGAAGCGCGCCTAAGCGCTATACGGAGAGCGAATCCAGCGCGTTCTTGACGGCGAGGCCGAGCTCGGTGTCGCCCTCGAGCACCAGGCGGCGGGTGAAGAACAGCGTGTCCGGATCCTCCTGCCGCAGCGCGAGCGCGAGGTAATCCGGGAGGCTCGCGCGAATGGTGACGTCGGGCTTGCCGAACACGGGCGAAAGCCCGAACGCCGTGAGCGTGAACTGCGGCCCGATGCGCAGCCCGGCGAGCTCGATGCGCAGAATCCTGCCGCGCAGCGGCGCGAGGGCGTCGCGCAGCCTGGCCGGCAGCGGCAGCGGCGGAAGCGGAATCATGCGCCCGCCTGCATGCCGGGGCGGCCGTGCCAGAAGCCGTTCCACAGCGCGCCGGCAGAAAGCGCGGCGAGCGCCTTGCGCGCTTCGGCGGCGCTGAGCATGCCATCGCGCGTCTCGCGAAGCAGCTGCAATATCTGCGGCGTGCCCTCCGCTTGCGGGCTGACGCGCAGGACGCCGACGCCCGCGTCCTGGAGGTCTTTCAGCTCGTCCACGAGGCAGTACACGCCGGCCGATTGCGTCTGGATTCCGTTCGCGGCGAGAAACGGCTTGCCTTCGCGCGTTTCGAGGGCCATGCCGTCCGGATAGTCCATGCACACGTAGCCGCAATCTTCCTTTTGGCGGTTGAAGCGCCGCGCCGTGAAGCAGCGCGCGGAGAAGGCGAGCGGCATGCGGCCGTGGGCGAAAAGCTCCGCTTCCACGCCGAGCGGGCGCGCGGCGCAGACGCCGGCGACGAGCTCGCGCGTCGCTTCCATGGGCGCCACCCAGCGCGTCGCGCCCAGGCTCGCGACCACCGAAAGCGTCTGCGGGTTGTAGACGTTGAGATGCGGCCCGGCCACCCAGCCTTCAGTGCCCGAAAGCAGCCGCGCCGCGCCCCAGTCGTTCGCCTCGACGGCGAAGCGCCCGTTCGCGACGGCCCGGCGCATGATCTTCAGATCGCCTTCCGATTCCGTGAGCGCTTGCGCCGAGAGCACCACTTCCTTGCCTGCCGCGGCGAGCCCGGCGCCGATGGCGAGCCAGTCGTCGAATGCGAGCTCATGCCGGCGCGAGCACACGAGCTCGCCGAGATACACGATGTCCGCGCACGACCGGGCAATCGACTGATAGAAATCCAGAACCTTCTTGCGAGGCCAGTAATACAGTACCGGCCCGAGCGAGAGCTTCATTTCCAGGGACGCGAGAAGGCGCCGAGCGTGACCTGGCTGCCTTCGGCGTGGCGGTTGAGCGCCGCGAGCCACGCGGGGCGCGGCGAGAACTGGCCGGCTTTCAATGCGTCGATCGCCTCGCGCCACACGCGCGTCACCTGCGCGACGTACGCGGGGCTGCGCTGGCGTCCCTCGATCTTCACCGCGCGCACGCCGATCCGCTGGAATTCCGGCAGCATTTCAAGGACGTTCAGGCTCGCCGGCTCCTCGAACACGTAATACGTCTCGCCGTTCGAGCTGTAGCGCCCTTTGCACACCGTCGGATACGCGGCGCGCTCGCCCGGCGCGTAGCGGTCGATGAGCACGCCGTTCAGGCGCGACTCGAGGCCGGCCGGCGTCTCCTTCCAGCGCACCGCGTGCGCCGGCGAGCAGGCGCCCGCCATGTTCGGCGCTTCGCCGCACGCATACGCGGAGAGCGAGCAGCGTCCCTCGACCATGACGCACAGGCCGCCGAAGCCGAAGACCTCGATTTCGACCGGCGTGTTGCGCGCGACCAGCTCGACCTGCGAGAGCGACAGCACGCGCGGCAGCACCGTGCGCTTCACGCCGAAATGCTCGTGGAAGAAATTGATCGCCTCGTAGCTCGTCGCCGAGCCCTGCACTGAAAGATGCAGCTCCAGCCGCGGATGCATCTCGTGCGCGTAGCGCATGAGTCCCGCGTCGGCGACGATGATCGCGTCGGCGCCGAGCGCGGCCACGCGGTCCACCGCGCCCGTCCAGCGCGCCCAGTTGCCCGCGAGCGGGTAAGTGTTGATCGCGACCACCACCTTGCGGGCTCGCGCATGCGCGTAAGCGAGACCGGCTTCGAGCGACGCGATGTCGAAATTCAGGCCGGGAAAGTTGCGCGCGTTCGTGTCGTCGCGCAGGCCGAGGTAGACCCAGTCGGCGCCATTGTCGATCGCGGCTTTGAGCGCCGGCAGACCGCCGGCCGGGCAGACAAGCTCCACCGGCGCGATTCTAGGCAACGCACCGGGAGCTTTTCTTGATCTGGATCACGGCCCCGGTCCGCCGCACGGCTAATGGTGCCATAACAAGGAGGGGTTCCATGCGCAAGCGCCACAACGTCGAGGCCGATGTCGCCATCATCGGCGGCGGCACCGCCGGATTGAACAGCGCGATGGCGGCGGCCGAGGCGGGCTGCAGCGTGCTGGTGGTGGACAAGGCGAACATCGTGCGCAGCGGCGCGATCGCCGGCGGCATCGATCATTTTTTCGCCTATATGGACACGGGCGAGCCGTGGGATACGCGCGAGGCGTATCTCGGGTGGGCCGGCCGCGTGGCGCGCGGCGCCGCCGATCTCGAGGTTCAGGAAGCGGTCTACTGCGACGAGCTCAAGGCGGCGCTCGAGCGCGTCGAGCGCATCGGCGTGTCGCTCAGGCAGCCCGACGGCAAGGTCTTCCGCACCGCGGCGCTCGGCCAGCCCGGCCCCTATGCCATCAACTTCGACGGCAAGCTGCTCAAGCCGAAGATGGCGATGGAGGTGAAGCGGCGCAAGTGCAAGGTGGTGAACCGCGTGCAGGTCACGAAGCTCTATCTGCACGACGGGCACTTCGCCGGGCTCACGGGATTCAACATCCGCAACGGCGACTTCTACCGCATCCGCGCGAAGGCGATCGTCATCGCGACGGGCAACACCAACCGCATGTTCAACGCCCAGGTGGGGAACCCGTTCAACCTCTGGTACTGCCCGGCGAACACCGGCGACCTGCACCGCGCCGCGTTCGATGCCGGGGTCGCGCTCGCCAACATGGAATACGTGCGCATGACGATCGTGCCCAAGGGCTTCAGCGCGCCGGGATTCAATGCCTTCTTCGGCATGGGCGCGCAGCTCGTGAATTCGCTGGGCGAGCCCTTCGTGCAGAACTACCACGAGATGGGCAACAAGGCGCCGCGCAACTGGGTCGTCTGGGGCGCGCTGCAGGAGCTGAAGGCGGGGCGCGGCCCGATCTACATGGACTGCCGCCACCTCAAGGCGAAGGAGCTCGAGCACCTGTTTTTCACGCTCGGCATCGACAAGGACACGCTGCCCGAATTCTTCCGCGCGCGCGGCTACGCGAAAGACGGCGCCATGATCGAGATGACGGTGTCGGAGCCGATGCAGGCGCGGCCTTCGGAGCTCTGCGGCAGCGGCATCCGCATCGACAAGACCTGCGCCTCGAACGTCCCGGGCATCTTCGCCGCCGGCGACGCTTCGGACCAGATGGGGTGCCTGCACATGGCGACCGCGGGCGGCTTCGCCGCCGGCAAGCACGCCGCCGCGTACGCGAAGAAACGCGTCTCGCTGCTGCCGCTCGATTCGAAGGCCGCGGAGGAGGAGGAAGACCGGGTGTTCCGGCCGCTCGGGCGCAAGGCCGGCATCAGCTACCGCGAGTTCGAGACCATCGTGCGCGCCGTCTGCACCGACCACTTCGGACCGGTAAAGACGGAGGTGAGCCTCAAGGCGGCGCTCGACAAGCTCGGCCGGCTCGACGCCGCGCGCGGGGATCTGCGCGCCGACAACATGCACGAGCTCATGCGCACGCACGAGGCGATGAACATCCACGCGGTGTCCAAGATCTCGGCCACCGCGGCGCTCGAGCGCCGCGAGTCGCGCTTCATCCCTTATCACTACCGCGCCGACTATCCGCAAACCGACGATGCGAACTACTGCGGCCTGGTCGTGATTCAAGAGCAGCCCGACGGCGGCATTACCACGCGGCTCGACAAGCTGCGCTATGCGGCCTGAGGAGGGGAGGGAACCATGCCAGCGGTAATCGATGCGAAAAAATGCAACGGCTGCAAGCTCTGCGACCTTTATTGCCCGCTCGACGTGATCCACATGGAAGGCAAGCTGGCGGTAGTGCGCTACCCGGAGGAGTGCTGGCACTGCGGCGCCTGCCGGCAGGAATGCGCGCGCGGCGCGATCAGCTTCACCTTCCCCTGGGCAATGCTTGCCGCTTAACACAGGAGCAAAAATGAAGATCGACGCCTTTACCCACATATTCCCCAAGCGCTACTGGGACCGCATGCTCGAGGTCGCGCCGAACGGCCGCGACATGCACAAGCGCGTGCGCGCCATCCCGAGCATCGTCGACCTCGACGTGCGCTTTCGCATCATGGATGAGTTCGGCGACGACTATTGCCAGATCCTCACGCTGCCCTCGCCGCCGATCGAGGTCTTCGGTGCCTCAAAAGTGGCTGCCGAAATGGCGCGTCTCGCCAACGACGGCATGGCCGAGCTGGTGCGCAAGCATCCGACCCGTTTCCCGGGCTTCGTCGCCTCGCTGCCGATGAACGACATAGACGCCTCCGTCACCGAGGCGCGCCGCGCCATCGACGAGCTCGGCGCCATCGGCGTGCAGGTATTCACCAACATCAACGGCCGGCCGCTCTACACCCAGCAGACGCTGCCGCTCTTCGACCTCATGGCGAAGTACGACCTGCCGATGTGGATGCACCCGGCGCGCGGCGCCGAGTTTCCGGACTACGTCGGCGAGAAGAAGAGCCACTACGAGATCTGGTGGACGCTCGGCTGGCCCTACGAGACCAGCGTCGCCATGGCGCACATGGTGTTCGGCGGGCTTTTCGACCGCCATCCCGGGTTCAAGCTGATCACGCACCACATGGGCGGCATGATTCCGTACTTCGAGGGGCGCGTCGGCCCGGGCTGGGACCAGCTCGGCACCCGCACCTCGGACGAGGACTACACCTTGATCGTCAAGGCGATGAAAGCCAAGGGCAAGCGCCCGGTCGACTACTTCCGCAACTTCTACGCCGACACGGCGCTCTTCGGCGCGCTGGAGGCGACGAAGTGCGGGCTGCGCTTCTTCGGCGTGGAGCACTGCCTGTTCGCCTCGGACGCGCCCTTCGACCCGGAAGGCGGGCGCGCCTATGTCCGCTACACGCTCGAGATCATGGACCAGCTCGAGCTCTCGCCCTTCGAGCGCGAGGCCATCTTCGCGGGCAACCTGCGGCGCCTGTGCCGCATGGACTCTGCAGTTGCCAAGGTTTCCAAAGCGCATGCTTGAAAAGGCAACGAAGCTTGCAGCGGCGGTCGCGGTCGTTTTCGGCGCGGCCACCGTGGTGAGCGGCGCCCGGGTGCTCTTCGGCGACGGCGCCGCGCAGGCGGGCAACTACGTCCCGTTCGTGCTGTGGTTCAACTTCCTCGCCGGGTTCGTGTACGTGGCGGCGGGCATCGGGCTTTGGCTGCGCCGGCGCTGGGCGCCGATGGTCGCGCTCGCCCTGGCATTGCTCACCGCGCTGGTATTCGCGGCGTTCGGCGCCCATATCCTCGGCGGCGGGGCCTTCGAAGCGCGCACCGTGGCCGCGATGTCGCTCAGGACCTTCGTGTGGGTGTCGATCGCCGCGCTCGCGCTCTTCTCCTTTCGCAGGACATGACTCGTTATCATCCCGCGCTCGTGGCGCTGCACTGGCTGCTCGCGGCCCTGATCTGTTTTCGCTCGCCATGGGCACGCTGTCGCTCGAGAAGATGCCCAACTCCTCGCCCGACAAGCTGTTCGCGCTGCGCGGGCATATGGTCGCCGGGTTCGCGATCTTCGTGCTGATGCTCGTGCGCCTCGCGGTGCGCCTGTCGACGCGGCGGCCGCTTCCCCTCGGCACCGGCAATGCCTTCATCGACCGGCTCGCGCCCGCGGCCCACTATGGCCTCTATGGGCTGGTCCTGCTGATGGCGGCGAGCGGCCTCGCGCGCTCGCCAAAAGCGTTTACACCGCCGACGCGCCCTCGCGCAGCCTTTCGAGGTCGGGGATGCGCACCGTGCGGCCGCTCACCTCGATCAGGCCCGTGGCGCACAGGTCGTGCAGGATGCGCGAGAAGTGCTCGGGCGTCATGTTGAGCCGCGAGGCGATCACGCTCTTACCGGGCGAAAGATGCACTTCGACCGGCTTGCCATTCACGGAAACGTCGGCCGCGTCGGCGAGCAGGTAGCCGATCACCCGCTCCTGGCCCGAGCGCAGGCTGTAGGCCTCCACGTCGCGGATCAGGCCGTGGACGCGCCGCGCCAGTCCCGAGAGCATCCGCTTTGCGAAGCACGGGTCGTTCGCCAGCCCATCGAGCACCGCGTGCTTCGCGACGTGCAGCAGCATCGAATCGGCGAGCGCCTGCGCGAAAACCATGTAGGGCTTGTCGAGGAACAGCAGCGCCTCGCCGAAGCTCTGCCCCGGACGGATGATATCCACGACCTTCTCCACGCCCTGCGGGGAAGTGAAGCCGAGCTTCACCTGTCCGTAGACCACGAGGTGAAAGCCGGTGCAGGGGTCGCCCGCCTGGACGATCGACTGCCCCTTCTCCGCATAGACCGGGATCGTCGCCGCGGCGACGCGGTCGAGCTCCTCGCGGCTCATGTCGCTGAACATGGGCAGATTGGCGAGGAAAGCCTGGATCTTGATTTGCGGATGGCGGTTCTTCACGGGCTGGTCCCCTCGGAGCGCATGATCTTGTTGTAGACGTTGTACTTGCCGACGGGCCGCTTCATCGGGATGCGCTTCACCTCGGCGAGCGTCGCGGCATCGAAGACGATCAGCGCGCCGTCCTGCTCCCACAGGCTCGCGAGCGCGTAGCGTCCGTAGCGGTCGAACTCGATGTGCGCGAGCGTCTTGCCCGGCACCGGGGTAAGCCGCGCCGCCACCTGCAACGTCTGCTTGTCGATGACCTCGAGGGTGTCGCGTCCCTTGGGGCTCATCATCGAGTCGACCCAGGCGTAGCGGCTCGCTTCGTGGCTGCGCAGGAAGAAGCCCGGCCCGAGCGTCGGGATGTGCGCGATCGTCTTCCAGGTCTGCATGTCGATCACGCTCACCACGCCGTCGCGCAGGTTGGGCGTCGCCATCACCCGGCGGCCGTTGCGCTCCCAGCTGATCCCTGAGCCGAGATGCGGCAGCCCGGGCAGATCGACGCTCGCGATCTCGCGGCGCGCGTCGAGCTGCACCACGCGGCCGCGCTTGCCGTCGCGCTGCGCGCCGACGAGCGTGCCGAAGCCGGGCGCGAAGAAGAAATCGTCCAGCACGTCGGTGAGCGGCGTGCGCCGCGGATTGAGGAAGCCGGGCTCGAAGCTGCCTTCCTTCAGGCGAAAGTCGTGCACCAGCCCGGTGGGGATGGGCGCGGCCTTCGGGTCGTAGGAGATCTCCCAGAGCTCGGGCACATCCTTCAGCGCGGCGACGAAGCTCGAGCGCGGCGGCGCGTCGTACACCGCCGAGATGCGCGAGGGCGCTTCGATGATTTTCAAGAAATTAAGATCGTGGTCGAGAACGGTCAGGGTGTGAGGCAAATAATTCGCCACGATCACGTAGCGGCCGTCGTAGGACACGGCGGCGTTGCGCGTGTTGATGCCGGCGCGCACCTCGGCCACCATCTTCAGGTTCCACAGGTCGAACTTCGAGATCCAGCCGTCGCGCGAGGCGAAATAGACGTAGCGCCCGTCGCGCGTGAATTTCGGGCCGCCGTGCAGCGAGTAGCGCGACGCGAAGCGGGTGATCGGCTCGAGGCGGTCGCCGTCGAGGATGGTCACGTGATGGTCGCCGGCCTCGACCACCACGAAGAGGTTGAGCGGATCCGCGGAGAATTGCGGCGCCGCGGGCAGCGAGCCGCTCGCGTAATGCTCTACCCTGGAGGCGCGGATGTCCGCCTCGCTCCAGCTCGGCGCCGGATCGAGCGGCGTGTAGATGAGCTCCACGACGTCGCGGATCTGGGCCTCGCCGAGCACGCGCCGGTACGGCGGCATCTGCACGCCGGGGCGGCCGTCCGCGATCACGCCCACGGCGTCGGCCTTTTTCAGCCGCGAAAGATTGTCCGGCAGCAGCGCCGCTCCCATGCCGCCCAGCCGGTCCCTGCCGTGACAGCCCGCGCAGAATTGATCGTAAGTGGTTTGCCCGGGGGCGGCGGCGAACACATTCCAGCCGAGGAACAGGAACGCGATGGAGAAAAGCCTGCGTTTCACGCGGCGATCTCCGCGTCGTCGAGGTAGCAGGCCGGGTCTTCGCCCCACGGGTCGCCGCTCACCTTCATGGCGCGCACGCGGGTATTGCCGCCGCAGATGTCGAAGTAGGCGCAATGCGCGCAGCGGCCCTTGATCTTGCGCGGACGCGCCTTCAGCCCCGCCATGATCGGGTGGCGCGTGTCCTTCCAGATATCGCCGAAAGGCCGCGACTTGACGTTTCCGAGCGTGCAGTCCCACCACATGGTGTCGGGGTGCACGTTGCCGAGGTTGTCGATGTTCCCGACATTGATGCCAGACGAGTTGCCGCCCCATTCGGCGAGCTTCGCCCGCAAATGCTGCTCGTCGAGGTCTTTGATGTGCTTGCGGGCCCAGAGCAGCAGGCAGACGCCGTCGGCGTCGTTGTTGCCGGTGACGATCTCCTTCTCGACGCCGCGCTGCGCGTAATGGAACGCTTTTTCAAAGATCAAATTCATCACCTCGCGCGAGGTGCGCAGCGCGGCGTCCGTCTTGCGGTTGACGTTGCCGCGCCCGGCGTAGTTGAGGTGGGAAAGGTAGAACCGGTCGATGCGCTCGTCCTCGGCGAGCGCGAGCAGCGCCGGCAGCTCGGCCGCATTGCCTTGGGTCACGGTGAAGCGCAGCCCGACTCTCACGCCCATGTCGCGGCACAGGCGCAGGCCGTTCAGCGCGGCATCGAAGCCGCCTTGCTTGCGGCGGAACTTGTCGTGCGTGGCGCGCAGGCCATCCAGGCTGATGCCGACATAGTCGAAGCCGGTCGCCGCGATGCGCCCGGCAAGCGGCAGGTCGATGAGCGTGCCGTTGGTCGAGAGCGCGGTGTGGAAGCCGAGCGACTTGGCGCGCGCCGCGATCTCGAAGATATGCTTGTGCAGCAGGGGCTCGCCGCCCGAGAGAATCAGCGCGGGGACGCCGGCCGCCTTGAGATCCTCCATCACCGAGAGGATCTCGGCCCTGGCGAGCTCACCGGGGAAGTCGACGTCGGCCGAGATCGAATAACAGTGCATGCACGCGAGGTTGCAGCGCCGCAGGAGGTTCCAGATCACCACCGGCCCGGGCGGCTCCGCGCGCCGGCCGGTGGCCGGCGTCGGCCGAACGATCTCCTGCATGTAGCGGGATACTCTCAGCATCGGTTTGTCATCTGGCGTCCCGATCCTAGAGGCATGGCCCTAGTCACTTTTGATGTAAATCAAAACCGCAGGCCGGTCTTCTTGAGGATCCGCAGGCTGTAGAGAGTGTCGAAGCCGTTCAGCGCGTCGCCCAGCACTTCCTTGATCGCTTCCACGTGGCGCTGCGTCTCGGCGCGGTTGCGGCCATGCACCATGGCGAACAGGTTGTAAGGCCAGTCGGGCAGCCGGCGCGGGCGGCGGTAGCAGTGGCTCACGAAAGCAAGCGCGCCCACCGCCGCGCCGAGGCGGTCGATGGCCGCATCGGCCACGTTCCACACCGACATGGCGTTCGCCGCATAGCCGAGCGCGTAGTGGTTGGGAACCGCGCCGATGCGCCGGATGCGGCCGTCCGCGAGCATCGCCTGCAGCCGGGAGAGAAGCTCCTGCTCGGAGACGCCGAGCTCTTTTGCGATCTCGGCGTACGGCTCGGCCGTGAGCGGCAGGCCGGCCTGGGTGGCGCGCACGATCTTTTCGTCGAGCGCGTTCATGCGCTCAGCTTGAGCTCGACGAAGTACTCCCGCTCGCGCGGCAGGTCGAGCACCGCGTAACCAGTTTCCGCCTCAATAGCCTGGATAACTTTGGAAAGGCGCGTGCGCTCCGCGGCCGCGAGCACGAACCACAGGTTGAAGCGGTGCGCGCGCTCGTAGTTGTGCGCGACCTCGGGATGCGCGTTCACGAGCCGCGCGACGCGCTCGAACTCGCCCTGCGGCACGCTCATCGCGCACAGCGTGAAGGCGCCGCCCAGCCGCTCGGCGTCGAACATCGGGCCGAAGCGCGTCAGCGTGCCCTCCGACAGAAGCTTTCCGATACGCTCGATCAATTCTTTCTCTGCCAGGCCGAGTGCTCGCGCCGCGGCGGCGTACGGCCGGGGGCACAGCGGAAAGCCGCCCTGCAGGCCGTTCACGATGCGGCGCTCGAGCTCATCCATAGTTCGCGGCGCGCTGGGTGAAGCAGCGGCTGCTGAAAAGCACCAGGCGGGGATAGCGGTCGAGGTCGAGCGTCATGTTGATGCGCTTCACCTCGTACACGGCGCGGCTGCGCTCGCGTCCGTGCACCATGCAGTACAGGTTGTAGGGCCATTCCGGCAGCGCGCGGGCGCGCCGGTAGCACAGCGTGACGGCCGGGTCGGCGGCAAGGCGCCGGCCGGCGGCGGCCACGACGTCGTCGGGCACGTTCCAGACGACCATGGCGTTCGCCTCGTAGCCGAGGCGGCGATGGCGCAGCACCGCGCCGATGCGCCGCACGATGCCGAGCTCGAGCCAGCGCCTCAGCGTGGCGAGCACCGTCTCCTCGGGCAAACCGAGCTCGGCGTAGGGCCGCGGAACCAGCGGCAGCCCCGGAGCGATGCGCGCGACGAGGCGCTTTTCCTCGGCGGTAAGCATGGGCACGACGGCGCGCTGCGGTCCGCGCGGCACGGCGTGGTCCTTGAGATCGAAGCCGAGATCGATGTGGAACTCCTCCTCGAGAGGCAGCCGCAGCGCCGGCAATCCCGTCTCGCGCTCGATGCTCGCGAGCGTTTCTTCCACTTCGGCCTCATCCGGGCCGGTAACCACGAACCACAGGTTGTAGCTGTGCTCGCGCTCGTAGCTGTGGTTGACGCCGGCGTGCCGGCCCACGGTTTCCGCCACCGCGTCCACGCGCTCGGCCGGGACTGCCATGGCGGCGAGGGTGCTTGCGCCGACGGTGCGCGGCCGGAACACGGGACCGACGCGGTCGATGAGCCCGCTCGACTTGAACAGCCTGAATTCCTCCAGCACCTGGGCCTCGGTGGAGCCGCAGCGCGCCGCGATCTCCGCGAACGGGCGCGGCACGAGCGGGAAGCCCCGCTGCCACGCGTTCACCAGGCGCGGATCCAGGGCGGCGCCCACTTCAGAAGCCGGTCATGGCAGCGCGCGAGGTCATGAAGATCCCGCTCGGGTTCTGCGACGGCAGCCGCGCGAGCTCCTTCAGGCTCGCCGTGTCGTAGACCACCACCACGTTGTCGTCTCGCGAGGAAACCCACCCCTGCTCGCCGCGCGGCGTGAACTCGATGTGGAGGATCACGCGGCCGGGGTCGAGGTCCGCGATCTTCTTCATCTCGGGGACGTCGATCACCTGCACCCTGCCGTTGTGCGGGAAGGCGAAATTCACCCAGACGCGCCGCCCGCCGGGCTGCGCGACGACGAACACGGGCTGTCCGTACACCGGAATCCGGGTGACCTCGGTCCAGCTTTGCGTGTCGACGACGAGCACCTCGTGACGCCCGATGGCGGGCAGGAAGGCGTAGCGCCCGGCGATCGCCCAGCCGCGAAGATGCGGCATCTTGTACACCGGCAGCGGCTCCTGGCCGCGGCCGTAGCCGTCGAGGATGCGCCGCGCCTTGGGCTCGGGCTGCCACAGGTCGACGAGCGCGAGCCCGTCTTCGCCGAAAAGGCCCGCGAGGTAATAGCGGCCGTCGGGCGTGACGAGCCCGTCGTACGGCTGATTTCCAATTTCCCTTATTTTTGTCGTTTGAGGAGTTCTTGGATCAGAAGCGTCCACTATCCAGATTTCGCCCGCGTCGAACAGGCTGAAGACGAAGCGGTTTCCCGGCGCGTCGGCAATGCCGACGACTTTGGACCCGGTCGGCACCTCGGAAAGCATCTCCAGCGTGCGGCTATCGAAGATGCGGATGCCGCCGGGCTTGTAATTCGCCGCGACCACCAGCTTGCCGTCCTGCGAGATCGCGCCGCCGATGGCGTTGCCCGACTGCACGATGCGCCGCTCGATGCGCGCGCGCAGCAGGTCGACCTTGGTCATGCCGCCGTCGCGCCCGAAGACGTAGGCATAGCGGCCGTCGCGCGAGTACACGAGCGAGGCGTGCGAGAGATCGCCGAGCCCCGAGATCTTGCCGAGCACGGAGCGCCCGGTCGTCTCGACCAGGAGCAGGCTGCCGGAGGCGCGCTCCACGACGAGGCCGAGATCCCCGGTGCCGCGCAATGAGACCGTTGAACAACCCGCTATTACGAGAAAACCCAAAATCCAAAGGCGTTTCACTTCACCAGTCCTTTTTTCAGCTGCTCGGCGATCCAGCGCGCTTCGGGCTCCGATATATACGGCTTCCACCCGGGCATCGCCCGGCCGCGCATTCCGTTCACGATCACGTAGCTCAGGTACTCGACCGGCCTATCCTTCAGAGCCTCGGGCTGCAGCGAGGGGCCGAGGCCGCCGGTGAGCTGCAGCCCGTGGCAGAAGCCGCAGTCCTGCCGCACGAATTCTCTGAGTGCCGCGCCGCGCTCGGGCGTCGGGGCTTGTGCTGCGGCAGCGGTGCAAGTCGCCGCGAGAGCGGCGATGAGAGACGCTTTCAGCATAGGGCACAGCGTGCCTGATGCCGCAGGCGCACAATTAACATAGATCAAATCGAAGGGCGGTTGGCGCGCCTAGAGTCGCGCCCATGACCGTCGCCCCAGAGGCCGACCGCCCCTATTTCGCCGCATTCCTCGACATTCGGGGCAAGCCCGCGTTGGTCGCGGGCGGCGGACCCGTCGCTGCGCAGAAAGCCGAGACGCTGCTGCGCTCCGGAGCGCGCGTCACCCTCGTGGCGCCGGAGCTTTGCGCGCGCCTCACCGAGCTGACGCTGCGCGGCGCGCTGCGCCACGAGGCAAAGCGCTTCCAGCCCGGCGATCTCGTCGGCGCCGGCATCGCCATTGCGGCGACCGACGATCCCGCGGTCAACGAAGCGGTTTCCGCCGCCGCCCACGCGCTGCGCATTCCGGTCAACGTCGCGGACAACGCCGCGCTGTCGAGCTTCATCATGCCTTCGGTGGTCGATCGGCCGCCGCTGCAGATCGCGATTTCCAGCGCCGGCGCCTCGCCGGTGCTCGCGCGCAAGGTGCGCACGCTCATCGAGGCGGCGATTCCCTTCGCGTTCGGTCGCCTCGCAGCGCTCGCGGCCCGCTTCCGCACGGCTTCCAAGGAGCGCTATCCGGAGCCCGGCGAGCGCAGGCATTTCTGGGAACGCGTGATGGACGGGCCGATCGCCGAAATGATGCTCGGCGGAAACGAAGCGGGTGCCAAGCGGGCTCTGGAAGATGAACTGAAATTCGATAAAAAAGAGAACAAAGGATTCGTCAGCCTCGTCGGCGGCGGCCCGGGAAACCCGGAGCTCCTCACGCTGCGCGCCCTGCGCGTGCTGCAAAGCGCCGACGTGCTGCTCTACGACTACCTGGTCGCGCCGGCGATCGTCGAGCTCGCGCGCCGCGAAGCCGAGCGCATCTACGTCGGCAAGCGGCACGAGAACCACGCGCTCGGCCAGCACGAGATCAACGCGCTCATGGTGCGGCTTGCGCGCGAGGGCAAGCACGTGGTGCGCCTGAAGGGCGGCGACCCGTTCATCTTCGGCCGCGGCGGCGAAGAGATCGAGGCGCTTGCCGGCGAAGGCATCGCCTTCCAGGTCGTCCCCGGAATCACCGCGGCCGCAGGCGCCGCGAGCTACGCCGGGATCCCGCTCACGCACCGCGACTACGCGCAGAGCTGCGTCTTCGCCACCGGCCATCTCAAGGACGGCTCGGCGCAGCTCGACTGGCAGGCGCTGGCGCGGCCGCGCCAGACGGTCGTGATCTACATGGGCGTCCACGGCCTGCCGGCGATCTGCAAGGGGCTCATCGCGCACGGCCTTGCGCCGGATACGCCGGCGGCTCTCGTCGAGCGCGCCACCCAGCCGGCGCAGCGCGTGGCGGAAGGAACCCTCTCGTCGCTTCCCGAGCTTGCGCTAAGAGAAAAGGTGAAGCCGCCGGCGCTCCTCATCGTCGGAGAGGTGGTGCGTCTGCGCGCGCGTCTCGCCTGGTACGGCAACGATCGTGTGGAACTCGCAGGGCACGCCGCTCGCGAGCAATAGCTCCATGCTTCGTTTGGCGCGTTTCGCGCTGCCGGCAACGCCGGTAATGGAAGAATGCATTTCCCAAGGCGCCTTCAGGTCCATGCTCACCCAGTCGACGAGCGGCAGCACCTCCTGCAGCCGCTCGGGCACGATGCCCGCGGTATGCAGGCCGATGAGATAGCCGAGCGCCTTCACTTCCTGCATCGCCTGCGCGAGCGAGGGCTGCAGCGTCGGCTCGCCGCCGCTGAACACCACCGCGTCGAGCAGCCCGCGTCTTTTCTTCAGGAAGGCGAGGACGTCGGCCCACGGAAGCTCATGGGCCGACCTTTTTTCGAGCAGATGCGTGTTGTGGCAATAGGCGCAGCGCCAGGCGCAGCCCTGGCAGAAGAGCACCGCGGCGAGCTTGCCGGGATAGTCGTTCGCCGAGAGCCTGGTTACGCCGCCAATTCGGAGCATCGGCGCTCCTCGAAGAACGTGCGCTCGTAGAACTCGCCCTTCTTGCCGGCGTTGAACGACGACACCGGCCGGTGGTAGCCCATCACGCGCGTCCAGACTTCGCAGCTCGCCTCGCACTGCGGGCAGCTGGGGTGCTCGCCGGCGAGGTAGCCGTGGCTCGGGCAGATGGAGAAGGTCGGCGTCACGGTGATGTAGGGCAGGCGAAAGCGCTCGAGCGCGCGCCGCACCAGCGTCCTGCACGCATGCGCGGAGCTTATGCGCTCGGTCATGTAGAGGTGCAGCACCGTGCCTCCGGTGTACTTGGTCTGCAGCTCTTCCTGGCGCTCCAGCGCCTCGAACGGATCGTCGGTGAAGCCGACCGGCAGCTGCGAGGAGTTGGTGTAGTAGGGCATCTCCTCGGTGCCCGCCTGGAGGATGCCGGGGAAGCGCTTGCGGTCCTCGCGCGCGAAGCGGTAGGTCGTGCCTTCGGCCGGCGTCGCCTCGAGGTTGTACAGATGCCCGCTCTGCTCCTGGAACTCCACCATGCGCGCGCGCACGTGATCGAGCAGCCGGCAGGCGAAGCGGTGGCCCCACGGGCTCGTGAGGTCGTGCGCGTCGCGCGTGAAGTTGCGAATCATCTCGTTCAGGCCGTTCACGCCCAGCGTCGAGAAGTGGTTGCGCAGCGTGCCGAGATAGCGCTTGGTGTAGGGGAACAGGCCCTGGTCCATGTGGCGCTGGATCACCTTGCGCTTGATCTCGAGGCTGGTGCGGCCGATCTCGAGCAGCTCGTCGACGCGCCGCAACAGCGCCGCCTCGTCGCCCTGGTAGAGGTGGCCGAGGCGCGCGCAGTTCAGCGTCACCACGCCGACCGATCCGGTCTGCTCCGCCGAGCCGAACAGGCCGTTGCCGCGCTTCAAGAGCTCGCGCAGGTCGAGCTGCAGCCGGCAGCACATCGAGCGCACCATGTTCGGCTCGAGGTCCGAGTTGATGAAGTTCTGGAAGTACGGCAACCCGTACTTCGCGGTCATTTCGAAGAGCTGCTGCGCCAGCGCGCTGTCCCAGTCGAACTCCCGGGTGATGTTGTAGGTCGGGATCGGGAAGGTGAACGCGCGCCCCTTCGCGTCGCCCGCGGTCATCACCTCGATGTACGCGCGGTTGATCATCTCCATCTCGGCCTGCAGCTCGCCGTACGTGAACGCCATCTCCTCGCCGCCGATCACCGGCACCTGCGGCTTGAGATCGTCGGGGCAGGTCCAGTCGAAGGTGAGGTTGGTGAACGGCGTCTGCGTGCCCCAGCGCGAAGGCACGTTCAGGTTGTAGACGAGCTCCTGGATGCACTGCCGCACCTCGTCGTACGAGAGCCGATCCTTGCGCACGAACGCGGCGAGGTAAGTGTCGAAGGAACTGAACGCCTGGGCGCCCGCCCATTCGTTCTGCAGCGTGCCGAGGAAGTTGACGATCTGGCCTACCGCGCTCGAAAGGTGCCGCGCGGGCGCGGCTTCGACCTTGCCCGGCACGCCGTTCAGCCCCTCGGCGAGGAGCGTGCGCAGCGACCAGCCGGCGCAGTAGCCCGCCAGCATGTCGAGGTCGTGGACGTGGAGGTCGCCCTCGCGGTGCGCGCGCCCGACCTCCGGCGGATAGACGTGCGACAGCCAGTAGTTGGCCGTCACCTTGCCGGCGACGTTGAGGATCAGCCCGCCGAGCGAATAGCCCTGGTTGGCGTTGGCGTTCACGCGCCAGTCCTGGCGCTCGAGATATTCGTTCATCGACGCGTCGACGTCGACGACGGTGCGCCGGTCCTCGCGCAGGCGCTTGTGCTGCTCGCGGTAGACGATGTACGCGCGCGCCGTGTCGACGTAGCCGGCGTCGATCAGCGTCTGCTCCACGACGTCCTGGATGTCTTCGATCGACGGCGCCGGGTGGCGCGCGGCGACCTGCGCCACCACGGACGCGGAAAGGCGCGCGGCGGCGTCCATGCCGTATTCGCCCGTCGCCGCGCCCGCGCGTGCCAGGGCGGAGCGGATCTTGGCGCCGTCGAAGGCGTGCCGCGTGCCGTCGCGCTTCACTACCTGCGTGGGCAGGGCGCTCCCCGATGAAGACGCAGAAACGCTGGATTTAGTAGCTTCCATGGCGACGACCCCTATATCTTGTTATTGGAGGGCACTACTTAGCCGCGGCAGGGCCACCCGGTCAAGCCCCGGGCTTGACCTGCGTCAACGTTTCAGGGGGCGCAGCGGCCGATGAAATCGGCGCTGGGGCAGAAGGCCTCGAAACCGTCGCGCCTGCCCGACGCGAGCCAGGCGTCGCAGGCGGCCTTGCAGGCGCAGCCGGCGCAGCGCCGCGCCGCGACGGCCGCGTCGTAGGGCGCATGTCCGCCCGCGAGGGCGAGATCGCCGCCGCGCCGGCCGAGCATTTGCTCCAGGCGCAGACCGCCGTCGGCGTGCAGCATGCGCCAGGCGGTGGTGAGCAACGCGTACAGGAAGATGGCGAAAACGAGCAAGCCAAGGCCCAGCACCGTGAAGGTTTGCAGCGCGCTCATGCTTGACTCCTGGAAGAGGAACTTAAATGCACGGGACGACGATAGGCCGGCGCCGCGCAAAGCCTTTGATACACATCAAGCGCGTTCGAGCAGGTGCCGCTCCACGTAGTCGCGCATGGCGAGCGCCGCGATCCAGTCGTTGACCGCGACATGGATCAGGCCCGGCTTGGTCAGGGGAAGGCTGCGCAGAAAATACCACGCGCGCGGGACCCCTCCGGAGGCGATGCCGCGCGCGAGGAGCCGCGAGAGAATGCCGAGCGCCTCGGTCAGGCGCTCGCGGTGCAGCCGCGGCGAGGCGCCGAAATGCCGCAGCTTGTTGCGGATGCGCTCGGCGATCGCGCGGTCGGCGAGGAGCTCGCGGTAGAGCTTCTTGTAGCCGGCGACCATCTGCTCGAGGCTCATGCCCTTGGGCACGATGTTGGTGCGCCCGCCGGTGTTGTCGCCGTGCGCGACGCGCTCGTCCAGGCGCCCCTCGCGCCGCAGCCGCTCGTAGAGCGGCGTGCGCGGCAGGGCGGTGAGCAGTCCGATCATCGCGACCACGATGCCGGAGTCGAGGATGAAGCGCCGCTGCTTTTCGAAGGTCGCCAGCGTGTCCTGGTCGAAGCCGACGATGAAGCCGGCGAGCACGTCGATGCCGCGCGCATAGATGCGCCGCACCGCCTCCAGCATGTCGCCGGCGCAGTTCTGCACCTTGCAGGCTGCCCGCAGCGCCTGCGGGTCAGGGGTCTCGAGGCCGAGGAACGCCCACTCGAAGCCCGCGGCGCCGAAGAGTTCCAGCAGCTCGTCGTCGTCAGCGAGATTGAGCGACGCCTCGGTGCCGAAGCGCAGGCGGCGTCCGTGTCGCGCCTGATAGCCGGCAAGGAAGCGCAGCGTTTCCTTCGCTTTCGCCTTGTTGCCGATGAAGTTGTCGTCGACGAAAAACACCTTGCGCGCGCCCAGCAGCCGCAGCGCGTCGAGCTCGCGCTCGATGGAGGCGAGCGGCTTGTAGCGCGGCCGGCGGCCGAACATGACGATGATGTCGCAGAACTCGCAGTTGAACGGGCAGCCGCGCGAGAGCTGCACCGTGGCGGTCGCGTAGCGCTCGAGCTTGAGCAGATCGAAGCGCGGTACCGGGGAGTCCTCGAGCCGCACATGGTCGGGCTCGCGGTAAAGCGCCTGCGTCGCGCCGCGCTCCAGGTCGGCGCAGAAGCGCGGCCAGGTGTACTCGGCTTCTCCGGCGATCACCGTGTCGGCGAGGCCCTGGTATTCCTCGGGGCAGAGCGACGCATAGCTGCCGCCCGCGACCACGCGGTAGCCCGCAGCGCGGTACTGCGCGAGCAGCTGCTTCTGGCGAGGCGCCTGCACCCCCATGCCGCCGATGCCGATGAGATCGGCTTCGGGGCGCTCCGGCAGCGGCTCCACGTTCTCGTCGACGATCGTCACCTGCCAGTGCGGCGGGCACAGCGCGGCGACGGTGGCAAGCCCGAGCGGCGGGTTGAGGGAGCGCTTGCCGCCGAGCACGCGTTCCAGCGCCCAGCGGAAGCTCCAGAAGCTCTCGGGCAGCGCCGGGTTGACGAGCAGCAGCCGCATCTAATGGGTCTGCATTTCGATCACGGCCTCCAGGGCATGCACGCAATCGCTTTGCGCGCGCAGCGCGGCGAGAAGGACGGCTTCGCGTGAGGTGCCGCTCGCGGCGGCATCGAGCCACTCGAGATAGGCGGCGGCGATTTCATCGCTGCTAGCGAGCACCGGCATGGGTTCCATTGCGGCCTCCTTTCCGGCAAGGGTAACCCTCTATTCTCGAAATCCGCGGCGCCGCTGTATTGCCCCAGATCAACTGCGCAGGATATTTGCAGCGCAGCAAATCAGAGCAGTCGGCTGCGAATCTGCTCGATGTAGTGCGCGTTGGGACAGAACAGCGCGTAACCCTCGCTGCGCCCGGCGGAAATGAGCTCGCTGCACATCGCCTTAGCCCCGCACGCGAGGCAGCGGCGCTCGGCGAGCGCCACGATCACCGAAAAGAGCAGAAGAAACGCGGCATTCATCGCTCAGCCGTGCATCGTGAGCCCACCGGAGACGCTCAGCACCTGCCCGGTGATGTAATCGGCGTCGTCGCTCGCGAAAAACAGAATCGCTCCGGGCAGATCTTCGGGCTTGCCGATGCGCCCGAGCGGAATCGCACGGCGATAGGCCTCGGTGAGCTTCTCGGGATTGCCCGCGCCCTTGAGGAAATTCGCGAACAGGTTGGTCTCGGTGAGCCCCGGGCATACGACGTTGAGCCGCACGCCTTTCGACGCCAGCTCGCGCGCGAGGGTCTTGGTGAGAGCGATGATGCCGCCCTTGCACGCCGAGTACGGCGCCTCGCCCGAAGAGCCGACTCGGCCGGCATCGGAAGCGACGTTCACCACCTTGCCGCGCCCGCGCTCCACCATGCCGGGCAGAACACAGTGCAGCAGGTTCATCGCGCCGATGAGGTTGATCGAGATGATCTTCTGCCAGAACTCGGGATCGGTCTTGAGGAACGGCTTGAACATGTCCCAGCCGGCGTTGTTCACCAGGATGTCGATCGGCCCGACGCGCTCGAGCGCCTTTTTCACCGCGTTGTAGTCGGTGATATCGACGGGCGGCTCGCCCTGCAGATCGAACACCACCACGTTCGTGCCTTCCTCGCGGAAGCGCCGCACCACCGCGGCGCCGATACCGGCGGCACCGCCGGTCACGATCGCCGTTTTGCCCTTCAAGCCTCGCATTTCAGTTTCTCCCTTGCCTGGTCATTCGTTCATCCGCGGCGGGTCCGGATCCTCGTCCCAGCCGGGCGCGGGCTGCGGCACCTTCTTCATCCAGTCCTGGATGAGCGCCACGTGGCTCGCCTCTTCGGCGGCCATCTCCTTCGCCGCGGCCTTCACGCGCTTCGGCGCGCTGCCCGCCGCGATGTCCTCATAGTACTTACGCGCTTGCTGCTCGCAGCGCAACGCGATCTCGAGCGCATGGTAGGGCTGCATCAAATAATGCACGGCGTCGAACGGCGCGGTCTCCGGCCCCTCGACGCTCTCCCAGGCGTACGCCGCCGGCAGCGCCGGCAGGCTCGGCCAGCGCATCTCCGCGAGGATGCGCTTCGCGTGCAGCGATTCGATCGCCGAGAGCTTGCGGAACAGCCCGGCCACCTCGGGATTGTTGTGCGTATCGAGGGCGTCGGCGAACTGCGCGTAGCGCTCGATCGCCTCGAGCTCCATGGTGTACGCGCGCGACATGAAGTCCGCGTACGCCTCTTCGCCCGAGGCTTTCTTTGCGGGTTTAGACATCAATTCTCCTAGAGGCGAAAGCCTCCTTCGAGGTCGGCCAGGCTGTGCGTCGGCGCGGCGGGCAGCCCGGCAAAAGGCGCTCGCCTGCCCTTGTAGAGCACGCCGATGTTGAAGCCGTCGTCGGTCATCAGGCGGCGCGCGGCGCGCGCCGGATCGTCGGTGTACGCGACCGGAGCCGGGCGCGCCGATTCCTTCCAGCCGCGCTGCTCCGGACGGAACGTGACGCAGGGCGAGAGCACCTCGACGAACGAGAATCCCGGATGGCGCACCGCCTCGACAATCAGCGCGGCAACGCCGTTGGGATCGCCGGAGAACGCGCGCGCGATGAAATTGGCGCCGGAGGCGAGCGCGATCACCAGCGGATGGAATTCGCGCACGCCGGTGCCGCCGGGCGCAAGCTTCGACGACCAGTCGGGCTCGGTCGTCGGCGAGGGCTGGCCTTTGGTCATGCCGTACACGTGGTTGTCCATCACGATGTACGTGAGATCGACGTTGCGCCTGCACGCGTGCAGGAAGTGGTTGCCGCCGATCGAGTAGCCGTCGCCGTCGCC
Organism: Betaproteobacteria bacterium; assembly: GCA_004297625.1. GTDB lineage: Bacteria > Pseudomonadota > Gammaproteobacteria > Burkholderiales > SG8-39 > SCGC-AG-212-J23. The sequence goes on along the minus strand of SCTY01000030.1, from coordinate 138,716 downwards.
GCTCGCGACGAGCACCGTGAGATCCGGGCGCGCGACCTTGAGTCCGGTCCCGGCGGGAAGCGAGCGGCCGTGCACGCCGTGGAAGCCGTAGCACGTCGTGTACGCCGGAATGCGCGAGGAGCAGCCGATGCCCGAGACCACGGCGACGTTTTCGGGCCGCAGCTCGAGCATGGCGAGCGCCTTGGTCACCGCGGTGAGCACCGAGTAATCGCCGCAGCCGGGACACCAGACGGGCTTGTAGTCGGACTTGAAGTCTTTCGCCGTGAGCGCCGGCGAGGTAATCGGTGCGTTCATGGTCTTACGATTTCCCTGTAGATCTCTTCGGGACGGAACGGCAGCGGCCCGGGACGGCGCAGGCTTTTCACTTCGCCCGGCAGCTCGTACTCGGAGCGCAGGTAGCGCAAAAACTGCCCGCTGTGGTTCTGCTCGAGCACCAGCACGCGCTTCACGCCGGCGAGCGCCTGCTTCAATTTCGCCGGCTGCGCGGGTGCGAGCATGCGCAGCGACACCAGCCTTGCGTCGAACCCTTCGGCCCGCGCCCGGGCGAACGCTTCGCGCGCCGGGCCGGTACACGAGCCGAAGGTGAGGAGCGCGACGTCGCCTTCGCCCTCGATGCTCGCCCAGGCATCCCCCGGGTCGAGCTGTGAAATCTTGCGCGCGCGCTTTTCCATTTGCGCCAGGTGATCGCCCGATTGCGACGAGGGCGTGCCGCGCTCGTTGTGCTCCAGGCCGTCGGCGGTGTACGTGATGCCCGGCGTGCCCGGGATCGCCATCGGCGAGACGCCCGAATCGGTCAGCGCGTAGCGCTTGTACGGCTGGCCGTTCGAATTTGCCTTGGCTCTATGAAAAGATTTTTTTTCAAAAGCGGGGACATCCACGACAGCGCGCGCCTGGCCGAAGTACTGGTCGGAAAGCACGATCGCCGGCACTTGCAGCGACTCGGCGAGGCCGACGGCCCATTCGGTCGCCGCGACGCAATCGGAAAGCGAGTTCGGCGCGATCACGATGTGCGGCGCGTCGCCGTGCAGCCCGTAGAGCGCGATGTTGAGATCCGCCTGCTCGCTTTTCGTCGCGATGCCGGTCGAAGGGCCGGTGCGCATCACGTCGACGACGACGACCGGCACTTCGGCGGTCACGCCGAGGCCGAGCGCTTCGATCATCAGCGACAGGCCGGGGCCCGAGGTGGCAGTCAGCGCCGGCACACCGCCGTACGAGGCGCCGAGCGCCATGTTGATGGAGGCGAGCTCGTCTTCCGCCTGCACCAGCGTGCCGCCCACTTTGGTGAGCGCCGGCGAGAGCCACTCGAGCAGCTCGGTCGCCGGGGTGATCGGGTACGCGGCGACGAAACGCACGCCGCCGCGCAGCGCGCCGTAGCCCGCGGCTTCGTTCCCGGTAATGAGCCAGCGCGAGCTCTTGGCAGGAATTTCTTTGAGTTTGAATCCGTCCAGGTTCGCAGCTTGCGCGAGTCCCAGTTTCGCGGCCGCGATGCCCGCCTCGACGCCCTTCTTCATGGCTTTGTTGATTGCGGCTTCGAGCGCTTGCGCCGGCAGCCCCATCAGCCCGGCGAGCACGCCGAGCGCGATCATGTTCGGCCAGCCGCCCTGCACCTGTCCCGCGAGCTGCTTCAACGGCACCGGAAAGTAGCGTGCGCCGGTCTTGGTGAACACCTCGGGCGGCTCGCCGTGCGCCTGATCGCCTATAAGAATGCTCTCGGGGCCGAGCGGCAGCTCGGTGGCGAAACGGTTCACGTTCTGCCAGTCGATCGCCGCCAGCACCTGGAAGCGGTCGTCCTGCGCGTCGGTCGCGAAGGTGGACACGCGCACCATGGCGGCGGCTTCGCCGCCCCGGATCTGCGGTCCGCTGGTGCGCGTCATGAGCCCGTAGTAGCCGGCCGCCGCGGCCGCTTCCAGCAGCATGTTGCCGGCAGTCATGACCCCGGCGCCGCCGCTTCCGGCAAGCGCCACCGAAACTGATGAATGGTTGGCCTTCAAGGAGCGTCTCCTCTCTTGGCGCCCAATTTGGCGTATCGGCGTGGCCAAACCTTGAGCTGAATCAAATCGGGACCCTTTGGGGGGCGGTATTTATGCACCCACGCAGCGCAAATCGGTATTCGAATGCCTATTTTGACAGGAGACGAGCATGGCAGCGCCTGAAACCCGGTTCCTCAGAAGCCACGACCTCGCCGAGGGATTTGTCGCGCAGGGGGTGCGCGTGGAGCGCCGCCCGGCCAAGACCCCCGACGGAAGCACGGTACCGGGGCTCTACAACGCCTGGATCTGGCTGGACAACCCGACGCAGTTCAACTCGTACACCACCGAGATGGTGAAGGGCCTCATCCTCGCTTTCCGCGCTGCGTCAAACATGCGCGACGTGAATTGCGTTGTGTTCACCGCGGTGGGCGACAAGGCCTTCTGCACCGGCGGCAACACCAAGGAATACGCCGAGTACTACGCGGGGCGTCCGCAGGAATACCGGCAGTACATGCGGCTCTTCAACGACATGATTTCCTCCGTGCTCGGCTGCGACAAGCCGGTGATCTGCCGCGTGAACGGCATGCGCATCGGCGGCGGGCAAGAGCTCGGCACGGCTTGCGACTTCTCGGTCGCCCAGGACCTGGCGCGCTTCGGCCAGGCCGGCCCCAAGCACGGCTCCGCGCCGATCGGTGGCGCCACCGATTTTCTTCCGCCCCTGATCGGCGCCGAGCGCGCCATGGCGGCCTGCGTGCTGTGCGAGCCGTTCTCCGCGCACGAGGCGTACCACATCGGCATGCTCACCGACATCGTCCCGGCGCTGAAGGTCGACGGCAAGTTCGTCGCCAATCCGTTGGTGGAAACACAAAAGCTTTTTGATGAATTTGGTCGTCTTGCTTTCGGAAAATCGAAGACCGGCGAGGCGCTGAAGCAGGGCAAGGAGCTCATGAAGCGCGGCGCGGTCGATCTCTCGCTGCTCGATGAAAAGGTGGAAGAGCTGTGCGCGAAGATGCTGCTCACCTTCCCGGATTGCACCACCAAGACCATCGAGGAGCTGAGAAAGCCCAAGCTCGAGGCGTGGAACCGCAACAAGGAGAACCACCGCGCCTGGCTCGCGCTCAACATGGTCACCGAGGCACGCTCGGGGTTCGTCGCCTTCAACGAGGGCCCCAAGGAAGACCGCGAGGTCGACTTCATCCTGCTGCGGCAGAAGATCGCCGCGGGCCAGCCCTGGACCGGCGGAATGCACGAAGCCATCCAGCCGAAGAAGGCGAAGGAATGAGCACGGCGCGCGTTCGGTTTGCGCTTGACCCCCTGTCAAGGGGGTCGCGAGTGAAACGAGCGGGGGGTTTTGCTTTTTCGAAAACCAACCCCCCGCTCGCAAGAACCGCTCGCTCCCCCCTTGACAGGGGGGGCAGGGGAAAAACATGAATGATTCGCCGCTCAAAGTGTGGCTCGAGCGTGACGGCGCGCTGCTGCGGCTGCGCCTCGCGCGCCCGAAGGCCAACGTCATCGACGCGCAGATGATCGGCGCGCTTGGCGCGGCGCTCGACCTGCACCGCGGCAATCCGGGCGTGCTCGCCGCGCTGCTCGATCACGAGGGGCCGCATTTCTCGTTCGGCGCGAGCGTCGAGGAGCATCTTCCCGAGCGCTGCGCGGAGATGATCAGCTCGTTCCACGGGCTGCTCAACCGCATGCTGCAGTGGCCCAAGCCGATCCTCATCGCGGCGAAGGGGCAGTGCCTGGGCGGCGGGCTCGAAGTCGCGTGTGCGGGCAGCTTTCTTTTTCTCGCGCCGGACACGCAGCTCGGACAACCCGAGATCAAGCTCGGCGTGATCGCGCCGGCTGCCTCGGTGCTGCTGCCGCAGAGGATCGGCCAGGCGCGCGCCGAGGATCTGCTTTATTCCGGCCGCTCGATCGACGCCGCCACGGCGCTCTCCTGGGGCCTCGCCACCGAGGTGGCCGCCGACCCGGCGGCCGCGGCAGTGCAGTACTTCGAAAAGAACCTGTTGGAGAAAAGCGCGGCGGCGCTCGCGTGCGCGGTGCGCGCGGCGCGCGAGCCGTTCTACGACGTGACGGCGGCGCGGCTTGCCGACGTGGAAACGCTGTACCTCGAAAAACTGATGACGACGCGCGATGCGACCGAGGGGCTGAAGGCCTTCATCGAGAAGCGCAAACCGAAATGGGAACATCGATGACCGTCCAAGACATCGTCAAGCGCTGCGAGCATCTCTTCGAAGATCTCGACTTCAACGTCGTGAGCGAGTGGAAGGCCGCGCAGCCCGGCCGTAAGGCGATCGGCTACATGCCGATCTACGTGCCGCGCGAGATCGTGCACGCCGCGGGCATGCTGCCGGTCGGCATTTTCGGCGGCGGCGACCAGCTCGAGGTGATCCAGGGCGACGCCTACTACCAGAGCTACATCTGCCGCATCCCGCGCTCGACCATCGAGCTCGGGCTCACCGGGCGGCTCGACTGCCTGGACGGGATGCTGTTTCCGTCGATCTGCGACGTGATCCGCAACCTCTCGGGCATGTGGCAGATCCTGTTCAAGGACAAGTACGTCAAGTATTTCGACGTGCCGCAGGATTACGCGGACGAAGTCGGCGGCAAGTTCTACATCCACGAGATGCAGGCGCTGCGCACCGACCTCGGACGGCTCGCCGGGAAAGAGATTTCGGATGAGGATTTGAAGAAATCCATCGCGGTCTACAACGAGAACCGCAAAGCGGTGCGCGAGCTTTACGCCTACCGCGCGCAGAAGCCCTGGCAGGCGCCGACCTCCGAGGTCTATCTCGTGCTCAGGGCCGGATGCGTTCTTCCGCCGGAAGAGCACACCAAACTGATCCGCAGCTACATCGCCGAGACGAACAGCGTCGAACGGCCCAAGCGCGACAACGCGCGCGTGGTGCTGAACGGCTCGTTCTGCGAGCAGCCGCCGCTCGGCCTCATCAAGTCGATCGAGATGGCGGGCTGCTACGTGGTCGACGACGACTTCCAGCTTTGCCAGAGCTGGCTTCTGGATGATGTTTCTGTTGAAGGTAATCCTCTGGAAGAGCTGTCGAAGGCCTTCCTGCACCGCTCGGCGCAGACGGCGTCCAAGTACGACGACAAGAAGGAGGACAAAGGCAAGCACCTGCTGCGCCAGGTGAAGTCGCGCGGCGCCGAGGGCGTGGTGTTCGCCATGGCGTCGTTCTGCGATCCGGCGCTGCTCGAGCGGCCGATGCTGCAGGACGTGCTCAACAAGCACAAGATCCCCTACACGGCGTTCAAGTTCGCCGAGAACACCGGCCAGATGGCCCCCATCCGCGAGCAGGCGGGCACCTTCGCCGACTCGATCAAACTCTGGAGCGCCGCATGAGCACCGTCACCCCGATCAAGGACGCGAAGAAGAAGGAAGTCGTCAAAGAAGACGCGATGTGGATCCAGAAGGAGCTCATCAACAAGAACTACCACGAGATCGCGACCGCGCACGAGACCGGGCGCAAGGTCTCGGCGACGTTCGTTCCGGGCAACCTGAACGAGCTGCTGATGTGCTTCGACTTCGCGCGCCGGCTCCCGGAGACCGACGCGTTGCAGAACGGCCTGCGCAAGAAGTCGGGCAAGATGATCATGGACGCGGAGCGCGACGGCCATTCCGAGGACGTCTGCACGTACGTGAAGACCGACCTCGGCATGATGCTGCAAGGGCAGATGGGACCGACCGGCGAGCCGATGCCGAACCCGGATCTGCTGCTGCTTTCCTACACCGGCTGCTTCACCTTCATGAAGTGGTTCGAGCTGGTGCGCCAGAAGTACAACTGCGAGACGATCATGCTGCACACGCCTTACCAGGGCGACGGCAAGATCAGCCCGGCGATGCGCGACTACGTGGTGAAGCAGATCAAGGAGAAGGTGATCCCCGCGTGCGAGAGGATCTCGGGCAAGAAGTTCGACATCGATCTCCTGCGCCAGTACATGAAGGAGTCGGTCAAGGCGGAGGAGGACCTGGTGCGCGTGCTGCAGACGGCGAAGCACCGGCCCAGCCCGATCGACGGCTACTTCGGCGCGGTGTACTACATCGGGCCGATGTTCACCGCGTTCCGCGGCGTGCCCGAGGCGACCAAGTTCTACCGGCTGCTGCGCGAGGAGGTCGAGCAGCGCATGCGCGAGGGCAAGGGCCCGATAACCCCCGACGGCGAGATGACCGAGGAGAACTACCGCCTGGTGGTGGAGGGGCCGCCCAACTGGACGAGCTTCCGCGACTTCTGGAAGATGTTCTACGAGGAGGGCGCGGTGGTGGTGGCTTCGACCTACGCCAAGGTCGGCGGCGTGTACGACTTCGGCTTCCGCCACGATCCGGAGCATCCGATCGAGTCGCTCGCGGACTACTGCCTCGGGTGCTACACCAACCTCAACTTCCCGCAGCGCATCGACATGATCTGCAAGTACATCGACGAGTACCAGGCCGATGGGCTGCTCATCAACTCGATCAAGAGCTGCAACAGCTTCTCGGCGGGACAGCTGCTCATCCTGCGCGAGGTGGAGAAGCGCACCGGCAAGCCGGCGGCGTTCATCGAGACCGACCTGGTGGATCCGCGCTACTTCTCCGGAGCGAACGTCAAGAACCGGCTGGAGAGCTACTTGCAGATGATCAAGCAGAAAAGGACGGCCGCGGCGGCCGCGGTGGCATGACATGAAAACCTTCATCGGCATCGACCTGGGATCGACCACCACCAAGGCGGTGGTCATGGACGAGGCGCGCAACGTGCTCGGGCGCGGCATCACCAACTCGCGCTCGAACTACGACACCGCCGCCACGGTGGCGAAGCAGGAGGCCATCGTGGCCGCGCGCTTCCACCTTTTCCGCGAGGCGCTTTCCAAGAGCCACGCGCTCAATGGCGGCCTCGAGGCCTTCATCGGCCAGCTCGAGCGCGACTTCCGGCTCGAGCAGTACCTCGAGCAGCTCGCCGACCTCGAGCAGGTGTGCGAGAACAACGTCCAGGCGGCGAAGTTCGGGGATTCGGCAAAAGAGGTGGTGGTTGCACTGCAGCGCCTGTTTTCGCTGCTGAAGGAGGAAGCGCCCACGCTCTTTGCCCCTGGGGCGAAGAGGAAGAGCGACTTCTTCCGCGACATCGCCGGCGCCGGCTACCTCTCGGCGGGCGAGCGCGTGGCGAAGGAAGCTGGCGTCCGCTACGACCAGCTGCTGAATGTGTTCGACCGCTCGATCATCGAGGTCGAGAACCGGGTGTACTCGGGCACCATCTCCAAGAACCTGCTTGCGGCGCTCGAGCGCACCTATGCGGCAATGCCCGAGACGCTGCATCGAAAAGAGAAGATTTCGCTCCCCATCCAGTCGGTGATCGACACCGAACTCGAGGAAACCTATGTCGTCGGCACTGGCTACGGGCGCGCGCGGCTGCCGTTCTCCAAGGAGCACATCCGCTCCGAGATCCTGTGCCATGGCCTGGGCGCGCACGTCATGTATCCGCACACCGCGACGGTGCTCGACATCGGCGGCCAGGACACCAAGGCGATCCAGGTGGACAAGCACGGCATCGTCGAGTCGTTCCAGATGAACGACCGCTGCGCCGCGGGCTGCGGGCGCTACCTCGGCTACATCGCCGACGAGATGAACATGGGCCTGCACGAGCTCGGGCCGCTCGCGATGAAGGCCACCAAGACGGTGCGCATCAACTCGACCTGCACGGTGTTCGCCGGCGCCGAGCTGCGCGACCGCCTGGCGCTCGGCGAGAAGCGCGAGGACATCATGGCCGGGCTGCACCGCGCCATCGTGCTGCGCGCGATGTCGATCCTCGCGCGCTCGGGCGGCATCCGCAACGAGTTCACCTTCACGGGCGGCGTGGCGAAGAACGAGGCCGCGGTGAAGGCGCTGATGGACCTGGTGCGCGAGAACTACGGCGACGTGACGCTCAACATCGACCCCGACTCGATCTACACCGGGGCGCTCGGCGCGGCGACGTTCGCGTGGCGCGCGGTGGTCGAGGAAGGCAAGGAAGCGGAGCACAAAGAGAAGGAGGCGGCGTGACCTACACGGCAGGCATCGATATCGGCTCGGGCGCGGTCAAGACGGTGATCTTCCGCGACGGCGAATGGATCGCGAAGCGCGTCGAGCGCATCCGGCGGCGCGATCCCATGGAGCTCGCGCGCCACAGCTTCGACGAAGAACTGAAGGAAAAGGGCCTGAACGAGAAGGACATCGCCTACATCGCCACCACCGGGGAAGGCGAGAACGTCAAGTTCGCCACCGGGCACTTCTATTCGATGACCACGCACGCGCGCGGCGGGGTGTTCCTCAACCCGCAGGCGCGCGCGGTGGTCGACATCGGCGCGCTCAACGGCCGCGCGATCTACATCGACGAGCGCGGCAAGGTGCTCTCGTACAAGATGACCAGCCAGTGCGCCTCGGGCTCGGGGCAGTTCCTCGAGAACATCGCGCGCTATCTGGGCGTGGCGGTCGAGGACATCGGCGGGCTGTCGCGCACCTCGCAAAACCCGGAGAAGGTGAGCTCGATCTGCGCGGTGCTCGCCGAGACCGACGTCATCAACATGGTGTCGCGCGGCATCGCCACCGCCGACATCCTGAAGGGCATCCACATCTCGATGGCTTCGCGCCTGGTGAAGCTGCTGAAAGTCACCGGCATCACGAAGGGCACGGTGCTGCTCACCGGCGGCCTCGCGATGGACGACGGGCTGCTCCACGCGCTGCAGGAGGAGCTCGCCACCGAGAAGATCACCAGCCTCACCGCGGTGAACCATCCCGACTCGATCTACGCGGGAGCGATCGGCGCGGCGCTGTGGGGCGCCTTCCGCCACGAACGTTTGAAAGAGCTGCAGGAAAGGGCAGCCGCCTAACCCAGGAGAAGCCATGGCATTGACCATCAACGACGGCTGCACCGCTTGCGACGCGTGCGTCCCGGTATGTCCCAACGAGGCGATCACCGCCGGTGATCCGCTCTACATCATCGACCCGCTGAAATGCACCGAGTGCGTCGGCGCGAAGGACGAGCCGCAGTGCAAGCTGGTGTGCCCGTCGGACTGCATCGTGCAGCACCCGGACTTCGTCGAGACGCCCGAGCAGCTCGCCGAGAAGTACGCCGCCTTGCACCCGTGAGTTTCGCAGCGCGTCTTACGGCGCGTGCACGACGCCCTGGCGCAGCCAATTCTCGGTTTCGGAATCGGCGAATCCCAGGTCGCGGAGGATTTCTACCGTGTGTTGCCCCAACTTCGGGGGCGCGCTGCGCACGGTACGCGGCTCGCCTCCGAAGGAGACCGGCATCGCGACCGACTTGAGCGGTCCGTGAACCGGATGCTCATAGTCGAGGATGATTCCACATTGGCGCGTGTGGGGTAGAGCGAGAACCTGATCTACCGAGTTGATGGGCGAATTAGGTACCCCGGCGGTCGTCAGGATCTCCGTCCAGTCCGCCACGCCTCTTCGGCTTATCCGCTCGCCTACAAGGGCTACAGTTTCAGCAAAGTGAGCCACTCGATCCGCATTGGTTCGAAAACGCGGATCGTCCACGAAGTCGTTCAAGCCGACGGCGTCGCAAAACTGCCGCCAAAGCTTGTCGTTGCCAACGCCAATAAGAAGATAGTCGTCCGCTGCCTTGAAGGCTTGGTACGGACAGAGCGATTCATGGCTGGAGCCCGAACGTTTCGGTGTGTCCCCTTTGGTCCAGTAAATCTGAGCCGTGTATCCGAGAAACGCGATGGCCGTTTCAAATAACGACACCTCGAGATAGCTTCCCTCGCCCGTGGCATCGCGGTGGCGCAGGGCGGCTAGTATCCCGAGCGCGGCCCAAATACCGGTCGTGTGATCGAGCGGCGAGAAAGCGCTCCTGACAGGGCCCCCGCCTCTTTCACCGGTTATGTCCATGATCCCGCTGAAGGCCTGGGCAATTAGGTCATAACCCGGCAGCTCGGACAAAGGTCCGGTTCGGCCAAATCCCGAAATGCTGGCGTAAACGAGGCGATTGTTTCTCTTCTTGACGGAGGCATAGCCGAGGCCGAGTCGCTCTGCGACACCCTTGCGGTAGCTTTCCACGAGGACATCGGCTGTCTCGACAAGGCGTAACGCGATCTCGCGACCTGAAGCGGTCTTAAGGTCAACCGCAAGACTTTGCTTGTTGCGATTGGCGCTAAGGAAAACCGCGCTGTCCCCGCCCTTGAGGGGCGGCCAGGCCCTACTGTCGTCGCCTGTATAGCAAGGCTCGACCTTTATCACCGTCGCGCCAAGATCCGACAGGTACTGCGTGCAAAGGGGCCCTGCGAGCACTTTGGACAGGTCCGCGACTCGTATACCCCGCAACGGTGCAAAGTCGGTATTCGCGCTGGTAGCCGTGAGGGACGGACTCGGCGATCCGGGCCCGTCAACGCTCATTGCAGCATTCATTAGCGGGCGCCGATCCCAGTCTGGCGACGAAGAAGCCAGATCGAGCGGGAAAGATCAATCCCGCTTCAGTCCCGCGCTCGCGATGATTTCGGCCCAGCGGGTCCTCTCATCCCTTAGAAATGCTCCGTATTCCTCAGGAGTGGAACCCTTTACTTCGGCGGTTTGAGCAGCGAACGCCGCCAGTACGTCCGGATACTGCAGCGCCTTGATGATCTCACTGCCTAATTTGCGGATGATGCTAGCGGGCGTCTTTGCTGGCGCCATCACACCCGCCCACACTCCGAGATTAAAGCCGGGAGCGACAGTTTCATCCAGTGTTGGTACGTCCGGGATTGCCATGATCCGTTTAGTGCTCGTCACAGCGAGTCCCTTGAGTCGATTGTCCTTGAAATACGGAACGGTTACGCCAATCGAATTGAAGAAAAATTGGGTATGTCCGCCGCTAACAGACACAAGCGCCTCAGCCGCACCCTTGTAGGGGATGTGAGTCGCGGTGATAGCTGTCGCTCGCAGGAATAGCAGAGTTCCAAGGTGGGTCACATTGCCAGCACCCGCAGACGCGTAGTTCAACTTTCCCGGATTGGCCCTCGCGTAGGCGGCGAAGTCCTGCACGTTGGCCGCAGGCACCGACGGATGAATCGCCAAGACGAGCGGGACGTTCTGCGTCAGGGAAATCGCGGACAGGTCGGAGAATACATCGAAGGGCACCTTTACTCCGAGGAGCGGGTCGAGTATCACGGCAGACGTGTTGTAGAGAAGGGTATAGCCATCGTCCGGCGCTTTGACGACGTATTCGGCCGCGATATTGCCATTTGCTCCAGGTCTATTTTCCACTAGTACCGGTACGCTCAAGAGCTCCGCGAGCCTGCCAGCCAGCGCTCGAGCTAGGACGTCTGTAACGCCGCCTGCCGAAAACCCAAGCACCACGTGGATAGGCTTCCTCGGATAATCGCCCTGGGCGTACGCCAGCGTCGGCGTCAAAGACGCGAGCACAGAAAATGCCAGCGCGGTGATTCTCGCTATGGCTTTCATAGTATCTCCTAGCGTCCCTTGAACATCGGCACCCGCTTTTCCACGAACGCGCGCAGCGCTTCCCTGGAATCTTCGCTGTCCTTCGCTAAGCAGGTGGTTTCTACGACGCTTTCCATCGCGTGCCGGTAGTCGAGATCGTTGGCATGCATGAACGAATCGCGCAGCAACTTCATTATGAGCGGCGACTTCTTTGCCAAGCGCCGTGCGAGGGTGCGAGCCCGCGGCAAAACCTCTGAGCGCGGTACGACTTCATTCACGACATTGAGCCTGTACATCTCTGCCGCGCTCACGATGTCACCAGTGAACAGAAGTTGGGCGGCGCGGTGGCGTCCAGCCTGACGAGATAAATGTACGAGGTGCATCGCGGGAAGCAAGCCGCGGTCAATTTCTGGATAACCCATCTCCGCCTCTTGGGCGGCAATGATCATGTCGCAAGAGACTGCCCATGTGACGCCGGCTGCGCGGGCATGGCCGTTGACCGCTGCAATCACCGGCTTGCCCATTCGGTAAAGCGCCTCGTGCATCTCGTAATAGAAGACCTCGACGAAACGGCGCAGCGCCCGGCCGTCGAGCTCGATGGCCAGCTTGAGATCCAGGCCGGCCGAGAATACCGTCGGCAGCGCGCTCGTTAGGATCACAGCGTGGACCGACTCATCGTGTCTCGCCCGGTTGTATGCGTCGACCACTTCACGTGCCAGCTGGTGGTTGATCGCATTGACCGGAGGCCGGTTCATCGAGACCTCCGCCACGCTATCGATCACCCGATATTCAACAATTGCCGCCATAGCCATCGGAATCATGCTCCACGAGTCGAAATTCAGCCTCTCGTATCGAGGCAAGCGTAATTTGGCTGTCCTCTATTCGGGAGATGTATTATTCGAGAGCCCGATAACTGATGGCTATTGCGATGAAGCTCCACCAAGTGCGCGATTTCATTGCCATTGCTGAAAGCGCCAGCATACGGAAGGCCGCTAAAGTGCTCGGACTGTCGCAACCGGCCCTTACCAAAAGCCTGCATCGCCTAGAAGACGAGATGCACGTTCAGCTGTTCGCTCGTACCGCGCGCGGCGTAGAACTTACGCCGTATGGCGAGGTTCTCCTCGTGCGCGCCCGTCTCATTGAGGCGGAATCCGAAAGGGCTCGCCAAGAGCTCGCGCAGATGCGTGGAGAAAGAGAAGGCACGGTGACCGTCGGCGTGTCGCCGACCGTGGCAACTTCGCTGCTGCCTAACGTACTGATGCAGTTTAGAAAGGATTATCCGAACGTCGGCATAAACATCGTGGGCGGGCTTTACTATGCTCACCTTCCGGAGTTAAGGGCCGGGACGATGGATTTTGCCGTCGGTCCGGTTCCGGCTGGCGTGCCCAATTTCGAGTTCGCGAGCGACGTTCTTTTCTACAACAGTACGGCGATTGCCTGTCGCAAAGGTCATTCGCTTCGCAACGCGACGAGATTAGCGGAGCTCGAAAAGGCCGAATGGATTTTGTATGGTCCGTCCAGAGGCGGACCTGGAGCATCGATTATTGAGGCATTTCAAGACGCCGGTCTTCCTCCGCCCAGGGTCATGGCGCAGTGCAACTCGATTGCAGGCCTTGTTTCGGTCGTGGCGCGCACCGACATCCTTTGCGTTCTGCCCCGTCAGATGCTTGACCAAGAGCCGCTGTGCAATGGTTTGCATGTGATGCCAATTGCACAGCGGTTACCGCGATATCCAATTGTGCTGATGCGGAAGTCAACTTCGCCGCTTACGCCGGTCGCGTCGCACCTCGCAACCCTGCTGCGCCGTCAAGTCGCTTACTTGAACCTTGACGGTCATGCTCGCCCCGCGAAGAAGGCCGTGGCATTGAGGGGCTAGAATAGCGCGCGTGAGCGCCAAATGGCCCGACGAGCAGCCGATTGCCCGCACGGTGGGTCGCCGCCGGCCGGAGCCGCTGGGTGCTCCTCCCTCGCACGCGGCCCGGGCCGCGCTCGATAGTTTTGCACGCCGTCTGACCCGGGCCCCGAAAGGGGTTTTCCGCTACGCGAGCCACGAGGAGATGACGCGCGACCGCGAGCGCTGGACGGCGCAGGCCATGGCGCAAACCGCGCGCGAGCGTGGCTGACTACACGCGTCCTGCCACCTGGGAGGACGTGAAGCGCGTCGCGCGCCACTTGGAAGAGGCCGGCGTCGAGTACGCGCTGATTGGCGGCTATGCGCTTGCGGCCCACGGACTGGTGCGGGTCACGGAGGACATCGATGTCCTCGTGAACCCCTCCGCGGCCAACAGCCGAAAGTGGATCGTGGCGCTGTCGAAGCTGCCAGACGGGGCGGCGAAAGAGCTCGAGTCGGATCCCGACGTGTTTCGCGCGCAGAAGATTTACGCCATCCGCATCAACGACGAATTCACCATCGACGTGTTGCCGGGTGCTTCGGGGCATTCCTGGGAAGAATTGCGCCCCTTCATCCAGGAAGTAATCCTTGAAGGTACGCGGGTGCGCGTGCTCAGTCTCGAAGGACTCCTGAAGACCAAGGGCGGGGCGCGGCCGAAGGACCAGGCCGACGCCGCAGCCATCGCGCGCGCCCTCGAAGAGCTCGGGCGCCGCTGAGCTAGCCGAGCTGGCCGAGCATCGCTACGAGCACGAGCACGACGGCCACCGCCTGCCAGAGGCAGCGCCTGCACATGAGGCCGTAGCTCGCGCGGTCGTCCTCGACGCCGCCATGCGCCATCGAGGTGACGCCGTTGAAGAGGGCGATCGCCGTCAAGGCGAGGGCAACGAATACGAGGAGCGTGAGCGGATCCATGGTCCCCTCCGGATTGGACTGTGCGTCCAGTCCAGCACGCCTCGCCCCCGGGCGTCTTGACCTGGATTAAGACAAGCGGCTCCAAGAACCGCCACTATCCGGAGCACTATGCGTCTGCCAGGCGGTGTCCCTTCTGCCCACGTCGATCCGTTCATCCGCTCGCAGCTTCCGCCGCAGGAGCTGTGGCCGCGGTTCGATTATTCCGCGCCGCATCTAAACCACTATCCGGATCGCCTGAACGCGTGCGTTGCGCTGCTCGATGCGGCGGTCGAGGCGGGCGCCGGCGACCGGCCGGTCTTTCACTACGAAGGGGTGACCTGGACGTTCAGGCATCTCCTCGACCGGGTGCAGCGCATCGCCCGGGTGCTGGTCGAGGACTTCGGGCTGGTGCCCGGCGCTCGCGTGCTGCTGCGCTCCGCCAACACGCCGATGGTCGCGGCCTGCTGGCTCGCGGTGGTGCGTGCGGGCGGCATCGTGGTCAACACGATGGCGATGCTTCGGGCGCGCGAGCTCGCCTATATCCTCGAGAAGGCGCAGGTGCGTTTCGCGCTATGCGAGGTGTCGCTGGCGGAAGAGCTCGCGCAGGCCGCGCCCCGGGTGCCGGTGCTCGAGCGGATCGCGTATTTCACGCCCGCCTGCGACGCCAGCCACCCGGACGCCGACCTCGACCGGCGTGCGCAAGCGAAGCCCGCGGGCGGCGGCAGCGTCGCGACCGCGGCCGACGACGTGGCGCTCGTCAGCTTCACCTCGGGAACGACGGGCAACCCGAAAGGCGCGGCGGCCTTCCACCGCGATATCGTCGCGGTCACCGAATGCTGGCCGAAGGTGTACACCGTCGAGCCCGGCGATGTGGTCGTCGGTTCGCCGACGCTTGCGTTTACCTACGGGCTCGCCGTATCGCTTCTCTATCCGTTGCGCTACGGCGCCACTTCGGTGCTCATTCCGCGCCCGACGCCGGAAGCGCTTCTGTCCGCGATTCAACGCCACGGCGCGACGAGCCTGTACGCGGTTCCCACGCTCTACCAGAGCATGCTGCCGCTCGTCGGCGCCTACAACCTGTCCACCCTGCGCAAATGCACTTCGGCGGGCGAGAACCTGCGCACCGGCTTGTGGGAGCAATGGCGCGCGGCGACCGGGCTGCGCGCCGTCAACGGCCTGGGCACGACCGAGATGCTCACGCATTTCGTCTCCGAGTCGATGAAAGTCGCCTGCATCGGGTCGATGGGGCACGCGGTGCCCGGCTACACGGTGGAGATTCTCGACAGCGCAGGCAATCCGCTGCCGCCGGGCGGGCGCGGCCGGCTCGCGGTGATCGGCCCGACCGGCTGCCGCTACATCGGCGATCCGGAGCGCCAGGGGCGCGCGGTGCAGAACGGCTGGAACCTCACCGGCGACGTCTGCGAGAGGGACAAGGAAGGCTGCTTCTGGTACGTCGACCGGGCCGACGACATGATCGTATCCGCCGGCTACAACATTTCGCCGCAGGAAGTCGAGCGCGCCGTCGCCGAGCATCCGAAGGTCCACGCGTGCGCAGTGGTCGGCGTGCCGAGCGACAAGCGCGGCAACATCGTTCGCGCCTGCGTGGTGCTGCGCGATGCGCGCGACGCGAGCGATGCGACGGCGGCCGAGATCCAGCAATACGTGAAATCCGTGCTCGCGCCGTACAAATATCCGCGCGAAGTGAAGTTCGTCGAAGAGCTGCCGCGCACCGCCACCGGCAAGATCCAGCGCTACCGCTTGCGAGAGATTTGAGCTACACCGCATCGGAACTCATGGTCGCGACGGCCGCGCGCGAGATCCGCGACGGCGACGTGGTGTTCGTCGGCATGCGGCTGCCGCTGATCGCCTTCGTGGTGGCCAAGCACACCCACGCCCCCGATGCGGTGGGCGTGTTCGAAAACGGAATTCTGCGCAGCACGCCGGCGCGCGAGCTGCTGTTCACGATGTCGGACGGGCCCAACATCACCGGCGCGCTTTCGTGCCTCAGCATGCTCGAGTGCATGGCGCTGCTGCAGCGCGGCCGCGTCAGCCTCGGCTTCCTCGGCGCGGCGGAGGTGGACCGGCGCGGCAATCTGAACTCCACCGAGGTGCGCGACGCTTCGGGGAAGGCGATACGCCTGCCCGGCAGCGGCGGCGCCTGCGACATCGCGGCGCTCGCGAAACGCTTCGTGGCGCTGCTCGATCACCAGAGATTCCGCTTGCCGGAGAAAGTCCATTACGTCACCAGCCCGGGCTTCGGCCCGTGGCGTGCCGGCCGGCTCGCGCAGGGAGGTCCTGCGGCCGTCATTACCACCAAGGCGGTGCTGCGTTTCTCGGCCGGAGGCGAGGCTTACCTGCACTCCTATCATCCCGGAACCACGGTGCAAGACGTGCTCGCGAATACGGGATGGGATCTCCAAGTCTCTCCCGAAGTTCGCGAGACCAAGCCGCCGACCCGGCAGGAGCTGCGTGCGATCCGCGCTTACGATCGCGACGGCTTTTGGACCCGATGACTGAAAAGCTGTGCGCCCTGCAGGAGGCGGTCGCGCGCTTCGTGCCCGACGGGGCGAGCGTCGCGCTCGGCCTGCAGCTCGAAAGCATGATCCCTTTCGCCGCGGGCCACGAGATCATCCGGCAGGGCAAGCGCGACCTGGCGCTCGTCGGCCCGATCTCCGACATCCTGCTCGACCAGCTCATCGGCGCCGGGTGCGCGAAGCGAGTGACGGCCGCGTGGGTGGGGAACGTCATGATGGGCTCGGCGTACAACTTCCGCCGCGCGATCGAGGACGGCATCCCGCACGCGGTGGAGATGGTGGATCACACCAATTTCACCCTCGCGCTTGCGCTGCACGCCGGCGCGCTCGGCGTGCCGTTTCTGCCGACTTACACCGCGGGCGGCTCGAGTGTGATTGCGCGCAACCCCGGCCTGGCGGAGTTCGAAGCTCCGTTCACGGGAGAGAAAATGCAGGCGGTGCGCGCCATTTCGCCCGACGTGACGATCGTGCAGGCGCAGCGCTCCGACGCCTCGGGCAACGCGCACGTGTGGGGCAACCTCGGCGTGTTGCCCGATGCGGTGCACGCCGCGAAGCACGTCATCGTGGTAGCCGAAGAGATCGTTTCGGCGAAGGTGATTGCGAGCGATCCGAACCGGACGGTCATTCCCGGCTTCCTGGTTTCCGCCGTAGCCGAGGTGCCTTTCGGCGCGCACCCCTCGCCGGTGCAGGGCTACTACAACCGGGACAACGAGTATTTCGGCGAATACCACAAGGCGACCAGGACGCGCGCGCAATTCGAGCGCTGGCTCAAGGAATGGGTTACCTGCCTGAAAGGCCGGGAGGAGTACTTGAGCCGGCTCGGGAACGACCGCGTCCAGTCGCTGAAGGTGAGGAAGCACGCCTGGTCCGCGCGGGCCGATTTCGGAAATTGACGCGCGCGACCTCCGGGGCGATCCAGAACGGATCGCTCGCCGGAAAGGTTTCTTTCAGCGCCTCCTCGAGCTTTTCCTGTTGAGTCATTTTCATGTGCCGAAGCTTTCCCCGCGGCCGCAGCTCTGGCGCGCGCTCGGGTTGTCGAAGCGCAGCCGGCGCGCTCCATGCAAGTTCGACTGTCGCCGGGCAGGGACGTTCGCCCGTTTCGAACGATGCCGAGCAGTCCTAATGCGTGGCGACGGCTTCCTTAAGGCTGCGCGCGACGTGCTCGCCGATCAGGATCGCGGCCGGATAGAGCACCTGCTCCTCGGTCTGGGCGTGGAGCACCAGAGCGTCGGCGAAGTGCTCGTATTCCGCGCGCCCGGCGGCATGCGCCGCCGCCCGCAGCTTCTCGAGCGCGCCGACGATCTGCTTGTGCTCGGCGAGCATCTTCGGCAGCTCGGCCTTCAGCCGCCGCGTCATGGGTAGCACCTCCGCCATCTCCGGCGTCACGCCGCCGCGCGCGAGCTCCGAAAGCAATGCAAGCGGCGGTAGCGCGAAATCCTCTTCGGCTACGAAGTGCGGATGCAGCAGCCGCGCTACCTCGCGCGCCGCCTCGCCGACCGCGCCGGGGACCTTGGTCGCTTCCACAAGCGTCGCATGCAGCTCTTCGTGCTCTACCTGCAGGGGTTTGGGTATCTCGAATTTCATGATCGTCCTTTCAATGGGCGTGCGCTGCTGCCGGGGCCTTCTCCACGTTCTCGGGCGCCATGGTTTCGGCGGCGTCATAGAGCCGCTCGGCGTAGTGCACGAATTCGACGTACGCGCTCGAATAGGCGCGGCCCGCCTCGACGTCGTTCGGTTTGTAGTTCTTCTTCGCCATCACCTGCTCGAAGTGGCTATGCAGGCCTTTCTCGGTGCGGTCTGAGATCACCTTGCCCAGGCCTTGGAGCTTGCCGCTCTCGATCGCCTTGTCGGCGGCCGCTACCGGCGGCTCGATCAAGCCGGCGGGCTTCAATCCCGTATACCCGGCCCCTTCGCCCGCGCGGTGCACGCGCACCAGCGTCTCGAAGAAGTACATGTCCGCGAGCTCCTTGGCCTCGCCGCCGCCCTTGCGCACATTGCGCGTCCTCTGGAAGGCGTTGCGGATCTCGGCCTCGTCTTTCTTCTGCACCCAGACCAGAACCAGGTTGGCGTTGCCGGTGTCGAGCGCTTTGCGGGCGGCCGAGACGACGGGTCCGTCCAGCGTGTCGCAATGCGCCAGCGCGGGCGCGGTCCATGCCGATGCCGCCACGAGTGAGAATGCGGCTACGAATGTAGTGCGGACTTTCATGGTAGTTCTCCTAACGAGTCAGAACGCCTGTCGCCAAAATGCGCTCCTCCTCTTATGCTCGGAGCCCATGAAGCACGGCTGATCGTCTAGGCTGCCGCGAACGCCGGGATCAATGATCAAGCACTGAATTACGATACATCGCCCGGGAACTACGTTGTTGAGCGGCGTCAAGAACGCGGCGCGGCGGCGCGAGTGCGCCGCCAGCCGCTTTTTCGGCACCAGTTACTGCGCCGGGGCGATGAAGTTGTAGTCCTGCGCCCACACGTCGGCGTTGCCCGTCGAGCCGACGCTCGCGCTGTCCGCGCGCACCTCAACGTTCGGCAGGACGCGGTCGAGCTGGTTCTGCTCGAAGGGCGCGGAGACTTCCGCGGCGAACACGGGGGCGGCAAGCGCGGCAAACGGGACTGCGGCGATGATGCGTTTCATGGTGAAGTCCTTTAAGTAATGGTTGGTTGAAGACAGGCGTCATGTTGGGCGCAGCGCGTGTCCGAACCGTTTCCGGACCAGGGTCCTGCGGTTACGGCTGAAATATCTCTAACGCGCGCGCGCTCGGCTCGAAAGCGCGAGGCCGGCGGCGGTCAGGATGAAAAGCGCTATGGCGGCGACGTTGCCTGCGCCGCCCGCCGCGCGCAGCGAGGCGCTCGCCGCGAGGTCGCCCGCGACGCGCAGCGCGAGCGTGGCGTGCAGCAAGATTAGCGGCGCGTAAAGCAGCGGGCGGTAAGGCAGCGCGACGCGCAGCACCGCGGGCAGGATCACCGGCGCGTGGCCGAACACCATCGAGAACACGAAGCCGAGCATCACCGAGTGCAGCGCGGCGTCCCACAGCTCGCGCGCGCCCGAGCCGCCGGCGAGCGCGAGGATCGCGCCGCCGAGCGCGAGCCAGGCATAGCCCGCGAGCAGGCACAAGGCGATGTAGCGCGTGAGGCCGCTCGAGCGCACGGTGCGCGTGGCGATGTCGTAGCGCCAGAGCCATATTGCCGCCGCGACGAGCAGCGCGCCGGCGGCACGCACCATCGCCTCCGTGGCCCACGGCGCGGCGAGCGCAGCGGCGAGAAGTAGCGCGGAGATCACCGCAAAAGCGCGGCGGGCGGCCAGCGGAGGGCGCGCTATGCGCGAAAGCTCCAGGCGCTCGCCGCCGATCGTGAGCGCAAAGAACGCGACCCAGCCGAGCGCGGCGGCGGCGAGCGCGGCGCCCGCGGCGAGGGCAGTGTTTGCCACCAGGAGCGCCACGGCGCCGAGCGCAAGCACCGCGGTGTGAAGCGCGCGCTGCTTGAGGTAAATGAGGAACGACACCGCGCTGAAGAGCGCAGCGCCGGCGACGAAGAGCGCGAATGCCGCGTTGCCGTAGCCGAGGACGAGCGCTACGCCGCCGGCGCCGCAGGCGAGCGGCGCGGCATAGGCCCAGAGCCTGCCCATAGCGACCGCGCGCTCCAGGGAAATCAGCGTGCCGAAGAACGCGCTCGCCATGAGCGCGCCGTGCCAGGCGATCCCCGCAGGAGGCGCGGCGACGACGATCCCCAGCCGCACCATGCCGCCCGCCGCCGCGGTTGCGAGCGCGGCGAACCCGAGGATGAGCAGCGGCGCGCGGCCGAGCGGGGGAAGGTCCTTCACCCGCGCTACCAGCCGAAGCGCTGCTTCACTTCCTCGCTCATCCGTTCCGGCGTCCACGGCGGATCGAAGACCACCTCGACGTGCACCTCGGTGCCTGGCGCGCAGGCGCTGCGCACCGCGGCCTCGGCTTCGGCGGCGATGGAGCCGGCCGCCGGGCACGCCGGCGTGGTCATCGTGATGTCCAGGTCGACCGCGCCCGGGCGGGTCTCCAGGCGGTAGACGAGCCCGAGATCGACGATGTTCTCGCCGACCTCGGGATCGTAGACGGTCCGCAGCGCGTTCCAGACGACCGATTCATCCGGGCGCGCGGCTTCGCTCATGCGGCCGGCCGGCCGATGCGCACCCGCCACACTTCCGGTCCCTGCTCGAGGTACTCCCAGTCAAACGGGGCGCCGAGCTCGGCCTGGAACTGGTAGTAGAGGGGTTTGGGATCGTGGTCGTTCACGAGCTCGAACGCTTCGCCCGGCTTGAGGGCGTGGAAGTTCTGGAAAATGCGCGGGTGGCGCTCACGCGGGATGATAGTACGGACGTCGACAACCGGCTGGGTCATGTGGCCTCCTGAATGAATGATAAGATGTATTAATGATACATCTTCAAGATAGCACGCCCCAATGCGCCTGACAACCTTCTCCGACTACAGCTTCCGGGTGCTCATCTATCTCGGCGCCGCGCCCGAGGGGCTCGCCACCATAGAGCAGATCAGCGCCGCCTACGACATCTCCGCCAACCACCTGATGAAGGTGGTGCACCGGCTGGGGCAGCTCGGCTACATCGAGACCGTGCGCGGCAAGGGCGGCGGCATGCGGCTCGCTCGGGCGCCCGGGGAGATCAACGTCGGCGAGGTGCTGCGCGCCACCGAGGACAGCTTCGATCTCGTGGAATGCATGGACGAGGGCGACTGCCGCATCGCGCGCGCCTGCGTGCTGCGCCACGCGCTCGGCGAGGCGCGCGACGCGTTCCTGAAAGTGCTCGACGGCTATACCCTCGCGCAGCTCCTCGAGCCGGCGCGGCCGCTCGCCAAGGTGCTGCTCGCGCCGCGGCGCGCTTCCTAGCTTCGCAGCAGCGGCCAAAGGCGCGCGGCGAATAGCGCAAAGGCGGCCCACGCGCTCGTCGTTTCGAGCGTGAGGCCGACGTAGTGCAGGCTGTCCGCGGCGCGCTCCGGCGCCGCGGCGACGAGCTCCATCGCCTCGCCGCGCGTCGGCACGCCGATGTGGCGCAGCGTGCCGTCGATCACCGTGGAAGGAACGGTGCGCACGCCAAGCGTCGAAACCACCGTGCGCCCTTCCGGCTGGCCGACGTCGAGCACCTCGAAGGCGATCGCTTTCCGGCCCGCGAGCTCGCGCCAGACGTCCTCCGCCGCGCGGCACGGCACGCACCATTCCGAGACGAGAAGCTGCACTTTCATCCGGTCATTGCGTGCAGCGCATGCACTGCAGGTTGTACTTGTTGATCCAGGCCTTCAGCGCCGCGATCGCTTCTTCGCCGCGCTTCAGGCGCGCGTACGCCGCCGCGACGTCGTCGGGCCGCACGCGCATCAGCCAGGCGTCGGTGTACGGGGCGATATTCACGAGGCCCGGGTCGCCTTCCACGCGCGGATTCACCTCCACGATGGTGGCGTCGAAAGGCGCCGGCACGCCGCCCACCCACTTGCCCGATTCCAGGGTGGCGAGGTTTTTCCCGGCGCGGCGGTGCGTGCCCGGCTTGCGGAACAGCGCCGAAACCACGCGGCCCGCCATGGTCTGCGCGGGGTCGGTGAGCCCGAGCGTGAAGGTGCCGTCGGCGTTGGGCCGCGCCCAGAGGTAGTCGAGGTCGTACCACAGGTCCCCGGGCAGCTCGCAGCCGCGGTATTCGGGCACGACTAGCCCCGCCGCCCCCACGGGCGCACGGTGAGGATGACGTTGAGCGCGAAAAGCGCGAAGCCTGCCCAGAGCAGCGCGCCGCCGGCAACCGCGAGCGCCGGCGATGTCGCGAGCCAGCCCGCCCCCATGGTGAGAAGGCCGAGATTCGCCGCGTAGAACTGCACGTCCGCGGCGCGCTCGGAAAACAGCGCTCGGCCGGTGAAGCGCGGCAGCATGTGCAGGCCCACGCCGAAAGTCATCATGCCGACGAAGCCGACCAGCATGAAATGGGCGTGCAGGCGCAGCGCGTTGCCGGGGACGAGCTCCGGATTCGCCAGCCACGCGAGCCCCACCAGCCCGCCGGCGAGCGCATAGTCGAGCGCCGCGGCGACGAACCAGCGGTTGCGCGCGAGCATCGCTCAGAGACGCTTGAGGAAGGCGAGCCGCTCTGCGGGCCCGAAACCCGCATGGTCGAAGAAACCGAGCAGCGCGAGCTGCCCGGGCGCAACCATGGTCTCCACGCGCTCGACGCCG
Source organism: Betaproteobacteria bacterium (assembly GCA_004297625.1). Taxonomy (GTDB): domain Bacteria; phylum Pseudomonadota; class Gammaproteobacteria; order Burkholderiales; family SG8-39; genus SCGC-AG-212-J23. The sequence goes on along the minus strand of SCTY01000030.1, from coordinate 115,835 downwards.
AGCGCCGAGAGGTTCACGAACAGCTGCGACAGCAGCGCGCGGCCGATCCCCTCGCGCACCCGCATCGGGTCGATGCCCATGGTGTCGATCACGGCCACCGGCTCCACGCGGCCGAAATCGCCGTAGTCCATGCGCGCCATGAGGAAGCCCGAAACCCCGCCGTCGGTCTTCGCGGCGAGCGAGATGCGCACCGCGGAATCGGAGAACGTTTCGCGCAGGCCATGGAACAGATACGCCCTGCGGTCGCGCCCGGTAAGCCTGCGGTCGATGCGCGCGATGCCCTCGAGGTCGGCCTCGCTCAGGACCGCGATGTCCGCCGCGTCGCGCGCCTCGGGATAGAAGTCGCGCCCGTCGGTCACGCCAATCGCGCGGTCGAGCACATAGTTTCCCGCCAGGCGGTACCCCGCTCGGTCGAGAAAGCGCAGCAGCTCGTGCTCGTGCCAGAGCGCGGTGGTGCGGATCTCGCGCAGCCCGCGCTTGGCCGCGCCGCCCTCGAAGGCTTCAGCGAGCGCGGCCCCCAGGCCGCGGCCCTGCGCCGCGGCGCGCACGCCGAGCGCCTCCATGCGCAGCTCCGGCTCCGAGCGCCCGAACTCGCCCTCGAGCGCGTAGCCGAGAACGAAGCCGGCGAGCACGCCGTCTTCCTCGACCGCGAACTGCAGATGGCGTTCCGGGTCGCGCTGCGCCGCCGCGAGGCGCCGCTCGAAATAGGCGCGGCGCGAGTGTCCGCCGAGCGCGGCGTCGATACCGACGACGGCGTCGAGATCGCGCGCGGCGAGCGCGCGCACCTTTTTTGCGTTACGTACGAGAGCTTTCATGACGTGTAGGCCGCGGTGAGCTCGCCGTCGGCCTCCTCATCGACCAGGTCCTCGAGCATCGGGAGAAGCGACATCTCCTCCTTCTGCACATGGGAGAACAGGCGCTCGGCGAGCTCGAGCGCGAGCGGCTTCAGCTCCGCGGCGCCCGGGTCGCTGCGCACGAGCTCGATGAAGCGCCGACCCGCGCTGCGGATGGTCGTGTGCTCCTCGGCGAGCAGCTCGCCGATGTCGGCCTCGCCGAAGGCGGCGAGGCGCGGGAAAAGCTCTTTTTCCTCGAAGTCGAAATGCACGTCCAGCTCGTGAGCAAGCGAGGCGGCGGCGCTTTTCAGCAGCGCGGGGTCGCTCTTGCCGGCGGCGAGCGTCGCTTCCACCCGGCCCCAGAGGGTCAGGGTGGCGTCGTGCTCTTCATGCAGGCGCCGGCTGATGTGGCGGTTGAATTCCATGGTGGCGTACTTTCACGATGACAAAAGCGAAGAAGGAGGCGAAGGCGAGCGCGCCGGCGAGACCCGCCGCCGCCCCGGCGCGCGCGAGCCACGCCTCGCCGGTAAGCGCGGCGGCGAGAAGCGCCCCCAGCGCCGCGAGGTGCAGCACCTGGTGCCCGGCGAGCAGCGGCGCGGGCGTGAGCGCGGAAATGAGCGGCGTGCCGCGCGCGGCGCTCGAGTAATGGACCGAGGCGAGGAACGGCACGATGCGCTGCAGCACGCCGAGCAGGAAAGTGAGCAGCCATCCCGGCACCAGGAGCAGCCCGAAAATCAGCGCGGCGCGGGCCGGCGCGAGATCGAGCGCCATGAGCAGCGCAACGCCGATGCTCGCTACGAGACACGCCCAGGAAACGCGCACCAGCAGGAAGCCGGGCCCGAGGGCCGGCCGCAGGCGCGCGCGCAGCGAGCGCTCGAGCGACGCGGTGTGCATCGCCGCGGCCGCGAGGCCAAGCAGTGCCGCCGGCACGGGCAGCCCGAGCACGGCTGCGACGATCCCGGCGATCGCGAGGGCGAGCACCGCGTAGGCGATCTGCGCGGGCGGCGCCGGCGCTACGGCGAGCATCGGCAGCAGGAAGCTCGAAAGGCCGACGGCGAGCAGACCCATGAACCCGTAGGTGGCGAGCACCAGGTGCGCGGCACGGAATGCGCCGTGGTCGAGCGCAACGCCGTGCTCGTAGCGCGCGACGAGCGCGAGGCCCGTCGCCGCGAGCGCCGCGAGGCAAGCGAGCGCCCCCCAGCCGTGCGCGACCACTACCTTCATGCCGCGCGCGCCGAGCAGGTTCACCGCGAGCAGCACCGCGTAGATCGCGAGCGCGAGCCCCACGAGCATCGCCCCTATGCCCATCGTCTGCGGCGCAAACGCCGCGGCGCCGGCCGCGAAGAGCGCAACGCCGGGCACGAGCAGCCACCAGGCGAGCTTCGCCGCACCGAGCGAGCGCACCGGCTGGCGCGTAGCCACCGGAAGCAGCTGCAGCGTCGCGCCGATCGCCGTCATGGCGAGCACGCCGAGCGTCACGAGATGCAGCGCGGCAAAGGCTGGACCCAGGCTGCCTTCGAACGAAACGAAATCGCTGGAATACGCAAAGAGCATTGCCCAGGCGGCCACCTGGAAAACGACGGCTGCGCCGAAATAACGGAACGGCAGCGACATCGGCAGCAGGCGGCTGCGGGCGACCAGCGGAAACATCCCGCTATCCCGCCTTCGGCCGCAGGTCGCGCACGCGCACCGCCTTGCCCTGCGAGCGCGGCATCTCGCCCGGCTTCTTCACGACCACGGTCGCCGTCACGCCGACGCGCGACTTGATGTGGTGGCTCACCTGCTTCTCGATCTCGCCGAACTTGTCGCTGGCCGAGGCGGCTTCCACTTCGATGGTCAGCGCGTCGAGGCTGCCCTGACGCTCGACTACCAGCTGGTAATGCGGCGCGATGCCCGGCAGGCCGATCAGCACCGCCTCGATCTGCGACGGATACACGTTGACGCCGCGGATGATGAGCATGTCGTCGTTGCGCCCGGTGATGCGCTTCAGGCGCAGGTGGGTGCGGCCGCAGCCGCAGCGCTCGCGCGCGAGCCGCGTGATGTCGCGCGTGCGGTAGCGGATCATCGGCAGCGCCTGCTTGGTGAGCGTGGTGATGACGAGCTCGCCCGCCGTGCCGTCGGGCAGCGTCTTGCCCGTCTCGGGGTCGATGATCTCGAAGAGGAAGTGATCCTCCCAGCCGTGCAGGCCGTCCTGCGCCTCGCATTCCGCCGCGACGCCCGGCCCCATGATTTCCGAAAGGCCATAGATGTCCATCGCCTTGATGCCGAGGCGGCTCTCGAGCTCGCTGCGCAGCGCTTCGCTCCAGGGCTCGGCGCCGAAAATGCCGATCTCGAGCGCCCCGGTCCGCAGGTCGACGCCCTCGCGCTCCGCGACCTCGGCGATGTTGAGCGCGTAGGAAGGCGTCGCGCACAGCACGCGCGCGCCGAAGTCCTGCAGCAGCGCGACCTGACGCTCCGTGCCGCCGCCGGAGACCGGCACCACGGTGGCGCCGAGGCGCTCGGCGCCGTAATGCGCGCCCAGGCCGCCGGTGAACAGCCCGTAGCCGTAGGCGTTGTGAATCACGTCGCCCGGGCGCGCCCCGGTGCAGGCCATGGTGCGCGCCATGAGCGAAGCCCAGGTCTGGATGTCCTTGTGGCTGTAGCCGACGACGGTCGGCTTGCCCGTGGTACCCGAAGAGGCGTGCAGGCGCACGAGCGTCTTGCGCGGCCGCGCGAACATGCCGAACGGGTAGTGGTCGCGCAGGTCGGTCTTCAGGGTGAACGGAAGCTGCGCGATGTCCGCGAGCGAGCGGACATCGCGCGGGCGCACGCCCGCCTGCTGCATGCGCTTGCGGTGGAGCTCCACGTTTTCGAAGGCGTCCTTCAGCGTCGCGCGCAGGCGCTTGAGCTGCAGCCGCTCGAGCTTCGGGCGCGGCAGGGTTTCCACCTCGCGCTCGAAGTACCAGGGCCGCGCGGGATGGTGCACTTTTTTCTCGAATCTCGGCTGAAGCATGGCGTTCATGGGCTACCCCTCCTTAGCGTGTGCCGCGCACCGGCTGGCGCGGCAGTGAAAATCCCTGGGTAAACGCGGCGCGCGTCACGAGCGTGAACTTGAGCCACCAGCCGCTCGCCAAAGTCACCACGCCGGCCAGCACGGCGGCGGGCAGCGCTGCCTGCGTGAAGTAGAACCCTGCGCCGATGAGCACCAATGCCGCAATGGCGCCGAGCTGCAACGCTCTTCCCGCGCCCTCGAGCGCTTCGCTCTTCACTTCGCCGCGATAGGCCGACCAGGCGATGAGGCGGGCGATGAGCGCGATCGCGAGAAGCGCGGCGGCGAGCGGCGTCTGTACGAGGACCACCGCGAGGCTCGCGCCCTCCGCGAAGCCGGCCGCGATGATGAGCGGCACGACCTGCGCGACGCGCCACGCCGGAATGCCGCGCGAGGCGCGCAGGATGCGCGCCTGGCACCACAGGAAAACCAGGGCGAGCACTGCCGCCACGGGAAGAAACTTGAGAGTGAGGAATGCGCCCAGCCCGACCGGGAAAAGCACCAGCGCGGCGAACGCCTCGCGCGTCATCCAGGACGTGAACGGATTGAAGAGCACATGCAGCGCGCGCAGCTTGCGCCCGGTCTCGAGCCATACGGCGAAAAGCCCCGTCGCGATGAAGGCGAGGCCGGCGGCAACCGGCCACGGGCTTGCAGGATGGATGAACGCGGCCGCGATGATGAGGCCCGCGCCGCTGCCGCCGAGGATGAAGTTCAGCGCCGCGCGCGCGTCCCAGTAGCGCTGCAGGCTTGTCATAGCGCCTTGTCCCACAAGTAGAAAATGTTCGGCCCGGTCTCCAGGTCCTCGCTCAGGCGGAAGCTCTGGTTCTCGGCGAGCAGCCCGGAGAGGTTGCTTTGCGGGTCGTCGGCGTCGCCGAAGTGCAGCGCCTTGGCGATGCACGAGTTGACGCAGGCGGGCGTCGCCTCCGGATCCACGCCGGGCTTCAGGCCGTTCGCGAGGCCGGCATCGATGCGATCGACGCAGAACGTGCACTTGGTCGCCACGCCGTCGACCTTCGCGCGCGCCTCGTACGGGCAGGCGACCATGCAGTACCCGCAGCCGATGCACAGGTCGTAGTCGATGGTGACGATGCCGTCGGGGCGCTTGCGCGTTGCGGTGCTCGGGCACACGTGCATGCACGGCGGATCGTCGCAATGCATGCAGCCGACGGGCACGAAGGCGCGCTTCACCTCGGGATATTCGCCGGTCTCGAGGTCGAGCACCCGGCGCCATTGCACGCCGGGCGGCGTGCCGTTCGCCTGCTTGCACGCCGCGGTGCACGTCTGGCAGCCGACGCAGCGGCGCAAATCCGCCACCATCGCCCAGCGCGTCACGCCGTCCCCCTGTCAAGGGGGGAGCGAGCGGCTCTTGCGAGCGGGGGGTTTTGTTTTCGCGAAAACCAACCCCCCGTTCGCCTGCGGCTCACGCCCCCCTTCACAGGGGGGCGGCGAATTGCCGAGCCGCTCATGCCGCCTTCCTCACTGACACCCTGACGATGTCCGCGCCCGAGCCGGTCGCGTCGGTGAGCTCGAGCGACATCGCCGAGAGCTTGTTCATCGACGGCATCTCGAAGTCCTTGGCCACCGGAGTCGCCCAATGGCCGAACTGGCCGAGGAGGAGCAGCGTGTCGGGCCTTATGCCCTGGCGCAACACCGCCCGCGCGCGCACCGACGCTTTCGGAGTGGCGATGTTCACCCACTGGCCATCGCGGATTCCCAATGTATCAGCCTTCTTGGTATTGATGATGACGCCGCGGTGGCCGGCGATGTTGTCGGCGACCTCCTTGATCATCTGCATGCCGACATTCGCGCCCCAGGCGTACTGCATCGAGCGCGAGGTGAGCAGCCAGAACGGATAGTCCTCGGGCTTGCCGCCCATGGCGACGAGCCCGCCTTCCCATACGCCGGGAAAGTCCTTCCAGGCGGGCAGCGCCTGGTATTCGGTCAGCTGCTTGTCCCACCAGTGCATGCCTTTCTCGTGCAGGCGCTTCTCGAGCTCGGCGCCGATGCGCGCAAGGCGCTCCTGGTAGGGCATCTCGAAGCGCAGCCCCTGCGCCGCGAGCGTCGGGAAGAGATACCAGGCGGTGCGCGGGAACGGCCGCGTGGCGTAGCCTTTCTCCTTCCACCAATCGAGCCCGTGCATCTCCGCGCCGCGGGTGAGCTCGGCGCTCGCCGCCTTGCAGGCGGCGTCCCAGATCTCCTCGCATTTGTAGACCCGGGTGGTTTCCAGCGAGAAATCTTTCAATGGGAGGCCGAGCGCGCCCTTGTTGATCGCGGCGTTGTACGGCCCGAGGAGCCCGGTGCGCTCGGCGAGCGCGGTGGCGACGTCGGTCATGTCGCGCGCTTCGCCGCGCGGCGCGGCGGCGGGCTGGCGCAGCGCGAAGCCCTCGTGGTCCCAGAACTGCTCGATGAACTTGGTCCCGCCGATGCGGATGAGCTGCAGGCTCTCCAGGTCGAGCGCGTCGGGAAGCAGCACGTCGGCGAAATGGTTGGTCTCGTCGCGCGTGAACGCGAACGCCACCGTGAACGGAAAGCGCGCCATGCGCTCGGCGAGGTTGTCGGTGTCCCAGAACGAGATCGCCGGATTGGTGCGGTACACGAACCACACTTCGGGCAGCGTGACCTTGGGCAGCCCCTCGGGGGTGCCGTCAAGAAACATCCACGAGAAATGCGTCGGCCCCAGCGCCTGGCTCCAGGCGCCGTCGGCGGCGAGCGGCACCATGCTGCGGTAGGCGTTGCGGATGTTCGGGCGCGCGCTCCACGCCTCGCGCGATGTCGGGTTGAGCGGGTAATGCATGAAGCCGTCCGGCCCGGGCGTCACGCTCTTGTGGCGCTCGGACATGGGGCGGTTCAGCCGCACGGTGGTGCCGAGAATGCCGCCCGGCACTTCGAGCGCGCCGACCAGCGCGGCGAGCAGCGTGCGTGCCCAGCAGCACTCGTAGCCGCCCCAGCCGTTGGTGACCGTCTTGCCGAGGCTCACCGCGACCGGCCGGTACGGCAGCCGCTTGCCTTCGATCTCGATGGTCTCCCCGACCGACGCCGCCTCGAGATACTCCGTGGCGATGCGGCGGATCGTCGCGGCGTTCAGGTCGCAGATCTGCTGCGCCCACTCGGGCGAATACGCCTTCATGTGCGCGACGAGCTTCGAGAACGCCGTTTCGCCTTCGAGCTCGCCTTCGGCGAGCACTTCGTCGTCCGGGCCGATCTCCACCGCTCTTACTTTTGTTTTTCCTTCCAGGGCGGAATGCAGGAGAGGCTGTTTAGTCGACGGATCCCTGAGATAAAAGCCGTGCGCGCCGACGAGGTAGGGCGACGAGGTGTGGCGGAAGAGGAACTCGAGGTCCAAGCGCTCGCGCGGGCTCTCGTGCAGCATCACGTGAATGAGCCCGAAGAGGAAAGCGGCATCGGTCTTGGGCTTGATCGGCAGCCATTCGGCCGAGCAGGCGCCGGTCACCGAGAGGTGAGGCTCCACCTGCACGCGCTTCATCCCCCGCGCGCGCGCCTCCGCGTGGCGCCATACGCCCGCGACGCCGCCCGAGGCTTCGACGTTCGCGCCGCAGGAAATGAGGTATTTCGTGAGCGGCGTGTCGGGCGATACGGTGAAGCCGCGGTGCCAGAACTCGCCGTAGAGGTGCTCGGAGTGGTAGCACTTCACGCCCTGGCCGGAGCCGAAGCCCATGTCGATCGGTCCCCATGCCGCCAGGAACGCGGGCAGGCTTCCCATGTAGCTCTGCGGCGTGCCGCCGCCGCCGAAGCTTGCGGCGACGCGCGGGTAGCCGGATTCGTCGAGCAGGCCTTTCTTTCTTATGCCGTTCAGTTTTTCACTGATGAGCTCGAGAGCCTCGTCCCACGAGACCGGCACGAAGCCCGGATCCTCGTTGCGCCCCTTCTTGGGATTGGTGCGCTTCATCGGCCGCAGGATGCGATCCGGATGCGCCATCTTCTGCACCAGGCCGTAGGCCTTGACGCAGATCTTGCCGCCGCCGGGATGCACCGCCGCGGCGGCGAAATTCGGCTCCACTTCCGTCGGCACGCCGTCGCATACCTTCACCGTCAGCAGGTCCGGGCCTGCGACGCACTGGTAGCAGTAGGTGGCGACGCGCTTCACGCGGCCTTCGCGCGCTTCTGCATCAGCCGCTGGCGCGTCTGCTCGACGCTCACGATGAAGCGCATGTGGCGCCCGCGGCAGATCGGGTCGACCCCGTCCGAAGCGGTGATCTCGAAGGTGACGGCGCGGCCCTTGAGCTCGGCGACTCTTGCCTCGATGCTGACCTTCATGCCGAGCAGCGTCGGCGCGAGATGGTCGATCTCGACGCGCGTGCCCACCGAGTCCTCGCCCTTGTCCAGGTGCTGGAGCAGCAGGTCGCGGCAGGTGATCTCGATGTCGCGCACCAGCATGGGCGTCGCGTAGACGCGGGCGTCCTCGCCCATGAAGCCGATAGTGCTTTCGCGCTCGACGGTGAATTCGCGCTTGCCGGCCAGGCCGGCGGTCAGGGAAGGTTTCATCCTGCTATCCGAGCATGGCGGGGGAGGCCGGGACTTGATTTAGGTTAAAGGCCCAGGTAGGCGGAGCGCACGCTTTCGTCGGCGAGCAGCTCGGCGCCGCTTCCGGCGAGCACGATACGTCCGGTTTCGAGCACGTAGCCCCGGTCGGCGATGGCGAGCGCCGCGCGCGCATTCTGCTCGACCAGGAGGAGCGCCGTGTCCGCCGCGCGCAGGGCGCGTACGCAGGCGAAAATCTCGGCCACCAGGCGCGGCGCGAGCCCCATGCTCGGCTCGTCGAGGAGCAGCAGGCGCGGCTGGCCCATCAGCGCCCGGCCGATGGCGAGCATCTGCTGCTGGCCGCCGGAAAGCGTGCCGGCGGCGTGCCGGCGCCGCTCCGCGAGCACCGGGAACATGCCGTAGACCCGATCCAGGCTGGCGCCGGTGCGGTCCCGGCCGCGGCGGTAGGCGCCCAGGCGCAGGTTGTCTTCAACTGTCAGCGGGGCGAAGACCTGGCGCCCTTCCGGCACCTGCACGATTCCGAGACTGACCCGCTGCTCGGCGGGCGCGGCGGAAATGTCGTGATTCTCAAAAACAATGCTCCCCGAAGCCGGCTGCACCCCGGAGAGCGCGCGCAGCAGCGTGCTCTTGCCGGCGCCGTTCGCGCCCACCAGCGCGACGAGCTCGCCCGCGCTTACCGCGAGGTCGATGCCCTTCAGCGCCGGGATGCGCCCGTAGCGCGACTCGAGGCCGCGCACCTCTAGCATGCTTCGACTCCGAGATACGCTTCGATCACCTGCGGGTCCTGGCTCACGGCCGCGGGCTCGCCTTCGGCGAGCTTGCGGCCGTGATCGAGCACCAGCACGCGCTGCGAGACTTCCATCACCAGCTTCATGTTGTGCTCGACCAGCACCACGGTAATGCCGCGCTCGGCGATGCGGCGGATGAGCTGATCGATCTCGCGCGTCTCGGTGGGATTCAGTCCGGCGGCCGGCTCGTCGAGGAGCAGGAGTTTCGGGCGCGCGGCGAGGGCGCGTGCGATCTCGAGGCGCTTGAGCGCCCCGTAGGGCAGGCCGTCGGAAGGCGAGCCCGCCCAGCGCTCGAGGCCCACGAAAGTGAGCAGCTCCCCGGCTTCGGTGCGCGCGCGGCGCTCGGCGCGCGCGAGGCCGGGCGGCCGCAGCAGCGCCGCGGCGAGGCCGCACGCCTCGTGCAGCCAGCCTCCGGCCATGACGTTCTCGAGCACGCTCATGTTGAAGAAGATCTGCAGGTTCTGGAAAGTCCTGCCGATGCCGGCCGAGGCGAACTCGTGCGGCGGGTAGCCGGTCACGTCTTCTTCGCCGAACACGATCTTTCCCGCGTCGGGCTCGTAGATGCCGCAAAGCAGGTTGAGAAGTGTCGTCTTTCCCGCGCCGTTCGGCCCGATGATGGAATGCACCGTGCCGCTCTCGACGGCGAGCTCGACCGCCTGCACGGCAGCGACGCCGCCGAAGCGCTTACTCAGGTTTTCGGCGCGCAGCAGCAAGCGCTTTCTCCAGGGTGGGCACCAGGCCCTGCGGCATGAAGATCATGGTGAGCATCATCACCGCGCCGAGCGTCACCATCTCGTATTCCTTGAGCGCGGTAAGAAGCTGCGGCAGCGTGGTGAGAATCGCGGCGCCGACGACCGCGCCGAAGGTGGAAGCCATGCCGCCGAACACCACCATCGTGACCAGCTCGATCGAGTGCAGGAACGAGGCCTTCGCCGGCGTGATGAAGCCCGAGTAGTGGGCGGTGAGCGCGCCGGCGAGCGCGGCGGACGCAGCCGAAAGCACGAAGGCGGTGAGCTTGTGGCGCGCCGGATCGATGCCGATGGCGCCTGCGGCCACCTCCGAGCCGTGCAGCGCGCGCCATGCGCGGCCGTGCGGCGAATCGATGATGTTGAGCGCGAGCCACACCGTGGCGAGGAGCACCGCGCCCACGATCCAGTACCACAGCTTTTCGCCCTGCAGCACGAAGGAGGCGACCCCGAGCGGCGGCACCGCCATGCCGTCGGGCCCGCCGGTGATCTGGTCTTCGGTGGCGAGCACCACCGCGACGATGATGCCGAGCCCAAGCGTCGCCATCGCGAGGTAGTGGCCCTTGAGGCGCAGCACCGGCTTGCCGATCACCCAGGCGATGAACGACACGCCGGCGACCGCGCTCGCCAACGCGGCGAACGGCGGCCAACCGTAGCGCGCGGCGAGGATCGCCGAGCCGTACGCGCCGAGGCCGAAGAAGCCGGCATGCCCGAGGCTGATCTGGCCGGCATAGCCGATGAGCAGATTCAGCCCGACGCAGACGATGGCGTTCAGGCCGACCACGATCGCCACCTCGTAGGTGTAATTGTTCGTGAGCGCGAGCGGCAGCAGCGCCACCACGAGCGCGAGGACCGCGAACCCTTTTCTAGACACGCTCTGCTGCGCGCCTGCCGGCGAGGCCGTTGGGAAGGAACACGAGCGCGCCGAGGATGATGACGAAAGCGAAGACATCTTTGTAGGCGGAAGAGAGGTAGCCGGCGCCGAGCGCCTCGATGAGCCCGAGCGCGAGCCCGCCGGCGATGGCTCCCGGTCCGCTGCCCAGCCCGCCGAGGATCGCCGCGGCAAAGCCTTTCAGGCCGAGCATCACGCCGATGTCCCAGGAGGTGAACGAGATCGGCGCGATGAGAATGCCGGCGAGCGCGCCGAGCGCGGCCGAGAGGCCGAACGAGACCATGAGCACGCGCCGCACGCTGATTCCCATGAGGCGCGCGGCGAGGTGGTTATGCGACACCGCGAGGATCGCCTTGCCGGTGAGGGTGCGGTTGAAGAACCACCACAGCGCGGCGACCGCCACCACCGTGGCGCCGAGCACCCATAGCGTCTGCGGCAGCAGCGTGGCGCCGCCGATGGCGATCGGCTTGTCGCCCGTGAACGCGGGCAGCGAGTGGATTTTCTTGTCCCACACCAGCGACGCCAGCCCGCGCAGCAGGATCGACGCGCCGATGGTGATGATGATGAGGGTCACGACCGAGGCGTTGCGCGCCGGCTCGACCGCGAGCTTCTCGAGAGCGAGGCCGACGAGCGTAGCCGCCGCGACCGCGGCCGCGGCGGCGAGCGGCAGCGGCAGCCCGGAGTCGACGAACGCCGTGGCGGCCATGCCGCCGATCATCACGAACTCGCCCTGGGCGAAATTGATCACGTGGCTCGCGTTGTAGATGATCGCGAAGCCGAGCGCGACCAGCGCATAGATCGCGCCCAGGGTGATTCCCGCCAGCAGAAACTGGACGAGCTCGGCGCTCACGTAACGCCTTTTACTGCACCAGGGCCCAGTCGCCTTTCTTCACCTCGAGCATGCGGAACGCCGAGAGGTCGAGGCCCATGTGGTCCTTGGCCGACATGTTGACCACGCCGGCGGTGCCCATGTAGCCCTTGGTCGATTCCAGCGCGTCGCGCATCTTGGCGCGGTCGGTGCCGCCCGCGCGCTTGATCGCATCGACCGCGAGCATCAGGCCGTCGTAGGCGTGGCCGCCGAAGGTCGAGACCTCCGACTTGAACCGCGACTCGTACTCGCGCTTGTAGTCGACGACGACCTTCTTCTGCTTGTCGCTCGCGGGCAGCGTCTCGGCAATAAGCAGCGCCGCCGCCGGCAGGCGCACGCCTTCCGCGGCGTCGCCCGAAAGCTTGACGTACTGCTTCGAGGCCACGCCGTGCGACTGGTAGAACGGCGCCTGGATGCCGAGCTGGCGATAGTTCTTGGTGACGATCGCCGGTCCCTGGCCGAAGCCGCAGTTGAGCACCGCCTGCACTCCCGGGGTGTTCTTGATCTTGGTGAGCTGCGCGGTCATGTCGGTGTCGCCGGCGCCGTAGCTCTCGTCCGCGACGATCTGCACGCCGTGCGCCGAAGCGACTTTCAGGCATTCGGCGCGCATCGAGCGGTCGAAGCCGCCCGCGCCGGAGATCAGCGCCACCTTCGTCGCGCCGCGGGCGCGCATGTCGTCGAAGATCTTTTCGCAGGCCATGCGGTCGGTGTGCGGGGTCTTGAATACCCACTTCTTCACCGGCTCGATGATCACCACCGCGCCGGCGAGCGAGATGAACGGCACTTGCGCGGCTTCGACGAGCGGCACCGCGGCCATGGTCTCTCCGGTGGTCGAGCCGCCGACCAGCACGTCGACCTTGTCCTGCTCGATCAGGCGCTTCACGTAGGCGCGCGCCTTCTCGGCGTCGCCGGCGGAGTCGTAGGAATAGAGCTGGAGCTTGCGGCCGAGCACGCCGCCCGCGGCATTGATCTTCTCCACGTAGAGCTCGAGCGTCTTCTGCTCGGGGTCGCCGAGGAACGCGGCCGGCCCGGTGACCGACAGGAAGGCGCCGATACGGATGGGCTCCTGCGCCTGGACCAGGCTCGCGAGCGCGAGCGTACCCATTGCAAGCAAAGTGCGGAAAAACATGACTCCCCTCCTATTAGAGAATATCCACTGACCGTAGACTGTAGCCCGGGGGAACGTTTTGATCCATCTCAAGAAAATACGGGCCGCGAAGCCCGCCGATTTGCCTCAGGTCATCGAGATCGACGCCCTCATCACCGGGCTGCGCAAGCCGGCGTATTGGGCCGGCATCCTGCGCCGCTACGGCGGACGCCGCCCGCGGCACTTCTTCCTGGTCGCGGAGACCGAGGAAGCGGTGCAAGGCTACATCGTCGGCGAGGTGCGCGATTGGGAGTTCGGCTCGCCGCCCTGCGGCTGGGTGTTCGGCATCGGCGTGCGGCCGCACGCGCGGCTCGGCGCCGTGGCGACGCGGATGCTCGAGGAGATATGCGAGCGCTTCCGGCGCGCCGGCGTGGACAAGGTGCGCACGCTGCTTGCGCGCGACAACGCCCTCGTGCTCGCGTTTTTCCGCAGCCAGGGCATGATGGCCGCGCCCTTCATCGCCCTGGAGCGCGATCTGTGAAGCTGCAGCAGAACACCATGATCGCGCTCTACAGCGCGCTCGAGTTCGCCGCCGACCCGGAGCGCCAGATCTCGGCCGCCGAGATCGCCGCCAAGTACCGCGTGTCGCCGCACCACCTGGCGAAGGTGCTGCGCCGGCTCGGGCGCTCGGGCCTGCTGCACGCGGCGCGCGGCGTCGGCGGCGGCTACCGCTTCGCCGGCAATCCGAAGCGCATCACGCTGATGGACGTGATCGAGCTGTTCGAGGAGGTCGGCGCCCGCCCCGCCGGCCGCGGCGCGCGCCGCGAGGAAGAGCGCGCGCTCGAGCAGATCCTCGCCGAGATCGACGAGACGGCGAAGGCCACCTTCCGCTCGATCACCCTCGACACGATGATCAAGCTTCTCGCCCGGCGCCGCTCTTAGCTCGCGCCGTGAGCGGCGGCGCTCAGCCGTTCGCGGTCGAGCAGGGTGATCTGGCGCCGCCCGACCGCGATCAGGCCTTCTTGCGCGAAGCGCCGCAGCAGCCGCGAAAGCGTTTCCTTGGTGATGCCGAGGCGCGCGGCGATGACGGTTTTGCTCGCGGGCAGCGTCGCGGTCGAGGGCCCATCCGGATCGACCAGCGATACCAGGTAGGCGGCGAGGCGCTCGTTGGCGCGGTGCACCGTCGCGGCTTCGAAGTCGGTGACGAGCGCGTGCAGGCGCTGGCTCATGGCCGCGAGCATGGCGCGCGCGAAGCCCGGCTCGCTGTCGATCATGACGAGCAACGGATCGGCGGGCACCACTACGATCAGCGTGTCGGCGAGCGCGGTGATGTCCACCGGCAGCGGCTTTTCCAGGAACAGCACCGCCTCGCCGAAGGTATCGCCGGCGCCGATCAGGCGCAGCACTTTCTCGGAAGCTTCGCCGCGCAGCGAAAGCTTGACCAGGCCGTAGGCAACGGCCATGAGGCCCGGGATTTCCTCGCCGCGCCGGGCGACGGCGCTGCCGCGCGGCATGTGAAGCGTGCGCGACTTGCGCGCCAACGAAGCGAGCGTCGCCGCCGGCGTGTGGCGGAATATCGGCAGGTTGGCGAGAATCCCCGTGACGAGGTTCCCGTTGGTCGACGCCATCCGCATCCTCCTGCGGCCGATGCTGAGGGCGCCGGAAAACCGATGCCTTGCTTTAAATCAATTCCAGGGAGGGGCCGAGCGGCGAGACTTGACCTATGACCACGCTGCGGCTCGGGGGTAAGGAGGCGCTTGCCCTCGTTCAGGGCGGCATGGGCGTCGGCATTTCCGCGCACCGGCTCGCGGGCAGCGTGGCAAGCGCCAATTGCGTCGGCACGATCTCGAGCGTCGACCTGCGCCGCCTGCACCCGGACCTCATGCGCGCGACCGGCCGCGTGCGCGACAAGGCGGCGATCGAGCGCGCCAATCTCGAGGCGCTCGAGCGCGAGATACGCGCCGCCCGGGAGATCTCGGGCGGCCGCGGCGCGATAGCCGTGAACGTAATGCGCGCGGTGTCGCAGTATCCCGACTATGTGCGCACCTCGTGCGCCGCGGGCGCGGATGCGGTGGTGGTGGGCGCCGGCCTGGCGCTCGATCTTCCGGAGCTCGCGCGCGACTGGCCGAACGTCGCGCTGGTGCCGATCGTCTCGGAAGCCCGCGCCGCTTCGCTCATCGCGCGCCGCTGGCAGCGGCGCGGGCGCGTGCCCGACGCGATCGTGGTCGAGCATCCGCGCTACGCCGGCGGCCACCTCGGCGCCACGCGCATGGAGGAAGTGAACGACGCACGCTTCGATTTCGAGCGCGTGCTGCCCGATATCCGCCGCGCGCTGCACGACGCCGGCCTCGACGCCGACAAGATTCCGCTCATCGCCGCGGGCGGCATCAATTCGCCCGAGCGCTCGAAAGCCGCGCGCGCTGCCGGCGCGGACGGGGTCCAGGTCGGCACGCCGTTCGCCGTCACGGAAGAGGGCGACGCGCATCCGAACTTCAAGCACGTGCTGGCGGGCGCCGGCCCTGACGACATCGTGGTCTTCATGAGCGTCGCCGGGCTGCCCGCCCGGGCGGTGCGCACGCCCTGGCTGAAGGCCTATCTCGAGAAGGAAGAAGCGTTGCGCAAGCGCGCCAAAAAGCGCCGCGAATGCACCCTCGCCTGGGACTGCCTCGTGCAGTGCGGGCTGCGCGACGGACTGCCGCAGGCAGGGCAGTTTTGCATCGACCATCACCTCGCCGCCGCGCTGCGCGGCGACGTGGATCGCGGATTGTTCTTCCGCGGCTCCGAGCCGGTGCCTTTCGGCGCCGAAATCCGCCCGGTCCGCGACCTTGTCGACTACTTGCTGAGCTAGCTCTTGTAGGCGATGCACTGCTCGCACACCGTGCCGCGCACGTCCTCGGCAAGGTTGGCGCGCCGCAGTTTCCCGAAGCGCACGCTGTGCCAGGCCTCCATGAAGGTCTCGTAGTTGAGATTGCCCATGTCGAAACGCCCGTCGTGGTCGAAGCAGCACGCGGAGAGCCGGCCGTCGTAGGTGAT
Organism: Betaproteobacteria bacterium; assembly: GCA_004297625.1. Lineage (GTDB taxonomy): Bacteria > Pseudomonadota > Gammaproteobacteria > Burkholderiales > SG8-39 > SCGC-AG-212-J23. The sequence goes on along the minus strand of SCTY01000030.1, from coordinate 100,060 downwards.
GTGGCCTTCGGTGAAGAGCGACCAGCAGGGCAGCGGCTTTCTCAGCGCCCCGATGCGGCCCTGATTGCCCGCGGTCGGCACGGTGCCGCGCGCGCCGCTCGTGAGCCCGGCCTGCCCGTAGAGCGGCAGCCAGTAGTGCTCGTCGACGTAGGGCACGATCTCGCTCACTGCCGCTTGCATGCGCACCTGCTGCTCGTCGTCATAACGGATGCTCGAAGCGTACAGGCCGCAGCGGTGCCCGCTCGCCGCCTGCACCTCGTCGCGCACGCGGCGCGCGCTCTTCAGGTGCTCCACCACTTTGGCGAAGTCGTCCTGGCGCACCCCGGTCACCTGGTGGAACTGCTCGGCGTCGGAGAAATTGAAGCTGAACTTGAGGCTGTCGAGCCCGGCTTCCATGCACTCGCGCACCCGCTCGGGCGTGGCCATGCGGCCGTTGGTCGTGAGAAACACGTACGGATAGCCGCATTCCTTCTTGGCGTAGCGCACCGCCTCGGGCAGCCAGCGGCACAGGAACGATTCGCCGAGGTAGAAGAGCCCGATCTCCTCGACCCCCAGGTCGCGCATCTGCTTGAGGATGCGCCGGTAGAAGGCCGGGTCGATTTCCGCCTTCTCGCGCAGGCGCATGGCGCTCGCGCAGAAAAAGCACTGGAAATCGCAGCGCGCGGTGAGCTCGATCTTCACGCTTTTCGGCACCGGCGGCGTGCTCGAGCGGTAAGTGCGCGTGAGCTTGGTGATGCGGTCGATGCGTTCGGTGATGCCGCTCATTGCGGCCTTCCTTGTTGTCTTGGCTCAGCAGCGAGTTTCCGCTGCGCACCCCCGGCCCGGCTTGACACAGATCAAAACGGCCGGGCGCTTCGCGCTATCCTGTGGCGAATGGCTCGCCTGTTACGTGCGCCATGAGGCGCTCGCCGCTGGCTGATGCCCCGCTAGCTTTGACGTGCGTCAATCCACTTTTCCGGGCACGCCGCCATGCTGAGACATGATCGATAAGCCGGTTGCACCAAGCTTCGACGAGCCGCTCGAGATGCTGGCGGCGTGCCACGAGCGCATCGAGCACCAGCTCGCGACGCTCGAGCGCATGGTTCCGCACCTCGAGAAGCGCGGCTGCGACGCCGAGGCGCGCTCCGCGGCGCAGGCCGTGCTGCGCTATTTCGAAACCGCCGGCGTCCTGCACCACCGCGATGAGGACGAGGACCTCTTCCCGCTGCTGCGCACGCTCGCGGCGACGCACAGCCGCCCGGAGGTCGCGGCGGCGCTCGACGAGCTCGAGCGCGAGCACGAAACCATGCATGCGCAATGGGAGCGCCTGCGCAAGCGCCTGCAGGCGGTCGAGCGCGGCGAGCCGCGCCTCGACCCGGAAGAGGTGGCGCGGTTCGCGTGGCTGTATCGCCGCCACATGGACCGCGAAGGCGCGGCGGTGCTGCCCTTCGCGCGCGAGGCGCTCGATGCGGACCAGCGGGCGGCGCTCGGGGACAGGATGGCGGCGCGGCGTAAAATCTCGCTCCCACCCAAAGGAGCGAATACGAAATGAAGATCCTGGTCGCGGTCGACGGCTCCAAGAACTCGATGGACGCGGTCGACTGCCTGATCAACCACGCCGACTGGTTCCGGGAGAAGCCGCAGGTCGAGCTCGTCACCGTGCATCTGCCCGTGCCGAAAATAGGCGGCATGGGCGCCGCGGTGAGCAAGAGCCAGATCCGGAAGTACTACGACGACGAAGGGCAGGCGCGGCTCACCTCGGCGAAGAAGCGGCTCGGCGCGGCCGGCGTGCCTTTCGAGGCGCGCGTGCTGGTCGGGCCGATCGCCGAAAGCATCGTCGATCACGCCAAGGCCGAGCGCTGCGACATCATCTACATCGGTACGCGCGGCATGACGGCGCTCGGCAAGGCGCTCATCGGCTCCACCGCGGCCAAGGTGCTGCACATCTCCACGACTCCTGTCCTGCTCGTCAAATAGCCATGGAAACGGTCGAACTGAAGGTCGAAGGAATGGATTGCGACGGCTGCGTGAAGAGCGTGACGCGCATGCTCTCCGGGGTGCGCGCCCGGGTGACCTACGATCCGGCGCAGAGCGGCCCGGCGGACTTCAAGCGCGCCGTGGAACGGGCCGGCTTCAAGGCTCCTTGATGCCGTGAAAGCATCTCTCAAGCCGGGTATTTCCCATAAGAGAACTTTCCTTGTCGATGAATCGCGCTGCATCGGCTTCATGGGCAAGGAGGCGGCGGTCTACGCCACGCCGCGCATGGTGAGCGACGTCGAGTACACCTGCCGCGACATGCTGCTCGAGCACCTCGACCCGGGCGAGGATTCGGTGGGCGCGCACGTCTCGATCGATCACCTCGCGCCCACGCCGATGGGCCTCGAGGTCACGGTCGAAGTGCGCATCGTCGAAGTCGACCGGCGCAAGGTGGTATGGGAATTCAGCGTGCGCGACCCGGCCGAGGAAGTCGGCCGCGGCCGGCACGTGCGCTACGTCGTCGAGACGGCGAAGACGCGCGAGCGTCTAGCGGCGAAGAGATCCAAGCTGGGAATCTAGGAATTCGGGGTCAGGGTCTTAATTATCTTTAGCTGCGCGTCGTCGATAATTAAGACCCTGACCCCGAATTCCATCTCGGAATTAGGGCTCTGACCCCGAATTCGGGTTCCAGCCGCCGCCGAGGGCTTTCATCAGGTCGACGCTGAAGGCGAGCCGCGCCTGGCGGTTGCGCACGAAAGCGAGCTCGGTGTCGTTCGCGGTGCGCTGCGCGTCGAGCACCTCGAGGTAGGGCGAGTAGCCCGATTTGTAGCGCAGGTTCGACAGCTCGAGCGCGTTGCGCGCGGCCTGCAGACGCGCGTCCAGGTCGGTTTCCGCGCCCGAGCTCTCTTCCACGTTGACGAGCGCGTCGGCCACTTCGCGGAACGCGGTCTCGATCGAGCGCTGGTACGAGGCGAGCGCCTGGCTGCGCCGCGCGTCGGCCTGCTCGACGCGCGCCTCGCGCCGGCCGGCGTCGAAGATCGGCCCGGCGAGGCCCGCGCCGAGCGACCAGATGCCCGCGCCGCTCGAAAGCAGGTCGGCAAGCTGCGCGCTCTGCGCGCCGAGCGAAGCGGTGAGCGAGATGGTCGGAAAGAGCGCGGCGCGCGCCACGCCGATCTGCGCGTTCGCCGCGACGAGCGACTGCTCGGCGGAGCGGATGTCGGGACGGCGCTCGAGCAGCGCCGAAGGCAGGCCGGGCGGCGGCACCGGCGGCAGCGGCAGCGCGAAAAGATCCGCCGCGGCAAGCTTGAGGTCGAGGCGGCCGCTGAGCTGGCCGAGCTGGTGCGCCACCGCCGCGCGCTGGCGTCCGGCGTCGCGGCGCTGCACCAGCGCGTCGGCAGCCGCGCCCTCCGCCTGGTTCACGTCGAGCTCGGAGGCGAGCCCGGCTTCGAGCCGCGCGCGCGCGATGGCGAGCGAATCGCGCCGCGCCTGCAGCGTCTTGTCGAGCACCGCGATCTGCGCGTCGAGCGAGCGCAGCGCGAAGTATGTTTGCGCGGTCGCTCCGGCGAGCGTGAGCGTGACGACGTCCCGCGAAAAGCGCGAGGCGAGCAGGTTGGCCTGCGCGGCTTCGCCTGCGCGCGCGAGGCGTCCCCAGAAGTCGAGCTCGAAGCTCGTCGAGGCGCTGAGCGTGTGCTGCGCGCGCTCGAGCGGCGTTCCCGCCGCCGGCGGCGGCGTGGTGAGCGAGCTCACCTTGCTGCGCGTCGCGGAGTAGCCGCCGGTCACGTCGGGATAGAAAGCCGCGCCGGCCTCGCGCAGCACTGCCTCGGCTTCGCGCACGCGCGCCGCGGCGAGGCGGATGTCGGCGTTCTTCTCGCGCGCCGAGGCGACGAGCTGGTCGAGGGTGGGATCGGAGTACAGCTTCCACCACTCCAGCGGCAAAGAGGGCTCGTTCGCCTGCGCCTTCTCCGGGTACTGCGCGGGCAGCTCGATGTCGGGGCGCTTGTAGTCGGGGCCGACGGCAGTACAGCTTGCCGTAAAAATAACCAAAAGAATTCTCTTCATGACGCGGCCGCCTCTTCGACGTGCCGCGGCTTGCGGCGGCGCGCGACGAGGACAAAAAACAGCGGCACGAAAAGCGTCGCGACGAAGGTGGAGGCGAGCATGCCGCCCACCACCCCCGTGCCCATCGAGCGGCGCGCCGCGGCGCCGGCGCCGGTGGAGAGCATGAGCGGCAGCACGCCGAACACGAACGCGAGCGAGGTCATGATGATCGGCCGGAAGCGCAGCCGCGCCGCGTGCAGCGCCGCGTCGACCGCGCTCATGCCCTCGAGGTAGGCCTGCTGCGCGAACTCGACGATCAGGATGGCGTTCTTGGCGGAAAGGCCGATCAGCACCACCAGCCCGATCTGGAAGTAGATGTCGTTCTCCAGGCCGCGCAGGGTGACGAAAGCGAGCGCGCCGGTGACCGCGAAGGGCACCGCCATCACCACCGCGAAGGGCAGCGCCCAGCGCTCGTAGAGCGCGGCGAGGATGAGGAACACCATCACCAGCGCGAGCCCGAAGGCGAACGCCGAAGCGCGGCCGGTGCGCTTTTCCTGGAAGGCCTGGCCTGACCAGGCGATGCCGTAGCCTTCCGGCAGAGCGGTGGCGGCAACCTGCTCGACCGCGCGTATCGCCTCGCCCGAGGACACGCCCGGCTTGCCGTTGCCGAGCACGCGCGCGGCGACGAACCCGTTGAAGCGCTCGAGCTGCTCGGGCCCCACCACGCTCGTCACGCGGATCAGCGACTTGAGCGGGATCATCTCGCGCGTGGTCGATGAGCGCACGTACACGGCGCCGAGATCCTCGGGCTGCGAGCGGTAAGGCGCATCGGCCTGCACCTGCACGCGGTAGGTGCGCCCGAACTTGTTGAAGTCGTTCACGTAGAGCGACGCCATCGTGCTCGTCAGCGTGTCGAACACGTCCTGCACCGGCACGCCGAGCGACAGCGCCTTCTCGCGGTCGATCTCGACGCGCAGCTGCGGCACCGTCGGCCGGAAGAAGGTATTGATGCCCGTGAGGCTCGGCTGCTTGCGCAGCTCTTCGGCGAAGGACTGCGTCACCTGGAAGAGATGCTGCGGATCGGGGTCGTTGCGCGCCTGGAGGTACATCTCGAAGCCGCCCGAGGTGCCCAGGCCGCGGATCGCCGCCGGGTTGAACGCGAGCACCAGCCCGTCGCGCAGCGCCGAGCCTTTGCGCGCGATGTCGGCCGCCACCGCGGCGGCGGGTATGCCGGGCCGCAATTCCCAGTTCTTCAGCGGGATGAACAGGGTCGAGGCGTTCGTCTTGTTGCCGCCGCCGAGCAGGTCGAAGCCCACCACCGCGAGCACGTTCTGCACGCCGGGATTTGCCCGCGCCATCTTGATCACCTCGTCGGTCATCCGGCGCGTGCGCTCGAGGGTCGCGCCATCCGGAAGCTGGATGTTGCCGAACACGTAGCCCTGGTCCTCGGGGGGCACGAAGCTGGTCGGCACGCGCCAGAGCAGCACGCCGCCGAACACCAGGATCGCCGCGAAGGCGCCGAGGGCGGCGACGCGGTGCAGGAGCAGCCGCCGCACGCCGGCGAGGAAGCGCTGCGTCAGCCAGGCGAAGAAGCGGTTGAAGGGATTGAAGATGCGCCAGTGGTGCTCGCCGCGCTTCATGAGCAGCGCGCACAGCGCCGGGGTAAGCGTGAGCGCGATGAAGCCCGAGATCGTCACCGCGAAGGTGAGCGTGACCGCGAACTGGCGGTAGAGCTGGCCGGCGATGCCGCCGAGGAAGGCGACCGGCACGAACACCGCGCACAGCACGAGCACGATCGCGACCACCGCGCCCGACACCTCGCGCATCGCCTCGAGCGCCGCCTCGAAGCCGCGCATGTTCTCCTCGCGCATCAGGCGCTCGACGTTCTCGAGCACCACGATGGCGTCGTCGACCACGATGCCGATGGCGAGCACCAGCGCGAAAAGGGTCAGCGTGTTGATCGAGAAGCCGGCGAGCCACAGCCCGGCGAAGGCGCCGATGAGCGATACCGGCACCGCGATCATCGGGATCAGCGTGGCGCGCCAGGTCTGCAGGAACAGAAACACCACCGCGAGCACGAGGACCGCCGCCTCGAACATGGTCTTGTTCACTTCCTTGATCGAGGCGTCGACGAAGCGCGTGGTGTCGAACGGGATGGCGTAGTCGACGCCCTCGGGGAAGGCCGCCTTCAGCTCCTGCATGCGCGCGCGCACCAGATCGGCGACCTCGAGCGCGTTCGCGCCCGGCTGCAGGTAGACCGCCATGCCGATCGCCGGCTGGCCGTCGAGGGTGTTCGAGGTGTCGTAATTCAGCGCGCCCAGCTCGATGCGCGCGATGTCTTTCAATCTGAGAACGCTCCCCGCTCCTGCGGCGCGCACCACGATCTCGCCGAACTGCTCGGGCTCCACCAGCCGCCCGGTGGCGGTCACGGTATAGACGATGTTCTGCCCGGGCGGCGCGGGCTCCGTGCCGATGCGGCCGGCGGCGTACTGCGCGTTCTGCGCGCGCAGCGCCGCGGCGACGTCGGAGGTCGTGACCCCGAGGCGCGCCATCTTCTCGGGGTTGAGCCAGACGCGCATCGAGTAGTCGCGCGCGCCGAACTGGCTGACGTCGGCGACGCCGGCGAGGCGCTTCAGCTCGTCGGCGAGGTTGATCGAGGCGTAGTTGGAGAGGAACAGCGTGTCGCGGCGGTTGCCCGGCGACACCAGAGTCACCACGAGCAGGATGTCGAACGAGCGCTTCTGCACCAGCACGCCGTTGCGGCGCACCTCTTCGGGCAGGCGCGGCAGCGCGATCTGCACGCGGTTATTGACGTTGAACACCGCCTGGTCGACGTTCGTGCCCGGCTCGAAGGTGACGGTGATGTTGAGGTTGCCATTCGACGAGGAGCTCGAGCTGAAGTAGGAGAGCCGCTCGACGCCCGAGAGCTGCTCTTCGATCGGCGCCGCCACCGTGCGCGCGAGCGTCTCGGCGCTGGCGCCGGGGTAGTTCGTCGTGATCTGCACCGTGGGCGGCGCGATCTCGGGGTACTGCGCCACCGGCAGCAGCTTCGCGGCGACCAGGCCCGCGAGCACGATGACGATGGCGATAACGCCGGCGAAAACCGGCCGGTGGATGAAAAAGCGAGACATCTAGCCCGCTTTCCTTACTTGCACCGGCGCGCCGGGCCGCAGGCGCACCAGGTTGTCGATGATCACCTGGTCGCCGGCCTTCAGGCCGTCGAGCACCACCCAGTCGGCGCCGAGCCAGTTGCCCGCCCGGATCTGGCGCTGGATTGCTTTTTGATTCTCAATGATCCAAACATAACGGCCGCCTTCGTTCTGCATCACCGCGGTTTGCGGCACGACGATCGCCTGCTGCGTCCCGGCGATGACCTGCACGCGCACGTACTGCCCGGGAAGAAGCGCGAGCTTCGCGTTGGGCAGCTCGGCGCGCATCTGCACCGTTCCGGTGGCGGCGTCGACCGTGGAGCCGGCGAAATTCACCTTTCCCGCCTGCGGATAGGCGCTGCCGTCGGCGAGCTCGACCTTCACTTCGATGCCCTTCGAGCCTCTCAGCCTCGAATATTCGGCCTCGGAAAGCCCGAAGCGCACCCAGATCGGGTCGCCGCGCGTGAGGGTGGTGAGCAGCGCCGAATCGTTGTTGGGCTGCACCAGGGTGCCGATCGACTGCAGCGCGCGGCCGGTGATCCCGGCGATGGGCGCATTCACCTCGGTGTAGGAGAGATTGAGCTCGGCCTGGCGCACGCGCGCCTGCGCCATCTGCACCGCGGCGACGCTCTGGCGCTGCTGCGAGGCGGCCTGGTCGGCCTCTTTCTGGCTGATCGCGCGACGGTCGGCGAGCCCTTTCAGCCGCTCGTACTCCTGCTGCGCGAGGTCGCGGCGCGCGACCTCCTGCGCGAGCGACGCGCGCGCCTGGGCGAGCTCGATCTCGTAGGGCGCGCGCTCGATGCGGAAGAGCGGCGCGCCGGCCTTCACGGTGTCGCCCTCGTTGTAGAGCTGCTGCTCGACGATGCCGGCGACGCGCGCGCGCACCTGCACTTCGCGCGAGCCCTCGGTGCGCCCCACCGCCTCGAAGGACACGGGCACCGCGCGCGGCGCGACCGCGATCGCGGTAACGGGAACCGCGGCGGGCGGGCCGCCCCTGGCGTCGGCGGCTTTCTTTTCCTGCGCGCCGCCCGGGGTGCAGGCGGCGAGGACGAGGGCGATGATCGGCAGGAGAAGGAGACGCTTCATGGGGTATAGGCGCGTAGGAAACAATCGACGATGCGTTCGGCGCGGCGCGGGTCGCCCTCGTCTGCGGCGAGGCCGAAAAGCCGCTTGACCCGGTCGATGCCGGTCAGCATGCCGAGCAGCAGCTCGGCGGCGAGCGCCGGGTCGTCGCGCCGCAGCTCGCCCGCGTCCATCGCTCTTCCGAGGACCTCGGCGAGGCGCTCGACCAGCACGCCGGCGCTGCCCGCGTACATCGCGCGCGCGAGGGCGCGGAAGCGCGGCACCTCCGGCACCAGGGCGCGGAAAGTGGCGATGCCCTGCGCGCCGAGCGCGCGCTTGCGGTAGGCGTGCGCGAAGCGCACGAGCGCCGCGCGCAGCTCGCGCGGCTCGGAATCGAGCTCGACGAGCACGTTCTTGGCGAGCGCGCGCGCGACTTCCTTGAAAAGCTCGTCCTTGCTCGGGAAATGGTGGTATACGGTCTGCTTCGCCACGCCGGCGCGGCGCGCGATGTGGTCCACGCTCGAGCGGTAGCCGTGCGCAAGAAAAGAGCTCGTGGCGGCGCGCAGCACGCGCTCGCGGTGGACCAGGGCCATGCCGGGGTGCTTGTGAGAACTAGACTGTCCAGTCTAGCATTGATTCATGGACAAGCGGCTGCTGGAAGGCGATACGGCCCTGGTGACCGGGGCGGGCGCCCGCCGAGGCGTGCTTCTTTCCCGCCGGCATGACCCACGTCTTCACCGTCACCAGCGCGCGCGCCAGGGCGCTGGTGATTTATTCTCCGCCCTATCTTGAGCGACCTGGCTGAGCCCTGGCTCCCGCTGCGCGGCATCCGCGTGGTGGATTTCTCGATGTTCGTGCCGGGTCCGTTCGCCTCGGCGATCCTTGCCGACCTCGGCGCGGAGGTGATCAAGGCCGAGGCGCTGAAGGGCGATCCCGGCCGCTCCTACATCCCGGTGCAGTTCGAGACCGAGAACCGCAACAAGCGCAGCATCGCCATCGACTTGAAGAAACCCGAAAGCCGCAGAGTGCTGGAGAAGCTTGCCGCCGCCGCGCACGTGGTGCTGGAAGGCTTCCGGCCCGCCGTGGCGAAGCGCCTCGGCATGGACTACGAGACGCTGAAAAGGGCGAACGGCAAGCTCGTCTACTGCTCGATATCCGGCTACGGGCAGACCGGCCCGTGGAGCGCCCGGCCCGGGCACGACGTCAACTACGTCGCGGCGGCAGGCGCGCTCGCGTTTCCCGGCCAGTGGCTCAAGGCGCCGGTGCGCTCGTCGCTCCCGATCGCGGACATGGGCGGCGGCGCCTTTGCCGCGATCGCGGTGCTCGCCGCGCTGAAGGAAGGCAAAGGCGCTTATCTCGACCTTTCGCTTTTCGAGACCGCGTTCTTCTGGACCGCGATGCGTCACAGCCTCGACCCGAACGTCGATCCGAAGGCGCACATCTTCCCGGTGAACGACGTCTTCGAGACCGCGGACGGCAAGCGCCTCACGCTCGGCATCCTGGAAGAGCACTTCTGGAGCAATTTCGTGCCGCTCGCGCCCGAGCTGGATCAGGAGCGTTTTTCCTCCGACGCCGAGCGCCGGGCCAACGGCGATGAGCTCTCAAAAAAAATAGCCGAGGTCATCCGCTCGCGCACCGCGGACGAATGGCTGCGCCTTTGCGAGGAGAACGACGTGCCAGTGGATCTTTGCGTGACGCCCGCCGAGGCGGCGCAGCACCCGCAGCTTGTCGCGCGCCAGGCGCTGGAGCGCGGCTACGCCAAGTTCCCGGTATGGGCGAACCGCCGGCGCGGCGGCCAGATCCGCTCGCGCACCCCGAAGCTCGGCGAGCATTCGCGCGAGATCCTCGTCGAGCTGGGCTTCGACGACGCGGAGATTGCCGCATTGATCAAATCCGGAGCGATCGGATCCTCATGAAAGACAGCCACGTCGTCTGGCCGATCACGCTCATCGTCGTGGGCGTGCTGTTCCTCGCCTACAACCTCGGCTTCCTGCGGTTCGCGCAGCTGAAAGAGATCATCGCCACCTGGTGGCCGCTGATCCTGATCGCGCTCGGCATAGTGGGCCTCACGCAGCGCAGGAAGTAACCCATGGCGGCCGCATCGTCTACCTCGGCCCCGCCGCCGCGCATCGTTCCCAAGGCAAAACCTGCCGCTTAGCTTTTCTTAACGACGCGCAAGTCCTTCAGATCATTCGTCTTCCATGTGTAGCCGGGCGCCGGTTGAAGAACGCCGTCATCGCCGAACACTACATTCTTATATGCGGGATGGCGTTTTCCTGCCATGCGATGAACGACGTGAGGGCTTCCTTTGGGCGACCAGGCGAAGCCCGGTGCCGGAGCAATGGATCCGACGAGATCGGCATAGATGACGTTGGGATAGGCCGGATGCTGCGCGCCCGGGACAACATATTCCAGCTCGGGGCGGGACCACTTGCGATGCTCCATGACGGATTTCAGAATCTGTTGCGGCATCTCCCGATAAACGTACCCCGGGACCCGCAATGTGGCCGATCGGGTCTTCACGAGAAGGGACTTGCCCTTGAAGAAGATGCCGGTTGTCATGTCTTGCACGGCAACGAGCGCGAGATCGGTCCATGAGATACGAAGCGCTCCGACGCGCGCTCGCCAAAGTGGCAGCCGCCAAACGGCGATCCGAGGGTACTGAATGGCGAGACCTTCCTTTTCGGCCTCGATGCGATAGCGGCCAGCATTCATGGCGATGCTGAAGCGCCTGAGCCCGGCGAGTACGAGAAGCAGTCCCCAGAAGGCGGACAGCCCGTTCAATGTTATGCGCAGGACCCGTGTCGACGGATCCGGTTGGACGTCGAAATAGTGCGGTGCGGCTGCGACAAACCCGAGCCAAATAAGAACCAAGCCGCTGAGGACGCAAGCGACGCCACTGAGCAGCGAACGCTTTCGGCGCGACCCGACGGCGATGGCAAATCCCTTCACGCTCCCTCTCGAGCAACCCGCATGCTTTATCTTTATGATAGCCGCTGGGAGGGGACATGCGGCGCGCGCCATGCCTGGTCATCAGCCTGGTATGCTTACTTGCCTCGCACGAGGCGTTTTCCCAGACTTGTACGGAAAGCTCTCGTCCTTTCCGAAATATCCGCGACTACATACGCTGGTGTGAGCAGGATTGCGGCGGCACTTGGACCGGGAGCCAATGTGTCTTCAACACGTATACGCCGCCGCCTCCGCCGAGTCCGCAGCAATTATCCGAGGAGGATCGCGGTCTTGCGATCCGGCTGAAGAACGAAGGCAACCTCCGCGAGGCGGAGATTGCTGCACGGCGCGCCATCGACAGGTTCGACAGCCCGGACGCCGAAAATACCCTGGGCACGATCCTGCACGACATGAAGCGTTATGCCGAGGCGGCGGCGGCCTATCGGCGCGCGCTTTCGCTTGGTGAGCGCAAATATGCCCGGGGCAATTTGTTCAACGTGCTCATCGCCTGGGGACGTAAAGCGCTCGACGACCAGGCGTACTCCTTCGCACTCGATCGATTTCGCGAAGCGCTGGATCTCAATCCATCGGAGGGTGATGCCTGGTATTGGGTCGGTGTCGGCTACGAAAAGCTCGACCGCTTCGACCAGGCGGAAGATGCGCTCCGCAGGGCCATGGCCTACGGCGATCGGGATGCCGGCCCGCACCTGGCGTACATGTTGTCTCACGTGGCGCGCAATTGGTATGAGCGCGACTGGGCGAAAGCCGAAGTCCTGCTTCGCAAGGCGCTCGCGTTGAAACCGGACGACGCCGAGCTAAGAAATAGCCTGGGTTACGTTCTGGGGAAGCTTGGCCGTCGCGCCGAGGAAAAGGAAGCCTACGAGGCAGCTGCGCGCCGCGGGAGCAAGTACGCGAGGGGCAACCTTGCGATCGTCCTCGCAAACGAGGCCTTCGAAGCGTCCAGAAGAGGGGATACGACTACCGCGGAAGCGAAATATCGGGCAGCGCTCGCGCAAGACCCCGATAATAAATACAGCCGGTTTCGTTTGGGCGAGCTGCTGGCAGAGCAAGACCGCTTCTCGGAGGCTCGCGAGCATCTCGAACGCGCTCAAGAGCTTGGATACCCCGAAGCGGCCAGGCTTCTTGCCAGGGGATATTCGCACGAGGGCTTCAAGTCACTGGATTCCGGCAACTACGAGGAAGCACGTAAAGCATTTGCGGCGGCGAACGCGCGCGGCGATTCCGGCGCCGCGGACATGCTTAACCAATTGACGACTCGCCAGGCATCGGACAAGGAGAAGGCGGGAGACTTCGCGGCGGCGGAGCGACTCTATCGCAAGGCCATGCAGGAGGGCGAACCCTACGCGAAATCGGGGCTCGCCCTGATGTATTACAGGCAAGGCGTGGAGGCGGCTAAACGAGGCGACGCCGCGTCGGCCGAACGCGCGTACGCGCAAGCGCAGCGCCTGGGGCTGCAGGCGGCTGCCGAGCGCCTTGAGACTCTGCGTCAAACCCAAGAATCGATCTCCTCGGTCCAACCACGCGCGAACGACCGGCGGGCCGCCATCACTGATTACGCGTCGCTTCTTCAGCGTGAAGCTGATCTTCTTTCGCGCTACAAGTATGCGAACGCGGAAGCGCGCGTCGACATCGCTGGCCAGCTCGCGGTGCTTCGGGCGCAGATCCGGCAGGAAAGAGCGAGTCTCGTGAGGGGTGTGGAACCCCGATCGCCTGCAGCGAGGGCAATGCCGGCGCGCCTGCCGATAACGCCGTTCCAGTGGCCCGATACGCAAAGGGGGCTTACCAGCGAACTTGAGCGCGCTTCCCGATTCATCCAGGGCGGACCAGGAAGCGCAGAGGCGGAATTGCGGGCCATGGGCGGGGCAACTTCGGTGCCTTTGGCCACTGGCCGGCCCGTCGGCGCGGCAAGCGGCGAAGCCCCCGTTAGATACGAGCGCTTGCCCAGAAGCCGCGAGACCCCCGTTCTGCGCAACCTTGCGCAATCCCACGACTCCATCGAGCAAACCATTCGCAAATTGCAGTCTCAAGTCGAGGAAGCGCCGTCGGCAAGAGCTGCTCTCACGGCGAGCGCTGCGATAGCAAAAGAGCGCGAAAAGCTCCTCGAGGTCGAGAAGCAGTACGAGTCATTCTCGATTCGTACCCGAGGACGGGACCGGACCGCCGCGAAGAAGCCTGACGAGCCGCAATGAGTCAGCTTCTTCAAGAATCCGGCATGAGTCGACTGACACGCCGCGCGGCAACCGGCTTGTTTGTTTTTTCAGTGCTCATCAGCACCGTGACGATCTTCGCGACCACGCCAAGCGGGCAGCGCTCCGAAGCCTCCATAGGGCCTTGGGCCGCGATCAAAGCAGGGAGCCTGGCTGCGCTTGCGGCAAAAGAGCCCGATGCCGGGAAACGAAGGATCTTATGGCTCGCCGCAGCGCAGTCGTATTCCAATGCCGCCCGCTGGATGCCGTGGCGGCGCGACTTTTACCTTGACTCGGCGGGTGCTTACTTGGCTGCCGGCAGTGAGGCTCCCGCGCTTATCGCGCTCATTGCATCGGAACAAGGCTTGCGATTCGCAGACGACTTTCCCGATGCTTATCGCTTGCGGTCCGAACTTGCCGCAACCCTTCGGTCCAAGGCACTGATCCTCCTAAGCCAATCCTTGCGAATCTGGCGCACGGTCGACAAAGCGAACGGCGAGGTGGCGGCAGATGACCCGTATTGGGCGCTAGGCGGCAGAACCATCCCGGTCGTCGAGGGGACCCGCCCGCCGTATCCAAATGAATTGAAGGAAGCGCTCGATACCTGCCCGCCGGAGCTCGTCTGCGCCCCCCGCTTGGGCGACGTAGCGCATCGAGGCATGCTCAGCGTGCCGCACGATCCGGCCTGGGGCTGCTGCCTTTTGAGTATGAGCGACCCCGACATTGTGGATCCGGGCCAGGCTTTAAGAGCGCTGAGCGGTGTCGGGCCCCATGAGGCATCCATCCGCATGGGTCGTATCGCAACCAAGCTTTACTTCGTTGCAACGGCCGCCCGTTGAAAAAGGTTCTTGCAGCGCTGGTGCTCCTGGGCGGGCCGGCTTTCGACGCGATGGCACAACTGGACTGTCCCAGGGTCATTCCGGCTTGCCGTATTTCGCCCGACCGGGGCGGCATCCTTCAGACCCGGAGCGGTTTAATGCGCGAATGCACGGCGCTCAACGCCGAAATCCAGCGCTTCCGGGCCCAGTGCGGCAGGGTGGAAAAGGGCAGCGCCATGGCGGCGCGATGCAGCGAGGAGCAGGGGCTCCTGCAGGCTCGCACCGACGCTTTCGAAGATCGACGAGACGCCTTTGACGCCTCATTGAAATGCCTGGACATCACGGCTCCCGACGTTCGCGACAGGTTGCCGACGGTTTCTCCCTGCCGCCCCATGCAAGGCGAAGCGACCTTTATCCAGAAGAAGCTTGATGAATTAGACATGACGCGTGCCCGCCACGAGCGCCAGCTTGCGTCCCTGCAACGAGATGCCCGAATGATGAATGGAGCCGCGAGGGACGTCGATGATGCCCGCTCCGATGCCATCATGGAAAGCGCCGGGAATGCTTTGGATGTCATCGAAGCGGGGTTCGGCACGCTCTCGGCCGGTGCCGGCGCAGGGGAAGCGGCAAGTCGCCGTGTCGTTTCTCTTATCGCCACGGCAAAGGCCGGCCTTTCGAGCGTCGGGGCGACGGTTTCTCGCCACGACGATCCTAAAAAGGCTGTCGATCGAACGGCGGACGCCCTGCTCGAGCTCGGCAACCTGGCTAATAACGTCCGGCGAAGTGATCCAAGAGCAGAAGCGCTCCAGCACGCTCTCGCCGCCACGCTGAGGCTTGTTCGTGCCTCGGAATCGATCGCGGCACAACCCGGGTCGGACCGCGACTGGCGTGATTATTTGGCCGCCTTGGACGACGTTATCGATGCCGTGTCTCAATTCGCCGCGCCGCTTCGCGCAGCAAGAGCCACGGGACAGATTCTCGATTTAGAGGCTGCGCAATGGCATCTTTCCCGCTCACGCGAAGTGATCGACACCGCCTTCGTGGCGAACTCGTCCGCGCGCCGCCTCTATGGCATGCGTATGGATGAGCTTGAGAAATTGACGGCGTTCTACCGCGACAGGCTGGAATGCGTGCGGGCGAAATGATGCCTGGTGGACCTGAGACGTTCCGTGCAGCAACTCCCCAGCCGGCGTGATGTGCCGGCCGAGCAGGAGCAGATTTCGGCGTATCGCGAAGCGGCCGAGGCGGGATAGGAACGCGCACCTTCGGCTCGCAATACCTCGGCTACAAGGCGCGCGTGCGGCGCTGGCTCTAGGCCGCCGAGCCTTCAGAGAACGTTAAGAAACGCCGCGTACGCTGCCTCGCATCTCAACCGATTCGAGGAGGCACTCATGAAAACCGCTCTCTCCACCCTCGCCGCCGCGCTCGCGCTCGCGTTCGGGGCCGCCGCCTTCGCCGCGCCCGGCGACAACGCGCCGGCAGCCACGCAGTGGGACCAGTCGCAAGAGCACCTCGTGCGCCAGTTCTCGCAAGGCTTCGGCTTCGCCATCGACGAGGCTCATCCGTTCCTCGTCGCCCGCGTGCAGCTGCGCCACGTCAAGTTGCCGGAGCACTCTCGTTGATCCCCACCGCGGCGCTCGTACATTTCTCCCCTTGTACGGCGCCGCGCCTCATTTCGCACGCGCAATCAACCGCTTGCCCCTCTTCGCGCCGTATGACAAATCCGCAGCACGCCGCTCAAGCTGGTGAGCGCCTGCTTGAGCGGCACTTCATGCACTCGATGGAATTAGCGCAGCTAAGATAGCCGGCAATGTTGCGGGCTATTCAAGTTAGGCGGCTCACGAACAGGGAACGACTCTTACGCATCGCCCAGCGAGGGAGTTCAAGTCATGCACGCAGTCGTCAGAGAAGCAACGTACGGTCCTGACAAACCGATCTACAAAACTCAGGAGTTCCATGAATTCCAAGAGCTTCACGCCCGCCGACGTGGGTATCGGGGCACTGTCGTTGTGGACGCGGGCGATGGCCGCTTTCTAACGCTCACGCTCTGGGAGACGGCCGAGGACATGTCCGCCGCTCGCGAGGCCCTCGGACCCGTAGTGCAGCGTTTGTTGGATCCTTTAATGACCACTCCATCGCGGCTAGTTGGGACGGGGCAGGTCGTCGTCAACGACTTAGCCGAGATCCAGAGGGGTTGACGCAGACAACGCACAGGCTGCGGTCATTGAAGCCCTTCTCGCGGAAATTGCACGATTTGGGGAGGCAACCGTCAAGCGCATATATGGCGATTTCACCGCGCATACGAGTTCCTCTTGGAAGGAGGTGTTGCAACGCTGATCTTGTCAAAGCCAAGACGGAACTCTTCACGACAGAGGAACGAAAGGCACCGGGCTCAAATCAGAAGGTTCTGTACGATCTAGTTGACACCCTGGGCTAACAGTCTGGAGGTGCCGACTACATCGAGGCGGCGTCGTCGGCGCTTAGAGCAGCCTGAGATTCGGGCCGGCGGCTACCGGTTCGTCGGTGGCCATGGCGGCGCAGAAGGCCCAGAAGCGGCGCTCTTTCAGAGCGTGGAAAACGGACCTTAGAGAGATGAACTTCATGGGACCAGTATTCGTCCTGGCATGCGGCCGCGCTATAGGCGGCGGCTGATACGGCGCTCGGACAAAGGCGCACCCGGGGCTAGGAGAATTCCTAAATGGAAAAGAGTTGCCATACATCAAAGCGCCTTTGCGCTCGCATTCCACAATGGCAACGGAACTTCGCAACAGGCATGGCACTCAAGGTCGTCGAATTCAGGACGGACAAGCGGTTCGCGCGGCGCGCGCGCGAGCTGAAGACGCTCGAGACCATGATCGGCATGTATTGCCGCCACCATCACGGCGGCGGGCCGTTGTGCGCCGAATGCGCCGCTTTGGGCGACTATGCGCGGCGCCGCCTCGAGCGCTGCGTGTTCGGCGATGCCAAGCCGACGTGCGCGAACTGCGTCGTGCATTGCTATAAAGCGGAGATGCGCGAACGGGTCCGCGAAATGATGCGCTGGGCGGGCCCGCGCATGCTGTTCAGGCATCCTGTGCTTGGCATCCTGCATATGGTCGACGGAAGGCGGCCCGCTGTGCGGCTGCCGGACGGGGCGCGCCCGAGCTGCGCGGCGAGCGAATCGGCCGACGCGGACGCCTGACGCCCGCGCGGCATGGGCAAGACGCTTCTCCGGTCGCTGGTCTTCGCAGGAGCCGTTGTCGGCGTTTCCCTGGCGCTCGACCTGCTGGTTACGGTTCTCTACCAGGGAGGGCCTGTTCCGGGCGCGGGGAGGCGGTTCATTGTGTTCCGCACGGCGCTTCACGGCGCGACTTTCGTGTTCACGGCAATTGGAGCGGCGATCGGATTTGCGTTTCTCGGCTCGCATACGATCAGTTACGGACGCATCGCCTCGCTGGGTGCAGCATTGGGCGTGGTCACGTTAGCGGCAGCGATAATGGGAGTTCGCGGCGGCGCTTACTGGGCAATTTTGGGCTGGTTGATCGTCGGCTCGGCGCTCGTCTCCTTTTTCGGCGCTAAAGTGCTCGCCAGCAAAGAAGGGAAATGAGGCCATGGGCTCGCTTAAAGGCAAAGTGCTTTTCATCACCGGCGGCAGCCGCGGCATCGGCTTGGCCATAGCGCTCCGCGCTGCGCGCGACGGCGCGCGAATCGCGATTGCCGCGAAGACGACCGAGCCGCATCCCAAGCTGCCGGGAACCATCCATTCCGCGGCCGAGGAGATCCGCAAGGCCGGCGGCGAGGCGCTGCCGATCCAATGCGACATCCGCTTCGCGGACCAGGTCGAGGTGGCGGTGGAGCAGACCGCCGCGGCGTTCGGCGGCATCGACATCTGCGTCAACAACGCGTCGGCGATCAGCCTGACTACGACGCTGGAAACGCCGGTCAAGACCTTCGACCTGATGAATCAGATCAACTATCGCGGCGCCTGGCTTGCGAGCCGCGCCTGCCTGCCGCATCTGTTGAACGCGCGAAGCCCGCACATCCTCAATCTCTCGCCGCCTCTCAATCTCGATCCGCGCTGGTTCGGCCCGCATACCGCATACGCGATCGCGAAATACAACATGAGTCTGCTCGTGCTGGGGTTGGCGGAGGAGCTCAAACGCAGAGTCGCCGTGAACGCCCTGTGGCCGCAAACCTGGATCGACACGGCAGCCATACGCTATATCGCGGGCCCGGAGGCCATCAAGCATTGCCGCAAGGCGGACATCATGGCCGACGCGGCCCATGCCATCCTCACCCAAGGCCTTAATTTCACCGGCAACTTCCTGATCGACGAGCAGGTGCTGCGGAACGAGGGCGTGCGCGATTTCGAGCGGTATGCTTGCGCGCCAGGCGAGCCGCTGAAGCGCGACCTCTTCCTTGACGTGTGAAAGCGAAGACTGCGGCGCTTGTCCTGCTGGGACTGGTATCGTTGGTGGCTCCCTCATGAACGTGGGCATGATCGCCACCGCGCTTGCCGCGGCAGTTCTGGGGGCGACTTACCTTATTGGGCGAAGCAGACATGAGCGGAATAAGAGAAGCGATCGAGCACCTGAGTGCCGGCATCGCGGCGGAACCGGCGAAGGCGCGAGCGAAGAACGCTCCGGCCACGGCGCGGCTCACCGAAGGCCTGAAGTGCGAAGTGACCGGGCCGCGCCAGGAGCGCGTGTTCACCGACATGCCTCCGGCGACGGGCGGCGAAGGGTCGGCGCCGAATCCAGGGTGGCTGCTGCGCGGCGCGATCGCTTCGTGCACCGCGACGGTGATCGCGATGCGCGCGGCGAAGCTCGGCGTCGCGCTGAGCGCGCTGGAAGTCACCGTCGAGACGGATTCCGACCTGCGCGGCATCCTCGGCCTTGACGAAAAAATATCCGCGGGACAGAGCGCCGTGCGCATGAAGGTGCGGATCGCGGGAGACGCTCCGCCGGACGTGCTGCGCGGCATGGTGAAGTGGGCCGATGAGCACTCGCCGGTCGGCTGCACGCTGCGCAGCCCGCCCGCGTACGCGGTCGACATCGAAGTCGGCTGACATGCGGCGCGCGCTCGCGGCTTTTCTCGTTTTGGGATTCGCGCTCGCGGCGCTCGCCGAAGAGGCATTCAAGCCGTTCGAGTTTTCCTTTCCGGTTTTCATGGCGGGCAGCGCGCTGCCGAAGCCCGGTCCGCGGCTGCAGGTGATGTTCCCGTCGGATTTCGAGACGATCGACTACCGCACCGGGAACGGAGGGCCGTTCTACGGCCGCCGCGAGGAAATCGAAGCGCTGCGGCGCGCGGTCGCCGAGCCGCCGAAGCTGGTGAAGGGCGTGTTTCAGATCAGGGACCCCGTTTCCGCGCAGGCCGCGGGCAGGCGCGTATTCGACAGGACCCGGAACCTGTTCGAGGCGGAAACGCAGCCGCCCGGCCAGGAGAGCGGCCTCTTCGAGGTCGAGGAGATGCGCCGCGCCGACACGCGAAGCGTTCCTATCCTGCTCGTGAAAGGAAAGCTCGGCCCGGCTTCCGTGTACTCGGCGAGCCTTTTCCTGCCGGACGACACCTGCGTGTCGATCGCCTACTGGATGCCCATGCCGCCGACGAAATTGAACGAGGAAATCTGGCAGCGCTTCGCTTCCAGCATCCGCGAACGCTGATCCGCAATGCCCGCCTTCGCGCGGGACTTGCACGTTTTACCCGGCGGGATTAAAAGGCCCACATGATCACGAATGCGGGACTGGTGGCCGGAGTCATCGTCGGGCTGGCGTTGCTCGTCGCCGGCATTCTCCTCGTCAAGCGCTCGGCGTCGCGCGGCGGCCTGGTGGTGGCGCTCGGCGCGCTGCTGTTCCTCGCGGCCGAGGTCTACGGGACGATCGTGCTGCGGCCTTTCATCGGCAGGCCCTTCGACGAGCAATGGGCGCAGCAGATCGCCACCGTCGAAGCGCTCGGCATGCTCGGGCTGCTGCTGTGCGCGGCCGGGATGGTCGCGCATGGCCTCAGCCTCAAGAGAGCTTAGCCTCGGACTGATCTCGGACACGCACGGGCTGATGCGGCCCGAGGCGCTGGCCGCGCTTGCCGGCAGCCGCCACATCGTCCACGCGGGCGACATCGGCCATCCCGGCGTGCTCGAGCGGCTCGCGCGAATCGCGCCCGTCACCGCGGTGCGCGGGAACAACGACACCGGGCGCTGGGCAAGCGGCTTGAGAGAGACGGAAATTCTCGAAATCCGAAAAACGCGAATTCTGGTGATCCACGACCTCTCGGAGCTCGAGCCCGATCCCGCCGGGATCGACGTGGTCGTCGCCGGCCACTCGCACCGGCCGCACGAAGAGCGGCGCGGCGGCGTGCTCTACGTGAACCCGGGCAGCGCCGGACCGCGACGGTTCACGCTGCCCGTCGCGGTCGGGAGGCTGCAGATTTCCGGAAAGGACGTGCGCTTCGAGCTGGTGCCGCTCTAGCTCGTGCGCTGGCCGCCGTGCACTTCGCCGCGCCAGGCGCCGGTCTCGCCGCCGCGCTTCTCGATGAATTTCTTGAAGTCCTCCACCGTGTTCTGCACCCGCGCGCTCATGATGCCGAGCGCGTCGCCGACGTTCTCGACCGCGCCCTTCGGCTCGTAGGCCATCGTCAGATGCACGCGCGTGCGGTCGGCCCCGAGCGGCTCGAAGCGCACGGCGCCCGCGTTCGGCGCGTCGCCCGTGGTGCTGCGCCAGGCGATGCGCCGGTCGGGGACCTGCTCCACGATCTCGGCGTCCCAGTGCTTGTCCTTGCCCCAGATCTCGGCGTGCCAGCGCATGTGCGTGTCGTCGAGCTGCTTCACTTCCTTCACGCCGGTCATGAAGCGCGGGAACTCCTCGAACTGCGTCCACTGGTTGTACACGGTGTGGACAGGACACTTCACTTCAATGGATTTCTCGATGCGTTCCATGGTTTTCCTCGCTCGGGGTAACGCGATGCGAGTCGCAAGTTTCGTTCCGCCGCCGCGAATCGTGGGAACAGAAATTGCTGCCGTAAACGCGCCATGTTCGTACGCGTTTCAGTCGTCGTCCCGACATGCGGCCGTCCCGAGTTGCTTGCGCGCTGCCTCGCCGCGCTGGAAAAACAGACCCTGCCGCGCGAAGAGTACGAACTCATCGTCGTGGACGACAGCGGGCGCAGCGGCCCCGCGGCGGCGCGCAACCGCGGCTGCCGCAAGGCGCGGGCCGAGATCGTCGCCTTCACCGACGACGACACCGAGCCCACGCCCGGCTGGCTCGAATGCGGGCTGCGCGCTTTCGATTCCGGCGCCGACGCGGTCAGCGGCCGCATCGTCATGCCGATTTCCGGGGACCCGACCGATTACGAGCGCGATGCGCACGGCCTCGAGCGTTCGGAGTTCGTCACGGCGAACTGCTTCGTGCGTAAAAGCGTGCTCGAGAGAATCGGCGGCTTCGACGAAACGTTCCGCATGGCGTGGCGCGAGGACTCGGACTTGCACTTTCGGCTGCTGCAGTGCGGCGCGCGCGTCGTGCGCTCGGCGCAGGCCGTGGTGGTGCATCCGGTGCGCCCTGCGCCCTGGGGCGTAAGCGTCAAGCAGCAGCGCAAAGTGATGTTCGACGCGCTGCTCTTCAAGAAGCACCGCCGCCTTTACCGCCAGCGCATCCGCGCCGGCGCACGCTGGGACTATTACCTGATCACTGCCGCCCTCGTTCTGACGCTCGCCGGCGTATGGCCCGCGGCGCTCGTGTGGCTCGCTTTTACCGGGCGGTTCTGCGCGCAGCGCCTGCGCGGCGCCTCAAAGCGCCCGGCGCACGTGCTGGAGATGGCGCTGACTTCGATGGCGATACCGCCGCTCGCGGTGTTCTGGCGCCTGGCGGGGATGCTGCGCTACCGGGTGGCTTTCCTGTGAACCTGCCGGAATACGTGCAAATCGAGCCGGTCGGGCAGTGCAACCTGAGCTGCCGGATGTGCCCGGTCGTGTATCGCGAGGAAAAGCCGCCGGCGTTCATGAGCTACGACGTCTTCTGCCGGCTGCTCGACCAGTTTGCCACCGTGAAGGAGCTGCACCTGCAGGGGCTGGGCGAGCCGCTGCTGCACCCGCGATTTTTCGACATGGTGCGCTACGCCGCCGCACGCGGCATCGCGGTTTCCACCAACACGAACATGACCGCGCTTTCCGAGCGCCGCGCGGAGGAATGCGTAAAAAGCGGCCTGCGGCGCATGCACGTCTCGCTCGACGCGGCCGAAGCTTCGGCGTACGAGTACATCCGGGTCGGCGCGCGCTTCTCGAAAGTGCTGCGCAACCTGCGGCGCCTCGCCGAGGCGAAGGCGAGCCTCAAGTCGAAGCTTCCGGAAATACGCATTGTCGCGGTCGTAATGCGGCGCAACCTGCAGCAATTGCCGGATCTGGTGCGCCTCGCGCGGGCTTTCGGCATTGACTCTGTGTCGGTGCAGCACCTTGCGCACGACTTCAGCGAGTCGAGCCTGCCGGTGAAATACCAGCCGATGCGTGAATTCGTCGACGAAGAGACGCTCCTCAACGAGGATCCCGCGCGCGTGCGGCGCTGGTTCGACGCGGCGCGCGCGCTCGCCGACGATCTCGGCGTGCGGCTGCGCCTGCCGAACGCGGATCCGCAGCCGCGGCCCCCGTCGCTCAAAGGCCGCGAGCGCTGCGACTGGCCGTGGCGCGGCGCCTACGTCGCCTATTCCGGCGAGGCGATGCCCTGCTGCATGGTGGCGACGCCCGAGCGCATCAATTTCGGCTCCATGAGCCGGGAAGGCGTGGCGCAGGTGTGGAACAGCGGCGCCTACCGCGATTTCCGCGCTCGCCTGGAATCGGATGACCCGCCCGATATCTGCCGTGGCTGCGCCCTCTACCAGGGAAAGTTCTAGGCGGCTTTCGCCCTGACGCGGGTCACCTCGCAGAACGCGTCGTTCCAGTCGGCGACGAAGCGCCGGATGTCGAAGCGCTCGAACGCCGTGCGACGCGCTTCCTCGCCGAGCTTCTTGGCAAGCTTATGATCGCTTAGCAGGACGTGCATGCACTCGACGAGGCGCTCGGGGTCGGTGCCGATGAAGCCGTTCACCCCGTCCTTGATGACGCTGGCCATCTCGGTGGTCGCAAGCGCCACGATCGGCATGCCGGTCATCATCGCCTCGATGACCGCGAGCCCCATGCTCGTGTAGCGGATCGGGTTGAAGAAGAACCGGTAGCGCGCCGCGAACGCCGCCAGGTCGGCGTGCCGGATCTCGCCCAGGCCGCCGGCTTCCTCCGCGCCCATGCCGACGAGGTCCAGGGGAACGTTTTTCCGGGCGTGTCGAAAAATGTCGAAGCCGAGGCGGCGGCCGCGCCGCGCGATGTGGTTGATCACCACGAGGCCGCGCTCGAGCTCGCCGCTGTACGCCGCGCGCGGGGCGATCACGCCGTGGTCGATGACGCGCGTGGGCGAGCGGCCGTTGTCCCACATCAGCCGGTTGAACGCGGTGCAGTGGACCACCAGCACGTCCTCGTCCGTGACGATGTGGCGGCTCTCGACCGGGTGCTCGCGGGGCGGGTCGTGCTCGAGGTAGATCTTCGGCAAGCGCCGCTGCGCGGCCGAAAGGAACTCGTACTGGTCGTCGAGGTACTGGGGGTCGTCCTGGAAGACGATGAGATCGAGCGGCTGGCGCTTCGCCTCCTCCACCGGCAGGTCGTGCACGTTGTCGCCCCACGGCATGTGGCCGCAGCGCCCGCCGTAGCCCGCCGGCCGGCCGGGCTTGGAGAGCACGTAGAAGTCGTGCGGCGCCTGCGTGAGATACAGCAGGTACGAGCCGTGCGTGTGCCAGGTGAGGATTTTCAGGCGACGCATTCGACGAGGCTCAAGGCTTCGCGGCTCACCTGCTCGGGGCTCACGCCGAGCGCGCAGGGATGGCCGATGGGGCAGGCGGCGTGCTTGCACGGCCTGCACTCGATCTCGTGGAAGAGCACGCGGTGCAGCTGCCGGTCGAGCGGCGCCCAGCGTTTCGGATCCGAGCCGCTCGCGACGATGACGCTCGGCGCCTTCACCGCAGCGGCGATGTGCGAGATGCCGGTGTCGTTCGCCACCACGAGGCGCGCACGCGCGACGAGCGCGGCAAGGCCGCCGAGCGAGGTGAGTCCCGCGAGATCCAGCGCCGGCGAGCGCATCGCCTGGCGCACCGTCTCCACCAGCGGCTTTTCCCCGGCGCTGCCCGTGAGCACGATCTGCAGGCCTTCGGCGGCGAGCGCGTCGGCGACCTGTGCGAAGCGCTCGGGCGGCCAGCGGCGCGAGGCGAGCTGTGCGCCCGGGTGCACCACCGCGTAGCTGTCGCGCTCGAGGCCGATGCCGGTCCACTCGCTCCAGTCTTCGCCCGAAAGCGGGAACTCCAAGGCGCTCCCCTGCGGAGCGACGCCCAGGTGCGCCATGAGGCGCAGGTAGCGCTGCACTTCGTGCTCCTCGTCGCGCCATTCCATGTAGCGCTCGGGATCCGGGCAGTAGTGACCGGGGCGGCAGAACCCGGCAGTGCGCTGTCCGCCGGCGAGCACCGCGAGGGGATTCATGATCTCGCCGCTGCCGTGCATCTGCAGCACGAGGTCGAAGCCGCGCTTCCTTGCTTCCCGGAAGAAGCGCGGCACTGCGGCGACATCGCAGGCCCGCTCGGGCAGGCCCGGAAAGCCGGGGAATTCCATGAAGTCGTAGACGTAGCGCCGGAAGCGCGCCGCGAGCTTGCGCGCCCACGGAAGGCCGATGAGCGTAATCCTGGCCGCAGGGTATTCCGCGCGCAGCGCGCGCAACGCCGGCACCGCGCACAGCATGTCGCCGAGTTGCAGGGCGCGGAGAACGGCGATTTTCATTTTTCCAGAAGGAAAGGACCGATGACCAGCGCGTCGATCGGCGAGGTCCAGAAGCACTCGAGCGCGTCTCGCGGCGTGCACACCACCGGCTCGCTGCGTGTGTTGAAGGAGGTGTTCACCAGCACCGGCACGCCGGTGAGCCGCTGGAACGCGCTTACGAGGTCGTAGTAGAGCGCGTTCTGCGCGCGGTTGATCGTCTGGATGCGCGCCGTGCCGTCGACGTGGCGCACCGCCGGGATGCGCGCCGCCTTGTCGGGCGCGACGTCGTAGACGAAGAGCATGAAGGGAGAGACTTCCGCGCGCACGAACCAGCTCGCCGCCTCCTCCTCGAGCACCACCGGCGCCACCGGGCGGAAATCCTCGCGGTCCTTGATCTCGTTCAGCCGCTGCTGCATGTCCGGCGAAAGCGGCGAGGCGAGGATCGAGCGGCCGCCGAGCGCGCGCGGACCGAACTCCATGCGCCCCTGGAACCAGCCGATGATCCTGTCCTGAGCGAGCAGCTTTGCCGTTTCACCAGCGACGTCGGTCAGTTTGCGATAGGCGATTTTTCCCCGCTTCAGAAAAGCTTCGATGTCCTCGGCGGAGTACTCGGGACCGAGGAACGCGTGCTCCATTGCCCAGGTTTTTTCGCGCTTGCGCTCGGACCAGTCGGTCCAGAGCGCCGCGCCGAGCGCAGTGCCGGCGTCGCCCGCCGCGGGTTGCACCCATACCTTCGTGAAGAACCCGGCGTCGCGGATGCGCGCGTTCATCACGCAGTTGAGCGCCACGCCGCCCGCCATGCACAGGTGATCGGCGTCGGTGCTCGACTTCAGCCAGCGCGCGAGCTCGATCGCGGATTCCTCGAGCACGAGCTGCAGCGAGCGCGCGATGTCGAAGTGATGCTTTTCCATGGGCCCGCCGCGCTCGCGTGCCGGACCAAACAGCGCCTTGAGATCGGCGTCCGCCAAGGTGTATTGGCCGTCCTTGCCGATCGAGACCATGTTGCGGAAAGCCGGGGCGTAGACCGGATCGCCGTAAGAGGCGAGCGCCATGACCTTGTACTCGTCCGAGGAGTGCAGGAAGCCTAGGTAATCGGTGACCCGCTCATAGAGGAGCCCCAGCGAATGCGGCATGTGGACCTGCCCGAGCCTCTTGTAGGCCCGGCCGGAGAAGTGACCGTAGCTCGTCGTGGCGAGCTCGCCGCGGCCGTCGAGCGTCATGACCGCCGACTCGGAAAACGGCGCGGCGAGGAACGCGCTCGCCTCGTGCGCGAGATGGTGCTCGACAAAGTGCCATTGCCAGCGGTGCTGCGCTTTTGCCCTCACGAATCTTTTTTTCAGGTGATGCGGCGCGCCGTCGAGAAGCTGGCGCTCCGCGTTGATGACATAGGCGAGCTGCAGCGGCTCCCAGGGCGAAACCCACGATTGCTTCGTCGCAAAAGCACTGGGTTCCACCGGAAGGTGCAGTTCCTTGGTTTTCAATAATAATTTTGGGTTGAACGAGTAGGCGACATGATCGACTTCGGCGAGGTCGATGCCGGCGCTGGCGAGGCAGAAGTCGACCGCGTGGTAGGGCAGCTCCCAGGTGGTGAAAGGCAGCGGCCGCTTGCCGTGCTTGATGCGGGTGAAGCGCTCTTCCTCGGCGGCCGCGACGACGCGCCCGTTCTCGACGAGGCAGGCGGCCGAGTCGTGGTACACCGCGTTGATGCCGAGCGTTCTCATGGCAGCAGCTCCCGCGCGGCTGCGGCGACCGACTCGGGCGCGACGCGCTTCAGGCAATCATGGTGGCCGGCGGGGCACACGCTCTTGTAGCAATTGCGGCAGGGCACGTCGTGGTAGAGGACGCGGCTTTGCACCTGCCAGGGCGTGTGCTGGGGATTGGTGAGCGCGTAGAGATTCACGACCGGCGTGCCGAGCGCGGCGGCGATGTGCGCCGGCCCGGTGTTGTTGCAGATGAGGAGATCCGCTGCCTCGATGAGCGCGCCGAGCTCCGCGAGATTGAGCCTGCCGACGAGCGAAAGCGACGGGTGCGACATGCGCGCCTGCACGCTGCGAATCAGCTCCTGCTCGTGCACGTCGCCGGTGAATACCGCGTGGCAGCCCGTCTCCTCGATGACCAGGTCGGCCGCGCGCGCGAACTGTTCCGGCGGATAGCGCCGCGACGCCGCGCTCGCGCCCGGATGCACGACCACGAGTCGTTCTGTCTGTCCGGCCAGCAGCGCCTTGACAACCGCACGGGCGGTTTCCGGCACCACGAACGACAGGCGCTCGTTGCCGGCGCGCGCGCCCACCGAGGCGACCAGGTCGAGCTGGCGCTGCACTTCGTGCCGGATGCCGGAGGCGGGCTCGGGGTCGGGCACCCAGTCGGTGAGCAGCTGGTACGGGTTCTCGTGGCAATGCGCAAGGCGCAGCGGAATGCCGGCGAGGTAGCACATGTACGCGGCCGGCAGCGGGCTCTGGCTGTACACCGTGAAGATCACTGCCGCATCGAAGCGCCCGGCCGCCAGGCATTCGATCATCGCCTCGTCGCCGCGCAGCGCGGGCGGCTTCATCCACGGCGCGGCGAAGCGCAGGGTGGCGTCGATCTCGGGCACGAGCCGCGCCGCCGCCGAGCCCGCCCCCGAAGTGAGCAGCGTGATGTGGCAGTCGAACGACTCCTTGCACGCGCGGATGGCGGGCGTGGTCATGAGCACGTCGCCGATGCTGTCCAGGCGCACGCAGAGCAGCTTGCGGACCTCGCCCCATATCATGACGCGGCCGCGATGATGGCGGCGGCCTCGGCAAGGTCGCCGGCGACGTGGTGCGGGGCGCGCGCCTCGGTCAGCCGCCACTCGGTCTCGTTGCCGTTGTCGACGAGGATGGTGCGGCAGCCGGCGCGCCGGCCGGCTTCCACGTCGTCGAGGATGTCGCCGACCATCCACGATGCGCCAAGGTCCACGGCGTGCTCGCGCGCGGCGCGCTCGAGAAGCCCCGCCGCCGGCTTCCTGCAGCCGCACCCGGTGTCGGGCGCGTGCGGGCAGTAATAGAAGCCATCGAGCGCGGGCAGCAGCTCGCGCAGGCGTCCTTCGACGTGCCGCAGCTTTTCTTCGGGAAAGAGGCCGAGCGCCGCGCCCGGCTGGTTCGACACCACGAAAATGCTGAACCCGCGCGCGGCGAGCTCGCGCACCGCGTGCGCCGCGTTCTGCGTCAACGCGATGCGCGCGGGATCGACGTTGTAGGGCACGTTGTGCACGAGCGTGCCGTCCTTGTCGACGAATACCGCTCTTACGGCCATGAGCTCTCCCGCATCGGAATCACCATGACCTCGGGGATCACGGTCTCCTCCGGCAGCGTGAGGAGGAAGCGGATCGTCGCCGCGACGTTGGCCGGATCCTGCAGCACGTTCGGATCGATGTCGGGAAAGCGGTCGAGCAGGAACGGCGTGCGCATGCCGCCGGCGACCACTGCGCTCACCTTGATGCGGTGCGGCCGCAGCTCGGCGTGCAGCGCGTGCGACAGCCCGAGCAGCCCCCACTTGCTCGCGTGGTAGGCGCTGGCATTCGGCCAGGTGCGCTTCGCGGCGGTGGAGGCGATGTTGACGATCTGCCCGCCGCCTTGCGCCTTCATCCGGCGCGCGGCGTGCTTCGCCATGAGGAACGGCCCGCGCAGGTTCACCGAGATCACCGCGTCCCACAGCGCCATCGTCAGCTCGTCGATCGGCACGGTGAAGTCCACCGCGGCGTTGTTGACGAGCACATCCAGGCGCTCGATGCCCTGCAGCGCCGCCGCCACTTCGGCGTCGTTGGTGACGTCGAGCTTCAGCGCGCGCGCGCCGCCGCGCAGGCCTTCGGCGACGGCCTGCGCGTTCGCCGGGTTGATGTCGGCGACGACGAGCGATGCCCCGGCGCGCGCGAGCTCCTTGCAGATGGCGGCGCCCAGGCCGCGGCCGCCGCCGGTGACGAGGACGGTTTTCTTCTCAAGCGACATGGAGCTCGGGCGCGCTGCCCACCAGTACGTTCTGATAGAGGCCGGCGATCGAAGCGGTGACCTTGGCCCAGGTGAATTGCTCGTGCACGCGGTCGATGGCGTTGCGGCCGAGCTCCTTGCGGTAGTCCGCGTCGCGGTAGAGCAGCGCGAGGCTCGCCGCGAGGGCCGCCGGGTCGTTCGGCGGCACCAGCAGCCCGGTGAGCCCGTCGGCGATGCTGTAGCGGATCCCGCCGACATCGGCGCCGACCACCGGCGTGCCGCAGGCCATCGCCTCGAGCGGCGTGATGCCGAAAGGCTCGTACCACGGCGTGGTGACGAAGACGTCGGCCGCGCTGTAATAGAGCTTGAGGAATTCGCGGCTGCGCCGCCCGGTGAAGATGACCTGCTCGCACACGCCTTCCTCGGCGGCGATACTTTTCAGCCGGCCGATTTCCGGTGTGGTCACCGGGCACGGGACATCGGAGTTGCCGCCCACCACCACGAGCTTCGCCGCGATGCCGTGCTCGCGCGCGAGCCGACCGAGGGCCCGCGCCGCGTTGTCGATGCCTTTGCGCGGTATCAGCCTTCCTATATTGAGAAGGATGCGCTCCTTCGCATCGAACCCCAGGGCGCGGCGCGCGAACGGCCGGGCGATCGGCCAGAACTCCGCCTTGTCGAAGCCGCACGGGATGACGCGGATTCTGGCGCGGTTCGCCCGGTACAGCCGCGTCAGGTCCTCCTCGTCCTGGGGACACTCGGCGATGAGCGCATCGGCCTCGGCGATGATCCGGTCCTCGATCTCCATGCGCGAGGGCGGGAACTGGTCGGCGTCGCCCTGGTGGAGCCGCCGCACGCGGCCCAGGGCGTGGAAGGTGACGACGAACGGAATGCCGAGCTCGCGTTTCAGGCGCAGCGCCACGAGCCCCGACATGAAGAAATTGGCGTGCACCAGGTCGTAGCTCCCGGCCGCCGCGCAGAACTCGCGCAGGTAATCGCAGAAGTCGTCCATCAGCGGCAGCAGGTCTTCCTTGCGCACGTACTGCGCCGGGCCGGCGGGGACGTGGATCACCCGCACACGCGGCTGCCAGTCGAGGATCTCGGGCTGATTGACATCGTCGCGGCGCGTGAACACGTCGACGGCATAGCCGAGCCGCGCGAGGTTGCGCGCCACCTGAGCCACGTAGACGTTCTGCCCGCCGCTGTCCACCCCGCCGGCCGCGGCGAGCGGCGAAGCGTGATCGCTGATCATCGCTATCCTGCGCATCGATCCTTTTTCCTTTTCAAGGCACCGCCCTCGTGCGCCACCGGCCAGCAAAATGCGTTCCTTGGCGTGCAGCGCACGAGAGACGGGCCGGCCCAACGCCGTTTGGGTAAAAACATCCCGGACGCTTGAAAGCGTTA
Source organism: Betaproteobacteria bacterium (assembly GCA_004297625.1). Taxonomy (GTDB): domain Bacteria; phylum Pseudomonadota; class Gammaproteobacteria; order Burkholderiales; family SG8-39; genus SCGC-AG-212-J23. Next base: position 69,745 of record SCTY01000030.1, on the reverse strand, counting down.
CAGCAGGATGCGAGCATCCGGTGAAGCAGTGCCCCCGGCATGCTCCTTGCACCTCCTCCGGCGCAGTCTCAACCCTTTAATTCCTTCGAAGGAGGAACATCCAGATGTTGAAAATAGTGGGCACCGCGACAGCTGCCGCGCTTTTCGCGATAGCTGGCGTATCCATGGCCGCCGGCTCGTCGACGAACGGCTCCTCTTCCGGCTCGAGCTCCTCGCCGAGCGCGGCCGGCTCCTCGAGCACCTCGCCGAGCTCTTCCGGCATGTCGGGCAGCGGCAGCGCTTCCAGCGGCGGGTCGAGCGGCAGCTCGTCCAGCAGCATGACGCCGAACTTCTCGGCCGTCGACACGAACAACGACGGGTCGATCTCGCGCACCGAGTGGGACGCGTACTTCAACAAGTCCGGCTCTTCGAGCGGCGGCAGCAGCACCGGCGGGTCGACCAGCGGCAGCAGCAGCTCGTCGCCCAGCTCCAGCGGCAGCACGAGCAGCCCGAGCAGCACCACCAGCCCGAGCAGCCCGAGCAGCACCACCAGCCCGAGCAGCCCCAGCAGCACCAAGAAGTAGCAGCCTGCACCGATGCGGGCCGCCGGAACCGGCGGCCCGCGTTGTAGGATGTACCCGTCCGGGTGCATCCGATCCAGCCAACCAGCGACCTCGCGGAAATCGCGGAGGTCATCAACGACGCGGCGGTGGCGTATCGCGGCGTGATTCGCGCCGACTGCTGGCAAGAGCCTTACATGCCCGTGGGCGAGCTGAGTGCCGAAACTGCCGCGGGCGTGCAATTCTGGGGAATCCGCCGCGGCAGCCGGCTCCTCGGCGTGATGGGTTTGCAACGAGTGGACGACGTGTCGCTCATCCGCCATGCCTACACGCGCACGGCCGAGCAAGGCAGCGGCGTCGGCGGCGCGCTGCTCGAGCATCTGAAGCGCCAGTCGGACCGGCGGCTGCTCATCGGCACCTGGAAGGCGGCGACCTGGGCCGTACGCTTCTATGAGCGCCGCGGCTTCCACGTGGTGAGCGATGCGGAGAAAGACCGGCTGCTCAGGCGCTATTGGACGGTGCCCGAGCGCCAGATCGAAGAGTCGGTCGTGCTCTCGGCATAGAATGCCGCAGGAGAAGGCAAAGAGGATGCAGAACATGAAAGACGCCTTCGAGCGCGCGCGGCGCGAGTTCGACAGGAAATGACCCCGGTCATCGGCCGCGGCTTCAGCTTCGAGGATCTGAAGCCGGGATTCAGGTTCCGCACGCACCGGCGCACCCTGTCCGAAGCCGACGTTGCGGCGTTCATCAACCTCACCTGGCTCACCGAGGAGCTCTTCGCCGTCGCCGACGATTCCGCGCGCGCGATCAAGGGCAGGGCGGTGCCCGGCGCGCTGGTGTATTCCTTCGCCGAGGGCCTGCTCCTGCCGAGCATGCAGGACACCGGCCTCGCGTTCCTCAACTGCACGCTCGATGTGAAGGGGCCCACGGTGGTGGGCGACACCCTTCACGTCGAAGCCGAAGTGATCGAGCACCGGCTCACCTCGAAAGGCGACCGCGGCCTCGTGCGCTTCGCGAACAAGGTGGTGAACCAGCGCGGCGAGACGGTGCTCGAGTACAACCCGCTGCGCCTATTGAAAAGAAGATAATCGGGACGGACCCCCATTTCCGGTCCACTCTCAGGCATCAAGGTACTGGAGCTCGGCTCGCTCATTGCCGGGCCGTTCTGCGCCAAGACGCTCGCCGATTTCGGCGCCGAGGTCATCAAGGTCGAGCCGCCCGGCGACGGCGATGCGCTGCGCCGCTGGCGCCGCATGCGCAACGGCGTGTCGCTGTGGTGGCACGTGCAGTCGCGAAACAAGAAGTCCGTCACGGTCGACATGCGCCAGAGCGAAGGCCAGGCGATCGTGCGGCGCCTGGCGCGCGAGTGCCACATCGTCATCGAGAATTTCCGCCCCGGCGCGCTCGAGCGCTGGAACCTCGGCTGGGAGGTCCTTTCCGCAGAGAATCCGGGCCTCATCCTGGTGCGCATCTCCGGCTACGGCCAGACCGGCCCCTATCGCGAGCGTCCGGGATTCGCCGCGATCGGCGAGGCGATGGGCGGGCTGCGCTACATCACCGGTTTCCCCGACCGCCCGCCGGTGCGCCCGAACCTGTCGGTGGGCGATACGCTCGCCGCGCTGCACGGCGTCATCGGCGCGCTGCTCGCGCTGCATCACGTGCAGAAGGGGAACAAGGGACAGGTGGTCGACGTCGCGCTCTACGAGTCGGTGTTCAACGTCACCGAGAGCCTGCTCCCGGAATACGACGCGCACGGCGTCATTCGCGAGCGCTCGGGCAGCACGCTGCCGGGCATCGCGCCCTCTAACCTTTATCCCTGCAGCGACGGCTCCTACGTCCTGATCGCGGGCAACGCCGACAGCCTGTACCGGCGCCTTATGACCGCGATCGGCCGCGAGGACCTGCGCGACGATCCGGCGCTCGCGAAGAACGACGGCCGCGCCGCGCAGATGGATCGCATCGATGCCGCCGTCTCGGAATGGACTTCGAAGCTCACTCAAGAGCAGGTTCTGCAGAAAATGCAGCAGGCCGAGGTTCCCGCGGGACGCATCTACACCGCTGCCGACATTGCCGCCGATCCGCACTACGCCGCGCGCGGCATGATCCAAGAGACCGTCGCGGGCGACGGCGCGCCGCTCAAGGTCCCGGGCATCATCCCGAAGCTCTCCGCGACCCCCGGCGCCATCCGCTCGCCCGCGCCGAAGCTCGGCGAGCACACCGACGAGATTCTCAAGGGTCTGGGTTATTCGACGGAAGAGATTTCGGCCTTGAGGGAAAAGAAAACCGTGTGACCCAAAATCAGGGACAGACCACGATTTCCTGAAGCAAAGACGAAATCGTGGTCTGTCCCTGATTTTGGCTTCGGGGAAACCGCAATGATCGACCGCATCGACCATATCGTTCTCACTACGCGCGACAAGGACGCGTGCATCCGCTTCTATACCGAGGTGCTCGGCATGAAGCTCGAGCGCTTTCGCACGCCGACCGAGGAGCGCCTCGCGCTCAAGTTCGGCAGCCAGAAGATCAACCTGCACGAATGGGGCAGGGAGTTCGCGCCGCGCGCGCATGTTGCGGTGCCGGGGTCGCTCGACCTCTGCCTCATTGCCGGCGCATCGCTCGAGTCCGTGATCGCGAGACTGCAAAAATTTGAAATCCCCCTGGTCGAGGGCCCGGTCATGAAGACCGGCGCCAGCGGGCCGATCCGCTCGGTGTACGTCCGCGATCCGGACCTGAACCTCGTGGAGATCTCGGTCTACAATGAATGAACCCAAAGGAGGGGAATCATGAAAGCAATCGTCTCGTCGCTGGTGTCGCTCGCGCTCGCCGTGGCGGCGGCGCCGCTGCAGGCGCAGGTGCTCGGCTTCGGCACCGCGCCGCAAGGATCGATCGGCTACAACATGGCCTCGGCGATCGCCAAGGTGCTGGCCGAGAACGGCTTGCAGAGCCGCGTGCAGCCCTATTCGGGCTCGAGCGCGGTGCTGCCGCTGGTAAGCTCGGGTGAGCTCGACCTCTCGGTGTGCAACGTGCTCGAGATCGAGGAGGCGAGCAAGGGCGAGGGGCCGTACAACGGCCGCAAGCAGGCGAACCTGCGCGTGCTGGGCGTCATCTTCCCGCTGCTTTCCAGCCTTTTCGTGCGCAAGGACTCGTCCATCAAGACGATCGCCGACCTGAAAGGCAAGCGCATTCCCGCCGGCTTCTCCGCGCAGGTGACGCTCGATCGCATCATCGACGGCATACTCGCGAACGGCGGGCTGGAGCGCAAGGACATCGTCCCGGTGCTCGTGCCGAACGTGATCCGCGGCGCGGACGACTTCGCGGAAGGCAAGATCGACGGCGGCTTCTTCGCGCTGGGCGCGGCGAAAGTTCTGGAAGTGCACAAGTCGGTGGGCGGCATCCGCTACCTTCCCCTCTCCGACGATCCCCAGGCCGTCGCGAGAATGAAGAAGCACATGGCGTACTCGTACGTCGTCGAGGTGAAGCCGAGCCCGGCGTATGCCGGCGTCGACGTGCCGACCAAGCTCATGGCTTACGACTACCTCATCGCGGTGGGCAGCCACGTCAAGGACGACGTCGCGTACAAGATCGCCAAGGCGGTGTACGAGAACAAGCCGAAGCTCATCGAGAGCCTGGGCGCGTTCCGCGGCTTCGACCCGAACGCGATGAACCGCGCGATGCCGGCGGCCTTCCACCCGGGCGCGATGAAGTTCTACAAAGAGAAGGGCATCGCCAGGCAGTAAATGGCCGAGGAGCACATGGAGAGCCCTTCGCCACCCGGCAAGCGGCGATTCTCCAGGACTCTCTTCGTTCTCCAGGCCCTGCTCATCGCGGTGGTGGTGAGCTGGGTGCTCGACCTGCATCGCAAGGTCGGACTCAACTTCTACACCGAGCAGATGCTGCTCGCGGTGCTCGGACTGGGCATCGGCATCTGCTATCTCGCCACTTCGAAGAGGCGGCACGCGCTGAATCTGCTGGCGGGCGTTGCCGGGCTCGCGCTGTGCCTGGTGCTCGCCTGGCGCTACCCGCAGCTCAGCACCGAGCTCACCTCGCGCCCGCTCGACGGCATTCTCATGTCGGCGGCCCTCGCCGCGCTGGTGCTTGAGGGAACGCGCCGCATGGCGGGGTTCTCGCTCGTCGGCTTCACCCTCGGCGGCGCGGTGTACGCGATGGTCGGCCACCACCTGCCCGGCGTATTCGCAGCGCGGCCGGTCGATTTCACGCGGCTGCTCGTCTACGTCGGCCTCGACACCAACGCGCTGCTCGGCACGCCGCTGCAGATCGCGATCATCGTCGTGGTGCCGTTCATCTTGCTCGGCCAGGTGCTCGGCCGCTGCGGCGGCTCCGAGTTCTTCACCGACCTGGCGCGCGCCTGGATGGGCCGCTACCGCGGCGGCTCCGCCAAGGTGGCGGTCGTCGGCTCGGCGCTCTTCGGCATGATCTCCGGCAGCGCGGTGGCGAACGTCTCGGCGGTGGGCCTGGTCACCATCCCGCTCATGAAGCGCTCGGGCTTCCCGGCACAGATCGCGGCCGCTATCGAGGCGGTCGGATCCACCGGCGGGCAGCTCATGCCGCCGGTGATGGGCGCGGCCGCGTTCCTCATGGCCGAGGTGCTGCAGGTGCCGTACGTCGAGGTCATGATCGCGGCGATCATCCCGGCGTTTCTCTATTACCTCGCGCTGTTTGCCCAGGTCGATCTCGAGGCCGCGAAACGCGGCATCCGCGGCGAGGCGCTCGAGCGGCTGCCGCAGCTGCTGCCGGTGCTGCGCTCGGGCTGGTATTTCCCGATCCCGTTCGCGGTGCTGGTCTACGCCCTCGTCGAGTGGAATTGGCCGGCGCAGTACGCGGCGCTCGCCGCCGCCGCCATCCTGTCCGGGCTGTCGCTTGCGTTTGGCTACAAGGGCCGCCGCGTCACGGTGCCGGACGTGCTGAACGCGGTCGTCAGCACCGGCGGCGCGGTGGTGGATCTGATCATGATCTGCGCGGTGGCCGGGATGTTCATCGGCATTCTCAACATCACCGGCCTCGCCTTCGGGCTCACTCTTCAGCTGCTCGCCATCACGGGCCAGAGCCTGCCCGGCATGCTGGTGCTCACGGCGCTCATGGCCATCGTGCTGGGCATGGGGCTGCCGACGCTGGGCGTGTACATCATCATGGCGACGCTCATCGCGCCCGCGCTGGTGAAGGTCGGCGTCCCACCCATGGCCGCGCACATGTTCCTGCTCTACTTCGGCATCATGTCGATGGTCACGCCGCCGGTGGCGCTGTCGGCTTTCGCCGCGGCCAACATCGCGGGCTCGGACGTGGACAAGACCGGCTGGACGGCAACCCGCATCGGCTGGGCAGCGTACATCGTGCCGTTCCTGTTCGCCGTTTCGCCCAGCCTGCTCATGAAGGGCGATCCCGTCACCGTCGTGTGGGCGGTGGCGACCGCGGCGATCGGCATCTGGCTCGGCACGATCGGCGTGGTCGGGTTCTTCTACCGCGCAATACCGGCGGCCGAGCGCGCGCTTTTCATCGCCGCCGGCGTGCTGGCCCTGATCCCGGGCGACATGTTCCCGGGCGCGATCGTCACCGACATCGCCGGGCTCGGGCTCGGTGCGGTGCTGATCGCGCGCGAACTCGTGCGCAAAAAAGCCATCGCCTGATGGGTCGGCGGGCCGCCGCCATCGCCGAAGCGAGGCTCGACGCGCTCATCGTCGCGGGCGACGACCAGAAAGGAGCAGTACTTCGAGGACAACCTGCCGGCGTTCCTCGTCTGCTGCGCAAGCGCGATCGTGAATGGCGTGCCCGAGCGGCCGCGCTAGAAAAAAGTCGTTTTAACCCCGTTGGTCTCAAGCGTGCGCACGAGCGCGTCGGTATGCGCGCGGTCGCGCGTCTCGATGAGGAATTCGACCTCCGGCGAGCGCACCGATGAGGTGCCGAAGATGCGCTGGTGCTGGACCTCGACGATATTGCCGCCGGCCTCGGCGATGAGCGCGGCGACCTTGGCGAGGCTGCCCGACACGTCGGGCATGGTGACGCGCAGGCGCACCAGGCGGCCGTCGCGCACGAGGCCGCGCATGAGGACCGAAGCGAGCACGCGGCTGTCGATGTTGCCGCCCGAGATCGGGATGCCGACGCGCCGGCCGGCGAAGCGCGCCGGATGCTGGAGGAGCGCGGCGAGGCCGGCCGCGCCGGCGCCTTCCGCGACCGTCTTCTCGATCTCGATCAGCGCGACCACGGCGCGCTCGATGGTTTCTTCCTCCACCACCAGCACTTCCTCGACGAGCTGCTTGATGATCCCGAGCGCGATGCTGCCGACGTCCTTCACCGCGATGCCTTCGGCGATGGTGTCGCCGCCGCATTCCACCGGCAGGTTGTTCAGCCGCTGGTACATCGACGGATAGTTGCGGGTTTCCACGCCGAACACCCGGATGCCGGGCTTCATGGCCCTGGCGGCGGTCGCGATGCCGGAGATGAGCCCGCCGCCGCCCACGGGCACGACGATCATCTCGAGGTCCGGCACCGCTTGCAGCATCTCGACGCCGATCGTGCCCTGGCCGGCGATGATGAGCGGATCCTCGTAGGGGTGCACGAACACCCGGTTGTCGCGCGCGGCGAGCGCGCGCGCATGCTTGCCCGCCTCGAACAGGTTGTCGCCTTCCAGCACCACGGTCGCGCCGTGCACCTGGGTGTTCTTGATCTTGGTGTTCGGCGAGCCCTTCGGCATCACGATGAGCGTCGGAATGCCGAGCCGCGCCGCGTGGTAGGCGACCGCCTGCGCATGGTTTCCCGCGCTCATCGCGATGACGCCGCGCTTGCGCTCCGACTCGGAGAGCGAGAGCAGCTTGTTCAGCGCGCCGCGCTCCTTGAAGGAGGCGGTGAACTGCAGGTTCTCGAACTTGAGGAACACTTCCGCGCCGGCAAGCCGCGACAGCGTCCGGCTGTGCACGCACGGCGTGCGCTCGACCGCTCCGGAGATGCGCTGCGCAGCCGCGCGGATGTCTTCGATCCCGACCTGCACCCGGCGAGTCTATCGCCATTCGCCGTGACTAAGCGCCTGTAGTCGAATCGCTACAGGGGTCGGGCAGTAGAATTTCTCCGCTTATGGACATGCGCGCGCGCGCCGCCGACGAGCAGTTCCGCCTGCTCGTCGAGAGCGTCACCGACTACGCCATCTTCCTGCTCGATCCCGAGGGGCGCGTGACGAGCTGGAACCCCGGAGCCGAGCGCATCAAGGGCTACACCGCCGCCGAGATCGTGGGGCGGCATTTCTCGCTCTTCTATCCGCCCGAGGAGCGCGCCGCCGGCGCGCCCGACGCGGCGCTCGGCCGCGCCGAGCGCGAAGGGCGCTCGCAGTACGAGGGCTGGCGCGTGCGCAAGGACGGCACGCGCTTCTGGGGCGACGTCGTGATCAGCGCGCTGCGCGGGCCGGGAGGCGAGCTGCGCGGCTTCGCCAAGGTGACGCGCGACATGACGGCGAGGAAGCGCGAGCGCGACAACGACCTGCTGCGCGTGGCGATGTTCGAGCGCACGCCGGCGGGCATCGCGATGGCCGATGCGAGCGGACGCTACGTCCAGGCGAATCCCGCCTTCCTGCGCATGCTCGGCTACAGCGCGGACGAGCTGAACGGCAAGACCCTCGGCGACGTGACGCATCCCGGCGATGCCGAGGAGAGCTGGCGCGTCTTCACCGACCTCGTGCAGGGCCGGCGCGACCAGGCCGACTTCCAGAAGCGCTACCTCGACCGCAACGGGCAGGTGATCTGGGCGCGAGACAGCGTCGCGCGCCTTGCGGATGCCGACGGGCGCCTGCGCTGCGTCGTGGCGATGGTCGAGGACATCACCGAGCGCCGGCGCGCCCACGAGGCGTTGCGCGAGAGCGAGGCGCAGCTGCGCGCGCTCACGCGCCGGCTGGTGCAAGCCGAGGAGCTCGAGCGCCGACGCATCGCGCGCGAGCTGCACGACCGCGTGGGCCAGAACCTGTCGGCGCTGAACATCAACCTCGACATCGTGCTTGGCCAGCTCGAGGATGCCGAATCGCGCCGCAGGCTCGAGGACTCGCTCGCGCTTGTCGACGCCACGCTGCAGTCGATCGAGAGCGTGATGGCCGACCTGCGGCCGCCGCTGCTCGACGAGTACGGCCTGGCCGCGGCGCTCGCCTGGTACGCCGAGGAGTACGCGCAGCGCACCGGGATCCGGGTCGACGTCCAGAACGCGCACGATGCCGCGCGCGCGCTGCGTCCGGAGGCCGCCGTGGCCCTGTTCCGGATAGCGCAGGAGGCGCTCAACAACGCCGCGAAGCATTCGGCGGCGAAGCGGATTAAGGTGCTTCTCGAGGATCAGGCGAACGAGATCGTGCTCAGCGTATCGGACGATGGACGCGGATTCGCGCCCGGGCAGGCGCCGCGCGGCCGCTGGGGCATGACGACGATGCGCGAGCGCGCCGAAGCGGCGGGCGGCCGCCTTTCCGTCGAATCGTCCTTGGGGACCGGCACCACGGTGCGCGCTGCGGTGCCGCCATGAGCATGGTCAAGATCATCATCGCCGATGACCATGCGGTGGTTGCCGAAGGCCTGAAGCACGTCGTCGAGGCGCAGGCCGACATGGAAGTGGTGGCGCTCGCGGCCGACGGGCGCGAGGCGGTGCGCCAGGCGCGCGAGCTGCAGCCCGACGTGGTGCTGATGGATCTGTCGATGCCCGAGCTGAACGGCGCCGACGCCGCGCGCGCCATTCTCGAGCGCGACCCGAAGTGCCGGGTGATCGTGCTTTCGATGTATTCCGAGCGCGAGTACGTGCGCCGCGCCCTGAAGGCCGGAGCGGCGGGCTACGTGGTCAAGCGCTCCGCAGCGAAGGAGGTCGTCGACGCCATCCGCGCGGTGCACGCCGGGCAGCGCTACCTGAGCCCGCGCATCGCCGACATCGTGCTCGACGACTACGCGGGCAATGACCGCGACGATCCGCTCGCGCGCCTGAGCGCGCGCGAGCGCGAGGTGTTGCAGCTCCTGGCCGAGGGCTGCACGGGTGCGCAGATCGCCGAGCGCCTCTCGCTTTCCCAGAAGACGGTCGAGACCTATCGCGCGCGGCTGGTGGAAAAGCTCGGCATCCGGGACGTCGCTGGGCTCGTGCGCTTCGCCATCCAGCGCGGCATCGTGTCGCTCGACTGACGAATTCGGGGTCAGAGTCTTAATTATTGGCGACGCGTAGCTAAAATTAATTAAGACTCTGACCCCGAATTCCGTTTTTTCTGACCCCTTTTCCGCTGCTGTGAGGATTTTCCCCACGGGGATTGTCTCCGGCTCCTGACTGACCGGCGCGCGGGCGCGCGCTAGCATCGTTGCGTCGAGTCCGCCTGCCCGCGTGTGCCCCAGAAGCCCCATCCGCTCCCTGTGTTCCCGACGCCGTGGCTGCTTTCGGTGCTCGTCGTCGAGGACCACGATGAGATGCGCAGCGCGCTTCGCGCATGGCTCCTCACCTCCTTCCCTCCCTTGAGGCTGCGCGAGGCGCGCAGCATGGATGAGGCGCTGGAATTCGCCGGGCAGGCGCTCGACCTCGCGCTCGTCAACCTGGAGCTTCCCGGACCGAACGGCATAGAAGTGGCGCGCATGCTGCGCAGGCGCCAGCCGGCATGCCGGGTGGTGGTGATGTCGGTGAACGACTCGACGGTGCTGCGCACCGCCGCGCTCGCCGCCGGCGCGCACGCCTTCGTCTCCAAGCGCGACCTGCGCATCGCGCTGCATCCGATCGTATCCGCGCTGCTCAAGGCCCGGAGCCGCGTGGCGGCGCACCTGGAGTCCAGCTGACTTGCGCCGCAGCCGGCTTTCATTCCGCGCCCGCTGTCGGTGCATAACGACAGCGGGCCAATATGACACGACTGTTAAATAAGGCCGCAGCTATAGTCCGACGCCCGGGTGCGACATAGCATCCCCTCGCGTTCTAACAAGAGGAGACGCCATGGGCGGTTCCATTCTGGTAGTCGATGACGAGGCGGCCATCCGCGATCTGCTGGCGGCCAATCTGCAGCGCGCCGGGTACAAGGTCATGTGCGCGGGCGACGTGCCGCAGGCCGAGGCGCTGGTGCGCGATTCGCGGCCCGACCTGGTGCTGCTCGACTGGGTGCTGCCCGGGGTCCCGGGCCTGACCTTCGCGCGTCGCCTGCGCTCCGACCAGCGCACGAAGGATATTTCCATCGTGCTGCTGAGCGCGCGCGCCGAAGAGCAGGACAAGGTCACCGCGCTGGAAAGCGGCGCCGACGACTATGTGACCAAGCCGTTCTCGGCCCGCGAGCTGCTCGCCCGCATCAAGGCCGTGATGCGGCGCCGGGCGCCCCAGCTCGCCGACGACGTGGTGGAGATCGCGGGCCTGCGCATCGATCCGGCGGCGCACCAGGTCAGCGCCGGCGACAAGCCGATCGACCTGTGGACGACCGAGCTGCGGCTGCTGCACTTCTTCATGACGCATCCCGGCCGCGTCTTTTCCAGGGCCAGATTACTGGACGAGGTCTGGGGCGAGCACGTGTTCGTGGAGGAGCGCACCGTCGACGTGCACATCCGGCGGCTGCGGCAGGCGCTCTCGCCGACCGGGCACGACAAGCTCATCGAGACCGTGCGCGGGACCGGCTATCGATTCAAGCCGGACCTCAATACGGCCAACCTGGCGGCCTGATCACTCCACGGTCACCGATTTAGCGAGGTTCCTCGGCTTATCCACGTCGTTCCCGCGCAGCAGGGCGGCGTGGTAAGCGAGGAGCTGCAGCGGCACGGCGGTGACGACAGGCGAAAGCAGGTGCGGGTACCGGTGCAGGCGCACGACATGGATGCCGTCCCCCTCGCGCATCCCGGCGTCGCCGTCGGCGAGCACGTAGAGCTCGCCGCCGCGCGCGCGCACTTCCTGAAGGTTGGACTTCAGCTTGTCGAGCAGCGCGTCGCGCGGCGCGATGGCGATCACCGGCATGTTCCGGTCGACGAGCGCGAGCGGCCCGTGCTTCAGCTCCCCGGCCGCGTAGGCCTCGGCATGAATGTACGAAATCTCCTTCAGCTTCAGCGCGCCTTCCATGGCGATCGGGTAGTGCACGCCGCGCCCGAGGAAAAGCGCATGCTCGCAGCGCGCGAATTTCGCCGCCCAGGCCGCCATCTGCGGCTCGACGCGCAGGGCGCGCGCCAGCGCCGCAGGCAGCGCGCGCAGCGCCTCGAGCATTTGTGCCTCGTGTTCCTTCGTCAGCCTGCCGCGCAGTCTCGCGAGCGTCAGCGCGAGCACGAGAAGCGCCGTGAGCTGCGCGGTGAACGCCTTGGTCGAGGCCACGCCGATCTCCGGGCCCGCGCGCGTAAGGAATTTCAATTTTGCATTTCTTGTGAGCGCGGACTCGGCCACGTTGCAAATGGCGAGGGAATTAGGCTGTCCGAGCCGGTGCGCCTGGTGCAGCGCCGCGAGCGTGTCGGCGGTCTCGCCCGACTGCGAGATCACCACCACGAGCGAGCGCGAATTCGGCACCGTGTCGCGGTAGCGGTATTCGCTCGCGATTTCGACGTTGCAGGGCAGGCCGGCGAGCTTTTCGAGCCAGTAGCGCGCGACCACGCCGGCGTGGTAGCTCGTGCCGCAGGCAAGAATCAAGCACGAATCAATGTGCTCGAAGCTTTCGGCCGCCGTGGCTCCGAAGAACTCCGGCGCCAGCAGGTGCCCGTTGGCGGCGCTCTCGAGCGTCGCGCGCACCGCCGCCGGCTGCTCGAAGATCTCCTTGTGCATGTAGTGGCGGTAGGCTCCGAGCTCGATGGCTTCGGCGGCGAGCCGGCTCACCTTGAGCGGCCGCTCGACGACATGCCCGCGCGCGTCGACGATGCGCACGCTTTGCAGCGCGACTTCCGCGCAGTCGCCCTCTTCCAGGTAAATCAGCCTGCGCGTCACCTGCAGCAGCGCCGAGGTGTCCGAGGCGGCGAAGTTCTCGCCTTCGCCGATGCCGAGCAGCAGCGGCGCGCCCCTGCGCGCGACCACCAGCCGCGACGGGTCGTCCGCCGCGACCACCGCGATGGCATAGGCACCCTCGAGCTCGGCCACTGCCGCTCTCACGCCGTCGAAAACATTCATTCCCGAGGAAATCTTCGAGTGCACGAGGTGGGCGATTACCTCCGTATCGGTATCGGAGGAGAACGCGTACCCCTTGCCGCGCAAGGCGCCGCGCACCGCCTCGTGGTTCTCGATGATGCCGTTGTGCACCACCGAGACGCCGCCCGAGACGTGCGGATGGGCGTTGCGCTCCGAGGGCACGCCGTGCGTCGCCCAGCGCGTGTGCCCGATGCCGATCATGCCTTCGAGGTGCTGCTCGCCGGCGAGCCTCTCCAGCTGCGCGACGCGGCCGCACGAGCGCACCCTTCGGAGGGAGCCGTTGATGACCGCGACTCCGGCCGAGTCGTAGCCCCGGTACTCGAGGCGCCTGAGGCCCTCGAGCAGGATCGGCACGACGTTGCGGCGCGCTACTGCGGCGACGATTCCGCACATGCGGTTTTCCTTTGCATGAAGAGGAGCAGCCCGGTCGCGCCCGCGGCGCAGGCGTCGGCGAGGAAGTCCAGGGCATCGGAGACGCGTCCGGGCATCGAGGCCTGGCGCCATTCGTCCAGGCCGCCGAGCACGATCACCGCGGCCACGACGGCGAGCGGCAGCTCGCCCGCGGTGGCGTGCCACAGGAAGAGCGTGAGCGCCGAGAAGGCGACGAAATGCGCCGCCTTGTCCCAGCCGTCCGGGATAGGCACGGGCGCGCCCAGCAGGATGGCAGTAACGATTGACACGGCAAGCACCAGCGATGCGAGGCGGTCAATAGGCATTGTCTTTCTGCAGCACGACGACGATCGTCTTGAGGATGATCTGCAGGTCGAGGAGCAGCGACCAGTTGCGCAGATAGGCGAGGTCGCAGTCGATGCGCGCCTTCATCTTCTCCACGGTCTCGGTTTCCCCGCGCCAGCCGCTCACCTGGGCGAGCCCGGTGATGCCCGGCTTCACCTTGTGGCGGATCATGTAGCCGCGGATCAGCTTGCGGTACACCTCGTTGTGCGCCACCGCGTGCGGGCGCGGCCCGACCACGCTCATGCGGCCCTGCAGCACGTTGATGAACTGCGGCAGCTCGTCGAGCGAGGTGCGGCGCAGAAAGGCGCCGAAGCGCGTGACGCGCTGGTCGTTGCGCGTCGCCTGGCGCACCACGTCGCCGTCCTCGGCGACCGTCATCGAGCGGAACTTGTAGACCACGATGCGCCGGCCGTCGAGCCCGTAGCGGCGCTGCTTGAAGAGGATCGGCCCGGGCGAGGAAAGCTTCACGCCGATCGCGATGGCGGCGAGCAGCGGGCTGATCAGCAAGAGAATTGCGCTGGCGGAAATAAGATCGCTGGCCCGCTTGATTACGCCGTTGAAGCCGTAGAACGGCGACTCGCACACCGCCACCACGGGCAGCCCGCCGATCGAGTCGACGCGCGCCTGGATCAGGTCGGCGACGAAGATGTCGGGCACGAAATAGATCGAGGCCGTGGTGTCGCGCAAGTCCTCGAGCAGCTTGAGGATCCTCGGCTGGGAAGCCATCGGCAGGGCGATGTAGATCACGTCCACGCGGTGGGCGCGCGCGTAGTCGGGGAGCGCCGAGAGCGAGCCGAGGTTCTCGCGCGGCTGCACGCCCTGCAGCCGGCTCGCGGCGCGGTCGTCGAAATAGCCGGCGAAGCGGATGCCGAGCAGCGGGTTGTCGCGCAGCTGCCGCGCGAGCTTGCGGCCGAGATCGTTGGCGCCCGCGATGACCGCGGTCTTCTGCAGGCCCTCGGCGGCGAGCAGCCGCGGCCACAGCACGGGCAGCAGGCGATGCGCGGCGAAAAGCGCCGCCGGCGTGACGAGCGCCCAGGCGAGGATCACGCGGTCGTCGAACGACCCGAGCGTGCGCGAGGACCAGCCGAGGAACAGCAGCAGCACCACGATCGCCGCCCAGCCGGTCGCGATGTCGAGCGCGAGCTCGCCCGCGCTGCCGGTGTCGCGCGCGAGGCTCCCCGGAAAGGTCATGGCGAACACCAGCAGCGCGAGGATCAGGCAGGCGCCGTCGAAGCGCCCGCCGAAAAGCGACACCACGCCGGCGAGCGTGCCGATGGAAACGACGGGGTCGATCGACGCCTGCACCAGCGCGCCCGGTCCGGGCGGGCTGCGCAGCATCTGCGTGCGGCTTTGTCTGCTCGAATCCAAGGCCAAGTCAGGGTAGGGCAGCGCCGTTCACTCATTGCGTTGCGCCGCCCCGCGCGTAATGGGCTCATCGGACTAGCTTTTCGGCCGTGTGCCGGCCTAACGGATTCGTAATCTCACTCGACTATATTGGTTCCACCATGCCACTTTCCAGCGCTGACACTCCGATTGCCGTTCCTTCGCAACCGCTGCCCTTGCCGCAAGATGGCGGCAACGGCGACGCTCGCTCGGCGGCGACCGATTTCCTGCAGATCGAATCGATCGTGCTCAATCTCGACGCGTCGCTGCGCGTGCACGCGCGCGCGCATTTCTTCAGCTGGACGCAAGGCCTGCTGCAGAGCCTGATCCGCCACGAGCTGCTGATCTGCACGCTGTGCCTGGGCAAGCCGCCGGCGTTCCGCGCCGACGGCTTCTCGATGACCACGCCCGATCCGGCGATGTTCAGCGATGTCTTCCTGCGCGACAGCGCGGTGGCGCCGGCGCTCCTCAAGGCCTGGGAGGAGCGCCGCTACCAGCCGCTGGTGTTCGAGACCGGCAACGGCCCGATTGCGAACGGCGCATTCACGCGCGAGCTCGAGCGCCTGGGCGCGACGCAGCTCATGGTGCACGGGCTGCACGACTCCGACGGGCGCGCGGTGAGCCTGTTTCTCTTCGCCGGCCGCCCGGGAAGCATCGGCACGCGGCAGGCGTACCTCGCGCAGCTTCTCGCGCCGGCGCTGCACGCCGCGTGGGTGCGCACGCAGATGCAGCGCCGCACCGAGGGCGCAGGCGCCGGCGACAAGGCGGTGAGCCACAGCGTGCTCACGGTGCGCGAGCAGGACATCCTCAAGTGGATCTATCTCGGCAAGAGCAACTTCGAGATCGGCGCGATCCTCAAGATCAGCCCGCTCACGGTGAAGAACCACGTGCAGAAGATCCTGAGGAAGCTGAACGTCGTGAACCGCACGCAGGCGATCGGCAAGTCGCTGGAGCTGCGCATCCTGAACCCGTAGCGCGACGACCGCTCGAGAGAAACGGCGCCGCGGCGCCGTTTTTTTTGTGCCAAAGCGCGTAGTCCGTACGGACGATCGCACGCAACGCCGGCCGGCTCAGCGCCGTAATAGACCCGACCTAGGATGACACGGCTCCATGAAAACACTCGTTGCGATCGTATTCGCCCTCTGCGCTTTGCCGGCCGCGGCAAGCGACAGCTTCTACAGCTCGCTGCACGCCGCGGCGCCGCAGCCTTCGATGTATTCCTTCGTCGACGTCTACCAGCTCACCGTGTCGGGCGCGGCGCTCAATAACCTCCCGGCGCTGACGCTGAACGACGCGCCGATCCGCGTCGCGGTCGCCGTGCCGGCCGTCGAGCCCGAGGCGGCGTTCGCGATCGCCGGCGTGGCCGAGCCGCGCGGCTGGCTGCTGCTCTCCGGATTGGCGCTCGCGCTGTGGGTCGCGCGCCGTCGCCTGGGCCATTCGTTCTGATGTTCGGTGCCTGGAAATACGCCGGTCTTGCCCTGCTCGCGGCGGTTCCCGTCGGCTGCCAGCGCGCCGAGGCGAACCGCGGCGCGCAAGTCGCCGCGAAGGTGAACGGCGCCGAGATCCTGGTGCGCCAGGTGAACACCGCCGGCGGCGCCACCGGCGCGCAGGCGCTGGAAAAGATCATCGACCGCGAGCTGCTGGCGCAAAAAGCGCTCGCCGCCGGCCTCGACCGCGACCCGGCGGTCGCGCAGGCGATCGATCACGCGCGCCGCCAGGTGCTGGCGCAGGCCTGGATCGAGCGCGCGGCCGGCGCGGCGGCGAAGCCGAGCGCCGAGGAAATCCGCGCCTTCTACCACGAGAACGAGGCGCTGTTCGCGCGCCGGCGCATCTACCGCCTGCAGGAGCTCGTGGTTTCCTCGCCTGCCGGGATGCTCGAGGTGCTGCGCGCCGAAGCCGGGCGCGCCTCGAGCCTCGAGCAAGTCGCGGCGTGGCTGCGCGCGCGCAGCGCGGAATTCCGCGAGGTGGCCGTGACGCAGCCGGCCGAGCAGCTGCCGCTGCGCTACCTGCCGCAGCTCGCGCGCATGAAAGCGGGCGATATGGCCGTGCTGCCGTCGCCGCTCGGGGCGTCGGTGGTGCAGCTGGTACACGCGCAGGAAGCGCCGCTTACCGAGCAGCAGGCGGCGCCGCTGATCGAGCAGTTCCTCGAGGGACGCAAGCGCCTCGAGACCGCGGCCGCCGAGGTGCGGCGGCTGCGCGAGGTCGCGAGCATCGAATACATGGGTGAATTCCGAACGGGCAAATGAGCGAGGTGGACATGAAACGGACGGTGTTGGGGTTGTTCCTGTGGGCAGCAGCCGCGGTTGCGTACGCGCAAGGCGCGCCGAACGCGCCCACAGACAAGGTCGGCGTGGGCGACGCGGTGCGCGTCACGGTTTTCCAGCAGCCCGATCTCGCCACGGAGGCCCGCGTCAGCGAGCGCGGCACGATCAACATGCCGCTCGTCGGCGAGGTCAAGATCGGCGGCATGACGCCCAACGCCGCCGCCTCGCACGTCGCCTCGGCGCTGAAGAGCGGCAAGTTTCTCAAGAACCCGCAGGTGACGCTCGCCGTGACGACGCTGCGCAGCCGGCAGGTGAACGTGCTCGGCATGGTGCCGCGGCCCGGGCGCTACCCGCTCGACGACGCGAGCTCGCACCTCGCCGACGTGATCGCCGCCGCGGGCGGCGTGGCGCCGGGCGGAGCCGAGGTGGTCACCGTGGTGCGCGACGGGAAGAGCCAGAAGGTCGACGTCATGGCGAAGAACTTCCCGCTCAGGAACGGCGACACCATCCAGGTGGAGCGCGCGCCGGTGTTCTACATCTACGGCGAGGTGATGCGCGGCGGCGCCTACCCCCTCGCGCCCAACATGACGGTGATGCAGGCGATCGCCGCCGGCGGCGGCATCACGCCGCGCGGCAGCGAGCGGCGCCTGAAGCTGCGGCGTCCGGCCGGCGACGGCAAGTACATCGAGACCGACGCCAGCCTGCAGGACGCGCTGAAGGCCGACGACGTGGTCTACGTCAAAGAATCGATTTTCTAGAGGGAGTCATTCATGGATTTCAGCCAATTCATGCTGGCACTGCGCGCGCGCCGCAAGGCGTTCGTGCTGGTCTTCGTGGCCGTGATCGCGACCGCGATGGCCGTGGCGCTGATCGTGCCCAAGAAGTACGTCGGGACCGCCACGCTGCTGCTCGACGCGCGCGACGAGCAGACCATGTCGCCCACGCGCATGTCGCCGCGCGAGCGCATGGGCTACGTGCAGACCCAGGTCGACCTGATCCAGAGCGGCCGGGTGGCGGCGCGCGTCTCGCGCGACCTCAAGCTCGCGCAGCAGCCCGGCATGCGCGAGGCGTGGCAGGAAGAAACCGATGGCGCCATCTCCATCGACGACTGGATCGCGCAGACGCTGCTCGAGAAGCTGAAGGTCGACGTCTCGGCGAGCAACGTGCTCACGGTGCAGTTCGCCTCGAGCGATCCGCGCAAGGCGGCCGCCGTGGCCAACGCCTTTGCCAAGGCCTACCTCGAGACCGCGCTCGAGATGCGCACCGAACCCACGCGCGAGGCGGCCGACTGGTTCAACCAGCAGCTCGCAAGACTGCGCGAGCAGGTGAACCAGGCGCAGACCAAGGTGGCGAATTACCAGAAAGCGAAGGGCATCGTCTCCACCGACGAGCGCGCAGACGTCGAGTCGGCGCGGCTCGCCGAGGTCTCGACGGCCTATCTCGCCGCGAAGAACGCGACCTACGAGGCGAAAGCCCGCTTCCGCCAGGCGCAGGAGGTGCTTCAGAGCGGCACGCCCGACGCCATGGCCGAGATCATGGCGAGCGCGCCGATTACAGCGGTGCGCGCCGATCTCGCCCGCGCCGAAGCGGCCCTGCAGGCCGCGAGCGCGGACCTCGGGCCGAACCATCCGGCGTACCGGCGCGCCGAGGCCGACGTGAAGGTGCTGCGCGACAAGCTCGGCGTGGAGATGAAGAAGGTGGTGGCCTCCATCGGCAACGCCGTGCAGCAGGCGCAGCGGCGCGAAGACCAGCTGAAGAACGCGCTCGCGGCGCAGAGCGAGCGCATCCAGTCGATGAAGGAATCCCGTGTGGAGCTCGCGGTCATGAGCCGCGACGCGGACAACGCGCAGCGCGCCTACGACGCGGTGCTCGGGCGCTTCATGACCAACAAGATCGAAAGCACGGCGACCAAGACCAACGCCGCGCTGCTCACCCCGGCGGTCGAGCCGCTCACGCCGGCGCAGCCGAAGATCCTGCTGATCAGCATTCTTTCGGTGTTCGTCGGCCTGCTGTTCGCCGCGGCGGTGGTCTACGTCGCCGAAACGCTCGACCGCAGGGTGCGCTCGCGCTTCGACCTCGAGTCGCGGCTTGCCGTGCCGTCCCTCGGCCAGCTCTCGAGGTGGCAGCCGGTCGCCGGCCGGCTGCTCCCGGCGCCGATGCGTGCCGCCAAAGCTCTTCCCCACCCCTGGTGAGATTCCCATGCTACTGAAACCGAACGAAAACGTGTTGCCGCTCGAGGGCTCTCCCGCTGCCCGCGGAATCGGCCACACCGGGCGCCACATCGGCGCCATCCTGATGGACGAAGGCAAGCTCACCGCCTCGGATGCCGAGCAGGTGCTCGCGCGACAGCGCGAGCTCGGCTGGCGCTTCGGCGAGGCGGCGATCGAGCTGAATCTCATCACCGACGCGGACCTGCGCCAGGCGCTCGCCAAGCAGTACGAGTTTCCGTACCTCGTGTCCGGTCCCGACGGCGTGGCGAAGGAGCTCATCGCGGCCTGGGATCCGTTCCACCCGGTGGTGGAGGAATTGCGCGGCGTGCGGACCCAGCTCCTCATCCGCTGGTACAACCCCGAGGCGGGGCGCCGCACGCTCGTCGTGGCGAGCGCCAGCGCGCGCGAGGGCCGCAGCTTCGTCGCGGCGAACCTCGCGGTGGTGTTCTCGCAGCTCGGGCACCGCACGCTCCTCATGGACGCCGATTTCCGCGCGCCGCGCCAGCAGAGCATCTTCAACATCCCGGACCGCTTCGGGCTCTCGTCGGCGCTTTCCGGGCGCGCCGATCTGTCCGCCGCGGCGCCGGTCACCGGGCTCACGGGGCTGGCGGTGATGCCGGCCGGCCCGACGCCGCCGAACCCGCTCGAGCTCCTTTCGCGCGGCAGCTTCGCGGCGCTGCTCGGAAGAGCGCAGGCGGAGTACGACGTCATCATCGTCGACACGCCGCCGGTGAACGAGTACGCCGACGCGCACACCATCGCCTACCGCGCGGGCGACGCGCTGCTCGTGTCGCGCAAGGACCGCACGCGGCTGGAGGACACCGAGCGCGCGGTGCGCGAGCTCTCGGACGCGACCGCGCGCATCGTCGGCACGCTGGTGAACGCGTACTGACATGGCGGGCGCCACGGCGAGCGCGTACGCGCGGCCCAAGGCCGCCTCGAGCAGCACCCTCGGGCTGCTGATCGTCACCGCGATGCTGGGGCTCGCAGGCGCCCTCGGCTTCGCGGTGGCGGTCGGCGAGTTTGCCGCGTTCTTCGTCGCCATGGCGGTGGTCGCCGGCATCGCGGTGTTCTTCGACTTCCGCATCGGCGCGGTGCTGCTGATCCTCATCCTGCCGCTGGGCGCTACGTTCTTCCTGCCGCACAGCGTGCTCGGCGTGCCGTCCCTGAACCCGTTCAACATCGTGATCGCGGCGACGCTCGTCGCCTGCGTGATGGGCGGGAAGTTCAAGGGAATGACGCCTCGTCCGCTGGTGTGGCTGTACGTGGTCCCGATCCTCGTGGCCGGCCTCCTCGGCATGCGGCACGCGTACGACATCTATCCGCTGTTCTTCGAAAACCTGACGCTGCACTTCACCGAGCCGCTCGGCTACTTCCGCGAGATGGCGATCCGGCCCCTGTTCACGGTGCTCGGCGCGCTGCTGATTGGCGCGGCGATAATGCATTCGCAAAAGCCCGAGCGCTTCCTGATCCCGCTCATGGTTTCGGTGTGGATCATGGCGCTGCTGCAGTTCGGACTGATCGCCGCCTCCGGCGTGCGCCTGGGTTTCCTCGCCGGGGTGGGCGCGCGCGCGTTCTACAACCAGATCGGGCTGCACGCCAACGAGCTCGGGCGACTGTACGCGGTGGCCTACGCGCTCATGCTTTTCGTGTGGTGGGAAACGAAGAACCACGGCCTCAAGGCGGCGCTGATCGCGACCATGGGCGTCGCCACGCTCGCCATGGTGCTCACGTTCTCGCGCGGCGCGTTCCTCGGCTTCTTCATCGTGAACGCGATGTTCCTGGTGTGGAAGTTCAACGCGAAGACGCTCGCTCTCGCGCTGCTCGCGGTCGCGGTCGTGGCGCTGATCGCGCCCGAGTACCTGTGGAACCGGATCACCTTCGGCTTCGACGTGGACGCCAACCGCGTGAGCGCGGACCGCATCGACGGCATCTGGCTGCCGCTGCTTCCCGAGCTGTGGAAGTCGCCGCTCTGGGGAAACGGCCTCGGCTCGATCATGTGGTCGTTGCCGATGGTGACCGAATCGATGCTCGCCGTCACCCACCCGCACAGCGCTTACCTCGAGGCCGTGCTCGACATGGGCTGGATCGGCCTCGTGCTGATGCTCGCGTACTACGGGCACCTGTGGCGCCGCTTCCGCTCGCTGGGCAGCAACGCTTATCTCACCCCGGAGATGCGCGGCTTCTTCCAGGGCGCCACCGCGGCGCTGGTGTTCTTCTTCGTCACCGGCTGGGTCGGCTCGAGCTTCCGCCCGGAGCCCGAGTTCTGCTTCCTCTGGGTGGCGATCGGCATGATGTACGGGACGTTCGCGCGCAAGCCGGCGAGCTGATGTACCTGCAGAGCGAAGAGCACGCGGGCGGCGCGGCTGCGGAACGCCCGGGGGGGCGGCCGCACGTCTGTTTCGTCGCGCCGCATGCCTGGCCGGTGCTCGCGCGCGATCCCCGCCTGCCGGTCGTCGGCGGCGCCGAAGTGCAGCAGGCGATCCTCGCGCGCCTGTTCGCCGGGAACGGCTACCGGGTCTCGATGATCTGCCTCGATTTCGGGCAGCCGGCGCGCACGCGCATCGACGGCGTGGAAGTCCACAAGGCGTTCCGGATGAGCGAAGGCGTGCCCGTGCTGCGCTTCGTGCACCCAAGGCTCACCACCCTGTGGCGCCGGCTCGCCGAGGTGGACGCCGACATCTATTACTACCGCTCGGCCTCCATGTGGGTGGGCGTGCTCGCGGAATTCTGCCGCCGCCGCGGCAAGCGCCTGGTCTACGCGGGCGCCTCCGACAAGGATTTCGTTCCCGGAATTGGCGGGCAGATCCGCTATGCGCGCGACCGGTGGCTCTACCGCCGCGGCCTTGCGCAGGCGCATGCCATCGTCGCGCAGAACGCGGCGCAGGCGGAAAGCTGCCGCGCCGTCCACAGGCGCGAGGCGGTCATCATCCCGAGCTGCTACCGGCCTCCGCCGCCGGCCGCGCCGGAAAGGAAAGACGTGGTGCTGTGGGTGGGCACGGTGTACGAGGACAAGCGGCCGGAGCTTTTTCTGGAGCTCGCAAAACGCCTGCCCGAGCGCCGCTGCGTGCTGATCGGCGGCCCGCGCCGCGGCGCCGAGGCGTTCTACGAGCGCATCCGCGCGCAGGCGGCCGCGGTGCCGAACGTGGAGTTCACCGGCTTCCTTCCACTCGAGCAGGCCGAGCCGTGGTTCGACCGCGCCCGCGTGTTCGTCAACACTTCGCGCTACGAGGGCATGCCGAACACCTTCCTGCAGGCCTGGGCGCGCGGCGTGCCTACCGTCGCGACCGTCGAAGTCGGCGCGCCGGTTCACCGGGTCGCTCGCGACCTCGACGAGCTCGCGTGCGAGGTGCAGCACGCCTTCACGGAAGGACCGAACGCGCGCTGCCGCGAATATTTCGCGCGCAGGCACTCGTGCGAGGAGGTGTTGCGCCTCTACGGCAACCTCTTCGACGCGCTCATGCCTAGCCCCCCTGACAAGGGGGGAGTGAGCCGCAGGCGAACGGGGGGTTGGTTTTCGCAAAAGGCAAACCCCCCGCTCGCAAAAATCGCTCGCTCCCCCCTTCACAGGGGGGCGGCGGAGGCCGACCGATGACCACCGCGGCAAAGGCGATCTCGCTCCAGCGCCTCAAGCGCCGCGCGCTGTCGCTCGGCACGGTCAAGGTGTTCGACCAGGCGCTGAACTTCCTGCTGCCGGTGGTGCTGGTGCGCTGCCTCGATTCGGTGACCTTCGGCGAATACCGGCTGCTGTGGCTGGCGGTCGGCACCGTGCTGTCGCTCGCGACGCTCAACATGGGCGGCTCGCTTTACTTCTTCCTGCCGCGCGCCGATGCGAAGCAGAAGAAAACGCACGTCCACAACACGCTGGTCTATTTCGCGCTCGCGGGCGGCCTCTCCGCGCTCGCCGTGAGCCCGTGGAACCCGCTCCTGCCCGCGGCGCTGGAGCCGCTCGCGAAATACGGCGCGCTGGTTCCGGCCTTCGTCGCGCTGTGGGTGAGCGCGACGCTGCTCGACTACCTGCCGACCATCGAGGAGCGCATCCGCTGGCAGGCGTACGCGTCGATCAGCGCTTCCGGCCTGCGCGCGCTCCTCGTCGCCGCGGCGGCCTGGCTGAGCGGCGAGCTGCGCGTGGTGCTGTGGCTGCTGCTCGCCGCCGTGGTCGTCAAGCTCGCGCTGCTTCTCACTTACGTCTACATCCACCACGGCCTGGATCGTCCGTGGTTCAACCGCCGCCGGTTTTTCGAGCAGCTGCACTACTCGGCGCCGTTCGGCGTGTCGGCAGGCCTTTTCTCGCTGCGCGGCCAGTCCGACCAGTGGGTGGCGGCAAGCCTGTTCGCGCTCTCGAGCTTCGCGGCCTTCACCATCGCCGCCCTGGTCGGGCAGGTGGTGCACATCTTTCGCCACTCGGTGATGGAAGCCTTCCTGCCGACGATGAGCCGCATGGAGGCCGCCGGCGACGTGCGCGGCATGCTGAGCCTGAACGCGCGCGCCAACGTCATGGTCGGCACGCTGCTCTACCCGATGCTCGCCTTCGCTTTCGCCTTCGGCGAGGACATCGTCACCATCATCTACACCTCCGCCTACGTGGAGGCCGGGCCGGTGATGCGCGTCTACATCGCCGGCATGGCGGCCATGGTGATCGAGATGGGCAGCATCGTGCTGCTGCTGCGCCAGGGCCCGTTCGCGCTGAAGGTGAACATGGCCGCGCTCGCCATATCGGTGGCGGTGAGCTGGTCGGCCGCGCACTACTTCGGCCTCATCGGCGCCGCATGCGGCAGCGTGCTGGCGGTGTACGTGGATCGCTCGATCATGCTGCGCCGCGTGGCGCGGCACACGGGTGTGCCTTTCCGCGCGCTGCAGAACTGGCGCGCGCTCGGGTGGGCGCTCGCCACGGCCGCCGCGTCGGCGGCCTTCGCGTGGATCGTCGTCGACAACGTGCTCGAGGGCCGCGGCCCGCTGGTGCGCCTCGTGGTCGGCGCCGCGCTGCTCGCCGCGGCCTACGGCGCCGCGAATTTCCGGCGGCTCACGAGATGAAGCTCGCTTTCGTCACCGGGTCCCTGGTGCACGGCGGCGCCGAGCGGCACACCATCACGCTCGCCAACCGCCTCGCCGAGCGCGGGCACGAGTGCCATCTGGCGTACGTCAAGAACGACCCGAGCCAGCTCGAGCGCCTGCGCGGCGCCGCGAGCGTGCGCTGCCTCGATGCAAGGCGGTATCTGGATTTTGAATCGTTGAAAAAGCTTCGAATTTATCTACGCGAGCTGCGACCCAGCCATATCGTCGCGGTGAATCAGTACGCGCTGATGTACGCCTGGCTCGCCAGGCCCGCGGGCGTGCCGCTCGCCGCGACCTTCCACACCACCGAGCTGCGCACCGCGAAGGAGCGGCTGAAGATGCTTTGGTACCGGCCGCTGTTTCGCAGCGCGCACTGGATGGTGTTCGTCTGCGAAGCGCAGCGCCGCTACTGGGCCGCGCGCGGGGTGTTCGGCCGCCGCACCGACGTGATCCACAACGGCGTGGACACCCGGTACTGGACGCCCGTGCCGGAGGAGACGCGGCACGCGGTGCGCCGGGCGCTGGGGCTCGCGGAGCGCGAGCTGCTGATCGGCATGTCGGCGGTGCTGCGCCCGGAGAAGAACCCCGTGCAGCTCGTCGAAGCGATTGCGCGGCTCCGCCGGCGCGGCGTGCCGGCGCGCGGGCTGCTCATCGGCGACGGCCCGACGCGGCCCGGGATCGAGGCGCGCGCGCGCAGGCTCGGCGTCGAAGAGCAGGTGGTCATTACCGGATTGCAGCGCGACGTGCGTCCGCTGGTCGGCGCATGCGACGCGGTGGCGTTGTGCAGCACCGCGGTCGAGACTTTTTCGCTCTCGGCGCTGGAGGCCATGGCGCTCGGCAAGCCCGTGGTGCAGTCGGAGATCGGCGGCGCCTCCGAGATGACGCAAGCCGGGCACGACGGCTTTCTTTTTCCGCCGGGCGACACGCCGGCGCTTGTCGAGCGGCTCGCCGCGCTCGCCGATCCCGAGCTGCGCGGCCGCATGGGAGCGAACGCGCGCGCGGCCGTGGAGCGGCGCTTCGGCGAGACGGCGATGGTCGACCGCTACGAGCAGACGCTGAAGGAACTCGACACCCTAAGGAGCAACAATGAGCACGTACGAAAACCTGCAGGAGCGCATTAAGGCCGGCCGGCGGACCTGGCTGGTGACGGGAGCGGCCGGCTTCATCGGCTCGCACCTCGCCCAGAACCTGCTCAGGCTCGGGCAGACGGTGATCGGGCTGGACAACTTTTCCACCGGCAAGCGGGACAACGTCGCGCACCTGGATTTCCGCCTCATCGAGGGCGACATCCGCTCGCTCGAGACCTGCCGCGAGGCCTGCCGATCGGTCGACGTGGTGCTGCACCAGGCGGCGCTCGGCAGCGTGCCGCGCTCGATCGACAAGCCGATCCCCACGCACGAGTCCAACGTCAGCGGCTTCCTCAACATGCTGATCGCCGCGCGCGACGCGGGCGTAAGGCGCTTCGTCTACGCGAGCTCGAGCGCCGTGTACGGCGACGACGACAGCATGCCCAAGGTGGAGCACAGGACCGGCAAGGCCATGTCGCCTTACGGCCTTTCGAAGCAGGTGGACGAGCAGTACGCGAGCGTGTTCGCGACCTGCTACGGCTTCGGGTCGATCGGGCTGCGCTACTTCAACGTATTCGGCCCGCGCCAGGATCCCGACGGCGCGTACGCCTCGGTGATCCCCGCGTGGATCGGCGCGCTGCTGCGCGGCCAGACCGCCTACATCAACGGCGACGGCACCATCTCGCGCGATTTCTGCCACGTCGACAACGTGGTGCAGGCGAACCTGCTCGCGGCCACGGTCGAAGAGCGCGCGGCGCTCAACCAGGCCTACAACGTCGCGCACGGGGAGCAGACCACGCTCACCGAGCTCTACGAGATCATCCGCCTGCTGCTGGTCCCGCGCCTGCCGCACCTGCGCACCGCGCGCGCCGTGCACCGCGCGCCGCGCCGCGGCGATCTGCCGCGCTCGCTCGCGGACATCTCGAAGGCCGCGAGGCTTCTCGGCTACCGGCCGACCTTCAAGCTCGATACCGGCCTGCGCCAGACGATCGATTGGTACGCGGAAAACCTGGCGGTGGCCCATGCCTGAAGTCGTAGAGAAGCCCCAACCGGGGACGGAAACTGTTTCCCCGGTTCAGACGACCCTTCCTACGGTGGCCGTGGTGGGGCTGGGCTACGTCGGCCTGCCGGTGGCGGTGGCCTTCGGAAGAGCGCGCAGGACCCTCGGCTACGACCTGTCGAAGAAGCGCATCGAGAACCTGCGCCACAGGGTCGATCCGACGGGCGAGGTGTCGGGCGCCGAGCTGGCGGCGGCGAAGCACTTCAAGGCGACTGCGTACGCGGGCGAGCTTGCGGCCGCGGACTTCATCGTCGTGGCGGTGCCGACGCCGATCAACGCGGCGCGCCAGCCCGACTTCGGGCCGCTCCGGTCCGCGAGCGAGACGGTGGGGCGCTACATGAAGCGCGGCGCGATCGTGGTCTACGAGTCGACCGTGTATCCGGGCGCCACGGAGGAAGTCTGCGTGCCGATTCTCGAGAGGCACTCGGGCATGCGCTGGCGCCAGGATTTCCACGTCGGCTACTCGCCCGAGAGAATCAACCCAGGGGATAAGGAACACAGTTTTTCCAGGATCAAAAAAGTCGTTGCCGGCGACGACGCGGAAACGCTGGAGAAAGTCGCCGAGCTCTACGCCTCGGTGGTGGAGGCGGGCGTGTACCGCGCCTCGTCGATCCGCGTGGCCGAGGCGGCCAAGGTGATCGAGAACACGCAGCGCGACCTCAACATCGCCTTCGTCAACGAGCTCTCGATCATCTTCGACAGGCTCGGCCTGGATACGCTGGAGGTTCTCGAGGCGGCCGGCACCAAGTGGAATTTCCTCCCGTTCCGGCCGGGGCTGGTCGGCGGGCACTGCATCGGCGTGGACCCGTACTACCTCACCCACAAGGCGGAGCTCGTGGGCTACCACCCCGAGGTGATCCTCGCCGGGCGGCGCATCAACGACGGCATGGGCAGCCATATCGCGCGCAAGACCGTGCAGCAGATGATTCACGCCGGGCGCAACATCAAGGGCGCGCGCGTGAACGTGCTCGGGCTCACCTTCAAGGAGAACGTGCCCGACATCCGCAATTCCAAGGTGGTCGACATCCTGCGCGAGCTGCACGAGTTCGGCGTGCAGACCTACGTGCACGATCCGCTCGCCGCTCCCGAGGAGGCGCTGCACGAATACGGGGTGCGGCTCGCCGAATGGGACAACCTGCCGGCCGCCGACGCCACGATTCTGGCGGTCGCGCACCAGCCGCTCCTCAGGCTCGCGCCCGAGGCGCTGCTGCAGAAGATCGTGAAGGGCGGCTGCTTCATCGACGTCAAGGCGGTGCTCGACCCGCGGCCCTTCCGCCGCGAGGGAATCAGCGTGTGGCGTCTGTAGCGCTCGCTGCCGCGCCGCGGCCGCGCAAGCTGCGCGTCGGTCTTTTCGCCGACGCGCCGCTGCAGCCGCGCTGGGTGGTGGAGGCGTTCGAGCGCGTCGCGCGCTCGGATTTCGCCGAAATCGTATTCGTCGCGGCCGCCGGCGAGCGGCGCGAGGAGCCATGGCTGCGCCGCGCCTACCGGCGCGTCGACCGCCTGATGTTCGGCGGCGAGCCCGAGGAGCGCGTCGATCTCGCAACGCTGCGCGAGCCGGGCAACGACGCCGATCCGCTGAAGCACGACCTCGATGTCGCGTTCGTTCTCGGCGAGCTCGACGACACCCGGTACGACGGCGTCGCGCGCCACGGCGTGTGGCGCTTCTGTTTCGGCAACGAGCGCGGCCACGCCGACTCGCTCGCCGGCTGGCGCGAAGTCGCCGACGGCGCGCCCGTCACCGGATCGGGCGTGAAAGTGCGCCTGCGCCGCGGCACGCCGCCGCGGCTCGCGTACCAGTCGTGGTCGCGGACCTATCCGCTCTCGGTAGAGCGCAATCGCGCGCGGCTGCTGCGCAAGACGGCCGAGTTTCCGTACCGCGCGCTGCGCGAGCTGTACCGCTCCGGAGAAGGCTGGCTGGAGCAGTGCAAGCTGGTGCGCGCAGCCGGCAGACGCGAGTTCTCGGACATCGACGTTCTCCACGCCGTCTCGAGCGTGAGCGCGCGAGCCCTGAAGCGGGGCCTGGAGAAGGCGCTGCACGTGGAGCAATGGTTCCTCGCCTTTCGCTTCGGCGAGGGGCTCGCGCTCGCGCCGGACTTGAAGGGCTACGTCCGGATGCTGCCGCCGAAGGACCGCCTGTGGGCCGATCCGTTCGCGATCGAGAAGAACGGCCGCTATTTCGTGTACTTCGAGGAGCTGCCGTTTGCCGCGCGCAAGGGCCACATCTCGATGGTCGAAGTGAAGCGCGACGGCAGCTGGTCCGCGCCGGTGCGGGTGCTGGAGCGCGACTACCACCTGTCGTATCCCTTTCTCGTCGAGCGCGACGGCGAGCTCTACATGATTCCCGAGAGCGCGCAAAACGGCTCGGTCGAGGTCTATCGCTGCGTCGACTTCCCGGCGCGCTGGAAGCCGGAGAAAAAGCTCATCGAGGGCGTGCGCCTGGTCGACCCGACGTTTTACGAGCAGGCCGGGCGCTGGTGGATGTTCGCGAATTCGGGGCCCGGCGGGTCGGGGCAGTTCGACGACGAGCTCTGCATCTTCCACGCCGAGAAGCTGCTCGGGACCTGGGAGCCGCACGCGCGCAACCCGGTGAAGTCGGACGCGCGCGGCGCGCGCCCCGCCGGGCAGCTCTTCTGGCGCGCGGGCGTGCTGTATCGCCCGGCGCAGATCTGCATTCCGCTCTACGGCGCCGGCCTGTCGCTGAACCGGGTGCTGCGCCTCACGCCGCACGAGTACGCCGAGCGCCAGGTCGAGCGCATCCTGCCGCGGGGCGGGCTGCTCGGCCTGCATACGCTCAACCGCGCCGGCGATCTCGCCGTCACTGACGCCTTTGCACGACGCCGCCGGTTTGCCTAGGCGCGCGTCACCTCACGATCACGCGCGCCTTCGATAATCGAGGAACCATGCCGCCGTACCGTCTGCTCATCATGCTGGGCGCCGCTCCGGAGACGCGCGGCAGCATCGCAGCGGTGGTGGATGCGTACCGGATGCACGGCCTGTTCAAGCGCTGGCCGATCGAATACGTCGCCACGCACAGCGCCGGTCCGCTTGCGCGGCGCGGCACGCTCGCGTTCAAGGCCTTCGGCCGGCTCGCCGCCCTTCTCGCCGAGCACCGCCGCGCGGTGCTGCACGTGCATACCGCGCCGCGCGGGAGCTTCTGGCGCGATATGGCCTACCTGTCGGCCGCGGCCGCGGCGCGCTGCCCGGTGATCCTGCACCTGCACGGCAGCGGCTTCGACGCCTTCCACGACGCCTGCAGCACCACCGCGCGCGCGTTGGTGCGCCTCGCGCTCGAGCGCGCCGCCTGGGTCGCGGCGCCCTCGCAGCAGCTCGCGCTGTGGGTTCGCTCGGTGGCGCCTTCGGCCAACGCGAGCTTTCTCCCCAACCCGGTCTGCATTCCGGACGGCGAGGGCGAGCCCGCGCCGCGGCAGAACCTGATCCTGTTCCTCGGCAAGCTCGCGCCGCAGAAAGGCATCTTCGATCTCATCGACGCGCTCTCGGAGATCCGTTCCGCAGTGCCCGACGTGCGCCTCGTGTGCGCGGGCGAGGGCAGCCGCGTCGCGGTGGCTCGCTACGCCGAGCGGCTGGGCCTCGCCGACGCGGTGAAATTCACCGGCTGGGTGGGGCCTTCGGGCAAGCGCGCGCTCCTCGAAAACGCCGCGGTGTTCGCGCTGCCTTCGTACGCCGAAGGCATGCCGGTGAGCCTGCTCGAGGCGATGGCGGCGGGCGTTCCCGTGGTCGCCACGCCGGTCGGCGGCGTTCCCGAAGTGGTGGCCGACGGCGTAACCGGATTTCTCGCCGCGCCCGGCGATGTCGCGACGCTCTCGCGGCTCCTGCGCAAGCTTCTTCTCGAGCGCGCGCTCGCGGCGAAAGTCGGCGCCGCGGGCCGCGAGACGGTGCGCCTGCGCTTCGCGCCGGAGCGCGCGCTGCCGCGTCTCGAGCAAGCCTATGCGGATCTCGGCATGAACCTGCACCTCGCGCCATGGCCGGCATCGCGGGCTGGATAGCGCTCGCGCGCCAGAGCTGCGACGAAGGCGCGCTCGGCGCGATGGCCGGGGCGCTCGCGCACCGCGGCGTGCAGGAGCTCTACGCCTGCCTGCACCACGGCGGCCGCCAGCAGGTCGCGCTCGGCGCCTCGCTCGTCGACCCGGCGGCGCGCATCGCGCTGGTTCTCGACGGCAGCGTTGCGAACGCCGCCGAGCTGCGCGCGGCGCTCGGAAAGCACGGCTACCGTTTTGCGGCAGACACGCCCGAGGAGCTGCTGCTTCGCGCCTACCAGCACTGGGACAAGGACGTGGCGAAGCAGCTGCGCGGCGCCTTCGCGTTCGCGATCTGGGACGCGCGCAAGGAGCGGCTGCTTCTCACGCGCGATCGCTTCGGCGAGAAGCCGCTCTATTTGCACGAGAAGCGCGGCGCGCTGTATTTCGCTTCCGAGCCGAAGGCGCTGCTGAAGGCCGGGATCAGTGCGCAAGTGGACCTCTCCGCCGTCTGGGACTGCCTCGCCTATCGTTACGTGCCCGGGCCGCGCACGCTGTTCGCGGGCATCCGCAAGCTGCCGCCGGCGAGCGCGCTCACCTGGCAGTTCGGCAGCCTCAGGGAAGTTCGCTACTGGACGGCGCCCGACGGCAATCCATCGACAAGAGAACCCCTAAAAAACGATTTAACTTCAGGTTTCATCGCCTGCCTCGAAGAGGCGGTGAAGCTGCGCGCGGCCGGCGGCCTGTTTCTCTCGGGCGGGCTGGATTCGGCGGTGCTCGCGGCGCTGATGAGCCGCGCAGGCGGCAAGCTCAAGACGTTCTCGCTCGGCTTCGAGGGCGACGCGGCGAGCGAGCTGCCGTCCGCGGCCCAGATCGCGAAGCATTTCGGCACCGCGCACCACGAAGTGGTGGTGGCGCCGCGCGAGCTCATCCCCAGCCTGGCGAAGCTGGTGGCGAGCCGCGACGCGCCGGTGTCGCGGCCGTCCGATCTCGCCGTGTACCGGCTCGCCTGCGAAGCGGCGCGCGGCGCGAAGAGCGTGCTTACCGGCGACGGCTGCGACGAGGTGCTGGGCGGCTACCGCAGGTACCTCGCCGAAGCGATGTCCGGCGGGGTCGAGTCGTTCCCGGCGCGGCTGCTTGCGCCGCTGGTGAGCGCCGGGCGCTTCGATACCGCGGCGGCGGCACTGAGACTGAACGGCTGGCGGAACACGCTTTTTACGGTTGAAAAGGCAATGGAAAAAGGACCGCAAGCACCGGCTCAGCAGCACGCTGCGAGCCGCCTGCGGCGCGCGCTGTACGCCGACCAGACGAGCTGGCTTCCGGATCAGCTCCTCGAGAGGAACGACCGCGCCGCCGCGGCCGCCGGCATCGACGCGCGCATGCCGTTCCTCGACCACCGGCTCGCCGAATATGTCTCGGCGCTTCCCGACCAGGCGCGCGTGCGCGGGCTCACGACCAAGTGGATCCTGCGCGAGGCGGCCCGGCGCCTCATCCCGCGCGAGCTGCAGCGCCGCCCGAAATCGGGCTGGCGCCTCGACGCCGGCGCCTGGTTGCGAAACGACTTGCGCGAATTCACGCGCGAGCACCTGCAGGGCGGATCTTCTGTAACACGGCAGTACTACGATGGCGCCGCGCTGGATCGCGTGCTCGACGATCACCTCAAGGGAAAGAAGAATCACGAGATCCTGCTTTGGACGCTTCTGAACATCGAAATCTGGCACCGGGCGTACGCTCCGGGCTGAAGGACCGCCTGCGGCTGGCTCTCAACCGGTTGCGCTGCATGACCCCGGCCGAGCTCGCCTGGCGCGCGGCGCGCGCGCTCCAGGTGCGCGCGGAGCGCGCGCGTCTCATCGGGGCGGGCGAGATACCCTCGCCCGACCTCGGCCGGCTCACCCGGCCGTGGGTGCACGCCGACGCGCGCGTGGATGCGGCGCGCTACGTCGTCGCGGCCGACCGCATCGCGGACGGCTGGATCGACGTGCTCGCCCTGCAGCGCGTGGACATCGGCTCGCCGCCGCGCTGGAACCGCGATCCGAAAACCGGCATCGAGGCGCCGCTCGCTTTCGGCAAGACGCTCGACTGCACCGACCCCGACGTGGTCGGCGACATCCGCTATCTGTGGCATCTCAACCGCCATCAGCACTTCGTCACCCTGGCGCAGGCCTATGCGCTCACCGGACGCAAGCGCTACACCGAGGCGATGCGCGAGCACCTGGAGAGCTGGTTCTTCGCCTGCCCGCGGGGGCTCGGGGCGAACTGGGCGAGCGCGCTCGAAGCCGCGCTGCGCCTGGTCAACTGGTCGGTTGCCTGGCAGCTCGTCGGCGGGGCGGGCGGCGGCCTGCTGCGCGACAACGCCGAGCTGCGGCTGCTGTGGATGCGCCTCGCGTACCAGCATGCGCGCTTCATTCGCGGCTGGCTGTCGCTGCACTCGGCGGCGAACCACCGGCTGATCGGCGAAGCCGCGGGATTGTTCATCGCCGGCCTCACCTGGCCGCATTGGAGCGAGGCGCGCGCCTGGCTCTCGGCCGGAAAGGCGATTCTCGAGCGCGAAGCGCTGGCGCAGGTGAGCTCCGACGGCGTGCACCGCGACCAGTCGGCCTGCTACCAGCAGGGGGTGCTCGACCTGCTCGTGTTCTGCCTGCTCGCCGGGAAGGCGAACGGCGAATGGTTCTCGCCCCACTACGAGTCGCGCGTCGAGGCGATGCTCGACTTCGTCGCCTCGACGATGGACGCCGGCGGGCGCGTGCCCATGCTCGGCGACTCGGACGACAGCAGCGCGACGCGGCTTTCGGCCGAGGAGGATTTCTGCCCGTTGCGCTCGGCTCTCGCCACCGGCGCGGTGCTCTTCCGGCGCGGCGACTTCAAGCTCAAGGCGAAGCGCCTCGACGACAAGTCGCGCTGGCTGCTCGGCGCGCAGGCCGATGCGACATTCGCCGAGCTCGAGGCCGAGAAAACGCGCCTGCCGCCGCGCCAGAGCTTTCCCGAGGGCGGCTACTTCGTCCTCGGCTGCGACTTCGACACGCCGAACGAGGTGCGCGTCGTCGCCGACGCGGGGCCGCTCGGCGCCGGGCCGGCCGCCGCGCACGGGCACGCCGACGCGCTCTCCTTCACGCTCTCCGCCGGCGGGCGCGAGTTCCTCGTCGATCCCGGCGCCTGCGCCTGGCACGGCCGCAGCCGCTGGCGCGAGTACTTCCGCGGCACCCTCGCCCACAACACGCTGCGCGTGGACGGCCTCGACCAGTCGGTGAGCGGCGGCGCGTTCCTGTGGCTGAAGAAGGCGCGCGCCGAATCGAGCCTGTGGCTTTCCTCGGCGGAGAAGGACACGTTCGAGGGCTGGCACGACGGCTACCTGCGCCTGGAGGATCCGGTAAAGCACCGCCGGCTCATCGAGCTGGACAAGCGCGCGCGCCGGCTGGTGATCGAGGACACGCTCGAAATGGACGAGGACCACGAGGTGGAGCTTCTCTTCCACTGCAGCGAGCGCTGCAGCGTGGAGAACCAGAACGGCTGTTTGCGCATCGTGCGGGAGGGCAGGGCGATCGTGCTGCGCCTGCCGCAGGCGAGCGGCTGCGTGGTCCAGCTCTACCGCGGCTGCGTGGCGCCGATTCTCGGCTGGGTATCGCGCGCTTTCGATGCGCGCGAGGCGGCGACGACCATCGTGTGGCAGGCGCGGCTCGCCGGCCGCACGGCGCTTCGTACCGAAATCTTGATCCCCAATTTCGCGTGACATCGAAAGAGATTCCGCTGCGTATTCTCTTCGTCACGCCCGCCTCGGCGCCGATGCCTTTCGTGCGCCGCGAGGCGCAGGCGCTGCGCGCCGCGGGGCACGCCGTGGAAATCTTCGGCTTCGACAACGCGAGCTACCTGCCGTGGCGCGTCGCGGCGCAGGTATTCAGGCTGCGCGCCGCGGTCCGGCGCTTCCGTCCCGATGTCGTGCACGCGCAGTTCGGCAAGTTCAATGCGCTTGCCGCGGCGCTCGCCGCCGGGCGCGTGCCGCTGGTGGTCACTTTCCGCGGCACCGATATCAATCGCAACAGCCGCTATTCGACGCTGCGCTCGGCGCTCGGCGTGGCCGCCTCGCAGATCGCCGCGCTCGCCGCGCGCGCCGTGGTCTGCGTAAGCCATGAGATTCAATCGAAGATCTGGAAGCGCCGAGATTGCACCGTGATCCCCACGGGAGTGGATGTGCGCACCTTCGTGCCCGGCGACCGCGCCACGGCGCGCCGGCGCCTGGGCTTCGGCGCGCACGAGCGCATCGTGCTGTTCAACGCCGGCCGCAATCCGGCGGTCAAGGACCCGCAGCTCGCCGCGGCCGCGGTGGCCGAGGCGCGCCGCCACGCGCGCGACCTGCGCTTCGTGGTGCTCGAGGGCGACGTGGCGCCCGACGACATCCCGCTCTACATGAACGCCGCCGACGTGCTCCTCGTGACGAGCAGGACCGAGGGCTCGCCGACGGTGGTGCAGGAGGCGATGGCCTGCAACCTGCCCGTGGTTTCGGTCGACGTCGGCGACGTGCGCGAGCGGCTCACCGGCGTTTCGCATTGCGCGGTGGTGAGCCGCGATCCCGCCGCGCTCGGCGCCGCGCTCGCGCAAGTGCTGCGCGCGCGCCGCCGCTCCGACGGCCGCGCGCACGCGGAGGCGCTCTCGCTCGAGGCGATCGCCGCGCGCCTCGCGCAAATCTACCGATCCGTCGCGCGCGACGCAGCGGCGTCGGGTGCGCGCAACGTTCCGATCGGCGCTCTCCCACCGGACTAACGCGCGGCGCGCGCGGGCCGCAAGCCGCACAACGATCGTCCCGCATCCTCTGAGCGATGAAAATCAGCGTGCTGGGCCTCGGATACGTGGGCGCGGTATCCGCGGGCTGCCTTGCCAGGGATGGCCACGAAGTCATCGGCGTCGACCCCGAGCGCACCAAGGTCGACCTCATCAACGCGGGCAAGTCCCCGATCATCGAGAAGGACATCGGCCAGATCATCAACGAGCAGGTCGCCGCCGGGCGGCTGCGCGCGACCCCCCAGGTGCCCGACGCCGTGCGCCACACCGACATGGTGCTGGTGTGCGTCGGCACGCCGAGCCAGCCGAACGGCGGCATCGATCTCAGATACGTGCGCCGCGTGTGCGAGCAGATCGGCCGCACGCTCGCCTCGCACCATGGCGCGCCGGTCATCGTGATGCGCAGCACTATGCTTCCGGGGACGATGCGCGAAGTGGTGATCCCGACGCTGGAGAAATTCTCCGGCCGGCGCGCGGGCGAGGAATTCGGCGTGTGCATCAATCCCGAGTTCATGCGCGAAGGCACGGCGGTGCACGACTATTACCATCCGCCGAAAACCGTGATCGGCGAAGTGAACCGCGCGAGCGGCGATCTCCTCGCCGCCGTCTACGCCAAGATGCCCGGGCCGCTCGTGCGCACCGACATCGAGACCGCCGAGATGGTGAAGTACGCCGACAACGCCTGGCACGCGCTCAAGGTCGGCTTCGCCAACGAGATCGGCAACGTGTGCAAGGCGCTGGAAGTGGACGCGCACAAGGTCATGGACATCTTCTGCCAGGACCAGAAGCTCAACCTCTCGCCCTATTACCTCAAGCCGGGCTTCGCCTTCGGCGGCTCGTGCCTGCCCAAGGATGTGCGCGCGCTTCTTTACAAGGCAAAGACTTTGGATTTGTGTTTGCCGATTCTCGGGGCGATATTGCCGTCAAACCATCTCCAGATCGAGCGCGGCGTGCAGGCGGTGGTCGAGAAGGGAAACAAGAAGGTCGGCATCCTCGGCTTCTCGTTCAAGGCGGGCACCGACGACCTGCGCGAGAGCCCGATGGTGGAGCTGACCGAGCGGCTCATCGGCAAGGGCTACGACCTGCGCATCTACGACCGCAACGTGAGCCTCGCCGCGATCCACGGCGCGAACCGCGACTACATCCTGAACCGCATCCCGCACATTTCGCGGCTGATGGTGCCGACGATCGACGAGGTGCTCGGGCATGCGCAGACCCTCGTCATCGGCAACGCCTCTTCCGAGTTCGCCGAGGTGCCGCGGCGCGTCGCCGACGGCCAGACGATCCTCGACTTCGTGCGCGTTTGCGATTCGCGCACCATCCTCGGTGTATACGAAGGCCTCTGCTGGTAGCCTGGCGCCGGTCGCGCCCGAGTTCTTCGCCCGGCGGGACGCGGAAATCGCGCGCCGGTTCGAGTTCCTGCTGCGTTTTTTTACGCCGCGCACGGTGTTCCTGGAGCTCGGCACGCGCGACTGCGAGCTTTCGCTGCGGGCAGCGACCTACGTCGATCGCGTCTGGTCGGTCGACGCGCCGCACGGCATCACGCGCGGCGTGCGGCCGCCGACCAACCTGAGGGTGCTGCGCACCGGCGGCCTGGCCGCGATCCCCACGGAGAGCGTCGACGTCGCCTTCAGCGAGGAGCTGAAGGATCCGGGGCGCGTGCACCGCGTGCTGGTCCCCGGCGGCATCTGGTTCGTTGCCGGCGCGCTTTTGCCGGCGCAGCTCTTTCGCGAGGTGGGCTTCTCCCGCGTGTCGTACTACGCGGGGCGGGCGCGCGTGCCGGCCTCGCTCGCGAAGATCTCGCGCGCCACCACCATGGCGGCGCACAAGTAAGCGGATGGAAAGGCAGCGGCGCGTCCTCATTCTCGTCGAGAACCTGCCCAGCCCCTTCGACCGGCGCGTGTGGCAGGAAGCGGGCGCGCTGCGCGACGCCGGCTACGCGGTGTCGATCATCTGCCCGACCGGCAAGGGCTACGACAAGAACTACGAGGTGATCGACGGCATCCATGTCTGGCGCTACCGGCTGCCCACCGAGGGCGAAGGCGCGCTCGGCTATCTGCTCGAGTACGGCGCTGCGCTTGCCTGCACTTTCTTCCTTGCCTGGAAAGTCCTTCTCAAGCGGGGCTTCGACGTCGTCCACGCCTGCAACCCGCCGGACCTTTTCTTCCTCATCGGCGGCTTCTTCAAGCTCTTCGGCAAGAAGTTCGTGTTCGACCACCACGACGCCAACCCCGAGCTGTACGAGGCCAAATTCGGAAAACGGGATTGGCTTTACCGGTTGATGGTCCTTCTGGAAAGGCTCACGTTCCGTACCGCCGACCTTTCGATCGCGACCAACGAGTCGTACCGCCGCATCGCCGTGCAGCGCGGCGGCATGGCGCCCGGCCGCGTGTTCGTGGTGCGCAGCGGCCCCAGCCTGGAGCGGATGAAAATCACTCCTCCCCATGAAAAGATTAAGCGGGGCAGGAAATACCTCGTGGGTTATGTCGGGGTCATGGGCCGGCAGGAAGGCATCGATTACCTGCTGCGCGCGGTGGCGCACCTGGTGCACGACCTCAGGCGCACCGACGTGCACTTCGCGCTCGTCGGCGGCGGCACCTCGCTCGACGAGATGAAGGCGCTCGCCAAGCGGCTCGGCGTGGCCGATTACGTCACCTTCACCGGGCGCGTGCCCGACGCCGAGATGCTCGCCGTGCTGAACACCGCCGACGTGTGCGTCAACCCGGACGTGGCCAACGAGATGAACGACATCTCGACCATGAACAAGATCATGGAGTACATGGCGCTCGGCAAGCCGATCGTGCAGTTCGACCTGACCGAGGGCCGCTTCTCGGCCCAGGCGGCCTCGCTCTATGCGCGCCGCAACAACGCCTTCGACCTCGCAGTGAAGATCGCCGAGCTGCTGGACGACCCGGCACGGCGCGCGCTCATGGGCGCGTATGGCCGAAAGCGCGTCGAGAACGAGCTCGAATGGCGTTACGAAGCGCCGAGGCTTCTGACGGCTTACGAAACACTATGGGCAGCCCGGGCAGCGCGCGAGCGCCATGCGGTTTAGGCCAGCCGCTGGATACCGGGCACCTGATCGAAGCCGGCGTCGAAGGTCAGAATGCGGGAGACGTCGTTGCGCTCCATCAGAGCCACGTGGATCGCGTCGCGCGCGGACAGGCCGGGCGAGCCTTGAAGCACATCCTTCGCCCGCTCTACGTCGCGCTGGTCGATGGCGAAGACTTCGTCGACCGCATTCAGCAAGGCGTCGAACGCCGGCTGTATCGCGTCGCGCCTCGCGATCGCAACATAGCGGTGCAGGATCTCCTGGAGAACCTCGGCGTCCGTAACCAGCCTTTCGCCATCCGCGATGGCGCGCTCGAGAAGCCGCTGAGAGGCGACCTTGTTCGGATGCGCCGCGCCGACGAGGTACATCGGCACGTTGGAATCGACGAAGGTCACGCGCCGGAGCCCGAGCCGTAGCCCCGCTCGATCTCGGCGAGCATGCGGTCGATGTCTGCCGTCGGAAACGAGTGCTTGGCCGCCGCCCGTACGGCCGCGAGCTTGCGGTCCGCGTCGCGCGAAGGCTCGCTGCGGCGCGCCGCACGCAGCGCCCGGCGCACCCACTCGGCCACCGTGGTGTTCGACCGGCGCGCCAGGCGGCGCAGCTCGCGCATCTCAGATTCGTCTAACAGCACCTGCAACCGCTTGCTCATCATTGGAGACTATATAACTCATACTCATGAGTCAAGCTGTGATGCGAGCGTGCGCGCTGAAGCGCGGTGTGCAGCACTCGCGCTACGATGGCGGCGGGGGTGCCGTGCTCGCCGTAGTAGCGCCAGTTGTTCTCCATCATGCGCACGCGCAGCGCCTCGTCGCTCAGGAGCCGCTCGGCCGCGGCGAGGCATCCCGCGAGGGTGGTGAACTCGAGGTAGTTCGCGCCCGGCGCGATCGCGCCCGGCAGCTCGAAATTGAGCCGCTCCGAGACGATGGCGCGCGAGAAGGCGACGTATTCGCCGAACTTCCAGCCGATCGACTCCCAAAGCCCGGTGGTCGCGATGCACACCGGGTAGGCGCGCAGGCGCCTCAGATAGTCCGCGCGCCGGGTGCTGACCTCCGGGCCGACGACGCAATCGGGATAGTGGCGGCAGGCGTGCGCCGTGCGCGCAAAGCCGCCGAAAAAGCGCGGGCCGAAATGCTCGCGCAGCATGCGGATGCACGCGGCCCGCATGTCGTTGAGGCCTTGCACGTCCTGCTCGGTGAGGCAGTCCTCGCCGGGTGCCCAGGTGCGCGCGAGAAACAGCGCGCGCGGCGCGAGGCCGCGCTCGGGCGGGCAGGACAGCGAGCTCACCGTCGGCACGCCCAGCCGGTCGGCGAGCGAAGGAAAAAGCCGCGCGAGCGAAGCGACGAGGCGCCTCGCGCCGTCCGCCGAGAGCTCGAGCTGCGCCAGCGATTTGGCGAGCTCGGGAGCGCTGGCGCGGTCGAGCCAGGCGGAATAGTTGAGCCCGAGCGGCACGAGGTTGTCGGGGCCATGCACGCCGGCACGGAAGCTGCGCTTCGCGTACAGGACGACCTCGTCCACAACCTGCCGGTAATAGTCCGCGCTGTCGCGGACGTCCATGCAGGCCAGCCCGGCGCCGTCCGCGTCCACGAATAGGACGTTGGCGCTCGTCGAAAACACCGGATCGTCCGGCGCAAGCTGTCGCAGGCGCTTTCGCAGCGGCCCGGGACCGAAGCGCTGCTCGAGGCGGATGCGCCCGGCGTGGTGCAAGGCGTACAGGCCGGCATAGAGCTGCAGCGTGTGCGGCGAGCGGCTGCATGCATAGACGGTGCAGCGCGGCTTCGCTCGCTCGAGGAACGTCAGCGCCTGCGCGAGAGGCAAAACGCAGGCGTCCTCGTACGTGCGGCGCGGCAGCCGGGCGTGCATCTGCATGGGAACGGTCCGTGAGAACCCGAGCATGCGGCGTGCCGCGTCCGCGCTCGGTGGTCCTGCCGGCGCAATAGTCCCAACGGACCGCTGCCGTTCGACGACGCATGCGATGCGGCTGGTTATTTTGCCGGACCATGTCTGCAAAAGCGCTCCGAGCTGCACAGCCCGATTCTCTGGCCGCCGTAAAGCCGGCAGTCCGCATCGAACGCCTTCCCGACGGAAGGCACCGCATTTCAGTGGAAGGCAAGTCAGGCGCTTCAGGACCTTGCCGCAGTTGGGTGACCTCGTATCCGCCGGCGCTTATCCGCGAAATCGTGGCCACGAAGCGCGCCTACGTGTGCGACGAGATCATGCGCGAGGAAGACCCATCCTACGTCGAGCACGCCCTAAGGCACGAAGTGCTCGGCTACGTGGAGCCGGCCGAGTTCGCCGGAAAGCGGGTGCTCGACTTCGGCTGCGGCGCAGGCGCCTCGACCATGGTGCTCAGCCGGCTGCTGCCCGGCTGCGAGCTGGTCGGCATCGAGCTCCAGGAGCGCCTCCTGAAGCTCGCGCGGCTGCGGGCGCGGCACTTCGGGCGGCGCAACGTGCGCTTCCTGCGCTCGCCGGCCGGCGATTCGCTTCCCGGGGACCTCGGCGAATTCGATTACATCGTATTGAGCGCCGTCTTCGAGCATCTCCTGCCGGAAGAGCGCGCCGCGCTGCTCCCGCGCATCTGGCGGCACCTCAAGACCGGCGGCGTGCTGTTCCTGAACCAGACGCCGCATCGCTATTCGGCGATCGAGTTCCACACCACCGGCTTGCCGCTCATCAATTACCTGCCGGACGGCATCGCCATGCGGGTTGCGCGCCGGTTCTCCCCGCACGTCAGGCGCGACATGCAATGGGAGGAGATGCTGCGGGCGGGAATACGCGGCGCCACCGTGGGCGAAGTGCTCCGCATCCTTTCGAAGCAAGGCTCGCCCGCCTTGCTTGCGCCGCGCAGGGGCGTGGGCGACCGGATCGATCTCTGGTACGCCAAGCTCTCGCCGCGCCGCGCATGGCTCAAGAGATCCCTGTGGGCCTCGCTCAAGGCCGGCAAGCGGATCACGGGGCTCGAGCTGACGCCGCAGCTCGCGCTCGCGATTCGCAAGCACGCCTGAGCTCCCATAGTCTTAACGGACTGATCCGCTTCGACAGCGCAAACCATGCGGCGGGTTATTTTTTCCCGCCTATGAAATCCACACTGCCTTCCAATCGATCCTTCGGCTGGACGTTCACCGGGTTGTTCGTGATCGCCGGCATCTACGGGCTGTGGCGCGGGGCCGCCGGGCATCATCCCTGGTGGCTGCTGTCGGCTGCCGTGCTCACTGCCGTCGTCACCCTCACACGCGAGCGCTGGCTCACGCCGCTCAACCGCGGCTGGATGGCGTTCGGCGAGCTCCTCGGCCGGGTCGTCAGCCCGATCGTGCTCGGGGTCATTTTCTTCGCCGTGTTCACGCCGGTCGGCGTGGTGATGCGCTTTTTCGGCCGCGATGCCATGTACCGGCGTTTCGACGCCGCGGCGAAGACCTACTGGGTGAAGCGCGATCCGCCCGGGCCGGCGGACGGCAGCTACCGCAACATGTTCTAGGAGAGGTCGATGGATTTCGTGCTGCAGATGTGGCGTTTCCTCGGCGTGCGGCGCAAGTACTGGCTGCTGCCGATCATCATCATCACGCTGGTGCTGGGCGGGCTGCTCGTGCTCGCGCACGGCTCGGTGGTGGCCCCCTTCATCTACACGCTGTTCTAGGCCATGCGGATCCTCGGCATTTCGGCCTACTACCACGACGCCGCGGCCGCGCTGGTGGTCGACGGAAGCGTGGTCGCAGCGGCGCAGGAAGAGCGCTTCACGCGCAAGAAGCACGACTCCGGGTTTCCGGGCAACGCGATCCGGTCCTGCCTCGAGATCGGCGGCGTCAAGCCCAACCAGCTCGACTACGTCGCGTTCTACGACAAGCCGTTCCTCAAGTTCGAGCGCCTGATCGAGACCTATCTCGCCTTTGCGCCGCGCGGCTTCGAGTCGTTCCGCCAGGCGCTGCCGGTATGGGTCAAGGACAAGCTTTTCCAGCGCAGCACGCTGCTCAAGGAGTTGAAGGGCGTAGACAAAAGGGTCGACTGGGACGCGAAGCTGCTCTTTTCGGAGCATCACCTGAGCCACGCGGCGAGCGCCTTCTATCCATCGCCGTTCCAGCGGGCGGCGGTGCTGACGATGGACGGGGTGGGAGAATGGACCACCACCTCGCTCGCCCTCGGCGAGGGCCGCGCGCTCAAGGTGCTGCGCGAGATCCACTTCCCGCACTCGCTGGGCCTGCTGTATTCCGCGTTCACGTACTACACCGGATTCAAGGTGAACTCCGGCGAGTACAAGGTGATGGGGCTCGCGCCCTACGGCGTGCCGCGCTACGTGCAGAAGATCCGCGACCACCTCATCGACATCAAGGACGACGGCAGCTTTCGCCTCAACCTCGAATATTTCGACTACTGCACCGGGCTGCGCATGACGAACGGCAAGTTCGACGAGCTGTTCGGCGGCCCGCCGCGCAAGCCGGAGGAGCGCCTCACGCAGCGCGAGATGGATCTCGCGGCGTCGGTCCAGAAGATTACCGAGGAGGTGGTGCTCAAGCTCGCGCAATCCATCGCGCAGGAGACGGGCGAGCGCAACCTCTGCCTTGCCGGCGGCGTCGCGCTCAACTGCGTCGCGAACGGCAAGCTGCTGCGCAGGAAGTCCTTCGACCGCATCTGGATGCAGCCGGCCGCGGGCGACGCCGGCGGCGCGCTCGGCGCGGCGCTGGTGGCGCATCACCTGCACAAGGGCATGGAGCGCAGCCTCGAGCCCGGGCTCGATGCCATGCAGGGCGGCTACCTCGGCCCGCAGTTCTCCCTCGAGGACATCCAGCGGCGGCTGACGAAAGCCGGCGCGGCTTTCGAGACGCTCGACGACGAGCGCCTGCTGGAAGCGTGCGCCGCTTCGCTCGCCGAGGGCAAGGCGCTCGGCTGGTTCCAGGGCCGCATGGAGTTCGGCCCGCGCGCGCTCGGCGCGCGCTCGATCCTGGGCGACGCGCGCTCGCCCACGATGCAGAAGACGCTCAACCTCAAGGTGAAGTACCGCGAGTCCTTCCGGCCGTTCGCGCCCTCGGTGCTCGCCGAGGACGCCGCCGCTTGGTTCGACCTCGATGGCGAGAGCCCTTACATGCTGCTCGTCGCCGACGTCGCGGCGCGCCACCGCATCGCCATGAGCGAGGCGCAGCACAAGCTCTTCGGCATCGACAAGCTCAACGTGCCGCGCTCCTCGATTCCCGCGGTGACGCACGTGGACTATTCGGCGCGCGTGCAGACGGTGCACCGCAAGACCCATCCGCGGTATTACCAGCTGATAGAAAAATTCAAGAAAAAAACCGGCTGTCCGGTCATCGTCAACACCAGCTTCAACGTGCGCGGCGAGCCGATCGTCGGCAGCCCCGAGGATGCTTTCCGCTGCTTCATGGGGACCGGGATCGAGGCGCTTGCCGTGGGCAACTGCTTCCTCACGAAGGACCAGCAGAACCCGGCGTTGAAGAAAAACTACGAGCAGGCCTTCGAGCTCGACTGACACCGGCATGAGGCGCTTGCTCGGGTGGGCGGCGATCGCCGTCGCCAGCGTGCTGGCGGGGCTCCTGCTGGCCGAGGCGGCGCTGCGCCTGATGGGCTACAGCGCGCCCATCTGGTACCGGCCGGATCGGCAGCTCGGCTGGACGCTGCGCCCGGGGGTCAGCGCCTGGTTCACCAAAGAAGGCCGCGCGTTCGTGCACGTCAACGCGGCCGGGCGGCGCGACCGGGACACGCCGCTCGACAAGCCCGACGACGTCTATCGCATCGCGGTGCTCGGCGACTCGTATTCCGAAGCGATGCAGGTGCCGCGCGAGGAGGCGTACTGGGCGCTCCTGCCGGAGCGGCTCGGGGCGTGCGGCTTCCAGCCGGGCAAGCGCGTCGAGGTGCTGAACTTCGGCGTATCGGGCTACGGCACGGCGCAGGAGTACGTGACGCTCCAGTCGCAGGCAATCCGCTACCGCCCGGACCTGGTGCTCCTGCAGTTCACCAACGGCAACGACGTCAGGAACAACTCCTTCGCGCTCGAAGAGGAGAAATACCAGCCGTTCTACATGCTGGGTGCGGACGGCAGGCTGCACATGGACGAGTCCTTCGCCGACGAGCCCGGCTTTCGCAGGAGCCTCTCGCTGCCGATGGAGATCCTGCGCCGCGCCTCGGACCATTCGCGCGTGCTGCAGCTGCTGCGCGATTACCGGAGCAGCCGCGCAATACGGAACGCGCACGCCGCCAATGCGCGCGGCGTCGAGCAGGGGCTGGAGCCGGTGGTGCTCAGGCCGCCGCAGGACGCGCTTTGGGAAGAGGCGTGGAAGATCACCGAGGGGCTGATCGTCCAGAGCGCCGAGTATTCGCGGCGCAACGG
This sequence comes from Betaproteobacteria bacterium, assembly GCA_004297625.1. Lineage (GTDB taxonomy): Bacteria > Pseudomonadota > Gammaproteobacteria > Burkholderiales > SG8-39 > SCGC-AG-212-J23. The sequence continues at coordinate 25,230 of SCTY01000030.1, read as the reverse complement.
CGCGCGCTTCCTGCTCTTTACGGTGCCGTACGCCATCCAGGTGCACCCCGACCGCAACTTGCGCGAGGCGCTGCAGGGCGAGCTCGGCGTTTCCGATCTGCTGTATCCCGACCGCCGCCTCGTCGAGTTCGGCAAGAGGAGCGGCGTGCCGGTCCTCGCGCTCGCGCCCGAGATGCAGCGCCTTGCCGAGCAGCGCAAGGTCTTCTTCCATGGCTTCCAGAACACGGGTCTCGGCCGCGGGCACTGGAACGCCGAAGGCCACCGCGCCGCCGCCGATCTCATCGCGCAGCATCTGTGCCATGAGAAATAGGGACAGACCCCATTTCAAGGGTCTGAAATGGGGTCTGTCCCTATTTCTCAAATGGGGTCTGTCCCTGTTTCTGATTCTGCTCGTGCTGCCGGTGTTTGCGGCGCCGCGTGCGGTATCGACCTTCCAGTCGATCGGCCTGTACTGGAGCCCGCCGGGCGGCGCCGAGGACAACGCGGCGAAAGTCGAGTTTCGCCCGGCCGGGGGCGGCAGCTGGCGCCAGGGTCTCGACCTGTGGTTCGACAGCCGCAACTCGGAATACCGCGGCAGCCTCGTCGAGCTCGAGCCGGGCACTACATACGAGATTCGAGTGACCCTCGCCTCTGGAGTCGCCGAAAACGTCAAAGTAAGCACCTGGAGCGAGAAGTTCCCGGTGAAGCGCACTGTGCGCATCGAGCCAGGCACGACGCATCTCGTGATCGGCCCCGAGGACTCGGGCGATGAAAAGCAAGGCTATGTGCTCTTCACCGGCGCGCCCGGGAAAAACGCCATCGACCAGAGCGAGGTGCCGGGCAACGACCTGCAGCGCGACAGCTGCGTGCTGGTCAAGCAGGGCACGCACCACGTCATCATCCGCGGCCTCGAGCTCAGGAACTGCAAGCGCGCCGGGATCATGCTCGACCGGCAGTTCAGGCCGGTGCTCGATACGCAGACGCACGACATCGTGATCGAGGACAACGAGATTTCCGGCTGGGGCGGCTTCGAGCAGCACCGGCCCAATTCCGGGCTCGCCGACAACGACGCCGCGGTGCAGTGCAACTACTACCGCGAGACCGAGGACGAGAAGCGTCCCGACCGTATCGTCATCCAGAGGAACGTGATGCGCGACCCGCGCTACGGCTCGAACCCGTGGCAGAGCGGCGCCGGGCCGCGCAAGCATCCGATGGGCCCGCAGGGCGTGCTCTTCGTCAAGTGCGGAGCCAACCACGTCATCCGCTACAACGAGATCTACTCGACCAACGGCAACCATTTTCTCGACGGACTGGGCGGCGAGGAGAACTTCAGCACCGCGGGATTCCCGTGGGCCGACTCGGACATCAACGGCAACCGCATCTCGGATACCTACGACGACGGCATCGAAGCCGAGGGCGGCAACCGCAACGTGAGGATCTGGGGCAACTACCTCGACCGCGTGTTCACCGCCATCGCGAACGCGACCACCTCGGTCGGCCCGCTCTACGTGTGGCGCAACGTGAGCAACCGCATGGCGCAGATGTACCAGCCGGATGCTCCGCCCGACGCGGAGCGGCGCGGCTCGTTCATCAAGGCGGGAAGCAACGATCCGAGGTTCGTGGGCGGGCGGGCGTACTACTTTCACAACACGGTGCTGCAGCCGGCCGCGCCGGGCGCGCGCTACGGCATGGGGGCGGGCTGGGGCATCCAGAACGCCGGCGGCAAGCTCTACAACTTCGTCAGCCGCAACAACATCTGGCAGATCCACAAGGCGGTGCAGATCAACGGCCAGCCGAAATTCGCTTCGATCGCCGCCGACGCCGACCGGGGGCCGGTCGACGCCGACTTCGACCTGCGCAACGGGCCGCTGTGGAGCGCCGGGCGGAACCCCGAGGACCACGGCTGGAAGGGCACGCCGGAGTACGAAGGCAGGCTCTTCGCCCTGAAACCCGGCAGCCCCGGCCATGGAAGCGCCGAGCGCATTCCGAACTTCAACGACCGTTATCCCCGCCCGGACATCGGCGCGCAGCAGTCGGGCATGCCGCCGATGCGCTTCGGCCGCGCCGCCTCCGGGCCCGAGCAATGAAACGGTTTCTCGAGACTTCCGTCATTGCCTTGGCCAGCGTTTTCGTCGCGCTCCTGGCGGGCGAGGCGCTAGTGCGCGCGCTGTACAAGGAGCGCACGGTGATGTACCCGCGCTACCACACCGACTACCGCTACGGCGATTACACCCTGCGCGGCATCCGGCCGCACGCCGAGTTCTGGCATACCAGCGTCGACGGCTCGTGGGAGTTCGTCACCAACGGCAAGGGGTTGCGCGACAAGCGCGAATTTCCTTACGCCAAGCCCGCCGGGACGCTGCGCGTGCTCTCGCTCGGCGATTCGCATACGCAGGGCTACGAAGTGCGCCAGGACGCGACCTTCTCGGCAGTCCTCGAGCGCTATCTCAGGCACCACGGCGTGCGCGCCGAGGTGCTGAACGCCGGCGTCTCGGGATTCAGCAACGCCGAGGAGCTCGCTTACCTCGAGAACGAAGGCTACAAGTACCACCCCGACGTCGTGGTGCTCGGCTTCTATGCCAACGACTTCGAGGACAACCTGAAGGCCGGGCTGTTCGCCCTCGAGGACGGCAAGCTGGTGGCGCGCAAGAAGAGCCACATCCCGGGCGTCGCGATCCAGAACGTCATCTACGCGCTGCCGGGCGTGGGCTGGCTGAGCGAGAACTCCTACGCGTACTCGCTGCTCTTCAACGGCGTATGGGCCTACTACAAGGAGGCGCTGCGCGTGCGCGCGACCTCCGCGCCCGCCGACGCGCCCGAGTTCGAGTACGCGGTGCCGACCAAGTCGGCTTATTCGCCTTATGAGGTGGCGCTCGCCGCGGCGCTCATCGAGCGCATCGCGCAGTTCTGCGCAGCCCACGGCATGCGCTTCATCCTGGTCGACATTCCGCGGCCCAACGATCCCTACCAGCTCATCCAATCCATTCCGGCGGGCATGGTGAAGAACGTCGAAACGGTTTCCAGCCGCGAGCTGCTCGGCGAGTTCGACGGCGTCGCCGAGATGCACGTGCCCCACGGGCACCGCCATATTTCCGAGCTCACCCACACGATGATCGGTGTGGAGCTCGGCCAGAGGATTCTCAAGAAATGAAAGCGAACCTGATACTGGAGGATGGCAGCCGCTACGCCGGACACCCGCTCGGCTTTCCGAAGTCCGTGTCCGGCGAGGTGGTCTTCAACACCGGGATGGTCGGCTACACCGAGGCGCTCACCGATCCTTCCTACAGCGGGCAGATCATGGTGCTCACCTATCCTCTGGTGGGCAACTACGGCGTGCCGCCGGCGTTCGAATCGGGAAAGATCCACGCCGCGGGGCTCGTGGTCGCGGAGCTCGCGACGGAATACAGCCATGCCGACGCGCAAAAGAGCCTGCCGCAGTGGCTGCACGGGGAGCGCATCCCGTGCATTACGGGCATCGATACGCGCGCGCTCACCAAGCGGTTGCGCAGCCGCGGCTGCATGCTCGGCAAGATCGTCGTCGGCGACGAGGATGTGGAGTTCTCCGATCCCAACCAGCGCAACCTGGTCGCCGGCGTCAGCCGCCCTGAAAAGGAAATTTTTGAAGGAAAAGGCAAGACGGTCGTCGTAGTGGACTGCGGCGCGAAGGGCAGCATCATCGAAGAGCTGCGCGCGCGCGGCCTGCGGGTCATCCGCGTGCCCTGGGATTACGATTTCCTCGAGGAAGACTTCGACGCGCTGTGCGTCTCGAACGGCCCCGGCGACCCGACGGCGTGCAAGGCGACGATCGCGAACCTCGAGCGCGCGATGCGCCTCGAGCGCCCGATCATGGGCATCTGCCTCGGCAACCAGCTGCTCGCTCTTGCCGCCGGCGCGCAGACCTATAAGCTCAAGTTCGGCCACCGCGGCCATAACCAGCCGTGCGTGGAGCAAGGCACCGGGCGCTGCTTCATCACCTCGCAGAACCACGGCTACGCGGTGGACGAGGGCACGCTGCCCGCCGGCTGGCATCCGTGGTTCCGCAACGCCAACGACGGCTCCAACGAAGGCCTGCGCCACGGCTCGAAGCCCTTCCTGAGCGTGCAGTTCCATCCCGAGGCCGCGCCCGGCCCGGTCGACTGCAACTACCTCTTCGACCAATTCGTGGAAATGATGCGATGAAAGTCCTGATTCTCGGCAGCGGCGCGTTGAAGATCGGCGAAGCGGGCGAGTTCGACTATTCGGGCAGCCAGGCGATCAAGGCGCTCAAGGAGGAGGGCGTCGAGACGGTGCTCGTGAACCCGAACATCGCCACCATCCAGACTTCGGAGGCGCTCGCCGATCGCATCTACTTCCTGCCGGTCACGCCGCAGTTCGTGGCGCAGGTGATCGAGCGCGAGCGCCCGGATGCGATCGCGCTCAGCTTCGGCGGGCAGACCGCGCTGAATTGCGGTCTGGCGCTCGAACGGGAAGGCACTTTGAAAAAGTACGGCGTCGCGGTGCTAGGCACGCCGGTGCGCACCATCGAGGAAACCGAGGACCGCGCGCTGTTCACCGCGCGGCTCGCGGAGATCGGCGTCGAAGTGCCCCGCAGCGCGGCGGCGCAGACCATCGACGAAGCCGTGGCCTTGGCGAAGGACATCGGCTATCCGGTGATGGCGCGCGTCGCGTACGCGCTCGGCGGGCTGGGCTCCGGATATTGCGCCGACGAGGCGCAGCTGCGCGAGCGGGTGGCCAAGGGGCTCGCCCACAGCCCCCAGGTGCTGATCGAGGAGTACCTCGTCGGCTGGAAGGAGATCGAATACGAGGTGGTCCGCGACCGCTTCGACAACTGCATCGTGGTATGCAACATGGAGAACCTCGATCCCATGGGCATCCACACCGGCGAGAGCATCGTGGTCGCGCCGAGCCAGACGCTCACCAACCGCGAATACCACCGGCTGCGCAGTATCGCCATCCGCACCGTGCGCCATCTGGGCGTGGTGGGCGAGTGCAACATCCAGTTCGCGCTCTGCCCGCGCACCGGCCGCTACCGCGCCATCGAGGTGAACGCCCGCCTTTCGCGCTCTTCGGCGCTGGCGTCGAAGGCGACGGGCTACCCGCTCGCTTTCGTCGCCGCGAAGCTCGGCCTGGGCCACGGCCTGACCGAGCTTGCGAACGCCATCACCGGCGCCACCCGGGCGTGCTTCGAGCCGGCGCTCGACTACGTGGTGGTGAAAGCGCCGCGCTGGGACCTGCAGAAATTCCGCGGCGCGGCCCAGACCATCGGCTCGTCGATGAAATCGGTGGGCGAGGTGATGGCGATCGGCCGGGGCTTCGAGGAGGCGCTGCAGAAAGCGCTGCGCATGCTCGGCGTGCCGGGCGCGACGTTCGCGGACGAGGACATCGACAGGCTGCTGCGCGAGCCCACGCCCGAGCGCATCCACGTCGCGGCCGAGGCGCTGCGGCGCGGCTACACCCTCGAGAGAATCAACGAGCTCTCGCACATCGATCGCTGGTTCCTGCAGAAGTTGCAGCACATCGTGCGGATCGAGCAGCGGCTCAAGGCGCAGGTTTCGAGAGAGACGCTTCTGGAAGCCAAGCGCGCCGGCTTCTCGGATGCGCAAATCGCCGCCCTTTCCGATTCTTCGGTTGAAAAAATACGGGAAACCCGCGAAGCCGCGGGCATCGTCCCGCGGGTGAAGCAGATCGACACGCTCGCCGGCGAGTATCCCGCGCAGACCAACTACCTCTACCTCACCTACAACGGCGAGGAAGACGACATTGCCGCCGGCGACCTGGAGAAATCGGTGCTGGTGCTCGGCTCGGGCGCCTACCGCATCGGCAGCTCGGTGGAGTTCGACTGGTGCGCGGTGAACACCGTGCAGGCGCTGCGCAGGCAGGGCTACAAGACCCTCATGCTGAACCATAATCCCGAGACGGTGAGCACCGATTACAACGAGTGCGACCGGCTCTATTTCGACGAGATCAGCCTCGAGACGGTGCTGGAGCTCTATCGCCGCGAGCGGCCGCTCGGCGTGGTGGTGTCGGTCGGCGGGCAGACGCCGAACAACCTCGCGCTCGCGCTCGCGAACGCCGGCGTGCGCGTGCTCGGCACCAGCGCGGCGAGCATCGACACCGCCGAGGACCGCCACAAGTTCTCGCGGCTCCTCGACAAGCTCGGCATCGTGCAACCCGCCTGGAAAGAGCTGAAGAGCGAAGCCGGTGCGCTGGAGTTCGCCCGCAGCGTGGGCTACCCGGTGCTCGTGCGTCCTTCGTACGTGCTCTCCGGCGCCGCGATGGGCGTGGCGGCGAACGACGCGGAGCTGGTGCGCTTCCTGCGCCGCGCGACCGACGTCTCGCCGGTGCACCCGGTCGTCATCAGCAAGTTCCTGGAGAACGCGCGCGAGCTGGAGATGGACGCGGTGGCGTGCAACGGCGAGCTGGTCGTGTCGGCCGTTTCCGAGCATGTCGAGAACGCCGGCGTGCATTCGGGCGATGCGACGCTCGTGCTGCCGCCGCAGCGCACCTATCTCGAGACCGTGCGGCGCATCCGGCGTATCTCGGCGCGCATCGCCGCGGCGCTGAAGATCCACGGGCCCTTCAACATCCAGTTCCTCGCGAAGGGGAACGATGTGAGCGTGATCGAATGCAACCTGCGCGCCTCGCGCAGCTTCCCGTTCGTCTCGAAGGTGCTGCGCGTCAACTTCATCGACGTGGCCGCGGCGGTGATGATGGGCCGCCCGGTTCCCGTGCACAACGGCTCGGCGACCGACCTCGAGTACGTCGGCGTCAAGGCACCGCAGTTCTCCTTCACGCGCCTGGAAGGCGCCGACCCGGTGCTCGGCGTCGAGATGGCCTCGACCGGCGAGGTGGGCTGCCTGGGCGACGACTTCGAAGAGGCGTTCCTCAAGGCGCTCATCTCGGTCGGCTTTCGCCTGCCGGTGCGCAAGGTTCTGCTCTCCACCGGCCCGATCGCCGACAAGGCGGCCTTCCTCGAGAGCGCGCACACGCTGCGCGCGATGGGCGTCGAGCTCTATGCGACCGAGGGCACGGCGGCTTTCCTCGCGGCGAACGACATTCCCGCGATGCTGCTCCATTGGCCGACCGACGCGCGCTCGCCGAACACGCTCGAATACCTCGAGCGCCGGGCCTTCGACCTCGTCATCAACATCCCGAAGCACAGCGGCGAGGAGGAGCTCGCGAACGACTACCTCATCCGCCGCAAGGCCGCCGACTTCGGCATCCCGCTCATCACCAACATCCAGCTCGCGCAGCGCTTCGTCGAGGCGATCTCCAAGAAGGGCCTCGGCGAGCTGCAGATCAAGAGCTGGCAGGAATACGCGCCGCACGGCGCGCCGACGCGTCCGCTCCAGGCATCGTCGGAAGAGAAAGAGTTGAGACCGGCCGCCTGAGGAATTCGAGAGGAATCCGAAGATGTCGACCGCTTCACTTATCGTAACTGCCGCGGGGGGAGGAGACTTGCCGACGCCCGGCCCTGCCGCTCGACACGGTTCTCACCCAGCTTGGGCAAGCTCGGGCATGAAGCCGGCCGCATCCTGCTAAAGCAGCGCTTCGGGCCGAATCACCTTCGGCGGCGACTGCCGCATCTCGTACCGGACGATCCGGTTTTCTCGACAAGCGCGAACGTCCTCTTTGTCGACGTGGAGGGCGCACGCCTCGTCTGCATGGACGTGCGCGATGGCGCCAATTATTACGGCCAAGTCGCAGACAAGGTCGTCTTGTATGCAAAGCGCAGCTACAGGACCGGCGAGTACGGCGCAAATTGCGAGAAGTTCGTGCCTTTAGGCCTTAACTACTCCGCCTTACTCGATCGCACGACACTTTCCGAGCTGGCCAATTCCCTAGCCCAGCTGCGCCTTTCGAGCCAGGCGTTCAAGCGTTTAGTAATCTCTCTCGCGCGGCTGTTTCCTTTGCTCGGCGGTCTCCTTGGCGTGCCAACGCTGAGCTCCTTGTCCTGCGCGCCCGAGCGTAACCTGTCCCCGCGAGTGTTGTTCTTAGCGCGCACCTGGGCGCCCGGGGAGGACCACCTCACCGAGAAAGATGTTAACGACTTGAACGACATGCGTGCGGCGTGCATCCGTACGCTTCGCGAGCATTTCGGTCCGCGGTTCTTTGGCGGCTTCGCGCGCACGCCGCACGCCTGCCGGGCGTATCCGGATTGCGTTGTGCCGCCAGAAGTTAGCACCCGGAGAGCCGACTACCTGAGGCGCCTGCGCTCTTACGCTATATGCATTGCGACGACCGGCCTGTGGGAGTCGATCGGCTGGAAGTTCGGCGAGTATGTGGCTTTCTCTCGGGCCATTGTTTCAGAACGCCTGCGGTTCGAGTTGCCCGGTCCAATTGCGCCGGGCGAAAACTATCTCGAGTTCACCAGCGTGGCTGAATGTCTGGCAGCCGTTGAACGCCTCTTGGCCGACGATGTTTTGCGCGGCCGTATGATGGAAGGCAACTGGCGATACTACCTCGAGTACGGGACCCCCGAAGCGATCGTTGGCCGCGCGCTATATGCAGCTCTTCACCAAACAAGAACCCAACTCAAGCTGAACCCACGCTCGGCATCGGGAGACAACAAGAGACCTGTGCCAGCGACTTAATTCCCTTTGTCGCTAGCGAGCCTCCTTAGCGATGTTTTAAGAGCTGATCCACGGTCAGGCCGATATCTTTCGCGATCTGGCGCAAAAAGGATCGGCGAGATGTCGCGGCCGGCGTGGAAAGGGACGGTGGTTGCCCGTCCATCGGGATGACGAAACTGCTTATGTGAACCACGCTGGCGGACTTCGGCAAAGCCAAGCGCGGTAAGGATGGCGATTACTTCGCGCGGCTTGAGGACCGGAACGCCCGACACTCAGTCGACAATGACTGTCTGGGTACCGACGAACTCGGTTTCGAGCTTCGGCTCTCCGTCGTCGAGCAGCATCTCGATAACCTCGCGAAGGTTCGCTTGCAGTTCGTCTAGCGTCGCGCCTTGGCTGTGAGCGCCGGGAAAACCCGGGACGTAGCCCACGTAAAGCTGCGTATCTGGACAGCGTTCGATAACGGCGGTATAGCGGCGCATGGCAATAGCCCTAAAGCTAGGATGATCCCATTTTAGCCGTGAACTGGGGTCAGAGCATTTGCTCTGACCCCCAATTAGTTAGTTTCGGTGCAGCTTGCGGCGCAGGACGGCGAAGCGCCGTTCGATGAGCACGTAGCAGGCGGCGGAGAAGGCGACGGTGAAGGCAAAGCCGAGCACGCCGCGCGTGAAGCCGGAAACGCCGAGCAGCTTGCCGGCGAGCTGGATCGCCGCGAAGTGCGAAAGATAGACCGTATAGGAGATGATCCCGAGCGCGCGCACCGGCCGGAGGTTGAGCCACGAAAAGAACGGCGAGCGCGCGTAGCGCACCGCGCAGTAGAAAAGCGGGAACAGCGCGATGCCTTGGACGGTGTAGCGCACCGCGGCGCGGAAGGAGGGATCCCGGTACAGGAACGTGCCGAGGAGCACGACCACGGCGGCGAAGCAGAGGATCGCCCAGCCGCGCGCGCCGATCGCCTCGGGCGGCTCGTCCATCGCCGGGTTCATCCACAGCGCCATGATGCAGCCGAAGAGCAGCGAATCGAGGCGCGTGTCGGTGGCGTGATAGGTGTAGTGGTCGGGATTCTGCGAGAGCCAGAGGAGGGCGATGCGCCAGGCGAGCACGACCGCGCACACCGCCGCAAGCGCGAGCGCAGCTCGTGGATATGTATTTTTTTTCAACAGGAAAAGCAGTGAGAGCGGGAACAGGAGATAGAAGTGCTCTTCGACCGCCAGCGACCACATCGGCACGGTGTAAGGCACCACGGGCGCGAACTCGACGCCGGGAAACAGCAGCAGGTAGTAGTTCGTGAGATGCGCGAGCTGCGCCGCCACCGCCCAGCCGGACATGGCGTACGGAATCACCCCCGAAAGCTTCAGCGTGATGAGGATCGCGAGCACCAGGTAGAGCGGCGGGAAGATGCGGTAGATGCGGCGCAGGTAGAAGTTGCGCAGGCTGATGCGGCCGGTGCGCTCGTACTCGCGGCGCAGCAGCGTGGTGATGAGATAACCGCTCAGAAAGAAGAACACCGTGACGCCGAAGCCGCCCGGCACGACGTAGCCGAGGCCGGCGTGCCCGACGAACACGATCATCACCGCCAGCGCGCGGATGCCGTCGAGCGAGGGGATGTTGAAGCCGCGCTCGGCCGATATGTCGCGGGAAGCGGCGCGGTCGTAGCCGCGGCCGATCGTCAGTGCTTCATGCATTGAAGGCGAGCCTGCGGGCAAGCCGGCGCTTGAGCGTGTACAGCCGGTCGGTCAAGGGGCTGATGCGATAGCCGAAAGCCGCCGCCTTCGCTTCCGTCGCCGCGGCGTCGTAACGGGTGCGCGCGAATTCGACGCTCCAGTCCAGGGTGTCGAGCAGCGCGCATTCGGCGGCCTTCGCCGTGCGCTTGCGCGAGGCATCGACTGAGCCGGGGTTGATGAAATAGAGGCGATTGCGATCGAGGGCCAGCGTGCCTTCGGCGGGCAATTCGCGCACGCGTTCGCCGTCGACCTCGTAGACCTTCTGCTCGTGGCTGTGGCCGAAGAAGCAGATGCGCGCGCCGGGGAAATCGGCCCGCAGCAGCTCGGCGTTTTGCAGGATGTGCGCCGGCGTGGTCATGTACTGCTGCACGTCGCGCACTCCGCCGTGCACCAGCACCACGCTTTCTTCGAGGACATGAGTCGCCGGAAGGCCGGCAAGGAACTCTGCGGATTGCGGCGCGAGCATGCGGCGCGTCCGCTTGAGCGAATACGCCGCCTTGTTCGAGCAGCGCTCGAAGCCGAGCCGCCCGATGCCGATGAGGTCGTGGTTGCCGGCGATCACGGCAGCGCAGCGGCTGCGCACCAGCGCCACGCACTCGTCGGGGTCGGCGTTGTAGCCGACGACGTCGCCCAGGCACGCGACGCGCCGCACGCCGCGCTCCTCGAGCAGCCCGAGAACGGCTGCGAGCGCCTCGCGGTTGCCGTGGATGTCCGCTATGACGGCGTAAACAGCCATCGCGTCAGCCGCGCGGTAAAGCGCGGGAGGCGGCGCAGGCGACGCAGTACGCCGACGATGAACGGCACCGGATCGGTCCAGGCGAACACGTCGTACACCTTGCGCGCGGCCGCCAGCGACGCGATCCAACCCCAGAACCCGAGCTCGCCGCGCGCGGCGAGGTCGCGGTACGCATGGAAGTCGAGCCGCAGGTTGAGCCAGCGGTAGGTCGTGCCGAAGCGCGCCGGCGCCGGGCCGCTCTTTCCGGTGAGCAGGTGCTCGTACGCGGTCAGCGGAATGTTGACGCCGTTCCAGGCGCCGAGATAGTGCCAAAGGTTGTAGCGCGCGTTCACCTCGAGCATCAGCCACGAGGCGCTGCGCGGGTCGTATTTGAAATCGATCTTGAACGGCCCCTTGAGCGGCGCGCGCGCGACGATGCGGTGGCCTACCGCCGCGAGCTCGTCGTGATGCGCGAGCTCGAGATAGCTGCTCTCGCCCGTGAGCGCGGGATAAGTGCGGATCTTGCGGCCCGTGAACCACGCGAGCACGTTGGCGTTCTCGTCCGCATAGCCGTGGAACGACCACAGGTTGCGATCGTCGCCGGGGATGTATTCCTGGAATACGAGCTCGTTGCGCAGTGCGCGCACGAGCGGATCGGCGAGCGCCTGGCGCCCGTCCGGGTAGACGCGCGCCTTGCCCTGGCCGCCGAAGAGGCGGAGGTAGATCTGGGTCTTCTCCCAGGCGATCTTCAGCTTCGGCTTGATGAGCACCGGCCCCTCGACGGGACCGAGCTCTTCCCATTGCAGCACCCGCGGCGCAGGCAGGCCCCGGCGGGTGGTGAAAGCGTGGAACAGCTCTTTCTCGATCAACGCCGCGGACACTTCGGGATCGTTCACGACGAAGCGGAAATACGGCGCGAGCCGGCCGCGATTTTGCAGAACCAGGTTGAGGTAGTCGTCGTTGCCGTAGAAGAGCGGCACCGGCCGGCCCAGTGCGCTGCAAAGGCGCTCCCCCAGCCGCAGGAGCTTCTCTGCGGCAACGTCCACCTGGTCGAGCGGTGGCAGCAGCATGCCGGCGCTGCAGAAGCGCGACGCGAACACGCGCGACTCCGCATCCGCCGCGGCCACGATCACCGGGATGTCGGCGACACCGAGCGCGCGCGCGAGATTGAGGCCGCCGAGGAGGACGGCGGGCGGTCGCTCCGGGCGCCATTCACGCACGTCGAAATCGGGGCCGCTATGCATCGGTTCCAGCCTATCCGAGGCGCGCAACGGGGCTGCTGGGCTGCGGTGCGCCGATCGGCGCACGGTCACGGGTCGAAGTATCGCCGGGGCGGGTCTTACGCTAGGGGGTCTGCGAACTTAGGACGCACGGATGCTTGTCGCCATTCACCAGCCGCACTTCATCCCCTGGCTCGGATACCTGCAGCGCATGGCGCAGGTCGATGCGTTCATCGTGCTCGATCACGTGCAGTTCGAGCGGCGCAACTACCAGAACCGCAGCCAGATCCGCCTCGACGGCCAGGCGCGCTGGCTCACCGTGCCCGTCGTCCAGCGCTCGCAGAAGGAGCGCATCATCGACAAGGAGGTCGACAACCGCGACCCGGCGCGTGCCTGGGGGCCGAATCATTTCGCCACGCTGCGCCACGCTTACCGCGAAGCCGGCTTCTTCAGCACTTACGCCGGTGACTTCAGAAAGCTGCTCGAGGCGCGCTGGCAGCGCCTGGTGGAGCTCGACCTGGCGATGATCGAGGTGCTGCGCGAGGCGTTCGGCATACGCACGCCGCTGCTCAGAAGCTCGCAGCTCAACGTCGACGGCGCGAAGTCGCAGCTCATCCTCAACCTGTGCAAGGCGGTCGGCGCGCGCGCGCTGCTCGCGGGGTTCGGCGGCTCGCGCGGCTATCTCGGCGCCGAGGAATTCGCGCGCGAAGGCATCCAGATCCGCTGGCATCAGTTCACGCACCCCGTGTACAAGCAGTGCGGGCCGGCGCCTTTCATCCCCGGGCTCGCCGCCGTGGATCTGCTGTTCAACGCCGGCCCGGCAAGCCGCGCCATCCTCATGGGAGAGGCCGCGACGCATGGTGCGTGCGCTGCGGCCTGAGTTCGAGACCGCCCGGTGGTACCGTGAGCACGTCCGCCGCTTCGGCTATGGCTACAAGGCGCTCGGCTTCGGCCGGCGCTCCTCGCAGGAGAAGCGCTTCGCAGCGGCGCTCGCGCTCGGCTCGCTTCACGGCCGGCGGGTGCTCGACGTCGGCTGCGGCTTCGGCGACTTTCTCGCCTTTCTCACCGCGCGCGGCGTGCGGCCGCGCTACACCGGCCTCGACATCTGCCCGCCGATGATCGAGCGCTGCCGCACCCGCTTCCGCGACATGGACGCGCGCTTCGTCATCGGCGATGCGCTCACCTACGAGCCCGAGAATTCGTTCGACTACGTCGTGGCGAGCGGCATCTTCGGCTACGCGGCCAAGGGCACGCGCGAGCGCGTGCAGCCGGTGCTCGAGCATCTGTTCTCGTTCACGGACATCGGATTGGCGGTCAACTTCCTCTCGGGCTGCGCGCCGCGCCGCAGCCCGGGCCGCCTCTACGTCTATCCGTGGGACATCCTGCAGCTCGCGATGGGCATGACGCCCGCGGTGCGGCTGGACCACACGTACCTGCCGAACGATTTCACGCTGTGCATGTATCGGACGCCCCCCTGGGCGCAGCCATAACCCAAGGGGGTCAGAGCATTTGCTCCGACCCCGCCGTGTCGGCACGCAGCTTCGCCGCGCGCTATGTCGGCGCCACGGTCGTGGCGGTCGGCGCTCATCCGGACGACCTCGAGCTCGGCGCCGGCGGCACGCTCGCCGCGCTCTCGGCGGCGGGCGTCCAGGTGGTGATGGCGATCTGCTCGGTGCCGGCGGACTACGACACGCGCGTGTCGGAGGCGAAGGATTCGGCCGCGATCCTCGGCTGCGAGCTGCGCATCCTGATGGCAGGCGGCTGCAAGCGCATCGAGGACGTGAAGAATCATCAGCTGGTGGGCCTGCTCGACGGCCTGGTGCGCGAGTACAAGCCGCTCGCGGTGCTGACGCACGGCCCGACGGACTTTCACCACGACCACGTGCAGATCTATCACGGCATGGTGGCGACCCAGCGGCTCGCTTGCTTCGACTTCTACAGCTTCCTGCCGACGATGTGCCGCCCGGTGCCGGTGCCCTTCCAGCCGCGCGCCTACATCGACGTCTCGCACACCATCGACACCAAGCTGCGCGCCATCGCGGCGCACAAGAGCCAGTTCTATGCGCGCGGCCTCACCTTCGAGTTCTACCGCGACATCGCGCGCGTCAACGGCCGCATGGTCGGCGTCGAATACGCCGAGGGCCTGGACATCAACAAGCTGGTGTTCGCGTAGAAATAAGAAGGGGCGCGGCCGCCAGCCGCGCCCCGGTGCTGCTCTTCAAGCCAAGGTCGCCGGCATGGTCCGAAAGGACTATGCCTAGCGCGAGGGCGGGAGGATCGAGGCGGGCGCAGCCGGCTTGACGGGCGCGGGCGCCGGTGCAGGCGGGCTCTGGGGCGGAACGCCCGGCGCCGGCACGGCCGCGGACGCCCCGCCGCCGCCGACGTCCGACTCCGTGCCGGAATTGAAACGCTCCAGGGCCACGCCGGGCCGCTCGATGTTGCGGATCACGTGCGGGGTGATGAGGAGCACGATCTCGGTCTTGTTGACCGTGTCGTTGCGGCTTTGGAAGAGCCGGCCCACCAGCGGCAGCTGGGCGAGGCCCGGCACCTGGGTGGCGCTGCGGCGATCCTCGTCGTTGATCAGCCCGGCGAGCACCTGCGTCTCGCCGTCGTGCAGGCGCAGAGTGGTGGCGGTATTGCGTGTGCCCACCTGGTAGGCGACCGTGCCCGAGGCGGTGGTGACCTGGTTGGAGATGTTGCTGACCTCGAGACCGACCCGGATGCCGACGTCGTCGTCGAGGTTGACCGAAGGCTCGACCTCCAGCTTCAGGCCGACGTCGAGGTAGTTCACCGACTCGGAGACGAACCCGGTGGCGCCCGCCGTGGTGGTGATCACCGGCACCTTGTCGCCGATGTGGATGCGCGCCTTCTCCTTGTTGCGCACGCGGATGCGCGGGTTGGCGAGCACGTTGGTGCGCCCCGCGAGCTCGCGCAGGCTGAGCGCGATGAGCGGGTCGCTCACCGTGACGCGGAACAGCTCGCCGTTGAGGTTGCGCGCCTCCGTGCCGGTGAGCTGGCCCGGCGTGCCGGCCGCGCCCACCACGCCGACGCCGATGAACGAGGGCCACTGGATGCCGAGCTGCTGCAGCAGCGTGTGCCCGACCTCGATCACCTCCACTTCGAGCATCACCTCGGCGTCGGCGAGGTCCTGGTTCGCGATCAGCCGCTCCACCAGGCGCACCGCCTCGGGCGTATCGCGGATCACGAGCAGGTTGAGCTTTTCGTCGACGTAGAGGTCGCGCGTCTTGGCGAGCGCGCGCACCATGTTGGCGGTCTGCTTCGCGTCCGCGTTGTCGAGGTAGAAGCTGCGCACCACGAGCTCGCGGTACACCTGCGCCTTCTGCGGGGTGTTCGGATAGACGAGGATGGTGTTCGCGTTCAGCACGCGGCGCGCGAGCTGGCTCGTGACGAGGACGAAGCGCATGACTTCCTCGACCGGCGTGTCGCGCACGAACACCGTGGTGCGCAGGTCGGGCGCGACGTCGCGGTCGTAGACGAAATTGAGGCCGGTGCGCTTCGCCATCAGCTCGAACACCGAGCGCACCGGCGCGTCGCGCAGCTCGATGGTGATCGGATTGCGCAGCGCTTGCGCGAGCGCGGGGCTGAAGCCCACGTCGGTCGAGGCTTTCGCCTCCTCGACCTTGCGCACGATGTTGCGCGCCTGGCGCTGCGCCGGGTTTTCCGCGAGCACGGCCTTGGCCCTGGCATACGCGGCTTCGGTGTCGCCGCTTTTCAGCAGGCTTTCTGCTTCGGCCACGGCGGGCGCCGAGCGCCGGTCGCGGGCCGCCGCTTCGAGCCCGGCTTTCGCGCGCACGTTCGTCGGGTCCCAACGCAGCGCGCGCTGGTAGTAAGCCTCGGCGAGCGCGGGCGCGCCGGCCCCGCGCGCGTTGTCGGCGAACGCAAGATAGCGCTGCACCGCCATGGCGCGGTTACGCAGGTAGAAATTGCGGATCTCCTCGTCTTCGGGATCGGCGTTGAGCGCCTGCTCGATGCGCGCGAGCCCCTCGTCGACGTCGCCGGCCTCCACCATGGCGCGGCCTTCGCGATAGGTCTCGTTGGCGGCGCAGCCCGCGAGCAGGGCAAACGCGAGCGCGGCGGCGGCGAGCTTCATCTCAATAGACGCCCGGGATGTCGAGCCTCTGCCGCAGCTTCAGGGGAAGGTAGCGCAATGAAATGCTCGAATCGCCGATGTGCTCGACGACGTAGTCGTCGCCGATCTTTTGCCCGGCCGAGATGCTGTAGAGCTTGTCGCCTTGCATCAGGAGCACTTCCACCTTGCCGTTCTGCGAGAGCCGGCCCACGTAGCGAAACGGCAGCGGCGGCGCCGCTGCCTGCGCTGCGCTTGGAGCAGCGCGCTTGTCGGCCGCCGCCGCCGCGCCGGCGCAGAAGGCGAGCGCGAGCGCAGCCAAAAGCGGCCTCATAACCAACTCCGGATATTGCGCCGCGGCAGCGGCGCTTCACATCCGCCGGACGGACGAGTCTATTTCGGCGGCGTGTAAAGGAACTGCCAGTCCGCGTAGCGCTGCGCGTCCTGGAAGGTCCTGTCGGCGAGGCGAAAGCCTCCGCTTTTCAGCGGCTGCGCTTCGGACTTGCTGTGCACGCCGAGGATGCCGCCGCCGGGCGCTTGCATGATTGCCCAATCGGCCTCGCCGGTGATCGGGTCCGCGTACAGCCGGCGCAGGTGCCTTGCCGGCATGGGGAAGCGCTTGTCCTCGAGGAGGTCGGCGAGCCGCCTCGGGTAGCTGCGCTCCTTCTTGTAGTACGACTCGATCGCCTGGCGGTACTGGTCGCCGCGAAAAAGCAGCTCCGCTTCCTTCTCCCTCTGCGCGGCATGCGAGGCGAGCTGGCCGTACGCCGCGAGCCCCGCGCCCATGATCGCGACGACGATCATCAGGCCGAGGAGGGTAAAACCCTTGACCCCCTGACAAGGGGGTCGCGAGCGGAGCGAGCGGGGGGTTCTACCAGCGCTCATAGCCCTTCGCCGCGCTGCGCACGTCGTAGACCCCGCCTTTTTGCGCGTCGGAGGGCGGGACGGGTACCCAGGTCTGCGCGGACTGCGTGAAGGGGTCGGGCGGGATCGAGCGCAGGTAGCGCTTGGATACCAGCTCCTCGAGCGAGCGCGGGTACTTGCCGGCGTCGGCGTAATGCTTGTCCAGCGCATCGCGCATGACGACGAGGTTTTCCTTGAGCACGGCTTCCTCGGCGCGGCGCATGCGGCCGACGTAGTCGGGCACGACGACCGAAAGGAGCAGAGCGATGACGGTGAGCACCACCATCAGCTCGACGAGCGTGAACCCTGCGATCTTCTTCATTACCACTCCCTGTATGGAATGCCGTTCAGCCCCGTGCCGGGGCTGCGCGAATAGATGTCGAACACGTCCTTCCCGGGCTGCGGCGAGTCGGCGCTGCTCTGGTAGGAGCGCAGGCCCCATTCCTGGCCGGAGACCGGGTCGAGCGGCACGCGGCGCAGGAAGTAGAGCCGAGCGCCCTTCGGATCGCGCTTGTCGGGCGCGCCGTCGACCAGCGCCGCGAGCGAGGGCGGATAGCCGGAGGCGTTCGCCGCCTTCTCGATGGCGCCGTCGTCCACGGCGTGCTTGTAGGCGTCGATCGCTTCGCGCACCTCGCGCAGCGAGCGGCGCAGGTCGGTTTCCTTGGCGCGCTGCACCGTGACTTCGGCGAGCGGCATGGCGACCGTGGCGAGCAGGGCGACGATCGCCACCGTGATCATCAGCTCGATGAGGGTGAAGCCCTTCATTGCGCGAGCTCCAGCGATTGCCGCGTCCTGAGCGGCAGGTAGGTGATCCGGATGGCCGAGTCGGTCACCGCGTCGACGCGGTATTGCGCGTCGATCTTCCGTCCGGCCGCGATGCTGAGAATCTCCTCGCCGCGCAGCAGAAACACCTCGGTCTTGCCGTCCTGGGTGAGGCGGCCCATGTAGCGGAAGGGAAGCGGCGGCGCGACCGGCTTGGGCGGCTCGGCGGCTGCGACCTGCGGCGCGGGCGGCGCGAAGCTGCGGCGCGCGAACGGGTCGTTGTGCGGCGCCTGGGCGGCCGCCGGGCGCTCCAGCTTCGACAGATCGATGTCGTCCGCCAGTTCAACCCTGGCTTCGATTCGATTCACCTTTTCAGGCACCGAAAGCGAGGGCTTTTCGCGCCCGGCCACGATGCCCGCCACGAGCAGCAGCGCGAGAACGGCGAGCGCCGCACGCTTCGACAGGTCGGTTTTCAGGAAAGCGAAGTTCATGATTTCACGATGTGCAGGGTGAGGCGCAGCTCGGCCTGGACCGTGCCGTCGTTGCGGCTTTCGCGCTTGAGCGTCAACTGGTCGATCGACATCACCGGGATCTCGGCCAGCGAGCGCTGGAGAAAGTCGCGCACGTGGACATAGGTGCCCGAAACCGGCAGCACCATTTCGTAGCGCTGGATGCGCCCCTCGGCGCTCTCGGTGCGGTAGCTCGCCGACTTCAGCTGCACGCCGGTGGCGAGGCCGATGCCGTGGAGCTTGGCGAGCCAGTCGGTGGTCTCCTCGTCCTTCTGCAGGAAGCGGTAGACCGCGGCGACCTTGTCCTCGGCGCCGCCCGCTTGCGCGGGCTCGGCCTTGCGCACCTGGCGCGCCGCGTATTCGCGTGCGAGCTCGCTGCGCGCCTCGAGCGGCTGGACGACCAGGAAATGGAACGCGCCGGCGGCTGCCAGCAACACGAGCGCGGCGAGCCCCATGGCGTCGAGGCTGTCCCAAAGACGGGCGAGGCGAGCGTTCATCGGCGCTGCTCGCTCCAGGCTGCCGAAACGGTGAAGTTCACCGCGCCGTTCGGGTCGTTCGGCTTCGCTTCGTGCCGCACCAGGTGCACGTTCCTCAACGCTTCGGCCTGGCTGAGATTGAGGACGTACGTGAGCACGGCGAGGTAGTCGCGGCTGTCCCCGGAAATGAGCACCGTCCCGGATTTGGGATCGGGCTCGATGCCGAGCAGAGCGACCTGGTCGTTCGCCGCCGCTTCGAGCGCGGTGAACAGCCTCTCCCACGGCGTGCCGAGCCGCCGCACCGTGTCGCGTACCAGCGCGATTTCCTCGGCGCTCGCCTTCCTCTGCGGGGTGCCGCGCGGGTGCGCCGCGGCGGCGATGCTCGCCTGGCGGGTTTCGAGCGAGCGCTTGGCGCTGTTATAGGACATGCCCACGTCCAGAGCGAAGGCAAGCGCCAGCGCGAGAAGCACGCGCCCGGCCCACGGCGCGGCCGAGCGGCGGCCGCTGAAGTCGAGCTCGAGGCGCCGCATGATTCTCAGTCCCACGCGAGCGCCAGTTCGCCGTAGCTCACCGCCTTGGCGTCCCAGCTTTCGCAATTGGCGGTGTCGAAATCGCCCTGCGCGCAGACAATCACGCGCGTGCACGGCGCCGCGAGCGCGAGGAACGCGCTTTCGCGCTCGATGATCTCGGGCAGCATTTCGCGCCAGCGCTGGTCGGCCCGGCGGCTGCGGATCGCGATCCACACGCCGCGCTGGATGAAGGCGAGCGTCAGGCGCCCCGGCTCCTCGACCACCAGCCAGCACGAGCCGTTGCCGATGTGCTTGCGGATGCGGTTGAAAGCGGCGATCAGGAACGGCTGCACCGAGGCGAGGCGCACGTTCGCGGCGACGAAAACCGAGGCGAGCGCCTCGACGAGCCCGCGGTCCACCGCGCACGCGAGCCGCGGTCCCATGGGCGCGGTGTCGGCGAGCCGCACTTCCCATTGCGCCGCGACCGCGCCGTGGATCGCCGCGAGCCGGTGGCGCGCGAGGGCGACCCACTGCTCCTCGCTTTTGATGGCCGCGTTCCACGGCAGCAGCGCGTAGCGCACGAACTGGTCCGCGAGCACCACGCTCGCTTCACGGCATTTGAGCGAAAGCAGGATCCCGGGCAGCGCGTCGACCGCCGCGCGCCATTCCGCCGCGTCGGCGGTGGGCTGCACCGCAATCGTCCGGTTCTTCGAAAGGAACAGCCGGTCGGAGCACAGTCCGAGGCGGCGTTGAGGGTTACGCCACAAAAGTGACACGGTTGATCTCCTCTAGAGTCGTTTCGCCGGCCTGCACCAGGCGCATCGCCGCCTCGCGCAGCGGCACGGTGCCCGCCGCGCGCGCGGCCTCCTTCAGCGTTCTCGCCGGCGTGCGCGCGACGATCATTTCGCGGATTTCGTCGTTCAGCACCACGATCTCGCCGATCGCCTTGCGGCCTTTGAAGCCGGTGCCGCGGCACGCGCCGCAGCCTTTGGCTTCGCATTGCCTGCATATGACCCGCACCAGCCGCTGCGCGAGCACGCCGTTCAGCGCCGAGACCAGGTTGTAGGTATCGACGCCCATGTGCTGGAAGCGGCCGAGCACGTCGATAGCGTTGTTCGCGTGCACCGTCGTGTAGACGAGGTGGCCGGTCAGCGCGGATTGCACGGCGATCTCGGCGGTCTCGGGGTCGCGGATCTCGCCCACCATGATGCGGTCGGGGTCGTGGCGCAGGATGGAGCGCAGGCCGCGCGCGAAGGTAAGGCCTTTCTGCTCGTTCACCGGGATCTGCAGCACGCCGGGCAGCTGGTACTCGACCGGGTCCTCGATGGTGACGATCTTGTCGAGGCCCTTGTTCACCTCGGTGATCACGGCGTACAGCGTCGTGGTCTTGCCGCTGCCGGTCGGGCCGGTGACGAGCAGCATGCCGTAGGGCTGCGTGGAAAGGTTTCTCAGAGAATCCTTCAATTCCGAGGAAAACCCCAAGGCATCCAACGTCAGCCCGCTGAGCTGGTCGGAGAGCGTCTTGCGGTCGAGGATCCTGAGCACCGCGTCCTCGCCGAACACGCTCGGCATCACCGACACGCGGAAGTCGATCTCGCGGCCGTCGCGGCGCGCCTTGAAGCGCCCGTCCTGCGGCACGCGGCGCTCGGCGATGTCGAGCTCCGACATCACCTTGATGCGCGAGATCACCTGCTCGGCGAGCTCGATCCCCGGCACCCTTTCGGCGGCGGTCAGCACGCCGTCGACGCGGTACTTGATGGTGAGCCCGGCGCCGGTCGACTCGAGGTGCACGTCGCTCGCGCCGGCCTTGAGCGCGTCGTAGAGCGTCGAGGTGACGAGGCGCACCACCGTGCTGTCGGCCTCGGCGGCCGATTCGAAGGAGATTTCCTGCGTCCCGTCGACCCGCGTCCCGGTCTCGGCGACTTCCTTGGACAGGCCATCCAGGGCGCGCAGCTGCGTCTCCTGCTGCGAGAGGTAGGCGGCGAGCTCGTGCGCGTCGGCGAGGCGGTAGCCGAAAGGCTCGCGCAGGCGCTCCTCGATCCAGTCCTGCGTGTCGAGGTCGAACGGGTTGCCGAGCACCACCAGCAGCGCGCCGTCCGCGGCGCGCAGCGCGACGCAATGGCGCCGCGTCGCCTCCGCGAAGGCGATGGCCTCGAAGGCGGGCTGCGCGGCGCGCATCGCGTCGAGCGAGATGGCGGCGATGCGCAGGTCCTTTTCCAGGGTTTCGATGTCGGTCATTGGATGCTTCCGGCGAGCTCGAAGATCGGCATGTACATGAGCACGACGATCAGCCCGACCACGGTGCCGAGCACCGTCATCAGCAGCGGCTCGAAGGCGCGGGTGAACCAGTCGATCACGCGCGCCACCTCGTCGTCGTGAAAACGGGCGATCTGGGTCAGCATCTGCCCCATGTCGCCGCTGCGCTCGCCGACGCTCATCATGCGCACGGCGACCGGCGTGGCGAGGCCGGCGGCGCTGAGCGCCGTCGACATCGGTTGTCCCCGCTCGATGCGCTTTTTCGCCTCCACGAGGCCCGGGCGCAGATGCGGCGCGAGCAGGTCGTGCACCATGTCGAGCGCGCGCACCGCCGGGATGCCGGCCTTGAGCAGCATGCCGGCCGTGCGGTAGAGGCGCGCGAGCTGGTAGACCTTCATGTGGTTGCCGATCGCCGGGATGCGCCACAGGCGCGTGTTGATCCAGGCGCGGAACCCGGTGCGCGAGAAGGCCCACGCCGCGAGCGACGCGAGCGCGAGCGCGCAGAGCGCGAGCGCGGCGAAGTGGCCGCCGACGAAATTGCCGAAGGTGAGGAGCAGGCGCGAAAAGAACGGCAGCGTGCCGGACATGTCCTCGTAGACCTTGGCGAAGCGCGGCACGACGTAGAGCATGAGAAAGCCGATCACCAGCGCGCCGACTGCGAGCAGCACCGCGGGATAGATGCTCGCCGACACGATCTTCTTGCGCACCCGCTCGATTTCTTCCTGGTAGGCGATGTAGCGGCCGAGCGCCTCGGCCACGTTGCCGGTGCGCTCGGCGGCCTTGATGGTGGCGACGTAGAGCGGCGAGAAATGCCGCGAGAAGCCGGCGAGCGCTCCGGAGAACGGCTCGCCTCGATGGATGGCGGCGAGCATTCCGCAGAGCACTTCGCGCCGCTCGCCGCTCGCGTCCTTCTCGCTCAGCGTCTGCAGCGCTTCGACGAGGTTGAGTCCGGCCTGCAGGAGCGAGAGCAGCTCGATCGAAAACAGCATCGTGGGGAAGCGCTTGCGGCGCGAGAGCGCGAAGCGCAGCCCTTTCGCCTCGAGCGAAATGACCGTCAGGCCGCGCTTGCGGGCCTCATCCGCAGCGAGGGCTTCATTCGCGGCTTGCAGCGTGAGCGCGACGACCTGCTGCCGTGGGTCGAGCGCGAGAAGCTCGTAGTGCAAATTTGCTCCCCTTATCGTTGTTTCTACTAATGCAACTCACTTACGCATGAGGCGTGCCAGTTGCCTGAGCCCAGGCAGATCAATGGCTTAACTGTGGATTCGTAGGGTGAAAGACGACAAGTGCGTAGTGCGTAGACGACGAAGGAACGCGACTTTCCGACAAGCGACTGATTCACTTGAGGTTCTCCATGTCGCCCGAGGGCGACCGGCGCGCGTCAAAAAAAAGGGCGCCGTGGGCGCCCCTGAAGTGGCTGCTTACCGGGAGTTTCAGTTGAGTCCGATGTCGGCGTCTTCGCCGCTGCCGCCGGGCTTGCCGTCGCGGCCGTAGGAGAAGAGCTCGAACTCGCCGTTCTTGCCCGGCGTGCGATACACGTACGGCCGGTCCCACGGGTCGTTCGGCACCGCCTTCTTCAGGTACGGCCGGATCGCCTCCAGCCCTTCCTCGGCGGTGGGGTAGCGCCGCTTTTCGAGGCGGAACTGGTCCAGCGCCTTATCGAACGACTCGATTTGCGAGCGCGCCACCTGCACTTCGGACTTGCCCACCTGCGCGAAGTAGCGCGGCGCCACGTAGCCCGCGAGCAGGCCGATGATCACGATGACGACGAGCAGCTCGAGCAGCGTGAATCCGCGGTATCTCATCATTGCACTCCGAATTTCATCGCCGGCGCGCCTGCTTCGTGCGCGCCGAGGTCGGGCGCCGCGCCGGTGAAGTTGTCGTTGAAGTTCGGGATCCGCGCGCCGGCGTCGTAGCCCGGGCTCGACGGATCGAGCTGGTACATGCCGCCCGCTTCCGACGACCACCCGTTGTTCGGCGCGTAGATCGGCGTGCCGACGATCCGGTGCGCTTCCTGGCTGCCGGCCGCGGTGACGTTGCCGTTCACCAGGTCGTAATCCAGGTCGTTGGGCGTCATGCCGCCGCCGGTGTCGTCCACCGAGTTCCACCACGACTTCCAGATGTGCAAGATGTTGTTGCGCGACACGGTGTTGGTCAGGTTCTGGCCGCCGCCGGGGCTCGCGAGGCCCTCGCCGCCGCCGAGCGGATAGCTCGAGCCGGCCGGGGGAGGCGCCTGCAGCATCGTGTTGTGGAACACGTAGCGCCGGCCGTCGCCGTAGCCGCTCTGCGAGCCCGACTTGAACATGTACAGGCGCCCATCGCCGTCGAGCGATTTCATCGACAACACGCGGTTGTTGTCCCAGACGTTGCGGAAGATGTACATCGGGCCCACGCTGATCGACGTGGACGCGACACCGGTGCCCGTGTTGCTCATGTAGTTGCGCCACACGCGGACGTTTCTGTCCGCGCCCTCGGCCTCGATGGCGTCATCCCAGGCGTCCTGGATCTTGTTGCCGTAGATGTCCGTGTCCGAGTTCGGGAAGCCCTTCAACGAGAAGTTCTCCCCGCCGCCGATGGCGTCCATGAAGTAGTGGCCCCAGGTGCTGTAGATGTCGTTGTAGCGGAATACGTGGTTGCCGCCGCATTCGAAGAACGCGATGGCGTTCGGACCGGACGGATGGCCGTCGGACCAGCTGTTCGAGCCGTAGCGCGGATCGTGGATCTTGTTGCGCTGGATGATCGTGCGCTCGAGCCAGCCCGGGCTGTCATAGCAGTAGGCCTTGATGCCCGAATCCTCGTTGGTGCCGATCTGCCAGCCGTCGGAGCTCAGCTTGCCGCTGAAGCGTCCCCAGCCGCTGATGTCGTTCCCCTCGATCACGACATCGTGCGCGCCCTGGACCAGGCGCACGCCGTCGACGCGCGCGCCCTTCAGCGTCAGCCCGCGCACGATGACGTACGGTGCGGAGATCTGGACGTTGTAGTCCGCGGCGTTCGCGACGTCGATGGTCGCCGGGCCGGTGTAGAGCACATAGCCGGTCGCCGTGCCGCCCTGCGTGATGTTGAGCGGCTGCGAGCTGTTCGTCACGCTGACCGTCTTCGCGATCGGGAACGTGTCGCTCCACGTGGTGAACGTCAGTCCGCGCGAGGGCTGCTGGCCGGGAAGCGCGAACTGCACGTCGTAGGCGGCGCCCGAGGCGAGATTCACGATGCTGCCGCGGCACTCGCTGTTGCGCGCGTCGTACCACATGGCAAGCCCGTCCTTCCAGGCGCTGTCGCCCTGCTTGCGGTATTGCACGGTGCAGCCGGCGGCGCCCGGGTCGGTACCCGGCGTCCAGTACAGGCCGACCGATTCGAACGTCGGAATCGCCTTGGTGCCGGTCGAGGGCAGCGCGGCAGCGTTCGAGATCGTCACGCTGATCTGCGCGTTCGTGACGGCGCCGGCGTTGTCGGTGGCGCGGGCCACGAGCGTGTAGGTGCCGTTGGCGAACTTCGTGGTGTCGATCGTGGTGCTGTAGGGCGA
>SCTY01000029.1 GCA_004297625.1 Betaproteobacteria bacterium | reverse complement strand
GTCGATGCCGCGCTTGAGGTCCATGGGGTTCATGCCCGAGGCGACGTACTTCATGCCCTCGCGCACGATCGCCTGGGCGAGCACGGTAGCAGTGGTGGTGCCGTCGCCGGCGACGTCGGAGGTCTTGGAGGCGACTTCCTTCACCATCTGCGCGCCCATGTTCTCGAACCGGTCCTTCAGCTCGATCTCTTTCGCGACCGATACGCCGTCCTTCGTGATGGTCGGCGCCCCGAACGAGCGCTCCAGCACGACGTTGCGGCCGCGCGGGCCGAGCGTGATCTTCACGGCGTCGGCGAGGATATTCAGGCCGCGAACCATCCGGGTGCGTGCATCTTCGTGAAAACGTACGTCTTTAGTTGCCATGCTTTCTCTCCAGTTAAGACGACTACACAGCCCAGCGGTCGTAGGCCAGATTGCAAAGGACCAACAGCGCTGCCGCCGTTCCAGCGGCAAAGAACAGCGCCGAAGAGTTGAAATCGCCCGTAAGCGCCGGCGTGGCGGTGAATAGCGGCGCGATCGTATTCCCGCCGAGCAAACCGCCGACGACGCCCATGGTCATCGAGACCAGTATGCCCTGCGCCCGGTTAAAGCCGAGAAACGAATAACCGACCCAGCCGAGAACGCCTCCAGCCAGAATCCACATGACGATGTTCATTGCGTATTTTCGACCACGCCGAGTATGTCTTCCTCGCGCATGACGAGAAGCTCGTCGCCCTTCACCCGGACCGTCTGCCCGGAGTATTTGCCGAACAGCACCCGGTCGCCCACTTTGACGTCGAGCGGCACGAGCTTGCCTTCGTCGGTCGTCTTTCCCTTGCCGACGGACATCACTTCGCCCTGCTCGGGCTTCTCCGCTGCGGTATCCGGGATGACGATTCCGGAGGCGGTTTTCTTTTCCTCGTCGAGACGCTTGATGATGATGCGATCGTGTAACGGACGGATTTTCATCGTGACTCCTTAATGGCTGTGAGCTGCCCGCTTGGGCAGGTCGTTTTGTTCGGCGCGCTCGCGCGCCGCGAATTCCAGCGCGTCGCCCAGGGCTTCCATGAACAGCTCGGCCTTCATGGGGCGCGTCAGGTAGTGGAAGAAGCCGGCCTCCAACGCTTTCGCGACGGCGTCGGGCGCGGCATTGGCGCTGAGGGCCAGGATGGGCGCATTTCGCGTGGCCGGATCCGCGCGCAGCAGCTGCATGAGCTGGATCGCGCCGATGCCGGGCAAATCGATGTTCATGAAGATCACTTCCGGCTGCTCGGCTCGTGCGAGCTCGATTCCAAGATTCACGTTCGCGGCGCAAAGCAGCAGCACGTCCGTGCGGCGTGCAACGATCTGCTCGACAAGCCGGACGCTCTCCGGGCGATCTTCCACGTAGAGCAACCTACGGCGCGCCGCGCCGCCCGCAGCCTGCGGCTGGAACGCGACTTCGGGTTTGTCCGATGCCGGCTTTGTCGTGCGCGCGGTATTGTCGATCGTGGTCAGCAGATACCCGATGATTACGCCTTTGGGGTCGTGCAGCGCAGTGACGAAGACCGCTGCGGGAAACCGGCTGCCGTCTTTGCGGATGCAGGTCAGGTCGTATTGGTCCTCGAGGTCGCGTGAAGCCTTGAAAACCAATGCCTCAAAACCCGGAGCGACCGTCGTCGCGAACTCGCGACTCAAGGCCGTGGCCCGCTCGATGAGCTCCGCCGGGTCGGAAAAATCGGCCGGCGTGAGCTTGTTCACCACCTCGGCGCCGGTGTAACCGAGCATGCGCTTTGCGCCGGCGTTGAATATCTGTACGACGCCCCTCTCATCGGTGGCGATGCTCGCGAAGCCGGTGCTGTTCAGGATGGCGTTCTGCAAGGCACCCGTCTTGAGCAAATCCCGCCCGCGCCGATCCTTGATGACCACGTCCCTCGTGGCCTCGTCGTTCGGCGCCTTTCCCGGAGTAGCGTTGGCAGTCAGACACACCGCCTGAAGCCGGATAGCCGCGGGCGCGGGCGCCGGATGGCGCCGCGTCTGGCTTCCGGGACGTGCAGCGTCGGCCGGGGGATCATTGCCTCGGGCGCGTCCGGACGGCGCACCTTCGGAGCGTTGTCCATCACTGCCCGCCAATCGAGACCGGAAAGTCTAGCGTGCCTTCCTTGTACGGCGCGGGCACATACACCAGTCCCAGCCGGATGTCCGTGAGCTTCTTCTGCTTCAGGGCTTCGACCGGAAATTCGACCTCGAGCGTCTGGGTAGCGTCCTGGCCGGGATCCAGACGGTCGCTGCTTCCGTAGGAGCTTGCGAACTTGAGCAACGGCTCCGTGCGGTTGTCTTCCAACGCGATCGGCTGTCCCTGCGCGTCGATATAGGTGACTTTGCCCCCCACCAGGCGCACGGACTGGTCCTTGGAGACATTCTTCAGCACGAGCTTGCCGCTGAGCCTCGCCGGCGCGTCAATGCGGCCCGAGCCTTCCTCCACGCGCTCCATCACCTTCATCTCGGTGAGCTGGCCGGTGAGGATGCCGGCGTTCACCGTCATCGCGTCCGGCGTCACGGTGTAGAACTTGTCGTTGATCGCCGCCGCGGGCGCCTGCTGCGGCGGGCTGCATCCGAGCGCCATTGCGGCTGCCGCAACGCTCACCAGGGCTGTGCTCGCCCGCATCCATTGCGCTTTTCTCATGTGTGTCTCCACTGCTGCTTGGCGTCGCCCTTGTAATGGTTCCAGTCGCTCTTGATGCGGTCCCAGATCATGGCGCTTCCTTCTTTTGTAGATTGCTCAACTTGAGAATGCGGGTGCCGGCCACCTCGACGGCAACGCGGCGGTCGGGCTGCAGGCAGGCGATCGTTCGCGCGCTGCTGCCGCTGCCGCATGCTTCGGCTTGCGTCGCCGGCTGCGTATTGCCCTTGCTTTCCACCCGTATGCGCGTCTCTTCGATGCCGCGGCTGACGAGATAAGCCTTCACCGCGTCGGCGCGCTCTTCGGACAGTATCTGGTTGCGGGCCTCGGAGCCCAGGCGGTCGGCATGTCCCACGAGCCGGATCGGCCCCGCGCTCATGAGCTCCGATGCGCGCACGAAATCATCCAGCGCCGCGCGGCTCGCGGGGCTCAGCTGCGCGCTGCCGAAGGAAAAGAGCGGATCGGCGTTGAGCACCACCTTCTGCCGCGGCGGCGACCGCGCCGCGCTCGCCGCATCCCGGGCGTCCTGGGCGAGCGCGACAGAGCAGGCGAGGCCGAGCGCGAGCGCGCCGGCGGCGAGGCCGCGTAGAGGAGTGGCGAAAACGCTTCTCATGGCATCCCCAGGTGAGGACCGGGTTGCCGCCTTGGGTGCTGCTCGCTCCTATTGACCGGCTGCCGGCAAAGCGGAGGGATGCCGGATGGTCACGTACCGAAGCAGTGCTATGATACCGATCGGTATCATACCGGTCAAACGATTTCGGCTAGATGGCCAAGAAGCCCGGCAAATCCTCCGGCGAGCGCGCGAGCGCGCGCAAGCGCATCTTCGACACCGCCGCGGACCTCTTCTACCGCAAGGGCATCCGCGCGGTCGGCGTGGAGACCATCGCCGCCGGGGCCGACAGCACCAAGATGGGCCTTTACCGCAGCTTCCCGTCGAAGGACGAGCTCGTCGCCGAATGGCTGCGCGACCACGACATCCGGTTCTGGCAGCAATGGGACCAGATGGCGAGCCGCTATCCCGAGGACCCGCGCAGGCAGCTCAACGCCGCTTTCAGGCTGCTCGCAAAGCACGTCGCCGATCCCCAGGCGCGCGGCTGCGCCATGGCCAACGCCGCGGTCGAGATCACCGAGAAGGACCACCCCGCGCGCAAGGTCATCGAGACGCACAAGGCAAAGCTGCGCGCGCGGCTCGCGGAGCTTTGCGTCGGTTCCGGCGCGCGCCAGCCTCAGCTACTCGCCGACCACCTCTTCCTGCTCATGGAAGGCGCCCAGGTCGCCGCCATCACGCTGGGCGTGCGCGGCCCCGCCCGCAACGTCGCGCCGGCCGCCGAATCGCTCATCGAAGCGCATTTGAGTCGCAGGCGAGACTAGCTGGCGGGATTACTGCTCGCCGATGACGGCGACGGTGATGGTGGCGGTGACGTCGGTGTGCAGGGCGATCTGGATCGGATACTCGCCGACCTGCTTGAGCGGTCCCTGCGGCATGCGGATCTGCGAGCGCTCCACTTCGTGTCCCTGCTTCTCGAGGGCCTCGCAGATGTCGTAGTTGGTGACCGAGCCGAAGAGCCGGCCGTCGACGCCCGCCTTCTGCGCGATCTGGATCTTCACGCCTTCGAGCTTCGCGCCGCGCTCCTGCGCCTTGGCGAGCGCCTCGTTCTGCGCCTTCTCGAGCTCCGCGCGCCTGGATTCGAACGCCTTGAGGTTATCCTCGGTGGCGCGCTTCGCCTTGCCGTGCGGAATGAGGAAGTTGCGCGCGTAGCCGTCCTTCACCTTGACCACGTCGCCGAGGTTGCCGAGGTTCGCCACCTTCTCCATGAGAATCACTTGCATGGCCGAATTTCTCCCTCAGGTCTCAGTGCAGGTCCGTGTACGGCAGCAGCGCGAGGAAGCGCGCGCGCTTGATCGCGTCCGAGAGCTGCCGCTGGTAGCCGGCCGCGGTCCCGGTGATGCGCGCCGGGATGATCTTGCCGGTCTCGTTGACGAAGTCCTTCAGGACGTCGACGTCCTTGTAGTCGATCCACTCGACCTTCTCGG
Organism: Betaproteobacteria bacterium; assembly: GCA_004297625.1. Lineage (GTDB taxonomy): Bacteria > Pseudomonadota > Gammaproteobacteria > Burkholderiales > SG8-39 > SCGC-AG-212-J23. The sequence continues at coordinate 58,935 of SCTY01000029.1, read as the reverse complement.
CGGTGAAGCGGCAGAACTTGCGCCGGCGGAACAACGCCCGCTGGCCCTTGTCCTTCTTGTCCTTCTTGTCCTTCAGCTTCCCTTTGCCTTTGCCTCTGCGTGGCGGGGGCATCTTTACTCTCCTTCAACAAATTCGACGTTGGTTACGTGCAGCACGAGCTTCCTCGATCGCTTGCTCTTTGCGCCCAGGAACCCGTGCAATCTCAGCTCGGTGTTGAGCTTGGCTGCGGCGAGCAGCCGCGCCTGCGCTTCGAAGGCGATGCCGCCGATCTCCGCCTCCACCCTGCGCCGGGAGCCCGCCTCGCCCTGCTCGGACTCGTGCCGCAGCTTGAATTCGACGGCGGGAATGCCGGCCGGCGTGTAGCGCAGCGCGCCCAGCTCAAGCAGCCGGCCGCTCAGCTCGACCCGGTTCAGTCAGCCCTTCCGCCGGCCGCCCCTCGGCGCCGCGCTCCATCATGGACTTGGACTTCTCCTCGCGCATCATCGGCGAAGGCGCGGTAACCGCCTTCGGCATCTTGATGATGAGGTGGCGCAGCACCGCGTCGCTGAACTTGAACGAATGCTCGAGCTCGGTGAGCGTCTCGTTGTCGCACTCGATGTTCATGAGCACGTAATGCGCCTTGTGCACCTTCTGGATCGGGTAGGCGAGCTGCCTTCTGCCCCAGTCCTCGAGGCGGTGCACCGTGCCGTTGCGCGTCGCGATGACGCCCTTGTAGCGCTCGACCATCGCCGGCACCTGCTCGCTCTGGTCGGGATGGACGATGAAAACGATCTCGTAATGCCGCATGCCGATGGGCTCCTTTTCCTATGGGTTTGGCCGATCGCCATGCGTAGCGATGCGACCCGGAAGGGGGCGAATTCTAAAGCAAAACCAATATCTTGGAAAGAAACAAAACGCCTAGCCGGGGCCGTAGCTCCCGAGTTCACTTTTCACATCCTCCAAAAGCGGCCCGGCCTTGCGCACGGCCTGCCGGACCCGGTTCTCGTCGGTCTCCAACGTCCGTGCCCAGTAGCGCAGGGCTTCGGGCTTGCTGATGTCGATCTGGGTCAGGTCCGGCGGGGTATAGCGCTCGTCAGCTCGTGCCATGCCTACTCGGACCGCCGGCGGGCTTGCCGGTTCGCCGGCGCACCGATTCGAAGAGGCAGATGCCGGCCGACACCGAGACATTGAGGCTATCGACCTCGCCGCGCATAGGGATTCTCACCAGCAGGTCGCACGATTCGCGAGTCAGGCGGCGCATGCCCTCGCCCTCGGCGCCGAGCACCCAGGCGATGGCTTCCGGAAGGTCGGCGTCGTAAAGCGTCTGCTCGGCGCGCTCGTCGGCGCCGACGATCCAGACGTTCGCCTCCTTCAGCTCGCCGATCGTGCGCGCGAGGTTGGTGACCATCAGGTAGGGCGTGGCTTCGGCGGCGCCGCTCGCCACCTTCGACACCGCCGGCGTGATGCCGGCGGCGCGGTCGCGCGGCGCAATCACCGCTTGCGCGCCGGCGGCGTTCGCCACGCGCAGGCAGGCGCCGAGGTTGTGCGGGTCGGTAACACCGTCCAGTGCGAGAAGCAGCGCCGGCTCCTTCAGCCCGGCGAGCAGCTCCTGCACCGTATCCGCGCTCGTCTTCACCTCGATGCGCGCCACCACGCCCTGGTGGCGGCCGCCGCCGTAGAAGCCGTCGAGGCGCTTGGTCGGCACGCGCATCAAGCGCACGCCCGCGCGTTCGGCGAGCGTCGCGAGGTCGCGAGCGCGCGCGTCGTTGCGCGTCTCGTCGAGGAAGATCTCGAGCACCGAGGATGGATCGGCGCGCAGACGGGCGAGCACCGCATGGAAACCGAAAACGACGCGCGGTTCGCGCTTCATGCCGGCACGAGATCGATCTTGCGGGTATCGAGATCGACCCGCACGAGCTTCACGGTCATGCGGTCGGCGAGGCGAAAGCGCTTGCCGGTGCGCTCGCCGAGCAGCATGTGGCGCGCGCCGTCGTACTGGAAGTAGTCGCGCCCGAGCTCGGAGATGTGCACCAGGCCGTCGACGAAGTACTCGTCGAGGGTGACGAAGAGGCCGAACGGCACCACGCCGGTGATCGTGCCCGAAAAGACGCCGCCGACGTGGTCTCGCATGTAGTAGCACTTGAGCCAGGTCTCCACGTCGCGGCTCGCGTCGTCGGCGCGGCGCTCGGTCTCGGAGCAATGGCGACCGAGCGCCTCCCAGTCCACATCGGAATATCTCTGCGCTGAAAGAACGGCCTTGATGGCGCGGTGCACGAGGAGGTCGGGATAGCGCCGGATCGGCGAGGTGAAGTGCACGTAGGAGTCGAAAGCGAGGCCGAAGTGACCGAGGTTGTTCGGGCTGTACACCGCCTGCTTGAGCGAGCGCAGCAGGATCGTCTGCAGCAGGGCGAAATCGGGACGCTTGCGGATCTTCTCCAGGAGCTGCGCGTAGTCGCGCGGCCGCGGGATCTCGCCGCCGGGCAGCTGCAGGCCGATCTCCGCGAGGAAGTCGCGCAGCGCCGCCACCTTCTCGGCCGAGGGCACGTCGTGCACCCGGTAGAGCGCGGGATGCGCGTGCTCGGCGAGGAAGCCGCCGGCGCAGACGTTCGCCGCGAGCATGCATTCCTCGATGATGCGATGCGCGTCGTTGCGCGCCTCGGCCACGATTTTCTCGATCTTGCCCCTCGCGTCGAAGATCATGCGCGTCTCGACCGTCTCGAAGTCGATCGCGCCGCGGCGGGTCCGCGCATCGAAAAGCACCTTGAAGACCGCGTACAGGCTTTGCAGGTTCTCGTTTGCTTTTCCGGACGAAAGCTCTTCCCACACGCTCGTATAGGTCAAGCGGGCATGAGAGCGGAATACCGCCGGATAGAACTCGTAGCGCGCCACCTCTCCCTTGGGGGTGATCGCCATCTCGCAGACCACGGCCAGGCGATCGACATCCGGATTGAGCGAGCACAGGCCGTTCGAGAGCTTCTCGGGCAGCATGGGAATCACGCGGCGCGGGAAGTACACCGACGTTCCGCGCTCGCGTGCGTCGAGGTCGAGCGGGTCGTCGTGGCGCACGTAGTGGCTCACGTCGGCGATCGCCACCCACAGGCGGAAGCCCTTGCCTTCTCTGCGGCAGTACACCGCGTCGTCGAAGTCCTTCGCCGTCTCGCTGTCGATGGTGACGAAGGGAAGCTCTCGCAGATCCTGTCGATCGGACAGGTCGTCCGGCCGGAGCGCGTCGGGCATGGCCCGCGCCGCCGCGAGCGCCTTGCGCGAGAACTCGTGCGGCAGATCGAACTTGCGCACCGCGATCTCGATCTCCATCCCCGGGTCGGCGTGGTGGCCGAGAACCTCGGCGACGCGGCCGATCGGCTGCGCGTGCCGGCTCGGCGGCGCGACGAGATCGACCGTCGCCACCTGTCCCGCCTTCGCGCGCCCCGCCTCGGCCGGCGGCACCAGGATGTCGTGCGCGATGCGCCGGTCGTCGGGCACGAGGAACAGCACGCCGTGCTCCGAGTGCAGCCGGCCGACAATGCGCCGCTTCGCCCGCTCGAGCACCTCGACGATCGTGCCGACCGGGCGGGCGCGGTGATCGCGCCCGGTAATGCGCACGGCGGCGCGATCGCCATGCATCACTTCGCGCATTTCGGTTGGCGGCAGGAACACCGACGGGCTGCGGTCATCCGGCACGAGGAAGCCGTGCCCATCGGGATGTCCCTCGATGCGCCCGGCGAGGAGCGCGATGCGCTTGGCGACGAGCAGGCTGCCCGCGCGGTTCTGCACCACCTCGCCCGCGCGCACGAGCGCCGCCAGCGCGGCGTCGAAAACGCGGCGCTCGCGCCGCTTGATCTCCAGTCGCGCGGCGAGCTCGTCCGCGCTGAGCGGCGCGCCCGCGCGATTCAGCGCCTCGACGATTTCCCGACCGTAGGCATCGGGCGCGGGCTTGATCCGCTCGATGCGATTTCTGCGCCTAAGCGCGGTTTTTTTGGGTCTTTTTTTTGACACTATAGGGGTCTGCAACTAAAATCCCGCCTCCCCTGCCGAGGTGGCGGAATTGGTAGACGCACTAGGTTCAGGTCCTAGCGGTGGCAACACTGTGGGGGTTCGAGTCCCTTCCTCGGCACCAACGTTACGCTAACGGTCGGTAGCAAAGCTCCAAGCTTGGTTTCCCCTCGGATGGCGTAGTCCCTGCGTCCATCCCGGATAACCGGCGTGCATTTATTCGGACCAACCAGCAACTTACGTAGGGCCTGCCGGGCAAGCGGTACGTCGGCGTGCATCAAGTCCTGAAACTTGCCCATGCGGCCTATTATCCCGGCTTTCAGCCTTTCAAGTTCCGTGCCGTTGATTTCCAGCCGGTGCGGCGACCGGGCAAGCTCTTCCTCCAGTCTCGCAATGCCCTGATCGCGCTTGTGGATTTCGGCGAGAAGGCTGTCCGGGACGCGCCCTTGAGCACAGGCGGCAACCAGGTTATCCCGCTCCCGTTTCAGGCGTTTGATATCGGCCTTTGCCCTCGATACAGGCGCTTTACTAAACGAAGTTGCTTCCCATCTGGTGGGGTTGATGGTCAAGCAGGGAAAAGGACGCCGCTCGGCGCCGCGTTCCTGTGCCCAAGACGTTGACGCCGCGCGACGGGAATTAAGAGCGTCCCTCGAATAGAACTGTCGAGGGAAGGCGAGTGCCACACGCGCAATGCCAGCTTCCGGGACAGTCCACTAAGGCGACGAATTGCTCAGGAGCCGCGGAGCCGCATGAACTCAGTCGGATAGCGCGGACCTTAGTCGCCGGTTGGGACGATGCGGAACTGCGAAACGCAAGGGGTTGCGCGCAAGGCGTCAAAAAGCCGATTCGTACCATTGGTATCCGGGGAGCGAATGGTCATCCGATACTCCGCGAAACCGTCAAAACGCTCGAACCGATAATTCAGATTGGCGACGCTGAATCCATGCTTTTGGACCAGTCTACGGAGGTCCTTCTCCTCGATTAACGACTCCGGCGGGAAGCGGATCACTAGTTGGGCATAGGAAAGCCGTGGAAGCTTCGATTCAATCCAGCGAAAAAAGGAGAGGACGCCGAGAGTAAGCGCCACGCTGATGGCCGCGGGAAAGTAGAAGCCTACTCCGACCAAGACTCCTATTGCCGCGGTGATCCAAATCGACGCGGCGGTCGTGAGGCCTCGCACCGAGAGCCCTTCCTTCATGATCACGCCCGCTCCCAAAAAACCAATTCCGGTCATGATGCCCTGCGCCATCCTGGTGGGGTCGAGCGTAATGCGAGCCTGCGTCGTCGTTTCGAACCACAGCGATTCGTAGGCAGTGACGAGCATCAGCAGCGCGGATGCGATGCTTACGAGGGTATGAGTGCGGAACCCGGCTGGACGTCCATGGTAGCTGCGTTCCAATCCAATTAGCGCGCCTGCCGCGGTGGCGAGCATCAGGCGCTCCACGATAGCGAGATATTCCGGCGTCATGTTCGACAGCAAGGCAGTCATTGCCTTGACATGCTAATGTCAGGCAACCAGAATGTAAACGTTTTCATACACAGCGGGTCATTTTTCAAGGTGACTAAGAAGGCCACCATAAGAGAGGTCGCCAGCCGCGCGAAGGTGTCGCTCGCCACTGTGTCGCGAGTGTTCAACGAGCCCAGTCTCGTCGCCGAAAGCACGCTTGAGGGCGTAATTCGCGCCGCCCGGGAGTTGAACTTTCGCCCCAACCAGATGGGGCGGAATTTGCGAACCAGCCGGACACGAAACATCGGAGTCATGTTGCCGACGCTGGGAAATATGGTCTTTGCAGAGTGCCTGCAGGGTGTGGAGGCAGCGGCGCGTGAACGGCAGTACGGCATCGTCCTCGGGACCACGGGCTACCGCCCCGAGGAAGAGGATGCCGTATCGGAGTTCCTCCTACGTCACCGGGTCGACGGCCTGGTTCTCACGGTGGCAAACGGCGCGAAGAGCAAGGTTCTCGATAAGCTGGATAAGGAGAGAATTCCATACGTTCTCGCCTACAACCAGTTGTCGCGACCGGGCCGTCCGACGGTGTCGGTCGACAACCGCGCCGCTGCACGCCAGGCCATCGAATATCTGCTGTCACTGGGACACCGGCAAATCCGGATGGTGGCCGGCAGCTTCAAGGATTCCGATCGCGCCAAACTGCGTTACAAGGGGTACTCGGAAGCAATGCGGGCGGCCGGCCTGGCGCCGCAACTGCCCATCGAGATCCCGTTTCTAGCGGTCGACGCCCGCGTGCATCTTATGGAGGCCCTCGGAACGAGGCCTCGACCCACGGCGCTTTTTTGCTCAAACGACTACTTGGCCATGGTTGTGATCCGTGACCTTGTCTCAATGGGAATTCGCGTGCCTGGCGAAATGTCCGTAGTGGGCTTCGACGGCACGCAGGCGGGCATTCTCACCCAACCGGTGCTTACCAGCGTCGTCCAGCCGAGCCAGGAAATCGGCCGGACTGCGATTGCTGTCGTCATCGCCATGGTTGAAGGAGAACGCTCGCCGTCGTCCGCAATCCTTCACCATACGCTGCGCGTTGGTGGAACCACGGCCCCAGTCGTTGCCTGACCGGCATGCTCATCGCGCAGATCACCGACACCCACATCAAGGCGAACGGCCGGCTTGCCTACGGTCGAGTCGATACACACGCCGCGCTCGCACGCTGTGTGACGCATGTAAATGCGTTGCGCCCTGCACCCGATGTCGTCCTGGTCACGGGGGACCTCGTCGACACCGGGAAGGCTGCCGAGTACGGCGTGCTGCGCACACTCCTCGATCGCCTCGCCATGCCGTACTACGTGATCCCGGGAAATCACGATGAACGGTCAGCCTTGCGGAACGTATTTGCGGACGCGGGCTACCTGCCGCGTGACGGCCAATTCCTGCACTACGTCATCGAACACTTTCCGCTCCGTCTGATCGGCCTGGACAGCACGATTCCGGAGCACCCTGAGGGGCAAATGTGCAGCGCCCGGCTCGCATGGCTAGATGAACGGCTACGGGAGGCGCCAGAGCGGCCGACGTTGCTTTTCATGCACCATCCGCCCTTCGTAACCGGGATCGAGCACATGGACGTCCAGCGCTGCGGCAACGAAGCTGGGTTCGGCGCCGTGGTCGTCAGGCATCGACAAGTGATGCGACTCCTCTGCGGGCACGTGCATCGAGCGATACAAATGTCTTGGCACGGTATCACTGCGAGCATCGGGCCGAGTCACTCCCATTCCGTCGCCCTCGATCTTCGACCAGGAGGCGCTTCGGCCTTCGTGCTCGAGCCGCCCGCCTACCAGCTTCACAGATGGACCCCCCATGAAGGCCTTGTTTCGCATCTGGCTTTTGTAGGGACGTATGACGGCCCGCATCCCTTCTTCGAAAAGGACGGTCGGCTCATCGATTGATACATCCCGCCAAAGGAGATCTCATGACCCTGGTTCACCGCGTGTTGGCTGCCTGCTGTGCTGCGCTCGCTCTCGCTGCATCCCTGACCGCTGCGGCAGAGGACAGCTACCCAAGCCGGCCGGTTCGGATCATTGTTCCCTTCGCGGCCGGCGGGGGAGTGGACATCCTTACGCGAATCCTGGCTCAGCATCTTTCGCCGCCGCTCGGCAAACCGGTCGTCGTGGAAGCCCGACCGGGAGCGGGCGGCAACATGGGAGTCGAGCTCGTCGCCAAATCGGCGCCGGATGGCTATACGCTGGTCATGGCGACCACCGGGACTCACACCATCAACCCCGGCCTTTACAGCAAGCTGCCGTTCGATCCTGTGAAGGATTTTGCGCCGATCACCATTATTGCCTCGGTACCGAACCTGCTCGTCGTTAATCCAAACGTGCCCGCCACATCGGTGTCGCAGCTCGTCGGCTTAGCGAAGGCACAGCCCGGAAAGCTCAATTTCGGCTCCTTCGGGAATGGGACGTCCAACCACCTTTCCGGCGAACTGCTGAAGAGACTTGCGGGAATCAACGTTGTGCACATTCCGTACAAGCAGGCGCCCCAAGCCGTGACGGACCTCATCGCCGGGCAACTGACCTTCGCGTTCGTGAACACGCCGCTCGCGCTGCCGCACGTCAAGACGGGCAGGCTCCGGGCATTGGCCGTCACGGGGGCACGGCGTTCGGAAGCAACACCGGAGTATCCGACCATGGAAGAGGCGAGCGTGAAGAACTTCGTAGTCGAGTCCTGGTATGGGCTTATGGCTCCTGCCGGAACGCCGGAAGCCGTTATCAAGCGATTGCACCGCGAAACGGTGGCGGCATTGTCGAAGCGCGAGGTACGCGACTCCTTCAAGCAGCAAGGCGCGGATGTCGAGACCACGACGCCGGCCGAATTCGCCGCGCGAATCAAGTCCGAGGGGGCCCGCTGGGCGGAGCTGATCCGCATCTCCGGAGCGCACCTCGACTAGCGCTCCAAGGATGACTCCCCCTATGACGGCGCGCCCGCCAAACCTCCTGCTGATCATGGCCGATCAGCTCGCCGCATCGTCGCTCCCGTGCTATAGCCACCCGCTGGTGAAGGCACCCAACATCGCAGCGCTTGCAGAACGAGGAGCGGTGTTTGACGCCGCGTACTGCAACTCCCCGATATGTGCGCCTTCACGGTTCTCCATGCTGACCGGGCGCCTGCCGACGCGCATCGGGGCATTCGACAATGCCAGCGAATTCCCGGCAGCGCTGCCGACCCTCATGCATTACTTGCGGGCCGCAGGGTATCTGACCGTTCTCGCCGGCAAGATGCATTTCATCGGGCCCGACCAGCTGCACGGTTACAAAGAGCGTCTCATTACCGACATTTATCCTGCCGACTTTTCCTGGACCCCGAATTGGCGCGCCGGTCCCACCGATCGGCCCTCCGGCATCAGCATGAACAATGTGCGCGAGGCCGGTGTGTGCGTGCGAAGTCTGCAAATGGACTACGACGACGAGGTCGAGTCGCTCGCCATCCAGAAACTGTACGACCTGGCGCGCCTGCCCGATTGCCCGCCGTTTTTCCTGACCGTGTCCTTCAGCCATCCGCATCCTCCGTTCACCATCGATGCCGCGCACTGGGATCTTTACGAGCACCAGAGCGTCCCGATGCCTACCGTGCAGCCGATCCCCTTCTCCCAGCGGGATCGGCAGAGCCAATGGCTTCACGTCTCGCACGGCGCTGACCGGCGACCGGTGTCGGACGAGCAGGTGCGCAACGCGCGCCACGCGTATTACGGCATGGCGAGCTATGTCGACGACAAGGTGGGCCGCTTGGTGCGCACGCTTCAGGCTTGCGGCATGTACGACGAGACGATCATCGTGTTCACGAGCGACCACGGCGAAATGCTGGGTGAGCGCGGCATGTGGTACAAGCAGACGTTTTTCGAGCCGTCCAGCCGCGTTCCGCTCATTTTCCATGCTCCGTCGAGGTTCCCGGCGCAGCGGGTCGCACAGCCCGTATCGCTCCTCGACTTGCTACCCACCCTGACGGACCTAGCGCACGCGACGCCGCGTCAATGGGTCGATCCGCTGGACGGCGCGAGCCTGGCACAAGCGCTGTACCTGCGCACGGCGCCTGAAAGCCGGGACATCGTCTGCGAGTACACCGACATGGGAGTCTGCGCGCCGTGCCGGATGATCAGGCGCGGATCGTACAAATATGTCTATGTGCACCGCGAAGCGCCGCAGCTCTTCGACGTGCTGAAGGATCCGCACGAGCTCGAAAACCTCGCCGGCAGGCCCGAGTGCGTCGATATCGAGCACGAGTTGAAGGCCGCAATCCTCTCCAGTTGGGATCCCGACCGCGTGGAAGAGGAGGTCCTCGCAAGCCAGCGCAGGCGTCTATTCATAAAGCAGGCGACCGATGGAACCGGTGCTCCAGTGGACTGGAATTACCACGCGCGGCCGGATGACGCCGTACGTTTCGTACGCGCAGGAGGCGCGGCCGGAGCCAAGGCGAGGGCACGGTTCCCATTCGTGCCGCCATTGCCGGACGCCTAGTCATTGCACAGCCATGATCTTCTGATCATCGGCGGCGGGGTGAACGGCGCCGGCATTGCGCGCGATGCTGCCGGCCGCGGCCTGTCGGTGCTGCTCGTGGAGAAAGGAGACCTCGCCGGCGCGACGTCCTCCGCCTCTTCCAAGCTGATCCACGGCGGCCTGCGCTATCTCGAGCAGTACCAATTCCGGCTGGTGGCAGAGGCACTCGAGGAGCGGGAAGTCCTCCTGCGCATCGCCGCCCATCTGGTATCGCCGCAGCGCTTCGTAATCCCGCACCGACCGGGTGCCCGGCCGCGCTGGATGGTCCGCTTCGGCCTCTTTCTCTACGATCACCTCGGGAAGCGCGTCTCCCTGCCCCCCGCTCAGCCATTACGGCTCGACGCCAGCCGCTACGCCTCGGCCCTGAAGCCCGGCATTCGGCACGGTTTCGTCTACTCGGACTGCCGAGTGGACGACGCGCGGCTCGTCATCGCGAACGCCATGGACGCGCGTGCGCGCGGGGCCGAGATAGCAGTGCGAACCGAATGCCTGTGGGCACGGCGAGAACGAGGTATGTGGCGTGCGGCCCTTTCTGATGGAAGAGAAGTGCAGGCGAGAGCCATCGTGAACACCGCGGGACCGTGGGCAATGCAAGTTCTACAGGAGCGTCTAGGACAACCGTCGAAGGACAAGCTGCGGCTGGTTAAGGGCAGCCATGTCGTGTTGCCTAGGCTTTACCCAGGCGAGGATGCTTTCATCCTGCAGAACGATGACGGACGAGTCATCTTCATGATTCCCTACGAAGGTGGCAAGACGCTTCTTGGCACCACCGATGTGCTGTTTCACGGAAATCCGGGATCGGTCTGCGCGAGCGAGGAGGAAATCGGCTACTTGTGCGAGGCGGCCAATCGCTATCTCGCCGTGCCGGCGAAAACTGGCGACGCCCTTTGGCACTATGCTGGTATACGGGCACTATACGACGACGGAGCGAGCGACCCGTCGAAGGTGACACGCGACTATGTCCTCCGCATCGACGACGAGACGGGATCTGCTCCGGTCCTTTCCGTGTTCGGCGGAAAAATTACTACATACCGTCCACTTGCCGAGCAGGTCCTCGACAGGCTGAGGCCCTATTTGCGCAGGATGCTCCCTGCATGGACCTCGCGCTCGCCTTTGCCTGGCAGCGACTTCGATCCGGAAGGTGCGGCTAAGTTACTCGAGCGCTTGGCGCATGCTTATCCCAACGTCCCTGCCGGCGCTTTGCACCGAATGTTTCGACGACACGGAACGCTAGCGTGGGATGTGCTGGGCGACGGGGACCTTGGCGAACACTTTGGCGCCGGCTTGTACGAGCGGGAAGTGAACTATTTCGTGGAGCGCGAATGGGCGCGCACTTCGGATGACGTGCTATGGCGTCGCACGAAGGCCGGGCTACACATGACCCAGACACAGCGTGAGCGACTGGCTTGTTGGCTGCAACACCGAGTTTCCGCTGTCGGACGCTGTAGTTCCTAGGCGCGCGAACGGCGTTCCACCCGCTCAAGGCTCAGCAGCACCTGCTCCCTCAGCACATCCACGCGCGGATCGCGGTGCGAATGCAGCTGCGCCGCCCAGCGCTCGATGGTGCCGAGCTCGAGCCTGCATTGCAGGTCGCCCGCCGCCTCGGCGGCCGCCTGGCACAGCGCGCGCACCCGGTGCAGCGTCTCGCGATCGAGCCAGCCGCCCGACTGGCGGCGGAAGATGGCGTTCAGATCGGCGCAAAGCTTGAGCGGGTCTTCCATGGCGGCGAATCCTCCGTCTTGCCGGCGCGGTGCAGCGCCTCGAGGCTGTAGAGCCGGCTCGCATAAAGCTCGAGCGCATTGAGCACCTGCTGGCGCAGGAACTCGGCGCCCGACCGGGAATCGCGCCCCCACTTCGCGTGGCCCGAGGCGGAAAGCAATTCGGCGGTGTAGTCGCTGACGAGCCGCAGCTTCTGCCTGCAGTACGCGTCGTCGACCACTTGCGATGCGTCCTCGCAGAGAGCGAGCACCCGGCGCAGCGCCCGGTCATCGCGGCTGTCGCCCACGTGGCGGCCAAACAGTTGCCTGAGCGCGCCGTGGTACTGCCGGGCCAGATCCAGGTCCGCGAGCGTTGTCATTGTCCGCCTCCTCTCGCGAACATTGTGTGCCTTCCGCGGCGCTTGCGCTGTCGCGGCGCTCGAATGCGCGCGGTCGGGGCGACGCGACGCAGCGTCGCATGCCGGCGACAGGTTTTTCCCGAAGCCTTAGGCGTCGAAAGGATGCCGCATGACGATCGTCTCTTCCCGGTCGGGGCCGGTGGAGATGAGATCGACCGGCACGGCGCACAGCTCCTCGATGCGCTGCAGGTAAGCGCGCGCCGCCTTCGGCAGCCGTTCGTAGCTCTTCACGCCGACCGTGCTCTCCTGCCAGCCCGGAAGCTCCTCGTACACCGGCACGCAGCGCTCGAGCTCCTCGGCGCCCACCGGCAGGATGTCGCTCATGCGGCCTTCGACCTCGTAGCCCACGCAGATCTTCACCGCCTCGACGCCGTCGAGCACGTCGAGCTTGGTGATGCAAAGGCCCGAGACGCCGTTCAGCTGGATCGAACGCTTGAGCGCCGCAGCATCGAACCAGCCGGTGCGCCGCGGCCGTCCGGTGGTCGCGCCGAACTCCTGGCCGCGCTGGCGCAGCAGCTCGCCGACGCCGTCGACGAGCTCGGTCGGGAACGGCCCGCCGCCGACGCGCGTCGTGTACGCCTTCGTGATGCCGAGGATGTAGTGCAGGTGATGCGGGCCGATGCCGGCGCCGGCCGCCGCGGCCCCCGAGACGCAGTTGGACGAGGTGACGAAAGGATAGGTGCCGTGGTCGATGTCGAGCAGCGCGCCCTGCGCGCCTTCGAAGAGAAGGTTCTTGCCGCTGCGGTTCGCCTCGTACAGCGCGCGCGGCACGTCGGCCACCAGCGGCGCGAGGCGCTCGGAGAACTCGAGCGTCTCGTCCAGCGTTTTCTGGAAGTCCACCTTCGGCTGCTTGTAATAGTTCTCCAGCACGAAGTTGTGGAACTCGAGCAGCTCCTGCAGCTTCTGCGCGAAGCGCACCGGCTTGAACAGATCCTGCAGCCGGATCGCGCGCCGCGCCACCTTGTCCTCGTACGCCGGGCCGATGCCGCGCCCGGTGGTGCCGATCTTCTGCGCGCCCTTGGCCGCTTCGCGCGCGAGGTCGAGCGCGGCGTGGTAAGGCAGGATGAGCGGGCAGGCCTCGGAAATGCACAGCCGCTGCGCCACCGGCACGCCGGCCGCCTCGAGCTCGTTCATTTCCTGCACCAGCGCCTGCGGCGAAAGCACCACGCCGTTGCCGATGTAGCAATTGACGTTGCCGCGCACGATCCCGGAGGGCACGAGATGCAGCACCGTCTTCTTGCCGGCGATGACCAGCGTATGGCCGGCATTGTGCCCGCCCTGGAAGCGCACCACCCCCTGCGCGCGGTCGGTGAGCCAGTCGACGATCTTGCCTTTGCCCTCGTCGCCCCACTGGGTGCCGACGACTACGACGTTGCGCGCGCTCATTGCCTGGCCCTCCTGCCCCCCTGATAAGGGGGGAGTGAGCCGAAGGCGAACGGGGGGTTGGTTTTCGTAAAAAGAAAACCCCCCGCTCGCTTCGCTCGCGACCCCCTTATCAGGGGGTCGGCAGCACGTCGCATCGCGCTCATTTCACCGCTCCGGCGAGACTTCTGAGATCGATTGAAAACCCGGTCGCCGGCCGCGCGCGCCCGAACGCCTTGCCGACCTCGTCGTAGCGCCCGCCGCGGGCGACCGCACCCGGTACCTGATCACAGTAGGCGTCGAATACGACGCCCGAGTGATAGTGATAGCCGCGCAGCTCGGCGAGGTCGAACCCCGCCGGCAGCCGGCACGCCTTGGCGAGCTTGCGCAGCGTGCCGAGCGCGCGCGTGAGCTCGGCCAGCTTCGGCAGCCTTTTTTCCGCCACCTCGAGCACTTCCGCGCCGCCGTAGAGCTCAGGCAGCAGCAGCAGCGCCTCGCGGGTTTTCGGATTCATTTTCCTCGTCAGGTCTTTGAGCGTCGGCAAATCCTTTTTCTGCAGCGCCTCGAAGAGCTGGCCCTCGAGCTCGGCATCCACTTCGGCGGCACGCACGATGGCGCGGAATACCGACACGTGGCCGATATCGATGCGCGCGTTGCGCACGCCTGCGGTCTCGAGCGCCTCGCAAAGCAGCTGCAGGATCTCGAGGTCGCCCTCGACACCCGCCTCGCCATAGAGCTCGGCGCCGATCTGGATCGGCTCGCGCGTGGCCGCCGGCCCGGCCGGGCGCGTGTGCAGCACGCTGCCGCAGTAGCACAGCCGGGTCACGCCCTTGCGGTTGAGCAGATGCGCGTCGATGCGCGCCACCTGCGGCGTAATGTCCGCGCGCAGGCCCATCATGCGGCCCGAGAGCTGGTCCACCACCTTGAAGGTGCGCAGCTCCAGATCGTGCCCGGTCCCGGTGAGCAGCGAGTCCATGTACTCGAGCAGCGGCGGCATCACGAGCTCGTATTTCTTCCCGAAGAACAGATCGAGTATTCCGCGCCGCAGCCGCTCGATGCGCATAGCCTCCGCCGGGAGGATGTCCTCGATGTACTCGGGCAAGACCCACTTCACATGCGTGCCCATAGGAGTAACAGCAGTCCGACGATCATCGACGACAGGCCGACGAAGCGGATCTGTCCGTCGGACATCTGGGTAATGCGGCGAAACGTGTCGCGCCACAGGTTAGGCGCGAGAAACGGAAGCACCCCCTCGAGAATGAGCATCAGGGCGAGCGCCATTAGGAAGATCGTGCCGGTGCCCATGCGTCATTTTCTTTGCCCGGCGCTGCGGCCCATCGAGTCGCGGAAATAGCGCAGGAAGTCGGAGTTCGTTTCGAGCAGCAGGAGGTCGTTGCGGCCGCGGAAGGTGCCGCGGTAGGCCTCCATGCTGCGGTAGAAGGAGAAGAACTCCGGGTTTTGCGAGAACGCGGCGGCGTAAATGGCGGAGGCCTTGGCGTCGCCCTCGCCGCGCACGCGCTGCGCGTCGCGGTAGGCTTCGGCGAGCAGCACCTCGCGCTGGCGGTCGGCGTCGGCGCGAATCCTCTCGGCTTCCGCCGCGCCGGTCGAGCGCAGCTCGTTGGCGATCCTCTTTCTTTCGGCCTCCATGCGGCGGTAGACCGACTCGCTCACGTCCACCGGCAGGTCGACGCGCTTCAGGCGCACGTCGATGATCTGCACGCCGATCCTCTCCAGGTCCTGGTCGACCTTCTCGCGCACCTGGCTCATGATCATCTCGCGCTCGCCCGAGACCACGTCGTTCAGGCTGCGCGTGCCGAACTCCTCGCGCAGCGTGCCCGAAACCGTCTGGCGGATGCGGGTCGCGGCACGGAACTCGTCGCCCTGCACGCTGATGTAGTACTGGCGCACATCCTTGATGCGCCACTTCACGAAGGAATCCACGAGCACCGGGCGGTTGCCCTGCGTGAGGAAGCGCAGCGGCTCGATATCGTCGTAGCTGAGGATGCGCATGTCGAACAGGCGCACGTTCTGCAGCAGCGGCCACTTGAAGTGCAGGCCGGGCTTCTGCACCACTTCCTTCACCTCGCCGAGCTGGAACACGATCGCGTTCTGCCGCTGGTCGACGGTGAAGAAGGTGCTCGACACGAGCAGCACCGCGACGACGAGCAGGGCGATGAGCGGTCCGAGGGCTCTCATCATCTAGCGCTCTCCCCGCTCCCGGCTGCGCAGCGTGTCGCGCGAGCGCGGGCCCGTTTCGGCGGGCGTCTCGGCCGGCGCCGGGCGCGAGGCGGACTCTTCGGCCGCCGGGGCGCCGGCCCCCTGCATCAGCTTGTCGAGCGGCAGGTAGAGCAGGTTGCCGCTGCCGCGGTAGTCCATCATGATCTTGCTCGTCGACTGCAGCACCTGCTGCATGGTGTCGATGTAGATGCGCTCGCGCGTGACTGCCGGCGCCTTGGCGTACTCCGTGAGCACCTGCTTGAAGCGCGAGGCGTCGCCCTCCGCGTTGGCGATGACGCGCTGCTTGTAGCCCTCGGATTCCTGCTGCAAGCGCGAGGCGGTGCCGCGCGCGCGCGGGATGACGTCGTTCGCGTAGGCCTGGCCTTCGTTCTTCTGGCGCTCGCGGTCCTGGCCCGCCTTGACCGCGTCGTCGAACGCCGCCTGCACCTGCTCGGGCGGCTGCGCGTTCTGGATCGTGACCGTGCTCACCGTGATGCCTGTGCCGTAGCGGTCGTGGATCACTTGCATGAGCTCGCGCGCCCGGTTGGCCACGTCGATCTGCGTCTCGTAGAGGATGGCGTCCATCCTGCTCTTGCCGATCACCTCGCGCATCGCGGTCTCGGCGATCTGCATCGCGGACTCGTCGGGTCGGCGCACGTTGAAGACGAAGTCGCGCGCGTCCTTCACCAGGTACTGGACCGCGAACTGCAGGTCGACGATGTTCTCGTCGTCGGTCAGCATCAGCGATTCCTTGAGCACCTTGGTGCGCACGTTGTTGCGGTAGCCGACTTCCAGCGTGCGCACCTGGGCGAGGTTGACGATCTCGTTCGACTGGATCGGCCACGGCAGGCGCCAGCGCAGGCCGGGCATGGTTTCCTGCGAGAAGCGACCGAAGGTGAGCACCACGCCGCGCGTGCCCTCGACCACGATGTAGAAGCCGCTCGCGAGCCACACCGCGAAAATCAGCGCGATGAGCACGCCGGCGCCGCCGCCGAGCTGCCAGGGGGGGGGCAGCCGGGGCGGCTCGTCGCCGCCGCCGCCGCGGCGCCGGCCGAAGAGATCCGAGAGCCTGCGGTTGAAGTTGCGCCACAGCTCGTCCAGGTCGGGCGGGCCCTGATTGCCGCCGCCGGGACCCTGCGGCCCGCGGGAACCGCGTCCCCAGTTGGGGTCGTTCAATGCCATGGAGCGAAGGTATTAATGAGGTTGCAGTGGATACGCTTGCGGAGCGGCTGTGCCCCGCGCCGCCGCCCGCTGCCGGGCGAACTCGGCGATGGCCGCGCGCAAGCCCTCCAGCCCTGCCCCGGTGCGCGCGCTCAAGAAAACGCGCGAAATCCTACCATATTGATCCCTCTCTACGCCGGGCGAGAGCTCATTTCCCGAGCCGACGGCGTCGATCTTGTTCCAAACCGGCAGGCGCGGCGCGTCCCCCGCCGGGATCTCGGCGAGCACCTTTTCGACTTGCGCGGCCTGCTCCTTGCGCGCCGGCGAAGACGCGTCGACGACGTGCAGCAGCAGGTCGGCGTGCACCGTTTCCTCGAGCGTGGCCCGGAATGCCGCCACCAGGCCGTGCGGAAGGTCGCGGATGAAGCCTACGGTGTCCGAGATCACCACGTTGCCCGCGTCGGCGAGCCAGACGCGGCGCGTGGTGGTGTCGAGCGTGGCGAAGAGCTGGTCCGCCTCGTACGCCTTCGCGCGCGTGAGCGCGTTGAAGAGCGTCGACTTGCCGGCGTTGGTGTAGCCGACGATCGACACCGACAGCACCTCGCGCCGGGCGCGCGCGCGGCGCTGCACGCTTCTTTGCTTTTTCAAGGTGTGCAGCTTCGCCTTGAGCACCCGCACCCGGCTGGCGATGTAGCGGCGGTCGAGCTCGAGCTGCTTCTCGCCGGGGCCGCCGGTCTTGCCCAGGCCGCCGCGCTGGCGCTCGAGGTGCGTCCAGCCGCGCACCAGGCGCGTGGCAAGATGCTCGAGCTGCGCAAGCTCCACTTGCAGCTTGCCTTCGGTCGTCTGCGCGCGCTGCGCGAAGATCTCGAGGATGAGCTCGGTGCGGTCGAGCACCCTGCGCCTGAGCTCGCGCTCGACGTTTCTTTCCTGCGCCGGGGAAAGCGCGTGGTTGAAGATCACGCATGCGGCGTTCAGCTCCTCCGCCGCGCGGCCGACCTCGGCCACCTTGCCGGTGCCGGCGTAGAGCTTGGGGTCGGGCTTGACGCGCCGGCCCCCGATCACCCGGTGGCGGCGCACGCCGGCGCTCTCCACGAGCCGCACCACCTCCTCTACATTCTGCTCGTAGTCGCCGTCGCCGAAATCGAGGCAGACAATAATCGCTGCCTGGGGATCGGCAGCTTGAGGGGGCGTTACCGGCAAACTACTCGGCGTCCTTCTCCGCTCCCAGGTTGATCGGACGCGAGGGCACCACGGTGGAGATGGCGTGCTTGTACACCATCTGCGTGACCGAATTGCGCAGCAGCACCACGTACTGGTCGAACGACTCGATCTGTCCCTGCAGCTTGATGCCGTTCACGAGGTAGATCGAAACCGGGACATGCTCCTTGCGCAGCGTATTGAGGAACGGGTCTTGTAGCAACTGGCCCTTGTTGCTCATGTTCTTCTCTCTTGGGGGTTTTGTAACCATACTCTAATTGATTTCGTGGGGGTTATCTAGTTAGGAGCGGCCGCCGCGCAAACGTAGCGGCGGCTCCACATCGCCGCACTGCGCTCGGTGGCGCAGCGCATGATCCATGAGGACGCAGGCGAGCATCGCTTCGGCGATCGGCGTGGCGCGGATCCCTACGCAGGGATCGTGCCGCCCGGTGGTCTCGATGGTCGTGGGCTGCCCCCGCGTGTCGATGGTACGCCGGGGCAGGCGGATGCTCGAGGTCGGCTTGAGCGCCATCGATACGGTGAGCGCCTGCCCGGTCGAGATGCCGCCCAGCACGCCGCCGTTGTTGTTCGACAGGAAACCTTCGGGCGTCATCTCGTCGCCGTGCTCGCTGCCCTTCTGCGCGATCGCCGCGAAGCCGGCGCCGATTTCCACGCCCTTCACGGCGTTGATCGACATCATGGCCGCGGCGATGTCGGCGTCCAGGCGGCCGTAGACCGGCTCGCCCCAACCCACCGGCACGCCTTCGGCCACCACGTTGACGCGCGCGCCGCACGAATCTCCGCTCGCGCGCAGCTCGTCCATGAAGGCTTCAAGCTTTTCCACGACGTCGGCGTCGGGCGCGAAAAACGGATTTGCGTCTACCGCCTCCCACGATTTGAAGCTAATCGCGTGCGGACCTAGCTGCGCGAGATAGCCGCGCACGCGCACGCCGTAGCGTTTTCCGAGCCACTTCTTCGCGATAGCGCCCGCGGCAACGCGCACCAGCGTCTCGCGCGCCGAAGCGCGGCCGCCGCCGCGCGCATCGCGCGCGCCGTACTTCTGCCAGTACGTGTAGTCGGCGTGCCCGGGCCGGAACTTCTGCGCGATGGCCGCGTAGTCCTTCGAGCGCTGGTCCTCGTTGCGCACCAGGAAGCCGATCGCGGTTCCGGTGGTGCGGCCTTCGTAGACGCCCGAGAGGATCTCGACCGTGTCGGACTCGCGCCGCTGCGTCACGTGGCGCGAGGAGCCGGGCTTCCTGCGGTCGAGCTCCTTCTGGATGTCTTCGTTGCTGAGCTCGAGCCCCGGCGGGCAGCCGTCCACCACGCCGCCGTAGGCGGGGCCGTGCGACTCGCCGAACGAGGTGACGCAGAAAAGGGTGCCGAAGCTGTTGCCCGACATGCAGGCATTCTAGCTTCAGGCGGGCCAATTCTTGATGTAGCCCTTGAGCATCTTGTTTTCGAAGTCCTGTTCCTCGAGCACCGCCTTGGCGACGTCGCGGAACGAGATCACGCCGAGCAATCTCCCGTCCTGCACCACCGGCAGATAGCGCGCGCCGCTCTCGAGCATGGTGCGCCGCAGGTCGTTCAGCTCCGTGTCGGGCGTCGCGGTGACCGGATCGCGCTCCATGATGTCGGCGACCTTGACGTCGCCGAGCGCGCCGCCGCCGGAAGCGAGTGCGCTCAGTACCTCGTGGAACGTCAGCACGCCCGCCATGCGCCCCTGCTCCAGCACCACGAGCGAGCCGAGGTTCTCGCGCGCCATGGTCTTCACCGCGTCCGCTGCGCGGCCCGAGGGCTCGATGCTCACCAGCCTGCTGCCCTTCACGCGGAGTATTTCCTTCACCTGCATGGTTGGCCTCCTCCTCGTTAGGCGACGCGGCGCTCGGGCGCGTGCAGCTGCCTGCGGTGGCGCTCCTCGCAGCGCGGATGCTCGAGCACGAAGTTGCGCAGCAGCGTCTTCAGCACCAGCACGCGTTCCCGCTCATCGCGCGCCTTCGCCGCGTCGATATTCGCAGCAGATAATTGCCGAGCTCGGTGGCGGCCATTTCCGGGATGTGCTCGTGCTCGGCAATGGCGAGGACCTCCTCCTCCTCGGTGAGGTCGCACAGGGCGATACAATCCTCGAGCGAGAGCATGAATCCAGAATACTCCTGTCGTTCATGACACAAAAGAGCGTCTTCGTGACTTGCGTCTAGCGGATCAGGAGCGTCGCGAGCCCGAGCAGCATGCCCATGCTCACCACGTCGGTCGCCGTGGTGAGGAAGATGCTGGAGGCGGTCGCCGGGTCGAAGCCGAGGCGCTTGAGGGTGAGCGGCACCATGGCGCCCGAAATGCCGCTCGCAACGCAAGACCCGACCATCGCGAGCAGCACCACGGATGCGAGCAGCCACGGGTGCTCTGCATGCTGCCCGCTCGCGGTGACGAGCATGCCGGCCGCCGCGGCGATGCCGACGCCGATCCCGTTCAGACAGCCGAGCCAGGCTTCTTTCTTGACGAGCGGCCTTGCGGCCCCGGGCTTGAACTCGCCCAGCGTTATGCCGCGCAGCGTCACGGCGAGCGCCTGGCACCCGGTGTTGCCCGACTGCCCGGCAAGCACCGGCAGGAACAACGCGAGGATCACCAGCCGGTCGATCGTGTCCTGGAAGAACCCGACCACCGCGGCAGCGAGAAACGCGGTCAAGAGGTTGAGCTGCAGCCAGGGATGGCGCATCTTGAGGCTCTGGGCCCACGGCGTGGCGAGGCGCTCCTCGTCATGCACGCCGACCATGCTGCCCGCCTGCAGCGTGATCTCGATGGCCTGTGCCTCGAACATCGCCTGCCCGCGCACCAGCCCGAACAGGCGCCCTTCGGCGTCGACGACCGGGTACACCGGATAGTGGCGGTCGAGGACCTGCTTCATCGCGTCCTTGAGGCTCATCCACGCGTGCAGCGCGAACGGACTCTTCAGCATGATGTCGGCGAGCCTGGCCTCGCGACCGCTGAACAGCAGGTCGCGCATGGTCACGACGCCGACCAGGCGCTCGCTCTCCTCGACCACCCAGACATAAGTGATGAAGCTCGCCTTGACCATCTCGCGCAGCGCGTCGACCGTCTCGCCGACGGTCCGGTTCGGATGGAAGGCGCCGATCACCGGCTCCATCATCCGGCCGATCGCATCCTCGTCGTACAGCGCGTTGCGCTGCCACTGGCGCGCGACGTCGGGCGGCGCGGCGGCGAGCACTCGCTCGCGCACCTCGTCGGGTAGCGCTGCCAGCACATCCTGTCCAAATCCGGGTGACAGCCGCATCAGCGTTGCGGCGATCTCGCCGCCGGCAAGCGACGCCAGTTTTCTGGCCGCTCCATCGGCGGAGCGGCTCTTTATCTCATCGGCAAAAGCAGCGGCGGCGCTCTCCATCCCCTCCTCCCCTTTTTTGCTTCGCTGAGGATACTCCTCTAGTCTCATCAGGGCATCAGGGCGTTGGCCAGCGACCGGGCGGACGTGGCACAATTCAACTCACATGACGCAACGCGCCATCACCATCCGACTTGCCGACCCGCGCGACGCGCAGGCGATCGCGATGATGTCGCGCGACTTCGTCGAGGCGGGCCTGGGCTGGAAGTACGACGCGGCGCGCGTGCTGCGCGCGATCCGCGACCGCGAGACGCTCGCCGTGGTGGCGTGCGAAAGCGGGAAAAACGGCAGCGGACGCGGCACGCTGACCGGCTTCGCCATCATGGAGTTCGGCGACGAGCGCGCCCACCTGGTGCTGCTCGCAGTGCGGCCGTCGCACCGGCGCCTGGGCATCGGCGAGCGGCTGCTCGACTGGCTGCTCGAGTCGGCGCGTTGCGCCGGCATGGCGAGCATCCACCTCGAGCTGCGGGCCGGCAACGAAAACGCGCGGCGTTTTTACCGCGCCATGAGCTTCCACGAGACCGTGCTCGTGCCCGGCTACTACCGCAGCGGCGAGGGACGCAAGGAAGGCGCGCTCAGGATGCTGCGGGTGCTGCGCGCCCCGGGTCCCGTGCCTTACACCTGGCGCCCGCCGCGCACCGAAGACACCTGAATCGCTTCAAGGAACGATCGCGAAGCCGATGCGCAGCTGCGGCTTGCGGCGCACGTTGTAATCGAGGATGTCCTCGCCGTAGCCGCTGAAGTACTGGATGTGGAAGTAGCCGCCCACCGGGCCGAAGCGCAGGTCGCGCGCGCGCCGCGATAAATCGAGAAGAAAGCTGGCCTTGCCGAGCGTGCCGCGGCGCACGACCCCGGTCGCGATCCAGTCACCGGCCGCGTCGTAGCGCAACCGCCAGTCGGCGTGGCCGCGGTACTGCTGGATGTCCGGGTTATCCGACTTCTCGAGGTAGCGGTAGAACTTCGGCGTGAACTCGACCTTGTGCCCGTTGGCATTTTTCCAGTGCCACTCCGGGCGCACGAACGCGATGTTGATCGACCGCGAGCGCGGCCCGTCGCGCCCGTTGGACTCGTGCTCCAGGCCGAGGCGCACGCTGTCGATGAAGGTCTTTTCGTCCTTGCGGTCCCATTTCCAGAAGACCGACGGCCGGTAGCTCGTGTCGCGGAAAGGCTTGGACTGCGACGACAGGTCCCACAGCGAGTTCTGCGTGTAGCCGAAATAGAAAGCCGAGAGCCACGGCTGCTGGCGACCGAAGCCGCTCCCGGTGTCGAAGAAGCGGTACTTGAACGAGAGCTGGAAGCGCGCCGAGTACCCGTCGCGCGCGCCGAGCACGAAATACATCGGATCGTTCTCGGAAAGCGGCGGCTCGTACTGCTCGTCGGGCCGCGCGCCCGTAAGCTTCTGCACCACGTCGGCTCGCGGCGCGACGGAGAACATGAGCACGCTCGAGGGACGCCCGACGAGCTCGAGCGTCACCGTCCCGGCAAGCCCCGGAGGCATGACGCCCATGTAGAGGCGGCTTCGATCGGATTCCGGCGCGGCGGCGCGCAGCGGCAGGATGCGCTCGTCGAGCTCGGATTTGAGGCGCAGATCGAGATCGTCGGGAAGCGGCGCGCCGGTGGCGCTCACCACGATGAGCTCGAACGCATCGCCGGCGACCACCCGCGCGCTCTGCGAGGCGATGATCCACTCCGGCGCGGCGAGCGCGGACGCGGCATGCAGGACCAGCAGCACGAGAAGCGCCCTCACGGCGCGCTCCAGTCGGGCGCGTGCGCGTAGCGCTCGGCCAGGAAATCGACGAAGACACGCACCTTCGCCGACAGGTGCTTGCGGCTGGGGTACACCGCGTAGATCGGCATCGGCGGCGCGACGAACTCCGGCAGCAGCCGCACCAGCCGGCCGGCGCGCACTTCGGGTCCGACGATGAACGCCGGCTCGAACGCGATGCCCGCACCCTGCGCCGCGGCCTCGGCGAGCAGGTCGCCGTTGTTGGAATGAAGATTTCCGCTCACGCGCACCGCGCGCTCGTTGCCCGCGGCGTCGCGGAAGCGCCAGACGTTGCGCGGCGTCAGGTACTCGTAGGTGAAGCAATTGTGGCGCGCGAGGTCCTCGGGCGAGCGCGGAACGCCGTGCGCCTTGAGATATTCGGCCGAAGCGCAGGGCACAAGCCGCGTTTCGCCGAGCTTGCGCGCGACGAGGTTCTCGGAACCGGTGCCGCCGATGCGGACGGCGAGATCGAGTCCCTCTTCGACCAGATCGACGACGCGATCCGAAAGCGATACGTCGAAGCGCACCTCGGCGTGCCGCGCGAGAAAGGCGGCGATCGCCGGCGCGACCTGGCGCACGCCGAAATTGACCGAGGTCGTGAGCTTGATCGTGCCGCGCGGCACCACCGCGGCGCGCGCAGCCTCTTGCTCGGCTTCCTCGAGGTCCGCAAGCAGCTGGACCGCGCGCTCGTAGTAAGCGCGGCCGCTTTCCGTGAGGCTCACGCGGCGCGTAGTGCGGTTGAGCAGGCGGGTGTGCAGATGGCTCTCCAATTCGGCCACCTGCCGCGAGGTGGCCGAGGTGGACAAGCCGAGCCGCTCGGCGGCCTTGGCAAAGCTTCCCGACTCAACCACTTGGGCAAACACCTGCATAGCGGCGAGTCGATCCATGGCTGCGATATTATCCCGATTTAAAGGATAATCAATCTTGTAATCATGTCTTTATCCTGGAAACGGGGATTCTCATACTGCCGGCTCTATCGTTTAGAAAGGAGCTGGTCATGATCGATACCCGTAGCGCACCCCATGCCGCGCTGGTGCTGCGAATCGCCCTCGGCGTAATGTTCATAGCACACGCGCTGCTCAAGTATTACGTGTTCACGCTTCCCGGCACGGTCCAGTTCTTCCACTCGCTCGGCCTGCCGCCCGCGCTCGCCTACCTCACGTTCTGGGCGGAGCTGATCGGCGGCCTGCTCATCCTCGCCGGCGTGTACGCGCGCTGGGTGTCGCTCGCGCTCGTACCGATCCTACTGGGCGCCGCCTGGGCGCATTCCGGAAACGGCTGGGTCTTCAACGCGCCGAACGGCGGCTGGGAGTACCCGGTGTTCCTCGCGGCAGCCGCGATTGCGCAGGGACTTCTCGGCGACGGCGCCTACGCCCTTGCAAACCTGCGCCGCGCACGCAAATTGCGGCAACAGGCCTACGCCTGAGCGTACGAGAGGAGAACCGCGCATGAAGCTATATTTCGCACCCGGCGCCTGCTCGCTTTCCCCGCACATCGTGGCCCGCGAGCTCGGCCTGCCGATCGAGATCAAGAAGGTGAACAACAAGGAGAAGACCGTCGAAGGCGGCGGCGACTACTGGAGGATCAACGGCCGCGGCTACGTGCCGGCGCTCGAGCTCGACAACGGCGAGATCCTGACCGAAGGTCCCGCGATCGTTCAGTACCTCGCCGACCAGAAGCCGGAATCGGGCCTGGCGCCGAAAGCGGGCACGCTCGAGCGCTACCGCCTGCAGGAGTGGCTCAACTTCCTGACCTCCGAGGTCCACAAGCAGTTCACGCCGCTTTTCAAGCCGAACACGCCCGAGGACTACAAGCCGATCGCCAAGCAGAACATCGCGACGCGCTTCGACTGGCTCGACAAGCAGCTTGCCGGCAAGGACCACCTGATGGGCAAGACGTTCACCGTTGCCGACGCGTACCTTTTCGTGCTGCTCAATTGGACCAAGGTGCAGCAGATCGACCTCTCCAAGTGGCCGCACCTCGCGGCATTCCAGAAACGCGTCGCCGCGCGGCCGAAGGTGAAGGAGGCGATGCGCGCCGAAGGCTTGATCCCGTGAGCGCGCTGCCGAGCGTCTTCATATCGCACGGCTCTCCCATGCACGCGCTCGAGCCGGGCGCGGCGGGCGAGGCGTGGAAGGCGCTCGGCCGCCGGCTGCCTGCGCCGAGCGCGGTGCTCATTTCCTCGGCGCACTGGGAAACGAACCTGCCGATGCTCACCGGCAGCTCCAAGCCCGAGACCCTCCACGACTTCTACAATTTCCCGGAGCCGTTGTACCGCTTGCGCTATCCGGCGCCCGGCGCTCCCGCCGTCGCGCAGCGCGCTCAAGCGCTGCTGAAGGAAGCCGGCTTCACCGCCGGGATCGACGGCTGCCGGGGCCTCGACCACGGCGCATGGGCGCCGCTGCTCTACGTGTATCCCGACGCCAGCGTGCCGGTGATCCAGATCTCCGTGCAGCCGGCGCTCGGTCCGCGGCACCACTTCGCCTTGGGGAAAGCGCTGCGCCCGCTTACCCGGGAAAATGTTCTGGTTGTCGGCTCCGGCCACATGACGCACAACTTGCGCGACTGGGCGCGCGGCGGCGGCAGGCCCGAGCCCTATGCGCGCGAGTTCGCCGAGTGGGTGAAGGAGCGGCTCCTCGCGCACGATGTCGAAGCGTTGATCGATTACCGCTCGCGCGCGCCGCACGGCGTGCGCGCGCATCCCACCGACGAGCATTTTCTGCCGCTTTTCTTCGCGCTCGGCGCCGCGAGCGACGCGTCGCGGCCCGAGCGCGCCTTCGATGCCATCGATGCGGGCGTGCTGGCGATGGACGCCTACGTCTTCAACCAGGAATAGCGCTTGCAAGGCGCGGTGGGCCTAGCCGCCCAGCGCCCTGAAGAGATCCGCCACGGCGCTGCGGTGCGCGCGCAGCGCATCGACGCGCGCGATGCGGGCGGCGAGCAATCCGCGCTCGGCGTCGATGACCTCGATCTGGCTTGCAATGCCGTTCTCGTAGCGCAGGCGCGCCAGGCGCAGCGTCTCCTGAAGCGCCTGCGCGCGCTCGCTTTCCGCGTCGAAGCGCTCGCGCGCACGCGACTGCGAGACGAGCGCGGTCCTCACTTCGCCGAACGCCGCGCGCACCGCCTGCTGGTACTGCGCGAGCGCCGCGCGCTCGCGCGCCTCGGCGGCGGCGGTGCGGGCTTCGGTGCGGCCGCCCGAGAAAATCGGCTGCGTGGCCGCGGCAGCGACTGTCCACAGCCCCGCCGGGCCGGAAAACAGATTGGAGAGCGCCGCGCTCTCGGAGCCGAGCACCGCCGTGAGCGCGATGGAGGGGAACATCTCGCTGCGCGCCACTGCCACGCGTGCGTTCGCCGCCGCGAGACGGCGCTCGGCCTCGACCAGATCCGGGCGGCGCAGCAGCAGCTCCGAGGGCATGCCCGCAGGAACCACCGGCGCCTGAAGCCGCTCCCCGTATTGGCCTTTCACCTCGATACCCGCCTCGAACGCCTCGCGCGGTGTGCGGCCGAGGAGCACCGCGAGTGCCGCCTCCTCGCGCTCGCGTGCCTCCTCGAGCCCCGGGAGCTGCGCGCGCGCGGCGGCCGCCTCGGCCTCGAGCTGGCGCAGCTCGAAGTCGCCGATCATGCCGGCGCGGTAGCGCTTCCTCTGCAAGG
The DNA here is from genome assembly GCA_004297625.1 of Betaproteobacteria bacterium. GTDB lineage: Bacteria > Pseudomonadota > Gammaproteobacteria > Burkholderiales > SG8-39 > SCGC-AG-212-J23. Next base: position 32,099 of record SCTY01000029.1, on the reverse strand, counting down.
AGAGCAGATCCTCGCGCAAGGCGAGCGATTGCCGGGTGAGCAGCACCTGCTCGTCGAGCGAGCGCAGATCGAAATACGACTTCACCACCTGGGCGGCGAGCGCAAGCCGCACCGCCTCGCGCGAGGCCTCGCTTGCCGCGAGCTCCGCGCGCGCCGCCTCGGTCCCCGAGCGCAGGCGCCCGAAAAGATCCACCTCGTAGGAGAGATTGAGCGTCGCCCGGTAGCTCGAAAATTCGCGCGCCACCCCCGGAAAGGAGGTCGCGCTGCGCTGGGAAATCTGCTGGCGGCTCGCCGAGCCCTGCGCATCGAGCCGCGGAAAGAGAAAAGACTCGGCTTCGGCCAGCAGCCCGCGCGCTTCATCCACGCGCGCGACGGCGACGACGAGATCGCCGTTGCCGCGGAACGCCTCCGCCACCAGCGCGTCGAGGTGCGCATCGTCGTAGATGCGCCACCAGCGGCCCTCCTCGGCGAAGCGCGGCGCAGTTTCTTTCCACGCCGCCGGCAGCTCGACCGGCGGCCGCTCGTACTTCACCGGGGAAGCGCAGCCGGCGAGCAGAACAACGAAAAGGCTACTCCGGGCGATGCGGCGCATGGTGGGGGTGCTGCACCGGCACGTGGGTGACGTTGCGCTCGCGCCGGATCTCGTCCTTGATTTCCTGCGTGGAGCGCTTCTCGGTGAGATGCCGGTCGGTGAACAGCTTGAAGAACATCGGCACGAAGAAAATCGCGAGGAACGTCGCGGCGAGCATTCCGCCCATTACGCCGGTGCCCACCGAGTGGCGCGCGCCCGCGCCCGCGCCGGTCGACAGGGCAAGCGGCAGCACGCCGAGGATGAACGCGAGCGAGGTCATGAGGATCGGCCGGAAGCGCAGGCGCGCCGCTTCCACCGCCGCCGCCGAGGCCGACAATCCCTCCGCGCGCTTGTACACCGCGTATTCGACGATCAGGATCGCGTTCTTCGCCGCGAGGCCCAGGAGCGTGACCAGCCCGATCTGGAAATACACATCATTTGTTAAACCTCTTAAATAAATTGCCGTTAGCGCGCCGAAGGTGCCGAACGGCAGCGCGAGCAGCACGGAGAACGGCAGCGACCACTTCTCGTATTGCGCGGCGAGGATCAGGAACACCATCACCACGGCGAGCCCGAGCGCGAGGCCCGAAGTGCCGGCCGAACGTTTTTCCTGGTAGGAGGCGCCCGACCAGTCGTAGCTGAAGTCGGCCGGCAGCACGCGCGCGGCGAGGCGCTCCACTGCCTCGATCGCCTGCCCGGTCGACGTGCCCGGCGCGCCCTGGCCGAAGAGCTTCACCGCCGGCAGGTTGTTGAAGCGGTCGAGCGAATCCGGGCCGGCGCTGTAGCTCACGCGGGCGAGCGATCCGAGCGGGACCATCTCGTTTTTCTGGTTCTTGACGTAGACCTTGCCGATGTCGCTCGGCTGGTCTCGATACGCGCGGTCGGCGGAGAGCAGCACCTGCCAGGTGCGGCCGAAGCGGTTGAAGTCGTTCACGTAGTACGTGCCGAGCGTGGCCGCGAGCGTGCCGTACAGGTCCTCGAGCGTGACGCCGAGCGCCTTCGCCTTCTCGCGGTCGACGTCGACGAAAAGCTGCGGCACGCCGGCGCGCCAGGGCGTCTGGATGTTGCCGAGCATCGGGTCCTTGCGCGCCTCGGCCGTGAACTGCCCCATCACCTGCGCGAGGCGCTGCGCCCCGCCCTCGCCGCGGTTCTGGATGTAGAGCTCGAAGCCGCCCGCCGTGCCCAGGCCGAAGATCGCCGGCGGCGGAATGGCAAACGCCAGCCCTTCCTTGATATGCGCCGTCTTCATGAAGAACTCGCCGACGAGCTGCGGCGTGGTGACCGAGCGCTCGTCCCAGTGCTTCTGCGTGACGAAAATCGTGGCCGCGTTGTTGCGGAAGCCGCCGCCGAGAAGATCGAACCCGGTAAAGGCGACGACATCCTGGTTCACCGGATTCGAGCGGATGGCCTTCACCACTTCGCCGACCACCTTGTCGGTGCGCTCGAGCGTCGCGCCGTCGGGCATGAGCACCGCGGCGATGTAGAACCCCTGGTCCTCGTCGGGCACCAGGCTCCCCGGCGTGATGCGCCACAAGCCTGCGGCGAGCACCACCATGCCGGCGAAGAGCGCGAGCCCGATGCCGCCGCGCCGGATCATCCAGGCGACGCCGTTCTCGTAGCGGGCGGTGACGCGCCCGAAGAAACGGTTGAACCAGGCGAAGAACGCGTTCTTGCGCTCCTTGGCGGGATTGAGCACCAGGGCGCACAGCGAGGGCGTCAGCGTGAGCGCGACCATGCCGGAGATCACCACCGCGATGGAGATCGTGACGGCGAACTGCCGGTACAGCTCGCCGGCGAGCCCGCCGAGGAACGCGATCGGCACGAACACTGCGCACAGCACGAGCACGATCGCGACGATCGGGCTCGTCACCTCGCGCATCGCCTTGATCGCCGCCTCGCGCGGGCCGAGGCCTTCCTCGTGCATGATGCGCTCGACGTTCTCCAGCACCACGATGGCGTCGTCGACCACGATGCCGATCGCGAGCACCATGCCGAAGAGGGTCAGCGTGTTGATCGAATAGCCGAGGATGAAGAGGCCGACGAAGGTGCCGACCAGCGACACCGGCACCGCCGCGAACGGGATGAGCGTCGCGCGCCAGCTCTGGAGGAACAGGTAGACGACGAGGAACACGAGCAGCATCGCCTCGCCCAGCGTCTTCAGCACCTCGCGGATCGACACCTCGACGAAGCGCGTGGTGTCGTAGGGCACGGAATACGCAAGCCCCTCGGGAAAGCGCTGCGCCGCGTCGCCGACCGTGCGCCGCACCTCGCGCGCCACTTCGAGCGCGTTCGCGCCGGGCTGCAAAAACACGCCGACGAGCGTGGCCGGCTGGCCGTTGATGCGGCCGATGAAGTCGTAGTCCTTGGCGGCGAGCTCGACGCGCGCCACGTCCTTCAGCCGCAGCGCCGAGCCGTCGGCGTCGGCGCGCAGCATGATGTCCTCGAACTCCTTCGGATCGGCCATGCGCCCGCGCGTGGTGATCGTATAGACGAGCTCCTGGCCCTCGGGCGCCGGCGCCTGTCCCACCTTGCCGGCGGCGAACTGCGCGTTCTGCTCGTTCAGCGCGCGCACCACGTCGGCCACCGCTACGCGATGCTGCGTCATTTCGTCGGGACGCAGCCAGATGCGCATCGCGTAGTCCTTCGCGCCCCAGTTCTGCACGCTGGTCGTGCCCGGCACGCGCTTGATCAGATCGAGCACGTTGAGCGTCACGTAATTCGAAACGTAGACGTCGTCGAAGCGCCCGTTGGGCGAGTAGAAGGCGAGCACCTGCAGGAAGGCGGAGGAGCCCTTCTCCACCGTCACGCCCTGGCGCCGGGTCTCGAGCGGCAGGCGCGGCTCGGCCTGCTTGACGCGGTTGTTGACGTTGAGCGCCGCCTTGTCGACGTCGGTGCCGATCTCGAAGGTCACCTGGATCTGCGCCATGCCGTTCGAGGTCGAGGTCGAGCTCATGTAGATCATGTTCTCGACGCCGTTGATCTGGTTCTCGAGCGGCGCGGCGACGGTCTGCTCGATCACCTGCGCCGAAGCGCCGGGGTAGAACGCGCTCACGGTCACTACCGGCGGCGCGATTTCCGGGTATTGCGCGATGGGCAGCGTGCGCATGGCCGCGAGGCCCGCGAGCAGGATGAAGGCGCAGAGCACCGCCGCGAAGATCGGACGGTCGATGAAGAAGCGCGACAGCACGATCTATTTCTTCTCGGCGATCCTCACCGGCGCGCCGGGCCCGAGCTTCATCACGCCGTCGGTGATGACGCGCTCGCCGCCCTTGAGGCCGGCGCTGATGATCCAATCCGCGCCCGACCACTCGCCCGCCTCGACCGGTCGCGGCTCCGCCTGGTTCTTGTCGTTCACGACGTAGACGAATTTGCCCTTCGGGCCTTCCAGCACCGCGCGCTGCGGCACCGTGATCGCGTTCGGACGCGACGCGCCGCGCAGCATGACGCGTACGAACTGCCCCGGGCGCAGCGCACCCTCGGGGTTCGGCAGCTCGGCGCGCGCCTCGCGCGTCCCGGTGCCGGGCGCGATGCGCACATCGGCGAAGCTCATCCTGCCGAGATGCGGGTAAAGCGTGCCGTCCGCGAGGCGCAGCTGCACTTCGAAGCGCTTCGGCAGCATGAGGCGTCCCGCCCGCGCCTCCTGCTGCAGCCGCGCCTGCTCCCTGTCCGGGATGCCGAAATTCACCCAGATCGGGTCGATCTGCATCACCGTCGTGAGCAGCACATCCGGCCCCGAAATGAGCGAGCCCTCGGAGCGCAGCGAGCGGCTGGCCACGCCCGACGCGGGCGCTTCGACCTTGGTGTAGCCGAGGCTCAGCTTCGACTCGACGAGGCGCGCGCGCGCCGCCTTGACGTCGGCCGCGCTGATCGCCTCGGCCGACACGGCATCGTCGTATTCTTTCTGGCTCACGGCTTTCTCGGCGTAGAGAGGCTTGAGGCGCGCGGCATTGCGCCGCGCCTGCTCGTGGCGCGCTTCGGCCGCCGCGACATCGGCTTCGGCGCGCGCCGCGGCGGCTTCGAAGGGTGCCGGATCGATGGTGAAAAGCGATTGCCCTTTGCGGACCGGCCCGCCTTCCTCGAAATTGCGCGCGAGCAGGATGCCCGTCACGCGCGCCCGCACCTCGACCTCGCGCGAGCCGGCGGTCTGGCCGACGTACTCGAAGCTTGCGGGCAGGGAGCGCGGCGCTACGGTGACGACGTCGACTTCCGGGGGCGGCATTCCCATGCCCGGAGCGCCTTTGGCGCCTTTGTCCCGCCCGCCCGAAGGGCTGCACGCGGCGGCGAGCGCCGTGAGCAAGATTGCGGCTACTTGTTTGAAACGCATGGAGCGTTCTCGGCGGCGCGAGGAGGCGGCGATTCTACCGCGGGCGCCCGAAGCGCCGTATCGGCCGGGAAATTACGGTTGAAACAGGCCCGGCGGCGGGGTACTTTGCTCGCCATCCATGATTCGCAAACGCTTCGCCCGCCGCGAGGACCTCGGCTTGACGCCCGCCGAGTTCGCGCTCCTGCGGCGCCTCGACACGCCGCACAAGATCCAGGCATTTCTCTACAAGCTGGGCCAGAACTTCGAGCTCGACGGCGAGACCTGTCGCACGGTGCGCGAGGTGCTGCGCACGCGGCGCGCGCACTGCATCGAAGGCGCGATGGTCGCGGCGTGCGCGATGTGGGTGCATGGAAAACCGCCGCTGCTCCTCGACATGCGCGCGGAGCGCGACTTCGATCACGTCGTGGCGCTCTTCAAGCACCACGCCCGCTGGGGCGCGATGTCGAAGACCAACGGCATGTTCCTGCGCTGGCGCGACCCGGTGTACCGCAGCCTGCGCGAGCTCGCGATGTCGTATTTCCACGAATACTGCAACCGCCGCGATCACAAGACGCTGCGCGAATTCTCGCTGCCCTACGATCTGCGGCGCCTCGAGCCGAAGGTCTGGGTCACCGGCGAGAAGCACGCCTGGGTCGTCGCCGAAGAGCTCGACCGCCTAAGGCACTTCAAGCTGATGGGGGGGCGGCACCTCAGGGCGCTGGCCCGCCGCGACCCGTTCGAGCGTCGCGCAGGCGCGCTTCTGCAGTATCCGCGGCCGCGCGCGCTCGTCGAGAAGCTCGCGCGCCTGAAGAAAAAGCGCGCGGAGAAGCACAAGAAGTAATTACTTCTTGGTGTCCTCGACCTTGCCGATTTTCTCCAGCGCCACTTTGAGGCGCGCCGCGTCGTGCTCCCAGTATTTCGTAAACTCCGGGGCGTCGAGGTAGCTGACCGGCGTCGCCACCTTGTCCATCGCCTGCCTGAACTCCGGCGAGTTCGCCGCCTCACGCACCGCCTGGCGCAGCCGCTGCTGGATCGGCTGCGGCGTCGCGACCGGCACGAAGACGCCCGACCAGATATAGAACTCGGCGTTGTAGCCCAGCTCCTCGAACGTCGGAATGTCGGGCAGCAGCTTCAGCCGCTCGGTGCTCCAGCTCGCGAGCGCGCGCATCTTGCCGGCCTTGATCTGTCCAATTGCCGCCGCAGGGCCCGAAGCGAGCGCCTCGACCTGGCCGCCGAGGAGCGCGGTCACCGCCGGTCCGCCGCCCTGGTAGGGCACGTGGAACAGCTGGATGCCGGCCGCCTGGGCAAAGATCTCCATTGCGACGTGCAACGTGCTGTAGACCCCCGCCGACGAGTAGTTGATCTTGCCGGGACTGGCCTTGGCCGCGGCGACGAAATCCTTCACCGACTTGTAAGGTCCGTCGGCGCGCACCACCAGCACCGTCGGGTCGGCGGTGACGAGCGCGATCGGCGCGAAGTCCTTGAGCTCGTAAACCGGCTGCTTGCCGTTGACGCGGTCGGCCACCGGGAAGACCGAGATCGAAGAAAGCGCCATGAGGAACGTGTAGCCGTCGGGCGCGCTTTTCGCCACCGCCGCCATGCCGACCGCCCCGCCAGCTCCAGTGCGGTTCACCGGCACGATCGGCTGCTTGAGGTTCTTCTCCATCGCCGCGGCGAGCGGCCGGCCGACGATATCGGCCACGCCGCCGGGCGGGAACGGCACGATCATGGTGATGGGCTTCGAGGGGTATGCGTCCTGCGCGGCGGCCGAGGCGGCGCAGACGGCGAATACCAGTGCGGTCAGCGTGCGTGACATAGTCATCCTCCGATCGGCGCAAATTAACACGCTGTTACAGATGTTGCACTTTATCGGTTCACTCCCTGGCCGCTTGGGCGTGAAATGAGGGCGTACAAACGAATAGGAGGTCACCATGCTGAAGAAACTGCTCATCGCCGCCGCGGGCGTGCTCGTCGCCGTCCCGGCGCTCGCCGACCCCGGCTGGGATCACGGTCGTCCGTGGGGACACTGGAAGCGCCATCACTATGCGCGGCAGGTCGTGGTCGTCCCGGCGCCGCGCGTGTATTACGCGCCGCCGCCCGTCTACTATGCGCCGCCGCCGCGCGTGGTCTATGCGCCGCCGCCGCCCGTCCTTTACGAGCCGGCCGTGGTGTACCCGGCGCCGGTGGCGCCAAGCGGTGTCTCCATTCGGCTGCACTTCCCGCTGTAGCGCAGGAGTGTTAGGTTTCCTCCCCTTGCAGCGACTGAACGGGTACTGAAGGGAAATTTGCGAGATGAGGAGACCATGCAAAGACGTGACTTTCTGTTCGGGCTCGCGGCAGCGCCCTTCGCGGCGCTCGCCGCCCCGCCGGCCAGCATGAAAGGCATCGAGGAGCTGCAGAAGAACTGGAAGGCGTTTCTTCCGGCCGGCGCAGCCGTGCCCTCGCCTGGGGAGGCGCTCAAGCTCTCCAAGGACGAGTGGAAGAAGCGCCTGCCCCCCGAGTCGTACCGGGTGCTGCGCGAGGAAGCGACCGAGCGCTCGGGCACGAGCCCGCTCAACGAGGAAAAGCGCGCGGGCCTATTCGCGTGCGCCGGGTGCGGGCTGCCGCTTTTCACTTCCGAGATGAAGTTCGAGTCGGGCACGGGATGGCCGAGCTTCTTCACCACCATCCCGGGCGTGTTCGAGATGAAGAAGGACTTCTACCTGATCTACCCCCGCACCGAGTACCACTGCATCCGCTGCGGCGGGCACCACGGCCACCTGTTCGACGACGGCCCGCAGCCCACGCGTCAGCGCTGGTGCAACAACGGTGTCGCGCTACGCTTTATCCCGAAGGACGGGAGCAAGGTTTAGGTCTTCGGCGAGCTCGGGGCCCGGGAAGTGGAAGCGCACCGGGCCATCGGGCAGGGCGTTGAGGAACTGCTTGAGGTAAGGATCTTCCGAGCGCGCCACTTCCTCGGAGGTGCCGCGCCCGAGCACGACGCCGTCGCAGATCACGTAGACGTAATCCGACACCTTCAGCGCTTCCTGCACGTCGTAGGTCACCACGATCGACGTGAGGCCGAGCGCGCTGTTGAGCTCGCGGATCAGGCCGACGATCTGGTTGAGCGAAATGGGATCGAGGCCGGCGAAGGGCTCGTCGTACATCATGAGCTTGGGATCGGTGGCGATGGCGCGCGCAAGCGCCACCCGGCGCGTCATGCCGCCGGAAAGGTCGCCCGGCATCATGTCGCGCGCGCCGCGCAAGCCCACGGCGTGCAGCTTCATCATCACCAGGCGCCGCAGCAGCTCCTCGGGCAGGTGGAAATTCTCGGCGATCGGAAACGCGACGTTGTCGTAGACCGACAGGTCGCTGAACAGGCCCGAGCTTTGAAACATCATGCCCATGTCGAGCCGCAGCGCGTAGAGCTCATCGGCGCTCAAGGCGTGCACGTCCTTGCCGTCGACCTTCACGCTGCCGCTGGAAGGCCGCAGCTGCCCGCCGATCAGCTTGAGCAGCGTGGATTTGCCGCATCCGCTGCCGCCGAGAATGCCGACCACCTGGCCGCGCGGTATGGATAGCGACAGGCCGCGCAGGATCTGCAGATCGCCGTAGGCGAAGTGCAGGTCCTGGATTTCGACGATGTTTTCCGCCACGGGCTTACTATACCGCCGTGTCGCATCCGCAGGCGGCCGTGCCGCATCCCTACTCGGCTCTGACGCCCGACGCCGTGCTCGACGCGTGCGATGCGGCCGGCTGGCGCCCCGATGGCCGGCTGCTGACTCTCAACAGCTACGAAAACCGCGTCTACCAGGTCTGGCTCGAGGACGGCTCGGCGCGCGTGCTCAAGTTCTACCGGCCCGGACGCTGGAGCCGTGAGCAGATCGACGAGGAGCACGCCTTCGCGCGCGAGCTGGCGGAGCACGAGATCCCCGTGGTCGCGCCGGTCTTCACCGGAACGCACGCCGGCTTCATTTTCGCCGTCTACCCGCGCCGCGGCGGGCGCGCGCCGGAGCTCGACAACCCGAAGACGCTGGAGTGGATCGGCCGCTTCATCGGCCGCATCCATGCTGTAGGTTCATCCAAGCCTTTTCGGTTCAGGGAATCCCTGGATCAAAAAACCTTTGGCGCCGAGCCGCGCGCGTGGCTGCTCGAGCACGGCTTCGTTCCGCCCGACCTGCTGGAAGCGTGGAAAGCGGCCAGCGCGCAGGCGTTGAGCGGCGTCGAGCACTGCTACGCGCGCGCCGGGGAGGTGCGCCCGATCCGGCTGCATGGCGACTGCCATCCCGGCAATATCCTGTGGTCCGACGAGGGCCCGCACTTCGTCGACCTCGACGATGCGCGCACCGGCCCCGCGATCCAGGATCTATGGATGCTGCTCTCGGGCGAGCGCGCGGCGATGACGCGCCAGCTCGGCGCGGTGCTCGCCGGCTACGAGCTTTTCATGCCGTTCCAGCGCACCGAGCTGCATCTTCTCGAGGCGCTGCGCACGTTACGCCTGATCCACTACTCCGCCTGGATAGCGCGCCGCTGGGACGACCCGGCGTTCCCTGCCGCGTTCCCATGGTTCAACACCCAGCGCTATTGGCAGGACAGGATTCTCGAGCTGCGCGAGCAAATCGCTCTGATGGAAGAAAATCCTCTCAGCCCGTGACCTGCAGCCGGTTGATGACGCGGTCGACGCCGAAAAGCGACCAGGCGTCGAGCTCGGCGCGCCTTTTCTGCGGCTCGGTCTGGACGCTGCCTTCGAGGATCACCGCCCTGCCTTCGCAGCGCGGCCGGATGCGCTCGGCGCGCAGCAGCGGATCGGCCTCGAGCACGAGGCCGAGCACCTCGGCCACCTCGTCGTCGCGGTCCTCGTAGGGCGGCATCACCTGCAGCGAATTCACGACGTCGCGGCGCCCCGGCGTCCACCAGGCGAGCACGCCGGCGAAGCGCTTGTGCGACTGGCTGATGAGGTGTCCTTCCAGCACGATCACGCCGTCGGTCACCGAGATCTGCAGCTCGCCCACGCTTTCCGCATCGCCGGTGCGGTGGCTCTCGGTGCGCTGGTTGGTGAGCGAGCGGATGGTGCAATTGCGGAATTCCGGCTGCTGGAGAAGCATGCGCACGAGCGAGTCGCGAATCGCCCCGTCGCCGCGCTGCTCTCCGGGCTCGACGCGCAGGCGGTCGACGACGCCGTCCACGCCCGCCACCGATGCGGCGAGCTCGAGCGCCCGCTTCTTGGCCGCGACGTCGGCCACCTCGCCCTGCAGGACGACGACGCCGCCGGCATTGCTGATGGAAATGGGATGGCGATGGAGATTGATGCGCGATTCGCGCTCAAGCAAAGCATGCACCTGCCGGGTGATCGCCTCTCTCGGGTTCATTGCCTCTCCTTTCCTTCGGGGAACCGCAAGCGTCATGCCGTGCGCAGCCGCAGCGCCCGGACGACGGCCACGGTGACGAGCGGTACTGCCACGCCGATCGCCGTGGCGCTGATCATCAGCCAGCCGACCTCGCTGTAGTCGGCCGGCACCTGGAGGGCTCCGGTCGCGTGGTCGCGCACTTCGCGGGTCACGATGAACGCTTGATTCAAGTATTTGGTTCCGAGCTGGCCGGCCGAGAGCGCGAGGTTCGAGAACGATGCCATCACCGCGAAATACGTGGCCTTCAGGTTCACCGGCGCGGAGTTCGCGATCCAGGCGAGCATCGGAATCATGGCGATCTGCCCGAGCGGCGACTCGAGCGCCGTGTCGATGAGGGCGATCATGCGCGCGTCGACGATCCCGCCGGTATGCGCGGCGCTCCAGTGGTGAAGGCCGTAGTACATGCCGATGTTGGGCAGCGACAGCGCGCCGCCCGCGAGCGTGAGCACCACGACGATGGTCGGGATCGATCTTTCCGCCATGAAGCGCCGCAAGGCGAACATGCCGGCGAGCGTGAGCGCGTAGGCGACGAGCGAAAGCTTGGCGAGGAAGGATTCGTCGAACTTCAGCACGTCGATCATCCACCAGCTCGTGCCCGGCCCGGTGCCCGGCATGGCGCGGAAGACGAACAGGATGAGCGCCGTGGCCACCAGCATCTCCCGCGCCTCGGGCTCCAGTTCGCGCGCGAGGCGCCATAAAAGAGACAGGATCACGGCGAGCGAGCCCAGAAAAATCAGCTCCTGGCCGTAAGGCACGCCGCCGAGCCCGACGCTCAGCGTGATCACCACGAACGCGAGGCTGCCGCCGAGGACCCACCAGTTCGGCTGCGTGCGCTCCTCGCCCTGCACCCGCATGATGCGCTCGATCTCCCCCTGCGAGCGCCCCTGGCGGCGAAGCCGCGCCGCGTCGCGCATCTTGAGCGCGCCGTGCAGCACCACGCCGAGGACCGAGAGCACCGGGATCACGAGCGCGATCTTGTAGACCAAGGCGTAAAGCGCCGCCTTTTGCGGCTGCGGCAGGTCCTCGGCGCCGTAAAAGAGAAACACGTTGCCGGCGGCCACGAGCGCCAGCCCGCCGATCACCGCTACGCGGCCGAGCGTCTGCATGGTGGTGTGCATCGCCTTGCGCGCCGGCTGGTCATAGGGCTTGCCGGCTTCGTCGACGCGCGGCACCGCCTCGACCGTCATCGCGTCGGCGACCGCGTCCTGGATCATGTAGCCGGTGGGCGAGAGCAGCGCGGCGAGCACGTACCACTGCTTGGCGCTCATCACGGCGCGCATTGCATCGAGGTGGCTGATGAGGCCGATCATGACGAGCAGGCTCGCGGCGATCATGCCGGCGCCGAGCCACACGAGCGCGGCCTTCCAGCGCCAGATCAGGTCGACCACGTGACCCACCGGCATTTTCACTGCCCAGGGAATGCCGGCCCAGAACCCGAGCGCGGCGAGGAACTCGGCCGAGAGGTCGAGGTAGTCCTTGACGAAGAACGTCCCGACGATTCCCGTGAGCCCCGATACCCCGTACGCCGCATAGACCATCAGCGGCGGCAGGTACGACAGCCGCAGCAAGCGCGCTACTCGATACGGATGTTGTTGTCCTGGACGACCTTACCCCAGCGGGTCATCTGCCCGGCGATCCATTTCTGCGTGTCCTCGGGGCTGAGCGCGACCACGTCCATGCCGAGCGTCTCGGTGAGCGTCTTGCTCACGTCGGGCAGGCGGATGGCTTTCACGAGCTCCGCGTGCAGCTTGTCGACGATCGGCCGCGGCGTCCCGGCGGGCGCGAGGATGCCCCACCATGCATAGGCCGCCACGGGAATGCCGAGCTCGGTGAGCGTCGGCACGTCGGGCATGGTGTGCGAGCGCTTCTCGCCCGTGAGCACGAGGGCGCGCATCCTGCCGCTGCGCACGTGCTGCGCCTGCGCCGCGGTGGAGGCCATGGCGAGGTCGACCTGCCCGCCGATGAGATCGGTCGAGAGCGGCCCGCCGCCCTTGTAAGGCACCGGCACGAATTTCACGCCGGCCGCCTGGTTGAGGACGATCGTGGTGAGATGCGCGAGCGAGCCGTTGCCGACGTTGCCGAGCGTGACGGTGTCGGGTTTCGCTTTCGCCGCCGCGAGCACGTCGGCGAAGCTCTTATAGGGCTTCGCCGCTGCGGTGGTGATCGCCATCGGCGCCGTGCCGACGATCATCACCGGCGCGAAATCCTTCAGCGGGTCGAACGTGAGCTTCGGATTGAGCGCCTTGTGCACCGCGTGCGTGTCGAAAATGAACACGAACGTGTAGCCGTCAGGCGCGCTCCGCGCCACGTACTCGGTGCCGATGATGCCCGAGGCGCCGGTGCGGTTCTCGACGATGAACTGCTGCTTCAGCGCTTCGGTGAGCTTCGCGGCGAACAGCCGCGCGAGCGGATCGACCGAGCCGCCGGGCGGATAAGGCGAGACGAACTTGACGGGCTTCGCCGGCCATTCCTGCGCGAATGCGGTCAAGCAAATACTCAAAAACAAAAAAAGTGGAAGAAGCCTAGAACGCGACATTCCGTCCTCCTTTGAGCTTCAGCATTTCGCGCGCCTCGTCGGGAGTCGCGACGGCCAATCCCAGCTCCTCGAGAATGCGGCGCGCCTTCGCCACCTGCTCGGCGTTCGACTTGGCGAGCTGGCCGCGGCCGAGCCACAGGCTGTCCTCCAGACCGACGCGCACGTTTCCGCCCATCACGGCCGACATCGCAGCGACGAACATCTGGTTGCGCCCGGCGCCGAGCACCGACCAGTAGTAGGCGTTGCCGAAGAGCCGGTCCGCGGTGCGCTTCATGTGCAGCACGTCTTCCGGATCGGCGCCGATGCCGCCGCGGATGCCGAACACCGACTGGATGAGCAGCGGCGGCTTCACCAGCTTGCGGTCGAGGAAGTGCGCGGCGGTATAGAGGTGGCCGATGTCGTAGCACTCGATCTCGAAGCGCGTCTCGTTGTCCGCGCACGATTGCAGGATGTACGCGATGTCCTTGAACGTGTTCTTGAAGATGCGCTCGTCGGAGCCGGCGAGGTAGGGCTTTTCCCAGTCGTGCTTGAACTCCTTGTAGCGCCCGAGCATCTCGTAGAGGCCGAAGTTCATCGATCCCATGTTGAGCGAGGCCACCTCGGGCTTGAGCCGCAGCGCCGGCTGCAGCCGCTCCTCGGTGCTCATGGTCGGCGCGCCGCCGGTGGTGAGGTTGATGACGACGTCGCAGGCGGCCTTGATCTTCGGCAGGAACTGCCGGAAAACCTCGGGGTCCTGCGTCGGGCGCCCGTCCTTGGGGTCGCGCGCGTGCAGGTGCACGATCGCCGCGCCCGCCTGCGCGGCACCGATGGCGCCCGCGGCGATCTCGTCCGGGGTTATGGGAAGGTACGGCGACATGGTCGGCGTGTGGATCGACCCGGTCACCGCGCAGGTGATGATGACTTTACCTTGGGGAGCGGCCATGATGGGTGGATTCTAAACACGGAACCGGCGCGCCATGCCAGTCACTCATCTCGAGCGCCGCAAAATCGAAGCCGGCGTGCTGATCCCCATGCTCCAGGGCAAGGTCGCCGACCTCTGGTCGGCCGGGGGCGCGCTCGAGCTCCAGCCGCTCGCCGCCGCCTGCCCGAGCTCGGCGCGCTGTTTCACTGCAGCTGCGACTTCGCGGTGGCGCCGCAGACCCTCATGCAGGGCGCGAGCCACTGCGACTTCCGCTTCAGAATTCGGGGTCAGAGCCCTAATTCTGGCGACGCGTAGCTAAACGAATTAGGGCTCTGACCCCGAATTCGCCTAGCGCAGGCGCAGCTCCCAGTACTCGCCGGTGAGCTTCACGCCGAACTCGGCGTGGCGTTCGGTCTTCACCCGCTTGAAGCCGCCGCTTTTGTAGATGGCGCGCGCCGCATCGAGATTCGACTGGGTCCACAGCACGAGCTTGCGGTAGCCCTTTTCGCGCGCGAAGGCGATGCACTCGTGCACCAAGCGCTTGCCCAGGCCGCGGCCGCGCGCCTCGGGCTCGACGAGCAGAAGCCGCAACTTCGCCGTGGTGCGGCTCTGTTTGACGACGCACGCCGAGCCCACCGGCTCGCCTTCCATCTCCGCGATCCAACAGCGCTCGCGCGCGGCGTCGTAGTTCTCGATGAAATCCTTGACGATCCCGGCGACCAGCGCCTCGAAGCGCTCGTCCCAGCCATATTCGCGTGCATACAGTACGCCGTGACGGTGCACGATCCAGCCCATGTCGCCTGGCCGGTGGGAGCGCAGCGCGATGCGTGTCTTTGTATGGATAATTCGATCATGAACGCCTTCGATCTGTTGGGCAAGGCGGCGCGTCGTTCGATACCGCGCTGACGCGCCGGGCGCGCGCCGAGGTGCCGGGCCTTCACGAGCGCGTGCTTGCGCGTACGCCGGCCGGGCGTCCCAGGCCTAGCTAGAAGGACGTCTCGACGTAGCCGTAGATGTAGTTCGAGCCGCCGTTGACGTTGCCGAGCACCTGCGAGGTGCCGAAGATGCCCGAGCGGTGCGACACGCCCACGCCTACGTAGGTCTCGCGCAGGCGCTTCATGCCCAGCACATCGCCAACGTTGACATCCGCCGTGGGATCGAAGGTATTGAGGAGCTTCGAGGTGACGCGTCCGCGCTCCGCCTGGTCGCGCTGCTCGACGAACGGTACGCGGCGCGCATACGAGAGGCCGACGCCCCAACCCAGGCGCGTGCGCACGCGCGCGTCCCACGGAAAGCCGTAGTAGTAGGCCTTGAAGTAGGCGTTGATCTGCCAGAAGTCCGGCTGGTGGCCGTCCTCATTGTGCCGGAGCAGGCCGACGAAGCCGGCGATGTCGACCGGCCAGCCGTTCAGCTGCTTGATGAAGGGGCGTCCGACTTCGAAGCCGGTGACGCCGGTCTTGTCCTTCTCGTGGGTCGAGGTGCAGCGCAGCTCGGCGACCTGCATGACGTTGCAATCGCTCGACGCGCCGTAGAACGCGCGCACGATGAGCGGCTTGCCCTTCTCCCATGCCGCGTGGGTGGGGGACAGGTCGTACATGGCGCCCACGCTCAGCGTGCCGAGGGTGCGATGCTCGACGATCGGGCTTGCGCCCACGGTCGCCGGCAGCCGCGTTACGGTCGCGCCGGCGAGCAGCCGCCAGCGCTCGGTGAGCTGGTAGAGCGCGTACACGCCGAGCTCGGCGCCGATCCCGCGGCCGGCCGCGTAGGCGGGGCGCTCGGCCGTCGCCTCGGAGGGGCGCACGCCGTAGTAATAGTTATTGAGGTGGGCGCTGCGCACGCCGAGCATGGCATGCGGCCGCACCAGCCAGCGGCCGCTGCGCCAAGGGTATTTGTAGCCCAGGCGCACCTCGCTGCCCCGGGAGGCCGCCGACACGTCGTGCAATGCCTCGGCATACGCGACGCCCCATGACCCGCTCCACTGCGCGCTTACACCGGCATCGATCCCCTGCTCGCGCCGGTCCATGCCGACGAGGCTCGACGGGATGTCGTCGGTCGGGTGGCCCTCGAAACGGTGCTTGAGAAAGACGTCGAAGCGCCGCGTCTCCGAAGGCCGGAATTTCAGGCCGACGCTGTAGGTATGCAGGTAGACCCGCTCGCCTTCGTAGAGGTACAGCGGCAAGAAGTCGTAGCGCGCCCCCCCGCCGCGGTAGGCCGAGCGCTCGATGCGCGGCAGCACGCCGATCGCCATGCTGTCGTCGGGGGCGATGCCGGCCAGCGGGTCGCTGCTCGCATACGCCGGCGCCGCGACGCACAGCGCGATTACAAGCGAAAGTCGAGCACCGGCCCTTTGGGCACGATCTGCGTGGGGTTGAGGTTCCTCATGCTGCGGTAATAGTGGGCCTTGATCTCCGCCAGATCGACCGTGCGCGCCACCCCCGGAAGCGCATAGATGCGTCGCGCGTAGCGCCATAGTTTTGGATAGTCGATCAGCCGCCGCAGGTTGCACTTGAAATGCGAGTAATAGACCGCGTCGAACCTTATTAGAGTGGTGAAGAGCCGAACGTCCGCCTCGGTGAAGCGCGCGCCGCACAGCCACCGGCGCTTCGCCAGCCGCTTCTCCAGCCAGTCGAGCGTGCCGAACAGCTCGCTCACCGCTTCTTCGTACTTGTCCTGGGCGGTGGCGAACCCCGCGCGGTACACCCCATTGTTCACCGTGCGGTAGACGCGCTCGTTGACCCGGTCGATCTCCCTCCGCAGGGTCGAAGGATACAGGTCCGCGAGCTTCTTCGCAGCGCAGGCGTCGAACTCGCGGTTCAGCATGCGAATGATCTCGGAGGACTCGTTGTTGACGATCCGCTCCTGCTTTCTGTCCCAGAGCACCGGCACGGTGACCCGCCCGGTATAGCGGGGATTCGCCTTGGCGTAGATCTCGTAGAGGTAGCCGCCGTCCGCCAGCTCCCACCCGTTCTCGAGCATTTCCGGGCGCACGTAGAACACCGGGATCGCTTTCTCGAGGCCCTTCAATGCCCGCACGATGAGCGTGCGGTGCGCCCAGGGGCAGGCTTTAGCGACGTACAGGTAATACCGGCCGCTTTCCGCCGGGTACGGGGCGCTTTTGTCGTCTGAAACCCAGTCCCGAAACGCGCTTTCCGGGCGCACGAAAGCGCCGCCCGTGGACTTGGTGTCGCGCGGAATGTCGCGCCATACCCCTTCAACCATCATCCCCATCGCGAGCTTTCTTGTGGGTGGCGGGTCAGGTTACTTCTTCTGCCAGGCGGCGCGGCGGAAGCGCTTGCGCCGCGAGGTCACCGCGAGCCGCCGCCCGGCGTACTCATGCATTTTCTGCCGGATCTCGCTGCGGATGTCCTCGGGCAGGTGCGCGGCCGCGTCTTCGAATCGTGAAATCACTTCCTGCGATCCGGGCGGGCCGTCGTGGAAAAACCCGCGCGCCTTGTCCCAGACCAGCGCACGCTCGGTGGCATCGGCGCCGTAACAAAGCTGGAACAGCGTTACCTCCCCGTCCGACTGCCACACGAACAGATCGAAGAAGTCGTCATGGAACCAGCGCCGCTTCGCCGGCGGATCGTCGGCGACTCCTAGGATCTCTTTAAGCATGTCGGCGTCAAGGGTTCGACCACGGGCCCCGGGGGCGGTTCGTACGATTCCTGAAAACTGTAAACGAAATACGACGGGAAAGCACCGACGCCTCGCGTTGCTCCGTCAACTGGGGACCCGGCGGGCGCGTTTTATTACAGCGGCGTTTCGAAGATAGCGCGGACGGAGGGTGCATTCTTTGCTTTCGAGGATAGATACAGGGACTCTATTCATGATCTAACGATCAGAGGAATATGCAGGCAACGAAAGGCGGTGGCGCATGACCAACCAGGTAGTGAACTTCGATAAGCGCGACGATCGCAAGTCAACCCTGCTGAAATCCCTCAGCGAATTCACCAAGGGACACCGGGCCGCGCGCTGGGCGGGAACTTTCGCCAGCTTTCTCGAAAGCGTTCTCCCCGCCGACACGCGTGGGATTTCGCGCACCAGCCACCAGTACATCTGGGACATGATGCGCGCCGGGGGCTACGACGACGCCGAAGGCCTCTGGCGTTGTCAACTGTTCGAGGACGAGCTCTACGGCATCGGCGACACCATCGAGCGGGTGGTCGACTACTTCAAGGCCGCGAGCGCCGGCTCCGAAGTTGGCAGACGACTGCTGCTGCTGCTAGGCCCGCCCTCGGGCGGCAAGTCGAGCATGGTGATCCTGCTCAAGCGCGGGCTCGAGGAGTACAGCCACACCGACGCCGGCGCGCTGTACGGGATCCACGGCTGCCCGGTGCACGAGTCGCCGCTGCACCTCGTGCCGCACACGCTGCGCGGCCAGTTCCGCGGCACGTACGGCGTCGAGATCACGGGCGAGCTCTGTCCCTACTGCGTGAGCCGCCTGCAGCACGAGTTCTCGGGCGACTTCATGCAGGTGCCGGTGGAGCGCGTCTTCATCTCGGAGGCGAGCCGGGTCGGCGTGGGCACCTACGCGCCGCACGACCCGACCACCGCGGACATCGCCGACCTGGTCGGCTCGGTGGATCTTTCCAAGGTGTCGGAATTCGGTGACGAGGGCGATGCGCGCGCCTGGTCCTGGTCCGGCGCGGTGTTCGCCGCGAGCCGCGGCATGCTCGAGATGATCGAGATCCTGAAGGTGAAGCGCGAGTTCCTGTACCTGCTGCTCACGCTCACGCAGGAGAAGAACGTCAAGGTGTCGCGCTTCCCGCTGATCCACCTGGACGAGACCATCATCGCGCACACCAACCTCGCCGAGTTCCGCAAGTTCCTGCAGGAAGCGGAGAACGAGGCGCTGCTCGACCGCATGGTCATCATCCAGGTGCCCTACACGCTCTCCTATAAGGAGGAGGCGCGCATCTACAAGAAGCTCACCTCGTCCACCCAGGCGTTCCGCGAGGTGCATCTCGACCCGCACGCGCTGCACATCGCGGCGGTGTTCGCGGTGCTCACGCGCCTGCAGGAGGGCGAGGAACGCGAAGCCGAGCAGGCGAAGAAGGTGCGCCTGTACGCCGGCGAAGACGTCGAGGGTGTGCCGCCGTCCGAAGTGGAGAAGATCCGCGCGCGCAACCCCGAGGAGGGGCTCTCCGGCGTGTCGCCGCGCTTCGTCATCAACGCGCTCTCGGGCGCCATCATCCAGTCGCACGCCAAGAGCCTCACCACGATGGACGTGCTGATCGCGCTCAAGGACGGCATCGAGTCCGACGTGCGCATGGACGGCAAGAAGAAGCGCAAGTGGATCGACTACCTCGTCACCGTGCGCAAGGACTTCTACAACCGCTGGGTGAAGGAGGACGTGCACAAGGCGCTGTTCGTCTCGTTCGAGCAGGAGGCGCAGCAGCTGCTCGACAAGTACCTCGACGAGGTCGAAGCGACGCTCGACAACCGCACCGTCAAGGATCCGATCACCAACGAGGAGAGAAAGCCCGACGAGCGCTTCCTGCGCTCGGTCGAGGAGAAGATCCGCATCTCGGAGTCGGGCAAGCTCTCGTTCCGCCAGGAGGTGGTGAGGAAGGCGATGGGCGCCTTCAAGCGCGGCGAGAAGTTCACGCTCGACAGCCATGCGCCGCTGCACGACGCGGTCGAGCAGTACCTCTTCGAGCAGCGCCGCGACGTGCTGCGCCTGGTGAGCTCGAGCACCCGCCCGGACGACGAGACGCGCCAGAAGATCTCGGTGGTCGAGAAGCGCCTGGTCGATGAATACGGCTACGACGCGCACAGCGCACGCGAGGCGCTGAACTACGTGACGACACTTCTCGCACAGGAGTGACCGTGATCGCCGTTCGCTTCGGCCCGTGCCGCCCCCCTGTCAAGGGGGGAAGCGAGCGCGCTTTTCGCGAGCGGGGGGTTTTGTTTTCGCGAAAACCAACCCCCCGTTCGCCTTCGGCTCGCGACCCCCTCGACAGGGGGTCGGCAGAACGCCCGGCCATCTCATGATCCGCATCGCCGCCGAGGCGCCCTGGTACGAGCTCTTCTCGCGGGGGGCGCGCGACTGGCTGCGCCACAACCAGAAGGTGCGCGAGGCGGTGAGGGATACGCTGCCCGAGATTCTCTCGGGCGAGGACCTGATGACCGGCCCGAGCGGCAACCGCAGCGTGCTCGTGCCGGTGAAGTTCCTCGAGCACTCGCGCTTCCGGCTCGCCGATCCGAGCGCGCAGCAGGGCGCCGGCCAGGGCCGCGGCCAGCCCGGCGACGTGCTAGCCCCCGGGCGCGAGAGCGGCGACGCCGGCGCGCAGTCGGGCGGCACCGAGAACGGCGAGATCCGCTTCGTCGTCGAGATGAAGCTCGACGAGATCATCGACTGGATCTGGGAGGAGCTGAAGCTTCCGGAGCTCAAGCCCAAGCGCGCCTCGACGATGGACGAGCCCGACTACGTGCGCGAAGGCTGGGACAAGCGCGGTGCGCGCTCGCGCCTCGACAGAAGAAGAACCATGAAGGAAGCCGTGAAGCGGCGCGCGATCCAGGAGAACCCGGTCGCCATCGTCAACGACGACCTGCGCTTCCGCCAGCTCGTGAAGCGCGCCACGCCTTCGACCAACGCGGCCGTGATCTTCGCGCTCGACGTCTCTGGCAGCATGGACGAGGCGCAGCGCAAGCTCGCCAAGCAGTTCTTCTTCTTCGCGCTGCAGGGCATCCGGCGGCAGTACGCGAAAGTGGAAACCGTGTTCCTCGCGCACGCGGCGCAGGCCTGGGAGTTCGACGAAAGCCAGTTCTTCCAGGCGTCCTCGAGCGGCGGCACGGTGTCCTCCTGCGCCTTCCGGCTCGCCCTCGACGTGATCCAGAAACGCTACGATCCCGGGCGCTACAACGTCTATTTCTTCTATGCCTCCGACGGCGAGAATGCCGCCGAGGACCGCGAGCCGGCCACCGCGGCGCTGAAAAGCCTCGCCGGGCTCGCCAACTACTCGGGCTACGTCGAAACCGGCGGCATCGCCACCTTCCGGCCGCGCGAGACGCAGCTCGCCGAAGTGTTCAACGAACTCAAGCGCGCCGGGCTGCCGGTCGGCATGAGCCCGCTCTCCTCGCAGGAAGACGTATGGCGGGCGATCCGGGAATTCTTCCAGCAAGCCGAGAGCCCATGAGCGAGCTCGAGCAATACGCCGCCGGCATCGAGGAGCTGGCGAAGCGCCTTGGCCTGGACTACTACAACGTCGACTTCGAGATCGCGCCGGCGAGCCTGATGACCGAGATCGCGGTCTACGGGCTGCCGATCCGCATGCCGCACTGGTCCTTCGGCGTGCGCTACATCCACCAGCTGGTGCGGCAAAGCATGGGGCACTCGAAGATCTTCGAGGTGATGTTCCCCGGCGATCCCTGCCGCGCCTTCCTCATGGACGGCAACTCCATCGCCGAGAACACGCTCGTCACGGCGCACGTGCTCGGGCACGCCGATTTCTCGAAGGGGAACGAGCTTTTCGCCCGCTTCCACGAGATGGCGGGCGGCAACATCGTCGAGCACGCGGCCGCGCATGCCCAGCGCATCCAGCAGGCGATCGACGCGGTCGGGCTGGAAAAGGTCGAGGCGGTGCTCGACGCGGCGCTCGCCCTCGAGTCGCACGTCGACGTCGACGGCGACCTGCACCGCGCGCCGTATCCCGAGTTCGTTCCGGAGAAGGCCACCGTCACGCAGACGGCGTTTCACCGCCGGTTCCGTGATCTGCCCGGCGAGGCCGAGCCGGCGGCGCCGGACGTGGGGCGCATCCGCGCGGCGGTTCCGCCGCACCCGGAATTCGACCTGCTGTGGTTCATCGCGCACTACGCGCCGGAGCTCGAGCAGTGGGAGCGCGACATCTTTCTCGCGGTGCGCGCCGAGTCGCTGTACTTCTACCCGGTGTTCGCCTGCCAGATCATGAACGAGGGCTGGGCCTCGTACTGGCACGCGCGCCTGCTGCGCGAGGCCGAGTTCCTGCCGCAGCCGCTGTACCTCGCGGCGATCAAGGCGCATTCCGACGTGGTGCGGCCGTACGCCGCCGGGCAGGAGACCGCGCTCGCCATCAATCCCTACCATCTCGGCTTCACGCTGTGGGAGCACCTCATCGAGCGCCACGGCATGCCGCGCGCGCGCGAGGTGATGCGCGACGAGGACGATTTCGGCTTCATCCGCAACTTTCTCGACCGTGAGCTCGCCGAGAAGCTCGACCTCTTCGTCTACGAGGCGAGCGCCGCCGACGGCATCAAGGTGGTGAACCGCGACTTGAACGCCATCAGGGAAGCGATCCTTTCACCGAAGTTCAACTACGGCGCGCCGCGCGTGGCGGCAACCGATGTCAACACCGACGGCAGCCTGGTGCTTGCGCACGAGCATGCGACGGACGGCCGCGGGCTCGACCTGGGCCGCGCGAAGCGGGTGCTGGAGTACACCCGGCGCGTGTGGCGCCGCCCGGTCCGGCTGCTCACCGTCAACGACCGCGGCGAGCCGGTCGAGCTGACCGCCTAGACGAGCAGCAGCACGAGCAGGACGACGAGGATGACGAGCAGCACGTCGCGGCTGGCCGACTGGCCTCCCGCGGCGAGCCGATCGATCCTTCCCGCGAGCTCGCTCACCTCGGCGGGCGTCATCGCGTCCACGCGGCTGCGCGCCTGCTCCGGATTGACGCCCCGCTTCTCGAGCTCCGCGGCGACCTCGGGGCGCTCGAGCAGGATCCTCACGCGGTCGCGCTCCGCGTCGGTTGAGATCATCCCTGCGTACGCCTGGGGCATGGCGAGCGCGAGCGCCAGACCAAGGAGCAGGGCAGCAGTGACATCGTTTACGAATGTGCGCATGCGCAGGCTCATGAAGGAAAAATATACCGGTGCAGGGCGATTGTAAGTCGCCGCCGCCCGACGCGCGCGTAGGCGTTCAGCTACATCGCGTCGAGCGGGAACGCGGGCCGGCGCACGTGCCGGAACTGGAGCTGCGAGTAATCCGAGGTGCAGACCCCGACGCCGGCGCACTCCACGACGGCCCTGGCGATGGAGCCCAGGCCGGCGCGCCAGTGGACGCGGCTCTTCAGCATGAGGTAGCGCTTGGCCGCGGGGTCGATGCCCACCGCACGGAATGCGGCGATGTCGAAGGGCTCGACCTGGCGCGAGGTGACCACGATTTCGATTGCACCGGTATCCAGCACCGCGGCCGGTCCCATGTCCATCAGCTCGCCGCGCGCCATGGGACCCTCGTTGCGGTACAGGCCGTCGGCGATGCGCTTTACCGTGCCCTGCACCGTGCGCGGCTCGCCCTTGAGCCCGAGGCTCGGCATATCGGTCTTCCCGCCGAGCGCGAGCGTCAGGCGCGCTCCGGTGCCCGCCTCCTTCATCTGCGCCACCGCCGCGGGATCGCAGATGGCGAACGCCGCGGCCTCTTCGAGCCCGGCGTCGAGCATCGCGCCGAGCACCGCCATCGTGTCCATGGTGCCGCCGGAGGCGCAGTTGTCGTAGTGATCGAGCAGCACCACGGGTTTCGCATTCACGCCTTTCGCCCTCATGATCGATTGCGCGAGCGGCTCGGGCCGGTAGACGAACTGCTCGCGGCTCGCCCACGCCATTTCGAGCAGCTCGTCGCAGTAGCGGCGCGCGAGCTCGGGATCGCGATCGGTCACCACCACCGCCGAAGCGCCCGCGTACGGAACGTCGGCGTGCGGGAAGCCGACGAAGAAGGTCGCCGACAGCGCGCCCCGTGTCTCCATCTCCTTCGCGCGCGCCTGGATCTCCCTGTTGGGAGAATCGAGGCTCGACTGGCGCATGACGTGCGGCAGCATGGGCTTATGGCCAAACGCCAAAGCAG
The DNA here is from genome assembly GCA_004297625.1 of Betaproteobacteria bacterium. Lineage (GTDB taxonomy): Bacteria > Pseudomonadota > Gammaproteobacteria > Burkholderiales > SG8-39 > SCGC-AG-212-J23. The sequence goes on along the minus strand of SCTY01000029.1, from coordinate 8,584 downwards.
GAAGAGATTCTTTTTTTAAAAGATTCAAGATCGGTTGCGCGGCGCGAATGCCGGTCTCATACATGTCGACGTGCGGATACGTTTGATATCCCGCAAGCGACGTCGCCACGCGCCCGGTCGCCGGAAAGACATTGGCGTGCATGTCGTGCGCCACGCCGATCGGCAGGCGCGGCGCGACGCGCCGGATGCGCGCCAGCAGCTCGCCTTCGCCGTCGTCGAAGCGCTCGGTCACCATCGCGCCGTGCAGGTCGAGCAGCACCGCGTCGCAACCCTGCGCCACCGCGTCGACGATCCGGCTGGCGATGAATTCGTAGGCCTCCTGCTCGACGCGCCCGCTCGGCCAGGCCTGCGCCGCCACCGGGAGCACGACCTTGGCGCCCGCGCGCTCCGCGAGGTCGATGAACGCGCCGAGCGCGCTGCCGGTGCCCTTGAGCTCCTCGTAGGCTCCGCGTCCCTCCCAGGGCCGCTCGCGTCCATGGCCGAAGCGCGCGAGCGGCGTCGGCACGGGCGAGAACGTGTTCGTCTCGTGCTTCATCTGCGCGAGGACGAGCTTCACATTCCTATCGCCACCTTCCCGAGATGCGCGTCGGACTCCATGTACGCTTTTGCCGCCGCGAGCTCATCGAAGCGGTACACGCGGTCGATGAGCGGCTTGATGCGGCCGGCTGCGAGATAAGGCAGGAAATCGGCGATCAGGCCGCGCACCGTCGCGGCGCGCTGCTCGGCGGTGCGGTACTTGTTGGACACGCCGAAAAGCCGCAGCCGCTTCGCGTGCAGCGCGTCGATGTCGATCTCCGCCTTCACGACCCGATCGAGATAGCCGACGGTGGCAAGCCGCCCCTGGTAGGCGAGCACGCGCACGCATTCCGCGAACACCGAGCCGCCGACGTTGTTCACGATGAGGTCGACGCCTTTGCCGCCGGTGGCCTTCATCGCCGCATCGTGGAAGTCAGGTTTTCGCGTTTCTATTCCCAGGTCCAAACCCAGCGGCTTGAGTTTTTCCAATTTCTCCTTCGAGCCCGAGGTGCCGATCACGCGGGCGCCCATCGCCTTCGCCGCCTGCAGCGCGGCGACGCCCACGCCCGAGGAGATGCCGGTGACGAGCACCCATTCGCCGCTTTTCAGCGCGCCCTGCTCCACCAGCATGTCGTGCACCACCATGAAGGCGAGCGGAATGGCCCCCGCTTCCTCCCAGGAGAGATTCGCGGGCACCGGGATCGCGTCGCTCGCGGACATCAGGCCGTACTCGGCGAATCCGCCGGGGCAGCGGCCCATCACTCTTTCGCCGGTGCCTTCGACTTCGCCGGCCGCTTCCTGGCCGGCCGGCTTCGCGGCGCCGGGCGCGATCAGTCCCTGGCCCGGGATCAGCTCGCCGCGGTTCAGGCTCGAGGCGCGGATCTTCACGAGGAGCTGCCCCGGCCCGGGCTGCGGCAGCGGCACGTCCCGCAGTTCGAGATTCATTTTGTCGCCGGCGGACTGGAGAAAGTAGGCCTTCATTGCGCTTTGATGCTGGCTTCCTTCACCACGCGGCCCCACGTTTCGTACTCGCGCTTCATGTGCGCGGCAAGCTCCTCCGGGCTGCTCGGCCGCGGCTCGAGGCCCTGCTTGTGGAGCAGATCCTTGACCTCGGGCGCGCCGAGCGCCTTCACGATCTCGCGGTTCAGGCGCGCGACGACGTCCTTCGGCGTTTTCGCCGGCGCCATGTAGGCATACCAGTTCGTCGCTTCGTAGCCGGGGTAGCCGGATTCGGCGACCGTCGGCACGTCGGGCATGAACGGGTCGCGCTTCGGCCCGGTGGTGGCGAGCGCTTTGGCCCTGCCGGCCTTTACGTGCGCGCCCGCGGCGACCGGCGTGGCGAAGTAAGCGTCGATCTGCCCGCCGAGCATCGCCTGCATCGCGGGACCGCCGCCTTTGAACGGCACGTGCACGAGGTCGATCTTCGCCACCATCTTCAGCAGCTCGCCGGCAAGGTGACCGGCGCCGCCGATGCCCGAGGAGCCGTAGGTGATGGTGCCCGGCTTGTCCTTCGCCAGCTTGATGAATTCGCCGAGCGTGTTCGCCGGCACCGACGGATGCACGACGATCAGGTTCGGAAACACCACCGCCATGCTGATCGGCGCGAGGTCGTGCAGCGGGTCGTACGGCAGGCCCTTGACGAGATGCGGCGCGACGGTGAGCGAGCCCACGTTGCCGAGCAGGAGGGTGTAGCCGTCGGGCGGCGCCTTGGCGACGAAGTCGGTGGCGATGTTCCCGCCCGCGCCCGCCCGGTTGTCGGTCAGCACCTGCTGCCCGAGCTGATCGCCGAGGGTCTTGGCGATGATGCGCGATACGGTGTCGGTGCCGCCGCCCGGAGCGAAGCCGACCACCGAGGTGACCGGGTGCGTCGGGTAGGCCTGGGCGAGCGCCCCCTGGGATACCCATAAAGCGACCGTCAGCAGCAGCAAGCGCATGTCATCTCCCCATGAAAGTAGGTTTGCGTTTCTCCATGAAGGCTTTCCTGCCCTCGGCGTAATCGGCGCTGTCGAAGCATTCCTTCACCCAGCTCTTGCAGAGCGCCGCGTCGTAGCCGGGCTTCAGCGCTTCGGCGATGATCCTCTTGGCGGTGCGCATCGTGAGGGGCGCGTTCGCCGCGATATCGCCGCAGAGCTTGCGGGTGAAGCTCTCCAGCTCGGCGGGCGCGACCACGTGATGCAGCAGCCCCATCTCCTTCGCCTGCACCGCCGTGTATTGCCAGCCGGTGATCAGCATCTCGCGCGCGTTCGCGGCACCGACGATGTCGACCAGGTTCTTGGTCGCCGACGCGCGGTAGCCGAGGCCGATCTTCGCCGCCGGGATGCCGATGCGCGCGTCGGTCGACGCGATGCGCAGGTCGCAGACGTTCGCGATATTCACGCCGGCGCCGAGGCAATAGCCGCGGATCATGGCGACGGTGGGCTTGTCGAAGCCGTGCAGGCGCGTCTGCGCGCGTTCCGCGATTTGCTCGTAGCGCTGCACCGCCTCGGCGCCCGCGCGCGCGCTGTCGAACTGCGAGATATCGGCGCCCGAGACGAACGCCTTGTCGCCCGCGCCGGCGAGGACCACCACGCGGATCTCCGGATCGGCCGCGAATCCCTCCAGAACCCCCGGAATCGCTTCCCACATCGCGAGGGACACCGCATTGCGGCGCGCCGGGTTGTCGAACACCATCCAGCCCACCGCGCCCTCCTTGCGCGCATCGATGCGCGCTGCGCCGCTCAAACCACGCCCCTTTCGCGCAGTCCGCGGATTTCGGCGTCGGAGTACTTGAGCTCCTTCAGGATCTCGTCGGTGTGCTGACCCACTTCGGGCGTGGGGCTCGCTACGCGGGCGGGAGTGCGGGAAAGCTTGACCGCCTGGTTCACCACCCTGAAGCGGCCGAGCAGCGGATGATCGACTTCCGCCGCGGCTTCGAGGTGCTTCACCTGCGGGTCGGCGAACACCTCGTCCACCTTGTAGATCGGCCCGCAGGGCACGCCCGCCTCGTTCAGGACTTCGACCCATTTCGCGGTCGGCGCGCTTGCGAATTCCCGGTTCAGGATCTCGTTCAGCGCCGCGCGATTGTTCGCGCGCCGCTGGTTGTCGCGGAATTCGTCCATCGCGACGAGGTCTTCGCGGCCGATCGCCTTGCACAGGCGTTGCCACATGCCCTCGCCTGAAGCGCCGACGTTGAGATAGCCGTCGGAGGTCCGGTACGCCGAGGTCGGCATGCTGGTCGGGTGGTCGTTGCCGACTTGCGCGGGCACTTCGCCCTTCATGAGGTAGCGCGCCGCCTGGAAATCAAGGAGCGCGATCCCCGACTGCAGCAGCGAGCTTTGCACCCACTGCCCCTTGCCCGAGACCTCGCGCTCGAGGAGCGCCGTCATGATGCCGAGCGCCGCGAACAGCCCCGCGGCGACGTCCGCAATGGCGGCCCCGGTGCGCATCGGCCCTTGGCCCGGCACGCCGGTGACCGACATCAGGCCGCTCATGCCCTGCGCAATCTGGTCGAAGCCCGGCCGCTCGCGGTACGGCCCGTCCTGGCCGAAGCCCGAGATGCTCGCCAGAATGACGCGCGGATTCATCTTGCTCAAAGCATCGAAATCGAGCCCGAGGCGGTACTTCACGTCCGGCCGGTAGTTCTCGACCACCACGTCGGCGGTCTTCACCAGCCGCGCGAGCACTTCGCGCGCCTCGGGAACCTTCAGATTCAGCGTCATCGCGCGCTTGTTGCGGTGCAGGTTCTGCATGTCCGGGCCGTGGCGCGGCCCGCCCATGGCCTCGTTCGGATCGACCCCGGGCGGCGACTCGATCTTGACGACATCGGCGCCGAAGTCGGCGAACTGCTTGACGCAGGTCGGTCCGGCGCGCACACGGGATAGGTCCAGGATGCGAAAGCGCGCGAGCGCTGTCGAGGCGGCAATCGGGGGCATGATGGAATATTCTAGCCGTCCCGGTTGTTCGGGCTAACAAGGAGGATCGATCAATGAACAAGGTTTTGAAGATGGCGGCAGTCGGTGCCGCGGTGCTCGCGCTCGCATCGTGCGCGACCTACCAGGAGCACGCGCCGAGCTGGATGCCCGGCAGCGGCGCCATGAAGGTGAGCCTGAGCGGAGCCGAGGAAGTTCCCCCGGTCAATACCGACGCCGCGGGCAGCGGCAGCTTCCGCGTAGCGAGCGACGGCACCCTCAGCGGCAGCGTCACCACCCAGGGCATACAAGGCACCGCGGCGCACATCCATCAGGCCTCCAAGGGAGTCAACGGACCGGTCATCGTGCCGCTGACCAAGAACGGCGACACCTATAGCGTTCCAGAGGGCCGCAAGCTGACCGACGCGCAGATGCAGGCGCTGAAGGCAGGCAACTTGTACGTCAACGTGCACAGCAACCGCTACAAGGGCGGCGAGATCCGCGCGCAACTGCAGCCCTGATCCGGAGAATCGCCATGCGAAACGTTCTCCTGCTGGCCCTGATTGCCTTCTGCACGGCTGCCACGGCGCAGGCGAACGTCCGCGTGCGCGGCACCATCACCGCGCTGAACGGAGACGTGCTCATGGTGCAATCGCGCGACGGGCGCGCTATTCCGCTGAACCTCGCGCCGGATACCCAGGTGGTGACGACCAAGGCGACTACGCTCGCCGAGTTCAAACCCGGCAGCTATGTCGGAGTGACGTCCGTCAAAGGGCCCGACGGGCGCCTGGTCGCCAAGCGGGTGCACGCCCTCGGACCGCAGGTGCCATCGGGCCATATGGCATGGGATTCGCTGCCCGATTCGCTGATGACGAACGCCAGTCTGACGCAGACCGCGCAAGTGAGCGGCGGCAGCGAGCTCACCCTGAAGTACAAGGATGGCGAGCAGAAGATCCTGGTGACGCCGGCGACCGAGTATTTCACGTTCGACCCGGGCAGCCGCGCCGACCTCAAGCCCGGCGAGACGATTTTCAGCGGCGCGCGTGTCGGCACCGACGGCAAGTACGCGACCCAGCGTGTGGCGGTTGGCAAAGACGGCGTCAGGCCGCCGCAGTAGCGAGCTTGCCCGCGTTTTCCCCGGCGATGCGGCCGAACACCGAGCCGTTGGTGAGGCCGCTGCCGCCGGGATAGTTGAACCAGAAAATCCCGCCGACCAGCTCGCCCGCGGCGTACAGCCCCGGGATCGGATCGCCATCCGAGCTGATCACGTTGGCGTGCGTATTGATCCTCAAGCCGCCGAACGTGAAGGTAATGCCGCAGGTGACGGCGTACGCCTCGAAAGGCGGCGTATCGAGCGTGTTCGCCCAGTTCGACTTCGGTATGGCGAGCCCTTCGGTGCGCCGCCCGTCCTTGATGTTCGGATTGAAGGGAATCTCCTGGCGCACCGCGGCGTTGTAGCGCCGGAGCTCTTCCAGCGCCGCCGCGGCGTCGACGTCATCAAGCTGGGAAACAAGACCTTCAAGGGTATTTGAAACCCTTTTTGTCACCTGCTTGATGCGGTATTCGTCGCGCAGCTGATTCTTCACTTTCGCGTCGAAGATCTGCCAGGCGAACTGCAAAGGCTGCCCGAGTATCACGCGGCCGTACTTCGCGTACGTGTAGTTGCGGAAATCCGCGCCCTCGTCGACGAAGCGCCGGCCGTGCGCGTTGATATACACGCCCCAGGGATAGGAGTGCTTCTGGAACTGGTCGCCGACCGCGAGGTCGCCGAACTCCGGCGCGTTGCGCTCCCACGCCACCGCGTGGCAGCCGGACCAGTTGCCGGTCGCCGCCGCGCCCGCGTCGAGCGCCATGCGGATGCCGTCGCCCGTGTTGAAGCGCGTGCCGCGCACCTTGGCGAGCTCCCACCCCGGGCCGAGGTAGCGCGTGCGCCATTCCGGGTTGGCCTGGAAGCCGCCCGCGGCGAGCACGACGGCTTTGCTTCTTACTTGAGTGGTTTTCCGGTTGTGTCGTACCACAACGCCGTGCACGCCGTCGTCGTCGGCAAGCAGCGATAGCGCGCGCGACGAATACCAGATGTCGATGCCCTGCTTGCGCGCAGCGCGGGTGAGCGCCTCGACGAGCCCCGGCCCGCCGCCCACCGCCTCGACGGTGAGCCCGCCCCAGAACTTGAACCTGCCGCCGACGTTGAACGCCTGGCGGCCCCATGCGGCGGTAAAGCGCACGCCCTTCGAGCGCATCCACTGCACCGCGGGCAGGCTTTCCTTCACCAGCAGCTCGGTGAGATCCGGATCGCAGCGGTACTCCGTGACGCGCGCCATGTCGTCGAGGAATTGCTCGGCGCTGTAGCTGCCGAAGTCGGTGCGCGCGATCTCCTCGTCGTTGAGATCGATGACCCGCTTGAGGTCCTCGACGCCGTTGTAGACCACGCGCATGAGGCCCGCGGTGAAGCGCGAGTTGCCCCCCGCTTCCTCCTCGGGCGCTCGCTCGAGAACGAGCACGCGCCGGCAATGCTCCTTCGCGGCGAGCGCCGCGCACAGCGCGGCGTTGCCGCCGCCCACCACGATGACGTCGTACATCAGAACTGGTACCTGCGCAGGCCGCCGTCCACGGGGATCACCGTGCCCGTAATGTAGCGCGCGAGCGGCGAGGCGAGGAAGCACACCAGGTTGGCGATGTCTTCGGGCTGCCCGTACTCGCCCACCGGAATGTCGTGCTCGCTTTCCCGCGCCCGCCACTCGGGACTGTAGTTGCGCAGGATCTGCTCGCTCACGATGCGCCCGGGCGGCACGCTGTTCACCGTGACGCCGTGGCGGCCGACCTCGCGCGACAGCCCCTTTGCCCAGGAATGCATCGCTGCTTTCGCGGCGAAAGCGCCGTTCAGCCCTTCGGGCTCCGATTTCCCGGTGATGTTGATGATGCGGCCCCACTTGCGCTCGATCATCTGCGGCAGCAGGCGATGGGTGAGCTCGCGCTGGCGTATGAAATTCAGCGTGAGCGCCTCGTCCCACTGCGCGTCGGTCGACTCGAGCGTGAAGCGGCGGCTGCCGCCGGCGTTGTTCACCAGGATCTGCACCGAGCCGAGCGCCTCGAGCGCGGCATCGGCGATCGTCTCGGGCGCCTCGGGACGCAGAAAATCGCACTCGATGATCGCGATCTCGTGGCCGACCTCGGCTTCGAGGCTCTCGAGCAGGTTGCGCCGGCGCGCCATCACCGCGAGGCGCACGCCTTCGCGCGCCAGCGCGCGCACGATGCCGCGGCCGATGCCCATGCTCGCGCCCGTGACGAGCGCGGTGCGGCCTTCGAGCTGCAGGTTCATGCCTTGCTTCGCGTGAAATTCATGAGGAGCCGAATCCTAACCGACCATGCGGTGTGGCACGTTGTTTGCGGTGAAACGTGTCACTGGCGCGGCCAGACGTCATTCGTCATTGACTGACCACAGGAGACTGCGATGAAACTCAAGACCTTGCTAGCTGTTGCAGTCGCCGGAGCCTTTGCCTTGCCGCTTGCGGCGCAGGCGTCGGCGGACGGCGACGGGATGATTCTTGCCCAGGCCGGCGGCCCCGGCGCCGCGAGCGCCGGAACGACCGGCAAGTATCACCGGCTCGACACCAACCACGACGGCTACGTATCGCGCGAAGAAGCCGCCGCGGCGAGCGGCCTGGACTTCGACAAGATGGACAAGAACCACGACGGCCGGCTCTCGGCGAGCGAGATGCGCGCCTGGCACGATCCGATGGCCGGGAGATCCGGCGCCGCCGCGGGCGGCAGCAGCAGCACCGGCACGACGGCCGGTCCGGGTGAAGCATCGCCGCGCACCGCGCCCTCGAGCGACTCGGCAACCAGCCCCTCGACCAGCGGCACCGGCAAAGCGAAGTAACCGTACCCACCACGGCGCCCGGGATACCGGGCGCCGCTTTCGGAGATCAGCGTGAAAAAGATTTTGGCAGCACTTATCGCCGGGGGAGTGATTGCACCGATCGCGCAAGCGGCGCCGCGCGCCGAGAGCGCGATGGAATGCGGGATCGCGGCCGACATGGCGGTGGTCGCCCACTCGCTCGCTAAGGAAACTCTGAACAAGTCCCCGCGAATCGTGTCTGATGAGAAAGCGCATCAGCGCGATCGGCGGGGAGAATAAGATGAAACAAATGAGCTTTGCATCGGCGGCGTGGAGTGCCAAG
>SCTY01000028.1 GCA_004297625.1 Betaproteobacteria bacterium | reverse complement strand
GGTGAGGATCCTGAAGATCACCGGGGGCAACGTCACCAAGGCGGCCCGCCTCGCGGGGCGCAACCGCACCGAGTTCTACCGCCTGCTGGAACGCCATTCGCTTGAGCCGGGGATGTTCAAGGCAGCCTGAATGCCCAGCGACGCATGAAGCCGATTCCGACGGCCACCGCAGCGCCCAAGAGGCCGATCACGTAGAAACCGGTCACGATGCCGTAGCGGTCGGCAACGAAACCCATGACGAGCGGGGTGCTGAAATGGGACACGCTCCACCCCAGGCCGCCGAGCGCCAGGGCGGCACCGCGCTCCTCCGGCCGGCTCGACTCCGCGATCGTGATCTGGAAGTAAAGCGTCATGGCGCCGGATCCCAGGCCTACGACGAGCATCCAAAACCCGATCGGCACCATGTGGTTCACCGCAGGCACGAGGGCGACGCCTGCGGCTACCCCGACGCCGCAGGCTACCGGCCACAGGGTTTCGGGCCCGGTACGCACAAAGCGGGCGGCGATCAAGCCAGCGGCGATCGCGCCCACCGCGCGCAAGGAAACGAGAACGCCCGACGCTTGCTCGCCATAGCCGTACTGCGCAAGCAGCAGCGGGTAGAACGACACCGAAAGCGAGAAAGGCAGGGCCGACAGGTAGGCGCAAAGCACCGAGTAATGGATGATGCGCTGGCGCAGCAGGGGTCCGTACGCGGCGAGTACCTTGCGGCTGGGCGCGGCCGGCTTGCGGGGCGAGGGGCGCGTGCCCAAGCCTGCAAAGTAGGCGAACAGACCGGTTGCGGCGAGCACGCCGAACGTGACATCGAAACCGGCGGCAGCAAGCAGGAACCCGCAAACCCCCGTGCCGGCGATCTGGCCAAGATTCGTCGCGGCGTTGAGCCTGCCGAGCTGGATGCCGCGGCTGCCGGGCAGCTCGCTCGCCATGGCCCACGTAGCGGGCCAGAAGGCGGCGCGCGAGAGGACCAGGCCGATCTGGCCGGCCATCAGCATCCAGAAACCTTTGGCGACGATGAACCACAGGGACGAGAGCACGATCGCCCAGCAGGAGGCGAGCATGATGCGCCGGCCGCCGATACGGTCGGTGTACGCACCGCCGACAAGGTTGAGCGCCACCTGGGCCATCACGGGCGCGGAAAACAGGGCGCCGATCTGCGCGTTGGAAAGTCCCTGGCCGGCGGCGTAAAGGGGGACCACCAGCCAGGTCATCCCCAGCCCGAAATTCCAGACCACCGAGGCGGCAAAAAAGAACGAATGGGACACCCGCAATTATGGGTCTTGCGCCGGTAAGGGCGCTGCGGCGGTTTCGACTGATCGTCATGCGTGCGTGGGCCCTCTGCATTCTCGCCGTGTGCTTCGCCGAACCGGCGCAAGCAGGCAGTTGCGTGGCGCAATCGGGTCGCGATTCCGTGCCGCTCGTAGAGCTGTACAGCGCAAAGAATTGCGCGGGCTGCGCGCGTGCGGAGCTTTGGCTTTCCGAGCTAAAGGCGCATCGGCCGGAGCCCGTGCTTGCCGTCGTTCTTCCTATGGACGATCGGGATATGGGCGGCGAACCCAAGGCGCGGCCCTCGAGAAAGCTGACCGTGCTCCAACGGATGGCACTTATCTACAGGCCATACGTGGTACTCCAGGGACACGAATTTCCGGGCTGGAATACCGACGCCTTTGATGCCGCGCTGGCAAGGATCCACGCCCGCCCGGCCGGCGTGCGGCTCCGGCTCGAAATCGTTTCGCTGTCCGGCGAGCGGATCGAGGTGGCCGCGGCGGCAGATTCGCAGGCGGCGCTGTACCTGGCCGCATATGGAATCGGGCTCGGAAGCGTGCCCCTCGTGCTGGAATGGCAGGGACCGTTTGCCGTTTACTCCGGCGCGCAGGTACGCCGTACGCTGTCGATTCCGCCCGGGGTGGCGCGAAATAATTCCGGTGTCCTGGCCTTCGCACGGGACCGGCGCACCGCCGAGGTTCTCCAGGCCCTTCGCCTTCCGACCTGCTAACCAATCGGGCTGGCTTCGCGATTTTCCTTTATATTCCCGGCGTCAAGCCCCGGGGGGTTGGGCAGCAACCAAGGAGCGTCCATGCAAGCGACGCAGATCCGGCAAAAGGACGGCGTCTTTTATTTCGTCAGCTACAGGGCCAAGGACCTGCTGGGGAAGGTGCGCTTTATCAGCCGCTTCTATGGCGAGGGCGAGCAGATCGAGCCCTCGCGCGTAGCCGCGGACGACGATATCGCGCAGTTCATCTCCAGGATCGAGCGCACCGACCAGGCGTTTCAGCGCACCATCTCGCGGGGCAAGGTCAGGCAGCTTAAGAACTTCTACGAGACCGCGGTCTCCCAGCCGCCGATTCCGGGCACGGTGCTGCTGTTCACCTCGGAGCGCCTGACGTTCCGGGCGAGCGGCGAAGGCGGCGTCGGCACCATCAACGAGCCGGCCTCCAAATTCCTCATCATCGACGGCCAGCACCGCCTGGCGGCGCTGCAGTTCTACCTGCACGAGCGTCCCGACGACGCGGCGACCATCAACGTGCCCTGCATCATCTTCGACGGGCGCAGCGAGGATTTCGCCACGGAGATGTTCGTCATCATCAACTCCACGCCGACGCGCATCAACAAGAGCCACCTTGTCGACCTGTACGAGCACGTCTCGTTCGCCGCGCCGGACCGCAAGTTCGCCGCGCGCCTGGTGGAAAGGCTCTACAGCGAGGGCGACAGCCCGCTGCGCTACCGCATCAACCGCCTCGGCGGGCGCAGCCAGCGCGACAAATGGGTCCTCCAGGCCGAGCTCTTCAACGAGCTGCACCGCTGGGTGCGCGGCCGCTGGCGCTCCATCCAGCTCGCGGGCGGAAGCTCCAAGGAAGTGCCGCGCTATTACGGCGTCATCCGCGACTTCTTCAAGGCTGCGCGCAGCGTGTTCGGCGACGCGGTCTGGGGCAAGGAGAGCTACATGGTCACGAAGCCGGTAACCATCAAGGCGATGGTGCGGGTGTGCGCGGACCTCGCGCGCGAGGACGCCGAGCCGGAAACCGGCCGGCTGGCGCGCTGGGAACAGCGCCTCGCGCCCTGGGCGGACATGGCGAAGCAGTTCCGCGAAGAAGGCTTCTACGAGCGCTTTCCCGCCAAGGGCGAGGTGGAGCGCGTGGCGCGCGTGCATCGCGACTTGGCGCGGGCCGCAGGCATCGAAACCGGCAAAAAGAGCTAGATTACCCCCGCCGCGGCGAGGCGGGCGATGTCCGCATCGGGGTAGCCGAGCTCGGCCAGCACCGCCCGGCTGTGCTGCCCCACGTCCGGCACCGCGTCCATCCGCGGCTCCATCCCATCGAGATTGAACGGCGGCTTGAGCGCATCGATGTCGCCCGCGGGCGAGCCGACGGCCGCCCAGCGCCCGCGCGCCTTGAGCTGCGGATGGCGCCAGAACTCGCCCAGGTCGTTCAAGCGGGCGTTGGCGATCTCTGCGGCATCGAGCCTCGCCACCACCTCGTCGGAGGAAAGCGCGGAAAAAACGCGCTCGATCTCGGCGTGCATCGCGTCGCGGTTCTGTTGTCGTGTCGGACCGGAAGAAAAGCGAGGATCACTCTTAAGTGACGCGTTTTTCAGCACGACGTCGCAAAAGCGGGCGAACTCGCGCTCGTTCTGCACGCTGAGGAACACCGTGCCGCCGTCCCCGGCGTGAAACGGGCCGTAAGGAACGATGGTCGCGTGATAGGCGCCCGAGCGCGGCGGCGCCGTACCGCCGTACGCGGTGAAGTAAGCAGGGAAACCCATCCACTCGCCGAGCGCTTCGAGCATCGTCACATCGATCGTTGCGCCTTCTCCGCTGCGTTCGCGGCGGATCAGGGCAGCGAGTATGGAGGAGAAGGCGTACATGCCGGCGGCAATATCGGCCGCCGGAATGCCGGCCTTCGCGGGCGACTCGGGAGTGCCCGTCACGGAAAGCAAGCCGGCTTCGCATTGCACGAGCAGGTCGTAGGCCTTTTTCCTGGCGTAAGGCCCGGCCGGACCGTAGCCGGAGATGCCGCACCAGACGAGCCGTGGATTTCTTTTTCGCAACTCGGCCGCACCGAGGCCGAGCCGCTCCGCCGCGCCCGGAGCGAGGTTCTGGAGGAACACGTCCGCCCTGGCGAGCAGCTTTTCCAGGACTTCTCTCGCCGCGGGCTGCTTGAGGTCGAGCGCCAGGCTTTCCTTCGAGCGGTTCACCCAGACGAAGTGCGAAGACAGGCCCTTCACCGTCCGGTCGTAAGCCCGCGCCGGATCGCCTTCGCCCGGGCGCTCGATCTTGATCACGCGGGCGCCGAGCTCGGCAAGCTGCCGCGTGGCGAACGGGCCCGCGATCACCTGCTCGAGCGCCACGACGATGAAGCCTTCCAGCGGTCTCATGCGAACTGCACGGTAAGCCCGTGCAGCGGCAGCCCTTTAATCTCGGTTTTCCAGGTTTCGCCCGGTGTGACGTGCCGCAAGCGCTCCTCGTGCGGCGCCCGCGCCGCCGCGTAGCCTTGATCCGGGGTCATGGTTCGATTCTAGCCGGTGTTGCAGCCAGGGCTGGCGCATGCCAAATTAGCTTCCATGGATCCCGCGCTGGCATGGGCCGTCGGCGGACTCGTGCTCGTCATCGTCGAGCTGCTTACCGGGACCTTCTATCTCCTGATGCTCGGGGTCGCCGCTTTCGGCGCCGCCGCCGGCGCCTGGCTGGGCCACGACTTTGCGGTCCAGGTGCTCGTCGCCGCGCTGGTCGCGGCCGCCGGGTGCTACGGGATCTACAGGTACCGCGCGAAAAACAAGGCCGAACAGATGCCCTCGCTCGACGCCGGCATGCCGGCGAGCTTCGAGAACTGGATCGATCCGGGCGCGCGGCTCGCACGCGTGCGTTACCGTGGCGCGAGCTGGGATGCCCGGGTGGAGGGCGGCGAAGCGCTCGAACCCGGCACTACGGTCTATGTGGTGGAGGCCGACGGAAACACGCTGAAGGTTGCAAAAAAACGACCCTAAGGGAGGGTAGTCATGTTTTGGAAGCTCGCAATCGTCGTCGGGCTGGCGGTGGTCGCCGCGCTCGTGCCCGCGCTGTCGCAGTACTGGATCTGGATTCTCGTCTTCGGCGTGATCGTCGCGTTCGTCATCGAGGGCGTGCGCATCGTCCCGCAGCAGAGCGCCTGGGTGGTGGAGCGGCTCGGCCGTTTCCACGCCATCCTCCAGCCCGGCCTGAACCTCATCATTCCGTTCCTCGACCGCGTGGCCTACGTGCACTTGCTGAAGGAAGTGCCGCTCGATGTTCCCGAGCAGGTGTGCATCACGAAGGACAACACCCAGCTCGGCGTGGACGGCATCCTCTATTACCAGGTGACCGATCCGCGCCTCGCTTCCTACGGCTCGTCCAACTACGTGTCGGCGATTACGCAGCTCGCGCAGACCACGCTGCGCAGCGAGATCGGCAAGATGGAGCTCGACAAGACCTTCGAGTCGCGCGACGAGATCAACCGGCAGATCGTGCAGGCGCTCGACGAGGCGGGACGCAACTGGGGCATCAAGGTGCTGCGCTACGAGATCAAGAGCCTTACGCCGCCCGAGACGATCCTGCGCTCCATGCAGGCGCAGATCACGGCCGAGCGCGAGAAGCGGGCGCTCATCGCCAAGTCGGAGGGCCAGCGCCAGGAACAGATCAACCTCGCCGACGGCGAGAAGCAGGCGGCGGTCCTGCGCTCCGAAGGGGAAAAGCAGGCGGCGATCAACAAGGCGCAGGGCGACGCGACCGCAATCCGGGTGATTGCCGAGGCGACCGCCGCCGGCGTGCGCGCGGTTGCCGAGTCGATCGCCGACAAGGGCGGGCTCGACGCGGCGAACCTCAAGATCGCGCAGCAGTACGTCGATGCCTTCGCGGGCCTGGCGAAGACCTCGAATACCCTGATCCTGCCCGCCAATGCGAGCGACGTGGCCGGAATGGTGGCCACGGCGATGAGCGTGCTCGACAAGGCGCGCCAGAACCAGGGCCCGGCGCGGGCCTAGTCCTAACGGACTAGCCTTCGACGTTGATTGCGGCGACGCGTCGTCGCATCATGCGCACGTGTAGAGCACGCTCTACATACGACGAACGGGTGGCCAGCACGCTGTTAGCAGCCCCGTCCGAGAGACCGATCTCCTGTTGATCGGTCCACGGTAGGGCCAAACAAAGTGTAGTCGCAGTTCGATCGCCGCTTGAACTAGAAACTTGCTTCACGGAGGGCGCGGCTAGCGGTCGCGCCCTCTTTTTTGTGCCGCCTGGAATCATTCTCGCTCGCGCTTTGCGGCCCCGCTATCGCCGCAGCCGGGCTCTTGCTGTCGAATTTTCAGGAATTTCGTATTGGCGCCTTAGCGACGTCGCGATCCGACGTCGCAGCGCCCGAGCGCCGCGCCACGAGCTGCGCGCCGGCGACGATCGCGAGCAGCACGAGCCCCACCGTGTCGGTGATAAGGCCTGGCTTGATGAGGCAAAGTGCAGCGACGAAGAGCAGCACCCGCTGCCAGAAGAGCGCCAGGCTGAACAGCCAGCCGAACAGGCTCGCGGCGAGGCATATCACGCCCACAGACGCGGTGAACACCGACCAGACCACGAACGGCCATCCGCTCTGCCAGTCGTTCACGATGAGCAGCAGCATCGGTTCGTAGACGAACATGAAAGGCACGATGTAGGCGGGCGCGGCGGCGCGCATGGCCGCGAACCCCGCCTGCCACATGTTGGCCTTGGCCAAGCCGGCGGCGGCGTACACCGCCAGCGCAACCGGCGGGGTGATCGCGGAGAGGATGGCGAAGTAGAAGGCGAACATGTGGGCAGCGGGCGTCACTGCATTCTTGCATTCAGCAGTGACCGGCACCGGACAGCCCGTGACACCCAGCTTGATCACCGCGGGCACCAGCAGCGCGACCATCATGATGTAGGCGGGGGTGGTCGGCATGCCCATGCCGAGGACGATGCCCGCGAGCGCCGTCAGGATCAGCGCGACGACCAGCGTGTCCTGCGCGAGCGCGACCACGAGTTGCGTGAACACGATGCCCAGGCCGGTAATGGTTACGCAGGCGATTACGATGCCGGCGCAGGCGCAGGCCATGGCGACCGCGAGGGTGTTGCGCGCCCCGTCCTGCAGCGCGTCGAGGACGGTGCGCCACGTTATGCCGGCGCGGGTCGAGGCGCGCAGCAGCGCGAGGGGAAGGCACGCCAGCGCGCCGGCGAGCGCGCACAGCGGTGCGGAATAGCCGAGCATGAGCCCGAAGAGCACGATCAGGATCGGGACGAAGAGGTGCCCGCGCTCCAGCATCACCGCGCCGAAGCGCGGCAGCTCGGTTTTGGGTACCCCCGCCAGCTTGTAGCGCTTCGCTTCGAAGTGCACCGCGGCGAAAACCGCGAGATAGTAGAGAAACGCCGGGATGATCGCCCACACCGCCACCTGCGCATAGGGCACCGCCAGGAATTCCGCCATGACGAAAGCGGCCGCTCCCATGATCGGGGGCATGAGCTGTCCGCCGGTGGAGGCGACCGCCTCGACCGCCGCGGCAAACGGCGGCCGGAAGCCGGTGCGCTTCATGAGCGGGATGGTGATCGGCCCGTCCACCATGACGTTTGCCACTGCGCTGCCCGACACCGTGCCGAAGAGGCTCGAGCTCACCACCGCCACCTTGCCCGGCCCGCCGGCGGTATGGCCGGTAATCGACATGGCGAAATCCATGAACAGCTGCCCGGTGCCGCTGCGCTCCATGAATGCGCCGAACAGCACGAAGAGCATCACGTAAGAGGCCGACACGCCGAGCGTGGAGCCGAAGATGCCCTCGGTGGAGAAATAGATCTGCTCGAGCAGCACGGGCACCTTCACCTGGGTGCTCAAGGCGTAAGCGATGAAGGCAAGCGCGGTCACGGGCAACGCCCAGCCGATGACGCGGCGCGTGCCATCGAGCACCACGATGATCGCGATCACGGCCCACACCTTGTCGGCGAGCGTCAGCTCGTCGATGTAGATGATGCGGTTCGTGAAGTACTCGTAATTGAGCAGGATGTGCAGCACCAGGCCCAAACCGGCGAGGAGAAACACCGCGTCGAGCGCGCGCCAGCCGATGCGGTCTTGAGGGCGCAACGGATACAGCAGGAACACCAGCGTGGTGGCGAACATCAGGTGCGTGCCGCGGAAGATGATCGCCTCGGGTGGCCCGAACGCCGCGACATACATGTGATAGAGCGACATCGCGATTGCGATGGTCGCGACCACGTGCCTGAGCGCCCGGGTACCGGGCGCGGTGGCCGCCTTTTCCTCTTCCACGTCTCCTCCCCAAGAAAAAAGGGCGGCCCGGCCGCCCCTTTTCCCTTCGTTACACCGGCGTTACATCGCCCCGGCTTCTTTGTAGAACCTGGCCGCGCCCTTGTGGAACGGCACGCCGATGTCGAGCGCCATGTCCTTGGCCGTTATGCCCTCGATCGCCTTCACCACCGCCGCCATCGCGGGGACGTTCTGCGCCATCGCCTTGGTCATCCCGTAGACGGTTTGCTCGGGAAGCTCGCAGGCGACGACGATATGCGTCGAATAGCCGATGACCGGGACATCCTTGTCCTGCTTCGGATACGTGCCCGCCTTGATGACGAGCTTGTTGTAGCCCGGATTTTCCTTCTTCAGGGCGTTCATCGTCTTGTCGTCGACCGGCACGAGATGGATGTCGCGCGCGCTGGCAAGGTCCATGACCGCCGAGGCCGGCGCCGTCGTGCCCAAGGTGAACACCTGGACGTGGCCGTCCTTCATCAGGGATACCGCGTCGGTATACGCCGCCTGGAAATTGGCGCGCGCGAGGGACTGGTAGCTCAATCCGTTCAGCTTGAGCACCGTCGCGGTGAGGATCTCGGCGGTGTTGCCTTTCGGCTGGGTGACCAGGCTCTTGCCTTTGAGGTCGGCGAACGAGTTCACCTTGGCGTCGGCGAGCGCCACCACCTGGAAGTACTGCGGGTACAGATTCGCCAGCTGGCACACCTTGGTGACTTTCTTCGGGTAGGGCGGGCGGCCTGCGAGGCCGTCGACCGTGGTGCTCGAGTTGCCGATGCCGATCTGCGCCTTGCCTTCGTCCACCCCGCGCACGTTGGCGATGCCTGCGCCGGGCGTCTGCGTGATGCTCAGGCCGGGAACCGCCTTCTCCCACATGCCCTTCAGCGCGCCGCCGAGCGGGATCCACGAGCCGCCCTGCGGCCCGGTCATGAACATGACTTGTTGTGCCGCCGCGGGGCCGGCGAACACGATTGCCGCCGCTGCGGCGATCAGCGTCTTCTGGACTTTCATGGGTATCCTCCTCGTACGGCCAATTCTAGACCACGCGGCTGATCACCGGCTTGCCCGCGAAGTGGCGCCGCAGGTTCTCGATCTGCCGGTCGCCCATCGCCTTGCGCGTTTCCACCGTGGCGCTGCCGACGTGCGGGAAAAGCACGCAGTTGTCCAAGGTGAAGAACGCGGGCGGCACCCGAGGCTCGTCGGCGAAAACGTCGAGGCCCGCGCCCGCTATGCGCTTTTCCTGCAGGTAGCGCAGCAGCACCGGCTCGTCGACCACCGAGCCGCGCGCGATGTTGACGAGATAGCCATCGGGCCCGAGCGCGTCGAGGACGGCCGCGTTGATGATGCGGGCGGTCTGCGCGGTGGCGGGGGTCACCACCATGAGCACGTCGCTGTTCTTCGCGAGCGTGACGGGATCCGGGTCGTACGGGTAGTCGGTTTCTTTTCGATTGCGGTTGTGGTAGCGGATCTTCATGCCGCAGGCGACAGCCCGCTTGGCGATCACTTCGCCGATGCGCCCGAGGCCGAGGATGCCCAGCGTCTTGCCGCCGACCGAGGTGGTGAGCGGATAAGGGCCGCGTGCCGCCCAGTTGCCGGCGCGCAGGTATTGCTCCGACTGCGGAAACTTGCGCACGGTATTGAGCACCAGCGCCAGCGCCGTATCGGCGACGCATTCGTTCAGCACGTCGGGCGTGTTGGTGACGATGATGCCGCGCTTTTTCGCATCGTCGAGGTTGATCTGATCCACGCCGACGCCGAAGTTCGAAATGATCTCGAGCTTGGGCAGCGCGTCCATGAGCTTGCCGTCGATCGGCATGGGGGCGAAGCTCGCGATGCCGCGCACCGTGGGTGCGAGCTCGCGCAGAAACGCTTCCCGGTCGCGCGCCTCGGAAAGAATGCGGGCGTCGAACTCGCTTTGCAGCGCGGCCATGGTGGGGGCGTGGCCCCGCGAGGTGATAATGATGGGCGGTTTCATGTCTTGAATTTTGCAGCCAGCGCCTCGGCGCCGCGCGCGAGGATGCCGACGTCCGCGCCGACCGCGACGAAGAGCGCGCCGCAGCCGAGCCAGTGGCGCGCGTCGGCCTCGTTCGGCGTGAGGATGCCGGGCGCGCAGCCGCATTTGCGGATGCGGCGGATCGCTTCGTCGATCAGCGGCTTTACGCTCGCGTGGGCGATCTCGCCGGTATGGCCGAGCGACGCGTGCAGGTCCGCCGGGCCGATGAAGATGCCGTCCACGCCGTCTACTGCGGCGATCGCCTCGATGTTGTCGAGCGCGGCCGGGGTCTCGACCTGCACGAGCAGGCAGGTTTCCTCGTGCGCGCGCCTGGCGTAATCCTTGATGCGCCCGAAGCGCGTCGCGCGCGTCGTGCCCGCCACGCCGCGCAAACCCTGCGGCGGATAGCGGGTATAGGCGACTGCGTTGCGCGCCTCGGCGGCCGTCGAGACATACGGGACGAGCAGCGTCTGGGCGCCGATGTCGAGGACGCGCTTGATCCACACCATGTCGTTCCACGGCACGCGCACGATCGGGTGCGTCGGGTACGGCGCGGCGGCCTGCAGCTGCCGCAGCAGGCTCTCGATGTCCGCCGGCGAGTGCTCGCTGTCGAGCAGGATCCAGTCGAACCCGGCGCCGGCGATGACCTCGACGCTGTAGTTGGAGGAAAGGCTCGACCACAGGCCGATCTGCGCTTTGCCGGCCTTGAGGGCGCGCTTGAACGCGTTGTGCGGCAGTTCCGTCAATGGATCTCCGGCTCGGGGATGGGCGCGGTGCCTTCGAGGAAATCGAAGTCGCAGCCTTCGTCGGCCTGCTTTACGTGCCGGGAAAAGAGCGCGCCGTACCCGCGCTCGTATTTGCGGGCCGGCGGCTGCCACGCCGCTTTTCGGCCTTGCAGTTCCTTTTCGGAGACATTCAGGTTGAGAACCCGCTTTTCCACGTCCAGCTCTATGAGATCGCCGTTGCGCACCAGCGCGAGCGGGCCCCCGACGTAGGATTCGGGCGCAACGTGCAGCACGCAAGTGCCGTAGCTCGTGCCGCTCATGCGCGCATCCGAGATGCGCACCATGTCGCGCACGCCTTGCTTCAGCAGTTTCTTCGGCACCGGCAGCATGCCCCATTCGGGCATGCCGGGACCGCCCAGCGGGCCGGAGTTTCGCAGCACGAGCACCGAATCGGCGTCCGCTTCGAGATCGTCGCGATCGATGCGCGCCGCCATGTCGTTGTAGTCCTCGAACACCACCGCCTTGCCGACGTGCTTCAGAAGCCCGGGCGATGCCGCGGCGGCCTTGATCACCGCGCCGTTGGGCGCCAGGTTGCCGCGCAGCACCACGAGCCCGCCGGACGCTTTCAGCGGGTTCGCTCTTTTCCGAATGACGTCCTCGTTGTGGATGCGGGCGCCTTGCAGATTCTCGCCGAGCGTCATGCCGTTCACGCTTTTGCACCCCAAATGCAGCAAATCCCGCAATTCGTTCAGCAGAGCCCGCAGCCCGCCCGCATAGTAGAAGTCCTCCATCAGGTGCGTGTCGCCCGACGGACGAACGTTGGCGAGCAGCGGCGTTTTCGCCGAAAACTCGTTGAAACGCTCGAGCGGGAGCTTGATTCCCGCGCGGCCCGCCATGGCGACGAGATGGATGAGCGCGTTGGTCGAGCCGCCCATCGCCATGAGCGTCACCATGGCGTTGTCGAACGACTCGGGTGTGAGGATGTCGCGCGGCTTCAAGTCTTCCCAAACCATCTCGACGATGCGCTTGCCGGCAAGCGTGGCCATTTTCGAGTGGTTCGAGTCGGGCGCCGGGATCGACGAGGCGCCGGGAAGCGTGAGTCCAAGCGCCTCGGCGACCGCCATCATGGTCGCCGCGGTGCCCATGGTCATGCAGGTGCCCGGCGAGCGCGCGATGCCGTCCTCGATTTCCTGCCAGTCGCGCTCGCTGATATTGCCGGCGCGCAGCTCGGCCCAGTACTTCCAGGTGTCGGACCCGGAGCCGAGC
The DNA here is from genome assembly GCA_004297625.1 of Betaproteobacteria bacterium. GTDB lineage: Bacteria > Pseudomonadota > Gammaproteobacteria > Burkholderiales > SG8-39 > SCGC-AG-212-J23. The sequence goes on along the minus strand of SCTY01000028.1, from coordinate 368,084 downwards.
TTGTGGCTGCGCCAGTGCCCCGAGAGCATCGGTCCGGCCGGGACATAGATCGCGGGCAGGTTCATGCTGGTCGCGCCCATGACGAGGCCGGGCGTCGTCTTGTCGCAGCCGCCCATGAGCACCGCGCCGTCGGCCGGGTAGGAGCGCAGCAGCTCCTCGGTCTCCATGGCGAGGAAGTTGCGGTACATCATCGTGGTCGGCTTCTGCATCGGCTCGGCGAGCGAGATCGCGGGCATCTCGACCGGGAAGCCGCCCGCCTGCCACACGCCGCGCTTTACTTCCTCCACGCGCTGCTTGAAATGGGTGTGACAGGGGTTGATGTCCGACCAGGTGTTGAGGATGGCGATCACCGGCTTTCCCGCGTAGTCGCTGCGGTCGTAGCCCATCTGCGCGGTGCGCGAGCGATGCCCGAACGAGCGCAGGTCCTGCACGCCATACCAGCGGTGCGAGCGCAGGTCTTCGGGGTTCTTGCGCCGGGGCTTCATCGGGAAGCTGGGATTCTAGATCAAGTAAACTGCGGCTCCACCCATGAACACCGTCTTCCAGAAGCAATCGCTTGCGCGCGCGATCGAAGCCGTGGTCGCCGCCGGAGGCAGCGAGCCGCGCGAAGCGCGCCTCGTCGCCGAGAACCTCGTCATGGCAAACCTGCTCGGTCACGATTCGCACGGCGTCGGCATGATCCCGCGCTACGTCGACGCGCTGCTCGAGGGCGGGCTGTCGGCGAATCAGCATGTGAAGGCGAAGCTCGACGCCGGCGCGCTGCTCGCGCTCGACGGCTGCCAGGGCTACGGGCAGGTGATCGGCCAGGAAGCCACCGCAATGGCGATCGAGCGCGCGCACGCGCACGGGCTATGCATCATGGCGCTCGGCCGCTCGCATCATCTCGGACGTATCGGCCACTGGGGCGAGCAGGCTGTAGCTGCGGGCTTGATCTCGATCAACTTCGTGAACGTGATCTCGCGCGCGATCGTCGCCCCTCACGCCGGCGCGGACGCGCGCTTCGGCACCAACCCGGTGTGCATTGCGATCCCGCTTCCCGGCGAGCCGCCGTTTCTGCTCGACATGGCTACGAGCGCGGTAGCGCAGGGCAAGATCCGCGTTGCGCACAACAAGGGCGAGAAGGTCTCCCCCGAGCTGCTGCTCGACGACCGGGGAAATCCGACTTCCGACCCGCGCTACGGGGTGATCGAGCCGTTCGGTGCGCTGCGCACATTCGGCCTCTATAAGGGCTACGGCCTGGCGCTCGCCTGCGAGCTGCTGGGCGGCGCGCTCACCGGCGGCGGCACCTGGCACTCCGACGACAAATCGAAGCGCCGCGTGTGGAACGGCATGCTCTCGATCCTGATCGATCCGGCTCGGCTCGATACCGAGCAGGTATTTGAAAAAGAAACCCTCGAGTTTCTCGCGTCGCTGCGCAAGTCGCCCGTGGCGCCGGGGTTCGACAAGGTGCGCATCGCCGGCGACCCGGAGCGCGAAACGCGCGCGCGGCGCGAGAAGGAAGGCATCCCGGTCGACGAGACGACCTGGAAGGAAATCCAGGCCGCCGCGGCGAAGCTCGAGCTGAAAAAAGAAACCCTGCAACAACTCGCCGAAGGCAGATGAGCACGCCGCGCGCGACCCTCGCCTGGTTCAGGGCGTGGGGACGCGCCGGCCGGTTCGCTTTTGCCGCCGCGGCGGCGGCGCTATCGTTCTCCGCCTACACCGCGCGCACGCGCGCGGTGGCCATGAAGCAGGTGTATTTCGGCGCGTGGCAGATCCTCCCCGGCTTCACGCTGTTCGCGGCGCTCCTCAGCCTGGTGGTGATCCAGATCACGATCACGCTTGCCCGAGGCTACGGCCTCGCGCAATTCGCGCTCGAGCTCGTGTTCCGCGCCGTGGTGATGGAGCTGGTGCCGTTTCTCACCGCACTGTACGTGGCGCTGCGCTCCGGCGCGGCAATCGTTACCGAGGTGGCGCTGATGCAGATGTCGGGCGAGCTCGACGAGCTGCGCGCGTCGCACATCGACCCGTACGAGCGCGAGTTCGTGCCGCGCATCGCCGCCTCGGCGATCTCGGTTTTCGCCCTGACGATCGTCAGCTCCTCGGTCGTCATGGTGATCGCGTACCTCGTGACGTACGGCGCGAGCCCCTGGGGATTCGCCGAGTACACGCGCACGGTCGCGCGGGTGTTCGGCCCGGGGGCGCTCGCGGGATTCATGTTCAAGGGCTTCGTCTTTGGCGTGATCGTGGCGGTGATCCCGATCGCGGCCGGCCTGGACGCCACGCGCAACGAAAAGTCCGTCCCGGTGGCGGTCATGGGCGGCATGGTGCGGCTTTTCGTCGCCCTCGCCCTCATCGAGCTCATCGCGCTCGCTGTAAAGTACGTCTAGATGGAGCGCGAAGGCTTTACCCCGGTCCCCAAGAACCTGCAGTTCCGCGTGGGGCTGCTGCTCGGCCTCACGATCATGGTGGCCGCGGTCTTTGTCATCTACGCCCTCTACGCGCGCGGGGTGTTCGAAGCGACGCAGCGGCTGACGCTGGTGGCCGACAATGCCGAAGGCGTGAGCCTCGGCATGGATCTGACTTTCTCCGGGTTCCCGATCGGACGCGTGCAGCGCATCGCACTCGGCGAGGACGGCCGCGCCCGCATCCTGATCGACATCCCGCGCAAGGACGCGAAATGGCTGCGCAACTCGAGCATCTTCACGCTCGAGCGCGGCATAGTGGGCGGCGCCCGCATCCGCGCTTTCACCGGCAACCTGCAGGACAGCCCGCTGCCCGACGACGCCGTGCGCGAAGTATTGCGCGGGGACACGCAGGAAGAGATTCCGCGCATGGTGGCGACCCTTCGCAGCGTGCTGGAGAACGTCGAGCAGATGACCGGCTCGGGCGGCAGCCTGCAGGCGAGCCTCGCCAACGTGCGCACCCTGACCGAGCGCCTCGGCGGGCGCCATGGCGCGCTCGGCGCCGTTCTCGGCAACGAGGACGACGCGAAGAAGGTGATCGCCGCGATCGACCGCGCCAACGCGCTGCTCGCCTCGCTCGGCGGCGTGTCGCGGCGCATCGATAACGTGGTCGGAAAGGCCGACCAGCGCATCCTGGGGGAAGGCGGCGTCGTGGAAGGGACGCAGCGCGCAGTGAACCAGGCGAACAGCATCCTCAACGAGCTGCGCGAGAGCCTCAAGCGCGTGGACAAGATCCTCGCCGACGCGCAGGCGGTGAGCGGCAACGCCAAGGCCGCCACTACGAACCTCGCCGCGCTGCGCGCCGAGGTCGACGCCAGCGTGCGCAAGGTCAGCGGGCTCATCGACGAGATCAATCGCAAATGGCCGTTCCAGCGCGAATCCGAGATTCGCTTGCCCTGATCCTGCTCGCCGCCGGATGCGCCGGCGGCCCGCAGGCGCCGGACTGGCAGGCAGCCGCCGCGCAGGCGCTGCAGGCGTTTCAGCGCCTTTACTTCGCGGGCAGCACCGACGCCGCCGAGGCGCAATTCAAGACGGCGAGAAGCGAGCTCGCGAGTACCGGCCGCGCCGATCTGGTCGCGCGCGCCGAGCTCGTGCGCTGCGCGGTGCGCACGGCGAGCCTCGAGTTCGACGATTGTCCCGGCTTCGAAAGACTGCGCTACGGCGCACGTCAGGAGGAGCTCGACTACGCGAACTACCTCCTGGGCAAAGCTTCGTATAAAGCGGGCGATGACCCGCTGTCGCGCCTGGTCGCCTTTGCAGTTTCCCTGCGAAACGGGGTCATCGACCCCGCAGGCATCAGCGCGGCGGTCGACATCGCTTCCGCCCAGGGCTGGCGGCGGCCGCTGCTCGCATGGCTCGGGGTACAGCTCAAGCGCGCCGAGGCCGCAGGAGACAACGATGCTGCCGCGCGGTTAAGGAAGCGCATCGAGCTCGTCTCCGAATAGAAATTTATCCTCGCGTCCGCGTTCGGTGGATCGCAGGTCCGCTGGTCCAAAGGCTTTCGGACAACGTTGGAAAGATTGCGCAGGCTCGCTTTCGAGCGTAGATTCCTCATCTGACCAGCTAGTCAGGTAAAGATCGATATGGACCGCGTCGGCATTTATGACGCCAAGGCGAGATTCTCCGAGCTCGTCGCGGCGGTCGCGAAGGGGCGTGAGGTGGTGATCACCAGGCGCGGCAAGCCCGTCGCCCGCTTGCTGCCGCCCGAAGCGCCGCGCAAGGGCTCCGCGACGCGCGCGGCCAAGCGCATCCGCGCGCTGTGCGAGCGGCTGAACATCCGGGGCGTGAAGGTCCGCGAGCTGATCGAGGAAGGCCGCGATTGATGGCGTTGGTCGCGGACAATTCCGTGATCGTCGCCTGGTTCGTGAAGAGCCAGGCGACGCCTTACACATGGGGCGTCCTTGAGCGCGCGGCGGCCGGCGAGACGATACACGTGCCGCTGCTGTGGCGGCAGGAGTTCGTGAACGCGATGGTCGTGCTCGAACGGCGGCGCCGGCTCAAGGCCGCCGACGCCGCACAGGCATTCAAAGAGATCGCGGAGTTGAACCTGGTCACCGATCGTGAACTGGTGAAGCTCGACGCGCTGGCAGAGCTGGCGCGGCGCTACAGGCTGAGCGCCTACGACGCCACCTACCTCGAGCTCGCAATCCGGCTGCGCCTATCGCTCGCCTGCCGGGACGGCCCGCTCAAGGCCGCCCTGCCCAGGGCCGGCGTCGCGCTTGGCTGACTTATCGTCCTAAGATCCGCGCCGGTCTTGCGCGCGGCATGGGAGGCGCTCGACGCGGCGCTGCGAGAGGAGCTTGCGGAATCGAAGCTCGCGCTGGCGGAATTCCTCAAGCGGCGCAACCCCGCGTGGAACCTCGTCGGCCGGGTGTGCTTCAACCTCGCGGAGAACCGCGGCGACGAAGAGGCGCCGTTCGCCTTTCTCGCGACCTACACGGCGAAGCTCTCGGCACAGGCGAGGGCGCAGCATCTGCCGCTCTCGCAGGCGCTGCGCGAGTATTCCGGCGCGAAGAACAGGGCGCGGCTGCTTTCGCTGCTGCTGCCCGTGCAGCGCGCCGCCGCACAGTGCGCTTGGGTCAAGGACATGGTGGATGCGGGCGAGATCTACCACCCGCTGCGCTGGACGCCGGCCGAGGCGCTGCGGTTCCTTGGCGACGTGCCGTACCTCGAGTCCGCGGGCATCGTGGTGCGCATGCTCGACGCGTTTTCCAGGGTAGATGTGCCGCCGGACGCTGGAACGAGGGTGCACCGAACCGGAGCGAGACATTCCTGGAACGCCCATCGACCGGTTGGAGCGCAGCGGCTAGAATTCTGCGGCGAGGAAAATCATGGCGAGAAATAGCAGGCGACCGGAGCCGAAGATCGTCCGGCCGGACGACATCGATCCCCACCACCGCTGGGATCGGCCGCTCCAGGCACCCGGGCGCACGCAAGTCGATTTCGAGGAGCGCGTCGACTTTCGCCGCCTGCACGACTACCGCCTGGCACGCGTGCGCGCCGCGCTCTCCGGATCGGGATTGGGCGCGCTGCTTTCGTTCGACCAGCACAACATCCGCTATACGACAAGCACCGTGATCGGCGAATGGGCGCGCGACAAGCTCACGCGCTACTCGCTCCTCACCGGCACCGGCGAGCCCTACATCTGGGACTTCGGCAGCGCGGCGCGCCACCATAAGCTCTACGCGCCGTGGCTGAAGACCGACCATTGCCGCGCCGGACTGCTCGGGATGCGCGGCGCGACCGGAGCGGACATCACGCTTTTCCGCGAGGCCGCCAAGGAGATCAAAGGCATCCTCGAGGAGGAGGGCGTCGCCGACATGCCGCTCGGCGTTGACGTCGTCGAGCCGCCGATGCTCTTCGAGCTGCAGCGCGTCGGAATCGAGGTGCGCGACGGCCAGCAGGTGATGCTGCAGGCGCGCGAAGTGAAGAACATCGACGAGCTTACGCTGCTCAACATGGCTTCCGCCATGGTGGACGGCGTATACCAGGACATCGCCGAAGCGCTGAAGCCCGGCGTACAGGAATCGCAGATCGTGGGGCTCGCCACCAAGCGGCTCTACGAGATGGGCTCGGACTGCGTCGAGGCGATCAACTCGATCTCGGGCGAGCGCTGCTCGCCGCACCCGCACAACTTCACCGACCGGCTGATCCGCCCGGGCGACCAGGCGTTCTTCGACATCATCCAGTCGTTCATGGGCTATCGCACCTGCTACTACCGCACTTTCAACGTCGGGCGCGCCACATCGGCGCAGCGTACGGCGTACCGCAAGGCCCGCGAGTGGATGGACCGGGCGATCGAGCTGCTGCAGCCCGGAATGTCGAGCGACAAGATCGCGGTTGCGTTTCCCGAGGCGAAGGAAATCGGCTTCGCGAGCGAAATGGACGCGTTCGGCCTGAATTTCTGCCACGGCCTCGGTCTCGGCCTGCACGAGCGGCCGCTCATCTCGCGCCTCACTTCGCTGCGCGAGCCGATCGAGCTCAAGGCGGGCATGGTGTTCGCGGTGGAAACCTATTGCCCGGCGACTGATGGCGTGTCGGCCGCGCGCATCGAAGAGGAAGTGATCCTCACCCCGACCGGCGCCAAGATCATCTCCCTCTATCCCGCTGAGGATCTTCCGATTGCCAACCCCTACTGAAAAATTGAAACTCGGCTGGATCGGCACCGGCCGCATGGGCTACGAGATGGCCGCGCGCCTCGCGAAAGGCGGCTGCGACATCGCGGTATGGAACCGTACCCGCGCCAAGGCCGAGCCGCTCACCCAGTACGGCGCCAAAGTAGCTTCCGAACTGAAAGAGCTTGCGTCGCGCGACATCGTGTTCTGCATGGTGTCCGCCTGGGACGACGTCAAGGAGGTGATCGGCAAGCTGCTTTCGGGCGGCGCGAAGCCCAGGATGGTGGTGGAGTGCTCCTCTATCTCGCTGGAAGGATCGGCGGAGCTGCGCGAAATTCTCAACGCGAAGAAGGTGGAGTACCTCGCCGCGCCGGTGAGCGGCAACGCGAAGGTGATCAAGGCCGGCAAGCTGACTTTCGTGGTGTCGGGGCCGAAGTCGGCGTACGACGCAGCGCAGCCCTACCTCGACATGATGGGCACCGGCTCGAGCTACGTCGGGGACGGCGAGCTTTCTCGCATTGCGAAGATCTGCCACAACGTGATGCTCGGCGTCGTCATCCAGTGCCTCTCCGAGATAACGATCCTTGCCCAGAAGGCCGGCATGCCGCGCCACGCCTTCCTCGACTTCCTCAACAAGAGCGTCATGGGCTCGATGTTCACGCGCTACAAGACGCCGGCGCTGGTGAACCTCGACTTCAAGGTGACGTTCACCCCGCACCTCCTGCGCAAGGACCTCGACCTTGGGCTCGACGCGGGCCGCGAGTTCGAGGTTCCGATGCCGCTCGCTTCGGCGACGCGCGACCTGCTGCAGACGCTGATCGGGCATGGCATGAGCGACGAGGACTTCGCCAAGCTGATCGTTCTGCAGGCGCAGGCCTCGGGCATCGAGCTCAAGCCCGAGAACGTTCCGGTCGGAGACGGCCTCACGTCGTAGATGACCTGTCTTTCGCTCGCCGTGTTCACTGTGCAGCGCCGCATCGCGATCAACTAGGCAAAGCTTCAGGTAGCATTCGTCCCCGAGGAGGAGGGTATGTACACGGCGAGCGCGGGAAGCGCGCTTCCCACGACGATCATCGGCTCGTTGCCGCGCCCCGGCTGGTACACCGAAAACCTGGGCCGCCGCGATTTTCGCGAGGCGATGGTCGAGCGCAGCTACCGCGAGCAGTACCTCGACGCGGTATCGACGTTCCTGCGCGACCAGGAGGTTGCCGGCCTCGACATCGTCACCGACGGCGACTGCCGCTTCGACGCCGACGTGGCGGGCCACAACTGGTTCTCGTATGCGCCGCTGCGCATGGCCGGCTTCTCCGGCGCGCGCGCCTACAGCGCGCAAGGCGGCAAGGCCGGCATTCCGCACAAGCCCGGCCACATCCTGCACGACGTGCTCGAGACGCGCATCATGCCCGACCTCGTCGGACCGGTCGGGCGCGGCAATCTTCAATACAGCGCGATCTGGAAGGCGGCGCAGCGGCTCACCACCAGGCCGGTCAAGTTCGGCACCATCACGCCGGAGCTCATCGCCATGGCGGTGCGCGACTTCCATTACCGTGACCTGCGCAAAGCCATCATGGCGATCAGCGACGCGCTCAACGAGGAGCTGAACGAGCTTGCCGACGCCGGCTGCAAAGTGATCCAGATGGAGGAGCCGCAGATCCACCTGCTCGCCGCAAAGGGCCTGGTGGACGAGGTGCTCAATCCGGGATTCATGGTCGAGGTGTTCAACAATACAGTGCGCGGATTGCGCGGCAAGACCGAGATCTGGTGCCACACTTGCTGGGGCAATCCCGCGGCCCAACGTTTGTTCGCCGCGCAGCCAAGCTACGAGCCGGCGCTCGAGGCGCTCGACCGCGTCGATGCGGACGTGATTACGTTCGAGACCTGCAGCTCGGGCGGCATGGACCTGGAAGCGATCGGCAAGCGCATCCGCGACAAGAAGATATGCATCGGCGTGGTCGACCACCACACGCTGCAGGTCGAGACCCCCGAGCAGGTCGCCGGCCTGATCCGCAAGGCGCTGCAGTTCATAGCGCCCGAGCGGCTCATTCTCGGCTCCGATTGCGGCATGGGGCGCGAAGGCATGAGCCGGCGCCATGCGTTCTACAAGATGGTCGCGATCGTGCAGGGAACGAACCTGGTGCGCCGCGAGCTGAAACTGCCCGAGGCGCGCTGCCTCGCGGCCGACGAGCGTTTTTCCATGGTTTAACTGAGGAGGAAGGCCATGACATTTAATCGGAGAAAGTTCATTCGTGCGACCGGCGCTGCCGCGGGCGCGTCGCTGCTCGGCTCCCCGGCCATCGTGCGCGCGCAGTCCGAGCCCATCCGGCTCGGGTTGCTGACCGTGAAAACGGGAGCGCTCGCGTCGGGCGGCATAGACATGGAGCGCGGACTCACTATTTTCCTGAAGGAGAAGAACTACACCTTGGGCGGGCGCAAGGTGACGCTCACGGTCGCCGATACCGGCGCGGTCCCGGCGCAGTCGCGCACCAAGATGCAGGAGCTCGTCGAGCGCGAGAAGGTGCATGCCGTGGTCGGCCCTCTCGCGGCGTTCGAAGCGCTGGCAATGGACGACTACATCCGCACGGCGCAGATCCCGACGCTTCCGGTCGCCGGCGCCGAAGACATGACCCAACGCAAAGCCAATCCCTGGTTCGTGCGCGCGACGTCGACCTCGGCGCAATGCGCTCATCCCATGGCCGACTACTGCGCGAAGCACTTGAAGTACAAGCGCATGGCCGCGATCGCCGACGACTTCGCGTACGGGCACGAAATGCTGGGCGGCTTTCAGAAAGTCTTCGAAGACGCCGGCGGAACGCTGGTGCAGAAGCTGTTCTCGCCGCTGAATGCGCCGGACTACGGCACCTACATCGCTCAGCTCAAGACCGACATCGACGGCGTGTTTCTCGGCTTCGCCGGCTCGAACGGCTTTCGCTTCTTCAAGCAGTTCAACGAATACGGCATGAAGGGCAAGCTCGACCTCGTGGGCGGCATGACCGCCTTCGACGAGGTCGCGCTGCGCAACATGGGCGACTATGCGCTCGGCTCGCTTTCGAGCTGCTGGTATTCCGCGACGCTCAATAACCCGATCAACCGCAAGTTCGTCGCCGCTTACCGGGCCGACAACGGCTACGACCCCGGGCAATACGCTTCGGGCACGTATCTCTACGGCGAGGTGCTCGCCGCGGCGATCGAGGCGCTGAAGGGCAAGGTGGAGGACAAGCAGGCGTTCATCAAGGCGCTGCGCGCCGTGAGGGTCGATACCCTGCGCGGTCCGATCGCGTTCGACGACTACGGCAACGTCGTCGGCAACATCTACATCCGCAAAGTGGAGAAAAAGGACGATCGCCTGGTGAACAACCCGGTGTACACCTACAGCAACGTGAGCCAGTTCTGGACCTACGATCCGAAGGAGTTCCTGAAGCACCCGGTGTACTCGCGCGACTGGCCACCGATGAAAGGCGCATAGCATGAAACAACGCATCAGCTATTTCCCGCCGGAGAAAATGGACGCCGAAATGCAGAAGGAGATGGAGCGCTGCCGGCGCGAGGGCACGCCGCGCCCCGAGAGCTCCGCGGTACGCGCGCATGTGCCGGCCGCTTTCTGGTCGTTCGCCAATTCGTGGCGCGATCTGTTCAAGAACGGCGTGTGCGAGCACGCGATCAAGGAGCTCTGCCGCCTGTACGTGTCGCGCTCGGTGCAGTGCGACTACTGCGGTAATCAGCGCTCGATCAAGGCCGCCGGCGCGGGTCTCATCGAGGACGACGTGAAGGACCTGCTCAACTTCGAGAAATCCACGCGCTACTCGGACAAGCAAAAGGCCGCGCTCGCCTGCGCCGAGGCGATCACCTGGCATCTCGACACCGACGACGCGTTCTGGGAGCGGCTGCACCGGCACTTCAGCGAGCCCGAGCTCGTCGAGCTCGGCTGCTTCATCGCGCTCACCATGGGGCAGCAGAGCTGGCTGAGGCTCCTCAACATCGATCACCACCAGGTGCTCGCGGGCACTTCGGCCTCGATGGCGCCGGGATTCGAGACGCCTGAGGCGCTCGCCCAGTCCAAGGCCTCGGAAGAGTACTGGGCGAAGAAGCGCGCCACCCAGGAGAAGGCCGCCTGAGGGTCACCGCCGCGGTCGTCGCGGAGAAGGGCGCGCCATTCCGGCTCGAAAGCCTCGAGCTCGCCGATCCCGCCGCCGACGAGGTCGTGGTGCGCGTCGTTCCCGCGAGGCTGTGCCAGACCGACATCCACGCGCGCGTGTCGAAGCTCGCGCCGGGCGATCGCGCGGTGATGGCGTCCAGGGCGACGCGCCGGCGGAAGATTTCGTCCCGGCGCCCTTCGAGCACTGGCGAAACGGCCGGCTGCGCGTCGAGCCGCTCGTCGCGTACTACGAGTTCGGCGACATCAACCGGGCGGTGGAGGACTCGCTGAGCGTGCGCACGGTCAAGGCGGTGCTGCGAATCGGCCCGACCGAATTGATCATGCCGCGGTAAGCAGCCGCTTGAGCGGCACGCCGGTCAGGCGCTGCAGCTCGTCGAAGGACAGGCCCTCCACCGTCTCGACGACGTGAAGGCCATCGGCCCTCACGTCGATGACCGCGAGATCCGTGTAGATGCGGTCGACGCAGTGCGCGCCGGTAAGCGGATAGGTGCAGCGCTCGACGATCTTGCTTTTCCCGTCCTTGGTGAGGTGCTCCATCATCACCACGACTTTCTTCGCGCCCACGGCGAGGTCCATCGCGCCGCCCACGGCGGGGATCGCGTCGGGCGCGCCGGTGTGCCAGTTCGCGAGGTCGCCGCGCGCTGAAACCTGGAACGCGCCGAGGATCGCGAAGTCGAGATGCCGGCCGCGGATCATGGCGAACGAGTCGGCGTGGTGGAAGAATGCGCCGCCCGGCAGCAGCGTGCAGGGCTCCTTGCCCGCGTTGATAAGATCCTCGTCGAGCTCGTCTTGCGCCGGCTTCGGGCCGACGCCCAGGATGCCGTTCTCGCTGTGCAGGATGATCTCGCGGCCCTGCGGCAGGAAATCGGCGACCAGCGTCGGCAGCCCGATGCCGAGGTTCACGTAAGCGCCCTCGGGGATGTCGCGCGCGACGCGCGCGGCCATTTGCTTGCGGTCGAGTTTCTTCATCACGCGGCCTTCTTGAGCGCTGCCGGAATGTGCACCACGCGCTGCACGAATATCCCGGGCGTCACGATGCTTTCCGGGTCGAGCTCGCCGAGCTCCACGGTCTCGCGCACCTGAACCACGGTGCACTTCGCGGCCGCCGCCATGATGGGGCCGAAATTGCGCGCGCTCTTGCGATAGGTGAGGTTGCCCCAGCGGTCCGCGCGGTCCGCCTTGATGAGCGCGTAGTCGGCGTGAACCGGATACTCGAGCACGTAATCGCGATCGCCGATGCGCCGCGTTTCCCTGCCTTCAGCGAGCCGCGTTCCATGCGCGGTCGGCGTAAAGAACGCGCCGATGCCCGCGCCGGCGGCGCGAATGCGCTCAGCGAGCGTGCCTTGCGGCACGAGCTCGAGCTCAATCTCGCCGGTGCGGTATTGCGCGTCGAAATGCCACGAATCGGTTTGCCGCGGAAACGAGCACAGGATCTTGCGTACGCGCCGCGCCTTGATGAGCGCCGCGAGACCGGTGTCGCCATTGCCCGCGTTGTTGTTGACGATGGTCAAATCCCGCGCGCCCTGCGCAATGAGCGCATCGATGAGCTCCGAGGGCATGCCGGCGTTGCCAAAGCCATGGATCATTACCGTTGCGCCGTCGCGCACATCGGCAAGCGCCGCTTCGGCGCTGGCGACGAATTTGTCGATCATAAGGGCGTGAATTATGGCATTCGCCTTCTTCGCGCCGACTCTTCAGAGTTCACATGCAGTGCCTATCCTAAGCTGCTGAAAATAAAATGTAATATATTGCGCATGCTGCACCTGAAAAACATTCGCTAAGTGCTTGTTCGGCTTAGGAAAAAGCGCTTGACCGGCCAAAACCTTTGCCCTAAAGTGGCAAAACGTAGAAAAAAGTGGCAGGAACCGCAAAATGGGTGGAGGGTTTCACGGCGCTGCGGTCATCACGCTCGACGCTAAAGGGCGCGTCGCTATCCCGACTCGCCACCGCGAAGCGCTGCTCGATGGCGCCGATTCGCTGGTCCTGACCGCCCATCCCGAAGGCTGCGTCCTGATTTATCCCGAAGCCGAGTGGGAGCCGGTGCGCACCCGCGTCGAATCCTTTCCCGCGTTTAACCCGCAGGCGAGCTGGTGGAAGCGACTGCTTCTCGGGTTCGAGGAGCACGTGAAGCCGGATGGCTCCGGGCGTGTGCTGCTTTCGCCCGCGCTGCGCCTGCACGCGAGGCTCGAGCGCGACGCGATGATGGTCGGACAAGGCCGTTACTTCGAGCTGTGGGACTCCGGCGTCTGGAACGCGAAGCTCGGCCAGGCGCTCGGCGGCTCAACGACGCCGCCTGCGGGTATCGAGGACTTCTCGCTGTGAGGGAGGATGGCGCACATCCCGGTGCTCCTCAGCGAAGCGCTATCGGCGCTGGCGATCCACCCGGACGGATGCTACGTCGACGGCACCTTCGGGCGCGGCGGGCACAGCCGCGCGATCCTCGAGCGCCTCGGGCCGCAGGGCCGCTTGCTCGCGCTCGATCGCGATCCGCAAGCCGCCGAAGCCGCGCGGCAACTGGTGGACGCGCGCTTCTCGTTCTTCCACGTTCCTTTTTCGCGCCTCTCGCAAGTTCTCGAGGGACGCAAGGCCGACGGGATGCTCTTCGATCTGGGCGTGTCTTCGCCTCAGCTCGACGATCCGGCGCGCGGTTTCTCGTTCCGCGCCGACGCCCCGCTCGACATGCGCATGGACCCGACGGCGGGAGAGAGCGCCGCGGAATGGCTGGCCGCTGCAGAAGAACAACAAATCAGGGAGGTCATCCGGGACTATGGCGAAGAACGGTTTGCTAAACAGATTGCAGCGGCGATTGTTGCTGCTCGCCGCGGCGAGCCCATCGTCCGCACACGCCAACTGGCCGATCTCGTGGCAAAGGCGGTCCGCACACGCGAGCCGGGCCAGGACCCGGCGACGCGCACCTTTCAGGCTCTACGGATTCACGTCAATCGGGAGCTTGAGGAAGTGTCGCTGATGCTTCCCCAGGCGGTCGAGCATCTCGCGCCGGGCGGACGCCTCGCGGTGATCAGCTTCCATTCGCTCGAAGACCGCATCGTCAAGCGCTTCATGCAGGCGGCGGCGCGCCCGGAAGTGCCACGGCGCCTGCCCCTGCGCGCCAGCGAAATGCCAGAACCGGTTCTTAAGCTGCTGGGGCGTGCGCAACGCCCCTCCGACGAAGAGACAACAAGAAACCCGCGGGCGCGAAGCGCCATCCTCAGGGTGGCCGAGCGCACCGCGGCCCCTTATTCACGGATCGAGCCCGGCGCGCGGTGGCGAAACTGAACCTCCTCCTCCTCGCGGTTCTCGTCGCCTGCGCGCTCGGGCTCGTTACCTCGCAGCACCGAGCGAGGAAGCTGTTCTCGGATCTGGAACGCGAGCAGAACCGCGCGCGCGAGCTCGACATCGAGCAGGGGCAGCTGCAGCTCGAAGCGGGCACCTGGGGCCTGCCGCAGCGCGTGGAGCGCATCGCCACCGGCACTCTCGGCATGCGGACCCCCGACCCGCGGCGCGTGCGCGTGGTGACGCCTTCGCGGTGAACGCGGCTGCGCAAGGGCTGGTGCGGCTGCCCGTGTGGCGCGCGCGGATGGTGCTCGGGGTGCTCGTCGCGGCCTTCGCGCTGCTCGTCGCGCGCTCTCTCTACCTGCAGGCATTGGAAACCGACTTTCTCCAGGAAAAGGGCGATGCGCGCTACTCGCGCGTGATCGAAATCCCGGCAACGCGCGGCAAGATCGTTGATCGCCACGGCGAAGCGCTCGCCGTCTCCACGCCGGTCAAGTCCATCTGGGCGATTCCTTCCGACGCGGCGGAGCTCACGCCGGCGCAGCGCAGGAAGCTCGCTTCGCTGCTCGGCATGGAAAGGGCGGAGCTCGACAGGAAGCTCGCCGACCTCGCGCGCGATTTCGTTTATCTAAGGCGGCAGGTGCCTCCCGACACCGCAGACGCTATCGCGGCCCTTGCGCTGAACGGCATCCATGAGCAGCGCGAATTTCGACGGTACTATCCCGCCGGAGAAGTGATTGCTCACGTTGTTGGCTTTACCGGCGTCGACGATGCCGGCCAGGAAGGCATCGAGCTCGCGTTCCAGGACCATCTCGGCGGCAAGCCGGGCAGCCGGCGCGTCATCAAGGACCGCCTCGGCCAGATCGTCGAAGACGTCGAATCCATCCGCTCGGCGCAGGACGGACGCGACCTCGTGCTGTCGATCGACGGCAAGCTGCAGAACCTCGCGTTCGGCGCGCTCAAGAACGCGGTCGAGCAGAACCGGGCCAAGGCCGGAGCGCTGATCGCGATCGACGTGCGCACCGGCGAGGTGCTGGCGCTCGCCAACGTCCCGTCCTACAACCCGAACAACCGCGCACGCACCGGCGCGCAGCTGCGCAATCGCGTGATCACCGACCTCTTCGAGCCCGGCTCGACGCTGAAACCCTTCACGATCGCGGCTGCGCTGGAAACGGGCAAAGTGGCGCCCGCGACGTTGGTGCCGACCGCGCCGGGCCGCATGACGATCGGGAACTACACCATCCGCGACGTGCATCCGGAGGGGGCGTTGACCGTCGCGCAGGTGATTCAGAAGTCCTCCAACGTCGGCGCCGCCAAGATCGCCCTTTCGTTGCCGCGCGAAGCGATGTGGGATCTCTACAAGCGCCTTGGCTTCGGCGCAGCGCCGCAGCTCGGGTTTCCCGGCGCCGCGGCCGGACGGCTGCGCAACTACCACAACTGGCGGCCGATCGAGCAGGCGACCATGGCGTACGGCATGGGCATATCCGTCAGCCTCGTGCAACTGGCGCGTGCGTACTCCGTCTTCGCGCGCGACGGGGAATTGGTACCGCTCACGCTGATCAAAACGGGAGCCGACGTCAGCGGAGCGAAGCTCCTTTCCACGGGAACCGCGCGCGCGGTGCGCGCGATGCTCGAGCTCGCTGTGCAGCCGGGTGGCACGGGGCCGCGCGCGCGCATCATGGGCTGGCGCGTGGCCGGCAAGACCGGCACCGCGCACAAGCAGGAAAACGGCCGCTATGCCGCGGACAAGTATCTCGCCTCCTTCGTCGGCTTCGCGCCGGCGTCGGCGCCGCGGGTGGTGATCGCGGTGATGATCGACGAGCCGGCGGCGGGGCAGTACTACGGCGGCACGGTCGCCGCGCCGGTGTTCGCACAGGTCATGCAGGGCGCTCTGCGCATGCTCGGCGCGCCGCACGATGCGCCGCTCGAGCCGGTGGAGCTGCCCGGCGAAGGCCAGGAGGCCAAGGAGAGCACGTGACGTGGAGGTATTTCGGCAACTCGCCGCACAGGGAGCGATGATCGAACGACTCTCTTCCGATAGCCGGCGCTGCGCTCCGGGAGTGGCGTTTTTCGCGTACCCGGGAGAGCTCGCCGACGGGCGCGCGCACATTGCCGACGCGCTGCGCCGCGGCGCTTCCGCGGTTCTCTGGGAGGAGACCGGTTTCGCCTGGCGCGCGGACTGGCGGGTGCCCAACCTTGCGGTGCGCGGACTCAAGGAGCGCGCCGGCGCGCTCGCGCACGACTTCTACGGCAGGCCGTCGGAGGCGCTGTGGACGTGCGGCGTGACCGGCACCAACGGCAAGACCTCGTGCAGCCAGTGGATCGCCGCGGCGCTCGCTGCGCACGGCGTGAAGTCCGCGGTCATTGGCACGCTCGGCTCGGGTTTCCCCGGCGCTCTCGCGGAAGGAGGAAATACCACGCCGGATGCGCTGGAGCTCCACCGCATGATGAAGGACTTCCTGAGCCAGGGCGCGCGCGCGGTATCCATGGAGGTTTCGTCGCACGGCCTGGCGCAGGGCCGCGTGAACGGCGTTGCGTTCGATTGCGCGCTTTTCACCAATCTCTCGCACGATCACCTGGATTACCACGGCTCGATGGAGGCCTACGCCGAGGCGAAGGCCAAGCTCTTCGATACGCCGGGCCTCACCACTGCGGTGCTCAACGTGGACGACGTGGTGGGCGTGCGCATCGCGCAGCGGCTCGAGGGACGCGGCGTGCGCATCATCGGCTACAGCCTCTCCGGCGCGCGCAACGGCTACGAGTTCGTCGCCGCGACGCGCGTGGCGCCCGGCGCAATGCGGATCGAATCGAGCTGGGGACGCGCGCGAGCGACGCTCGCGCAGCTCGGGCGGTTCAACCTCGCCAATGCGCTCGGTGTTCTGGGCTGCCTGGTGGCCTACGGCGTGCCGTTCGAAAAGGCCGCGTCGCTGCTGGCGCAATTGCCGGCCGTGCCGGGGCGCATGGAGCAGGTCGGCGACCGGCCGCTCGCCGTCATCGACTATGCGCATACGCCGGACGCGCTGGAGAAAGTGCTGCAGGCGCTGCGCCCCGTGGCCGCCGAGCGCGGTGGCAAGCTGGCCGCCGTGTTCGGTGCCGGCGGCGATCGCGATCCAGCGAAGCGCCCGCTGATGGGCGCGGTTGTCGCGCGCCTCGCGGACCGCATCGTCGTGACTTCGGACAACCCGCGCAGCGAAGATCCGCTGAAGATCATTGCGCAGATCGCGGCCGGCATCGACAAGCCGCACGAGGTGGAGCCCGATCGCATGAGCGCGATCACGCTCGCGCTTGGCGAGGCCGAGCCCGCGGACGTCGTGCTTATCGCCGGCAAGGGCCACGAGAACTATCAGGAGGTCGCGGGCAAGCGCCTGCCGTTCTCCGATGTTGCCGCGGCGCGCGCGGCGCTCGCGCGCCGGGGGCACACATGATGAGCCTTGCGGAAGCCGTGGCGGTGCTCGGCGGCCGCCTGAGCGGTGCCGACGCACGCTTCAGCGGCGTGTCCACCGATACGCGCACGCTGCGCGCCGGAGAGCTTTTCGTCGCGCTGCGCGGCGAGCGCTTCGACGGCCACGGCTTTCTCAAGAACGCCGCCGCTGCAAGAGCGGCGGCCGCCATGGTGGATAGCCGGTACTCCGGCGAATATCCGTTGCCGGTGGCGATAGTCGAAGACACGCGGCTCGCCCTCGGCGACTTGGCGCGCCACTGGCGCGCGCGCTTCAGGCCCGCGCTCATCGCGGTCACCGGATCGAACGGCAAGACGACGGTAAAGGAAATGCTCGCCTCGATCCTCCGGGCGCACGCCGGCGAGGAAGCCGTGCTTGCGACCACCGGCAACCTGAACAACGACATCGGGGTTCCGCTTACGCTGCTGCGCATGCGTGCGGCGCACCGCTGGTGCGCGATCGAGCTCGGCATGAACCACAAGGGCGAAATCGCCTACCTCGCCGGGATCGCGCGGCCGACCGTGGCCCTCGTCAACAACGCGCAGCGCGAGCACCTCGAATTCATGGGCTCGGTGGAGGAGGTCGCCGCGGAGAATGGGGCGGTGTACGAAGCCCTTCCGCTAGACGGTGTGGCCATCGTGAATGCGGACGATGCGCATGCCGCGTTGTTCCGCGGCCGCGCCGGCCGGCGCCGCGTGACGGATTTCGGTCTGGATCAGCCGGCCGCGGTGACCGGACGCTACCGCCTGAAGCCGCTCGAGAGCGAGATTTCACTGCGCACGCCCGCGGGCGAGGCCAGCGCGACGCTCGCCATTCCCGGATTGCACAACGTGCGCAATGCCCTTGCCGCGGCGGCGTGCGGCCTCGCAGCCGGCATTCCGCCCGGGACCCTCGGCACCGGGCTGAGCGCCTTCCGTCCCTACGCGGGCCGGCTCCAGGTCAAGCGCTCGCGCGCGGGCGCCACGCTGATCGACGACACCTACAACGCCAATCCCGACTCTGTGCGCGCGGCGATCGATGTGCTGGCCTCCTGCGCCGGCCCGACGGTGCTCGTGCTCGGCGACATGGGGGAGGTCGGCAGCCACGGCGAGGATTTCCATCGCGAGGTCGGCGCGTACGCGCGTGCGAAAGGCGTCTCGTCGCTGCTCGCGCTCGGCGATTCCACGCGTCACGCAGTCAGCGCGTTCGGCGCCGGCGCGCGGCACTTCGAAAAGCTGGAGGAGCTCATTCCCCACGTGAGCGGCAGCAGCATCCTCGTCAAGGGCTCGCGCTTCATGAGGATGGAACGCGTGGTGGCCGCGCTGACCGGCGCGCAAGACCAGGGAGGTCATTGATGCTGCTCGAGATCGCGCAATGGCTCGCCAAGGACGTGCGGCTCTTCAACGTCTTCAACTACATCACGCTGCGCGCGGTGCTCGCCTGCCTGACCGCGCTCGCGGTGTCGCTGGTGCTCGGGCCGTACTTCATCCGCAAGCTCACCGCCTACAAGATCGGGCAGGCGGTGCGCGACGACGGGCCGCGCTCGCATCTCACCAAGGCAGGCACGCCCACCATGGGCGGCGCGCTCATCCTGGTCTCGATCTGCGTCACGATCCTGCTGTGGGGCGACCTCTCGAATCGCCTGCTGTGGGTCGTGCTGCTCGTCACGCTCGCCTTCGGCACGGTCGGCTGGATCGACGATTACCGCAAGGTGGTGCACCGCAATCCGAAAGGGCTCTCCGCGAAGGCCAAGTTCCTGTGGCAGTCGGTGATCGGCCTTTCGGCGGCGGTGTACCTCGCGTTCCTCTCGCAGACCATGCCGGCGCTGAACGAACTCATCGTGCCGTTCTTCAAGCACATCGCCTATCCGCTCGGCACCATCGGCTTCATCGCGCTCACCTTCTTCGTCATCGTCGGCACTTCCAACGCCGTCAATCTCACCGACGGGCTGGACGGCCTGGCGATCATGCCCACGGTGCTCGTGGGCAGCGCGCTCGGCATCTTCGCCTACGTCGCCGGCCACGCCGTGTTCTCGAAGTACCTCGGCCTGCCGCATATCCCGGGCGCGGGAGAGCTCGCGGTGGTGTGCGGCGCGCTCGCCGGCGCGGGGCTCGGCTTCCTGTGGTTCAACGCCTACCCGGCGGAAGTGTTCATGGGCGACGTCGGCGCGCTTGCGCTCGGCGCGGCGCTGGGCACGGTGGCGGTCATCGTGCGGCAGGAAATCGTGCTTTTCATCATGGGCGGCGTATTCGTCGCCGAAACGCTTTCGGTGATGATCCAGGTCCTGTACTTCAAGTGGAGCGGAGGCAAGCGCATCTTCCGCATGGCGCCGCTGCACCACCACTACGAGCTCGAGGGCTGGAAGGAAAGCCAGGTGGTGGTGCGCTTCTGGATCATCACCATGATGCTCGTGCTCTTCGGGTTGTCGACGCTCAAGCTCCGATGATGCGCGAACCGGCTTACTCGCTGCTCGAGAGACCCGCGCCCACAGCGCTTCGGGGCCTGCGTGTTCTGGTATTGGGGCTCGGCGACACCGGGCTGTCGATCGCGCACTGGGTGCAACGCGAGGGCGGTACGCCGCGCGTCGCCGATACGCGGGCCGTGCCGCCGCGCGCCGCCGACTACGCGGGCGAGCTGCATCGCGGTCCCTTCCGACTCGAATTACTGAACGGTGCAGACCTCGTGTGCGTGAGCCCGGGTTTGCCGCTCGACGAACCTCTCGTTGTTGAGGCGCGGCAAAGAAAAATCCCGGTGCTTGGCGATGTGGAGCTTTTCGCCTGGGAGAACCGTGCCAAGGTCCTCGCCATTACCGGCACCAACGGCAAGAGCACGGTCACCGCGCTTGCCGGGCATCTGTTGCGCGCCGCGGGGATGGATTGCGAGACCGCGGGCAACATCGGCCCGGCTGCCCTGCAGGCGCTGATGAAACGCGCCGCCCCGCCGGCGGCGTGGGTGCTCGAGCTTTCGAGCTACCAGCTCGAGACCACCTGGTCGCTCGAGCCGCACGCCGCGGCGATGCTGAACATCAGCGAGGACCACCTCGACCGCTACGCCACCCTGGAAGATTACGCGGCGGCCAAGGCGCGCATTTTTTTCGGCCACGGCGTGCAGGTGCTGAACCGCGACGATGCGCGCTCGGCGGCGATGGCGATCAGCGGCAGGCGGTGCGTGAGCTTCGGCCTCGACGCCCCGCGCGCGCCGCAGGACTTCGGCATCCGCGACGGCGTGCTGGTGCGCGGCGATCAGCCGATCATCGATGCCGCGCAGCTGCCGATCCATGGCTGGCACAACGCCGCCAACGCGCTCGCGGCCTGCGCTCTCGCAGCCACGCTCGTGCCGCTCGAGGCGCTGGCGCCGGGGTTGCGAACCTTCAAGGGATTGCCGCACCGGCTAGAGCTCGTCGGCAGGCGCGGCGACGTCGACTGGTACGACGACTCGAAAGGCACCAACGTCGGCGCGACCATCGCCGCGCTGAACGGGCTCGCGAAGCCGACGATCCTCATTCTCGGCGGCGAGGGCAAGGGGCAGGATTTTGCGCCGCTCGCCGCGCCGGTGGCGCGCTACGCGAGGCGCGTGCTGCTCATCGGTCGCGACGCGGCGCTCATCGAGAAGGCGCTGAGCGGGCTGCAGACCGAGCGCTGCCCCTCGCTGGAGGAGGCGGTCGAACGCGCCGCGGCGTACGCGCGGCCCGGCGAGGCGGTGCTGCTCTCGCCGGCGTGCGCGAGCTTCGACATGTTCCGCGACTACCGGCACCGCGGCGAAGCGTTCGCCGAAGCGGTGAGGAGCCTCTCGGCGTGAGCCGCACCTACGTCTTCGCGCGCAACGCGCCGAGCGCCGAGTACGACCGCTCGCTCGCGTGGGCGGCGCTGCTGCTCGCCGCGGCAGGGCTGGTGATGGTGTATTCCGCCTCGATCGCGACCGCCGAGTCGAGCCGCTTTACCGGGAACAACCCGGCCTGGTTCCTTACGAGGCACGCGGTGTTTCTCGGCGCGGCGTTCAGCGCCGCGATGGCGGTTTTTCTCTTGCCGGTGAAATTCTGGCAAAGAGTCGCGCCGTGGGCGTTCGCGGCCGGCGTAGCGCTGCTCGTCGCGGTGCTGATTCCCGGGCTGGGGCGCGAAGTGAACGGCGCGCGCCGCTGGCTCGATATTCCCGTGGTGAGCGTGCAGCCCTCCGAGCTCATCAAGCTCGCCGCGGTCCTCTATGCCGCCGACTACACGGTGCGCAAGCACGCCGTGATGAAGAGCTTCAAGAAGGGGCTGCTGCCGATGCTCGGCGTAATGCTCCTCGTCTCGTGGCTGCTGCTGCGCGAGCCGGACTTCGGCGCTTTCGTGGTCATCGCCGTGACCGCGTTCGGCATTCTTTTTCTCGGCGGGATGAACGGCCGGCATTTCGTTGCGCTCCTCGGCATGCTGGCGGTGGGCTTCGCGGTGCTGGTGATTTCCTCGCCGTATCGCATGCAGCGCATCTTCGGCTTCATGGATCCGTGGGCCGACGCCTTCGGCCGCGGCTACCAGCTGTCGCATTCGCTGATCGCCTTCGGCCGCGGCGAATGGCTCGGAGTCGGCCTGGGCGCGAGCGTCGAGAAGCTGCATTACCTGCCGGAGGCGCACACCGACTTTCTGCTCGCTGTCATCGGCGAAGAGCTCGGCTTCCTCGGCGTGGCGCTGGTGATCGCGCTGTTCGTCTGGATCGTGGTGCGCGCGTTCGCCATCGGCCGGCAAGCGTGCCTCCACGAGCGTCATTTCGCCGCGCTCGCGGCACAAGGCATCGGCATCTGGCTCGGCTTCCAGGCCCTCATCAACATGGGCGTGAACCTCGGCCTGCTGCCCACCAAGGGCCTCACGCTGCCGCTCATGAGCTACGGCGGCTCGGGCCTCGTGGTCAATTGCGTCGCGCTCGCCATCCTGTTGCGCATCGACTGGGAAAACCGCCAGCTTGCCCGGGGATTGAACGCGTGAAGACCATCCTCATCATGGCGGGCGGCACCGGCGGCCACATCTTCCCGGGCCTTGCCGTGGCGGACGAGATGCGCGCCGCCGGCTGGAACGTCGTCTGGATGGGCGCGCGCGGCGGCATGGAGGAGCGTTTGGTTCCGGTGCGCGGCTACCCGGCGGCATGGATCCGGGCGCGCGCCGCGCGCGGCAAAGGGCTGCTGCAGAAGCTCGTCCTGCCGATGAACCTGCTGCTTTCCTTCTGGGAAAGCGCGCGCCACCTCCGGCGCATCAAGCCCGACGTGGTGCTGGGCTTGGGTGGCTACGTCGCCTTCCCGGGCGGGATGATGGCTTCGCTGCTCAACCGGCCGCTCGCGCTGCACGAACAGAACGCAATTGCCGGCCTTGCCAACCGCGTTCTCTCCAGCGTCTGCGACAAGGTCATGGTGGGCTTTCCGGACGCCCTGAGAGGCGCCGAATGGACCGGCAACCCGGTGCGCAGCGAGATCGCGGCGCTCGCTGCGCCGGAGGAGCGCTTCGCGGGCCGCGCGGGGCCGCTGCGCATTCTCGTCGTGGGCGGCAGCCTGGGGGCCCAGGCGCTGAACGAAGCGCTTCCCAGGGCGCTTTCTTTGCTCGCGGAAAAGCCGCGGGTGGTGCACCAGTCCGGCGAAAAGCATCTCGAGGCCCTGAAGGCCCATTACCGCGACGCCGGCGTCGAAGGCGAGCTGGTCGCTTTCATCGACGACATGGCACGCCGCTATGCGCAGGCCGATCTGGTCATCTGCCGTGCCGGCGCCGTGACGATCGCCGAGCTTTCGGCGGGCGGCCTTGCGAGCATCCTCGTGCCCTTTCCGTACGCCGTGGACGATCACCAGACCGCGAACGCGCATTTCCTTGCCGATCGCGGGGCGGCCGTGCTGGTTCCTCAAAAAGACTTGAATCCGGAAAGCCTCGCGCGGCTGATCCGGGCGCTCGATCGCGAGAAGCTTCTCGACATGGCGCGCAAGGCGCGCGCGCTCGGCAAGCCCGACGCAGCGCGCGTGGTCGCGCAGCGCTGCATGGAGATCGCGAGGGCTGCGGCATGAAGCACAAGGTGCGCCGCATCCATTTCGTCGGCATAGGCGGCTCGGGGATGAGCGGCATCGCCGAGGTGCTGGCGAACCTGGGCTACCAGGTCAGCGGCTCCGACCTCGCGGAGAACGCCGCAACCCGGCGGCTTGCCCAGCTTGGAATCAAAGTCAAATTCGAACACCTTCCTGAGAATGTCGCCGGCGCAGACGCCGTCGTGGTATCTACGGCGGTTCAGGCCGACAACCCGGAAGTGGCGGCGGCGCGCGAGAGCCGCATTCCCGTGGTGCCGCGCGCGCTCATGCTCGCCGAGCTGATGCGCCTGAAGCAGGGCA
The DNA here is from genome assembly GCA_004297625.1 of Betaproteobacteria bacterium. Lineage (GTDB taxonomy): Bacteria > Pseudomonadota > Gammaproteobacteria > Burkholderiales > SG8-39 > SCGC-AG-212-J23. Next base: position 344,346 of record SCTY01000028.1, on the reverse strand, counting down.
TCGCCATCGCGGGAACGCACGGCAAGACCACCACGACGAGCCTCGTGGCGAGCGTGCTCGCCGAAGGCGGGCTCGATCCGACCTTCGTGATCGGCGGCCGGCTGAACGCGGCCGGCTCCAACGCGCGCCTGGGCGCCGGCGACTTCATCGTCGTGGAGGCCGACGAGTCGGACGCTTCGTTCCTGCACCTGCAGCCGGTGATGGCGGTCGTCACCAACATCGACGCCGACCACATGGGCACCTACGGGCACGACTTCGAGCGCCTCAAGCAGGCGTTCATGCAGTTCCTGCAGAACCTGCCCTTCTACGGAGCCGCGATCCTGTGCAGCAACGACGTCAACGTGCGCGCCGTGCTGCCTTCGGTGACCAAGCCCGTAATCACTTACGGCACGGGCGAGGACGCGAACCTGCGCGCCACGGCGATCCGCCACGATGCCGGCCGCATGTGCTTCCGCGCCCATCGCGAAAAAGCCCCGGCGCTGGAAGTGACGCTCAACCTGCCTGGGCAGCACAACGTCCTCAACGCGCTTGCCGCCATCGCGGTCGCCACCGAGCTCGGCATCAGGGACGAGGCGATTCTGAGGGCGCTCGCCGAGTTCCGGGGCGTCGGCCGGCGCTTCCAGCGCTACGGCGAAGTCGCGATCCCGGGCGGCGGCAGCTTCACCCTGATCGACGACTACGGCCATCACCCGGCGGAGATGGCGGCGACGCTGGAAGCGGCCCGCGGCGCCTTTCCCGGCCGCCGCATCGTGCTCGCGTTCCAGCCCCACCGCTACACGCGCACGCGCGATCTTTTCGAAGACTTCGTGCGCGTGCTGTCGACCGCCGACGCGCTGCTGCTCGGGGAGGTGTACCCGGCGGGCGAGGCGCCGATCGTCGCTGCGGACGGGCGTTCGCTCGCGCGCGCGGTACGCGTCGCCGGCGCGGTAGAGCCGGTGTTCGTCGAGGACATCGCCGAGATGCCGGAAGCCGTGCGGCGCGTCGCGCAGGACGGCGACGTGGTGCTCGTCATGGGGGCGGGCTCGATCGGCAACGTACCAGCGGCGCTGACATGAACATGGCCGACGCCCTTCACTTCAAAGAGCCCATGGCGCGACACGTGAGCTGGCGCGCCGGCGGCCCGGCCGACCGTTTCTTCATTCCGCGGGATCTGGACGATCTCGCCGCGTTCCTGAAGAGCATGCCCGGAAAAGAACCGCTGCTCTTCGTCGGCCTGGGGTCGAACCTTCTCGTGCGCGACGGTGGATTCCGAGGGACTGTGATCCTCACGCATTCGGCGACGCTGCGGCCGCAGTTGCGCGACGGGTTCGTCTACGCGGAAGCCGGCGTCGCGAGCCCGAAGGTTGCCCGCTTCGCGGCGCTGCACGAGCTTACCGGGGCGGAGTTTCTGGCCGGAATTCCCGGCACCGTCGGCGGCGCGCTCGCCATGAATGCCGGCTGCTACGGCTCCGAAACCTGGGACGTCGTCGAGAAAGTTCTTACGTTGGGCCGCGGAGGCCAAATCCACGAGCGCGGCAAATCCGAATTTGAAATCGGCTATCGGCACTGTCGCGATCCGAAGGAGGAATGGTTCGCGGCCGCCTACTTCAGGCTGCAGCCGGGCGACGGGCAAGCGTCGCGCGCGCGCATCAAGGAATTTCTCGCGCGGCGCATCGCGACGCAGCCGCTGCAGTTTCCGAACGCCGGCAGCGTGTTCCGCAACCCGCCCGGCGACCACGCCGCGCGCCTCATCGAGTCCTGCGGGCTCAAGGGCCTGCAGCGCGGGGGCGCGCGGGTGTCGGAAAAGCACGCCAATTTCATCGTCAACCCGGACGGCGCGGCGAGCGCCGCCGATATCGAGTGGCTGATCCTCGAAGTGAAGAAACGCGTGCTGGAAAAGACAGGCGTGGAGCTCATCCCGGAAGTGCGCATCGTGGGAGAGCGCGCATGAACTTTGGAAAAGTCGCGGTGCTCCTCGGCGGCAAGTCGGCCGAGCGTGAAGTCTCGCTGAAGAGCGGCGCCATGGTGCTCAAGGCGCTGCGCACCCGGGGAGTCAACGCGCTCCCGTTCGATCCCGGCGAGCGCGGGCTCGATGCGCTCATCGACGAGCGCTTCGACCGCGCATTCATCGCACTGCACGGCCGCTTCGGCGAGGACGGCACGATCCAGGGCATTCTCGAGTGGCTGGGCATTCCCTACACCGGCAGCGGCGTGCTCGCCTCGGCGCTCGCCATGGACAAGCTGCGCACCAAGCGCCTTTGGGCCGCCGAGAAGCTGCCTACGCCCGGCTACGAGGTGCTCGGCGAGCAGACGAACTTCCGCATTACCGCGCGCCGGCTCGGCGTGCCGCTCATGGTGAAGCCGGCAAGCGAAGGCTCGTCGATCGGCATGTCGAAAGTGCGCGCCGCTGCGAAGCTGGAAGAAGCCTATGCGCTCGCCGCGAAGTACGACCCGGTGGTCATCGCGGAGCAGTTCATCGACGGCATCGAGCTCACGGGGGCGATTCTCGGCGACCGGGCGCTGCCGCTGATCAAGCTCGAAACGCCGCGCGATTTCTACGACTACGAGGCGAAATACCTCGCCAACGATACGCGCTACATCGTCCCTTGCGGCCTGCCGGCGAAAAAGGAGCGCGAGCTGCAGGAGCTCTGCCTTGCCGCCTTCCGCGCGCTCGGCTGCAGCGGCTGGGGCCGTGTGGACCTGATGCTCAACCGGCGCGGCAAGCCGTTCCTTCTCGAGGTCAACACCTCGCCGGGCATGACCGATCACTCGCTCGTGCCGATGGCCGCGCGCGCGGTGGGCATTTCGTACGAAGACCTGTGCGTGAAGATCCTGGAAGGTGCCCATGTGGGATAACCCCCGCATCCTGAACATGGCGGCGGGCGCTCTCGTGGGCATCGCGTCGCTGATCTTCGTCATGGTCGGCTTCGCGCTGCTGCTGCGCTCGCCGGTGTTTCCGGTCACCCAGCTCGACGTGAAGGGCACGCTCGCGAAAACCACGAAGGACGAGATCGAGGCGGCGACGCGCGGGCGCATCGTCGGCAATTTCTTCGCGGTCGATCCCGCGGCGGTGCGCGCCGCGCTCGAGCAGCTTCCGTGGGTGCGGCGCGTCTCGGTGCGCCGCGTGTGGCCCGGCCGGCTCGAGGTCACCCTGGAGGAGCACGTCCCGCTCGCGCGCTGGGGAGACGACGCGCTGGTGAATACCTACGGGGAACGCTTCAACGGCCGCACCGAGCAGCCGCTGCCCGTATTCCTCGGCCCGGCGGGCTCGGAATTCGAGGTGACCCGGCGCTATGCACGCTTTAGCGAGCTCGTGGCGCCTCTCGGCAGCGCTCTCGAGCGCGTGGTTCTGACGCCGCGCTACGCCTGGCAGCTGCGGCTCGCGAGCGGGCTGCACATCATGCTCGGCCGCGACGCCGATGCGGGCGAGTCGCGCCTGAAAAGATTCGTCGATGCGTATCCCGCGACCCTGGGGAAGATCGCGCGCAGGCACGAATACGTGGATCTGCGCTATTCGAACGGCTTCGCGCTGCGCGTGCCGGACTTGAAGGGCTGATGCGAATGGCCAGGGAGAACAAGGACCTCATCGTGGCTCTGGACATCGGGACCTCCAAGGTCGCCTGCCTCGTCGCCGAGCTGCGGCCCGACGGCTCGCTCGAGGTTCTCGGCATGGGCGGCCACGAGTCCAAGGGCCTCAAGAAGGGCGTGGTGGTGAATATCGAGGCGACCGTCGCCGCGATCCAGCGCGCGCTCGAGGAGGCCGAGCTCATGGCCGACTGCAAGATCGGCTCGGCCTTCGTCGGCATCGCCGGCAGCCACATCCGCAGCTTCAATTCCACCGGCATGGTCGCGATCAAGGATCGCGAGGTGAGCTCGCTCGACGTCGAGCGGGCCATCGATACCGCGCGCGCGGTGAATATCCCCACCGACCAGCAGATCCTGCACGTGCTGCGCCAGGAATTCATCATCGACGGCCAGGAAGACGTGCGCGAGCCGATCGGCATGTCGGGCGTGCGGCTCGAGGTCAAGGTGCACATCGTCACCGGCGCGGTATCGGCGGCGCAGAACATCGTGAAATGCGTGCGCCGCTGCGGGCTGGAAGTGAACGACCTCATCCTGCAGCCGCTCGCGTCTTCGCGCGCCGTGCTCTCCGAGGACGAGAAAGACCTCGGCGTCTGCCTGCTCGATATCGGCGGCGGCACCACCGACATCGCGGTCTTCACGCACGGCGCCATCCGGCACACCGCCGTGATCCCGATCGCCGGCGACCAGATCACCAACGACATCGCGATGGCGCTGCGCACCCCGACCGCCGAGGCCGAAATCATCAAGACGCGCCACGGCGTCGCGCTGCGCCAGCTCGCCGACCCGAACGAAATGATCGAGGTGCCCGGAATCGGGGAGCGCGCGCCGCGCTCGATGTCGCGCCAGACGCTCGCCGAAGTGATCGAGCCGCGCGCCGAGGAGCTGTTTTCGCTGGTGCAGCAGGCGCTGCGCGAGTCCGGGTTCGAGGAGCTGCTTTCCAGCGGCGTGGTGATTACGGGCGGCTCCTCGGTGATGCAAGGCATGGTGGAGCTCGGAGAGGAGATCTTCCACATGCCGGTGCGCTTCGGGCTGCCCAAGTACCAGGGCGGGCTCGCGGAGGTGGTACGCACGCCGCGCTATGCGACCGCCGTGGGACTGCTGCTCGAGGGCGTATCGCAGGTGCAGCACGGACAGCTTTCGCGCCAGAACGGCTCGGTGAAGGCCGTTGTGGCGCGCATGCGGGAGTGGTTTCAACGCAACTTTTGACGTCAAACAGGCAAGGAGACAACAACATGTTCGAAATCGTAGACAGTCAGGCGAGCGGCCCGATCATCAAGGTGATCGGCGTCGGCGGCGCGGGCGGCAACGCCCTCAACCACATGATCGAGCAGGGCGTGCAGGGCGTCGAGTTCATCGCCGTGAACACCGACGCGCAGGTTCTTTCCCGCAACAAGGCGCGCAACCAGATCCAGCTCGGCTCGAGCGGCCTGGGCGCGGGCGCGAAGCCCGAGGAGGCGCGCGCCGTGGCGCTCGCCGACCGCGACCGCATCGAGGAGGCGGTCGCCGGCGCGCACATGGTGTTCATCACCGCGGGCATGGGCGGCGGCACCGGCACGGGCGCCGCGCCGGTGATCGCGGAGGTGGCGCGCTCGCTCGGCATCCTGACGGTGGCGGTGGTGACCAAGCCGTTCACCTTCGAGGGCTCCAAGCGCATGAAGATCGCCGAGACCGGCATCGAGGAGCTCGGGCCGCACGTCGATTCGCTGATCGTCATCCTCAACGACAAGCTCGAGGAGGTGCTCGGCGAGGACGTCACCCAGGAGGATGCCTTCCGCGCCGCCGACGATGTGCTCAACAACGCGGTGGCGGGAATCGCCGAGATCATCAACAACCCGGGCCTCGTGAACGTCGATTTCCAGGACGTGCGCACGGTGATGTCCGAGCAGGGAATGGCGATGATGGGCTCGGCGGTGGCGAGCGGCATCGACCGCGCGCGCATCGCCGCCGAGCAGGCGATCGCCTGCCCGCTGCTCGAGGGCGTGAACCTCGCCGGCGCGCGCGGCGTGCTGGTGAACATCACCGCCTCGAAGCCGAGCCTGAAGCTGCGCGAGACCAAGGAGGTGATGAACATCATCCGCACCTTTGCGGCGGAGGATGCGACCATCATCTACGGCGGCGTGTACGACGACGCGCTCGCCGACGACCTGCGCGTCACGGTGGTAGCCACGGGTCTGGGCTTGGCGCAGGCGGCGCGCCAGCCCAAGCCGCAGCTCGTGGTGTCGCAAAAGACGGGCACCGACAATCTCCCGGGCCCGGTGGATTACAACCAGCTCGACGCGCCGGCGGTCATCCGGCGCAACCGCGCCTCGCAAGTCGAGGCGCTGCAGCAGTCCGGCGTCGACAAGTACGACATCCCTGCTTTCCTGAGAAAGCAGGCGGACTGAGCGGCCGGCCGCGGCCGGCGCCCATCTCCTTGCCGGGCGCCCGGCCGCGTATCGCCTCGTCTGTTAGAATTCACGTCCCAACAAGCACTTAGCAATGCTCCGGCAACGTACCCTCAAATCGCTGGTGAGCGCCTCCGGCGTCGGCTTGCATACCGGCCAGAAGGTGAGAATCACCCTTAGACCCGCGCCCATCGATACGGGCGTAGTGTTCCGGCGCGTGGACCTGCCATCGCCGGTCGATATCCCGGCGCGCGCAGAGCTCGTCGGCGAAGCTCGCCTCGCCTCCACGCTCGTGAAGGGGGACGTGAAGGTTCACACCGTCGAGCACCTCATGTCCGCGCTCGGCGGAATGGGCATCGACAACGCGTACATCGATCTCGATGCGCCCGAGCTGCCGATCATGGACGGCAGCGCCTCGCCGTTTGTGCTCCTGCTGCAGCAGGCAGGAATCGAAGCGCAGGCTGCGCCTAAGAAGTTCCTGCGCGTCGTGCGGCGCGTGGAAGTGAAGGATGGCGACAAGTGGGCGCGCCTCGAACCCTATGACGGCTTTCGCCTGTCTTTCTCCATCGAGTTCCGCCACCCGGTGATCGAGCGCACCACGCAGGCGGTCACGGTGGATTTCGCCGAAACGTCCTACCTCAAAGAAATCGCGCGCGCACGCACCTTCGGCTTCATGCACGAGGTGGAGGATCTGCGCGATAGCGGTCTCGCGCTCGGCGGCGGCCTCGACAACGCCGTGGTGCTCGACGAGTACCGCGTGCTCAACACCGAAGGCCTGCGCTTCGCCGACGAATTCATTCGCCACAAGCTGCTCGATGCGGTGGGCGACCTCTACCTGCTCGGACGGCCGCTCATCGGCGCCTTCACGGCGCACAAATCGGGCCACGCGCTCAACAACCGCCTGTTGCGCGCCGCGCTCGCGGATACCGAAGCGCTGCAATCCGTGGTCTTCGAGCGCGCCGAGGAAGCCCCGGCCGGCGTAGTGCGTCTCGCCTCTCGATTCGGCTAAGTGCTGGCCGTTCTCCGGATCGTCGGGCTCGCGGTCGCGGTCGTGCTCGGGATCTGCATCCTCTCGTGGATCCTCACCGGCGAGCGCAAATGGCTGCGCATCGCCTGGGTAGTGTTCAAGTACGCGGTTTTCGCCCTGGCGCTGGTCCTGGCCCTGTTCGCCGGCGAGGCGCTCCTGAGGGGATAGCGCCGCACCGCTCGAGCAGCGCACGCAATGCCGCGCGCGCCGGCGAATCGCTCATGTGCTCGTGAAGCTCTTTCAAGGAATCGAGCGTAGCTGTGGAGAAATGCGCGTTTTTCTGCGGCGCACCATTCGCGTCTCGTGACGCCTTTGGTTGCACCCTCACGGAAACTGAATTAACCTGCCAGCGCTGATTTAACAAGAAACGGCTCAGGGAAGGAGCCAGCAGTTTGAGCTTCGCCGCCGCCGCCGAATTGGCGGCCAGCAGCACGAGATCTCCCTCCCGGAAGTTGGCGACGCGGGCCTGACGGCTCAGCTCCGGCGCCAAAAAACCGTCCACGAGCCTCGCGAGCGCACGAATATCGCGCGCTTTCTCGAGCAGAGGCTGCAGTTCGGGTTCGGCCGAAAGAATCCGGTCGATTTTGGGTAGTCGCACGGGGAATGAGAACGGGAGGGTAGTAGGTGCAGATTATCCTGATCTCTGACCGGCTGGCCAAGGCAAGAACTCTGAGCCTGTCGCCGGGTCACCTTGCGCTCGCTGCGCTCGCGGCCGTGCTCCTCGTCCTGGCGGGCACCGCAGGTCTGTACTGGCTGACGTTTCGCTACGCGGGCGAGGCGCGCATTCCGGTGCTGGAGCAGATGCTGCTTGCCGCGAACCAGGCCGAGGCCGAGCGCGGACGCGCTTTCGTGCAGCAGAACCTCAACGCCATGGCGGTCAAGCTGGGCGAGATGCAGGCGCAGCTCACGCGCCTGGACGCGCTCGGCGAACGGCTTTCTTCGATTGCCGGGCTGCGCCCGCAGGAATTCCGGCTTTCCGAGGCGCCGGGCCTCGGCGGGGCTGCGCCGACGCTGCTGCCGCCGCAGAACCTCTCGCTCGCCGAGTTCAGCGACAAGCTTGCCTCCCTGGCGCGCAACGTCGAGACGCGCAACGACATGCTCGGCGTGCTCGATGCGCAGCTTTTCGAGCAGGCGGTGAAGAAGCGGCTGATGCCGACGATGATGCCGGTGCGGGCGCCGTACAACGCCTCGAGCTTCGGCCGCCGGATAGATCCTTTCACGGGGCAATGGGCGATGCACGAGGGGATCGACTTCCTCGCCGACGTGGGCTCGTCGATCGTCGCCGCGGCGAGCGGCGTGGTGACTTTCGCAGGCTTCCATCCGCAGTACGGCTACATGGTGGACATCGACCACGGCAACGATCTCGTGACGCGCTACGCGCACTCCTCCAAGCTGTTCGTCAAGGAAGGGGATATCGTCCAGCGCGGCCGCAAGATCGCCGAAGTGGGCTCCACGGGGCGCTCGACGGGCCCGCACCTTCACTTCGAAGTGCGCTATCGCGGGGCTGCGCAGAACCCGATGAAGTTCCTGATGTCGAACACCCAGTCGGCGCGCGCCAAGTAGTTCGTTTTTCCGGATAAAATCAATGGTTTTTGCGGGTCCGGGAGACGCTTTACCTCGCCGGAACCTGTTACATGAACCCCAAAGTCATCCAAGCGTCCCGAGATTTCTTCGCATATCTCTGTAGAGTCCCGACGCGCATATTCGGCAGCCGCAACGAGCGGCTGCTCAAGCAGTACTCGAGCGTCGTCGCGCAGATCAACGCGCTCGAACCGGCGATCGCAAAGCTGACCGACCCGCAGCTGCGCGACAAGACCGAGGAGCTGAAAAAGCGCTACGCCGGCGGGGCGACGCTCGACGAGTTGCTGCCCGAAGCGTTCGCGGTGGTGCGCGAAGCGTCCAAGCGCACGCTCAAGATGCGGCATTTCGACGTGCAGCTTATCGGCGGCATGGTGCTGCACTACGGCAAGATCGCCGAGATGAAAACCGGCGAGGGCAAGACCCTCGTCGCGACGCTCGCTGCTTACCTCAACGCGCTCACCGGCAAGGGCGTACACATCGTCACGGTCAACGACTACCTCGCGAACCGCGACGCCGAGTGGATGGGGAAGATCTACCGTTTCCTCGGCCTCACCGTGGGGGTCAATCTGCCGCAGATGAATCCCGAGGACAAGCGGCGGGCCTACGCGGCCGACATCACGTACGGCACCAACAACGAGTTCGGCTTCGACTACCTGCGCGACAACATGGCGATGCATGTCGAGGAGCGCTACCAGCGCGGCCTCGGCTACGCGATCGTCGACGAGGTGGACTCGATCCTCATCGACGAGGCGCGCACGCCGCTCATCATCTCGGGCCAGGCGGAGGACCGCACCGAGATCTATATCCGGATGAACCAGGTCGCGCCGCTGCTCACGCCGCAGAAGGAGGAGAAAAAGCCCAACGAACCCGAACCCCCGGGCGATTTCTTCGTCGACGAGAAGAACCACCAGATCACCCTGTCGGAAGCGGGCCACGAGAAGGCCGAGCAGATCCTCGCCCGCGTCGGGCTGCTTCCCGAGGGCGCGAGCCTGTACGAGCCCGCTTACATCAACCTCGTGCACCAGCTCTATGCCGCGCTGCGCGCGCATCACCTGTTCCACCGCGACCAGCATTACGTGGTGCAGAACGACGAGGTGATCATCGTCGACGAGTTCACGGGGCGCCTGATGCAGGGCCGGCGCTGGTCCGACGGCCTGCACCAGGCGGTCGAGGCGAAGGAAGGCGTCGCGATCCAGAACGAGAATCAGACGCTCGCCTCGATCACCTTCCAGAACTATTTCCGCATGTACGGCAAGCTCGCCGGCATGACGGGAACCGCGGACACGGAAGCCTACGAGTTCCAGCAGATCTACAACCTGGAAGTCGTGGTCATTCCGACCAACCAGCCCATGATCCGCGAGGACCGGCAGGATCAGGTCTACAGGACCGCCAAGGAGAAGTACCACGCGGTCATCAAGGACATCCGCAGCTGCTACGACCACGACCAGCCGGTGCTCGTCGGCACGACTTCGATCGAGAACTCGGAGCTCATCTCCGGGCTGCTTGCCAAGGAGAAGCTCCCGCACCAGGTGCTCAACGCGAAGCAGCACGCGCGCGAGGCGGAGATCGTCGCCCAGGCCGGCCGGCCCAAGATGGTCACCATCGCGACGAACATGGCCGGCCGCGGCACCGACATTGTGCTCGGCGGCAACGTCCAGAAACAAGCGGACATGGTGGAGGCGAACGAGGAGCTCTCCGCCGAAGAAAAGAAGGCGCGCGTCGAAAAACTGCACGGCGAGTGGCAGCAGCTGCACGACCGGGTGGTGGCCGCCGGCGGGCTGCACATCATCGGCACCGAGCGGCACGAGTCGCGGCGCATCGACAACCAGCTGCGCGGCCGCTCGGGCCGGCAAGGCGACCCGGGCAGCTCGCGCTTCTACATGTCGCTCGAGGACCCGCTGCTGCGCATCTTCGCGGGCGAGCGCATCAACCGCATCATGGTGATGCTGAAGATGCCCGAAGGCGAGGCGATCGAGCACAGCATGGTGACCCGCTCGATCGAGAGCGCGCAAAGGAAGGTCGAAGCGCGCAACTTCGATATCCGCAAGCAGCTGCTGGAATACGACGACGTGGCCAACGAGCAGCGCAAGACGATCTACGCGCTGCGCAACGAGCTGCTCGAATCGAAGGACGTCTCGCCGCGCGTGGGCGACCTGCGCGCCGGAGTGCTGAGCGACATGCTGCGGGTCTACATGCCCGAGGACAGCGTAGAGGAGCAATGGGACATCCCCGGGCTGGAGAATGCGCTCAAGGCGGAGTTCAACCTCGAGCTGCCGGTGCGTAACTGGCTCGAAGCCGAAGCCGAGCTCAACGACGAAAAGCTCCTCGAGCGCATCGTCGCCAAGGCGGCCGAAGCTTACGCGGCGAAGGTGCCGGTGGGCGCGGAGGACCAGTTCCGCCAGTACGAGCGCTATATCATGCTGCAGATCCTCGACGGCCACTGGCGGGAGCACCTGGCGGCGCTCGACCACCTGCGCCAGGGCATCCACCTGCGCGGCTACGCGCAGAAAAACCCGAAGCAGGAGTACAAGCGCGAGGCCTTCGAGCTGTTCGGCGCCATGCTCGAGTCGGTCAAGCTCGAGGTGGTCAAGACGCTGACGGCTGTAGAGATCCGCGCGCGCGAAGAGCTGCCCCAGGTCGACGACAAGCAGCACGTCGAGAACGTGCAGCTGCAGCATGCCGAGTTCGATGATACGGGCGGCGGTGAGCCGGTCGCCGCCGGCGACGTCGCGCTTGCCGAGGCCGCCACCAAAAAGCGGCCGACGGTGCGCGTCGGACAGAAGGTCGGCCGCAACGATCCCTGTCCCTGCGGCTCGGGCAAGAAATACAAGCACTGCCACGGCAAGCTCGCCTGAATGGCGGTGAATCTCGCGCCGCCGGACCCGGCACGCCTGCATCGCGTCGCCGGCGTCGACCTCGGCGTGGCGATGGTCAACATCCGCAAGCCGGACCGCAAGGACCTGCTCGTCATGCGCCTCGCCAAGGGCGCGCAGGTCGCGGGAGTTTTCACGCGCAACCGGTTTTGCGCCGCACCGGTGACGCTATGCAGGAAGCACCTCAAGAATCCGATCCGCGCGCTCGTGGTCAACACCGGCAATGCCAACGCCGGAACCGGCGTCGATGGGCTGCGGCGTGCGAGCGCGGTATGCGCCGCGCTTGCAGCCAAGATCGGCTGCAAGCCGCAGCAGATTCTGCCGTTCTCGACCGGCGTGATCATGGAACCGCTGCCGGTCGAGCGCATCGTCGCCGGGCTGCCGCAGGCGCTGAAGAACGAAAGCGATTGGTTTTGCGCGGCGCAAGCCATCATGACGACCGACACCGTGCCGAAAGCGGCATCGGCAGCGGTGAAGCTCTCGGGCGGCATGGCGACGGTCACCGGCATCGCGAAGGGCGCGGGCATGATCCGGCCCGACATGGCCACCATGCTCGGTTTCGTCGCGACCGATGCCAAGGTCGATGCGGCCAAGCTGCGCGCTGTTTGCCGGCGTGCGGCCGATGCCTCCTTCAACTGCATCACGGTGGATGGCGACACCTCGACCAACGACTCGTTCATCCTGGTCGCCACCGGCGCAGGTCCCGCGGCGTCCTCGGCCAAAGATCTCGCGCTGCTCGAGCGCGCCGTCACCGAGGTGGCGCGCCGGCTCGCGCAGGCGATCGTTCGCGACGGCGAAGGCGCAACGAAGTTCGTCACGGTGCGCGTCGAGCGCGGCCGCAGCCTCGCCGAATGCAGGCGCGTCGCGTACGCGATCGCGCATTCGCCGCTCGTGAAGACGGCGTTTTTCGCTTCGGATCCGAACCTCGGAAGGATCCTCGCTGCGATCGGCAACTCGGGAATCGAGGTCGAAAGCCTCCGCCTGTACATCGACGACGTGCTGGTCGCCGCGCGCGGCGGCCGCCACCCGGGCTACCGCGAGGAGCAGGGCGTCGCGGCGATGAAGAAACCCGAATTCACCGTGCGGGCAGTGCTGAACCGCGGCAAGGCCGAGGCGACGGTGTGGACTTGCGACCTGTCGTTCGATTACGTAAGAATCAACGCCGAGTACCGTACTTGAACAAAGAACTCGAACAGATTCTGGCGCGGCTCAGCGAGCTTCTTCCGCCGCCTCCGCCGGAAACCGACTGGAACGCGAGCGTCGCATTCCGCTGGCGCAGCGCCGGCCGTCGCGGCGCGCCGGGGTGGCTGCAGCCGGTGCGCCACATCCACCGCATCCGGCTGTCCGACCTGCGCGGAATCGACAAGCAGATCGCGCGCGTCGAGCAGAACACGCGCCAGTTCCTCGACGGCAAGCCGGCGAACAACGTGCTGCTCACCGGGGCGCGCGGCACGGGCAAGTCCTCGATCGTCAAGGGCCTTCTGAACAAGTATGCGAAGCAGGGCCTGCGGCTCATCGAGGTGGAGAAGAACGACCTCGTCGATCTGCCGTTGATCGTGGACCAGGTGGCTTCTCGCAAGGAGCGCTTCATCGTCTTCTGCGACGACCTGACGTTCCACGGCGCGGAGGAGGGCTACATCGCGCTCAAAGTGGCGCTCGACGGCTCGATCTCGACCACGTCGGAGAACCTGCTCATCTGCGCTACGTCCAACCGGCGCCACCTCATGCCCGAGTACATGGCGGAGAACCTCGAGACCCGCTACGTCGGCGAGGAAATCCATCCCGGCGAGACGGTCGAGGAGAAGATTTCCCTCTCCGAGCGCTTCGGCCTTTGGGTGAGCTTCTACCCATTCGATCAGGACGAATATCTCGATATCGTCGCGCACTGGCTCAAGCACTTCGGCGCCGACCCGAGCGAGAAATCGAAGGAGGAGGCGCTGCAGTGGGCGCTGCAGAAGGGCTCGCGCAGTGGCCGGGTGGCTTATCAATTCGCACGGGACTGGGCTGGCCGGCATTCCAAGAAGCGCTGATATCGTGGAAGTCGCGGCCGCCGTCCTCCAGCGCGGCGACGGGTCGTTTCTGCTGGCGCAGCGCCCGGCGGGCAAGGTGTACGCCGGCTACTGGGAGTTTCCCGGGGGCAAAGCAGAGCCCGGAGAGCCGGCCGACCGGGCGCTTGCGCGCGAGCTGCACGAGGAGCTCGGCATCGACGTGCAGCGCTCCTACCCGTGGATCACGCGGGTGTTCACCTACCCGCACGCCACGGTGCGGCTCAGCTTTTTCCGCGTGACGCAGTGGAAGGGCGAGCCGTATGCCAGGGAAGACCAGGCGATTGCGTGGCAGCGGCCGGACGCGCCAATGGCCGCGCCGATGCTCCCGGCGAATGCGCCGGTGCTCGCCTCGCTGGAGCTGCCATGGGAATACGCCATCACCGACGCCGCGCGGCTGGGCAGCGCCGTAATGCTCGACAAGCTCGAGCGGCGGCTCGAGCAGGGCCTCGGGCTCGTCCAGGTGCGCGAACCGGCCTCGAGCGAGCGGGATCTTTTCACCGGGCAGGTCATTGGCCGCGCCCGTCGCTACGGCTGCAAGGTGATGGTCAAGCAGCCGTTTCCCGGAGCGGATGGCTTGCACTTCACGGCGTCCGAGCTCATGGGGCTGAAAGAGAAACCCTCCGCGGGTCTGGTCGCCGCGTCGTGTCATACCCGGGAAGAGCTGGAGCGTGCCATGGCGCTCGAGCTCGATTTCGTCGTGCTCGGCCCTGTGAAGGAAAAGGCCGGGCGCGCGCCGCTCGGATGGCAGCGCTTCGCGCAAATCGCGCAAGGCGCGAGCATGCCTGTGTATGCGATTGGCGGCCTGACGCGCCCCGACCTCGAGGACGCCTGGCGGGCAGGCGCCCATGGCCTCGCTATGATCCGGGGCGCTTGGAACTAGCTAGCCTCGTCGTCCTCCGCGGGCGGGTCCTCCGAAGCCACGCGGTAGGACTCCGCCGCCCACGCGCCAAGGTCGATCATCTTGCAGCGCTCGCTGCAGAACGGGCGCCACTTGTTGGCCGGCGTGAACGGCGTCAGCTTGCCGCAGTGGGGGCAGGCGACGTTCTTCAGAGGTTGCAAAAGGTGAGCTCGAAGGCGACGTCCCAGTCGGCGGTGCGCTGCCGCAGGTCTTCGCCGTTCTGCGCGATGAAGCGGATGTTCAGCACGTACTTGTTGGCGCTGATCTCCGGCACGCACGGCGTTGCGCGCTCGAGCCGCAGGCGCAGCATCTGCGCGGTGCGGCCGCCCAACATCTGCTGGAACATGCCCTGCTGCGCGCACAACGTCTGCGCCTTGCCCGACTCGCGCAGGATGCGAAGGATGATCGCCGAGCCGTCGCGCAGCGGATAGAGAGGTCCCGTCCACGCGGCGAGCTGGCCGGTACGCTCTTCGGCTGGCCGGTGCAGCCAGTAGTGATAGGAAGGCAGGTCGAACTCGCAGGCGCCGCCCGGAATGCCGGTGCGCTGCTTGATCGACATCAGCCAGTCGTTCTCCCGCAGATACTGGCCGATCTTGCCGGTCATGGAGAAAAGCGCCGCCGAGGCCTGCTCGATATCGCGCAGCACGCTCGCCAGCGCCTCCTCGGCGATGTCCGGGTTGTTCCTGAAGGAGAGAAGCACCTGCTTCTGCCGCTCCAGTTCCTGCAGCAGGTCGGACTTGAGATCGGCGCGGCTCGCGACCTCGAGGATCTCGAACAACGTGAGCAGTGCCATGTGGTGGTCGTGCGGGTCGGTGCGCGCGATGAAATGGCGCGAGCGCTCGAACAGGTCTTCCAGGCGCAGCAGGGTGCGGATGCGCTCGTTGAGCGGATATTCGTAGGTGATCACTGAATCTTCACCGCTTGAGCCGTAAACGAAGCCTGCGGGATTCTGAGCGATTTGCGCCCGCAGCACAACTTAAGTCCTCTCCGCGTTGCTGTATTCGACGTACCTTTGGTGCAGCGCCGTCACCTGTTTTCGCAACGCCTCGAGGCTGCTGCTGTTGTCGATGACGTCGTCGGCGGCCGCAAGGCGCTCGGCGCGGCTTGCCTGGCTGGCAAGAATCGATCGCACCTCGGCTTCCGAGAGCTCGCTGCGCGCGCGCACCCGGGCGATTTGAAGGGCTTCGGGGCAATCCACGACCAGCACGCGGTCGACGCGCATCCGGTAATCGGCCGACTCGATGAGCAGGGGCACCACGTGCACGACGTAAGCGCCCTTTGCCGAAGCGATGCGGCGGCGGGACTCGTCGCGAATCATGGGATGCAGCAATGCCTCGAGCGCCTTCCTCGCCGCCGGGTCTGCGAACACCCGCGCGCGCACCTTGGCGCGGTCCATCGCTCCGTCGGCGCCGACGATCTCGCTTCCGAAGAGCCGCTCGACCTCGGGCATCGCCGCGCCGCCCGCAGCGGTCAGCTCGCGCGCGATGACGTCGGTGTCCACCACGGTCGCCCCCAGGCGCGCGAACTCGTCGGCGGCGGCGCTCTTGCCGCTGCCGATCCCTCCCGTAAGGCCGACTACGAAGCTCATCCAGCGAAGCGAAGCGCCGGAAGGCGCTGCAGGATCGCCGGTCCCCAGAACATCGCGACCACGCCGGCAAACGCGAGGTACGGCCCGAAGTGGAATCTGAACTTCCAGTCCCAGCCGCGGCGCGCGGCGAACATCTGCAGCGAGCCGAACACCAGGCCGACGACCGAGGAAAGCAGGATGACGAGCGGGAGCAGCTTCCAGCCGAGGAGGGCGCCGACCGCCGCGTAAAGCTTGAAGTCGCCGTATCCCATGCCGTCGATGCCGCGCAGCGCTTTAAATGCCGCGTTGACGAGCCATAGGAAGAGATAGGCAGCCGCGGCGCCGATCACCGCGTCGCGCAGCGGAACGAACGCGCCTATGAGGTTCACAAGCAGTCCAATCCATACCAGCGGCAGCGTGAGATCGTCGGGCAGGTAGCCGGTCTGCTGGTCGATGAACGCGAGCGCGATGGTGAACCAGCCGAAAACCGCGGCCGCCACGGCGCTGAGCGTCGGGCCGAAGCGCCACGCCGCATAGGCGGCCACGGCCCCGGCGAGGAGCTCCACGAGCGGATATTGGACGCTGATGCGCGCGCGGCAGGCCGAGCATTTGCCGCGCAGCGCGAGCCAGCTCAGCAGCGGGACGTTTTCCCATGCGCGGATGCGGTGGCCGCAAGCCGGACAGGCGGAGCGCGGAACCACCAGGTCGTAGCGCTCCTCCTGCGGCGGCGCCTGCCCGGCGAGCTCGGCGCACTGCGCGCGCCACTCGCGCTCCATCATGCGCGGCAGCCGGTGGATGACGACGTTCAGGAACGACCCGACGCACAGGCCGAAGACAAGCGCCAACCCCGTGAACGCGGCTGGCTGAGCGAGCCAGCCGAAGGTCGACATCGCTTAGATAGCCGCGCCGAGCTTGAAGATCGGCAGGTACATGGCGACCACCATGCCGCCGATCAGCGTGCCAAGCACGACCATGATGATCGGCTCCATCAGGGACGAGAGCGCTTCGACCGCGTCGTCGACCTCGGCCTCGTAGAAGTCGGCCACCTTGCTCAGCATGGCGTCGAGCGCGCCCGTCTCCTCGCCGATGGAGCACATCTGGATCACCATCGGCGGGAATACGTTGGCGTTCGCCATCGCCGCGTTGAGCGAGGTGCCGGTCGCCACCTCGCCCTGGATCTGCTTGGTGGCCATCTGGTAGACGTAGTTGCCCGCCGCGCCGCCGACGGAGTCGAGCGCCTCGACGAGCGGCACCCCGGCGGCGAACATCGTGGAAAGCGTGCGCGTCCAGCGCGCGATGGACGATTTCTTCACCAGGTCGCCGAAGATCGGCAGGCGCAGCATCAGGCGGTCCATGAAGATCTGCACCGGCACCGAGCGCTTCCAGGCCTCGAGGAAGCCCCAGATCGCGCCGCCGGCGAGCGGGAAGATGATGTACCAGTTGCCGACAAACCAGTCCGAGATCGCCATGACCACCAGCGTCGGCGCCGGAAGGTCCGCGCCGAAGCTGCTGAAGACCGACTTGAAGGCGGGAATGACGAAAATCATGATCACCGCGGTAATGATGATCGCCACGGCGACGATCGCCACGGGATAGAACAGCGCCGACTTGATCTTCGACTTGATCGCCAGGATCTTTTCCTTGTACGAGGCGAGGCGATCGAGAAGACTTTCCAGAATACCGGCCTGTTCGCCGGCCTGCACCAGGTTGCAGAACAGCGCGTCGAAGTACAGCGGGTACTTGCGGAACGCCGCGGCGAGCGACGAGCCGGTCTCCACTTCGGTCTTGATTTCGGTGAGGAGCTTGGCGACCGCGGCGTTGGTGGCGCCCTTGCTCACGATCTCGAACGATTGCAGCAGCGGCACGCCGGCCTTCATCATCGTGGCGAGCTGGCGCGTGAAGAGCGAGATGTCCTTTTCCGTGACCTTGCCGCCCAGCCCCCTGCGCTGCTTCCGGACCTTGGTGACGAGGATGCCCTGGCGGCGCAGCGTGGCGTTGACGACTGCTTCGCTGCCGGCGCGCATATCGCCGCGGATGGTCTTTCCTGCTTTGTCCTTCCCTTCCCAGGAAAAAGTGGCTTCCTTGCTCTTCGCTGCCGCTGCCGCCGCTGCTGCCGTCGCCATCCGGACTCCTTTTTTTGACCAGCCCCCGGCGCGCAGCATAGCGCCGCAAGGGGTTTTTGTGAAGGCTTAACTCCCGCTTCTAAGCTTCTGACACCTCTGTATTTTCTACCGATTCGGGGGGTCGAAAAATGCGCACCGTTTTGACCGTCCGGCCCTGCGCGTGAACTATTTCCATCGGTACGTTGTTGATCTTGATCGAGACGTCGGCTTCGGGGATGTCCTGCAGGTGCTCGACGATCAGCCCGTTGAGCGTCTTCGGCCCGTCGGTCGGAAGCGACAGTCCAAGCGCTCGGTTGATCTCGCGCACCGACATAGCGCCGTCGGCGGTCGCCGCGCCGCTGTCATCCCAGGCCAGGGTGACGGCGGCCGGCAGCGAGGTCGTGAACTTGCCGATGATCTCCTCGATGATGTCTTCGAGGGTCACCAGCCCCATCAGCTCGCCGTACTCGTCCACCACGAGCGCGACGCGCTCCTTTTTCTCCTGGAAGTACTGCAGCTGGGTGAGCACCGTGGTGCCGGCGGGCACGAAATACGGTTCTTCCAGCACCTCGATGATCGCCTGCTCGTCGAGCCCTCCGGAATGCAGGGCACCGAGGATGCGGCGCAAGTGCAGCACGCCGGCGAGCTCCCCTTCCCGGTTGCGAAAGACGGGCAGTCGCATGTGGTAGCTGGTGGCGAGCTTGTGCGACACCGTTTCCATTCCCTCCTCGAGGATCACCGACTCGACCTTCGAGCGCGGCACCATGATGTCCTCGACCGTCACGTTGCCCAGGTCGAAGAGGTTGAGCAGGATGGACAGGTGCTTCTTCGGCATGAAATTCGACGACTCGAGGACGATGGTGCGGATTTCCTCCGGCGACATGGGCTGGGCACCGTTGTCGGGCGCGCGGATGCGGAAGAGCTTGAGCAGCGGGCGCAGGATGAGCTCGGTGGAGTTCGTCAGCAGGTGCACGAACGGCGCCGAGACGGCGCCGAGGACGCGCATCGGCCAGGCCACGAGCCTGGCTATGCCTTCGGCGTTGAGCTGCCCGAGCCGCTTGGGTACGAGCTCGCCGATGACGATGGAAGCGTAGGTGATGCCGATCACCACGCCCGACGTGGCGACAATCGAAGCCGCCTTGCGCTCCCATCCGAGCGACTGCAGCCACTCGGCAAGCGGGCCGGCGAGCAGCGCTTCGCCGAAGATTCCGTTCAACAGGCCGATCGAGGTGATGCCGATCTGGATGGTGGACAGGAAGCGCGTCGGATGCTCGGCCAGGGTCATCGCGGCCGACGCGAGGCTGTCGCCTTGATTCGCCCGCGTCGCGAGACGCGGCCTTCGCGCCGTGAGCAGCGCCACCTCCGACATGGCGAACAATCCGTTGAGCACGATGAGGCTCGCAAGAATCAGGATGTCCATGCATTCACCTTACGGCACGGCGGTCAGCCGCGTTGGAGGACCACTTCCAGCACGAAACGGCTGCCCACGTAAGCGAGCAGCAGCATGAGAAAGCCGGTGAGCGTCCAGCGCACCGCGGTGCGCCCGCGCCAGCCGTAAAGCGCCCGGCCAGCGAGCAAGAGACCGAAAGTCAGCCACGACAGGACCGCGAACACGGTCTTGTGATCGGCGCGCAGCGGCCGCCCGAACAAGGTCTCGGAGAACACGATGCCGGTCGCGAGCGTGAGCGTGAGGAACACGAATGCCGCGCCGATCACCCGGAAAAGCAGCTTCTCAAGGGTGAGCAGCGGGGGCAGATTGGAAATCAGCAGCGATCCCTTGCCGTGGAGCTGGCGCTCGGCGACCGCCATCAGGGTGGCGTGCAGCAGCGCGATCACGAACAGGCTGTAGGCCACCATCGCGAGCCCGAGGTGCAGCTTGAACTCGAACGCCTGCGCGTGCGCCACGCTGGAGGCGAGCCCGGGAAAGATGGCCGGCAGCGGCACCGCGACCGCGGCGAGCGGCAGCACCAGCGGCTGCATCCCTTCGAGGTTGTAGAAAAAGCTCTCGATCCAGTAGATCGCGACGCCGAGCCACATCATCACGGAGAGCGCCGGCGCGAAGCCGAAGTGCAGCTCGTGGGCGAACACGCCCTGGTAGAGCACCCAGCCGTGCAGCGCGAGCGGAACGAGCAGCGCCGAGCGCTCCCAGGCCTCGAGGCCTTGGCGCGTGGACGGCTCGGGGGCTTGCGCAAGGCTGCGGCGCCTGCGCCAGCGCGTGTTCCAGAAGTGCCACGCCAAGCCCACGTACATGGCCGAGGCGATGCCGTGAATTACAATGTCGGGCACCTCTTCAGTTTATCACCCATGCTCGACAACCTGACCGCGCGGCTCACGCAGATCGTAAAGCACATCCGCGGCGAAGCGCGCCTCTCCGAAGCCAACATCCAGGAGGCGCTGCGCGAAGTCCGCATTGCGCTGCTCGAGGCCGACGTGGCGCTTCCCGTCGTGAAGCACTTCATCGACGCCGTGCGCTCCCAAGCCCTCGGCGAGGAAGTGGTCGGCAGCCTCACGCCCGGGCAGGCGCTCGTGGGCGTCGTGCACCGCGAGCTCACCAAGCTCATGGGCGAGGCGAACGTCGGGCTCAACTTGGCGGTGCAACCGCCCGCCGTCATCTTGATGGCCGGGTTGCAGGGCTCGGGCAAGACCACCACCACCGGCAAGCTGGCCAGGCTGCTGGCTGCCGGCAAGAAGAAGGTGGCGGTCGTGTCCTGCGACGTGTACCGGCCGGCCGCCATCGAGCAGCTGAAAGCCGTGGCGGCGCAGGCGGGCGTCTCCTTTATTGAATCAAACGTTGGAGAAAACCCTTTAGACATCGCCCGGCGGGCGGTCGACTACGCGCGCACGCGCTACTTCGACGTGCTGCTCATCGACACCGCGGGACGGCTCGCCATCGACGAGGAGATGATGCGCGAGATCGCCGAGCTGCATGCCGCGGTGAATCCGGCGGAGACGCTGTTCATCGTCGACGCGATGCAGGGGCAGGACGCGGTCAACGTGGCGCGCGCGTTCAACGAGCGCCTGCCGCTCACCGGCGTGATCCTCACCAAGCTCGACGGCGATGCGCGCGGCGGCGCGGCGCTTTCGGTGCGCCACGTCACCGGCAAGCCGATCAAGTTCGCCGGCGTCGGCGAGAAGCTCAGCGGCATCGAGCCGTTCCATCCCGAGCGCATGGCGGCGCGCGTCCTCGGCATGGGCGACATCCTCTCGCTGGTGGAGGAGGCGCACGCCAAGATCGACCTCGAGGAAGCGAAGCGCGTCGCCGAGAAGGTGAAGAAGGGCAAGGGCTTCGACCTCGAGGACTTCAAGCAGCAGATCGGGCAGATGAAGAAGATGGGCGGCGTCGCCTCGCTCGTCGACAAGCTGCCGGCGCAGCTCGTCGGCCAGATCAACCCCGCGCAGCTGCAGGACGACAAGCAGTTCCGCCGCATCGAAGGGATCATCAATGCGATGACGCCGCAGGAGCGCGCAAGACCCGAGCTCATCAAGGCCTCGCGCAAGCGCCGCATCGCCGCCGGCGCCGGCGTGCCGGTGCAGGCGGTGAACCAGCTCCTCAATCAGTTCGAGCAGATGCAGAAGATGATGAAAATGATGAAGGGCGGCAACCTGCAGCGGATGATGCGCAACATGAAGGGCATGCTGCCCGGAATGCGCTAGTGCGCGGCCGCGGCGCCGCTGCCATCGCCGCGGCGACGGCGCTCAACCTGCCGTTCGGCACGCTGTACGCCTTCAGCGTTTTCCTGAAGCCGATGGAAGCGCTCCTCGGCGTGGGGCGCGCCCAGATGAGCTTCGTCTTCGGTCTTGCCACCATCACGCTCACTGCGGGAATGAATCTCGCGCCCGCCCTTTACCACGCGCTGTCGCCCGGAGTCTTGGCGCTCGGTTGCGGCATCGTCAGCGCCGCCGGCCTCATTCTCGCCGCCACTGCCGGGAGCTTTACGCAATTCGCGCTCGGCTACGGCGTGCTCTTCGGCCTGGGCGCGGGCGTGGGGTTCATCCTGGTCCAGCAGGCCGTCAACCAGACCGTCGGCGCAAAAAGCGGCTTGGCGAACGGCTACGTAGTGGGTCTCTACCCGCTCGGCGCGATGATCGGCGCGCCGGCATTCGGCTGGGCCATCGAGGCCTTCGGCATGCGCGCGACGCTCGCCGGCCTCGGCGTCACGGTGCTCGTCTCATGCGCAATCGCGGCGGCATTTCTTCACCTCGCCGCCATCGCGATGCACGATGCTTCGGCGCCCGCGACGAGCGATGAGGATCCGCAGTGGCGCGTCTTCATGCAGCTCGCGACGGTGTTCTTCCTCGCTGCAGCGGCCGGCCTCATGGTGATGAGCCAGGCGGCGGGAATCGTCCAGGCCTACGGCGGCCAGACGCTCATCGCGGTCGGCGCGACCACGATCATCACCGGCGCGGTCGGGGCAGCGCGCATCGGCGGCGGCTGGCTCGTCGACCGCTTCGCCGTGCCCGTGGTCGCCGTCGGCGCACACCTTTTCTCTCTCTTGGGAACCATCATCTTGTCCGTTTGGCCGAGCCCGATTGTCGCGGTGCCCGCGCTCTCGATGATCGGCATCGGTTACGGCATCATGTCGGGTCTCACCGCCGCTGCGATCGCGCGCTACTGGCACCGCAACGCCTTTGGCCGCGTCGCCGGCCGGCTCTACGTCGCCTGGTGTGCCGCGGCGATCAGCCTCCCGGTGCTAGCCGGATGGCTTTACGACCTCACGCAGGGCTACCGCACCGCGGTGCTGATCGCGGCCGCGGTGAACATTCTCGGTGTGTGGGTGGCCTCGCGGCTTCCAAGGCCCTGATTCTTCCAGTATAATCCGCGCCTTTTCGCGGTTTACGGGGACCTCCCAATGGTTGTGATTCGACTGCAGCGCGGCGGCGCGAACAAGCGCCCGTTCTTTCACGTCGTGGTGGCGGACTCGCGGCGCGCGGCGTCGGGCAAGTTCATCGAGCGGCTGGGGTTCTACGACCCGAAGGCGCCGCAGGGGCGCGAGGCGCTGCGCGTGAACATGGAGCGCGTGAAGCACTGGACCGGCCTGGGCGCGCAGCTTTCGCCGACGGCGAAGCGCCTGGTCAAGCAGTTTGCAAAGAAAGCCGCCTGAGCGGCTGATCGCGATGGGCCGCGTCGCCGGATCCTACGGCGTGCGCGGATGGGTGAAGGTAGCGCCCGACGGCGGCGCCGAGGAG
This sequence comes from Betaproteobacteria bacterium, assembly GCA_004297625.1. GTDB lineage: Bacteria > Pseudomonadota > Gammaproteobacteria > Burkholderiales > SG8-39 > SCGC-AG-212-J23. The sequence continues at coordinate 321,115 of SCTY01000028.1, read as the reverse complement.
GCGCTGGCGCAGGCGAGGGAATGGTGGATCGGCGCCGAGTGCTACTCGGTGACGCAGGCGAAGATCCACAGCGCCACGGTGGTAGGCAAGCTTGCCGGCATCGACAGCCGCGAGCAGGCGCTGGGCCTGAAGGGAAAGCCGGTCGCGGTGCGGCGCGAAGCGCTGCCCGAGCCGGGCGAAGGCAGGTACTACCTCGCGGACCTCGTGGGCCTCGAGGTGCTGAACGAGCGGGGCGAGACGCTCGGCGTGGTGAAGCAGGTGTTCTGGAACGGCGCGCAGGATGTGATCGAAGTGGCCGGCGACAGGACGCGGCTGATCCCCTGGGTGCCATCCGTAGTGACCGAAGTGGATTTGCCGAAAAGGCGGATTCGCGTGGAGTGGGGAGCGGACTGGTGATCCGCTTCGACGTGGTGACGCTGTTCCCGGAAATGTTCGCCGCGGTGGCGGCGAGCGGCATCACCGGCCGGGCGCTCGAGAAAGGGCTGTGGGCGCTCACGACGTGGAATCCGCGCGATTTCACGACGGACAATTACCGGACGGTCGATGACCGTCCTTACGGCGGCGGGCCCGGCATGGTGATGCTGGCCGAGCCGCTGGAGCGAACGTTGGACGCGGTGAAGACCGCGGGCGGCGGCCGGGTGATCTACCTGTCGCCGCAGGGAAAGAAGCTCGATCATCGCAGGGTGATCGAGCTGGTGCGCGAACAGGCGGTCACGCTGCTTTGCGGACGCTACGAGGGCGTCGACGAAAGGCTGCTCGAGCAGCGCGTCGACGAGGAGATCTCCATCGGGGATTTCGTCCTCTCGGGCGGAGAGCTGGCGGCGATGGCGCTGATGGACGCGGTGGTGAGGCAGCTGCCCGGCGCGGTGGGGGACAGCTTCTCGGTGGTGGAGGAGTCCTTCGCCGACGGGCTGCTCGATTGCCCGCAGTACACGCGCCCCGAGCTGTACCGGGGCGCGCGGGTGCCGGAGGTGCTGCTGTCCGGGCACCACGAGAACATCCGGCGCTGGCGGCTGAAGCAGGCGCTGGGGCGCACGTGGGTAAGAAGGCCGGACCTGCTGGCGGTCCGGAAGCTGAACGAAGAGGAAAGCAGGCTGCTGGAGGAATTCCGGCAAGAAAGCGGAGCGAAGTCATGAATCTGATCCAGACACTCGAGCAGGAAGAAATCAAGCGGCTCGCCAAGAACATCCCCGACTTCTCGCCGGGGGATACGGTGGTGGTTAACGTCAACGTGGTCGAGGGCGAAAGAAAGCGCGTGCAGGCGTTCGAAGGCATGGTGATTGCCAAGCGCAACCGCGGCCTCAATTCCTCGTTCATCGTGCGCAAGATCTCTTCCGGCGAAGGCGTGGAGCGCACCTTCCAGACCTACTCGCCCCTCATCGCGTCGATCGAGGTGAAGCGCAAGGGCGCCGTGCGCCGCGCCAAGCTCTATTACCTGCGCGAGCGCTCCGGCAAGTCGGCCCGCATTCGCGAGCGCACCGGCGGCCAGGAAGCCGAAGCGGCCGAGTAAAAGAAGAATAAAATCGGGCTATGCGCAGGGAAAACGCTGCCATCAGCCCGATCGCCGAGATCATCTCGGCGATTCGCGCCGGCGATATCGCGATCCTCGTCGACGACGAGGATCGCGAGAACGAGGGTGACCTCGTCTTCGCCGCGGACTTCGTCACTCCCGAGAAGATCAATTTCCTCGCGAAGCACGGGCGCGGCCTGATCTGCATGCCGATCACGGAGAGCCACGCGCAGCGTCTCGGCCTGCGGCCGATGGTCGAGCAGAACCGCTCGCGTCACGGCACGAACTTCACGGTGTCGATCGAGGCCGCCGAGGGCATCTCCACCGGCATCTCGGCGCACGACCGCGCGTTAACGGTCAAGGTCGCCGCCTCGCCCGACGCCAGGCCCGAGGACATCGTCCACCCCGGCCACGTGTTCCCGCTGGTGGCGCAGCCCGGCGGCGTGCTCGTGCGTGCGGGCCATACCGAAGCGTGCTGCGACCTCGCGCGCCTCGCCGGATTGACGCCCGCGGCAGTGCTGTGCGAGATCATGCGCGACGACGGGACCATGGCACGCCTGCCGGACCTCATCGAGTTCGCCGCACAGCACAACCTCAAGATCGGCACCATCGCCGACCTGATCGAATACCGCAGCCGCAACGAATCGCTGGTGCAGCGCGCCATGGAGCGCGACATCCATACGCCGTGGGGCAGCTTCCATCTCGTCTCCTATCGCGACCTTGCCCTCGGTTCGATCCACCTCGCGCTGGTGTTGGGGACGCCGAACGAGCAGGACGAGACGCTGGTCCGCGTTCACGAGCCGCTTTCGATCATCGATCTCCTCGACGCCGGCCGCAGCACGCACTCGTGGGGCGTGGGCGAGGCCCTGGAAGCCATCCGCAAAGCCGGCGCCGGCGTCATGGTGCTGCTCAACTGCACGCAGACGACCGAGGCGCTCGAGGCGCGGCTCGCCGAAACCGGCCCGCCGCGTCGCGCCATGGATCTGCGGCTCTACGGCATCGGCGCCCAGATCCTGCGCGAGCTCGGCGTGCGGCGCATGCGCCTGATGGCGGCGCCGCGCAAGATGCCGAGCATGGCGGGTTTCGGCCTCGAGGTGACGGGCTACGCCGAGCTTCCGAAGCGCTAGCGGGCGTCCATGCGCATCGGTATCGTCGCCAGCCGGTTCAACGAAGAGATCTCCGCGCCGCTTCTCGAGCGTGCGCGGGCGGCGGCGCGCGAGCTCGGCGTCGAGGCGACCGTAATTACAGTCCCCGGCGCCCTCGAGATCCCGCTCGCACTGCAATGGATGGCGCAATCGGGCCGCTTCAACGCGCTCGCCGCCGTGGGCGCCGTGGTGCGCGGAGAGACCTATCATTTCGAGGTGGTGGCGAACGAGTCGGCGCGCGGCGTCATGGACGTCGCTCTCGAGTTCGGCCTGCCGATTGCCAATGGAATTCTCACGGTGCGAGACGAGACCCAGGCCATGGCGCGGCTCGACAAAGGCGCAGAGGCGGTGCGCGTGGCGGTCGAAATGGCCACACTGAAGGAGCGGATGCGTGAAGAGCGCTAGGCGCCAGGCGAGGGAAATTGCCCTGCAGGCGCTCTACGCCTGGCAGCTGTCGGGCGACGATCCGCTCGCGCAGGCGCGCTCGATCGAGGGCTTCGAGAAAACCGATGCGCGCTTCGTGGAAATCCTGCTGCGCGGCGTGCTTGCCCGCGCCGACCAGCTGCGCGACCTGATGAGCCCGCATCTGAGCCGCGACTTCGCCAAACTCTCGCCGGTGGAGCGCGCCATCCTCTACATCGGGACCTTCGAGCTCGCCTCGCATCCGGAGACGCCGTTCAAGGTCGTGCTCAACGAGGCAGTCGAGCTGGGCAAGAGCTTCGGTGCGACCGACGGCTACCGCTTCGTCAACGGCGTGCTCGAAAAGATTGCCGCCGACCTCCGTCCGGATGAGGTCGCGCGCGCCAGAACGAACGTCTGAACGAGTTCAACATCATCCGCCGCTACTTCGATCGGCCGCCGAAAAGGGCGCTGATGGGAGTGGGCGACGACTGCGCGCTGGTGCGCCCGGACGCGGGACTCGACCTCGCCGTCACCACCGACATGCTCGTCGAGGGGCGCCATTTCCTCCCCGACGCCGAGCCGCGCGCGCTCGGCCACAAGGCGCTCGCCGTCAATCTTTCGGATCTCGCGGCGATGGGCGCGGCGCCGCGGTGGGCCACGCTCTCTCTCGCCTTGCCCGCAGCCGACGAGGCATGGCTCGCTGCATTCTCCGAAGGGTTCTTCGCCCTTGCGGAGCGCCACGGCGTGGACTTGATCGGCGGTGATACCACCCGCGGGCCGCAGCTCGTCATCAGCGTTGCCGCACTCGGCGAGGTGCCTGCCGGACTTGCGCTCTACCGGGGCGGCGCGCGCCCCGGCGACGATATCTGGGTATCGGGCGAGCTGGGCGCTGCGGCGCTCGCCCTCGTGCATCCCGAAATCCGCGAGGCGGCGCTGCGGCTGCATCGGCCGGAGCCGCGCGTGGAGCTCGGCGAGCGCTTGCGCGGCCTCGCGCACGCGGCGATCGACGTCTCGGATGGCCTCGCCGGCGACCTGCGGCACATCGTCGAGCGCTCGGAGCTCGGCGCGCTCGTGCACTACGCCGACATTCCGCGGCCCGCGGTGTTTGCAAAGCTGCGGGACGAGAAGCTCGAGCGCGATTGCGTACTCTCCGGCGGCGACGACTACGAGCTGCTGTTTACCGCGGCGCGCGAGCGCCGCGTCGAGCTCGAGGCGCTGTCGCGCGAGCTCGACATCGCGCTCACGCGCATCGGCACCCTGCAAAAGGGCGCATCCGAGCTTGTGGTCCTCGATGCCCAGAAGAAGCCCATGACGTACCGGGGCGGATTCGATCACTTCGGCGGCCGATGATCGTTTACCGGCCGAGCGCGGGATTCGCTTTCTCGCATCCTGCGCATTTCATCGCGCTCGGCTTCGGCGTCGGATTGGCGCGCTTTGCGCCGGGAACATTCGGCACGCTCGCCGCCTGGCCGGTCGGCTGGACCCTCGCGGCGGGCAATGCCGCGATCATGCTCGGCATCGTCGCCGTGCTCTTCGCCCTCGGCGTCTGGGCCTGCGGCCTCACCGGCACGCACCTCGGCATGGACGATCACTCGTCGATGGTGTGGGACGAATTCGTCGCTTTTCTGCTGGTGCTTGCCATCGTGCCGCGCGAGTTCGCGTGGCAGCTCGGCGCCTTCGTCGCGTTCCGTTTTTTCGATATCGTGAAGCCGCCGCCGATTCGCTGGTTCGAGCGCCGCACCAAGGGCGGCTTCGGCGTCATGGCCGATGACCTCCTGGCCGCGGCGTACACGCTGCTCGTCCTCGCCGTGGCCAAGAGGCTGTTTTTGTGATGGAAGAGCTGGCAAAGAAGCTCGGCGAGCGCCTGAAGGCGGGCAAGGGCATGCTGGTCACGGCCGAATCGTGCACCGGCGGCTGGGTGTCTCAAGCGGTCACCTCCGTCGCCGGCTCCTCCGATTGGTTCGAGCGCGGCTTCGTCACCTACTCGAACGCCGCCAAGCAGGAGCTCCTCGGCGTACGCGCCGAAACCCTCGCGCGCCACGGCGCGGTGAGCGAGCAGACGGCGCGCGAGATGGCCCTCGGAGCGCTGGCTCGCGGCAAAGGCACGCACGCGCTTGCCATTACCGGAGTCGCCGGGCCGACGGGCGGCAGCCGCGAGAAGCCGGTCGGCACGGTGTGCTTCGCATGGGCGGATGCGGCGGGCTGCCGCTCGGAGACCCTGCACTTCGCGGGCGACCGGGAAGCGGTGCGCCGCCAGTCGGTTGTCCACGCGCTGCAAGGGACGTTGAACCGTCTTGACGGGGGCTGAGCGAGGCCATACATAGGGACATGGCCTCAGTCCGACCTGCCGCCGTCGCCGGCATGTTCTATCCCCGGGAAGCCCGCGTGCTCGACGCCGAGCTCGAGGACTTGCTCGGCGGCGTCGCGCAGGGGGCGCCGCGCCTGGGCTTTCCGAAGGCCCTGGTCGTCCCGCACGCCGGCTACATTTACTCCGGCTCTGTCGCCGCGCACGCCTACGACGCGCTCGGCCCGGCGCGCGACATCGTGCGCCGCGTCGTGCTGCTCGGCCCGGTGCACCGCGTGCCGGTGCGCGGACTGGCGGTACCGACCTGCGAGGCGTTCGAGACGCCGCTCGGCCGCGTGCCGCTCGATCGCGCCGCCTTGCAGGCGGTGCAGGCGCTGCCGCAGGTCGTGAAGAGCGACGCCGCGCATGCCCTCGAGCATTCCCTCGAAGTCCAGCTTCCTTTCCTGCAGCGGGTGCTCGGCGAATTTTCGTTCGTGCCGTTCGTCGTCGGCATGGCCAGCGTGGACGAGGTGGCGCAGGTCCTCGAGCGCCTGTGGAGCGGAGCCGAGACTGTGGTCGTGATTTCGACGGACCTCTCGCATTACCACGCCTACGAGCAAGCGCGCCGCATCGACGGCCAGACGCTCGCCCGGATTGCGAGCTACGCCTGCGATATCGACCACGAGGAGGCGTGCGGGGCGACCCCGCTCAACGGCCTGCTCGCCGTCGCGAAGAAGAAAAACATGGCCATCAAGCTGCTCGCCGCAGGCAATTCCGGCGACACCGCGGGCGGAAAGGGCCAGGTCGTCGGCTACTCCGCCTTCGGCCTGTACGAGGACGGCGAGGTGTCGCTCGACGCCGCGGGCAGCGTGCTCGTCGGCATCGCGCGCGGGGCGATCGAAAGCCGCTTGCTCGGCGCCGGGCACGAGATCACGGAAGCCGCGTGGCTCAACCAGGCAGGTGCAAGCTTCGTCACCTTGAAGAAGAGCGGAGCGCTGCGCGGCTGCATCGGCAGCCTGGATGCCTTGCGCGCGCTCAAAGCCGATGTGGCGGAGAACGCGGTAGGTGCCGCGTTTCGCGACCCGCGATTTCCGGCGCTCGTGCCGGCCGAATGGCCGCAGTGCAGCGTGGAAGTGTCGCTGCTCTCGCGGCCGAAGCCGCTGCGCTTCGCCGACGAGGCGGACCTGCTCGAGCAGGTCGTCGCCGGAGAGGACGGGCTCATTCTCGAAGCGCAGGGAAGGCGCGCGACTTTCCTGCCGCAGGTCTGGGAGAGCGTTCCGGACCCGCGCGCTTTTCTCCATGAATTGATCAGGAAGGCGGGGCTGCCGGCGGACGCCCAGCTCGCGCGCTGCAGGATTTCCCGGTACCGGGTGGTGAAATTCGATGAAAGGTAAATGGTGGCATAGGCTCGAAGACGGCCGCATCCAGTGCGACCTGTGCCCGCGCGACTGCAGGCTCCACGAGGGACAGCGCGGGCTGTGCTTCGTGCGCAAGATGGAAAACGGCGGCATGGTGCTCACCACGTATGGGCGCTCCTCCGGGTTCTGCGTCGATCCGGTGGAGAAGAAGCCGCTCAATCACTTCTATCCGGGCAGCAGCATTCTTTCGTTCGGCACCGCCGGCTGCAACCTCGCGTGCAAGTTCTGCCAGAACTGGGACATCTCCAAGTCGCGCGAGATGGACAGCCTGCAGGACGAGGCAAGCCCCGAGGCGATCGCCAACGCGGCGCTCCGGCTCGGCTGCAAATCGGTGGCGTTCACCTACAACGACCCGGTGATCTTCGCCGAGTACGCCATGGACATCGCCGACGCCTGCCACGCCAAGGGCGTGCAGACGGTGGCCGTCACCGCCGGCTTCATGCACGCCGCGCCGCGGCGCGAGTTCTACGCAAGCATGGACGCGGCCAACGTCGACCTGAAGGCCTTCACCGACGATTTTTACTTCAAGGTATGCGGCGGACGGCTGCAGCCGGTCCTCGATACGCTGGTGTATCTCGTTAAGGAGACCTCGGTGTGGACCGAGATCACCACGCTCCTCATTCCCGGCAAGAACGACTCCGACGAGGAGCTGAGGGCGCAGTGCAAATGGATCCGCGACAACCTCGGGACTGAGGTTCCGCTGCACTTCACCGCTTTCCATCCGGACTGGAAAATGACCGACGTGCACGCGACGCCGCCGGCCACGCTGACGCGCGCACGCGAAATCGCCCGGCACGCCGGCCTGAATTACGTCTACACCGGAAACGTGCACGACGAGGCCGGCGGCTCGACCTACTGCCCCTCGTGCAAAAAGCCGGTGATCGTGCGCGACTGGTACGACATCCGCGGCTATCACTTGCGCGACGACGGCAGCTGCGCCCATTGCGGCGCGCACGTTGCCGGCCGCTTCCAGAAATTCAGCCGGCCGTTCGGCCCGCGCCGCATCCCGGTGCGACTCGCCGCCGCCGTTTGAAGTCCTCACCCGGCTCGGGCGCATGGGTCGCGGCCCTATGCACGAGCCGGATGCTCGCGGCCAGCTGGTTCGTCGCCTACTCGGCCGTCCTGCCGCTCACGCAGGCGCAGTGGGGCCTTTCGGGCAAACAAGCCGGGCTGATCCAGTCGGGGTTTCATCTCGGCTACCTCACTTCGCTCTTCATCGTCGGCTTCATCGCGGATCACTTCGGCGCGAAGCGCGCCTACATCGCGACCGGCGTGGCGGCCTGCGCCAGCCCATGGGCCTTCGTGCTCTTCGCCGACAGCTTCTGGTCGGCGTTCTGGCTGCACGCCTTCACCGGCCTTTGCCAGGGCGGCACCTACACGCCGGCGCTCTCGCTCATCAACGACAACGTCGAGCGCGCGCGCCGCGGCCGCGCGATGGGTTACTTCATCGCCGGGTCGAGCGCCGGCTACGCCATCTGCCTGGGCGTCGCCGGCCTCGCCCTGAAATTCACCGACTGGCGCGGAGCGCTCGGCGCCGTCGCCGTTCTTCCACTGATCTCGTGGGTGTCGGGCGTCGTGGTGCTGCGGCACACGCCGAACCTGGTCCACGCGCGGCCGGCGGGCGAGCCGCTGCTCGCCGCGCTGCCCGCGGTGCTGAAAAACCGCAAAGGCATGCTCTCGATCTGGGGCTACAGCTTCCACAACTGGGAGCTGCTCGGCATCTGGGCCTGGCTGCCGGCTTTCCTTACCGCGGCGCTGCTCTTGCACGGCGCCTCGCCCGAGAACGCGCTGCTTTTCGCCGCGCTCACCTACGTCGCCAACATTGCCGGCTCCATCGCGGGCGGCACCATGGCCGACCGCTGGGGGCGCACGCAGACCATCCTCACCTGGTCTTGCGTCAGCCTGGCGCTCTCCTTTTCCATCGGCTGGCTGATCGCCGCGCCGCTGGGTGTGCTGGTCGCGCTCGCCTGCCTGTACAACTTCGCCGGCATCGCCGACTCGTCGACCCATTCGACCGTGCTCGCCGAGAGCGTGCCGCCGCACTACCTGGGCGTCGCCTACGCGGTGCGCTCGGTCATCGGCTTCGGCGCCGGGGTCGTCAGCCCCTTCGTTTTCGGCTGGGCTCTGGACCTCGCGGGCGGCGGCAAGAGCTCCACCGCGGCCGCTGCCTGGGGCATCGCGTGGGCGACGCTCGGCTTGGGCGGCTTGCTTGGACCCGTGGCCACCCGGCGGTTGCAGAAACTGTGACGTACAAGAATCCGGGGAGGGGAAAGACGGAAACCGCCTATCGGCCCAGGCGAAGGAGCTGCTGTTCTACGTTCCGGAGCAGGTCGATTCGATCGTGGTGTACGGGCGTGCCGTACTGCTTGCGGCGATTGCTTTCTATGGGGTGAGGCTCGCAATGATGGACATCCCGTCGTGGGAGATGTCCTCGTCCCTGATCCATCTGCCGATGGTGCCGATCCACGAGTTCGGCCACGTTGTCTTCCGGCCGTTCGGCGAGTTCGTGATGCTGCTCGGCGGCTCGCTCTTCCAGATCGCGCTGCCGCTCGTTTTCGGCGGCATCTTCCTCGTCAAAAACCGCGATCCGTTCGCCGCCTCGGTGATGCTCCGGTGGTCGGCGGCGGCGGTGACGGACGTCGCGCCTTATATCTACGATGCGCGCGCGCCGCAGCACGTGCTGCTCACCGGGCGCACCGGCGACAGCGGCGCACATGACTTCATCGACGTCTTGGGCCCGCGGCGCTCCCGCCCTCGGCGTGGCGACGATGCTCCTCGCCCTTGCCTGGGCCGCTCGGCTGGTGTGGCAACAATACCGCGCAAGTAAGCTCACTTGAGCGGCGTCTGACGCAGATCAAAGGGGAGGCGACGCCCCGCCGTTAGCGTCCGCGAATGCGCGCCCATTGGGGCGATTTGTGGGGCGGGTTCGCTGCGATGCTGGTCGCCGTGCCATCGGCGATCGCCTTCGGCGTCACGGTGTTCGCGCCGCTCGGGGCCGGCTTCTCGGCGCAAGGCGCGGTAGCGGGAATGCTCGGCGCCGCGGCGCTCGGGCTCGTCGCTGCGGCGCTCGGGGGCGCGCCGCGTCTGATCAGCGCGCCCTGCGCGCCGGCCGCCGCGGTGCTTGCGGCATTCGCGCTGGAAGCCGCACAGGACGGGGCATCACCGGACTCCGCGCTCATCCTGCTGACGTTGGTGGGCCTGCTCTGCGGCGCTCTGCAGATTCTTTTCGGCGCGCTCGGCATAGGCCGGCTGATCAAGTACATGCCCTACCCGGTGGTCAGCGGCTATCTCAGCGGTGTGGCGCTCATCATCCTCGCGAGCCAGATCCCGAAATTCCTCGGCGCTGCCGGAGCCGCGTCGCTGTGGGGAACGCTCACAACGCCCTCCGCGTGGGCCTGGCGGGCCATCGTCCTCGGCAGCGTGACTGCCGCGGTGATGACCAGCGCGCCGCGCATCACCAAGGCGTTGCCGGGTCCGGTGCTCGGCATTGCGGGCGGCGTGCTTGCCTACCTCGGGCTCGGGCTGGCAGATGCCTCGCTATGGCGGCTCGAAGGCAATCCCCTGGTTGTCGGGCACCTCGCTGGCGCGGGCAGCGGGATCGCGGATGCGCTGAGCTCGCGCTGGCAGGCGATCGGTCAGATGCGGCCTGAGACGTTGAGCGCGGTGCTCGTGCCGAGCCTCACGCTCGCGGTCCTGCTCTCCATCGACACGCTGAAGACCTGCGTCGTGGTCGATGCGCTTACGCGCTCGCGCCACCAGTCGAACCGCGAGCTCCTCGGGCAGGGCTGCGGCAACGTCGCTGCGGCGCTCGTCGGCGGCATGCAGGGCGCCGGCCAGATGGGAGCGACGCTCGTCAACCTCGCGGGCGGGGCGCGAACGCGCGTTTCCGGCATGGTGGAAGGCGGGCTCGCGCTCGCGGCTTTTCTGTTGCTCGCGCCGCTCATCGCCTGGGTACCGATCGCCTCGCTCGCCGCTATCCTGATCGTCATCGCCCTGCGCATGATCGATTGGCAGAGCCTGCGCCTGCTGCGCTCGCCGCGCACCGCGCTCGATTTCGTGGTGATCGCCGCGGTCATCGTCGTCGCCGAGACAGTCGGCCTGGTGGCCGCCTCGGCCGTGGGCGTCGGCCTTGCGGTGCTGCTCTTCATCCGCGAACAGACGCGCGGCTCGATCCTGCACCGCAAGTCCTACGGCAACCAGATGTTCTCCAAGCAGATGCGCCTCGCCGAGGAAATGGGGATTCTCCAATCGCACGGCGAGCGCGCCGTCATCTTCGAGCTGCAAGGCAGCCTGTTCTTCGGCACGGCGGACCAGCTCTACACGCTGCTCGAGCCCGAGCTCAAGACGCGCAGCTACGTGATCCTCGACATGCGCCGCGTGCAGTCGATCGACGTGACTGCGGCCCACGTCCTGCAGCTCATGGAGGAAGCGCTGCGGGAACGCAAGGCCTACCTGATCTTCAGCCACCTGCCCAAGCATGTTCCGCGCGGGCAGGACATGAGCGGCTATTTCGGCGAGGTCGGGCTGATGCGCCCGGAGCACCACGCGCTCAGCTTCGACGAGCTCGATGCGGCGCTCGAGTGGGTGGAGAACCGCATCATCGAGGAAGCGCGCTTCGAGCGCGTCAGCGAAAAGCCGCTTGAGCTGCAGGAGATCGACCTCTTCGGCGGCCGCAAGCCCGAGACGCTGACGGCGCTTGTCGCGTGCATGGAAAGCCGCTCGCTCAAGGACGGCGACACCCTGTTCCGCCGTGGCGACAAGGGAGACGAGCTGTTTCTGATTCGCAAGGGCGCCGTGCGCATCATGCTGCCGATCCAGGAGGAGCAGGCGCATCATCTCGCCACCTTCGGCCGCGGCGATTTCTTCGGCGAAATGTCGTTCCTCGACCGCGAGCCCCGCTCGGCGGATGCCATCGCGTCGGGCGACACCGAGCTCTATGTGCTGCCCCGGGCGCGCTTCGACGAGCTCGCGTCCGAGCACAAGCGGCTCGCGCTGAACCTGCTCGAGGGCCTTGCGCGCTCGCTCGCCGTGCGGCTGCGCTACACCAACACCGAGCTTCGCCTGCTGCAGGCCGCCTGAGCCGGCCCTTCAGTCCTTCATCAGGAGGTTCATCAGGCTCGAGGTGTCCCAGCGCCGTCCGCCGCGCGCCTGGATGTGGGCGTAGAACTGGTCGACGAGCGCTGCGACCGGGAGCCGCGCGCCGTTCTTCTTCGCTTCCTCGAGGCAAATCCCGAGGTCCTTGCGCATCCAGTCCACCGCGAAGCCGAAGCCGTCGAACTTCACCTCGTTCATCTGCTTCCAGCGGTTCTCCATCTGCCAGGACTGGGCGGCGCCCTTGGAGATGACGCCGATGACCTTCTCGATATCCAGCCCGGCGCGCTTGGCGAACGCAATGCCTTCGGCGAGGCCCTGCACCAGGCCCGCAATGCAGATCTGGTTGACCATCTTGGTGAGCTGGCCGGCGCCCGGGCCGCCGATGAGGTCGCACATCTTGGCGTACAGGTCGAGCACCGGCTTCGCTCTTGCGAAGTCGGCCGCCTCGCCGCCGCACATGATGCCGAGCTGCCCGTTTTGCGCGCCCGTCTGGCCGCCGGAAACCGGGGCGTCGATGAAGCCGATGCCGCGCTCTTTCGCCTTCTGGAAGATCTCGCGCGCCACGATGGCCGAGGCGGTGGTGTGATCGACGAGAATCGCGCCGCGCTTCATGCCGGCGAGCGCGCCGTTGTCCCCGTAGACGACCGAGCGCACGTCGTCGTCGTTGCCCACGCACATCATCACGAAATCGCAGTCCTTCGCAGCCTCGCGCGGGCTGGCCGCGTGCTTGCCGCCGTATTCCTTGACCCACTGCTGCGCCTTGGCGGCGGTGCGGTTGTAAACGGTGAGGTCATGCGCGCCCTTTTTCAGCAGGTGGCCGGCCATCGGATAGCCCATGATGCCCAGACCGAGGAACGAAACTTTAGCCATCGCCTTGTCTCCGAAAGGTTTTTTTGATGGTACACCAGGCCGTTGACAGCGCAGCGTCAACCATTACAATGGCATGGACGTTTATACAGTATCCGGTGTTGGCCCAGCGCCTTGCCAACGGGCCTGCCGCAGATGCCAACCTGAAAAAGAGGTACATCGTGGACGACAACAAGCAAAAGGCGCTAGCCGCGGCGCTGTCGCAGATCGAGAAGCAGTACGGCAAGGGCTCCATCATGAAGATGGACGCCGAGGCGATCAAGGACATCGAAGTGGTTTCCACCGGATCGCTGGGTCTCGACCTGGCGCTCGGGGTGGGGGGCCTGCCGCGCGGCCGGGTGGTCGAGATCTACGGGCCCGAGTCCTCGGGCAAGACCACCCTTACGCTGCAGGTGATCGCCGAGATGCAGAAGGTCGGCGGCACCGCGGCCTTCATCGACGCCGAGAATGCGCTCGACATCACCTACGCTGCCAAGCTCGGCGTCAAGACCGAGGACCTGCTCATTTCGCAGCCCGATACCGGCGAGCAGGCGCTCGAGATCGCCGACATGCTGGTGCGCTCCGGCGCCGTCGACGTGATCGTCATCGACTCGGTCGCGGCCCTCACCCCGAAGGCGGAGATCGAGGGCGAGATGGGCGAGCCGCAGATGGGCCTGCAGGCGCGCCTCATGAGCCAGGCGCTGAGAAAGCTCACCGCCAACATCAAGCGCACCAACACGCTCGTGATCTTCATCAACCAGATCCGCATGAAGATCGGCGTGATGTTCGGCAACCCGGAAACCACCACCGGCGGCAACGCGCTCAAGTTCTACGCCTCGGTGCGCATGGATATCCGCCGCATCGGCTCGATCAAGAAGGGCGACGAGGTCATCGGCTCCGAGACGCGCGTCAAGGTGGTGAAGAACAAGGTCGCGCCGCCGTTCAAGCAGGCGGAGTTCGACATCATGTACGGCGACGGCATCTCGCGCGAAGGCGAGGTGCTGGAGATCGGCGTGAATCTCGGCGTGCTGGAAAAGTCGGGCGCCTGGTACATCTACAACGGTGAGCGCCTCGGGCAGGGCAAGGACAACTCGCGCGATTTCCTGAAGGAAAACCCGCAGCTCGCACGCGAGATCGAGGGCAAGATCCGCGAGAAGGCGGGCGTCGCGGCCGCGGCTCCGGTCGTTGCCGCCGAAGCGGGCGAGGACAAGAAGGTGGAGCACCTGCCCACGCGCAAGCGGGCCGAGAAGTAGATGGACGAGCCTGATACGCCTGCCGAGCTGAAGGCGCGGGCGCTCAGGCATCTTGTCCGCCGGGAGCATTCGCGCGCCGAGCTCGCGCGCAAGCTCGCGCCCCACGCGGAGTCGCTGGAAGCGGTGCAGAGGCTTCTCGACGAGCTCGCTGCGCGGAAGCAGCTCTCCGACGAGCGCTACGCCGAGGAGCGCGCGCGCTCGCTGGCGCGCAAGTACGGCGCGGCGCGCATCCGCCACGATCTGAAGGCCAAAGGCATCGAGCGGCAGGTAATCGATGCGCTTCCGGGCGGCGATGAGCTCGAACGCGCCCGCGCCATCCTCAATCGCAAGTACCGGACGCCAGCCGAGAGCCGCGACGAGGTTGCGCGCCGCGCGCGCTTCCTGCAGGGACGCGGCTTCTCGATGGATGTCATCGGCCGGTTGCTGCGCGGCAGCGAGGAATTTCTGTAGCCATCGCCGTGATGTAGTGCACAGCCTGCGCGTTTTTTCGTCCACGCCGGCGCGCGCCTTCGCTAGGCTGGCCCTGCCAGTCTTGGAGGGGAACCATGGAGATCGCGTGCATCGTCCGATGCGTCGGCGTCGCCGTCCTTGCCGTCTCGCTGCAAGCTGGGGCACAACCGCCCGACGGAAAAGGCCGGCCCGAGCACGCCGGTGCGTCGCCGTTCATCCGTTTCCCGGTGCCGCAGCGTTCAGTGGGCGTAATACACCCGACAGAACTCAAGGCGTCTGCCGCAGTGCCCTCGCCGCGCGCAAAAGTCGCCAGCGGCGAGGTGATCGAGATCTCGTCTCCCAAGGCCGTTGACGCCAGAGCGGTAAGGGCTGCGCACACGAGCTTCGCTGTGCCGGCAGAGCCGCCTGCAACGGAGACAAAGGGTGCGTTGCGCGAGTGCGGCGCGCGCTAACGCGCGTCATCCGTTACCACTGTATAAACGTTCATATCCTCACAGGCGTTGCCTGTAGAGAGGAGGTGAGGGTATGGACGCAGCACAAGCCTTGGCAGTGGTCCGGTCGCTCGCCAACGGCGTCGATCCGGAAACCGGCGAGGTGTTCGCCCCGGAAACGCCGTACCAGCGGCCGCAAGTCGTGAGAGCGCTGTACGAAGCGGCGAGCGCGCTGGAGCGCATCGAACGCTTCGAGCGGCGCAGGAGCCAGATGCCGCAGAAAACCGGCGAGCCCTGGAGCGAGGAAGAGGATCGCAAGCTCCTTGCGGCGTTCGACGCCGGCCGCGCGCTGCAGGAGCTCGCTGCCGCGCACGAGCGCACGATGGGCGCGGTCCGCGCGCGACTGCTCAAGTACGGCCGCATCAACGCGTAGCTCGCAACTTCCCGGGGCGTCCGCGGCGCTCCGGGGTATTTTTGCCCCGTGAAGTAGAATCCGTCTGATGAAGTCCAGCGAAATCCGCGCAGGGTTCCTCGAGTATTTCCGCTCGAAGGGACACACCGTCGTGCCGTCGAGCTCGCTCGTGCCGGCGAACGACCCGACGCTGCTGTTCGTGAACTCGGGCATGGTGCAGTTCAAGGACGTGTTCCTCGGCAAGGAAAAGCGCCAATACGTGCGTGCGACGAGCTCGCAGCGCTCGCTGCGCGCGGGCGGCAAGCACAACGACCTCGAGAACGTGGGCTACACCGCCCGGCATCACACGTTCTTCGAGATGCTGGGCAACTTCTCCTTCGGCGACTACTTCAAGAAGGACGCGATCCAGTTCGCCTGGGAGCTGCTCACGCGCGTCTACAAGCTCGATCCCGCGCGGCTGTGGACGACGGTCTACCACACCGACGACGAGGCCTACGAGCTCTGGACCGGGACAGTCGGCGTGCCGAAGAGCCGCGTGGTGCGCATCGGCGACAAGCCCGGCGGCCAGAAATACCAGTCGGACAATTTCTGGCAGATGGCCGACACCGGGCCGTGCGGCCCGTGCAGCGAGATCTTCTACGACCACGGCCCGGGCATCGCCGGCGGCCCGCCGGGATCCGCCGACGCCGACGGCGACCGCTACATCGAGATCTGGAACCTGGTGTTCATGCAGTTCAACCGGGACGAGCAGGGCGTGCTGCATCCGTTGCCCAAGCCCTCGGTGGACACCGGGATGGGACTCGAGCGCATCGCCGCCGTGCTGCAAGGCAAGCACTCGAACTACGAAATCGATCTTTTCCAGGACCTCATCCGCGCGGCGGCGCGCGAGACGCGGCAGAAGAATCTCGAGAATCCCTCGCTCAATGTCATCGCCGACCATATCCGCGCCTGCTCTTTCCTCATCGTCGACGGCGTGATTCCCGGCAACGAAGGCCGCGGCTACGTGCTGCGGCGGATCATCCGGCGCGCCATCCGCCACGGCTACAAGCTCGGCCAGCACCAGCCTTTCTTCCATCGGCTGGTCGCGGACCTGGATCGCGCCATGGGCGACGCCTACCCGGAGCTGAGGAGCCAGACGAGCCGGGTCTCCGAGACGCTGAAGCAGGAAGAGGAGCGCTTCGCGGAAACGCTGGAGAACGGCATGAGCGTGCTCGAATCGGCGCTTGCCTCCGGCGAAAAGCTCCTCGACGGCGACACGGTGTTCAAGCTCTACGACACCTACGGCTTTCCTGTCGATCTCACCGCCGACATCTGCCGCGAGCGCGGCGTGCGCATCGACATGGCGGGCTTCGAGGCGGCGATGGAACAGCAGCGCGAGCGCGCGCGCGCGGCTTCGCGCTTTTCCATGGCTGCCGGACTCGAGTACTCGGGAAACAAGACCGAGTTCCACGGCTACGAGACGCTCACGCTGCGCGCCAAAGTCGTGGCCTTGTATCGCGAGGGCACGCAAGTGCGCGAGCTGCAGTCGGGCGAGGTCGGCGTGGCGGTCCTCGACCGCACCCCGTTCTATGCGGAATCGGGCGGCCAGGTCGGCGATCGCGGCGAGCTCGCCGGGCCGGCGGGCACGTTCGGCGTCGACGATACGCAGAAGATCCAGGCCGAGGTGTTCGGCCACCACGGCCGCCAGCGCACCGGCGTGCTGCGCATCGGCGAGGAAGTGACGGCGCAGGTCGATACCGTGTCGCGGCAGCGCGCGATGTGGAACCACTCGGCGACGCACCTGATGCACGCGGCGCTGCGCCAGGTGCTCGGAAGACACGTGGAGCAAAAAGGCTCGCTCGTCGATTCGCAGAGAACGCGCTTCGACTTCTCGCACGGTAAGCCGCTCACCACGGACGAAATCCACCGCGTCGAAGCGCTGGTGAACGCCGCCGTGCAGCGCAACTACGACGTCACGGCGCGCATCATGAAATACGACGATGCGATCCGCGCGGGCGCGCTCGCCTTTTTCGGCGACAAGTACGGCGACGAGGTGCGCGTGCTCGCCATGGGCGAGTTCTCCACCGAGCTGTGCGGCGGCACCCACGTGCGCCGCACCGGCGACATCGGCTTCTTCAAGATCGTTTCCGAGTCGGGCGTCGCGGCGGGCATCCGGCGCGTCGAGGCGGTGACCGGCGAGGCGGCGCTCGCCTGGGTGCAGCAGCAGGAAGCGAAGCTCGCCGAGGCGGCCGCGGTGCTCAAGGCGCCGGTGCCGGAGGTGACCGCCAAGCTCGCCCAGGTTCTGGACAACGCGCGCAGTCTCGAGCGCGAGCTCGCGCGCCTCAAGTCGAAGCTCGCCTCGAGCCAGGGCGAAGATCTCGCCGCGCAGGCGGTGCAGGTCAAGGGCGCGAAAGTCCTGGCCGCGACGCTGGAAGGAGCGGATGCACGAACGCTGCGCGAAACCATGGACAAGCTGAAGGACCGGCTCAAGTCCGCGGCCATCGTGCTCGGCGCGGTGAACGACGGCAAGGTGTCGCTGATCGCGGGCGTCACGTCCGACCTTACGGCCAAGCTGAAGGCGGGCGAGCTCGTCAATTTCGTCGCCCAGCAGGTGGGCGGCAAGGGGGGCGGCCGCCCCGACATGGCGCAGGCCGGCGGCACCGAGCCTGCCAAGCTGTCCAATGCGCTCGAGTCAGTGAAGAACTGGGTCGAACAGCGGGTTTAAAATCCGATTCTCTGTTTCCTGGCGCGCGCGTCCTGAATGTCGTCGGGACCGACTTCCCGGCGCCCGGCAAACTTCGCGTTGCCGAACGCCGAGTGGATGGCGCGCCGCATCTCGCGCGGCGGCAGCGATGAAAGCTTGTCGAGCGCCGGCTGCGACAGCGTTTCGGGGAATTGCCGCCCCCAATCGTGCGCGTTGCGGATCTCGCTGTAGATGCTCGCCGCGATGCGCGCAGCGCCGTCCGCGTCCGGCGCGTCGATTTCGTACACCGCGAGCCGGTTAAGGAGCGGCTCGGGAATGCGCACCACGTCGTTGGCGGTCGCGAGCCACACGGCGCCGGAGGCATCGATGGGCAGCTCGACGAACTCGTCGACGAAGCGCGTCGCGGTCTCGCTCTCGAGCAGCTCGTAGAGCGCGCCGAGCGGGTCGTACTGGCCGTCGGCGCTCGCCTTGTCGATCTCGTCCACCACGATCACCGGGTTGGCGTAATCGCCGTTCACGAACGTGTCGAACACCTTGCCCGGCTTGGCGTTCTTCCACTGCGAGGAGGCGCCCGAGAGCACCCAGCCCGCGGTGAGCGAGCTCATCGGCACGAAGCCGAACCCGGTGCCGAGAAGCTGCGCGATCTTGCGCGCGAAATGCGTCTTGCCGACGCCCGGCTCGCCGAGCAGCAGCATCGGCGGCAGCTCGATGGAATCGTTCGAGTCCACGCACAGCGCGAGGTGCTTGCGGATGTCCTCGAGCACCGGGGTGAAGTTCGGCAGCTGGTCGAACAGCGCGTCCATCTCGGGAAGCGCCGAGGGCTTGACCGTGAAGCGCTGCCCGCCGAGGCGCAGCATCTTCTCGTAGATCGAGCGCAGCGCCTCGTTCGCCGTCGGAGGAAGCTCCTGCAGCGCCTTCTCCACATCCCCGACGTCGTAGACGTCCTTGAAGCCTGCGATCGGAATAGTGACGCTGGCCGACATTTGTCACCTACCTTCCTTTTTTTTCGCCGGTAAAGCTATCCCGAGTGAAAACGCTAGCATGACGCTTTGGGACTAGCAAACCGCGGACCTGGCAGAGCCGGCATCCGAGTGCTAATTTCTCCCTGCGCCGACATGACTACTAAAACGACTTCCTACCGCCCGGAGTTGACGGCCGAGGCGTTTAACCGCCGCAGCGGCAGGGATTTGCCAAAACCGGTTTCGCTATGCTTCAATTCGAGGCGATGACGCACCGGTTCTTCTTCGGCTTCTTCTTTTATTTCCCCTGCCTGCTGGCGGAAGGGACCGGCTAAGCTCCAGCCCACGGACTCCAAGAAAACCGCCAGCGCCAAAAGCCTGGCGGTTTTTTTTGCCAAGGTGAAAACCATGACCACGCCCCTCGACAACTATCTCGCCATCGTTCCCGCGGACAAGACCTCGCTTGCCGACGACGAGCGCATCGACAACATCGTTCCGCTGCCGCCGCCGGAGCACCTGATCCGCTTCTTTCCGATCCAGGGCACGCCGGTCGAGGCGTTGGTCACCGAAACGCGCCGCAAGGTGCGCCAGATCCTGCACGGGCGCGCCGACCGGCTGCTCGTCGTCATGGGGCCCTGCTCGATCCACGATCCGGCTGCGGCGATCGCGTACGCGGAAAAGCTCGCTGCGGAGCGGAAAAGGCACGCGGGCGAGCTCGAGGCGGTGATGCGCGTGTACTTCGAGAAGCCGCGCACCACCATCGGCTGGAAGGGGCTCATCAACGACCCGTACATGAACGGCAGCTTCCGCATCAACGAGGGGCTGCGCATCGCGCGCGACCTGCTCGTGCGCATCAACCAGACCGGCGTGCCGGCGGGCTGCGAGTTCCTCGACGTCATCTCGCCGCAGTACATCGGCGACCTCGTGTCCTGGGGGGCGATCGGCGCGCGCACCACGGAGAGCCAGGTGCATCGGGAGCTTGCCTCGGGCCTCTCGGCGCCGGTCGGCTTCAAGAACGGCACCGACGGCAACGTGAAGATCGCGGTCGACGCGCTGCTCGCCGCGCGGCAAAAGCACCATTTCCTCTCGGTGCACAAGAGCGGCCAGGTGGCGATCGTAGAAACGCGCGGCAACGAGGACTGCCACATCATCCTGCGCGGCGGCAAGGCGCCGAACTACGAGGCCGCGAGCGTGGACGCGGCCTGCCGCGAGCTCTCCAAGGCGAAGCTGCCGGAGCGGCTGATGATCGACTGCTCGCACGCCAACGCGGCGAAGCAGTTCAAGCGCCAGATCGAGGTCGTCGCGGACGTGGCCGGACAGATCGAGAACGGCGAGCGCCGCATCATCGGCGTCATGGTCGAGTCCAACCTGGCGGAGGGGCGCCAGGACGCCGAGCCCGGCAAGCCTCTCCGGTTCGGCCAAAGCGTCACCGATTCGTGCCTTGGCTGGGACGATTCCGCGGCGCTGCTGGAGCGCCTTGCCGGTGCGGTACACGAGCGCCGCAGCCGACGCAGATAATTCGGCATAATGCGGCAGCATGGCCGAACGCCCGCAGCAGCTCGCGCACCTCGAGTTCCTGGGTGACGCGCTGCGCTTCTCGACTCAGATCCACGCGCTGATCCCGAAATGCGCGCTGCTGGAGAATTTTTCGCCGGAGGAGGTGAAGCTGCTTGCGCATTTCATGGACGTGTACCGCGCAGAGCCGGCGATCGAGATCATCCGCGAGGGCGAGGGCGGCGACTTCATGCTGATGATCCTCGAAGGCAAGATGGAGGTGCAGAAGCGCGATCGCTGGAATACCCCCCAGCTCATCGCGACGGTGGGGGCCGGGCAGACGCTGGGTGAAATGTCGATGATCGACGGCGAGCCGCGCTTCGCGACCTGCGTGGCGACCGAGCCTGCGCTCATCGCCGTGCTGCACCGCGAGAGCCTGGCCCGCATCATCGTCGAGCAGCCGATGCTCGGCGCCAAGATCCTGATGGAGCTCGTGCTCATGCTGTCCCAGCGGCTGCGCGCCACCGGCGAGCGCATGCTCGGCCTCATCGACGAGCGTGCGCAGCCGGCCGCGCCGTTGCTGTAAGTTCTCTTCCCGTTCCGTCGACTAGACGCCATGCACGCGACGCTGCCCCTCATGCGCACTTACGGCTTTCCGGCGCTGCGCCGCGGCCGGCTGGAAACCCTTCAGGTCAACCTGGGCTACAAGTGCAACCAGAGCTGCCTGCACTGCCACGTCAACGCCGGCCCGACGCGCACGGAAGCGATGTCGGCCGAGGTCGTGGCGGACGTGCTCGCGGTTATCGCGCTCGCGTCCATCAAGACTCTCGACGTCACCGGCGGCGCGCCCGAGCTGCACCCGCAATTTCGCAACCTCGTTGCACGCGCACGCGAGCTGGGCGCGCGGGTCATCGACCGCTGCAATCTCACGGTGCTGCTCGAGCCCGGCCAAGCCGATTTGGCCGCGTTCCTGGCGGCCCACCGGGTGGAAGTGACCGCATCGCTGCCGTGCTATACCGAGGAGCTGGTCGATCGCCAGCGCGGCAAAGGGGTCTACGCCAAAAGCATCGAGGCGCTGAAGCAGTTGAACGCGCTCGGCTACGGCGTCGAGGGCAGCGGCCTCATCCTCAACCTGGTCTACAACCCTCAAGGTCCCTCGCTGCCGCCGCCGCAGGAGGCGCTGGAGGCCGATTACAAGCGCGTCCTGGGGGAGCGCTTCGGCGTGGTGTTCAACCGGCTGCTTGCGCTCGCGAACATGCCGATCCAGCGCTTTGGCTCCATGCTCATCTCCAAAGGGAAGTTCAACGAATACATGGCGCTCCTGCACGGCGCGCACCGCGACGAGAACCTCCACGCGGTGATGTGCCGCTCGCTCGTGTCGGTCGACTGGCAGGGCTACCTCTACGACTGCGATTTCAACCAGATGCTCGGCCTGCCGCTCGCGCTGCCGGGCTGCAAGCGCGCGCAGCTCTCGGATCTCCTCGGGCGCGATGGGGAGGGCAACCCCATCGCCGTGCGCGATCACTGCTACGGCTGTACGGCGGGCCAGGGCTCCTCTTGCGGCGGAGCGCTCGTGTGAGCGCTCCGGGAAGGGTCTGCCCGGTCTCCTATCGGCATGGCGCGCGTGCGCTTGCTGCGCCCGCCGAGCTCGAGGTCGACACGCTCTGGATCGCTGGCGGCCTGTACGGCAATCCGCTCGCGCTCGAGCGCCTGGTGCGGCTCTACGAAGCGGAGCCGGGAGCGAAGGCGCTGACGTTCAACGGCGACTTCCACTGGTTCGACGTTTTTCCCGGGGACTTCGCGCAGATCGAACGCGGCGTGTCGCCATTCCTTGCGACCCGCGGCAACGTGGAGACCGAGCTCGCCGCTCCGGTGGACGGAGCGGGCTGCGGCTGCGCTTATCCCGATTGGGTCGACGAAGCGACGGTCGAGCGTTCCAACCGCGTGATCGAGCGCTTGCGCGCCACGGCCGCCCGCTCGCCGCAGGCGCTCGAGCGGCTGGCGGGCTTGCCGATGTACCTCGTCGCCGCCGTAGCGGGAGAGCGCGTCGCCGTGGTGCATGGCGACGCCGATTCGCTCGCGGGCTGGGGCTTTTCGCAGGAAGCGCTTTCCACGCAGCCGGGCCGCGCCGCCGCGGCGCGCGCTTTTGCGCCGGCGAACGCCAGGATCTTCGCTTCCAGCCACAGCTGCCTGCCGGTGCTGCAGCGGTTCACGGGCGGCCAAGTGATCGCAAACAACGGCTCCGCCGGCATGCCGAATTTCCACGGGACCCGCTTCGGCCTGGCGACGCGCATTTCGGTGCGCCCAAGCGCAAAGGCGCTGTACGGAACCCGCGCGGCGCATCTCTACGTCGAAGCCGTGCCGCTCGACTACGACGCCGACGCCTGGCAGCGGCGCTTCCTCGCGCAGTGGCCGCAAGGGTCGGCGGCGTACGCGTCGTATTACCGGCGCATTTGCGAGGGACCGGATTACCGCAGCGAGCAGGCGCTGCGCCGAGAGGCGGCGCTCGCCGCGTGAGCCGCGCGCGGCTTTTCATCGTAGCGTTCATTGCCGTCTTGTTGCTTGCCTTCTTCGCGGCGGGCGGCCCGCGCTATGTCAGCTTCGAGTATGTAAAGGGCCAGGCGGCGAGCTTCCAGGAGTACTACCAGGCGCACCGCCTGCAAACCGCGCTCGCCTACTTCGTCGTGTACGTGCTGGTCACGGCGCTGTCGCTTCCCGGCGCGCTCGTCATGACGCTCGTCGGCGGCGCGATCTTTGGCCTGCTCTGGGGAACGCTAATCGTCTCCTTCGCATCGTCGAGCGGCGCAACGCTCGCGTTCCTCGCTTCGAGGTTCGTGCTGCGCGACTGGGTGCGCGAGAGATTCGCCCGCTTCATCGAGCCGGTCGACGCCGGGATTCGGCGCGAAGGCGCCTTCTATCTCTTCACTCTGCGCCTGATTCCCGCCGTGCCTTTTTTCGCCATCAACCTGGCGATGGGCCTCACCGCGATGCGCGCGCGCACGTTCTACGGCGTGAGCCAGCTCGGCATGCTGCCGGGAACCGTGGTTTTCGTGGCCGCCGGCAGCCGGCTTGCGGCGATCGAAAGCCCAGCCGGAATTCTGTCGCCGGGGCTGATCGGACTGTTCCTGCTCATAGGCGTGTTTCCGCTCCTCGCGAAGCGCTTCGTCGGCGCCTTGCGCGCGCGCCGCGTGTACTCGCGCTGGCCGCGGCCGGCGAAGTTCGACCGCAACCTCGTGGTCATCGGCGCAGGATCCGCCGGCCTGGTATCGGCGTACATCGCGGCTGCGGTGCGCGCCAAGGTCACGCTGGTGGAGAAGCACCGCATGGGCGGCGATTGCTTGAACACCGGCTGCGTGCCCTCCAAGGCCCTCCTCAAGTCGGCCCGGGTGCTCTCGCAGATCCGCAACGCTTCGCGCTACGGCATCCGCAGCGCCACGGCGGAGTTCGATTTCGCCGACATCATGGAGCGCGTGCGGCGCGTGGTGCAAACCGTGGCGCCTCACGACTCGGTCGAGCGCTATAGCGAGCTCGGCGTGGAATGCCTTCGGGGCGAAGCCAAGATCACCTCGCCCTGGAGCGTGCAGGTGAACGGCAGAACGCTCACCACGCGCAGCATCATCATCGCCGCCGGCGCGCGCCCTTGGGTGCCGCCGATTCCGGGAATCGACGGCGTGGAGGTGCTTACTTCGGACACCGTATGGGGGCTGCGCGAGCTGCCGGCGCGCCTCGTGGTGCTGGGCGGAGGCCCGATCGGCGCGGAGCTCGCGCAAGCGTTCGCGCGCTTCGGCTCCAAGGTCACTCAGGTAGAGATGCTGCCGCGGCTGCTCGCGCGCGAGGATCCGGAGATCTCGGAGCTCCTGCAGCGCCGCTTCGTTGCCGAAGGCATCGAGGTGCTTACCGGGCATCGCGCCAGGCGCTTCGAGGGCAAGAACCGGCTCGTCTGCGAGCACGAAGGGAGCGAGCGGCGTATCGAGTTCGACGCGCTGCTGTGCGCCGTAGGCCGTAAACCCAACACCGAGGGCTATGGGCTGGAAGAGCTCGGCATTCCGCTCACCGGGGCTCGTACGGTGGAGACCAACGAATACCTGCAGACGCTGTACCCCAATATCTACGCTTGCGGCGACGTTGCCGGCCCGTATCAGTTCACGCACACTGCCTCTCACCAGGCATGGTATGCGGCGGTGAACGCGCTTTTCGGCGGGCTGCGCCGCTGGCGGGCGGATTACCGCGTGATTCCATGGGCGACCTTCACCGATCCGGAAATCGCGCGCGTGGGCCTCAACGAAACCGAGGCGAAAGCGCGCAACGTTCCTCACGAGGTGAGCGTCTACCGCATGGAGGAGCTCGATCGTGCAATCGCCGACGAGGCCGCGCACGGGCTCGTCAAGGTGCTTACCATGCCCGGCAAGGACCGGGTTCTCGGCGCGACGATCGTCGGCGAGAGCGCCGGCGAGCTGATCGGCGAATTCGTGAGCGCGATGAAGCACGGCATCGGCCTGAACAAGATTCTCGGCACGATTCACGTGTATCCGACGCTCGCCGAGGCGAACAAGCACGCCGCGGGCGTCTGGAAAAAGGCGCACGCGCCGCAGGGCGTGCTGAAAAGGCTCGAACGCTTTCACGCATGGATGCGCGGCTGAAGCTCTCGATCGTCGTTCCGACGCTGAACGAAGCGCTCGAGATTCGCGCGGCGCTCGAGGCGCTCGCCGGCATGCGCGCGCGCGGCCATGAGGTCATCGTGGCCGACGGCGGCAGCAGCGACGGCACAAGCGAGCTCGCCGCGGGACGCTGCGACCGCCTGGTCGCCGGCGCGCGGGGCAGGGCGCAGCAGATGAACGCGGGGGCGCGCGCGGCGAGCGGCGCTGCGCTGGTTTTCCTGCACGCGGACACGCGGCTGCCCGATAACGCCGACGTCCTGATCGCCTCGGCGCTTGCGCGTTCGTGCTGGGGCAGGTTCGACGTCGCAATCGAGGCCAGCCACCCGCTCTTGCGCATCGTGGCCCGGGCGATGAGCCTGCGCTCGCGCCTTACCGGCATCGCGACCGGCGATCAGGCGATCTTCGTGCGGCGCGAGGCCTTCGCGGGCTTTCCCGAGATTGCGCTCATGGAAGACATCGCGTTCAGCAAGGCGATGAAGCGGCGCGCCGCGCCAGCGTGCCTGCGCGCGCGCGTGCGCACTTCGGCACGCCGCTGGCAGTCGCGTGGCGTGCTGAGGACGATACTTCTCATGTGGCGGCTGCGCCTGCTGTATTTCCTCGGCGCGCGGCCCGAACGCCTTGCGCGCCTGTACGAATCTTGATGTCGCGGTACTGGTGTTCGCGCGCGAGCCGATACCCGGGCGGGCGAAAACGCGCCTGATCCCGCGCCTCGGCGCGTTTCAGGCAGCGCGGCTGCATGCGCGCCTTGCCGCGCGCGCCATGCGCACCGCGACGGAGGCCGCGTGCGGCCCCGTGGAGCTGCACTTCGCGGCGAAGCAGCGCGGCGCGGACCTCGGCGAGCGCATGTATCACGCGTTGTGCGGCGCGTTGCGACGGCACCGCGCCGCGATTCTCATTGGGACGGATTGTCCGGCATTGCGGCCGGCGGACCTGCGGCGCGCCGCGCGCTTGCTTGCGGGAGGGTGCGACGCGGTGCTCACCCCGGCCGAGGACGGCGGCTACGTGCTGATCGGCGCGCGGCGTGTATCGCCGCGCATTTTCGCCGGCATCGAATGGGGCGGCTCCGAGGTCTGTGCCGCGACGGCGGCGAGGCTCGATTCGCTCGCGTACCGCTGGCGCGCCCTGCGCTCGCTCTGGGATGTCGACCGGCCGGAAGATCTCGAGCGGCTCAGAGCGCTCCGTTTTTCTTCAGCACCGCTGCCACGCGCTCGGCGATCACGCGATAGCCGCGCGCGTTGGGGTGGATAGGATCGGACTTGAGGCTCGCGTTCTTCAGCACCTCTGCGATCACCGCGCCTTCGTAGGGAATGCGCAAGTCATTCGCGATGTTCGCGTAGAACTCGGGCGGCGTGACGAAGAGGCCGGGCTCCGGCGTGCCGATCAGCAGGACCTCGACGCCGCGGCTGCGCGCGAGCTTCACCATCGCGCGCACGTTCTGTTCGGCCTGCGCGTTCCCGAGCCGGTTGAGGAAGTCGTTGCCGCCGATAGCGAGCAGCAGCAGCCGCGGCGCATGCTCGTCCAGGGTCTGCGGCAGGCGGGCGAGCGCCTGTGCCGTGACCTCGCCGGGAACGCCCGCCCGGATCACGCGCCGGCCGATCAGCCGCTCGAGCTGCGCAGGATAGCTCTCATTCTCGTCGGCGCCGGTGCCGAATGTGAGGCTGTCGCCGAAGGCGAGCACCACCGCGTCGTTCGGAAGACGCTCGAGCTTCGGTCGCTGCGAGCAGGCCGCGACCGCGAGCAGCACGGCGAGCGTGAATATTCGGAAGGCTGACGTCGCAAGCAAGGCGAGCTCTCGCGAGCGCATGTTACACTTTCCGCAGAAGACCACTCCCGAGCGGCGCTGGAGGAGATACGTGAGGATCAAGAGTCCCAAGGATTTCTGGGCCGGGCTGATGTTTCTCGCCGTGGGCATTTTCGTTGCGGCGTGGGCGGCCATGCATTACCAGATGGGGACCGCGGTGCGCATGGGACCGGCTTATTTTCCGGCGGTGCTGGGCGGGCTGCAGGCGGTGCTCGGCCTCGCCATCCTCGCCGGTTCGTTCGCCCTGGAAGGTCCCAAGGTGGAGCGCTTCTACTTCCGCCCGCTCGTCATGATTACCCTTGCCTGTGTCCTGTACGGCTACGCGATGAAGCCCCTTGGCCTGGTGGGCGCCACGGCCGTTCTCGTTTACGTCAGCGCCGCCGGCGGACACGAATTCAACTGGAAAGAAGTGACGATCCTCTACATCGCCATGATCCTCATGTCGGTGCTGGTGTTCGTCAAGGCGCTGGCCCTGCCCTTCCCGCTCTGGCCCGATGCCCTGAGCTGAGACGAGCCTGCCATGGACACCTCGATCCTTCACAACCTCGCCCTTGGCTTCGGCGTTGCCGTCACGCCGATTCACCTTTTTTACGCCTTGATCGGCTGCCTGCTCGGCACGCTGATCGGCGTCTTGCCCGGCATCGGCTCGGTGGCGACGATCGCGATGCTGCTGCCGATCACCTTCAATCTCTCCCCGGTTGCAGCGCTCATCATGCTCGCGGGCATCTACTACGGCGCGCAGTACGGCGGCTCGACGACCTCCATCCTCGTCAACATCCCGGGCGAAGCGACCTCGGTGGTGACCTGCCTAGACGGCTACCAGATGGCGCGCCAGGGCCGCGCCGGCCCGGCGCTGGCGATTGCCGCGATCGGCTCCTTCTTCGCCGGGTGCGTCGCGACCCTGGTGATCGCCTTCGCCGCGCCGCCGCTCGCCGAGGTGGCGCTGAAGTTCGGTCCGTCGGAATACTTCTCGCTCATGGTGTTCGGCCTCATCGCGGCCACGGCCCTCGCCCACGGCTCGCTCGTCAAGGCGATCGCGATGGTGGTGCTCGGGCTGCTGCTCGGCCTGATCGGCACGGACGTGAACTCGGGGGTGCTGCGCTTTACGTTCGACATCCCGGAGCTCTCCGACGGCATCGGGATTGTCGTCGTCGCGATGGGCATGTTCGGCATGACCGAGATCATCGTCAACCTGGATCTGAAGGGAGAGCGCGAAGTCTTCACGAAGAAGGTGACGCACCTCTTCCCGAGCAAGCAGGACCTGAAGGACAGCTGGGCCGCCATACTGCGCGGCACGGCGCTCGGCTCCATGCTCGGCATCCTGCCCGGCGGCGGCGCTCTGCTCTCCTCCTTCGGCTCGTACACGCTGGAAAAAAAGCTTTCCAGGCATCCGGAAAGGTTCGGCAAGGGCGCGATCCAAGGGGTCGCGGGGCCGGAATCGGCGAACAACGCCGGCGCGCAGACCTCCTTCATACCCATGCTCACGCTCGGGATTCCGAGCAACGCGGTGATGGCGCTGATGATCGGCGCGCTGATGATCCAGGGCATCGCGCCCGGGCCTCAGGTGATGAACGAGAAGCCGGAGCTGTTCTGGGGCCTCATCGCCTCGATGTGGGTGGGCAACGCGATGCTCGTGGTGCTGAACCTGCCGCTCATCGGCATGTGGGTGAAGCTGCTCACCGTGCCCTACCGCTTCCTGTTCCCCTCGATCCTCGTTTTCATGACGATCGGCACCTTCAGCCTGTCGAACAACCCGTTCGACGTGCTCATCATGGGGCTGTTCGGGGTGCTGGGTTACATCTTCGTGAAGCTCGAGTGCGAGCCGGCGCCGATGATCCTCGGCTTCATCCTCGGGCCGCTGATGGAGGAGAACCTGAGGCGCGCGATGCTGCTTTCGCGCGGCGATCCGAGCGTGTTCTTCACCAAGCCGATCAGCGCCGCGTTCATGATCGCCTCGATCATCCTGCTCGTGATCGTCGCGCTGCCGGCCATCCGCAAGAAGCGCGAGGAGGTTTTCGCGGAGGAAGTCTAGAGCGCCGCCACGGTCTGGACCTCGATCAGGTATTGCTCGTGGACCAGGCGGTCGATGACGAGCAGCGTGTTCGGCGGGTACTGGCCGCCGGGGAACATCCGCGGGAACTCGCGCTGCCGCCATTGCATGAATTTCGGGATGTCCTGCGAATGCACGAGGTACGTGGTGAACTGCACCACGTTCGCCCAGCCGGCGCCCGCCGACTGCAGCGCTTTTTCGATTTGCGCGAACACGCCGCTGCACTGCGCGTCGAAGCTCTCGCCGGCGGCGAGCATGCCCGCTATATAAAGCTGCTCGGCTGACTTCGCGCGCGCCACGTGCGAGTACTGGCCGAGCGGCTTGCCCAGCGCGTCGACGTTGTAGATCCTGACCTCGGCCATCGCCCTACCTCGATTCCGCCCGGCGCGCCGCGGCGAGCTCGCGCCGGATCATGTTGATCAGCTCGGGACGGCGTATCGGCTTCACATGGTAGGCGCTCGCGCCGAGCGAGCGGGCGCGCTCCGCGCTCTTGTCGTCGGAAAGGATCGACACCACGATCACCGGCGTTGCGGCGTTCGGCGTGTTCTCGCGGATTCGCCGCAGCAGCTCGAAGCCGTCCATGCCGGGCATGAGGATGTCGAGCAGGATGGCGTCGTAAACCGAGCTCTCGGCGAGCCTGAGGGCCTGCACGCTCGTTCCCGCGAGCTGCACCTCGGCTTTGAGCTCCGTGGAGACCATGCGCGCGAGCAGAAGCCGCGTCGACTCCTCGTCGTCAACGATGAGGATGCGCTGCCGGCTGGCGAGGTCTTCGGCGCTCATGGCCACGGAGAGTATAGAACCGCCCGGTCGGTCCCGCTGTGCTGGTCCGCAATGCGCTCCGCGGGCCCTTATCGTTTTGCACGATGGCGCCACTGAACGTCCTCGCGTCCGGCGGCCCGGTTGAGCACGCGCCCGGCGACGAACAGCAGGTCGGACAGGCGATTGAGGTATTGGCGCGCGTGCTCGCCTACCGGCTCCTTGTGCCCCAGCGCGACCACGCTGCGCTCCGCCCGGCGGCACACCGTGCGCGCGACATGCGCGGCTGCGGCAGCGCGGCTGCCGCCCGGCAGGATGAATTCCTTGAGCGGCGCCAGATCGGCGTTCCACGCTTCGAGCTGCGTTTCCAGTCTCTCCACCTGCTCGGCCTTGATCAGTTGATGCCCCGGAATGCTCAGCTCGCCGCCGAGATCGAAGAGATCGTGCTGCACCTCCGAGAACACCTGGCGCAGCTTTTCCGGAACCTCTTCGGCGAGGATCATGCCGAGCGCGGAATTGAGCTCGTCGAGATCGCCGAGCGCGGCGATGCGCGGGCTGTCCTTTGCGACGCGCGCGCCGTCGCCGAGGCCGGTCTCGCCGGCATCGCCGGTGCGCGTGGTGATTTTCGAAAGCCGATGGCCCATTACGTCGGATCTCCGTCTTTGGGAATGATCTCGCTATCCAACTCGCCCCGAGCAAGCCTCGTGCGCAGGCGCTCGCCGGGACGTGCCTGCGCCGCATCGCGCAGCAGCTCGCCTGCGGCGTTGTAAGTCATGCTATAGCCGCGGCCGAGTACCGCGGCAGGATCGAGCCCGTCCAGGCTCGCGCGCAGGCGCGCGAGCCGCGCCTCGCACGCGCGCATGCCCTGGAGAAAGGAGAAGCCCAGGCGCGCCGAGAGCTGCGTCAGGAGCTGCTGATGGCGCCGCAGGCGCTCGGCAGGATGCACCAGGCGCCGCGCGCAGCCATCGACCGCCTGGGCGGCGTAGTCGAGCCGCCGGCGCATTTCGCGCGTAAGGCAGCGAAGGCATTCCGCGAGCCGCGCGCCGAGCTCCGCTCGCGCGGGGCTCGCGAGCTCGGCGGCCGCCGTAGGCGTCGCCGCTCGCTGGTCGGCCGCAAAATCGGCAATCGTGAAGTCGGTTTCGTGGCCCACGCCGACAACCACGGGAATCGACGATGCGCGGATGGCGCGTGCCACGATTTCTTCGTTGAACGGCCACAGGTCCTCGATCGAGCCGCCGCCGCGCACGAGAAGCAGCACGTCGCATTCGGCGCGCGCGTTGGCCTTCGCGAGCATCGCCGCGATACGACCCGAGGCGGCTTCGCCCTGCACCGGCACCGGGTAGACGATCACCGGTATGGACGGGTTGCGGCGCGCCAGCGCGGTAAGCACATCGCGCAGCGCTGCCGCGGCGAGCGAAGTCACCACGCCGATGCGGCGAGGATGGGCAGGAAGCGGGCGCTTGGCCGCGGCATCGAACAACCCTTCCTGCTGCAGCTTGTTCTTCACCCGCAGGAAGCGCTCGTAAAGCGGACCGAGCCCCGCCTGGCGGATCGCCTCCACCGTGAGCTGAAAACGGCCACGCGGCTCGTAGAGCGACGCCAGCGCGCGCACTTCGACCTGAGCCCCGTTGCGCAGCTCCCAATCCACTGCGGCGAGCCGGCTGCGGTACATCACGCAATCGACCTGCGCGGCGTCGTCCTTGAGGGTGAAATAACAGTGTCCGGAAGGCGCGCGCGAGAGGTTCGACAGCTCCCCGCGCACCCACATGAGGGGGAAGCGGCGCTCCAGCGTGTCGCGCACGCTGCGCAGCAACTGCGACACCGTGACAGCCCCGGCGCCGGGCGCTACAGAATCGCGTGGAGCGTCGTAGTAGATCGAAGTCAAGAGCGCAAGCGAGCGTACACTAATCCACACGCGTGCCCGGCTGCGTGAGCTTCGGCACGGAGTCGCGCGCGGAGCCCGATTCTTTCGCGTAAGGGGCTGTTTGCGAAGCCAAAATGATTGCTCAAATTTTCACCGCCACCGTCTTGGAGGGCTTTGTTACAGGCATCTTGCGCGGTATTCAGTGATAATCCACAAACTTATCCACAGGTTTTTGTGGATATCGCATTCTCCACTACGCACAGCCGTTCGCGGGCAGCGCTTCCTGTAGTTTTGACGCGGCGCAGAAACTTGCTGCGTCGCTACGGATTGCTTAAAGTCCGGCGCGCGGGGAACCGGAAAAACAGAAGGAAAAAAAGTTGTTTGCAATCATTCAGGCAGCCGGATGGCCGATCTGGTTCCTGCTGCTGGCTTCAATCATCGCGGTTGCCCTGATCATCGAGCGCTCCATCACCCTGCGCGATCGCAGGATCATCCCGCCGACGCTGCTTGAGCAGGTGGTGTCCGTCTACCAGCGGCAGGGAGTGTCGAGCGAGGTGCTCGACAAGCTCGCCAAGGACTCGCCGCTCGGCACGGTGCTCGCCGCCGGGCTGCGCAATCACCGCAGCTCGCGCTACGTGATGAAGGAGGCGATCGAGGAGGCGGGGCGCGGCGTCGCGCACCAGCTCGAGCGCTTCCTCACCACGCTCGGCACCATCGCGACCGCCGCGCCGCTGCTGGGCCTCTTCGGCACGGTCATCGGCATGATCGAGATCTTCGGCTCGCAGTCGCCGACCGGAACCAATCCGCAGCAGCTCGCGCACGGCATTTCGATCGCGCTGTACAACACGGCGTTCGGCATCGCGATCTCCATTCCATCGCTTATCTTCTACCGCCATTTCAAGAACAAGGTGGACACGTACGTGGTGGAAATGGAGCACCAGGCCTCGAAGCTCGTCGACATCGTGCACGGCGAGCGCGTGGAGCTGTTCCAGGGCCAGCCGCGCGGATGAACTTCCAGCGCGGCAAGGAAAAGGAGCCGCTCGAGATCAACCTCGTGCCGCTCATCGACGTGATGATGGTGATCCTCATCTTTCTGATGATCACCACCACTTACTCGAAATACACCGAGCTGCAGATCAACCTTCCGACCGCCAGTGCCGAAAAGCAGCTCGAGCGCCCGAACGAGATCTCCGTGCTGGTGAATGCGAAGGGCGAGTACGTCATCAACCACCAGCCGGTAAGCTGGCGCTCGGTGGAGCAGCTCGCCGACGATCTGCGGCGCGCGGGGGGCACGCTCAAGGAGCCGGTGGTCGTCATCAGCGCGGACGCCACCGCGACGCACCAGTCGGTGATCCGAATAATGGAAGCTTCACGGCTCGCCGGCCTGTCGCAGATCACTTTCACCGCGCAGTCGAACAAGTAAAGTGAAGCACTGGTACCGGCGCGGCGCCATGGCGTGGTTGCTGTGGCCGGCGAGCGCTGTGTTCGGTTTTCTCGCGTTCGCCCGCAGAGCGTCATACCGGCTGCGGATCCTGCGCAGCTCGCATCCCGGGATCCCGGTCATCGTGGTCGGCAATCTCAGCGCCGGCGGCTCGGGAAAGACGCCGCTCGTGCTGTGGATCGCCGAGTTTCTCAAGCGCAACGGCTGGTCGCCGGCGATCGTTTCGCGCGGCTACGGGGGCGCTGAAGGCGCGCCGCGCGCCGCGACGATCGCATCGCAGGCCGAGGAGGTCGGCGACGAGCCCATCGTGCTCGCGCGGCGCAGCGGCTGTCCGGTCTGGGTCGGACGCGAGCGCGCCGAGGTCATCCAGGCGTTGCGGCGGCAGCATCCGGAGGTCGACGTGGTCATCCTCGACGACGGGCTGCAGCACTATCGGCTGCGCCGCGACGTGGAGATCGCGGTGGTCGACGCCCGCGGCTTCGGCAACGGCTTCCTGCTGCCGGCCGGGCCGCTGCGCGAGCCGGCGCGCCGGCTGAGAACCGTGGACGCGGTCGTGTGCCACGATAATGCGGCCATTCCCGGTTACCGCATGTCGCTCGAGGGCGCCGAGCTGCATCGCATGACCGATGCCCGCGAGCGGCGGCCGGCGCAGGCGTTCGGCGGCCAAACGGTCCACGCGGTCGCCGGCATCGGCGAGCCGAACCGTTTCTTCCTGCATCTCGCAAAGCTCGGCGTGCGCGTGCGGCCGCACCCGTTTCCGGACCACCATCGCTTCGTGCCCGAGGACCTGGAGTTCGGCGACGCGGCGCAAGTGCTGATGACCGAGAAGGACGCGGTAAAATTGCGCCGCTACGCGCGCCCGAACTGGTGGGTGCTTCCGGTGAGCGCGAAGCTCGATCCAGCCTTCGGCGACTGGCTGCTGGGGAAACTGCATGCGCGTCGATCCAAAGCTGCTTGAAATCCTGGTGTGCCCGCTGTGCAAGGGCAAGCTCCTCTACCGCAAGCAGGCGAACGAGCTGGTGTGCAAAGCCGACCGGCTCGGCTACCCGGTGAAGGACGGCATCCCCGTCATGCTGGAGGAGGAGGCGCGCAAGCTGCCGCCGGAAGAAGAAGTCGCGTGAGGGCTGCAGCAGGTTTCACCGTCATCATCCCGGCGCGGTATGCATCGACGCGCTTTCCGGCCAAGCCGCTCGCCGATATCGCCGGCAAGCCGATGGTGGTGCGCGTGTGCGAGCGCGCGGCGAAAAGCGGCGCTTCGGCGGTGCACGTGGCCACCGACGACGAGCGCATCGCCTCGGCGGTCCGCAGCCACGGCCACAGCGCGCTGATGACGCGCGCC
Organism: Betaproteobacteria bacterium; assembly: GCA_004297625.1. Classification (GTDB taxonomy): domain Bacteria; phylum Pseudomonadota; class Gammaproteobacteria; order Burkholderiales; family SG8-39; genus SCGC-AG-212-J23. The sequence goes on along the minus strand of SCTY01000028.1, from coordinate 286,825 downwards.
GAGCACGGCTCGGGAACCGAGCGCATAGCGGAGGCCGCGGCCGCCCTGCGGCTCGACGACGGCGACATCGTGGTCAACGTGCAAGGCGATGAGCCGCTCATTGCGCCGGAGCTCATTACGCAGGTGGCGAGCCTGTTGCGGGAGCGCGACGACGCGCCCGTGTCCACCGCCTGCCACGAGATCCACGACGCCGCGGCCCTCGCCAATCCGAACGTGGTCAAGGTCGTGCTCGATGCGCGCGGCTATGCGCTTTACTTTTCGCGCTCGCAGATTCCCTACCCACGCGAGAGCACGGGCCGCTGGTATCGCCACGCGGGCATATACGGCTACCGCGTGGGTTTCCTCAAGCGCTACTGCACGCTCGCGCCGTCGCCTCTGGAGCGTACGGAAGCGCTGGAGCAGCTGCGCGTGCTGTGGCACGGCTACCGCATCGTTGTTGTTGTAAGTCAAATCGGTATCGCCCCGGGCGTCGATACGCCTCAGGATCTCGAGGCCGTGCGTAGAATGCATTTATGAGGCTGATCCTTATCGGTCCGCCGGGCGCAGGCAAGGGCACGCAAGCGGCGTTCATCACGCAAAAGTTCGACATCCCGCAGATTTCGACCGGCGACATGCTGCGTGCCGCCGCGAAGGCGGGCACGCCGCTCGGGCTCGCGGCAAAGAAGATCATGGACGGCGGTCAGCTGGTTTCGGACGAAATCGTGATCGGTCTCGTCAAGGAGCGCTTGAAGCAGCCCGACTGCGCGCGCGGTTATCTCTTCGACGGCGTCCCGCGCACTCTTGCGCAGGCGGAGGCGCTGAGAAACGCGCAAGTCGCCCTCGACTACGTGCTGGAGATCGACGTCCCGGACGCGGAAATCATCATGCGCATGGGCGGACGCCGCGTGCACCCGGCGTCCGGGCGCACGTATCACGTGAAATTCAACCCGCCCAAGGTCGAGGGCCGCGACGATCTCACCGGCGAGCCGCTCGTGCAGCGCGCGGACGACCAGGAGGAAACGGTGCGCAAGCGCCTCGAGGTCTACCGCGCGCAGACCCGGCCGCTCATCGAGTACTACGCGAAATGGGCGGCTGCCGGCGATCCGCGCGCGCCCAAGCACCGCAAGATCTCGGGCATGGGCACGGTGGAGGAGATCAAGCGGCGCGCGCTGCAAGCCCTCGCCTGACGCCCGCCGGTTCTGACCTGATAAAATTCGAGCCCTTTTCGGGGAGAACAACATGACTGGCGGCCTCGTCTTCGCGCTCGGATGCGCGATTCTTGCGATCCTCTACGGCGTCTGGCAGGCGAGCCGGATCCTGCGCCTGCCCGAGGGCAACGAGCGCATGCGCGAGATCTCGGCCGCGGTGCGCGAAGGCGCGATCGCCTACCTGTGGCGCCAGTACAAGACGATCGCGATGGTCGGCGTGGTGCTGTTCCTGGTGATCGGCCTTGTTCCGGGCCTGGGGTGGGCGACGGCGTGGGGCTTCCTGCTCGGTGCGCTGCTCTCGGGCTCCTGCGGCATCATCGGCATGAACATCTCGGTGCGCGCGAACGTGCGCACTGCCGAAGCCGCGCGTACCGGCCTTAACGAGGCGCTGCACGTCGCATTCAACGGCGGCGCGATAACCGGCCTGCTGGTGGTCGGTCTCGGGCTGCTCGGCGTCGCGGGCTATTTCGCGCTGCTCTACGCGAACGCGCTCGACCGGGGCAACCTCGTGCACGTGGTCCAGCCGCTCGTCGGGCTGGGGTTCGGCGGCTCGCTGATCTCGATCTTCGCCCGTCTCGGCGGCGGCATCTTCACCAAGGGCGCCGACGTGGGCGCGGACCTCGTCGGCAAGGTGGAGGCCGGCATCCCCGAAGACGACCCGCGCAACCCGGCCGTGATTGCGGACAACGTCGGCGACAACGTCGGCGACTGCGCCGGCATGGCGGCCGACCTTTTCGAGACCTACGCGGTCACGATCATCGCCACCATGATCCTCGGCGCGCTGATGTTGAAGACGACGGCGGCGCTCGTCTATCCGCTCGCGATCGGCGGCTTTGCCATCATCGCGTCCATCATCGGCACGTGGTTCGTGAAGGCAAGGCCGGGCGACGTCAACGTCATGCCGGCTCTTTACAAGGGGCTCGCGGCCTCCGGGGTGCTCGCGCTGATCGCGTTCTATCCCATCACCCTGGTGCTGATGGACGACGTGGTGAAGTCGGTGCCGTTCGACATCGCCGGCCGGGTCCGCTTCATCACCATATGGCACCTCTACGGCGCCGCGGTGGTCGGCATGGTGCTCACCGGATTTCTCGTCTGGATCACCGAGTACTACACCGGCACGCAGTTCAAGCCGGTGCGCCACGTCGCCCAGGCGAGCACGACCGGCCATGCGACCAATATTATCGCCGGCCTCGGCGTCTCGATGAAGTCCACCGCCTGGCCGGTGCTCGCGGTGTGCGTCGCGATCCTCGTCTCGTACGGGCTCGCGGGCCTTTACGGCATCGCCACGGCGGCGACCTCGATGCTGTCGATGGCCGGGATCATCGTCGCGCTCGACGCCTATGGGCCGATCACCGATAACGCCGGCGGCATCGCCGAGATGGCGGATCTGCCGGACTCGGTGCGCGCCATCACCGATCCGCTCGACGCCGTAGGCAACACCACCAAGGCCGTGACCAAGGGCTACGCCATCGGTTCGGCGGGCCTTGCGGCGCTCGTGCTTTTCGCCGACTACACGCACGCGCTCGAAGCGAGCGGCAAGAGCCTGAGCTTCGATCTCTCGAACCACATGGTGATCATCGGCCTGTTCATCGGCGGCATGGTCCCGTACCTGTTCGCCTCCATGGCGATGGAGGCGGTGGGCCGCGCCGCGGGCGCGGTGGTGCTCGAAGTGCGCCGCCAGTTCAAGGAAATCCCCGGCATCATGCAAGGCACCGCCAAGCCGCAATACGGCACCGCGGTGGACATGCTGACGCGCGCGGCGATCCGGGAGATGATGATCCCGTCGCTCCTGCCGGTGCTGGTGCCGATTCTCGTCGGCCTGATTCTCGGCCCGCAGGCGCTCGGCGGCGTGCTGATGGGCACGATCGTGACGGGACTGTTCGTCGCCATCTCGATGTGCACCGGCGGCGGCGCCTGGGACAACGCGAAGAAGTACATCGAGGACGGGCACCACGGCGGCAAGGGCTCGGACGCGCACAAGGCCGCGGTGACCGGCGACACGGTCGGCGACCCCTACAAGGACACCGCCGGCCCGGCGGTGAACCCGCTCATCAAGATCATCAATATCGTGGCGCTTCTCATCGTGCCGTTGATGGCGTGATTCGCTCCAGGTACGTGGCGTTGTTAAGGGCGGCTGCGGCCGCCCTTTTGTTTTTTGCGCTCGCTTGTCAGGCGCAAACCGCCCGGCATTTCATGGTCGCGGCGGCGCATCCGCTCGCCGTCGACGCCGGCTACGCGGTGCTGAAGAGCGGCGGGACGGCGGTGGATGCCGCGGTGGCCGTGCAGACGGTGCTCGGACTGGTGGAGCCCGAATCGTCGGGGATCGGCGGCGGCGCGTTCATGCTTTACTGGTCGCAGAGCGAGAAGCGCTTGACGAGCTACGACGGGCGCGAGACTGCCCCCGCCGCGGCGAGGCCGGATCGGTTCCTGAAAAGCGACGGCACGCCCATGGAGTTCTGGGACGCCATCGGCGGGCGCTCGGTTGGCGTGCCCGGCGTGCTGCGCATGCTCGAGGTTGCGCATCGGCGCCACGGCAGGCTGCGCTGGGCCGAGCTTTTCCAGTATGCGATCTTCGCCGCGGAAGAAGGTTTTGCCATGCCGGCGCAGCTGCACGAGGAGCTCGCGGCCGAGCGCCTGCTGCCGGCGGATCCGGCAGCGCGGCGCATTTTCTACGACGCAGACGGGAAGCCGAAAGCGGCCGGCGAGCGCGTGCTCAATCCGCAGTACGGCGCCACGCTGCGCACGATCGCAACGCGCGGCGCCGACGCGTTCTACAGCGGCGGGATCGCGCGCGACATCGTGAACGCGGTGCGCTCGCATGCCAGGCCGGGCGACATGACCGAAGAAGATCTCGCCGGCTACCGCGCGCTCGAGCGCGCGCCGGTTTGCGGCCCGTACCGCGCCTGGCGCGTGTGCTCCATGGGCCCGCCGAGCTCGGGCGGGGTCGCGGTTTTGCAGATCCTCGGAATGCTGGAGCGGGTGCCCTTCGCGCGCGCGCCTCGCCATTCGGCCGCGGCGGTGCACTTCTTCACCGAAGCGGGACGGCTCGCGTATGCCGACCGCGCGCGCTACGCCGGCGACCCGGACTTCGTGCGGGTGCCGGTCGCGCGCCTGCTCGACGGCAAGTATCTCGACGAGCGCGCGCGGCGCATCGGCGAGCGCTCCATGCGCGTGGCGCTGCCGGGCGATTTCGAGAGCGGCACCAGCCATTTCTCCATCGTCGATGCGAACGGCAACGCGGTTGCGATGACGACCACGATCGAGAGCACTTTCGGCAGCCGCATCATGGTGCGCGGATTCCTCCTCAACAACCAGCTGACCGACTTCGACTTCGCGCCGGGCGGGGCCAACCAGGTCGCGCCGCGCAAGCGTCCGCGCAGCAGCATGGCGCCGACCGTCGTTTTCGACGGCGACGGCCAGGTGCGGCTCGTCGTCGGCTCGCCGGGCGGGCCGAACATCATCAACTACGTCGCCCGGACGCTCGTCGCCACGCTCGATTGGGGATTCGACGTGCAATCGGCCATCGCACTGCCCAACTTCGGCTCCCGCAACGGCCCGACGCTGCTGGAACGCGGCACGGTCTACGAGGCGCTGCGCGCGGATCTCGAAAGCCGCAACCACGTCGTCGAATCGGTCCCGCTGCAGAGCGGCCTGCACGCGATCGAGCGCATTGCGGGCGGCTTGCGCGGTGGCGCAGACCCGCGTCGCGGAGGCGCCGCGCGCGGCGACTGAGACCGGGTGCACATCGGCCAGTAGGCGCTAGGCGCGGCGCAAGTGGGGCGGGCGCCTCGCGGTCCGCGTCGCTCAGCGCCTGCCCGGCCGCCATCTTCGCCACGTTGTGCGGCGAGTGGTAGTCGTCGCCATCGAGGAAGCGCCAGCCGAGATCGCGCGCCAGCGCCGAGCCGATCGTCGTCTTTCCGGCTCCGGACACGCCCATGACGACGACGATCACGCGCTCGTGTGCACGGCGTGCCCGCCGAATTCGCTTCGCATCATGGCGAGGAGCTTGTGCGCGTAGTCGGAGCCGCCCTGGCTCGAGAAGCGGTTCATCAGCGCGAGCGTGATCACCGGCGCCGGCACGCCGAGCTCGATCGATTCGAGGGCGGCCCAGCGGCCTTCGCCCGAATCGGCCACCACGGGCGTGACGCGGCCGAGCTCCTCCGCGCGCGTGAGGACCGACGCGCAAAGATCGAGGAGCGAGGAGCGCACCACGCTCCCATGGCGCCAGGTCTCCGCGAGGCGAGCGAGATCGATGTCGAGATCCGGGCGCGCGGCAAGGAGCGCGAAGCCCTCGGCGAGCGACTGCATGATGCCGTACTCGATGCCGTTGTGAATCATCTTGGCGAAGTGGCCGGCGCCGCTCGGCCCGCAATGCAGCCAGCCGCGTTGCGGCTCGGGCGCGAGCAGGCGCGCGAAAGGCTCGAAGATCTCGATCGACTTCGGCGTGCCGCCGAGCATCAGGCAATAGCCTTGCTCGAGGCCCTGGACGCCGCCCGACACGCCGGCGTCGATGTAGCGCAATCCCTGCTGCGACAGCCCGAGCGCGCGGCGCATCGAATCGCGATAGTAGCTGTTGCCGCCGTCGACCAGCGTGTCGCCGGTCGCCAGCAGCGGCGCGAGCCCGCGGGTCGTGTCCTCCACCGCCGCGCCGGCGGGCAAGGAAAGCAATATGACGCGCTCGCCTTCGATGCGCGCGCACATCGCCGCGAGATTTTCCACGCAGTGAATGCCCGATTCGGCGGCGAGCGCCTTGCGCGCCGCCTCGGCCTGGTCATAGCAGATGACCTGCACGCCGCGCCGCGCGAGGCGCCGTGCCATGCCCGCACCGATCCTGCCCAGACCGACGATCCCGATTTGCATGAGCGCCTCTCCTGAACGAGAGGCTGGATTCTAGCGAGTGAGCAGATCATGCAAAGCGTCGGCCGCATCCTCCGGGCGGCTGGCGCCGAGCCGGATCAGGTCCGGCAAGCTGCGCAGCCACGTGAGCTGGCGCTTGGCGAGCTGCCGCGTCGCGGCGAGCGCACGAGCCCGCAGGGTGGCCTCGTCGCACTCGCCTTCGAGGAATTCCCAGACCTGCCGGTAGCCCACCGCGCGCATGCTCGGCATGTCGCCGGACAGGCGATAGCGCTTCCTCAGCCCTTTTACTTCTTCGACGAGCCCGGCGGCGAGCATGGCGTCGAAGCGTTTTTCAATGCTCGCGTGGAGCGCCGATCGCTCCGGTAGCAGCGCGCAAGCCTGGATGGCGAATGGAGCACGATCCGCGGCGCCGCGCTGCAGCGACGAAATCGGCTTGCCCGTGAGGCGGAACACCTCGAGGGCGCGCTGAATGCGCTGCGCGTCGTTGGGTGCGATGCGGCTCGCCGCCTGCGGATCGATCGTCGCCAGCTCGGCATGCAGCGCCGGCCAGCCGCGTTGCGCGGCTTCGGCGTTGATGGCGCTGCGCACCCGCGCGTCCGCGGCCGGCAGCTCGTCGAGTCCGGCGGCCAGGCTGCGGTAGTAGAGCATCGTGCCGCCGACGAGCAGCGGAATCCTCTTTCTCTCCAGGATGCCGGCGATCGCGCGGAGCGCATCGGCGCGGAATTGGCCGGTGGAGTAGCGCGCGTCGGGATCGATGAGGTCGATGAGATGGTGCGGCACGCGCGCGCGCTCGGCGGCGCCCGGCTTGGCCGTGCCGATGTCCATGCCGCGGTACACCTGCGCCGAGTCGACCGAAACGATCTCCACGGGATAGCGCTCGGCCAGTTTTTGAGCGAGCGCGGATTTGCCGCTCGCCGTCGGACCTAGGAGCGCATATGCTTTACCGGCCACCAGAAACGTCGACCAGGGCGCCGCTCGTGTACGAGGCTTGGTCGGAGAGCAGCCACAGGATCGCGCGCGCGACCTCTTCGGGCTCTCCCGCCCGCTCGAGCGGGGCGCCCGCTCCGATGCGCTCCACGCGGGCCGGATCACCGCTCGCCAGGTGGATCTCGGTGCGGACGATGCCGGGCCGCACCGCGTTCACGCGGATGCCCTCGGGGCCGACCTCCTTTGCGAGGCCGACGGTGAAGCTGTCGATCGCGCCCTTCGATGCGGCGTAGTCGACATATTCCCCGGCGCCGCCCAGCCGGGCAGCGATGGACGAAAGGTTGACGATCGCGCCGCCGGCGCCGCCGCGGCGCCTCGACATGCGCTTCACCGCCTCGCGCGCGCACAGAAAGCTGCCGACGACGTTGATGGCGAGCATGCGCACGATGCGCTCGGCGCTCATCTCGGCGACCTTCATCCCGCGGTCGACGATGCCGGCGTTGTTGACGAGCGCGGTCACGCGCCCGAGCGAGCGGTCGACGGTCTCGAAAAGGCGCAGCACGTCGCTTTCCCGCGAGACGTCGCCCGCCACCGCGATCGCTTTCGCGCCGCTCTTCTGCAGCTCGGCCACGAGCTTGTTCGCCGTATCGTGGTCGCGCAGGTAATTCACGCACACCGCATAGCCCTCGAGCGCTGCGAAGCGCGCCGTGGCTGCGCCGATGCCGCGGCCGCCGCCGGTGATGACCAGGATCCTGTCCACGCTAGCGCCCGCGCATGAAAAGCCGATCGAGATCGGCGAGAGTGAGCTGGTACCAGGTCGGCCGCCCGTGGTTGCAGCTACCCGAGCGCTCGGTCGATTCCATTTCGCGCAGCAGCGCGTTCATCTCGGCGTTGCCGAGCGCGCGGTTGGCGCGCACCGCCCCGTGGCACGCCATGGTGGCGAGGAGCTCGTTTTGCCGGGCGGAAAGGGCCTCGCTCGCGCCGTACTCGCGGATTTCCTTCAGCACGTCGCGCGCCAGGCCGACGATATCGCCGCCGGCGAGCGCCGCCGGCGCCGCGCGCACCGAGAGCTCGTTCGGCCCGGATACCGAGAGCTCGAGGCCCAGGCGCTCGAGCGTCTCGCGGTTTTCCTCCGCGGCCGCGATATCGAGCGCCTCGGCGGAGAACACGCCGGGCACGAGCAGCGCCTGGCGCTCGACCGCGCCCGTGTCGAGGTTCTGCTTGAGCTTCTCCATCACGATGCGCTCGTGCGCGGCGTGCATGTCGACGAGGACGAGCCCGGCTTCGTTCTGCGCGAGGATGTACACGCCGTGCAGTTGCGCGAGCGCGTAGCCGAGCGGCGGCGCTTTGTCGGCAGCCGGAAGAGGCGCGGCCGCCGCCATGAAGCGCTCGTAGGCCGGGGCCGGCTGCGCGAGCGAAAAGGCGGCCTGGAGCGGAACGCTCTCCGCGACGGTGGCATAGGCGACCGGCGCCTCGGCGGCGCTCGGCGCGAGCGCGCGGCCGAGCGCATGCCGCACGAACTGGTGCACCGCGCGCGCATCGCGAAAACGGACTTCGGTTTTCGCAGGATGCACGTTGACGTCGACCGCGCGCGGATCGAGCTCGAGAAACAGCACGTAGGCCGGCTGGCGCTCCCCGTGGAGCAGCTCGGAATAGGCTTCGCGCGCGGCATGCGAAAGGAGGCGATCGCGCACGTAGCGGCCGTTCACGAAGAAGTACTGGGCGTCCGCGCGCGTCCTCGCTGCCTGCGGGGTGCCGGCAAGGCCGCCGAGGCGCAGGCCTGCCGACGCCGCCTCGATCGGCACGCTGGAGCCTAGAAATTCCTCGCCGAGGAGTGCGCCGACGCGCTCCGCCGCCGATTGCGCGCGCAGGTGCCGGCTCACGCGCCCGTTGTGTTTCAGCGTAAAGGCCGTGTCGCAGCGCGCCAGCGTGATGCGCCGGAACGCCTCGTCGCAATGCCCGAATTCGGTGGCCTCGCTGCGCAGGAACTTGCGGCGCGCCGGCGTGTTGAAGTAGAGGTCCGCGACCGAGACCGTGGTGCCCGGAGCGCGCGCCGCGGGCTCGGGCTCTGCAAGCCGCGCGCCTTCCGCGGCGATCATTGCGCCGTGCGCAGCATCGCGCGTGCGGCTGGTGAGCGTGAGCCGCGACACCGACGCGATCGATGCGAGCGCTTCCCCGCGAAAGCCCATGGTGGCCACGCCTTCGAGATCTTCGAGGCTCGCGATCTTGCTCGTCGCGTGCCGCGCGAGCGCGAGCGGCAGCTCGCCGCGCGGGATTCCGGCGCCGTCGTCCTCGACCTGGATGCGGCGCGCGCCGCCTTCCTCCAGCGCGACCGTCACTGCGCGCGCGCCCGCGTCGAGGCTGTTCTCGACGAGCTCCTTCAGCACCGAAGCCGGGCGCTCGACCACCTCGCCGGCCGCGATCTGGCTGATGAGCAGCTCGGGCAGCACCCGAATGGCGGGGAGAGAGGACATCGGGGAAGCGCGCGGCGATTATACAATCGCGCGATGGAGCTTCTCGCGTGGGCCTGGGACCTCGCGCTGCACCTCGACAGGCACCTCGCGGCCTTCGTCGCGCAGCACGGCGGATGGGTTTACCTGCTGCTCTTCGTCATCGTGTTCTGCGAGACGGGCCTCGTCGTGACGCCTTTCCTGCCGGGGGACTCGCTGCTTTTCGTGGCGGGCACGCTCGCCGCCGTGGGCGGCATGGACGTCGCCGTGGTGATCGCCGTGCTCATCGCCGCCGCGTTATCCGGCGACAACGCGAATTACTGGATCGGCCGCTGGGCGGGAATGCGGCTTTTCTCGAGATGGCTGAACCCCGCGTACCTGAAGCGCACGCACGAGTTCTACGAAAGACACGGCGGCAAGACGATCATCATCGCGAGGTTCGTGCCGATCGTGCGGACCTACGTTCCCTTCGTTGCCGGCGTGGGCGAAATGCCGTACCTGCGCTATCTCGCCTACTGCTTTTTCGGCGCTTCGCTATGGGTCGGGTCGCTCTGCCTCGCGGGCTACTTCTTCGGCAATATTCCGGCGGTAAAGAACAATCTGACGGCCGTGATCCTCGCCATCGTCCTGCTCTCCGTATCCCCCGGCATCGTCGCCTGGCTGCGCAGCCGCGGCTCAGTTCATGGCCACGGGTAGCGGACGCGGCGGGTGCTTGGCGATGTAGTCGCGAATGCCCTCGAGAAGCGCGCGCGCGAGGCGATCCTGGTAGCCCTCGTCGTTCAGCCGCTTTTCTTCCTCGGGGTTGGAGATGAAGGCCGTCTCCACCAGGATCGACGGCACGTCGGGCGCTTTGAGGACCGCGAAGCTCGCCTGCTCCACCTGCGGCTTGTGCAGCGTATTGACCCGGCCCAGGCGTTTCAGGACCGAGCTGCCCAGGCGCAGGCTGTAGTCGATGGTGGCCGTCTGGTAAAGGTCGAGGATCGTCTGCTTCACGTAGGAATCCTTCGCCTGCAGGTTCACGCCGCCGATGAGGTCGGCCTCGTTCTCCTTCTTCGCGAGCAGGCGCGCCATCTCGGAGGTGGCGCGGCGCTCCGAGAGCGCGAACACCGACGATCCCCTCGCATTCGGCCGCACGAAGGCGTCCGCGTGGATGGAGACGAACAGATCCGCTTGCACCTTGCGCGCCTTGTCGACCCGCGTCTGCAGCGGAAGATAGTAGTCGCCGTCGCGCGTAAGGAGCGCGCGCATGTTCGGCTCGGCGTCGACGAGATCCTTGAGCCTGCGCGCGATGGTGAGGGTGATGTCCTTCTCGCGCGAGCCGTGCCGGCCGAGCGCGCCGGGATCTTCGCCGCCGTGGCCGGCATCGATGACGATGGTGGCGAGACGCGCCACTTTTTCCGCCGGCTTCTCCTGCTGCCGGGGCTTCTTCTCGGTCTGCTCGATGAGCGCGGCAAGCGGATCGATCGGAACGGCCGGATATATGTCGAGCACCAGCCGGTACCCGTACTCGCCGACCGGCGGAAGAGTGAATACCTGCGGCTTCACCTCGGCCTTGAGATCGAGCACGACCCGCACGACTCCCGGGCGATTGCGCGCGACGCGCAAGCCCTGGATGTAGGGATCGTCTTCGGTGACCTTGCCGTTCAGCTCCGAAAGCGCCGCGGAGAGCTCATCGGTTTCCAGGTCGAGCACCAGCCGCTCGGGATCCTTGAGGCTGAATACGGCGTGCTTGATTTCCGCTTTCGATTCGACGGTAAGCCGGGTGTAGTCGCGCGCCGGCCAGATACGGGTCGAGACGACTTGCGCCTGCGCTGCGCCTACGAAGGCAAGCGCAAGGAGGAAAGCCAGGCTTCGCCAGCCGCGCTGTGCGCCTGTAACGTCGCCTTGCGGTGATCTCCGGAAAAAAAGAGCTCTACTTCGAGATCCGGAAGGGCGAGCAGATCGCCGGCCTTCTCCGGCCACTCGACCACACACACCGAGTGCGAATTGAAGTATTCGCGAAAGCCCGAGCTCAGCCATTCTGACCGGTCTTTGAACCGATAGAAATCAAAGTGATAGAAGTGTAAGCTCGAAACCTCGTAAGGTTCAACCAATGTATAGCTTGGGCTCTTGACCCGTCCGCGGTATCCAAGGGCCCTCAGGAGGCCCCGGACCAGCGTGGTTTTGCCCGCCCCGAGGTCGCCGCGCAGGTGCAGGACCCGGCCCGGAGCCACTCCGGCGGCAAGCGCTGCCCCGAGGGCTTCGGTTGCGGCCGGGTCGGGCAAATTAATATCGAGCGGCATGGACTACGCAGCGCTCGCGCAGCGCGTAAAGCACTGGGGACGCGAGCTTGGCTTCCAGGCGGTCGGCATCGCTTCGGCAGACCTTGCCTCGGCCGAGCCGCGGCTGCTCGACTGGCTGGGCAAGGGGTGGCATGGCGAGATGGAGTATATGGCCCGCCACGGTGCGCTAAGGGCGCGGCCGGCTGAGCTCAAGCCCGGCACGTTGCGCGTCGTCTCCTGCCGGATGGACTACCTCCAGAATGTCCCTCAAGGCATCGGCCTGGACCCCGACAAGGCGTATATCGCGCGCTATGCCCGCGGCCGCGATTACCACAAGGTGCTGCGCGCCCGGCTGCAAGCGCTTTGCGAGCGCATCGAGGGCGAGGCCGGCGCATTCGGGTACCGGGTATTCACCGATTCCGCGCCGGTGCTCGAGGTGGAGCTCGCGGTGCAGGCGGGGCTCGGCTGGCGCGGCAAGCACACGCTGCTGCTCGATCGAAGCGCGGGCTCTTGGTTCTTCCTCGGCGAGATCTATTGCGACCTGCCTTTGCCGGCGGACAGCCCGCACACCGAGCACTGCGGCAGCTGCGAGCGCTGCATCGACATCTGCCCCACCCAGGCGATCCGGGCGCCGTATCAGCTCGACGCGCGCCGTTGCATCTCCTACCTCACCATCGAGCACAAAAGCGCGATTCCGGAGGAGCTGCGACCGCTCATCGGCAACCGCGTCTACGGCTGCGACGACTGCCAGCTCGTCTGCCCCTGGAACCGCTTTGCCCAAGTGTCGCGGGAAGGCGATTTCGCGGTCCGCAACGGGCTGGATCGCGCGACGCTGGTGGAGCTCTTCGGCTGGACCGAGCGCGAATTCGACGAGCGCCTGCGCGGCTCGCCGATCCGGCGCATCGGCTACGAGCGCTGGCTGCGCAACCTCGCCGTCGGCCTCGGCAACGCGCCCACCGCCCCCGACGTAATCGCCGCGCTGCGTGCACGCGAAGACCATCCTTCCGAGCTTGTCAGAGAGCACGTCCGCTGGGCGCTCGCCAGGCATGAGCGCCTGGCGGCCTGATACGCTGCTGCAGGGCTTCGAAGCCCTCGAGCTCGATTTTCCCGACGACTACGACGGCCCGGTAGTGGCGACGCTCGTTCGCCTGCCAGCCGCCGCGGCGCCGCGCGGCGCCGCGCTCTACGTGCACGGCTTCGCGGATTACTTTTTCCAGCGCCATATGGCCGAGCGCTTTGCCGCCGAGGGCTATGCGTTCCATGCGCTCGACCTGCGCAAGCACGGCCGCTCGCTGCGGCCGCACCAGCACCCGAATTTCTGCAAGCGCCTCGCCGAGTATTACGCCGACATCACGCGCGCGCTGGAGGAAATCGGCGAGCCGGTGCTGCTCGCCGGGCATTCGACGGGCGGCCTCGTCTGCTCCCTTTACGCGCACGAGGGCGAGCGGCGCCACGCTGTGCGCGCGCTCTGGCTGAACGGCCCGTTCTTCGATTGGCGGATGCCCGATTGGAAGAAAGCGCAGCTGCATCTCGCGGCGGCGTGGGGGCGTTTTTTTCCGTTCCTCAAGGACGAGCGCAGCCTGCGCGTGGACTACGTGAACAGCCTGCTCGACGAGGGGTGGGAGTTCGATTTGCGGCTCAAGCCGCCGCTCGGCTTTCCGATCTACTTCGGCTGGCTCGGCGCCATCACCGACGCCCACGCCCGGGTGCGCCGGGGACTCGGGCTCGAATGCCCGGTGCTTTCGATGCACTCCGACGAGGCGGACATCGTGCTCGACTGGCGCGACATTGCGCGCTGGTCGCGCGTGCTCGGCGAGCGCGTCAGCGTCCTGGGGTTTCCCGGCGGCATGCACGACCTGGTGCTGTCGCGCCCGCCTATCCGCGAAGAAGTCTTCAGGCAGCTCTTCGCCTGGGCGGAACGAGCCGTAGCGTTAGAAGCGTAGCCAGCGCCCAGGCGAGGTAGGCGGCGGAGAAAACCCACTCCGGCGCGCGGTAGTAGAGCAGGCGATAGGCCCAGCGCGCGACGAAGGACTCGGGCCGCAAGCCTCCGCGCAGCAGGTCCTCCCATACGGTGAGCGGGCAGGCGACGCCGAGCAGCGCTTCGACTGCGACGAAAGCGATGGCCGCGACGTGCAGATACCGGAACCAGGGATTTCTTATCCAGCGCCAGCCGAGCGGCGCGCCAATCCAGACGAGGATCAGGCCGCCGACGATGAACGCCGCGATCGCGAAGTGAACGACGAGAAGAACGTCAGCGAGCAATCCCGCGCTTTGGATCCGCGCTCCATTCGCTCCAGGACCCGGCGTAGAGCTTGCCGCCGGGCAGGCCGGCGATCTCCATGGCGAGCAGGTTGTGGCAGGCGGCGACGCCCGAGCCGCAGTAGTGCACGACTTCCGAAGGCGCGCGTCCGCGCAGCAACACCCGGAACTCGGTCCTCAGCTCGCCAGCGCTCTTGAACGTTCCCTGCGAGGTGACGTTCTCGGCGTTGTAGCGGTTCTCGGCCCCCGGAATGTGGCCGGCGACCGGATCGATCGGTTCCTGCTCGCCGCGAAAGCGCACGGGAGCGCGCGCATCGAGCAACAACATGCGATCCCGGTCTTTCTCGACTTCCTTGACGTTCACCTCCACGGCAGCCGCGGGCCGTGAGGGATAGGTCGTTGTAGCGAACCGCGGGATTTCGCTCGTCACGGGGTATTTCTCGGCAACCCACTTCGCGTAGCCGCCGTCGAGCACCGCCACCGATTCATGACCTGCCCAGCGCAGCATCCACCAAAGCCGTGCCGCCATGGCGCCGCTTCCGGCGTCGTAGCAGGCGACGCGGTCCGAGGGCTTCAGGCCCTGTTTTCCGAGCCAGGCGATGAACGCGCCGCGCTCCGGCAGCGGATGCCGGCCGTTCGCGCCGGTCTTGGCGCCCGAAAGATCGCGGTCGAGGTGCGCGAACAGCGCGCCCGGGATATGGCCCTCGCGGTACTGCTGCTCGCCGAGCGCCGGATTCGCGAGGTCGTGCCGGCAGTCGAAGATCCGCCAGCCGCCGAGCTCGCCGCTAAGCGCTTCGGTGGAGACGAGCGTGGAGCCACTCATGGAAGTGCACCTCGGCGTCCTCCATCGGCGACTGGTACGGGCCGGCGTCGTCCATGCCGTTCTCGTACAGCGCGCGGCGGCCGCGGTCCAGGCGCTCGCAAATCTCGTTATCCTCGATCGCCGTTTCCACGTAAGCGGCCTGCTGCGCCTCGGCGAACTCGCGCTCGAAAAGCGCGATCTCCTCGGGGTAATAGAACTCCACCACGTTCGTAGTGCGCGTCGGCGAGCGCGGGATGAGGTGCGATACCACAAGCACGTTCGGATACCACTCGAGCATCAGCCCCGGGTAGTAGGTCATCCACAGCGCGCCTTGCTTGGGCTCGCGGCCTTCGAGGTGCTTGAGGCAGGCCTCGTGCCAGCGCTTGTACGCGGGGGTTCCCGGCTTCGCCAGTCCGGCCTTGGGCGCGACGATCTGCACCGAGAAGTCCTCGCCGTAGTCGACGGTGAAATTATTGCAGTCGGTGAAGTTGCCTAGCCCCGGATGGAAAGGCTCGACATGGTAGACCTCGAGATACACCTCGATGAAGGTTTTCCAGTTGACGTTGTATTCGTCGATGCGCACCGAGTCGAGCACGTAGCCGGTGAAATCCCAGTCGGCGGCGGTGGTGATCTTTGCGAGATCGCGCGCCGGGTCGCGGGGCCCGGTGAAGAGCAGCCCGTTCCAGTTGCCGAGCGGCTTGGAGCGCAGCTTGACGCAGGGGCTTTCGCCGAAATGCGGCGCGCCGAGCAGCTCGCCCTTGAGATCGTAGGTCCAGCGGTGCACCGGGCAGACGATGTTCCGAGCGTTGCCGCGCCCGCCGAGCATGATCGCCTGGCGGTGCCGGCAGACGTTCGAGAGCAGCTCGACGCCGCTTCGGCTTCGCACCAGCATCCACGCGTCGTCGGCCCATTCGAGCGTGTGATAGTCGCCCGCCTGCGGCACCATCAGCTCGTGGCCGACGTAGTTCGGCCCGGCCTCGAAGAGCCGCTTCTTCTCGAGCTCGAAAATTGCCGGATCGAAATACCAGGACATCGGCAGCTGGCAGCTTGCCGGTCTCACCTGCGCAAGATGCGCGACATCGGACATTCGTTGTAAAGCCCCTAAAAAAACAGTATTTTACTAAAAGATGAGCAAGCCTTCTGGCGAGCTTTCCTTCGAGAAAGCGCTCGCCGAGCTGGAAAAAATCGTCTCGCGCATGGAGAGCGGCGAGTTGTCGCTCGAGCAGGCGCTCGCCACTCACAAGCGCGGCCTGGAGCTTGCGCGCTTCTGCCAGCAGAAGCTGGAGGCGGCGCAGCAGCAAGTCAAGATCCTCGAGGGCGAAGTCTTGAAGCCGCTCGAGGCGGCGCTCGGCTCGCCGGAGGGCACCTCCGACTCCGATGAAGGTCATTGAAAGCGATTTTCAGGCCTGGATGGGCGGCATCCAGGCGCGCATGGAGGCAGCGCTCGCGCGCCTGCTGCCGGCGAGTCATATCGCGTCCACGCGCCTGCATGAGGCGATGCGCTACGCCAGCCTCGAAGGCGGCAAGCGGGTGCGGCCGCTGCTCGCCTTCGGCGCCGGCGAGGTCACGCAGGCGATGCCCGAGCGGCTCGAGGTCGCCGCGGTCGCGGTCGAGCTCATTCATGCCTACTCGCTGGTGCACGACGACCTGCCGTGCATGGACAACGATGTCCTGCGCCGCGGCAAGCCCACGGTGCACGTGGAATACAACGAGGCGACCGCGCTGCTCGTCGGCGACGCGCTCCAGTCGCTCGCTTTCCAGCTGCTCGCGGAGCATCGCCTCGCCGACGACCCGCGCCTTCAGCTCGAGATGGTGAGAACCCTTGCCGTGGCCGCGGGCTCGCGCGGCATGGCGGGCGGGCAGCAGATCGATCTGGAGTCGACCGGCGCGGCGCTCAGTCTCCCGGAGCTCGAGTTCATGCATATCCACAAGACCGGCGCTCTCATCCGCGCTGCCGTACGGCTCGGCGCGGACTGCGGCCAGGGGAACGCCGACGAGCGGCAGCGCCTGGACCGCTACGCCAAGGCGATCGGGCTCGCGTTCCAGGTGGTCGACGATGTGCTCGATCACGATGCCAGCACCGCTACGCTCGGCAAGACGGCGGGCAAGGATTCGAAGCAGGGCAAGGCCACCTACGTGGCCGCGCTCGGGCTTGCGCCCGCGCGGCAGCTCGCGGACGAGCTGCGCGCCGAAGCGCTCGCCGCGCTCGACGGGCTCGGCGGCCGCGCACGCCGCCTTGCGCAGATTGCGGACTTCATCGTGCTGAGAAAATTCTAGGCATGACTGCGATCACCGGAGAGCTCGCTCACGAGGGCTACAATCCGTCGATGTACGAGCTGCTGAAGACCATCGACGATCCGACGCAGCTGCGCGCGCTCGAGCGCAAGCAGCTGCGCCAGCTCGCCGACGAGCTGCGCGCGTACGTGCTCGAGTCGGTGTCGCGCACCGGCGGACATCTGTCGTCCAATCTTGGCACGGTCGAGCTGACCATCGCGCTGCACTACATCTTCGACACGCCGCACGACCGCATCGTCTGGGACGTCGGCCACCAGACCTATCCGCACAAGATCCTCACCGGCCGCCGGGAGGCGATGGCGCGCCTGCGCACGATGGGCGGCATCTCCGGCTTCCCCCGGCGCAGCGAATCGAAATACGACACTTTCGGCACCGCGCACTCCTCAACGTCGATTTCCGCGGCGCTCGGCATGGCTGTGGCCTCCAAGCTCACCGGCGAGGAGCGGCGCTGCATCGCCGTCATCGGCGACGGTGCGATGTCCGCCGGCATGGCCTACGAGGCGATGAACAACGCCGGCGCCATGAACGTCGACCTGCTCGTGATCCTCAACGACAACGAGATGTCGATTTCGCCGCCGGTCGGCGCGCTGACGAACTATCTGGCGAAGCTGCTCTCCGGGCGCATCTATTCGACCGCGCGGCGGGCGAGCGAGCACCTGCTGAAGCGCGTGCCGGGCGTGTGGGAGCTCGCGCGGCGCGCCGAGGAGCACATGAAAGGCATGGTGACGCCCTCGACGCTCTTCGAGGAATTCGGATTCAATTACCTCGGACCTATCGATGGGCACGACCTCGACGCCCTGATCCCGACGCTCACCAACATCAAGAAGCTGAAGGGCCCGCAGTTCCTGCACGTCATTACGCGCAAGGGCCAGGGCTACAAGCTCGCCGAAGACGACCCGATCGCGTATCACGGACCGGGCAAGTTCAACCCCGCCGAAGGCTTGAAGATCGTTCCCGGGGCCAAGCCGACGTATTCACAGATCTTCGGCGACTGGCTGTGCGACGTTGCGGCGCGCGACCCGCGCGTGGTCGGCATCACGCCCGCGATGCGCGAGGGCTCGGGCATGGTGAAGTACTCCGAGCTCTTCCCCGACCGCTATTTCGACGTCGGCATCGCGGAGCAGCACGCGGTGACCTTCGCCGCCGGTCTCGCGTGCGAGGGCATGAAGCCGGTCCTCGCGATCTATTCGACGTTCCTGCAGCGCGGCTACGACCAGCTTATCCACGACGTGGCGATCCAGAATCTTCCGGTGCTCTTCGCGCTCGACCGCGGCGGGCTGGTGGGCGGAGACGGCGCGACGCACAACGGCGCGTTCGACTACGCGTACCTGCGCACGCTGCCGAACCTTGCCGTGATGGCGCCCTCGGACGCCGACGAATGCCGGCAGATGCTCTATACCGGCCTCATGCTCGGCTCGCCGGCCGCAGTCCGGTATCCGCGCGGCGCGGCGCTTGGCGAAGCGAGCAAAGAAATGAAATCGCTTGCCGTGGGCAAGGGCGAGGTGCGCCGGCGCGGGCAGCACGTGGCGATTCTCGCGTTCGGTGCGCTGCTGAAGCCCGCGCTGGAGGCAGCGGAATCCGTCGATGCCACGGTCGCGAACATGCGTTTTGTGAAGCCGCTCGACCTCGAACTCGTGCGCGAGCTGGCCGCGAGCCACGAGCTGCTCGTCACGGTGGAAGAGCACCAGGTGATGGGGGGTGCGGGCTCGGCGGTGTGCGAGGCGCTTGCGGACCTTCGCTTGGAGAAACGCGTCCTGCTGCTCGGCCTGCCCGACCGGTTCATCGACCACGGCGACCCGGCGCGCCTGCTCGCCTCGGTGGGCCTGGACGCCGCGGGAATCGCCCAATCCATCCGGCGCGCCCTGGAGCAGGGTTGAAGCGCATCGCCGCGTGGCTGCTCGCGGCGCTTGCCTTTCCCGCGCTCGCCACCAACGTCATGGTGATGTCGCTCACCGGCTCGCGCGTCGAGCTGCTGATCGACAACCGCGCGGTGCGCACGCTGCGAACCGGCGAGTCGTCTCCCGAAGGCGTTCGGCTGGTCGAGATCCGCGACGGCGCGGCGCTGCTCGAGTTCGACGGCCGGCGCTGGCAGATGCGTCTGGGCTCGAGCACCGCGCCGAGCGTGGTGCTGCAGGCCGACGAGCGCGGACACTTCATCGTGAATGCGGACGTGAACGGCGCGCCGCTGCGCGCGCTCATCGATACCGGGGCGACTGCAGTGGCGATCAACCTGGCCGATGCGCAGCGCGCGGGCGTGAATTTCGCTGGCGCACGCCGTGTGTGGGTGCAGACGGCCGGGGGTCCGCGCTCGGCACTGGTCGCACGGCTGGCGTACGTGCGCGTCGGCGACCTGCTGGTGCGCGACGTGGAGGCCACCGTAAGCGAGGCCAACGAGCTGCCTATCGCATTGCTGGGTATGAGTTTTCTCAATCAGGTGGAGTTGCAGCGCAGCGGCCGGACCCTGACCCTGACCGGCCGGCATTGATAAAATAGCGATCATGAAGTCCAGAGATCTGTACAACATTCCGGACGTCCAGAGCGCGCACGATTCGCGCCAGCTGGCGATCGACAAGGTGGGCATCAAGGCCATCCGCCACCCGGTGCGCATCCAGGAGCGCTCGGGCGGGGTGCAGCACACCATCGCCACGTTCAACATGTACGTGGGATTGCCGCACCACTTCAAGGGCACCCATATGTCGCGCTTCGTCGAGATCCTGGAGGCGCACGAGCGCGAGATCACCGTCGGCACCTTCCAGGTCATGCTGCGCGAGATGGTGGAGAAGCTGGAAGCGGAGGAAGGCCACATCGAGATGTCCTTCCCGTACTTCATCGAGAAGCAGGCTCCGGTCTCCGGGGTGAAGAGCCTCATGGACTACGACGTCCGCTTCACCGGCGAGATCCGCAAGGGCAAGCAGAGTTTCCGGATGAAAGTGGTGGTGCCGGTGACGAGCCTGTGCCCGTGCTCCAAGGAAATCTCGCAGCGCGGCGCGCACAACCAGCGCTCGCACGTCACCGTGACCGCGCGCACCAACGACTTCGTCTGGATCGAGGAGATCGTCGACATCGTCGAGAAGCAGGGCTCGAGCGAGCTCTACGGCCTGCTCAAGCGCCCCGACGAGAAGTACGTCACCGAGCGCGCCTACGACAACCCGAAATTCGTAGAGGACCTGGTGCGCGACGTGGCCGCGGTGCTCAACCTCGACGAGCGCATCGACGCCTATGTGATCGAGTCGGAGAATTTCGAGTCGATCCACAACCACAGCGCCTACGCCCTCATCGAGAGGAACAAACGAGGCGCTTAGCCGGGTTTCTGATCGGTATGCTGGGCTTCGGCGCCGCGGACAGCCAGGACTTCGCGGCGCAGCGTGCGCGCATGGTGGCCGAGGTCGACGCGATGTATGCCGAGACGCGCGTCGAGACGGGCCTCGCCGCCATGTCGCCGGCGGTGCGCGCCGCGCTCGGCAAAGTCGAGCGGCACCGTTTGGTTCCACCCTCTCAGCTGCCGGCCGCGTACCGCAACTATCCGCTGCCGATCGGCGGCGGCCAGACCATCTCCCAGCCCTACATCGTGGCGCTTTCGAGCGATCTCCTGCAGGTCGACGCGCGCAGCGTGGTGCTGGAAGTCGGCACCGGCTCGGGCTACCAGGCGGCGGTGCTCGCCGAGATGGTGAAGCAGGTCTACACCATCGAGCTGATCGAGTCTTTGGGCAAGACCGCCGCGGCGAAGCTCGCCGAGCTGGGCTATCGCAATGTCGAGGTGCGCATCGGCGACGGCTACGCCGGCTGGCCCGAGAAGGCGCCGTTCGACGGCATCGTGGTCACGGCCGCCGCGCCGCGCGTGCCGCCGGCGCTGCTCGCGCAGCTGAAGACGGGCGGGCGCATGGTCATCCCGGTGGGCGGCGAAGGCGAAATCCAATATCTGAAGGTGCTGGCCAAGCGCGCGGACGGCGGCTACGACGAGAAGCGCGTGCTGCCTGTGCGCTTCGTCCCCCTCGTTCCCGGAAAGTAGCCGCTAGAAGCGGCGGATGAGGGTCATGGTTTCGCCGTCGCGCTTCATTTCCACGCGGTTGAGGAAGCTCATGCCGAGAAGCGCGATATCGAGTCCCTGCTCGATCACCACCCCTTCGACCATCCTGAGCTCGATGCCTCCGAGCCTCACGCTGTCGAAGACCACGCGATACACCGCGACCGTGCCGTTCGCCGTCTGCGTCACGCCGCGCGCGCCCTTGCGGTAGTCGATCCCGAGGCGCTCGGCATCGCGCCCCGGCAGCGCGATCGAGGTGGCGCCCGTGTCGACCAGGAAGCGCACCGGGTTGCCGTTGATGGCGCCCTGCGTGACGAAGTGGCCGTGCCGGTCGGCGGCGAGCGTCACCTGTTGCCGCTCGGATAGCGCTGCGGCGCTGCGATAGTGCTGGCCCTGCACGAGAACGCGCCTGCGGCCGTCGACCTCCACCGTGGCGCGGTCCTTCTCGACCGAGAGCACGGTGATGCCTTTCCACTTCTGGCCGACCTTGACGGTCTTCGGGTCGCCGCCGTCCACGGCAAGCACCGCGGCGCGCTCGCCAATGATGCCGATCAGCGCGACTTCGGCCGCGGCCGCCGTGCCGCAGGCAAGAGCAAGGACAAGCGCAATAGAATGGGTCATGAAACCCGTGGCCATTTTTAGAAGCGCCCGGAGCGAGGGTCCGGGCTATTTTGCCACCTATCTCGAAAGCCGCTCAATTGCGTGGCGGCTGGTGCCGCTGGATGAGGGCGCGCCGGTGCCGCGCGATCCGCGCGGCTTTTCCGGTCTGGTGTTCATGGGCGGGCCCATGAGCGTGAACGATCCGCTGCCGTGGATCGCGCCGGCGCTCGAGCTGATTCGCGAGTCGGTGCGCAACGATCTTCCGGTGCTCGGGCACTGCCTCGGCGGCCAGCTCATGGCCAAGGCTTTCGGCGGCGCGGTGCGCGCCAATGCGTGCAAGGAGATCGGCTGGGGTGAAGTGCGCGTCGCCGACAACAGCGTGGCGCGCGAGTGGCTCGGCGAGCTGCAGGCCTTCGAGACCTTCCAATGGCATGGCGAGACTTTCAGCATTCCGCCGGGCGCGACGCGCGTGCTCGAGAACGCGCATTGCGCCAACCAGGCGTTCGCCATCGGCAAGCACTTGGGCATGCAATGCCACGTCGAGATGAACGCCGACATGGTGCGCTCGTGGCTCCGCGGCGGCGCCGGCGAGATGCGCGCGGCGGCCGGCAGCCCGACGGTGCAGTCCCCGGAGGAAATCGGGCGCGACCTGGAGGCGCGCCTCGCGGCGCTCCACCAGGTCGCCGACCGGATTTACGACCGATGGACCGAGGGGCTCAGTCGCGGAAATTGATGAATTGAATCGGCTGGTCCGTGACGGACTTCTTCACCAGCTGAATCGCCGTCTGCAGGTCGTCCTTTTTCGCGCCGGAAACGCGCACCGCGTCGCCCTGGATGGAGCCGGCGACCTTGAGCTTCGAGTCCTTGATGAGCTTGACGATGCTCTTCGCCTTGTCCTGCGCAATGCCGACTTTCACGGTCACCGGCTGCTTCACCTTGTCCCCGGAGATTTTCTCCACGGTGCCGGACTCGAGGCAGCGCACGTCGACGTTGCGCTTGGCGAGGCGCGCGCGCAGCACGTCCATCACCTGCCCGAGCTTGAACTCGTCGTCGGCGTAGACCGTCAGCGCGAGCTCGTTGTGCTCCACGCGCGCGTCCGAGCCCTTGAAGTCGTAGCGGTTGGTGATTTCCTTGTTGGTCTGCTCGACCGCGTTCTTCACTTCTTGCTGATTCACCTGGGAGACGATGTCGAACGAAGGCATTCAGCTCTCCATTGAGCGGCTAGCGGTTGTTGAGCCGCTGCAGATCCCCGATCCAGCGCACGGTGATCGCGCGAATCCATTCGAGATCCGCGGGGCTCTCGTAAGCGCTATAGACCGAAAAGTTGACCGCCTTGCCGCGCAGCAGCATGAGCGTGTTGCTCGCGACCAGGTACAGCGGCTTCTCGTCGAACCGGCCCGCCGGCGGCAGCCGCGTGCCTTGCACGAACGAGACGACATCGGTCTCATGCCGCAGCTCGGCGAGCAGACTCTGCTTGCCCGGCGGCTGGGCATCGAGGTATGCGCTCGCGTCTTTCTCCGTCGGCGCCGCCGGACCGAGCGCGCGCAGCGCGTCGCCGGCGAGCTGGTCGAACATCCTGGGCGTGACACGCTCGCGCTCGAGGCTCTTCGGCGTGACGGCGATCATGTAGCGGCGCAATTCCGGCGGATCGCCCACCATGAACTTGCGCAGGTCGAGGTCGCTGACCGCGAAAAGAAGAATGCGGTTGGACGCCGAGGTGAGCGACTCGGCGAGCTCCTGCAGGCGCGGCGAGCCGGTGAAGCCGGTGTCCGAAAATCCCGGCGGCGCATCCAATCCGACGCGCGCTTCGCCCACCTGCACGGCGAACGGCGCCGCCGAGGCCGCCGCCGAGAAGAGGGTCAACAGAAAGCAAGCCAAGGCCCGCACGGCACCATTCTATCCACGTATCATCGGAATTTTCCCGGAGAGCAAGAGCTTGGCAACCATTCTCGGCACGCTGCCCAAGGGCGAAAAGATAGGCATCGCGTTCTCGGGCGGTCTGGACACCAGCGCGGCCGTGCACTGGATGCGCGAAAAGGGCGCGATCCCCTACGCGTACACCGCCAACTTGGGCCAGCCGGACGAGCCCGATTACGCTGAAATCCCCCGCAAGGCGCTCGCCTACGGGGCCGAGAAAGCACGCCTCATCGAGTGCCGGCCGCAACTCGTAGCCGAGGGCATCGCGGCCATCCAGTGCGGCGCGTTCCACATCTCCACGGGCGGCGCGACGTACTTCAACACCACGCCGCTCGGTCGCGCGGTCACCGGCACCCTGCTGGTTGTCGCCATGCACGAGGACGGCGTCGGCATCTGGAGCGACGGGAGCACCTTCAAGGGCAACGACATCGAGCGCTTCTACCGCTACGGGCTGCTGGCGAACCCCGGCCTGCGCATCTACAAGCCCTGGCTCGACCAGCGCTTCATCGACGAGCTGGGCGGCCGCAAGGAGATGTCGGAGTACCTGTCGAAGGCCGGCTTCGACTACAAGATGAGTGCCGACAAGGCCTATTCGACCGACTCGAATATTCTCGGCGCCACGCACGAGGCGAAGGACCTCGAGTTCCTCGACAAGGGCATCAGCATTGTCCAGCCCATCATGGGGGTCGCCTTCTGGCGCGAGGACGTGGCGGTGAAGCGCGAAACGGTGACCGTGGGCTTCGAGGAGGGCATGCCTGTGTCCCTCAACGGGCAGCGCTTCTCGGACTCGGTGGCGCTCTTTACCGAGGCGAACGCCATCGGGGGGCGGCATGGTCTGGGAATGAGCGACCAGATCGAGAACCGGATCATCGAGGCGAAGAGCCGCGGCATCTACGAGGCGCCGGGTATGGCGCTGCTGCACATCGCCTACGAGCGCTTGGTGACCGGCATCCACAACGAGGACACCATCGAGCAGTACCGCGCCAACGGCCGGCGGCTCGGGCGGCTGCTCTACCAGGGCCGCTGGTTCGACCCGCAGGCGATGATGCTGCGCGAGTCGGCGCAGCGCTGGGTCGCCAAGGCGGTGACGGGGGAGGTGGTCCTGGAGCTGCGGCGCGGCAACGACTACTCGATTCTCGATACGCGCAGCCCGAACCTTACCTACCACCCCGAGCGGCTCACCATGGAGAAGGGCGAGACCTACTTCACGCCGGCGGACCGCATCGGCCAGCTCACCATGCGCAACCTCGACATCCTCGACACGCGCGACAAGCTTCGCCTCTATGGCGAGGCCGGCTTGCTCGGCGAGTCGACCACCGGGGCGGCGCCGCTGCTCGGTTCAAAACTGCCCAAGAAGCGGCGCTAGCCGCTCAGCTTTCCCAGCACCAGAAATTCGAGCAGCGCCTTCTGCGTGTGCAGGCGGTTCTCCGCCTCGTCCCACACCACGCTCTGCGGGCCGTCGATCACCTCGGCGGCCACTTCCTCGCCGCGGTGCGCGGGAAGGCAGTGCATGAACAGCGCTTCCTTCTTTGCCGCGCGCATCATGTCGGCGTCGACCTGCCAGTCCTGGAAGTCGCGGCGGCGCTCCTCGTTCTCGGCTTCGAAGCCCATCGAGGTCCAGACGTCGGTGGTGACGAGGTCCGCGCCGCGCGCCGCCGTCATCGGATCGCGGAACGACTCGCAGTTGGAATTGAGTCTTTCGGATTCGACTTCGTAGCCGGGCGGCGTGGAAATGTTGAGCTTGAAATCGAAAAGCTGCGCGGCCTGCAGCCAGGTGTTGCAGACGTTGTTCGAGTCGCCGATCCAGGCGACCGTGCGCCCGCGGATCGGGCCGCGGTGCTCCTGGTAGGTGTAGACGTCGGCAAGGATCTGGCACGGGTGGTACTCGTTGGTGAGCCCGTTGATCACCGGCACCCTGGAGCTCCCCGCGAACCGGTCGATGATGTCCTGCTCGAAGGTGCGCACCATGATCACGTCGCACATGCGCGAGATCACCTGCGCGGCGTCCTCGACCGGCTCGCCGCGGCCGAGCTGAGAGTCGCGCGTGTAGAGGTAGATCGCGGCGCCGCCGAGCTGATGCATGCCCGCCTCGAACGACATGCGGGTGCGGGTCGAGGGCTTCTCGAAGATCATCGCGAGCGTGCGGTCTTCCAGCGGCCAGTAGCGCTCGTAGCGCTTGAAGCGGTCCTTGATCCAGCGCGTGCGGGCGAAGAGGTGCTCGTGCTCCTCGCGCGTGAAATCGCGGAACTGCAGGAAATGCCGTGGCGTCATGCCGCGGCGCGCTTTTCCAGGAATGCCTTGACCAGCGGCACGAGCCGGTTGACCACCTCGCGGCCCTCGGCTTCGTTCATGACGAGCGGCGGCAGCAGGCGGATGACATTGTCCGCGGTAACGTTGAGAACGAGCCCGGCATCGAGCGCCTGCTTGACGAGCTCGCCGCAGGGCTGGGTGAGCTCCACGCCGATCATCAGGCCCATGCCGCGCACTTCAACAACGCCGCTGGCGCGTCCGAGCGCTTGGGCGATGCCCTCGCGGATCAGCTTGCCGACGCGCTCGGCGTTGGCGAGGAGTCCCTCGTCCTTCATCGCATCGAGCGTGGCGACCACCGCCGTCATGGCGAGCGGATTGCCGCCGAAGGTCGAGCCGTGGTTGCCCGGCTTGAAAATGCCCCGCGCGCGGCCGCCGACCACGCACGCCCCGACGGGCACGCCCGAGCCGAGGCCCTTGGCGAGCGGCACCACGTCCGGAAGGAAGCCGGCGTGCTGGTAGACGAACCACTTTCCGGTGCGGCCCAGCCCGCACTGGACCTCGTCGGAGATGAAGAGCCATTGCTCGCGCTCGCAGATCTCCTTCAGGCCGCGCAGGTAGTCCAGGCGCGCGACGTTGATGCCGCCTTCGCCCTGGATCGGCTCCACCATCACCGCGGCGACGTTGCGGTTGTGCTCGGCGACCTGGCGCACCGCGTCGAGATCGTTAAGCGGCACGCGCACGAAGCCCGACACGAGCGGCTCGAAGCCCGCCTGCACCTTGCGGCTGCCGGTGGCGGAAAGGGTGGCGAGCGAGCGCCCGTGGAACGCCTTCTCCATCACGATGATCGCCGGCTCGGCGATGCCGCGCTCGTGGCCGTACTTGCGCGCGACTTTGATTGCGGCCTCGTTCGCTTCCAGGCCGGAGTTGCAGAAGAACACCTCGTCGAGGCCGGTGATCTCCGCGATGCGGTCGGCGGCGGCCTCCTGCATCGGGATGCGCCACAGGTTAGAGGTGTGCAGCACCCCCGAGGCGAGGCGATCGGCGAGCGCGCGCATCAGGCGCGGATGCCCGTAGCCCAGCGTGTTCACCGCGATGCCGGCGAGCGCGTCGAGGTATTTCTTGCCCGCTTCGTCCCATAGCCACACGCCTTCGCCGCGCACGAAGGCGACCGGCTGGCGTGCATAGGTGTTCATCACATGGGACATCGATCCCTCCCTGGAATGAAAAACGGCGGCCTGGGCCGCCGTTCGGCCAATCCTATCGGTTCAACCGAGGGGCTTCAAGCCCTTTTCTTCCTCGGGCTTGAGCACGCGCACGCACGGCAGATAGCCTTCGTGCACGATGCCGTGCATCTCCATGCGCTTGGTGGAGTGCAGCAGGCCGCCGAGATAGCCGATGACCTTCGAGGTGATCACCTGGCCGGGAACGAGGACCGGGATGCCGGGCGGGTAGGGCACGATCTGGTCGGCGCACACGCGCCCGGCGAGGCGGCGGTTCACCCGCTCGCGCTCGTCGAATACCGGCACCAGCTCGCCGCCGCAGTAATACGCGTCCCTGGGAAGGAACCTCAACTTCGTAAAAGCGGGAATTTCCGGGCTTTGCACCAGCCGGCGGGGATGGCGGCCCTGGCGCGCGATGCGCATCAGCGCGTCGTAGAGCCGGGAGACCTTCGAGCGGGTGGTGCCGATGGTGAGCAGCAGCGTGAGCGTGTTGAAGGTCGATTTCTCGACCTGGACGTTGTAGCGCTCGAAGAGCTCCTTCTGCAGGTCTTCCACCGTATAGCCGCAGCCGGAAATGTCGATCGTCACCTTGGTGGGATCGAGCCGAATGCCGTCGTGGCGCACGTGCTCGGGCAGCAGGTCTTCGAGCTCGAGCACGCGGAACACTTTGGTGGAGTTCACCAGCTCGCGCACTTCCTCGGCGAGCTCGAGCGTTCTCGACAGCAGCTTGTAGCCCTCCATCACCGCCTGCTTGCGCGCGACGTCGAGGCTCGCGATCAGCCCGTACTGCGGGCTGGTGGAGGTATGCATGTTGAAGTTCTCGCGGAACAGGTGCTCGCGGAACTCCGGGTCGTTGATGTGGATCATCGACGCCTGGGAGAACGCCGAAAGCACCTTGTGCGTCGATTGGGTGGCGTAATCGGCGCCCGCCTCGAGCGCGGTCGGGCGGAATTCCGGATGAAAGCGCGCGAAGCCGTACCACGCCTCGTCGATGATCACCTTGATGCCCTTGGCGTGTGCCGCCTGGACGATCGGCGCCAGGTCGTAGCGCAGGCCGTCGTAGGTGCACGAGGTGAGAATCAGCGCCTGCGCGTCGGAATGTTTTTGTATTTCTCTCAACAATATTTTCTTGGGGACCGGGCCGTACAGGCCGTATTTCCGGTTCAGGGCGGAATCGAGATAGATCGGATGCGCGCCGGAAAGCACCACGCCGTGGTGCACGCTCTTGTGGCAGTTGCGGTCGAGCAGCAGCTTCTCGCCGGGCGCGAGCAGCGTCTGGAGGATGACCTTGTTTGCGGTCGAGGTGCCGTTGGTGGCGAAGTAGGTGCGCCGCGCGCCGAACGCCTTGGCGGCCATGGCCTGCGCCTCGCCGATCACGCCCTTCGGTTCCATCAGCGAGTCGAGCATCGGCACCGAGACGGAGAGGTCCGCGTCGAACACGTGCTCGCCCATGAACTCGTAGAAATCATTGATCCATGGGCTGCCGCGCAGCGATTCGCCCGAGGAATGCCCGGGCGTGTGCCACTGGTCCTTCGCCATCCAGACGTAGTTCTTGAGCGCGTCGTAGAACGGCGTGCGTGCGCGTTCCTGCATCTGCGCGTTCAGGATGCGGTAAATGCCGCGGTAGTCGCGCTCCTCGCGGTAAAAGTAGCCGTCGACCGATTCGGCGAAGAGCGCGTCGACTACGTCGTCTTCCTTCTCCTGCGCGATCAGAATGTAGACGTCGAGCTCGGGGCGGAAGCGGGTGATGCGCTGGACGAGCTCGAGCGCGGACATCTGCAGCTTTCTCGACTCGGCGCCGTTCTTCCTGGCGAGCGAGTAGAGCGTATCGTCGACCAGCACCGCCTGCAGGTCGCCGTCGGATTCGATGAGGGCGAGCGCCTCTTTCGCCGTGGTGACGCCGGTAAAGCCGATGCCGAAGGGATTATCGAGCGTGCGCGCCGCCGCGTTCAGGCCCTTGACGAACTCGCGCAGTACCAGGTGCTCGTCGTTGATGACCAGGACCCGGCACGAGATCTTGGGCACGCGGCGGCCTCAGTATAATTTCGTATGCCGGGTGAGCCCGTTGACCGCTTCGCGGTCAACTTCGAGAAGACGACGCAGAACTGCGGTTACTTGACGGCTTTGAGGGACTGGGCAAGGCGGCTCTTGTGACGGTCGCCCGCGTTGCGATGGAGCACCCCTTTCGCGACCACGCGATCGATCGTGCGCTGCGACTCGCGCAGCGTCTTTTCCGCCGCCGCCTTGTCGCCTGCGGCCAGCGCCTTTTTCACGTTCTTGATGGCGCTGCGCACTTCGGTGCGCAGGCTCATGTTGTGCACGCGGCGGCTCTGCGCCTGTCGGGCGCGCTTGCGCGCCGATTTGATGTTGGCCATGGGCTGGATGTCCTTGAAAGGGCGCGAATTCTATCATGAACCTGCTGCGCGCCCTCGCCGCGGTGAGCAGCCTCACGACGGTCAGCAGAGTGCTTGGGCTGGCGCGCGATGTCTTGATCGCCCGCGGCTTCGGGGCGGTACTCGCCACGGACGCCTTCTTCGTCGCCTTCCGGCTGCCCAACCTTCTGCGGCGGCTGTTCGCGGAAGGCGCGTTTTCACAGGCGTTCGTACCGGTGCTCGCCGAGCACAAGAACAAAACCTCGGCCGAAGAAGTGCGCGGCCTCATCGACCGCACGGCGACGCTGCTTTTCCTCGCGCTGGCGGCCACGGCCGCGCTCGGCATCGTGCTGGCGCCGCTCGTCGTCTATGTCACGGCACCGGGATTCGCGGCCGATCCCGGCAAGTTCGGCCTCACCGTCACGATGCTGCGCATCGTGTTCCCGTACATCGCATTCATCTCCCTGGTGGCTTTTGCCGCCGGCATACTCAACACCTGGAACCGCTTCGCGGTGCCGGCGATCACCCCGGCGCTGTTGAACGTCTCGTTCATCGTGGGGGTGCTGTTCTTCGCCGACCATTTTCGCCCGCCGGTCCTGGTGCTGGCCTGGGCGGTGGTTGCGGGCGGCGTGCTGCAGCTCGCATTGCAGATCCCATTCCTGCTGCGGATCGGGCTGCTACCGCGCTGGCGGCTCGACTGGTCGCATCCCGGCGTGCGGCGCATCCTCAAACTGATGGCGCCGGCCGCCTTCGGCGTTTCCATCAGCCAGATCTCGCTGGTCATCAACACTATCTTTGCTTCGTTCCTGATCACCGGGAGCGTTTCCTGGCTGTACTACGCCGACCGCTTGATGGAATTCCCTGCGGGAGTGCTCGGCGTGGCGGTTGGCACCATCCTCTTGCCCAGCCTCTCGAAGTACCATGCCGACGCGAATCACGAGGAATACGCCCGCCTGCTCGACTGGGGATTGCGCATCACGGTGCTTCTCGCCGTGCCGAGTGCCGTGGCGCTCGCGGTTCTGGCGCTGCCCTTCATTGCCACGCTATTCCACTATGGCCGCTTCAGCGCCCAGGACGCGTGGATGACGCAGCAGGCCCTGGTCGCCTACAGCGTCGGGCTCGTCGGCATGATCCTGGTGAAGATCCTGGCCCCCGGCTTCTATGCGCGTCAGAATGTGGTCACCCCCGTGAAGATCGGCGTGCTGACGCTCGCCGCCACCCAGGCCATGAACCTCGCTTTTATCGGGCCGCTCAAGCACGCGGGCCTTGCGCTCGCGATCGGGCTGGGCGCCTGTCTCAACGCAGGACTGCTGTACCGCATCCTGAGAAGGCAGTCGATCTACACGCCGCAACCGGGGTGGCCGGTGTTCCTGCTCAAGGTCGCAGCCTCGGTGGCATTGATGGCGGTGGTTCTTTTCACCACGATGGGCGAGCCGGCATGGTGGCTTCACGCCGGCTGGCGGCACAAGGTGCCCGCGGCATTCGGGCTGGTGGTGCTGGGCGCCCTCGTCTATGGAGGCAGCCTGCTCGCATTCGGATTCCGGCCGCGCGACTTTTCGCGCCGCGGGGCCGCATGACGCTGGAGCGTTTCGCCGAAGTCGTCCGGCGCGAGGACGCGCGCATCGACCTCGCCGAAGCTTGCCTGATGATTGCGCAGGATGCCTATCCCGGCCTCGACGTCGGGCGCTATCTCGGCGAGATCGAGCGCATGGCGCTGCAATTGCGCGCGCGCATGCCCCAGAGCTATAAGCCCGAGGATCGCGTGCTCGCGCTCAACGACTTCCTGTTCGATCATCTGGGCTACTACGGAAACGTCGACGACTATTACGACCCGCGCAACAGCTATCTCAACGACGTCAT
Organism: Betaproteobacteria bacterium; assembly: GCA_004297625.1. Classification (GTDB taxonomy): domain Bacteria; phylum Pseudomonadota; class Gammaproteobacteria; order Burkholderiales; family SG8-39; genus SCGC-AG-212-J23. Next base: position 255,544 of record SCTY01000028.1, on the reverse strand, counting down.
CGACCGCAGAACCGGCATCCCGATCACGCTTTCGATCCTCTACATGGAAATCGGCCGCCGCGTCGGGCTGCCGCTGGAAGGCATCTCGTTTCCGGGACATTTCATGGTGCGGCTGCGCGTGCGCTCGGGCACGCTGGTGCTCGATCCGTTCGCGTGCGGGGCGCCGCAATCGGAGGCGGAGCTGCGCGAGCGCCTGAAGCGCGTCATTCCCGAGGGACTCACGGCGGAGGTGCCGGTGGCCGAGCTGCCGCTCGAGCAGTTCCTCGAGCCGGCCTCCAAGCGCCAGATCCTGTCGCGCGTGCTGCGCAACCTGAAGGCAATCTACCGTGAGAAGCAAAACCCCGAGCGCATGCTCGAAGTGCTGAACCGCATGCTGGTGCTCAGCCCCGAGGCGAGCGCGGAGCTGCGCGACCGCGGCTATGTCTACGAGCGCCTGGAGTGCTGGCGGCCGGCGCTGAAGGACCTTACCGAGTACCTGGAGCGCGAGCCCGATGCCCCGGACGTGAGCGAGGTGCGGGTCCGCCTGATGGAGCTGACGGCCCTGTGCGCCCGCCTGAATTGATTTCTGACAGCCCTTTAAGCCCCAGGGCGCTTCGAGCGCCGTAGAATCCCGAGCGCTGTACTAATCTCAACAAGGAGGGGAAGTGAAACGCAGATCATTCCTTAAGCAGGCCGCGGCGGGGGTGGCCGCCGGCACGCTGGCCGCGCCGGCGATAGCCCAGTCGCAGCCGAGCATCCAGTGGCGCCTCGCGGCGAGCTGGCCCAAGAGCCTCGACACGCTGTTCGGCGGAGCCGAGCTGATCGCCAAGCGCGTTGCCGAGATCACCGACGGCAAGTTCCAGATCCGCGCCTTTGCGGCCGGCGAGATCGTCCCGGCGCTGCAGGTGCTCGATGCCGTGCAGGCCGGCACCGTGGAGCTGGGCCATACCGCGACTTACTACTATTTCGGCAAGGACCCGGCATTCGCCTTGGCCACCGCGGTGCCGTTCGGCATGAACACCCGCCAGCAAAACGCCTGGTGGTATTTCGGCGGCGGCGAGCAGGCGATGGCGCCGCTGTTCAGCGACTACGGCTGCAAGGCGATTCTGGGCGGCAACACCAACTGCCAGATGGGCGGCTGGTTCCGCAAGGAGATCAAGGCGGTCGCCGACCTCAAGGGACTGAAATTCCGCATCGGCGGCATGGCCGGGCTGGTCATGGCCAAGCTCGGCGCGGTCCCCCAGCAGCTCGGCGCCCCGGATATCTACCCGTCGCTGGAGAAAGGAACCATCGACGCGGCCGAATGGGTCGGCCCCTACGATGACGAGAAGCTCGGCTTCAACAAGGTCGCCAAGTTCTACTACTACCCTGGGTTCTGGGAAGGCGGCCCGATGCTGATGACGCTCGTCAACGAGAAGAAGTGGAACGAGTTGCCGAAAAACTACCAGGCGGCCCTCGTGACCGCCTGCGGCGAAGTGAATACGTGGATGCCCGCGAAGTACGACGCCCAGAACCCGCCGGCGCTGCGCCGGCTGGTCGCGGGAGGCACGGTGCTGCGGCCGTTCCCGAGGGCGGTGCTGCAAGCGGCCGAGAAGGCTTCGTACGAGCTCTACGAGGAGCTCAAGGCCAAGAGCAAGCACTGGGCGCGCATCTACCCCGACTGGAAGAAGTTCCGCGACGAGCAGTTCCTGTGGTTCCGCGTCGCGGAGTCGACCTACGACAACTACGCGTTCTCGTCCAAGGTCGGCGCCCCGGCGCCTGCGAAAGGCAAAGGCAAGTAGCCCGACCCGGCGCAGCCAATAAACCCCGCTTCGGCGGGGTTTATTTTTTGCCGAACTCCTTCTGCAGGTCGTCGGCGGACTCGCGCTCCGAGGACTCGGGCGCGGGCGTCTCGCCTTCCTGCCCGGGCGCGCCGAAATCCGGCGGCGCGCTCTCGTCCTCGGGCTGGCCCTCCTGCGGGATGATGATCTGCACCTTCGACGGATCGACCTTGCTTTTTTCCAGGTTGCCCGTGACCAGTTGCGGAAAACCGATCAGGATTCCCACCATGATCACCTGAATGACGACGAAGGGCACGGCGCCCCAGTAGATCTGGCCGGTCGTGACGGGCGCGATCACTTTGCGCGAGAGCTTGTCCATGTACTCCTGGGTCGGGGCCACGCTGCGCAGGTAAAACAGCGCAAAGCCGAACGGCGGGTGCATGAAGGAAGTCTGCATGTTGACTCCGAGCAGCACGCCGAACCAGATGAGGTCCACGCCGAGCTTGTCGGCCACCGGCGCGAGCAGCGGCACGATGATGAAGGCCAGCTCGAAGAAGTCGAGGAAGAAAGCGAGCAGGAAAACCAGCACGTTCACCACGATGAGGAAGCCGATTGCGCCGCCCGGCAGATCGGTGAGCAGGTGCTCCACCCAGAGATCGCCGTTCACGCCGCGGAACGTGAGGCTGAATACGGTCGCGCCCACCAGGATGAACACCACGAACGAAGTCAGCTTCGCCGTGGAGTTCATGGCTTGCTTGAGAAGCGACCAGGAAAGGCGCCGGTTGATGAGCGCGAGCGCGAGCGCGCCGGTCGCGCCCATCGCGCCGCCTTCGGTCGGCGTCGCGATACCGAGGAAGATCGTGCCCAGGACGAGGAAGATGAGCGCAAGCGGCGGAATCAGCACGAAAAGCACCCGCGCTCCGAGCCTCCAGCCGCGCAGCGTGCGCGCCTCGGGCGGCAGCGCGGGACCCGATTGCGGGTAGATCAGGGTGCGGCCGAAAACGTATGAGACGTAAAGGGCGGTCAACACCAGGCCCGGAAAAATCGCGCCGGCGTACATGTCGCCGACCGAACGCCCGAGCTGATCGGCGAGGACGATCAGCACCAGGCTGGGCGGAATGATCTGCGCGAGCGTGCCGGAAGCGGCGATGACGCCGGTTGCGAGCCTGCGGTCGTAGCCGTAGCGCAGCATGATGGGCAGCGAGATCAAGCCCATCGAGATCACCGAGGCGGCCACCACGCCGGTGGTGGCTGCAAGCAAGGCGCCGACGAGCACGACGGCATAGGCGAGCCCGCCGCGCACCGGCCCGAACAGCTGCCCGATCGTGTCGAGCAGGTCTTCCGCCATGCCGCTGCGCTCGAGGATCAGGCCCATGAACGTGAAGAACGGCACGGCGAGCAGCGTGTCGTTGGACATAATGCCGAACAGGCGCTCGGGCAGCGCCCCATAGAGCGCCGGGGTGAGCAGCCCGAGCTCGACGCCGAGGAAGCCGAACGACAATCCGAGCGCGGCGAGCGCGAACGCCACGGGGTAGCCCAGGAGCAGGAATACCACCAGCGTTGCGAACATCAGAGGCGCCATGTTGGCAGCAATGAAGGCGCTCACTTGGCCGGGCCCTCGTCGATCAGCAGCTGCTCGAGCGCCGGGTCTGCGTGCTTCTCCACCGGATCGGGAATCAGGCCGCGCAGATAGGCGATGCGCTTGATGAGCTCGGACACACCCTGCAGCGTCAGCAGGAAGAACCCGGCCGGCACCAGCAGCCGCACCGGCCAGCGGATCAGGCCGCCGGCGCTTCCGGAGACTTCGCCGCTGGTCCAGGCGTTCATGAAGACCGGCCAGGACGACCACATCATGTAGACGGCTATCGGCAGCAGGAAGAACACGGTGCCGAAGATGTCGATCCAGGTCTGCGCGCGGCGGGAAAGGCGCGCGGCGATGATGTCGATGCGGATATGCTCGTTGTGCAGCAGCGTGTAGCCCGAACAAAGCAGGAACACGCCGGCAAACAGGTACCACTGAAGCTCCAGCCAGGCATTCGAGGCGAGGTTGAGCGCGTAGCGCGAGGTCGCGTTGGCGGCGCTCACCAGCACCATGATGAGCACGCACCAGTAGACGAGTCGGCCGATATGCTCGTTGGCGAAATCGATCCCGCGTGACAACGCGAGCAGCTGCTTCATGCAACCTCCCCCGGAAGGCTTTGGATCGTCAGTTCGCTGTCAGGCATCCGCGCGCGTGCGCAGCGCGCGCTCCTGCGCGGCGGATCGCAGCCTGCGTTTATAGCCTAAGGCAAAGAAAATTTCAGCGCCGGGAAATAGCGGCGCGACGAACACCTGGAACACGGCGTCGACGAGCGCGGGCTTGCCCCCTCGAAGATGTGGCCAGGAGCCGTCGACGAAATGCGTCGCCTTGTTGCGCGTATCGTGGTGGTCGGCGCGTTGAAGGCCATTTGCGCTTCGAGATCCTTCACAAAAGCACTATAATTCAGCGTTTTAACCGAGTCCATGGTCGTCACGCACGGCTCTTTGCAGCGCGCCCGGGGCCGGTGTGCGCTGACGATCGGCAACTTCGATGGCGTGCACCGCGGCCATCGCGCGCTCATCGAGCGCGTGACCGAGAAGGCGCGCGAGCTGGATTTGACCTCCTGCGTACTGACGTTCGAGCCCCATCCGCGCGAGTTTTTCGCGGCCGAAGCGGCGCCGGCACGGCTTACTCGCTTGCGCGACAAGCTTGCCCTCATCGCCGAGGCAGGCATCCAGCACGTGCACATCGCGCGGTTCGATGCGCGCTTTGCCGCGCTCGGCGCCGAGCGCTTCATCAAGGAGGTGCTGATCGACGAGCTCGCCGTCCAATGGCTGCTCATCGGCCGGGATTTCCGCTTCGGCGAACGCCGTGCGGGCGATTACTCGGCGCTCGAGGCAGCCGGCAGGCGCTACGGCTTCGAGCTGGAGGCAATGCCCGACGTCGTGTTCGAGGGCGCGCGGGTATCGAGTTCTTCGGTCCGCGCCGCGCTCGCCGCAGGCGATTTGCGTACTGCCGAGCGGCTTTTGGGTCATTCCTACACCATCAGCGGGCGCGTCGCGCACGGCGCGAAGCTCGGGCGCGGGCTCGGGTTTCCGACCGCCAACATCATTCTGCGCCGCCCGCCGCCGCTCTCCGGGATTTTCGTCGTGGAGGTCCATGGCTTCGGGCGCGGGGTCGCAAGCCTGGGGCGGCGGCCGACGGTGAACCCGGTAGCGATGCCGCTCCTGGAAGTGCACCTCTTCGATTGGGACCGCGAGCTCTACGGCGAGCATCTGCGCGTGCGCTTCCTCAAGAAGCTGCGCGACGAGCAGAAATACGACGGTCTGGAAGCTTTGAAAGCCGCCATAGCGCGCGACGCGCTTCAGGCGCGCGAATATTTTGCGAGACATGGCTGATTACAAAGACACGCTGAATCTTCTCGAAACGCCGTTCCCGATGCGCGGAGACCTCGCCAAGCGCGAGCCGCAGTGGGTGAAGGAATGGCATGACAAGGGCGTCTACCGCCGCCTGCGGCAGATCGCGCACGGGCGGCCGCGCTTCGTGCTGCACGACGGGCCGCCGTACGCCAACGGCGACATCCATATCGGCACGGCGGTCAACAAGATCCTCAAGGACATCATCGTGAAATCGAAGTCGCTCGCCGGCTTCGATGCGCCCTATGTGCCAGGCTGGGATTGCCACGGAATGCCGATCGAAGTCCAGATCGAGAAAAAGCATGGCAAGAACCTGAGCGCGGAGGAAACGCAGCGGCTGTGCCGGGCTTTCGCCACCGAGCAGATCGAGCGCCAGAAAAAGGATTTCGAGCGTCTCGGGGTTCTCGGCGACTGGGCGAATCCCTACCTCACCATGGCGTTTCGCAACGAGGCGGACGAAATCCGCGTCCTCGGCCGGCTGCTCGAGAAGGGCTACGTCTACCGCGGCCTGAAGCCCGTCAACTGGTGCTTCGACTGCGGCTCTGCGCTCGCCGAAGCCGAGGTCGAGTACGAGGACCGCAAAGATCCGGCGATCGACGTGGGCTTTGCGTTCGCCGAGCCGGAGAAGCTCGCCAAGGCGTTCGCCACGCCGATCCAAAAGCCGGGCTACGCCGTCATCTGGACGACGACGCCATGGACGCTACCCGCCAGCCAGGCGCTGAACGTCCATCCGGAGCTGACCTACAACCTCGTCGACACGGAAAAGGGCCTGCTGATCCTCGCGGCAGAGCTGCAGCAGGCCTGCCTCGAGCGCTACAAGCTCTCCGGCAAGTCGCTCGCCTCGTGCAAGGGCACGGCGCTCGAGTACATCCGTTTCCGCCATCCGTTCTACGACCGCACCGTACCGGTTTATCTCGGGGATTACGTAACGCTCGATGCGGGCACGGGCATCGTGCATTCTGCGCCCGCCTACGGCGTCGAGGACTTCGATTCCTGCCGCCGTTACGGCATGAAGGACGACGAGATCCTCACGCCGGTAATGGGCGACGGCCGGTTCGCGGCGTCGCTGCCGCTTTTCGGCGGGATGATGGTGTGGGAAGCGAACGCCAAAATCCTGAAGAGCGTGGAAGAACGCGGCGTACTCTTCGCGCGCGAAAGCTACACGCACAGCTACATGCATTGCTGGCGGCACAAGACGCCGGTGATTCTGCGCGCGACGACGCAGTGGTTTGCCTCGATGGACAAACCGGTGGCCGGCGAATCGCTGCGCGCCACGGCATTGCGCGGCATCGATAGCACCGAGTTCTTTCCGTCGTGGGGCCAGGCGCGCCTGCACGGCATGATCGCCAATCGCCCGGACTGGACGCTGTCGCGGCAGCGCCAGTGGGGCGTGCCGATGCCTTTCTTCCTGCACCGCGAGACGGGCAAGCTGCATCCGCGCACGCCCGAGCTCCTCGAGCAGGTTGCGAAGCAGGTGGAAAAGGGCGGAATCGAGGCCTGGCAGTCGATAACTGCCGAATCGCTTCTGGGAGCCGACGCGGCGAGCTACGAGAAAAGCCGCGACACGCTGGACGTCTGGTTCGATTCAGGATCGACCCACTTCACCGTGATGCGCGGCTCGCACAAGCAAGACACGAGCTTCCCGGCCGACCTTTATCTGGAGGGGTCGGACCAGCACCGCGGGTGGTTCCACTCCTCGCTTCTTGTGTCGTGCATGCTGGACGGCGTACCGCCCTATAAAAGCCTGCTGACTCACGGCTTCGTCGTCGATGGCGAAGGCCGCAAGATGTCGAAGTCCAAGGGCAACGTCGTCGCCCCGCAACAGGTGTCGAGCAGCCTGGGCGCGGAGATCCTGCGCCTGTGGGTGGCCTCCACGGATTACTCGGGAGAGCTTTTCATCTCCAACGAGATCCTCAAGCGCGTGGTGGAAAGCTATCGGCGGGTGCGCAACACGCTGCGTTTCCTGCTCGCCAACACGGCCGACTTCGATGCAGCAAAGCACGCGCTGCCGGTGGCCGAGATGGTCGAAATGGACCGTTATGCCATTGCCATGGCGGCGCGCATGCAGGAGGAGGTGAGCGAACACTACGCGCGCTACCAGTTTCACCTCGTGGCGCAGAAGCTCCAGGCGTTTTGCTCCGAGGACCTCGGAGCGTTCTTCGTCGACCTCCTCAAGGACAGGCTTTATACCTGCAAGGCGGACGCGCCCGCGCGACGCTCGGCGCAGACCGCGCTCTGTCACATCACCCACAGCCTGGTGCGGCTGATGGCGCCCATCCTGTCGTTCACGGCGGAGGAACTGTGGCAGGTATTCACGGGCAAGAAGGACGACAGCGTGTTCTTCCATACCTGGCACGAGCTGCCGCGCCAGGCCGACGCGGAAGAGCTTCTCGCCAAATGGCAGCGGCTGCGCGAGCTGCGCGATCCCGTCAGGAAGAGCATCGAAGCTTTGCGCGCTGAAGGCAAAGTCGGATCCTCTCTGCAGGCGGAAGTCGACTTCCACGCCGAGGGCCGCGACTACGAGATCCTTACGAGCCTGGGCAACGAGCTGAAGTTCGTGATGCTGACGTCCGCGGCACGCGTGCATCGCGGCACCTTCGCCGTCGAAGTCTCGACGAGCCCGCACCCGAAATGCGAGCGCTGCTGGCACTACAGCCCGGACGTGAACGAAGAAGGCCTGTGCGGCCGCTGCCAGACGAACCTGCGCGGTTCCGGAGAGGCGCGCAAGCATGCGTAAGGCCTGGGGCTGGTTCGCCGGAGCGCTCGCCATCGTGGCGGCCGATCAGCTTGCGAAGTGGGTGATCCTCGCGCGCTTCGCGTCCGGAGAGCGCCTCGAGATCACCGGGTTCCTCAACCTCGTGCTGGTATTCAACAAGGGTGCGGCGTTCAGCTTTCTCGCCCAAGCCGGGGGCTGGCAGACGCCGATCCTCGTGGCCTTTGCGCTCGGCGCGGCGCTCATCGTTTCCTGGCTGCTGCTGCGCTCCCCCGGGCGGCGCATGTTCTGCGCGGGGCTTTCGCTCATCCTCGGCGGCGCGATCGGCAACGTGATCGATCGGCTACGCTTCGGCCACGTGGTCGATTTTATCGACCTGCACGCCGCGGGCTGGCACTGGCCGGCATTCAACGTGGCCGATTCGGCGATCACGGTCGGCGCGGCGCTGCTGATTCTCGACGGCTTTGCCCATCATGAAAGCCGAGCTCGCGCTTCTTCTTAAGGCGCTCGCCTTTGCGGCGCATAAGCACCGCGACCAGCGGCGCAAGGACGCCGAGGCCTCGCCCTACATCAACCACCCCATCGCGCTTGCGGACCTGCTGGTGAACGAAGGCGGCGTCACCGATGTCGAAGTGCTGTGCGCAGCGCTGCTGCACGACACCGTCGAGGACACCGCCACGACGCCAGAGGAGCTGGCGGACGCTTTCGGCGCGCGCGTGGCCGGGATCGTTGCCGAAGTGACCGACGACAAGCGGCTGCCCAAAGCGGAGCGCAAGCGCTTGCAGATCGAGCACGCCGCCGGCTTGAGCCCGGAGGCGAAGCTCGTCAAGCTCGCCGACAAGACCTGCAACCTGCGCGACGTCGCCACCCGGCCGCCGGCGCACTGGGATCGCGCGCGGCGGCGCGAGTACTTCGAGTGGGCGAAGAAAGTCGTCGACGGCGTGCGCGGCGCTCACCCGCGGCTCGAAGCGGCATTCGACGCGGCGTATAGCGAGCGGCCCTGATGGAAGACAATCGATCCTTGGACGTGGTCCTGGCGAACCCCCGCGGCTTCTGCGCCGGCGTTGAGCGCGCCATCGAGATCGTCGAGCGCGCGCTCGAGCAGCGGGGCGCGCCGATCTACGTGCGCCACGAGATCGTGCATAACAAGTACGTGGTGGACAGCCTGCGCGCGAAAGGCGCGGTGTTCGTCGAGGAGCTCGACGAGGTGCCCTCCGGCGCGACCGTCATTTTCAGCGCGCACGGCGTGCCGAAGTCGGTGCGCGCCGACGCCGAGCAGCGCGGCCTGAAGGTGTTCGATGCCACCTGCCCGCTGGTCACCAAGGTGCACGTAGAAGTAACCAAGATGCTGAGGGAAGGCTACGAGGTGGTGATGATCGGCCATCGCGGGCACCCCGAGGCCGAGGGCACGATGGGGCAGGCGGCGAGGGGCATGCATCTCGTCGAAACCGTGCACGACGTGGCCGCGCTGCAGCTCGCATCGCCCGAGCGGGTTGCCTATGTGACACAGACGACGCTCTCGGTGGACGACGCAAAATCGATCGTCGCCGCGCTCAAGGCCCGTTTTCCCGCGATCCGCGGACCCAAGCGCGACGATATCTGCTACGCCACGCAGAACCGCCAGGATGCCGTGAAGTTCATGGCGCCGCAGTGCGACGTGGTCATCGTCGTCGGCTCGCCGAACAGCTCCAACTCCAACCGGCTGCGCGAGGTGGCGCGGAACATGGGCGTTCCCGCGTACATGGTCGACAGCGCGGCGGAGCTGCGGCCCGAGTGGATCGCCGGCAAGCGCCGCGTCGGCGTCACCGCGGGCGCTTCGGCGCCGGAGAAGCTGGTGGACGAGCTCATCGCGCGCCTAAAGGCGCTCGGCGCCGTTAGCGTGCGGCCGCTGGAGGGGATTACGGAGAGTGTGGTCTTCACGCTTCCGCGCGAGCTGCAGCGCTAGCGCACGGCCTAACGCGGCGTGGAGCGGGGCGGGGTATTGATTCGCGCCGTCGCTGTCGGCTCCTTCGGCTTTTGCGCCGGAAGAATTCCGGTCTTGGGATAGCCCGCCGCGTCCAAGAGCGCCTGGTAGGTGTTTTGCTCGAACCCCATTTGCGTGCTCGCGCCAACGACAATCGCGGGGATTATGCTTCCGCCGACGGCCTTCTTCAGCTCCTCGGCGCGCGCCTCGTCGGCCACGCTCACTTCCTTGAACGGCACGCCGCGCTCGTTGAGCAGTTTGCGCGCCTGCCCGCAAGCGTCGCAGTTCGGTCCAGTGTAAAGGGTGACCGGCGAGTTCTTGCGGGCCTGCTGCACTGCGAAGGGCTCGGCCGGCTTGGCCGCCTCGCTCGGAGGAGGCGCGACGCGCTTCTTCTGGACGTTCCTGGCGTTCGGCGGCGGCGGCGTGTCGGTGAAGTGAACGCGACCGGAAGGATCCGTCCAGCGATAGAGTTGCGCGTCGGCCGTGCCCGCCGCGAACAGCACTATGGCAACTGCCGCCATCATGCTGCCGGTCTTATTGTTGATCGCCATGTTGATACCAGTAAATCCGCGAGCGGCGCTGCGTGATCGCCGGGCGCACGCGCTGCGCTCCGATCGGCGCGCTTTCGCCGGGGTTCGTGCGCTGCACGCCGCCGATCATGACCGTGATCGGCACGCCGTTCACCGGCACCGTTCCAGTCACCGGCGAGGGCGGCAGGCCGCCGCCGGCAAACACCGCCGAGCGCGTTCCGCCGCACAGGGCTTCGGTACCGACCGCGCCCGAGGCGTTCAGGAGGTTCACCGCATAGCCACGCGCTTCGCCAAGCTCGGTGTTGCACACGCCCGGCGCCGGTTCCTCGGCGTGGTTGGTGCTGAAGAACACCAGGCCGCCGAAAATCGCCGACGACGTGACCGTCTGCTCGCCGCGGAGCGAGAGATCGAAGAACCATCCCTTCGCGCCCGAAGTCTGCGTCGGGTTGCATCCCGCAGCCTCCTGTGAGGTCATGTTGTCCATCGCGGAGCCGTCGAGGTTTACCGCGGTTACCAATGGGTCGGTGGAGGGAAGCTCGAAGCTGTCGATCAGCATGTAAAAGCGGTTCTGCACGCTCTCGTTGTAGGGATAGTTCTGGAGGAGCGGCCGCTCGCGGTCGCCCGAGCCGACGGTCAGGTACACCTTGCCGGCCGAGGGCAGCGCCGCCGGCGCGAACAGGAACTTGCGCGCGCCGCCGGTGGTGTAGGCGATTTTCGTCATTCTCCAGCTACTGCTCGAAAGGGGCGCAAGTGTCGCGGGATCGACGAAGTCGATACGGTAGATCGCGCCGCCGGTATCGGCGAAGTAGGCGAGATCGGCGAAACCGTCGAAATTGCGGTCCACGAGCGTGACATCGGACGCGACGCTGTGCTCGATCGTGCCGGTGCCATCGGCGCCGAATACCTTCACGGGCACTCCGGTTTCCGCGTTGATGATGTACACGCCGCGGCCGCGAGGGGTGGTGCAAGTCGTATTGTTCTTCGCGTCCAGGTCCTCGCACGTATCGTACCCCCCGCCGACGACGAGCAGCGGCTGGTTCGGATCGGTGCTATAGCCCTTTACGAGCGCGACGGTCGGCGTCGACCAGGTCTGGCCGATGTTCTCGAATCCCGGCGTGCAGTAGTAGCCGTCCGACGTTGCCGTCAGACCCAGGCCGCTGCTGGGCGGCGCACCGGTCAGCCAGGCGCGCTCGGTGCTATCGGAGCCCCACGGGACGTAGAAGCAACCGGCACGCCACAGCAGGCGGGGCGCTGTCACGTTCGTCACGTCCAAGGCCTGCAACATGTTGCCGCCGCGGCGCATGCTCGGATACACCCAGATCTTGCTGTTGTCGGCGTTCTGGAACAGGCCCGCCGAACCATCGAAGAAGTAATCTTTGCGCGTCGGCGTCGGCGTGGGGTACGGGGTCGTCATCGACGGGTAGAGAACGAGCGGCTCGTTGCGCTGCAGCCGTCTCAATTTCCAATGATCCTCCGGCGCGATGAAGGACCACAGCTCCTTGCCGTCGGAGCCGCGTACCGACTTGAACGTGCCGTCGTTCGCGCCGTAATAGAGCACGACGCCCGTGGTGCCGCCGTAGTTCACCGGCAGCGGCCGCGAGTGCGCCACGTCGCCGTGCAGCGAAGGCCGCGTGTCGGTGTTGGAAGCGTTGACGTTGTCGTCCTCGGTATCCTGGCCGCGCGTGAAGTTGACGATCCGCTGATGCTCGGGTTCAGAGCTACCCAGCAAGTCCAGGTACCCTTCCCACCACGGAAGGATATAGTCCGGGACGTAGGGGAAGCCGTCCGCGTCCAGCCCGTTCGAGAACGGAGTCATCGTCCCGCTCGGTCCCAGGTGGCAATACAAGCTGACCGAGCCGGGATATTCGCAAGAGTAGATGTTGCGATTGACGACGTTGGTCGGCGTCGTGTCGGTGGTGGGGGGGTTATTGCCCTTTCTCACCACCTCCGCGGTCGCGCCTTTCTCGACCAGCGGGCCGTCCGGCGTGTCGGAGAACACGGAGGTTGTCGCGATGGTGCACTGGCCGGCGCTGATCTGCGAGAACGTCCAGTACGTGCCGCTATCGGTCGTCCAGAAGCTGCGCGAGCACGCATGGATGAAGCCCGTTTCCGTGGAGACCGCATCGCGCCCGTCGGCGTCGGCGAGCTTTGCTTCCTGGCCGAAGAGGGCGATCTGGTAGCGCTTGGTGTTGCCGTACCAGCGCGGCTTCGCGCCGGGGTCGGGACGGAACATGCCGATGAAGACCTGGTTCTCGTTCTGCGAGCGGTTGGTCGCGTTGATCGGCAAGCTCGCGGCCGCGAACACGCTGTTCACCGACTGGATGTCGATCAGGATCTCGCGCAGCGCGTTGAGGACCGCCTCCTCGCTGCTCGCCTGGAAGTACTTGCCGCCGCCGTACTTCGCCATGCTGGAGAGCAGCGCCGTCTGCCGCGCGTCCTGCTGGTCCTTGAATACGTCGATCGTGAAGACCTTGATGTTCTGCTGCCCCGGCTGGTCGCTCACGTCCGTGGTGTAGACGAACTGCGACCACTCATCGGCGTACCGCGCTTCGCTTCCCGGCAGCGCCGAGAGGCCGGTCGCCGTGACGGTGTAGACCGTCTTCGTGCCCTGCATGGTCTGGTTGATGCGGTTCTGTCCGCTGCAACCGCTCTGAGTTGTCCCCCCGGTGCATGAGTAGCTGTCGTACAAACCCGGGAAAAGCGTGGAAGCCCTAGTCGTACATTCCGATGATCTTTCGCAAACGGTGTCGGTGCCCAGATTGTTGGTGACCGTCGACGAGGTCGTGGTGAAAGTCGGCATCGGGAGCTGGCTCGTCGAGCCGCCCACGCGGGTCAGGATGTCCGCGATCTCGGTGGGCTCGCTGTTCGGGAAGCCGTTGCCGATGAAAATCACGTAGTTCTTAGCGCAGGCGACGCCGTTCCAGTTGGCGTACTGCGCCTTGCCCGTCGTCGGGTCGATGAAGGCGTCCTTGTCATACTTGGTTTCGGTCGTCGGGATCGGTCCCGCATAGCGGTACGGGCCGAACCCCTCCTTGCCGGTCGGCGTGCCGGCGACGGCGGGATCAAGGTGCGCGTTAGCCGGGCTGGTGTAGCCGCCGAAGTACTTGAACGCCTCGTACAGCGCAGCGCTGTAGTTGACCTTGTCGGTACCGACCTGCTCGCCGCTGTTGAAGTTCTTGTAGATGCAGTTCGGACTGCTGTTCAAGCTATTCGATCCATCGGCGCAGCCACTGTCGGGGCCGATCATCTCTTGGAACTTGGCGATATTCGTGTCGGTCATCGGCCGGACGTGGAAGCGCACGTAGCCGCCGTCGTCGTAACCACTGCCGCTGCCGGGCGTCAGCATCATCAGGCCGAAGTTCACCTTGTCGCTGAGCTCGCCGACGAGCGTGCGCAGCGCACGCAGCTCGGACTCGCCTTGCTTGTAACCGCCGGACCAGTGCTGGGACGCGGACGACCAGTTGGCGCTGTTGTCGAGGATGACGAGCACGTTGGGGTTGGCGGTATTGGCGGCGGCACCGACGAACAGGTCGATGTCCTCCGCGTTGGCGCGTTGCACGAGCGAGGCGGTCAGCCCGAAAGCAACCGCCGCTGTAAGCAGTGTTCGTGTAATTCTCATTGCCATCTCCCTTCTGAGACTTGCCGCCTAGCAGGAAGCGCCGGCTTCGTCGGCGCTCACGCGTACGCCGATCCCCTGAGTGATCCAGACGGACGCACCGGTTGCACCGCCGACTGTCTGCGCATTGATCTCCCAGACGGTGTTCGAGCACAGCGAGTCGCCCGTGACCGCGCCCGCCACGCCGAACTGCTGCGTCTGGCCGGCGGAGCACCCCAGGTCCTCTGCGTTCGTAAGGACGAGCTGGGAGTTCTTAATGGGAGTCACGGTCACACAGGTCGGCTGCGGCGTCAGGGTGGTGGTGTATTCCGGCGTGCCGTCTCCCGTCACGTCCGTGCACAGCGTGTTGGCCGTGCCGCACGGATTGAGAACCGCGTTCGAGGGCGTCGAGATGAACTGCGTCGTGCTGATCACGGTCTCGATCGCTTCCTGGCTTGCCGCGAGCGCCTCGCTCTGCGACTGCATGTTGCCCACGACCTTGAGGTTGGTCGTGGACGTGTTGAGGCTGCTCACCACGAACATCATGAGCACCGTCAGCATGATGAGGGCAACGAGAAGCGTCGCGCCTTTCTGCCGCCGCGGGGTCGTCACGGTGCGTCTCTCCTGTTCGATACGTTTGCGATGCGTACCAGGCCGCTGTAGATGTGGCGGCGGTAATTCCCGCCGGGCGTGACCTGGAACGGTACAAGGGTCGCGCCGGATTTCTTGAGCCCCAGCGAATAGGTCTTGCTGTCGGTGTAGTCCGATGACGCCTCCAGGTTGCGCGCGAGCACGTGCATTTCCACCGTCACTACGTTCATCCAGTTGTTGAGCGGGCATGCGCCGCTGCATCCGCCTATGGGATAGTCATTCGGGTCGGGGGTGTAGACGTCGGGCGACCCGTCGGCGTTCTGGTCGATGCCATACTCGAGGTTGAACTGCTCGATGCCTTCGACGAGCGGAGCGTCTGTCCAAGTGAGGGATCCACCCGAGTAGTCAAGCTCGAGGCGCCTCAGGGTTGGTATGGTCTGGCCGTTCCCATTGTCGGTACTGACGTAATAGATATGGACGTAATACAGGCGCTTATCGGCCGCCGTGGTGCAGTCTTTCTTTTTGAAGTTGAAAGCGCCCGAGCTGGTGTCGAGCACGTGCTTGTCGGTGCCGAAGGGGCCGACGCCGGTGTCGGTGGCGCACAGCGAAACCTGCAAGTACGGCGCTCCGTTCACGACCGCGCCGCAGCCCGTGGCGCCTGCAACGCAACTACGCGCCCGCCGCACGACAAGGACGTCGGTGTCCGGCTTGAGGTTCGTCAGCGCGCAGTTCGCAGAGGTGAAACCCGCGTTGTCGTAGCCTTGTATGTGAACGGGAATCGCCGTGCCCCAATCGGCCACCGCCTTCGAGCAGGGATCGGCGGGCAACGCGGTGCCGGCCACCGTTGATACATCAAGCTCGCCGTAAAACCCGGCGAGCCGCAGATCGCTCGACAAGACGTCGATCGCGTAACGGCCGTTCTCGATCTGCCGGCTCACGCGCTCGAGCTCCGTGCGCGAGCTGCTCGCGTTGAAGAACACGAGCGCGATGGCGGTGAGGATGATCAAGCCGAGAGTGATCGAGATCATCAGCTCGATGAGCGAAAAACCTTTTTGCGTGCGGATGTCGTTCATGGCGTGATGCATGAACCCGTGGTCGGGTCGTTCTGAAGACAGCCGATCTTGATGCGGGTGATCATCGCTCGCCGGGTATTCGCCTGCGCGAACAAGGCTGACGCGCACGCCGTCGACGCTGGCGCCAGGGTGGGTGTGACGCCCTGCCACACCACGGCGACGACGGCCTCGCGCGGCATCGTGGTTACCGGAAGCGTGACACAGCCGCGGGCGCCGATCATCGCGCCCACATTGCTGCCGCCGCTGGTTTCCCCGGCACCGATCAGCGAGTCCTGCCACTCGCACAGGTCCTTTTCAGCGGTCGTGGTGCCCGCCGGCGGGCACGTCAACGTTGGCGTCACGTTGTCCGCGCCGGTGCCGACCGGGTCGGCCGTGACGTAGCTGGCGACGTTCCTCCGGTTGGCGTTGACGCGGTCCACCATGTCCTGGAGCAGAACGATCGCCTGCGCCCGCTGGTAGGACTCGAGCTCGGCGACCTGGAGCCGCGACTGCATGCCAGCGGCGCCGAGGAGACCCAAAGTGACGATAAGGAACGTCACCAGGACTTCGATCATGGTGGCGCCGCGCTGCCAGCGCACGCGCGCGAGGTTTCGCCTCAGCATGCTTCGGCCTTTGTCAGAGGTCTGCCACTCGTGTCGATCTTGATGCATCGCATCGTGATGCTCGTGCCGGTCGCCGAGATTTGTATGCCGCGGGTAAGCGCGGCACTGATACGCCCCGATCCGTTGAAGCTGATGCTCGTTACCGGATCCGGCGACCCTGCCATCGTGATATTGGGTAGCGCGTCTTGCCTGCGCAGCAAGAGAGTCCCGGCCTTTACTTCCCAGCCCAAGGCCCAGTCGTTCGTGCCGCTCAGTGGGGTGACGGTGACCGTCGTATTGCGCGTGAGCGCCTCGCTGCGCGCCTGAACCAGGCTCGAGAAAAGATCGAAGCTCGCCGTCTTGACGCGCTGGTTGCGCACGAAGTCGTTGTACGCGGGCAGGGCGGCGGCAATGAGCGCGGCGAAGATGGTTAGGGTCACCATCAACTCGATGATCGTGAATCCCTTCATGCGCTTTGCGCTCCGGCGTGCGGTTCGCAGCATGGTCGTCACCAGCCTTCCGTGCCGCCCCGCGATTTGTAGCCGTCGTGCCTGAGGATCAGCTCGCCGTCGCCGTCCTGCTTCGTCCCGACCTTCGGCGTTGCGCGGATCCGGAAGGTCGGCGGCAAATCGGGAGTGGTGCCGCCGGTGCCGGTCTCGATCGCGATGTCGTAATACGTCGCGACGCTTGCAGGAGTCGTCTCGTTGAGGTCCGTAAGCGCTGTCGTGCCTACGGCGTACTTGCGGGCATCCAGGAGATATTGCGATTGACGGGTGGCCAGCTCGGTCATAAAGGTCTGCGCTTCCGAGCGGTGCCCCTTGCGAACCTGGTAGTCATAGCCGGGAAGCGCTATTGCGGCCAGAATGGCGATGATCGCCACGACCATCATCACTTCTAAAAGAGTGAATCCGAGACCGCGCCGACCTCCCATTGTTCTCCCCTTTCTTGGTAGTACGGATGCTAAGGACCTGCCTCGGGGGCCGCAACGTGCGGCGACCAGCGGCACCCGTCGCGCCGCGAACGGCGCCAGCGTCACGGCGTGTCGCCAACTAGTTCACGAAGCAGCGGCCGTTCACCGGGGCCATCGTATAATTCCCGCTTGCCGCAAGGCGTCGCGGATCGCTGGTGTAGCTCAGCTGGTAGAGCAACTGATTCGTAATCAGTAGGTCGCCCGTTCGAGTCGGGCCACCAGCACCAAATGCTGGATCGATGGCCGCCACCATCCTGGTTGTGGACGACGACGAAAGCCTCCGACAGCTCCTGGCGTTGCACCTTACGTCGGCCGGCTACGGGGTGCTGCTGGCAGAAGACGCCATCGCGGCGGGCTACCTGGTGTTGCGCCAGCCGCCCGATCTCATCATCTCGGACGTCAACATGCCGCACATGGACGGCTTTGAGTTCGTCGCGGCCCTCACGTCCGACAAGACGCTGCCCTATATCCCGGTCATTTTCCTAACGTCCATGGAGGAAGGCGATCAGCGCGGCAAGGAATTGGGCGCCGTCGGCTACCTTACCAAGCCGGTTCGCGCAGACCGATTACTCGCCATGGTTGCCCAGCACGTGCCCGGCGGCGCGCATCCGATCGGATAGGGCGGCGCTTTCAGGGACAGCTGCGAAGCTCGGTTCCTTCGATCTGGCGCGCGATTTCCCTCAGCCGCGATCCGAGCGCCGCGTCGACGCCCTTCACCTGCAGCCAGACCTTTGGAACGATGGTCTCGCGCGGCCCAACTTGCGCAGAGCGCACTCCCTGGTCGCGGAGCGCCGCAAGACGCGCCTGTGCGGCCTCTTCGCTGCGGAATACGCCCAGCGACAGCGCCCAGTGGAACTCGCCTTCTTCCTGCACGATGAAGTAATCGTCCACCGCTAACGACTTCAGCTCGGCGGCCTTTTTGAGGGCTGCCTGCCTGCTTCCCTGCGGCGGGATGAACACCCACCAGCCGGCGGCTTCCTCGGTGCGTCGCTGTCCGAGCCGGCTTCCCAGGCCGAGGGGCTCCAGCGCTTTCTCCCCCCGCGGAGCGTCTGCAAGCGAAAAGCTGCCCCATTCGAGACAGCCGGCTACGGCAGGGCCTGCCGCCTTCCGCGATAGCGGCGGCACGTCGCGTGGCGGGACGATCTTCAGCTTGTCCGGGTCGACCTGGCGCGCAAGGGGCGCGGACTCGGCCGAAGACGCGTAATAGCGCGTCCAGGCAAAGAAAGCCACGTTCGCCAGCACCAGGAGGAGGAAAACGACTCTCATTTGACCGCGCTGCGCTCCTGGAGCGCGATATGCGCGAGCCCGTCGAGCACCAGGTTCTCCACGTAGCGGCGCGGCATGCTCAACTGGTCGACAAGCGACTGCCCGGCGCCCCCGGACACGATGCAAAGCGGGTTCAGCTCCAAGTCTCGGAAAACCCGGTAGAGGCGCTCCACCGCTCCCGCCTGAGCGTGCCGGCAACCGGTCTCGATCGCGTCCGCGGTGTTGCGTGGCGCATCGCGATAATCGCCATCCTGTATGGGGAGCCGGCCGGTATGCTCGTGGAGGACGAAGCGCATGAGCTCCGCGCCGGGGAGAATGGCGCCGCCGAGAAAAACGCCGTCGCCCGTGAGCATGTCGACGGTGGTGGCTGTTCCGGAGTTCACCACGAGGCAGGGGCCCGAATGAATGGCGCGGGCGGCGACGAGCGCCGCCCAGCGGTCCGGACCCAGCTGTTCGGGACGTTCGTATCGGTTGCGCACGCCGTAACGCTCGGCTTCTGCGCGCAACCACAGCGTCTCCGCGTCGAAAATGCTCGTCCAGTTGACAAGAAGGTGGTGTGCGCCTTCCCCGGCAACGTTGGAGATGATGATGCGCTCCGGGTCGGCGTGGGTGACGGAGAACGGATTGACGTGGTCGCTCGAAGCGGCGAACTCGATGAGCGACACGGTGGCGATGCTGGTCCACGTTTTTCCGTCATGCCAGCCCCACTTGACGCGCGAGTTGCCGGCGTCGATGGCGAGGATCATGCGGCCCTCGCAGACACGACGCGGCCGGTATGCACGGCACGCTCGCCGCGGCGCGTAGCGAGCCGCAAAGCACCGTCCGGAGCAAGACCGCGTGCGATTCCGGAAACGGAACTGCCGTCGGCGAGACGCACCCGCAGGCGCTGGCCGGCGTGCGCGTGCAGCGCCTCCCATTCGGGCCGCACGGCTTCGAAACCGAGCGCCTCGAAGCGATCGACCGCCGCCATCAGGGCGCGCGCGATCGCCTCGATCACCGTGTTTCGCTGAGGGGGAAAGAACTCGTCCAGCGACGCGACCGCCCGGCGCAGCCGCTTCTCAAGGCCGCCCGCGCTGCGGCAGTTGATCCCGACGCCGAATACCGCACGCGTCGTCCCGCCCTCCGGTCGTGTCTCGACGAGGATACCGCCGAGCTTCGCCGGCCCTACGACGAGGTCGTTCGGCCATTTGAGCGCCGCCGAGGAGGCTCCCAGCGAGCGCAAGGCGCTTGCTGCCGCAACACCAGCGACGAGCGACAGCGCCGCGAGTTCGCGCGCCGGACGGCGGATCTGCCGGGCGAGCGAGAACGTCACATCCGCGCCGGGCATGCTGTGCCAACGCCGGCCGCGCCGCCCGCGTCCTGCCGTCTGTTCCTCGGCAGCGAGCAAGACCGCCTGCCTGGAAAGAGCTTCGCCTAGCAGAACGGCGTTGGTCGACCCGCAGCGCTCTACTACGCGTACGGTCACCCCGGGGACATCGATAAAGGCGGCGTCAAGCCGGTCCATGCCGCTAGTTTAGCCGCCCAAGCCGAAGTCCCGCCCTGGCGCTACCTCGGTTGGGGCCAGTCGCGCTGCGGCGGACGCAGCGCTTCCACCAGCGCCGCGAGACTCAATACGCCTATATCGTCGAACCGCCTGCCGATGAGCTGGATACCGATCGGCAGGCCCTCCGAGCTGTAGCTCCAGTTGATCGACACGGCCGGCTGCTCCGACATGTTGTACGGCACCGTGAACGCGATGTGTGGGAGCGCATTGTGCGGATCGCTACCGGGCGCGGGAAGCTCGGCTTCATACGGCAGGATGGGGGACGTAGGCGAAAGCAGAAAGTCGTAGGGCTGCGTGGCAGCCGCCGCGGCTTCGCGCATCGACACGATTCCGGTGTAGGCCTGCATCACATCGCGGCCGCTGAAGCGCGCGGCCCGCCAAGTGCACCAGTCCACGATAAAGGGCAGCACGCGCTCTTGCTTCGCTTTCGGCAGGTGCATGTACTCGTTGTAGGAGCGCGCCTCGAAGAAACGGCACACGCCGTCGAACATCTCTTCGGTCAGAAAAGACCGGATCGACTCCACCGTGCAGCCGGCTCCGGCGAGCGCGGTGGCAGCGGACTCGGCCGCGGCCCGAACTTCGGGATGAACCGCAAGGCCGACGCCCATGTCGGGTAGGAACCCGATGCGCAGGCTTTTGGGCGCGATGGGCTTCACTGACGAAAAATCCAGGTCTTGGGCGGGAAGGCTCATGAAGTCGCGCGCGTCAGCACGGGTGAGCACCTCCATGAGCAGGCACGCGTCCGCCACCGTTCGGGTCATCGGACCGGCCACTCGTCCCATATACGGCGGATGCACGGGCACGCGTCCGAGCGAAGGCTTGAGCGCGAAGATGCCGCAATGCGTGGCCGGGAGCCGGACCGAGCCGCCGATATCCGTTCCTATGTGGAGCGGCGCATAGCGCGCGACCGCGGCTGCCGCCGCGCCCGAGCTCGACCCGGACGTATTGCGGTCCAGGCGCCACGGATTGCGCGTAATGCCGTGGAGGCTCGAGAGCCCGGAGGAAAGCATGCCGTAGTCCGGCATGGTGGTCTTGCCGAGGATCACACCGCCCGCTTCGCGCACGCGCGCCGCCGGCGGCGCGTCGGACGGCTGCGGCGGCGCGTTTTCGTTTGCGCGCGTGCCGATCGGAGACGGGTCGCCCCGGGTGTGGATGTTGTCCTTGATCGTGACCGGCACACCGTCCAGCACAGAAAGCGGCTTGCCAGCGTGCCAGCGCTTTTCCGAGGCGCGTGCCTGCTCAAGCGCACCGTCGCGATCGATGCGGTACATTGCGTTAATGCGCGGCTCCCATGCATCGATGCGCGTGAAGAAATGCCGGACGACGGCCACGGGCGACAGCTCTTTTTCCGAATAGGCCGAAAGAAGTTCACGCGCCGTGAATTTGTAAATATCAGTCACGCAATGCCGACTATATACTCGCGCGCCATGATTAAAAAACTTCTGCTCGCGCTGGGACTTTTGTGCGTTGCGGCGCTCGCGCACGCCGCCCAAGACATTCGCTTCTGGCATGCCATGAGCGGGCCGCTTGG
This sequence comes from Betaproteobacteria bacterium, assembly GCA_004297625.1. Lineage (GTDB taxonomy): Bacteria > Pseudomonadota > Gammaproteobacteria > Burkholderiales > SG8-39 > SCGC-AG-212-J23. Next base: position 234,014 of record SCTY01000028.1, on the reverse strand, counting down.
CGCGCAGCTCGACAAGCTGGTAGCGCGTTTCAACGCGTCCCAGAAGGAATACCGCGTGGTGCCGGTGTTCCAGGGCACCTACGACGAGGTGCTCGCTTCGGCGCTTGCGGCGCGTAAAAAAGGCAATGCGCCGGATATCGTGCAAGTCTACGAGGTCGGCACCGCGGACATGATCCATAGCGGGGCAGCGCGCCCGCTGTGGCAGGTGATGCAGGAGTCCGGGCAGTCGCTCGAGGCTAAATACGTGCCCGCGGTCTCCGCTTACTTCTCCGACAGCAAAGGGCGATTGCTCGCGCTGCCGTTCAACACCGCCACGCCGGTCCTCTATTACAACCGCGACGCCTTCCGCAAGGCGAAGCTCGATCCATCGAAGCCGCCGAAAACCTGGTACGAGATGCCGAAGACGCTGGGCGCGCTGATCGAGGCGGGACAGTCGTGCGGGCTTACCACGGCGTGGCCGTCGTGGGTACTACTCGAGAACATGAGCGCGTGGCACAACCAGGAGTTCGCGACTCACGACAACGGCATGGACGGCGGCAGCGCGCGGCTGTCCTTCAATACGCGGCTCATGGTGCGCTGGATCTCGATGCTTTCTTCCTGGCAGAAATCCGGCTATTTCACGTACGCCGGCCGCGAGAACCAGGCGGAAGCGCGCTTCGCGTCGGGTGAATGTGCGATCCTCACTTCCTCCTCGGCGAGCTATTCCGAATTGCGTAAAGGCGCGAAATTCGACTTCGGCGTAGCGCAGCTGCCGTATTACGACGATTTCCAGGGAGCGCCGCAGAATACGCTGATCGGTGGCGCCGGCCTCTGGATAATGTCGGGCAGGCCGGCGGCGGAATACAAGGGCGTCGCGCGCTTCCTCGCGTATCTATCGAAGCCTGACGTGCAGGCCGAATGGCACCAGCAGACGGGATACGTGCCGATTACCACTGCTGCGTATGAGCTCACGCGCAAGCAGGGCTACTACAAGACGAATCCGGGGCAGGAGATCGCCGTGCGCCAGCTGCTGCTCAAGAACCCGACGAAGGAATCCAAAGGTATTCGCCTGGTCGAGTTCCGCCGCATCCGTGGCATCATCGACGAGGAGATGGAGACGGTCTGGGGTGGCACCAAGACACCCCTCGAGGCGCTCAACTCGGCGGTGAAGCGCGGCAACCTGGTCCTCGACAAAGTCGCCAAAGCAGGTCCCCGGTAGGCGTTAGACTCCCGGCGCATGAGCCCCAGGCTCCTGCGCTGGGCGATGAACGTCTGGCCGCCTTACCCAGACGCCGGAATCCACCTTCGCAGCATCTCCGGCCGATTAGAGCGAGACGGCGGTCGAGCTCCGCGTGACTCGTGGCCCGCGTATTGAAGGCGATCTACGTGCGGCTCAAGCCGGCTTACCGGCGGTCGACCGGCGCTCCGCAAGCGCGTTAAGCGCATTGCAGCTCCACAACAGGGAGAGCAGATGCAGTTCACAAGACTGATCGCAGTTCTCGCTGTCACGACGCTCGCCGCGCCGGCGTTCGCGCAGACCGACAGCACCCGGCGGATCGAGCGGCGCGAGAAAATGCAGGAGCGGCGCATCGAGCAGGGCCGCAAGTCCGGCAGCTGACGCCTCAGGAAGCGGCGCGCCTTGAAAAGGGCCAGGCGCGGGTAGAGAAGACGGAGGGGAAAGCCACGGTCGACGGTAAGGTCACGGCGAAAGAGCGCGCGCGGATCGAGAAGGCTCAGGACCGTCAGAGCAGGAACATCTACCGCGAGAAGCACGACAAGCAGACCGCGCAGTAACACCCCTTTTCATGGGGTTCTCCTGGGATTAAGAACTTTCACAAGTAGGACGCGCTGGGGAGAAGAAACGTGCGCTGAAAAAGAATACCCCGGTAGAGGCGGGGACCTCTACCGGGGGGAGGAGGAAAGCGGCGAGGAGCGGGGCGCCGCCCCTAGGCAGCGACCGCTCGCAAGCAATCCAGCCTTAGAGCTTGACGTTAAGCTTCTGGGAAATCTCTCCCCACCCCAAGTCCTGGGAACGCAGGATCAGGACGCCGGGGAGGGTAATGGTGGTGTTTTGCGGCGTCGTCACATTACCGCCCATAAGGACGGCTTTCACGTCGAAAAGCGTGACCGCACGCTGGCCGCTCTGAGGGGTCCCCGTGACGATGTTGAGAGAGGCAAGGCTACCCTGCGCAAGCGTCAGCGCGTTGTCCACGTTTCCGTAACCCATCTTGCCGGTGGGCGGCGTAAAGCTGATCCAATTGCGCGGCGTGCGGCCCGCCTTGAACACCACCTCCGTCCCGTCCCTCAGGCCGGTGACCAGCACCTTGGCGAACTCGGGGTTGTTAGAGACGAGCGGCGTGTACTTCTCAATGAGCTGCGCCGGCGACTGCGCCAGGGCAAGCATCGGCGCGACGAGAACAGCGACCCCCACGATCAACTTCTTCATGCGCATGGTGAGCATTTGTCACTCCTTTTATCGAGAGCCTTCTGGCTCTTTGAAAGGAAGTCTAATGCGCGCCTAGGGTTCTACAAGTTAACTTCTCACGCGGGGGAAGTGCACTAAAGCCTGCTTTGATTCCCCGGGAAGCAGTATTTCACGCAGAACGCGCGCTAATAGGGCAGCGGCGCGCTCGGCTTGAGAGGCTGGAGAGCGGCGCGGAAATCGCGCTTGATCCGCTCGAGGGCGGCGGCGTTGTCAGCTTCGAAGCGGATCACGATTACCGGGGTGGTGTTCGAGGCGCGCGCGAGACCGAAGCCGTCGGCATATTCGACCCGCACGCCGTCGATGGTGACTATCCGCTCGGCGCCGGGAAACGGCTTGGAAGCTTGCAGCTTCTTCACCAGTGCGTGCGGCTCGCCCTCTTCCAATGCCCAGTGCAGCTCGGGCGTGGACGGAGCGTTAGGCAGGTCCTTTAGGGCGCGGTTGGCGTCTTTCTCCTTCGACAGGATTTCGAGCAGGCGTGCGCCGCCGTAGAGGGCGTCGTCGAAGCCGTACCAGCGCTCCTTGAAGAAAGTGTGGCCGGACATCTCGCCGGCAAGCAGGGCGCCGGTCTCCTTGAGCTTCGCCTTGATGAGCGAGTGGCCCGTTTTCCAGATGAGCGGCTTTCCGCCGTGGCGTTCGATCCATGGGGCGAGCAGCCGCGTGCTCTTCACGTCGTAGATGATCTCCGCGCCCGGGTTGCGCGCGAGGACGTCCTTCGCGAGAAGCATGAGTTGCCGGTCGGGAAAGATGATCTCGCCGTCTTTCGTCACTACGCCAAGCCGGTCGCCGTCGCCGTCGAAGGCGAGCCCGAGCTCGCACGAGGAAGTCGCGAGCGTCCTTATCAGCTCCTTGAGATTTTCCGGCTGCGCGGGATCAGGATGATGATTCGGGAAATTGCCGTCTACGTCGCAATAAAGCTCCGTCACCTTGCAGCCAAGCCGGCGGTAGAGCCTAGGCACCAGCATTCCCGCTACGCCGTTGCCGCAGTCGACGGCGATATCGAACGGCCGCGCCAGCTTCACGTCGCCTGCAATGCGTTCAATGTAAGCGTCGAGGACGTTCTCCGATTTTCTTTTTCCAGCGCCCGAGGAGAGCTGCCCCTTCTCGATCCTCGTGCGCAGCTCCTGGATCTCGTCGCCGTAGAGCGTGGTGCCGGCTACCACCATCTTGAGTCCGTTGTATTGCGGGGGATTGTGGCTGCCGCTCACTGCGACGCAGCTGCCGCAGCCGAGATGGTGGGCGGCGAAATAGGCGAGTGGCGTGGGCGCCATGCCGATGTCGACCACGTCGGCGCCGGCGGCGACCAGGCCGTCGGCGAGCGCGGCTGAAAGCTCGGGACCGGACAGCCGGCCGTCGCGGCAAATGGCGAAGGTGGGTGCGCCGCGCTCGCGGCCGAGCGACCCGAGCGCGCGCCCGACTTCGCGCACGATCGCCGGCGTCAGCGTGCGGCCGACGACGCCGCGGATGTCGTAGCTGCGGAATATTTCTGCGGGAACGTTCACGTGGTCAGGAATTGGAAGAGGCGGCGCGGCAGCCAGCTGCGATCGCCGGGAAAGGGTGGAGCGAGAAACCCCGCGTGGCCGCCAGTGCGAGGAAATTCTAGCACTACGCAGGGCGCGGCGTTTTGCGCGGCCGCAAGCAGCGCCTGCTCCGGTAGGAACGGGTCGTTGCGCGCGTTGAGAAGCAGCGTGGGTACGCGGATGTGCCGCAGATATGGGCCGCTCGACGAGCGGGTCCAGTAGTGGTCCGTGTCGCGAAAGCCGTGCAGCGGCGCGGTGACGCAGCCATCGAACTCACGGAAGCTGCGCGCTGCGCGTACCGCGGCGGCGTCGTAGATGCCGGGGAACACCTCGAGCTTGGCTAGCGACTTCGGCTTCAGCGTGGAAAGGAAATGCCGCGTATACGCCAGCCGGTTCAGGCCGCGGTCCAGCCTATTGCCCGCTGCGCTGAGGTCGATGGGCGCCGATACCGCCGCCGCCCGGCGCACGAGGCCGAGCGCTTCGGCACCGCGCTCGCCGAGCCACTTTAAAAGCGCGTTGCCGCCAAGCGAGACGCCGATGACGTGCAGTGGCCCGGCGAACTTTCTTAGCACCCAGTCGATTTCCTCGCTATCGCCGGAATGGTAAGCGCGCGGCTTGCGGTTGGGCTCGCCGGAGCAGCCGCGAAAGTGCGGAATCGCGAGCTGCCATCCTTGCTTCAGCGCGTGCGCGGCGATGCTGCGCGCGTAGTGGCTGTCTGAGCCGCCCTCCAGGCCGTGGAAGAGCACGAGCCGCTCTCCCGCGCCCGGGTTGCCGCAGAAATCCACGTCGATGAAATCGCCATCGGGCGTGTCCCAGCGCTCTCGCCGCAGCGCAACGCGCGCCGGGGAAAAAAGCGCGGGCACGATGGTCTGCAAGTGCCCTCCGGGCAGCCACCACGGCGACTCGAACTTCAATGTAGGAACTTGGGAGGCGCGTCGCGCGGCGCGGATTCCGTCTGGGCCGGTGCCGGCGAGGCGTGGTGCACGATCATGCGCCAGCCGGCGGCGGTGCGCAGGTAGACATTCGTGGCGACCACAGGGATCTGCGAGCGCGCTTCGGCTTCGACGGTGAAATTCTCGTGCACGCTGTGCACCGCGATCATCATTCCGGTGACCGCCACCTGCTGGGTGATCTGCACGCGCGGGCCGGCGCCGCCCGCAAAAATCTTGGCCCAGCTTTCGCGCACCTGGTCCTGGCCGGAAAGGCGCGGGCCTGTGGGATGGACGCAGATGATCTCCTCGTCCTCGGCCCAGACGGCCATCATGCCTTCCAGGTCGGCGCGCTCCAGCGCTTCATAGAACGCGTTCTCCGCGTCCTGCGCAGTGGGGAAGATCTTGCTCGTCACGTGCCAAGATTCTGTATTTCTTTGATCACCGTTTCCACTGTCATTTCTCGCATGCAGCGGAAGTGCCCGAGAGGGCAATCGCGCGCGAAGCAGGGGCTGCATTCGAGCCTGAGCCATAACACGCGGGCGGCGGCCGAAAGCGGCGGGGTGTGCAAGGGGCTCGAGGAGCCGAATAGCGCGATCTGCGGCCGCCCGAGCGCTGCCGCGATGTGCATCAGCCCGGAATCGTTCGATACGACGAGCGCCGCGCCGGCAAGGAGATTGATCGCCTCGTCGAGCGTGGTCTTGCCGACCAGGTTGGTTCCGCGGATGCCTGCGGCGGCCTCGACGTCGTTCGCCGAGCCGAGGATGACCACGGGGTCCGGCAGTCTTTCGCTCAATTCAGGGAAGTACGGCCAGCGCTTGGCCGGCCCGTACTCCGCGCCGGGACACAAGGCGACGTAGCGCGCCGGCAGGCCGAAGCGCCGCTTTGTGGCTTCGATCTCGTGCGGCACGGCACGCAGGCGCGGGGTCGGCAGCGGCTCTTTCACCTGCTTGCCAGGAGGCTCCGAGAGCCGCGCATAGTGCAGCGGCATCGCCGCGGCGTCCTTCTTGTAAAGGAGATTCAGAAGCCCGTAGCGCGATTCGCCAACGTAGCCGCTGCGTAGCGGAATGTCGGCAAAAAACGGAACCAGCGCGGCCTTCCATGTATTGGGAAGCACGATGGCCTGGCGGTAGCCGCGGCCTCGGAGACTGCGTCCGAATCTCCAGCGCTCGCGCAGCTGCAAAGCGCCGTGGCGAAGCGGCACGGCGAACACGTCGCCGACCTCGGGCATGCGGCGCACCACCGGCGCGACCCATTCGGGCGCGACGACGTCGAGCTGCAGGTCCGGGATTTTCTCGTGCAACCGCCCGAGCAGCGGCTGCGCCATCAGCGCGTCGCCGATCCAGTTCGGCGCGACGACGAGGATGCGCGGCAATTAATGCCCGCAGTTAAGGGTCAATGCCCCTTAACCGGCGCTCCCTTGTACACGTAGCGGGTGCTGCAGTACGGGCAGCGCGATTCGCCTTCCTTCGCCACGTCCAGGAACACGCGGGGATGCCGTGCCCACAGCGGCGCGTCCGGCATCGGGCAATGCAGCGGCAGATCCTTCTCGGTGACCTCTACTTGTTTACTGGCGTCAGCCATGACCGTCGCTTCTTGTCCTTGCCGGTGACTACGTTGAAAAAGGCCTTCTGGATCGCCTTGGTGACGGGGCCGGCCTTCCCTTCGCCGATGACGCGGCCGTCGAGCTCGCGGATCGGCGTCACCTCGGCCGCCGTGCCCGTGAAGAAGCACTCGTCGGCGATGTAGATATCGTCGCGCGTGAGGCGCTTGGAGATGACCTGGTAGCCGAGCTCGCCGGCGAGCTCGATCACCGAGCTGCGCGTGATGCCCGTGAGCGCGGAAGTGAGCTCCGGCTCGTAGAGCTTGCCGTCCTTGACGATGAAGATGTTCTCGCCCGCGCCCTCCGCGACGAAGCCGTCGACGTCGAGGAGCAGCCCTTCGTCGTAGCCGTGCTGGGTGGCCTCGAGCGTCGCGAGCACCGAGTTGGGATAGGTGCCCGACATCTTGGCGCGCGCCATCGTGACGTTGATATGGTGGCGCGCATAGGAAGAGGTCTTGACGCGGATGCCCTTCTCGAGCGCTTCCGGGCCGAGATACGCGCCCCAAGGCCAGGCGGCAATCGCCACATGCACTCTCGCCCCCACCGGCGACACGCCCATCTTCTCCGAGCCATAGAACGCGATCGGTCGCACGTAGCACGCCTCGTGCTCGTTCGCGCGGACCACCTCGCGCTGCGCCTCCATCAGGCGCTCCCGCGTGTAGGGGATCTTCATCATGTAGATATGCGCCGAAGAGAAAAGCCGGTCGGTATGCTCCTTCAGGCGGAAGATTGCGGTGCCGAGCGACGTCTTGTACGCCCGCACTCCTTCGAACACCGCCAGCCCGTAGTGCAACGAGTGGGTGAGCACGTGGGTGGTCGCCGAGCGCCATTCCACGAGCTTGCCGTCGTACCAGATCCAGCCGTCGCGGTCCGCCATGGACAGCGGCGCGCGCTGCGCGGCCGCCGCGGTTTTGCTTCTTGCCATCCCAGGACCTCCCTTAGCGAGCCGCTATTCTAACCGCGCTTCGGCTATTATGATTCAACGATTAACGAATCTGTTAATGTCATGGATCCGCTCGACAAGCTGTTCGAGGCGCTCGCCTCGCGCCCGCGGCGCGAGATTCTCGGCTTTCTTTCGCACACGCCGCTCACCACCAGCGAGCTCGCGGAACGCTTCGAAGTGAGCGCGCCGGCGATTTCGCGCCATCTCTCGGTGCTGGAAAACGCGGGCCTCGTGACCAGCGAGCGCGACGGCCGGCGGGTCCTTTACCGCCTGAACCATGACTACCTCGTCGAGACGCTGGCGCGCTTCAGCGGCGAGATCGCGGCAGTTCCTGCGCCGCAGCGGGTTCCGCGTGAACCGATCTAGCGGGCATCGGAATTGCTGGAGAGACCGCTGACGATTGGAGGCCACATGCCCGACACCCCGAGCAGCTCCGGAAGCGCGATGCGCGACATCGACGCGAGCGCGATCCGGCCCTGGCGCTTCGCCAACCTGGCGCGCCATACATCGACGCTCGTCGGCCGGCCTGCAGCGTTTGCAGCCGCGGCGGCCGCGGTGCTTCTCTGGGCGGCGAGCGGTCCTTTCTTCGGATTCAGCGACACCTGGCAGCTGGTGATCAACACCTCGACCACCATCATCACCTTCCTGATGGTGTTCATCATCCAGAACACTCAGAACCGGGATACCGCGGCGATCCAGATCAAGCTGGACGAGCTGATCCGCGCCACGCAGGGCGCGCATAACGCAATCCTCGATCTCGAGCAGCTCGACGAGGAGCAGCTAAAGCGCTATCTGCAGCGCTACGAGGAGCTGGCGGCGGCGGCCCGCAGCCGCCTCCAAAAAGGGCGCCTGGATACGGGCTCGCCGGACATCAAGCCGCAAATAGCGCGCGGGTGAGCGCCTGCACGGTCTGCACGTGCGCCGCAACCTCGGCTTGCGGCACGCGTGCGTACTGGGCGCCGTTCAAGCGCAGCGCGTGCTGCCGGCGCCGGAACTCGCGGTAGGCATTGCGCGCATTTTCGGCGAGTTCCTTGTCGAGCAGCCCGTGCTCGGCCGCCATCCTGAGCAACGCGATGTTGCCGAGGTTGCGCGTCAGCTCGGGATAGCGGTGCGCGTGGGCGAGGACAAGAAACTGCACGGCGAACTCCACGTCGATCATGCCGCCGTGGTCGTGCTTGAGATCGAACAGCCCGGAACGGTTCGGATGCGCCGCGTGCAGCTTTGCGCGCATCGCGCGAATTTCGCCTTCGAGCGCTTGCGGGTCTCTTTCGCGGCGAAGGATTCTTTCGCGTATGGCTTCGAACGCTGCGCCCACCCGCTTGTCGCCGGCGCAATAGCGCGCCCGTGTCAGCGCCTGGTGCTCCCAGACCCAGGCGCTTTGCTCCTGATAGCGCTCGAACGCCGCAATGGATGAAACCATGAGCCCCGAGCCGCCGCCCGGCCGCAACTGCAGGTCCGTATCGAAAAGCACGCCGGCGGAAGTGCGCGTCGTGATCCAGCTTTGCAGCCGCAGGACGAGGCGCGCATAAACCTCCGGCGCGCGCTCGTCGTCGTCGTCGTAGAGGAACACGATATCGAGATCCGAGGCGTAGCCGAGCTCCTTGCCGCCGAGCTTGCCGTAGCCGATGACGGCGAAGCGAGGCGGGCCTTCCCTGTGCCGCCGGGGGAGCTCGGACCAGACGAGCGCCATGGTGACCTCGAGCATCGAGTCGGCCAGCGCGGACAGGTGATCGGCCAGGCGCTCGACGGTGAGCAGGCCGGCGAGGTCCTGTGCGAGCAGGCGGAACACCTGCGCCTGGTGCATTTCGCGCAGCAGGTTCATGCGCCGCTCGGGGTCGCCGGCGTGCGCTTCGAGCTGCGCACGCAGGCTGCGGTGGAACGCTTCGAGATCCGGCGGCGCATAGAGCACGCGGTCGTCGAGCAGCTCGTCGAGAAGCAGCGGATGGCGCGTGATGAACTCAGCCGCCCAGCTCGAGGCGCCGATGATGCGCGCCACGCGCTCCAGCGCTTCCGGATGCTCTGCCAGAAGCGCGAGGTATGCGGCGCGGCTCGCGATCGCTTCCACCAGGTCCAGCGCACGCGCCAGCGTGGCCTCCGGGTCGGGCGTCGCCGCGCTCGCGCGCGCGAGCGCGGGGACCAGCGCATCCAGGCGCCGGCGCGAGTCGTCCGGGAGCGCCGCATAGCGCTGACTCGCGCGCAACGCCGCGAGCCGCGGATGGTCCGGCCACGCCTCGCTCTCCTGCTTCGATTCGGCAAACACCGCTTCGAAGTGCCGGGACACCGCGGCGCGGTGCGCATCGAGCGTAGCGCTGAATTCTTTCCAGTCGGCGAAACCGCACATCCGTGCGACCAGCGCGCGCTCTTGCGGGTCCTGCGGCAGGTCGTGGCGCTGCGCATCGTCGAGGTACTGCAGGCGATGCTCTACGCGGCGCAAAAAGACGTAGGCCTCGGAAAGCTCGCGCGCGGCGCTTTCCGGCAAAAGCCGCTTGGCCGACAGCTTCTTCAGTACTTCGAGCGTGTGGCGCGCGGTGAGCTCGGGATCGCGCCCGCCGCGTACCAGCTGCAGCGCCTGCGCGACGAACTCGATTTCGCGGATGCCGCCCGGGCCGAGCTTCACATGGTCCGCGAGTTCACGGCGCGCGACGTCGCGGCGCACTTCGGCGTGCAGCCGGCGCATCGCGTCGATGGTGGCGTAGTCGAGGTATTTACGGAACACGAATGGCCGCGCGACGTTTGCCACCTCGGCCTTCAGCGAGCCGGTCAGCGCGCGCGCCTTGATCCACGCGTAGCGCTCCCACTCGCGTCCTTGCGTGACGAAGTAGGTCTCCAGGAAATCGAAGCTGCACGCGAGGGGACCCGAATCGCCGTAAGGCCGCAGGCGCATGTCGACGCGGAATACGAAACCTTCGTCGGTGACATTCGCGAGCAGGCGAATCAGCCTTCGGCCGGCGCGCTCGTAGCGCTCCTGTTCTTCCATGCCGCCCGGGTGCACGAAGATGAGGTCGATGTCCGAGGAAACGTTGAGCTCGCGCCCGCCGAGCTTGCCCATGCCGACGACGATGAGCTCTCTCTCGTCGAGCGCGGCGTCGATCGCAGCCTCGGCGAGATCGGTCATCGTGCCGCAGACCTCGTCGAGATCGGCAAGCTCGCACAGATCGCGCGCCATCACCCGGAGCAGCACGCGCTGTCTCAGCAGGCGCAGCCGGCGCGCAAGCGCCGCTTCGTCGTCGCCCTCGGTGCTGGCGAGTGCGGCGTCCATTTCGGCGCGCGCAAAGCGCGCCGGCGCGGCGATTTCCTGCGCCAGCTCCGGATGCGCGGCGAGCAGCCGCCGGGCATAGCGCGAATCGGAGATTTTGCTAATAGGATCCGGCATTTAAGCTTAAAATGAACGCCTCGTCGGCGCTGTGAACCTCAATTCCATCATGAAGCGGGTCGGGCGAGCGCTTGAATTTCTCGCCTGGACGGTGTTTTTCGCATTTGCCGGGCTGGTGCTCGCGCTGCGTTTCTGGCTGCTGCCGGATATCGAGCGGTATCGCGACGACATCGCCGCCGCAGTGACCCGCACGGTGGGCAAGCCGGTGAAGATCGGCCGCATCGAGGCCGGCTGGCTGGGCCTAAACCCGCGCATCAGCCTTTCGGATGTGCGCATCTACGATCCGGAAGGCCGCGAGGCTCTGGCGCTTCCCTCGGTGGAGAACGTGCTTTCCTGGAGCTCGGTGCTGCGCGGCGAGCCCAGGCTGCACTCGCTGGTGATCGAAGGCCTTCGCCTGCAGGTGCGTCGCGACAGCGAAGGCGCGCTGTACGTGGCCGGAAGGAAACTCGGGGCCGACGGCGGCTTCACCGACTGGGCGCTTGCGCAGGACGAAATCGTGGTGCGCGACGCGCAGATCGAGTGGCACGACGAGAAGCGCGGCGGACCGCCGCTGGTGTTGTCCGGCGTAAATCTGAGGATGCGCAACTCGGGCAGCGAACATGCGATCGGCCTGACCGCCCGGCCGCCCGCCGAACTGGGCTCGAGCGTGGACCTGCGCGGGCTGCTCCGTGGACGGAGCATCACAGACCTCGCCGCATGGAGCGGGAAGGTGTACACCGAGCTCGGCTACACGGACCTCGCGGTCTGGCACGCGTGGGTCGACTATCCCTGGGACATCAAGCAGGGACAGGGCGCGCTGCGCCTGTGGCTCGGTCTCGAGAAGGGCGAAGTCAAGCAAGCGACAGCGGACCTCGCGCTCGCGAACGTGTCTGCCTCGTTGCGAAAGGACCTCGCCGAGCTGCACCTGGCATCGGTGCAAGGCCGCCTGAAGGGCCGCGTGCTGCGCGACGGCTACGAGCTGACCGGGCGCGGGCTCGCGCTGCAAGTGCAGAACGGCCCCGCGGCGGCGCCGACCGATTTCCAGCTCACCTGGAAGCCGGGCGCCGACGCCGCCCAGGCCCGCGGATTGCTGTCCGCGAGCCTGATAGACCTCGAGCCGCTGGCGCATCTGGGCGCGTCGCTGCCGCTCTTGGACCCGGCGAGGAAAGTGCTCGCGACCGTGGCGCCGCACGGGCGGCTGGTCGATACGAAGCTAGAGTGGAGCGGCCCGCCGGAGGCACCGCGGCGCTTTAGCGCGCGCGCAAGCTTCGCGGACCTCGCGATCGCTCCCTGGGAGGCGGTGCCGGGCTTCGCCGGCGTCCGCGGCAGCGTCGAGGCGAACGAGCTGGGCGGACGGGTGCAAATCGCTTCGCAGAAGGGCGAGCTGAGGATTCCGCAGATTTTCCCCGCCGGGCCGATTGCCTTCGATGTCCTGAACGGCGCCGTGGACTGGGAGCGGCAAGGCGAGCGCGGCGTCACCGTGCGGTCGCAATCGCTCAATTTTGCGAACGAGGACCTGAGCGGCAACCTTCACGGCTCGTACGCGTACAGCGGCGAAGGCCCCGGGACCGTCGATCTGTGGGCGCAGCTCAACCGCGCCGAAGCGCGCAACATCGGAAAGTACCTGCCGCATGCGGCGATGATGGGCGGGCAGAAGACCCGCGATTGGCTGGTGCGCGGCATCCTCGGCGCTCATTCGAGCGATGCGCGGCTTCGCCTGCGCGGCGACCTGCGCGATTTCCCTTTCAAGGATCCGCTACGCGGGCAATTCAGCGTCACGGCGCGGATCGAAAAGGGCGTGCTCGACATTGCGCCGGGCTGGCCGAGAATCGAAGATATCGCGGGCGAGCTCGTGTTCGACCGCGAGCGGATGCACATCGCCGGGCGAAACGGAATGATCCAAGGCGTCGCGCTCTCGAACGTGCGCGCGGGCATCGCGGATCTTGACGATCCGCACCCGCAGCTCACCGTCAACGGCCAGGCCGACGGCGCTACAGCGGATTTCCTGAGGTACATCGCCTCCAGTCCCGTGCGCGGGATGAGCGGCGGGTTTACCGACCCGATGAGCGCGACGGGGCGCGGCCGGCTGCAGTTGAAGCTGGTGCTGCCGCTGAAAGAACTCGAGAAGACGCGTGTCGCCGGCGAATACGAGATTTTCGCGAACAATATCGTGGTCAGCGAAGAGCTGCCACCGATCGAGCGCGCTTCCGGCAAAGTGAGCTTCACCGAATCGACGCTTGCGGTGCAAGACGTGCGCGGCCGGCTCTTTGGCGGTGCGATTTCGCTTTCCGGGGGCTCGCGTGCGGACAAAAGCATCGAAGTGCAGGCCAAGGGCGATGCCACGGTCGCCGGTACGCGCGCTTTGTTCGACCATCCGTGGCGCACTTACGTCTCGGGCTCGGCGCCCTACGTCGCTACCGTCAATGTGAGCGAAGGTCGCACCCGCGTGACCTTCGAGTCCTCGCTGCGCGGCGTAAGCAGTACGCTGCCGGAGCCGCTCGCCAAAGAGGCCAGCGACGCGCTGCCGCTGCGGGTGCAGCTCCTGCCCGCCGAAGGGGGCGCGCGCGACCGCATATCGGTGTCGCTCGGGCGCCTGCTCGCGGCCGAGATACTGCGCAGGCGCCAGGGCGAAGCGATGGTGGTGCAGCGCGCCGCCGTCTCGTTCACGCCCGCAGCGGGGCGGCCGCTGCGCCTTCCCGAGCGCCCCGGCACGTTCGTCTACGGCTCGCTCGCCGGCCTCAACCTGGACAACTGGCTGCCGCTGCTCTCGGGCGGCGAAGCTGCGCCGGACGTCACGGTGTTCGACGTGCGCATCGGCAGGCTCGATGTCTATGGCAAGCGCCTGAATGATCTTTCATTGCGCGCAGGCGCCGATGCGGCGGGTTGGTCGGCGACGGTGAACGCACAGGAGCTCGCCGGCGATGTGTCCTACCGCCCGGATCGCGGCGGCCGGCTGGTTGCGCGCCTCACGCATTTCCGTACGCCGGACGATTACCCGGGCGCCAAGCCGCGCGATAGCGCGCAGCCGAACGATCTGCCCTCGATGGACGCAATCGTGGAGCGCTTCAACTGGCGCGGAAAGGAGCTCGGCCGCGTCGAGATTGCCGCGCAGCGTGCAGGCGAGGACTGGCGCGTCGAAAAGGTCGCGATCACGAATCCCGACGCGACGGTCACCGGCAGCGGCTTATGGCGCGGCGGAACGCCGTCGCGCAGCAAACTCGATTTCGAGCTGCAATCGAGCGACGCGGGAGAGTTCCTCGGCCGCGTCGGCTATCGCGGGCTCGTGAAGGGCGGCAAGGCGCGCATGCAGGGCTCGCTCGCCTGGAACGGCGAGCCGTCGGCTTTGGACTACCCGAGCCTCAGCGGCGAGCTCCAGCTGCAGGCCGAGAACGGACAGTTCCTCGAGATCGAGCCCGGACTCGGCAAGCTGATCTCGCTCATGAGCCTGCAGTCGCTGCCGCGGCGGATCAGCCTCGACTTCAACGATGTTTTCTCGAAGGGCTTCGAGTTCGAGCGGATCGCTTCCTCGGGCCACGTCGACAAGGGCGTGATGACGGTGAAGGATTTCCGCATGCGCGGTGCGGGCGCCCAGGTGGAGATGAGCGGCGAGGTGGATCTGGCGCGCGAGACGCAGAACCTGCGGGTGCGGGTGGTGCCGAGCCTCGGCGACAGTGCCTCGACGGTCATCGCGCTCGTGAACCCGCTGCTCGCGATTCCCGCCGCGATCGCGCAGAAGATCCTCAAGGATCCGCTCGGCCATATCTTCGCGTTCGACTATGGGGTAACCGGAAGCTGGGCGGACCCGAAAGTCGAGAAGCTCGGCATCGAAGCGCGTCCGGTCGACGTGCCCTCGAGTCAATAGCGCGCCATGACCCGCACCCCAGTGGCTGCCGTCCAGATGGTTTCGAGCGCGGCGCTCGAGGCGAACCTCGCGGCTGCGGAGCGCCTGCTCGCCGCCGCGGCGGCCGCAGGCGCGCGGCTCGCCGCGCTGCCGGAGAACTTCTACCTCATCGGCCGGCACGAAACCGACAAGGTGAAGCTGCGCGAGCGCGACGGGAAAGGGCCGATTCAGGAGTTTCTCTCGGCCAGCGCGAAGAAATACCGCTTGTGGATCGTCGGCGGCACGGCGCCCATCGACTGCGGAAAGGAAGGCCGCATCTCGAGCGCCTGCCTGGTGTTCGACGACGAGGGCGCGCGCGTCGCCCGCTACGACAAGATGCATCTCTTCCGCTTCGACGGCGGCGCGGACGAACGCTACGACGAGGCGCGCACGCTCGAGCCGGGTACGCGCGCGGTCGCGCTGGCGAGCCCTTTCGGGCGGCTCGCGCTTTCCATCTGCTACGACGTGCGTTTTCCCGAGCTTTACCGCGGCCTTGGAGAATTCGACGCGCTTTTCGTGCCGTCGGCGTTCACCGTTCCGACGGGCCAGGCGCATTGGGAAACGCTGCTGCGCGCCCGCGCCATAGAGAACCAGGCGTATGTAATCGCGCCGGCGCAGGGCGGCGTGCACGATAGCGGCCGGCGCACTTACGGCCATACCATGGTGGTCGACCCCTGGGGCGAGGTGCTGGCAGTGCGCCCCGAGGGCGAAGGCGTGGTCCTTGCAGAGATCGATCCGGCCAGGATCGCGGAGGTGCGTTCTTCGCTGCCGGCGCTTGCCAACAGGAGACTGAATTGATTCTCGAGACGGCCACGAGCACGCTGCTCGCCCCCTTCGACCTGGAAAACCGCAGCCTTGAGCGGGTGTTCGGCACGCTGCGCGCGCACAAGGTGGACTACGCCGATCTGTACTTCCAGTACTCGCGCTACGAGGGCTGGAACCTCGAGGAGGGGATCGTCAAGTCCGGAAGCTTCAATATCGAGCAGGGCGTCGGCGTGCGCGCGATCTCGGGCGACAAGACCGCGTTCGCCTATTCCGACGAGATCAGCTACGACGCGCTCGAGGATGCCGCGAAGGCAACGCGCGCGATCGCTGGCGCCGGACAGAGCAGGAGAATCAAGTCCAACAGGGGCGGCCTGCCGGCGCCGCTGTACCGCGCGATCGATCCGGTCGCATCGCTCGAGTCGGCGTCGAAGGTGGCGCTGCTCGAAAAGCTCGAGAACAAATGCCGCGCGCTCGATCCGCGCGTAACGCAGGTGATGGCGAGCCTCGGCGGCGAATACGAGGTGGTGCTCATCGCGCGCGCCGACGGCGCGCTCGCGGCCGACGTGAGGCCGCTCGTGCGCGTGTCGGTGCAGGTGATCGCCGAGGCCAACGGGCGGCGCGAAAGCGGCTCTTCGGGGGGCGGCGGCCGAACTGACTACGCCTACTTCACCGACGCGGTGCTCGACGAATACGCGCGCCAGGCCGTGTCGCAGGCGCTCGTGAATCTCGAGGCGCGCCCGGCGCCGGCGGGAACGATGACCGTGGTGCTGGGTCCGGGCTGGCCGGGCGTGCTGCTGCACGAGGCGGTCGGGCACGGGCTCGAAGGCGACTTCAACCGCAAGGGCAGCTCGGCGTTTTGCGGGCGCCTCGGGCAGCGGGTCGCCGCTCCGGGGGTCACGGTGGTCGACGACGGTACCCTTCCCGGGCGGCGCGGGTCGCTCACCGTGGACGACGAGGGCAACCCGACGCGGCGCAATGTCCTCATCGAGGACGGCGTGCTGCGCGGGTACATGCAGGACAGCCTGAACGCGCGCCTCATGAAGATGCCGCTTACCGGCAACGCGCGCCGCGAGTCGTTCGCGCATCTCACGCTGCCGCGCATGACCAACACTTACATGCTCGCCGGGCCGCATGATCCGCAGGAAATCATCGCCAGCGTGAAGCGCGGCCTGTACGCGACCAACTTCGGCGGAGGGCAGGTGGACATCACGAACGGCAAGTTCGTGTTCTCCGCCGCCGAGGCGTATCTCATCGAGAACGGGAAGGTGACGACGCCCGTGAAAGGAGCGACGCTGATCGGCAACGGCCCCGATGCGCTCACGCGCGTCACCATGATCGGCAACGACATGAAGCTCGATTCCGGCATCGGCGTATGCGGCAAGGAGGGCCAGAGCGTGCCGGTCGGCGTCGGGCAGCCGACGCTCAAGATCGAAGGCCTTACCGTCGGCGGCACCGCATGACGCCCGCGCAGCTGGCCGCGCGCATTCCGGAGGGCGCGCTGATCGGCCTGCCGCCGGATTATTCGATGCCTTCCATGGCGATCGTGCGCGAGCTCGTTTTGCAGAAGAAAAAGAATCTGCGGCTGCTGGGCGTGCCGGTCCTTGGGCTGTGCGCGGATCTGCTCATCGGCGCAGGCTGCGTCGCCGAGCTCGAGACGAGCGCCGTGTCGCTCGGCGAGGCAGGGCTCGCGCCGCGCTTCACCGAGGCCGCGCAGAACGGAGAGATCCAAGTGCGCGACGCCACCTGCCCGGCGATCCACACCGGATTGCAGGCCGCCGAGAAAGGCGTTCCTTTCATGCCGTTGAGAGGGGTTTTGGGTTCCGACCTGGTTTCGCTCCGGCGCGACTGGCGGGTCGAGCAAAATCCCTTCTCGGAAAAACCGGATCGCATTCTCTTCGTGCCGGCGATCTCGCCGGATATCGCGCTGTTTCACGCGCGCTGGGCGGACGAGGCGGGCAACGTGTGGGTCGGCCGCCGGCGCGAGCTCGCGACCATTGCGCACGCCTCGAAGCAGTGCTTCGTCACGGTGGAGGAGATGCGGCCGGGAGACATGCTCGAGGACGAGGTGCTCGCGCCCGGGGTGATTTCCGCCGTTTACGTCTCCGCGGTTGCCCTGGCGCCGAAAGGCGCCTGGCCGCTCGGCGTCGCCGGCCTTTACGCCATCGACGACGCGCACCTTGCGCGCTATGCGCGCGCCGCGAAGACGCGCGAGGGTTTTCAGCGCTACCTGGACGAATTCGTTTGCACGCCAAAGAAGAGCTTCTCGCCTGCGTCGTCGCCCGCCTGATCGGGGCGGCGCGGCACGTCGCCGTGGGCGCGGCATCCCCGATCCCGGCCGCCGGCGCGCTGCTTCTCAAGCAAAGAAACCCGGCGCTGCGGCTGTCCTTCCTGCACAAGCGCACGGGCAATCCGTTCACCGAGGGCTCGCGCGAACTGTTCGACCTCGCCGGGCAGGGACGCATCGATGTGTTCTTTCTCGGCGGGGCGCAGATCGACGGCGAGGCGAACATCAACCTCGTGCGCGCCGAAGCGCGCCGCTTCCCCGGCTCGTTCGGCTCGGCCTTCATGTACGCGGTGGTGCCCAACGTCATCCTTTTTCGCGAGGAGCACTCGCCTCGCGTACTCGTACCGAAGGTCGAGTTCATCTCCGCGGCCGGCAACCCCGTGGCCCTGCTTACCGGCAAGGCGCTGTTCGCCTGGCAGAGGGAAAAGCGCCGTTTCCGCCTCGAAAGCGTGCACGACGGCGGCGATATCCGAGGCGAGACGGGGTTCGACTACGATGCGCCGCAGGCCTTGCCGCGCACCCCGCCGCCTGGCGAGGAGGATCTCGCGCTGCTGCGCGGGCCGGTTGCGAAAGAGATGGCGCCGAATTACCCTGAATTCGCCCGCCGCGTATGGAAGCTCCAGTAAAACAGTTCAACCGCACGACCGAGGACATCGGCAACTTGGTGCTGCTCGAGCACGTGAACGTCACGCAGCCCGATCAGCGGCTCGCAACGCTTTTCTACGTAGCCGGGCTCGGCGGCACGCGCGATCCCTTCATCATGGTGGGCGTCGACAACATGTGGGTGAACTTCGGGCGCACGCAGGTGCACCTGCCGACGCGCGAGCCGCAGGTGCTGCGCGGCACGCTCGGCTTCGTGGTTCCGGATCTCGCGGCGCTCAAGGGGCGTCTCGAGCGGGTCGCGCCTCAGCTCGAGAACACGAAGTTTTCGTTCAAACATCTTGATTCACACATAGAGGCGACCTGCCCCTGGGGAAACCGCTTCCGCTGCCACGCGCCGGCGAGCCAATTCGGCCGCACCGAGCTCGGGCTCGCCTACGTCGAGTTCGATGTGCCGCAAGGCGCAGCCGAGGGCATCGCGCGCTTCTACCGCAGCGTGCTGAAGGCGGCTGCGCAAGCCGGGCAGGGCGGCGCGCGAGTCCGGATCGGCGGCGCCCAGGAACTTCGCTTCGTCGAGAGCGGCGCAGCGCTTGCGGCCTACGACGGCCACCACGTCGCCGTGTACATCGCCGATTTTTCAGGCCCCTACGAATGGCTGCGCGGCCGCGGGCTGATCACGATGGAGACCGGCGAGCACGAATGGCGTTTCCAGAAGATCGTCGACCCCGAGAGCGGCAACCCGCTCTTCGAGATCGAGCACGAGGTGAGGAGCCTGCGCCATCCCTTGTACGCGCGCCCGCTCGTCAACCGCAACCCCGCGATCACCAACACCCACTATGCTCCAGGCCAGGAAGGCTTCCGCGGAACCTACTGAAACGCAGGAGCCGCTGCGCGAAGCGCTCGCGCGCTTCGACGCCTCCGG
The DNA here is from genome assembly GCA_004297625.1 of Betaproteobacteria bacterium. Taxonomy (GTDB): domain Bacteria; phylum Pseudomonadota; class Gammaproteobacteria; order Burkholderiales; family SG8-39; genus SCGC-AG-212-J23. The sequence continues at coordinate 214,755 of SCTY01000028.1, read as the reverse complement.
CGAGCTGCTGCGCATCCGCGGCGCGCACTGGAAGCTCGAGATGGGCACGCTCGCCGAGATCGTCTACCGGCAGGAACGTCCGCCGGCGATCCTGTTCGAGGACATTCCCGGCTACCCGAGCGGCTGGCGCGCTTTGTCCGGCGCGACGAACTCTGCCAGGCGCCTGGCCATCGTTCTCGGCTTTCCGGAGCCCGCGCACCCGCTCGATGTCGTGCGCGCCTACCGGGACCGGATGAAGACGCACAAGCCGATTGCGCCTCGCGTCGTAAAAGAGGGGCCCGTCCTGCAGAACGTCTTGAAAGGCGACCGGATCGACGTTCTGAAATTTCCCGCCCCGCTGCTTCACGAGCAGGACGGCGGGCGCTATCTCGGCACCGACGATCTCGTCATCATGCGCGACCCGGAAGAGAACTGGGTGAACTGCGGCACCTACCGCTCGATGGTGCATGGCCCGGACCGCGTGGGCCTGTGGATGTCGCCGGGGAAACACGGGAGGCAAATCCGCGAGAAGTATTTCAAGCAGGGCAAGCCATGCCCGGTGCTCATCAGCTGCGGACACGATCCGCTGCTGTTCCTTGCGGGAGGCAATGAGATCCGCTTCGGGCTTTCGGAGCTCGACTTCGCGGCCGGACACCGCGGCGCGCCGTATGAGGTGATCGAGAGCGAGCTCTACCGCCTGCCGCTGCCGGCCCATGCGGAGATCGTTCTTGAAGGGGTCATGCATCCCGGCGAGACCGCGCCGGAAGGACCGTTCGGCGAATTCACCGGCTACTACGCCGGCGGGCGCAGCGAGCAGCCGGTAGTGCGCGTCGAGCGCGTCTACCACCGCGACGACCCGATCCTGAGCATCGCCTGCCCGATGGTGCCGCCCTCGGATTTCTCGTTCTCCAAGTGCGTCATGAAGGCGGGGATGATCTGGGACGAGGTCGAGCGCGCCGGCCTTTCGGGCGTGCGCGGCGTGTGGGTGCACGAGGTCGGCTGCGCGCGCATGTTCAACGTCATCGCGATCAAGCAGGCGTACGCCGGACACGCGAAGCAGGCGGCGCTTCTCGCCGCGAGCTGCCAGTCGGGCTCCTACCTCGGGCGCTTCGTGGTCGTGGTCGACGAGGACGTCGATCCGACGAATCTCGACGAAGTCATCTGGGCGATGTGCACGCGCTGCGACCCGGCGGAGGACATCGATTTTATCCGGCGCCACTGGAGCGGCCCGCTCGATCCGCGGCTGCCGCGCGGCGTCACCTGGAATTCGCGCGCCGTAATCGATGCCTGCCGGCCGTTCGACATGCTGGGCGAGTTTCCCCCGGTGGTGCAGGCCTCCGGCGAGCTGAGAAGCAAAGTCGCCGCCAAGTTTGCCGACCAGCTCAAGAGACGCTAGCCCGTCGAGCGCCTTCCTCGCGCTCGAGAACGGCGCCTACCGCGCGAGTGATCTGACGCGCGGCCCGTGGCATCCGGATCACCAGCACGCCGGGCCGCCGATCGCCCTCGTCGCGCGCGAAATCGAGCGCGCCGCCGCCGCGCTCGAGATGACGCATGTCGCGCGGCTGACGGCCAACCTGTTTCGCCCGATACCCATCGCAGACCTCACGGTGGAAGCGCGCAGCGATTATGTCGGGCGCAACGTCGCGCACTTCTCGGCATCGCTCCGCGCGGGCGGCAAGGAAGTAGCCCGATGCACCGCGCTCGCCCAACGTGAGGCACCGGTGGATGTTCCATCCCGGCTTCCCGGGCACCCGCTGCCGGCGGCGCCGCGCAGCGTCGAAGATTCCGTGGTCAAGAAATTTCCGTTCGACCCGGAGCTCGCCGGCTACCAGGACCTGATCGAAAGCCGCGTCGCGGAGGGCGAGTTCTTCAAAGGCCCGAGCGCCGTTTGGTTCCGCATGCGCTATCCGCTCGTCGCCGGCGAGGAGCCGAGCGCGCTGCAGCGTGTCGCGGTGGCCGCCGATTCCGGCAACGGCATCAGCTCGGTGCTCGATTGGCGGCGCTACCTCTTCGTGAACTCGGACCTCACGATCAACCTGCTGCGCCGGCCGCAAGGCGAATGGATCTGCATCGACGCGCGCACGCTGGTGGGGCCGGCCGGCGGCGGCATCGCCGAGGCGAGGATTTTCGATTCCCTCGGGCTTGCCGGCAGGTCGACGCAGAGCCTTTCGATCCGGCTGCGCGACTGACTAGGCGGCGCGCGCCGGCGCCCGCAAGGCTTCCGCGCCCCTTTCGAGGCGCACGTCCTCGGCGAGGAACCCGCCCGACTGGTGGCGCCAGAGCTTCTCGTAGTGGCCGCCGAGCCGCAGCAGCTCCGCGTGCGTTCCCTGCTCGACGATGCGGCCGCGCTCGAGAACGATGAGGCGATCCATGCGCGCGATGGTGGACAGGCGGTGCGCGATGGCGATCACCGTCTTGCCCTCCATCAGGCCCAGGAGCTGCTCCTGAATGGCGAGCTCGACCTCGCTGTCGAGCGCGGAAGTCGCTTCGTCCAGGACCAGGATCGGTGCGTTCTTCAGGATTGCCCTGGCGAGCGCGACGCGCTGCCGCTGGCCGCCGGAGAGCTTGACGCCGCGCTCGCCCACGTGGGCGGCGTAGCCGGTGTTGCCTTTCCAGTCCCTGAGACCGACGATGAAATCGTGCGCCTGCGCCTTGCGCGCGGCGGCCATCACCTCGGCGTCGCTCGCCGAAGGCCGGCCGTAGCGGATGTTCGCCGCGATGGAGCGGTGAAGAAGCGACGTGTCCTGCGTCACCATGCCGATCGCCCCGCGCAGGCTCTCCTGCGTCACCCACGCGATGTCCTGCCCGTCGATGCGGATCGAGCCGCGCTCGAGCTCGTAGAAGCGAAGCAGAAGGTTGACGAGCGTCGACTTTCCCGCGCCCGAGCGCCCGACAAGGCCGACGCGTTCTCCCGCTCTGATCCTGATGGTCAAATCCTGGAGCACGGGCGGCGCGTCCTTTCGGCCATAGCCGAAGGTGACGTTCTCCAGGCGGATTTCGCCGGGCGAGACTTCGAGCGCTCGCGCGCCCGGGCGGTCCAGGCTCGTGTGCGCAACAGCGATGGATTGCATGCCCTCCTGGACCACGCCGATGTTCTCGAAGATCGCGGTCACTTCCCAGCTCACCCAGCCCGCGGCGTTTGCGGTCTGCCACGCGAGCGGCAGCGCGGTCGCCACCACGCCGGCGCTCACGGCGCCGGCCGCCCATAGCCAGATGCCGATCGCCGCGGTGCCCACGAGCAGCGCCGCGTTCATCGCCGTCAGGCAGAAATGGAAGCGCGTGATCACCGCCATGTGGGCGCGCATCGCGCCCTGGTGCTCGTCGATCGATTCGCGCACGTAGGCGTCCTCGTCGGCCAGGCGCGCAAAGAGCTTCACCGTGAGGATGTTGGTGTAGCTGTCCACCACTCGCGCGATCACGAGCGAGCGCGCTTCCGAGCTCGCCCGCGCGAGCTCGCGCAGTTTCGGCACGAAGTGGCGCAGAAACAGGACATATCCCGCGAACCAGGCGAGCGTCGGCAGCACGAGGCGCCAGTCGGCGAGCGCCATGAGCGCGCCCGCGGTCACGCCGTACACGAGGATGTACCAGACCGAGCGGATGCTCGCCATGGTGCTCTCGCGCAGCGCATTCGCGGTCTGCATCACGCGATTGGCGATGCGCCCGGCGAAATCGTTCTGGAAGAACGGCCAGCCCTGGCGCACCACATGCCAGTGGCTCTGCCACCGGATGAGGCTCGTGGCGCCTGGGATCAGCGCGTTGTGCCGGATGGCGATGTCGGCGAGGATGGCGATAGGCCGCACCATGAGCACCAGGGCCACCATGCCGGCGAGGATCGGCCACTCGCGCGCCAGCGCCGCCTGCCGGTCCGCTTCCGCCATGAGGGACACCAGCCGCCCGATGAACAGCGGGATCACAGTGTCGAGCAGCGCCACCGCCAGGCTCGCCGCGAACATCGCGGCGTACCAGCGTTTGGTCTGCCTCACGAAATGCCAGTAGAAGGCGAGAAGCCCGGACGGCGGCGATCCCGGCCCCGGAGTCGCGGTGCCGTCGATGCCCGATAGGAAAAGCTTCAAAAGTCTTTCAGCTGCTGCGGCTCTGGGCCGCGCTCTTATAGTGGATTGGAAGATACCACACGGTAGATCTGTTCACCGTGCATCGATTAGCATGCGCGACCCTATGAAAATCGACCAGGAAGTTTTCGATCTCTACGACGAGTATTGCCACGGCCGGATCGACCGGCGCGAGTTCTTGCGCCGGTCTGCGGCCATAGGCACGGCCGGGCTCGCCATGGCGAACGCCCTGATGCCGGACTACGCGCGGGCCGAAACGATTTCGCCGAGCGACAAAAGGATCAAGGCGCGGTACGTCGACTATCCGTCGCCGGGCGGCAACAGCGGGACGATGAAAGGCTACCTCGCGCAGCCGGCCGCGCAGGGCCCGTTTCCCGCCGTGGTCGTGATCCACGAGAACCGCGGGCTCAACCCTTATATAGCGGACGTCGCGCGCCGGCTAGCCGTCTCGGGGTTCCTCGCGCTGGCGCCCGACGGACTCGCGCCGCTCGGCGGCTATCCGGGCAACGACGATGCAGCCCGCGAAATGTGGGAGAAGCTCGATCAGGCGAAGCTGCGCACCGACATGCTGAACAGCGCGCGCTGGGTCAAGGCGCACAAGCTGTCGACGGGAAAGCTGGGCGCCGTCGGGTTCTGCTGGGGCGGCGGCACCGTGAACTTCCTTGCCGCTGCGCTCGGACCGGATCTACAGGCTGCCGCGCCGTTCTACGGCGCGGCGCCCGAGACGAGCGCGGTGCCGAAGATCAAGGCGGCCATGCTCATCCATTACGCCGAGAACGACGAGCGCATCAATGGCATGTGGCCCGCGTTCGAGCGCGCGCTCAAGGCGGCCGGCGTGCGCCACGAGATGTACCGCTATCCCGGCACGCAGCACGGCTTCCACAACGACTCGACGCCGCGCTACAGGGAAGAAGCGGCCAAGCTCGCGTGGGACCGGACGCTCGCCTTCTTCAAGCGCAACTTGAGCTGACATCGTTCCTTTCCCATGGATCGCCGCACCGAGTGGTTCGTTCCGGGCTTCGGTTCCGAGCGCTTCCGCATCGGTGTTGGGCTGCTCTTTCTGCCCTACACGGGCATGGTGCTTTCCTTCACCGTGATCGGCTCGATGCTGGCACCGTCGATCCACTGGGACCGGGTCGCCGCCATCGTGGTCATTTACTTCCTCGCCCTCGGCGTCGGGGCGCACGCGCTGGACGCCGTCGGCAGTCGCGCCGCGAAACCCTGGGGAGAGGTGTTCACGCGCTTGCAGCTTTGGGGAATTGCCGCCGCATCGCTCGTGGCCGCCTATGCCATCGGCATCTGGTACATGGCGCTTTACGCGCCGCTTCTCTGGCCGATCGCGATCGCCGAAGGATTCTTCGTTCTCGCGTACAACCTCGAATGGTTCGGCGGCCGCTTTCACGGCGATTCCTGGTTCGCGTTTTCGTGGGGCGCGCTACCGGTGCTCGCCGGCTACGTGCTGCAGGCGAACGCGATTTCGGCCTCCGCATTGCTCGTCGCGGCTGCAATGGCGCTTCTCGGCCTGGTCGAGATCCGCGCTTCGCGTCCGTACAAGGAATTGAGGCGCTCGATGGCGGCCGGTGGGGTTACGGACGCCACGCAGGCCGGCCACCTGGAAGCGATCCTGAAGAGCTTAAGCGGCGGCGTGATCGCGCTCGCCGCGGGAATGCTCGCGTTTCGCCTATGGGGATGAACGATCTTGCCGCGTACCGCGGGCCGGTCAAACGCCGCATCGACGCGCAAGTCGCGCGGTGTGTGGCCGAATGGCTTCCCGGCCTGCCGCCATCGCAGCAACGTGCATTGCAGGAGATGCTCGCAGGCGGCAAGCGCATCCGCGGCCTGATCACATGCCTGGTCGCGCAAGCTCTCGGCGCGCCGCTCGAGCGGGCATTGCCTTCGGCTTTGGCGATCGAGATGGTGCAGTCGGCCTCGCTGGTGCACGACGACTTTGTCGACGGCGATACGGTGCGCCGCGGCCGGCCGGCCGCATGGACCCGGCTTTCGCCAAAGCGGGCGGTGTTGCTTGCCGACCTGGTTTTCGCCACCGCCATCGAGAAGATGGCGCGGACGGGAAGCCGCGAGGGCGCAACGCTCGCGGGGGCCATCGCCGCGATGGCGCGGGGCGCCGTCGACGAGGCGCTTGGTGCGGGAACTGTGCAAGGCGGAAGCGAAGCTTACCGCCGCATCATTCAGCTGAAGACGGGATCGCTCTTCGCCGCGGCGGCGCGCCTTGGCGCTCTCGCCGCCGGCGTGGAGCCGCCGATGCAGGAGGCGGCGAGCGCATATGGCGCACGCGTAGGCGAGCTCTACCAGATCGCCGACGACCTCGCCGACGATACGCCGGTGCCGGCGCTGCGTCGGTTTATGGAGTCAAAGCTCGGCCGCCTCGTCGACGAGGCGCGCGCTGCGCTCGAGCGGTTCCCGGAGAACGGCTACACGCGCATGCTCGGCGAGATGCCCGCCTATTTGCGCGCCGAAACCAGCGCCGAGCCGTACGCGGTCAAGTAGTCCGTGCGCACGTCGCGAAAGCCGTTCTGCGCGAGTGCCTGCTGCAGCTCGGCGAGCCAGCGCGTTTCCTCGATGAGCTTGGGCAGCCCGTAGTAGATCTCGTTCCAGCTCGGCAGCAGCGCGCCGCCGACGAGCTGCAGCGCGCGGAAGTACAGGCGCCACAATGCGACGAGCGACGGCCTGGGTGGAAGGATGAAGTCGTGCATCAGCAGCACGCCGCCCGGGTTCAGCATGCCGCGGCAGTTGCGCACGAGGCGCGGCAAGTCGGCGTACTTGGCGAGATAGGACGAAGCGATGCAGTCGAACGGCTCCGCAGCCTGATAGTCCTCGGCGCGCGAGAGCACGAGCTCGACGTTCGACATCCCGGGCGCGCGCGCCTTTTCGCGGGCGAGGGCGAGATACTCCTCGCGCAGCTCGACCCCGACGATGCGCGCGCCGGGAAAGCGCCTGGCAATCGCCATCGTCGATAGGCCGGTGCCGCAGGCAAGATCGAGGATGCGCCGCGAGGACGGCGGGATCGAGCGCGCGATGCGCCGCTTCCACAGGCGGTCGATGCCGAAGGTCGCGACGTTGACCACCCGGTCGTAGGTCGTCCCGGTGCCGCGGAAAAACCGCTCGACGAGCGCGAGCCGCGGGTCTTGCAAGATGCCTTCCTCCTCAGGAATGCGGCGTCGCCCAGTTTCTCGACCGGCTCACCGCTTCGCGCCAGCGCGCCATGAGCGCCTGGCGCTCCGGGGCGCTCATGCGCGGCTCGAAGCGGCGCTCGGCCTTCCAGTGCGAGGCGAGCTCGTTGCGCGACTTCCAGAGATCCACGGTGAGCCCGGCGAGGTAAGCGGCGCCGAGCGCCGTCGTTTCGAGCGTCCTCGGCTTCACCACCGGCACGCCGAGCAGATCCGCCTGGAACTGCATCAGCAGGTCGTTGGCGCACGCGCCGCCATCCACGCGAAGTTCCGTGAGGCGCTCGCCCGCATCCTTCTGCATGGCTTCGAGCACCTCCGCGCTCTGGAAGGCGATCGATTCGAGCGCGGCGCGCGCGATATGCGCGCGCGAGGTGCCGCGCGTGAGGCCGACGATCGCGCCGCGCGCGTTGGGGTCCCAATGCGGCGCGCCGAGGCCGGTAAACGCAGGGACCACGAACACGCCGCCCGAATCGAGCACTTCGGCGGCGAGGCGCTCTATTTCGTGTGAGGAGGAAAAAAACTTCAATTCGTCCCTTAACCACTGCACCACCGCGCCGCCGATGAATACGCTGCCCTCCAGCGCGTATTCCTTGGCGCGCACCTGCGCGCAGGCGGTGGCGACCAGCCCGTGCGCCGAGCGCACCGCTTTGTCGCCGGTGTGCAGCAGCATGAAGCAGCCGGTGCCGTAGGTGTTCTTCGCCATGCCGGGCGAATGGCACGCCTGGCCGAACAGCGCGGCCTGCTGGTCGCCGGCGATGCCGCCGATGACGAACGGCTCGCCGAGCAGCCCGGGCGGCAGCATGCCGAAGGCATGCGCCGAAGGATGCACCTCGGGCAGGATGGCGCGCGGCACGCCGAGGAGGCGAAGCAGCTCCGGGTCCCAGTCGCCGGTGTGGATGTTGAAGAGCAGGGTGCGCGAGGCGTTCGAGACGTCGGTGACGTGCGTCCGGTTGCCGGTGAGGTGCCAGGCGAGCCAGGTGTCGACCGTGCCGAACGCGAGCTCGCCGCGCTCCGCCCGGGCGCGCGCGCCGGGGATCTCGTCCAGAAGCCACGCGATCTTGGTGCCGCTGAAGTAGGGATCGATGACCAGGCCGGTGCGCTCCTGGACAAGCGATTGCGCCTGCTCGGCCTTCAACCGGGAGCATATCTGCGTCGTTCTCCGGTCTTGCCACACGATCGCGTTGTGGATCGGCTCGCCGGTCTGGCGATCCCAGAGGATCGTGGTCTCGCGCTGGTTGGTGATGCCGATCGCCATCACGTCCTTCAGCGGAACGCCGCTCCTGCGCAGCGCTTCGCGCGCCACGTCGCGCTGCGTGGCGTAGATCTCGCGCGGGTCGTGCTCGACCCAGCCGGGCTGCGGATAGATCTGCCGCAACTCGCGCTGGCCCAGGGCGACCGGCGCGCCGTTCTCGTCGAACACGATGGCGCGCGAGCTGGTCGTCCCTTGATCGAGGGCAAGAACGTACTTCACCGGAAAATTCTAGCGTTCTTCCTGCGAGCGCGCGGCGACGGCGAAGCGGACGAGCTCGCCGATGTTGCGCACGCCGAGCTTCTCCATGATGCGGATCTTGTGGACTTCGACGGTGCGCGGGCTTATGCCGAGCAAGGCGGCGATCTCCTTCGCGTGCAGCCCCTGCGCGGCGTGCTTGAGAACCTCGCTCTCGCGTTCGGTAAGCGCGGCCAGCTTGGCGCGCTGTGCGGCCTGCTGCAGCCTGCGGCCCTCGCGCGAAAAGGCGCGCTCGATCGCCGAGCGCAGCTGCGCGTGCTCGAACGGCTTCTCGAGGAAGTCGACCGCATCGGCCTGGAAGGCGGCGCGCACCGTCGGCACGTCGGCATGCGCGGTGATGAGGATGAACGGCAGCGCGTTTTTTCGCGCGTGCAGCTCGGCCTGCAGCTCGACGCCGCTGCGCCCGGGCAGGCGCAGGTCGGCGACCACGCAGCCGCGCCAGTCGTCGCGGCACGCCGCGAGGAACGACTCGGCATCGGGGAATAGCGCGGTACGGTAGCCGGCGAGGCCGAGCATGAGCGCGAGCGAGTCGCGCACCGAGGCGTCGTCCTCCACCACGTAAACGGTCAGATCGTCTTTGTGCATGGCAGAACGAGGTGGAATTCGGCGCGCGGGCCCGGGGCCGCCTCCAGCGAGCCGCCGTGCGCCTCGGCGATGGTGCGGCTCACGGCGAGTCCGAGCCCCATGCCGGTCGGCTTGCCGGAGAAGAAGGGCTCGAACAGCCGCCTGCGGGTTGAGGCGGCAAGGCCGGGACCGCTGTCGCCGACGACGATCCGCACCCGATCGTCGCCCTCGCGCAGGATGTGCACGTCGATGGCGGCGTCCGGGCCGAGCCGCGTCGAAAGCGCTTCGACCGCGTTGGCGATGAGATTGCGCAGCACGAGCTCCACCTGCAGCCGATCGATGTACAGCGGCGGCAGCTCGCCGTCATGGCGCAGCTGCAGCCGGATGGCGCGTGCGCCAATCAGCTGGTGCGCGATGCGCTGCACCGATCGGGCGAGCTCGTCGGCATTCACCGCCTCGAGATGCGTGGTTCCGGTTCGAAACAGCTCGCGCAGCCGGCGTACGACCTCCGCCGCCCGGCTCGCCTCGCGCAGCATCTTTTCGATGATCGTCGCCAGCTGCGTGCGTGCGCCGCCGGCGCCAAGCACCACCAGCGCGGACTCGCCGTAGTTCGCGAGCGCCGTCAGCGGCTGGTTGACTTCGTGCGCGATGGCGCCGGCCATCTCGCCGGCCGCGGCGAGACGCAGGCTTTCCTTCAGGCTTTCCACCGCGCGACCGCGCTCGTCCACCATGCTGCCCAGGTACAGGCCGGTGAGCGTGAGCGCCGCCACCAGCGCCTGTATCTCGAGCACGGGGAATTCCGGGGCCGCCTCGCTGCGCAGCCCGGCCACCACGCCGAGCTGGACAAGCGCAGTAGCGACAATTGCACCGTTCATGCCGCCCACCACCGCAATCCAGATGAGCGGCAGAAAAAGAACGTAGAAGTGCTCGCGCGGATCGCCGCCAAGGCCCTCGAAGATGAGCCACATGGTGGCGACCAGCACGGCGACCTGCAGCGCGGTCTCGAGCCGGCGCGCGAGCGCGAACAATCCCCTGCGCTGCTCGGAGTCGGCAACGGCGAGGAGCAGCGGCGCCGTGACCAGGATCCCGACGGCGTCGCCGATCCAGAAGCGCAGCCACGCCGCGGGGATCGAGACCTCGTCGAATACCCCTGCGCCGCGCAGCGCGCCGATGAAGGCGCCCCCGACGAGCGCCGTCCCGCCCAGCACGACCGCGCAGAACACGGTGAGCTGCCGCGACGAGCGCAGCCCCGCCTGGCCGAGGAATTGCCGCAGCAACCACGCGATCGTTGCGTATCCCACGCCGAGAATCGTCGAAGTGACGGCGGCGATCAAGTAGCCGCCCGGCGCATCGCGCACCAGCACGTCGGCGATGAAGATCGTCGCGAGCACCACCGGCGTGTGCTGCAGGCCGCCGAGGAACATCCACACGATGGCGAGCGCCGGCTGCGGGTTCCATGGCGTGATGTTGAACGGGCCGACGGGGTCGATATAGCTCGCCCAGTCGAGCGCGATGTAGCACGGCGCGAACACCGCGGCATCGCGAAGGAATCGGACCGGGGAAATGGGCGCTTTCATTTTCGCAGTAAGTAAGAACACGTACGTATTTTCGCGCCTACCCGCGCCAGGATTGCGCGAATAGTCTACCGCGCATGTCCTTCCTCGAGCGCCTCGCCGCGATCTTCGACCTCGACGCGTGGGCGCAATGGTTGGCCGAGCTCGACCGCGGCTTCGTGTTCCTCCTGCTGCTGCCCTTCGTCATCGCGGTGATCGGCCTATGGGCGTATTTCACCGAGAACGAGAGAGACGAGAAATAGCCGTGCGCCTGTCCCTCGTCGCCGCGCTGTACCTGTTCTGGCTCGTGCTCTCCGGCATGTTCACGCCTTTCCTGCTCGCGGCCGGGCTCGGCGCGGCGGTCGGCGTCGCGGCGCTCGCCCGGCGTATGGAAGCCGCCGGCCAGGACCGCCATCCGCTGCACCTCACGCTTGCCGCGGCTGCGTACTGGCCGTGGCTCGTGAAGGAAATCGCGAAATCCGGATGGCAGGTTTCGCGCGTCATCCTCGATCCGCGGCTGCCGATCAGCCCGTCGCTGGCGCGCTTCAGGCCGTCGCAGACCAGCACGCTGGGACTCGTCATTCACGCCAACTCGATCACCCTGACGCCCGGGACCGTCACCGTCGAGGCCGACCGCGGCGAATTCCTGGTTCACGCGCTCACCCGCGAGGCGGCGGCCGGGCTTGCGCACAGCGAGATGGACAGGCGCGTGACGCGGCTGGAGGGAACGCCCTGATGTTCGGCGCTGCCGCCGTGGCGGTACTCGCGACGCTCGTGCTCGCGCTGGTGCGCGCGGTGCTCGGCCCTACGGTATTCGACCGCGTGCTCGCGGGGAATACCGTGGGCACCCTCGCCGTGCTGCTGCTTGCGACGATCGGCTTCGTCGTCGAGCGGCCCGAGTTTCTCGATCTCGCGATCGTCTACGGCGTGCTGAACGTGGTCGGGACCATCGCGGTGCTCAAGTTCTTCCGCTACGGGGATCTCGGCGAATGAGCGCGTTGGCCGATGCGGCGAGCTGGATCCTGCTTTCGGCGGGCGGCCTGTTCTGCATTGTCGGCGGCGTCGGCCTGATACGCATGCCCGATTTCTACACGCGCATGCACGCGGCAGGGGTCATCGACACGCTCGGGGCAGGGCTCATCCTCGCCGGGCTCGTGTTCCAGGCGGGCTTCTCGCTTGCCGCCGTCAAGCTCCTGGTGATCGGGCTGCTGATTTTCTTCACCAGCCCGACCGCGACGCACGCGCTCGCCCAGGCCGCGCTGGGGCGCGGTCTCGAGCCGCTGGCCGCCAAAGAGGAGGAGAACGCGCCATCGAAGTGCTGATCATCGCCGTCCTCCTCACCCTCATGGCGGCGGTCGCCGTCGCGGTGGCGGTGCAGCGCAACCTGTTCTCGGTCGTGGTCCTTGGCGGCATCTACAGCTTCCTCATGGCCACCGTTCTGGTCGCGCTCGATGCAGTCGACGTGGCGATGACCGAGGCGTCGGTAGGCGCCGGCATCTCGACCGTGCTGCTGCTCGGCGCGCTCTACCTCTGCGGCGGCGGCGAGGCCAAGCCGCTCGCGCGGCCGTGGCTCCCGCTCGCGGTCGCGCTCGTCATCGCCGGCGCTCTCGCCTACGGCACGCTCGGGCTGCCGGCCTTTTCCGACCCGCAGGCGCCGATCCACACGCACGTGGTGCCGCGCTACCTCAGCGCCGCGCTCGCCGAGACCGGCGTGCCGAACGTGGTGACCGCGGTGCTCGCGAGCTACCGCGGCTACGACACGCTGGGCGAAACGACCGTGGTGTTCACCGCGGGGGTGGGCGTCATTGCGCTGCTGCGGCGCATTGGGCGGCGCAAGAAGCCGGGGCGCGGGCAATGAAGCGCCTGATCGTGCTGCGCGTGGTCGCCAAGATGCTGATCCCGTTCATGCTGCTGTTCGCGCTGTACGTGCAGTTCCACGGTGATTTCAGCCCGGGCGGCGGGTTCCAGGCGGGCGTGATCGGCGCCGCAGCGATCATTTTGTACGCGCTCATCTTCGGCCTGCCGGCGGCGCGCCGGCTCGTGCCCGAGCGGCTGGTGGAGACGCTGCTCGGCGCCGGCGTGCTCCTCTACGGCGGCGTCGGGCTCGCCGGTATCGCGCTCGGCGGCAACTACCTCGACTACTTCGTTCTCGGCCGCGACCCGGTGAGCGGCCAGCACCGCGGCATCTTCTGGGTCGAAGTCGGTGTGGCGCTGACGGTCTCCGCGGTGATGCTCGAGATCTTCTACCTCTTCGCCGGCCGCGGCCACCGCTTCGACGAATGACCGCGGCGGCAAGCCACTACAGCTACTGGATCACCGTGCTGCTCATGGTGGCGGGACTCTACATCGTGATCGCGCGCGGTAATCTGGTGAAGAAGCTGATCGGGCTTTCGATCTTCCAGACCTCGGTCTACCTGCTCTATATCGCTCCCGGAAAGCTGATCGGCGGCACGCCGCCGATTCTCGCCGAGGGCTTCCGGCTCTACAGCAATCCGCTGCCGCATGTCCTCATCCTCACGGCGATCGTGGTCGGCGTGGCGACCCTCGCCCTCGGGCTCGCCATCGTGGTGCGCATCCGCGAGGCGTACGGATCGATCGAGGAGGATGAAATACTCGCCGCCGATCGCGCCGCCGAGCGCCGCCCCGCGGAAAGCCGATGAGCGCGGAGCAGCTCCCCGCGCTGGTCGTCGTCGCGCCGCTCGTCGCGGCGCCCGTCGCGCTGCTCGCGCGGCGCGCGCTGCCGGCCTGGATGGTCGCGACCGCTGCCTGCGGATTTTCCTTCGTTGCCGCGCTGGCGCTTGCCGTGCAGGTGACCTCGGGCGGGGCGGTGTCGTACGCGCTCGGCAGCTGGCCGCCGCCTTGGGGCATCGAGTACCGCGTGGATGTGCTTTCCGCCTTCGTCCTGGTGCTCGTCTCCGGCGTGGCGACGGTCGTCGCGCCTTTCGCCTGGGCGAGCGCCAGCGCCGAGCTCGAGCGCGAGCGGCTTTATCTCTTCTACGCCCTGTACTGCCTTTGCGTCGCGGGCCTTCTCGGCATGACCGCGACCGGCGACGCCTTCAACCTGTTCGTGTTCATGGAAATCGCGTCGCTCTCGAGCTATGTGCTCATCGCGCTGGGACGCGACCGGCGGGCGCTCCTCAGCGCCTACCAGTACCTCGTCCTCGGCACCATCGGCGCGACCTTCTATGTGATCGGCATCGGGCTGCTCTACCTGATGACGGGCACGCTCAACATGGCCGACATGGCAGCGCGCCTGTCCGATATCTCCAGCACGCGGCCGGTCCTTGCGGCGCTCGCTTTCATCACCGTCGGCGTGTCCCTCAAGCTGGCGCTCTTCCCGCTGCACCTGTGGCTGCCGAACGCGTACACCTATGCGCCTTCGGCGGTGACGGCGTTCCTCGCTGCGACCGGGACCAAGGTTTCCGTGTACGTCCTGCTGCGCTTCTATTTCGGCGTCTTCGGCACGCGCATCGTGCTCGAGGAGCTGCCGATGTCCCAGATCCTGCTCGCGCTTTCGGTCGTCGCAATCGTGACCGCCTCGCTCGTCGCGCTCTGGCAGGCCGATCTGAAGCGCCTGCTCGCCTACTCGAGCATCGCGCAGATCGGCTACATCACCCTCGGCATCAGCATGGCTTCCCGCGAAGGGCTGACGGCGGCGGTCGTGCATCTTTTCAACCACGGCATCACGAAGGGGGCGCTGTTCCTTCTGGTCGGCGGAGTCGCGCTGCGCGCCGGACACGCCGGATTCGACCGCCTGCAGGGGCTGGCAAGAACGATGCCGCTCACCTCGCTGGGCATCGTGATCGCCGGCCTGTCGCTGATCGGCACGCCGGGAACCGCCGGCTTCGTGAGCAAGTGGTATCTGGTGCTCGGCGCCATCGAGGCCGGGCGCTGGTGGCTCGCGGCGTTCATTGTCGCCACGTCCCTTATCGCGGTGGCGTACATCTGGCGCTTCGTCGAAGCCGCTTATCTCGCGCCGCTTGGCGGCGCGACGCCGCGCGCCGGCGAAGCGCCCGCCGCCATGCTCGTTCCCGCCTGGATTCTCGTCGCCGCGAGCGTCTGGTTCGGCTTCGACACGTCGTACTCCGTCCAGGGCGCAGCCCGCGCCGCGGCGCTTCTTCTGCAATGACGGACTCCCAGCTCATCGCGGCGGCGCTCGCCGTGCCCGCAACCGGCGCCGGCCTGGTCGCGCTCGCCGGCCGCTGGCCGGATGCGCGCGAAACGCTCACGCTGGCAGCCGCGGCGGCCCTCTTCGCCGCGGTGCTCGCGCTTCTGCCGGCGGTGCTCGCCGGCGCCCGGCCCGAGCT
Organism: Betaproteobacteria bacterium; assembly: GCA_004297625.1. GTDB lineage: Bacteria > Pseudomonadota > Gammaproteobacteria > Burkholderiales > SG8-39 > SCGC-AG-212-J23. The sequence continues at coordinate 199,587 of SCTY01000028.1, read as the reverse complement.
CATCGCCTGGGACCTTCTGCCCGGCATAGCGATCGCCTTCCGCGCCGAGCCCCTCGGGATGCTCTTCGCGCTGGTCGCCTCGGGCCTTTGGATCGTGAACTCGATCTATTCGATCGGCTACATGCGGGGCAACAAGGAGCGGAACCAGACCCGCTTCTACGCCTGCTTCGCGCTCGCGCTCGCCGCCACGATGGGCATCGCGCTCGCGGCGAACCTGCTCACCATGTTCCTCTTTTACGAGGCACTGACGCTCGTCACCTGGCCGCTTGTCACGCACCACGGCGACGCCGAGGCGCGCTCCGGCGGGCGCGTGTATCTCGGCATACTGCTCGGCACCTCGATCGGGTTGCTGCTTCCGGCCGTCATCGCCACCTGGGCCTTCGCCGGAACGCTGGAGTTCACGCCCGGCGGGATCCTGCGCGACGCGGGTCTTTCCCGCGGGGCGCTCGCGGCGCTGCTCGCCCTTTATATGTTCGGCATCGGCAAGGCGGCGCTGATGCCGGTCCACCGCTGGCTGCCCGCCGCGATGGTCGCGCCGACGCCAGTGTCGGCGCTGCTGCACGCTGTCGCGGTAGTCAAGGCCGGCGTATTCGCGGTGGTGAAGGTCATCGTGTACGTGTTCGGCGTGGACGCTCTTGCCGGCTCGGGCGCGGCGGACTGGCTTCCGGCGATCGCCGGCTTCACCATCATCGCCGCCTCGATCGTCGCGCTGCGCTCGGACAACCTGAAGCGCCGGCTCGCCTACTCGACGGTGAGCCAGCTTTCCTATGTCGTGCTCGCCGCGGCGCTGCTGACGCCGCTGTCGGTGGCGGCCGCCGCGCTCCACATCGCGGCGCATGCGCTCGGCAAGATCACGCTGTTCTTCGCCGCCGGCGCGATCTACACCGCCGCGGGAAAGACGCAAGTAAGCCAGCTCGACGGTATCGGCAGGCGCATGCCCTGGACGATGGGTGCGTTCGCGGTTGGCGCCGCTTCGCTGATCGGCATTCCGCCCGCGGCCGGGTTCCTCAGCAAGTGGCTCCTCTTCCAGGGCGCTGCGAGCGCCGGCCACTGGCTCGCGATCGCGGTGCTTACGGTGAGCACGGTGCTCAACGCCGCGTACTTCCTGCCCATCGTGCACGCCGCGTTCCTGCGGGAGGCGCCCGGCGGAGAACCGGCGCACGGCGAAGCGCCCTGGCCCATAGTGGCCGCGCTCGTCTTTACCGCCGCGGCGACGCTCGCGCTGCCCTTTGCCGTTGGCGTGCCCCTGGGGCTCGCCCGCTCCGTCGCAGGAATTCCTCCAGCAGGAATTTCTCCATGAGTCAAGACGAAGGGCGCTACTGGCTCGATCGTCCGGAAAACGTCGCGAAGCTCTACCGCGGCCTGTGGATCGTCGGCGTGCTCCTCGTGCTCGCCGATCTTGTCGTGCACCGGCACGCGGAGGCGGGGTTCGACGGCGGGTTCGGCTTTTACGGGGTCTACGGCTTTGTCGCCTGCGTGGCGCTGGTGCTGGCCGCAAAGCTCCTGAGGCGCGCAGTGATGCGGCCCGAGGACTACTATGATCGCTGAGCTTCCGGCCGGGCTCATTCTCGTGGCGGCCGGGCTCGCCTTACCGCTGCTGCCCCGCGCCGCGCGGTCGCCGGTCGCGGCCGCCGCCCCGCTGCTCGCTTTTGCGCAGCTTCTGTGGATCGGCCCGGGGTACGTTCTTGAAAAAGACGCTTTCGGGTTTACCTTGCAGCTCGTCCGGACCGACCGCCTGAGCCTCGCGTTCGGCTACATCTTCACGATCGCCGCGTTTCTCAACGCCATCTACGCGTGGCGCGTGCGCGAAGGCATCGAGCCGCCGGCGGCGCTCGTCTACGCCGGGACCGCGCTCGCGGCCGTGTTCGCAGGCGACTTCCTGACGCTCTTCATCTACTGGGAGCTCTCGGCCGTGGCCTCGGCGCTTATAGTTTGGGCAGGCGGGAGCGCGCGCGCCTATGGCGCCGGGATGCGCTATATGGCCGTGCAACTCGGCTCCGGAATGCTGCTCGCCGCCGGCGCCGCGCTGCGCTATGCCGAAGCCGGATCGCTCGCCTTCGAGCACGTGGGGCTGGGTTCGCCTGGCGGTGCGCTGCTGTTCCTCGCTTTCGGCATCAAGTGCGCCTTTCCGCTGCTGCACAACTGGCTGCAGGACGCTTACCCGGAGGCGAGCGCGACCGGCACGGTGGTGCTCTCCGCCTTCACCACCAAGCTGAGCATCTACGCGCTTGCGCGCGGCTTCGCGGGCACCGAGATGCTCATCTGGATCGGTGCCGCGATGACGGCCTTCCCCATCTTCTACGCGGTGATCGAGAACGACCTGCGCAGGGTGCTCGCTTACAGCCTCAACAACCAGCTCGGCTTCATGGTCGTGGGCATCGGCCTGGGAACCGACATGGGTCTCAACGGCGCGGTGGCCCACGCGTTCGCGCACATCCTGTACAAGGCGCTGCTCTTCATGTCGATGGGGGCGGTGCTGCTGCGCGCCGGGACCGTGAAGGGCACGGAGCTCGGCGGGCTGTACAAGTCGATGCCCTTGACGGCCGGCCTCTGCATGGTTGGCGCGGCATCGATATCGGCATTTCCGCTGTTCAGTGCCTTCGTCAGCAAGTCGATGGTGCTGGTGTCTGCGGCGGAGCAGGGCTACACGTTCATCTGGCTGGTGCTTGTCTTCGCCTCCGCTGGCGTGTTCCACCATTCCGGCATCAAGGTACCCTTCTTCGCTTTCTTCGCGCACGACTCCGGCATCCGCTGCAAGGAGGCGCCGGCGCACATGCTGGTTGCGATGGCGCTTACCGCGCTGCTGTGCGTCGGCATCGGCGTTTTTCCCGGCGCCCTGTACGCGATTCTCCCGATGCCGGTCGACTACGTTCCCTACACCGCCTCCCATGTGCTCGCGCAACTGCAGCTTCTCGTGTTCTCGGGGCTCGCCTTCTCCTGGCTCAAGCGCCGCGGCATCTATCCGCCCGAGATGCGCTCGGTGAATCTCGACGCCGATTGGTTCTACCGCCGCCTCGGTCTGCGCATGGCGCGAGCGCTCGCGGCCTTGTTGCAGCGTCTTTTCGATGCTGGCCGCGAAGCGAGCCGGCAGCTCGGCGAGGCCGGCGCAGCGCTGCTGGAACGTCTGCACGGGTCCGAGGGCGTTCTGGCGCGCACCTGGAGCACCGGCGGCATGGCGTTGTGGGCCGCGATCCTGCTCGCCGCGTACCTGTTGCTCTACTACGCCGACAAGGTGGATCGCGGTTTCATCTTCCTCTTGATCCTGCCCTTTCTGATCGGTGCCCTCGGGTTGTGGGCCGATTCCCGCAGGCGCGACGACGATTAGGAGCCCGCTGGCCTCTATGTGCCAAGGGCACCTGCCAGCGAAGCAGCACGTAGGTTACGTACGCGGCGATGAGCAGCACCGCTTCCGAGCGCCGCACCTCTCCGCCACGCACCATATGATGGGCACGAGCGCGATCGACAGCCCGAGCATGACCGGCAGGTCGACGCTGAGCGAGGCTCGGCGCGCGGGAAGCGGCGCGACCAGCGACACCGCCGCCATGACGAAAAGCAGGTTGAAAGCGATCGAACCGATCACGTTTCCGACCGCGATGTCGGGCTGGTTGCGACGTGCCGAGAAGCCGCATGTGCACCTTGAGCGGCCTCACCGCTCACCTCGAGCGATCGGGCGAGCCCGGTCGCGCCGCGCACGAGCGCCTCGCCGCCGGCAGCAAGGATTCCCAGCCCGAAGACGAGCAGAGTGAGATACAGGATCACTGGAGGCGCTCAATTGTGCCTTCTCGCTGCGCTAAAATTCGCTGCTTATGCCCTTGCCGGTCACCGAAATCGAGCGCGAGCTCACGCATACGCGTCGCATTCGCTACGAGGGCTATAAGCGCGCCGACGGCCTGTGGGACATCGAGGGCCACCTTACCGACATCAAGAACCACGACTTCCACCTGAAGAGCGGACTGCGCCGCGCCGGCCAGCCGGTGCACGCCATGTGGCTGCGCCTGACCATCGATCGGCACTTCAACATCGTCGACGCCGCGGCGGTTTCCGACGCCGTGCCTTATGGCGCCGGCTGCGAGGACGCCGCGCCGCCATACCGCGGCCTCGTCGGCCTGAACCTCGTGAAACAGTTCAGGAAAAACGTCGCCGAGCGCTTCGGCGGCGTGCGCGGATGCACGCATATCACCGAGATGCTCGCCGGCATGCCGACCGCGGCGATCCAGACCTTCGCCGGCGAGGTGCCCGAAGAGCGCGCCGACGGCGTGAAGCCGTTCCAGCTCGACCAGTGCCGCGCGCTCGAGACCACCTCGGAAACGGTGCGCAGGTGGTATCCAAAGTGGTATCGCAAGGAAACCGCCGGCGCCTGAAACCATCGGAGTTCCATGAAAATCCACGAGTACCAGGGCAAGGAGATCTTCCGCAAGTACGGCGTGCCCACGCCGCGCGGCGTTCCCGCGTTCAGCGTCGAAGAGGCGCTCGAGGCCGCGAAAAAGCTCGGCGGCCGCGTCTGGGTGGTGAAAGCCCAGATTCACGCCGGCGGCCGCGGCAAGGGCGGCGGCGTCAAGGTCGCGAAGTCTCTCGAAGAGGTTCGCGAACTTGCGTCTTCCATTTTGGGGATGCGATTGAAAACCCATCAGACCGGCGCCGAGGGCCAGACGGTGCGGCGCCTGCTCATCGAGGAAGGCGCCGACATCAAGAAGGAGCTCTACGTCGGCATGGTGGTCGACCGCGGCAGCCAGCGCGCCGTGCTGATGGCCTCTTCCGAGGGCGGCATGGACATCGAGGAAGTGGCCGCGAAGTCGCCGGAGAAGATCCACAAGGTGGCGATCGACCCGGTGCAGGGACTGGGCGATGCCGACGCCGACGAGATCTCGGCGAGCATCGGCATTCCGCAAGCGGCCCTGGCGCAGGGCCGCACGCTCTTCAAGGCGCTCTACAAGTGCTTCGTCGAAACGGACGCGTCGCTTGCCGAGATCAATCCGTTGATCCTTACGGGCAGGGATGAAGTCATTGCCCTCGATGCAAAGCTGAATTTCGACGACAACGCGCTTTTCCGGCATCCGGACATCTTGGCGATGCGCGACCTCGACGAGGAGAACCCGGCCGAGGTCGAGGCTTCGAAGCACGACTTGAACTACATCCAGCTCGACGGCGACATCGGCTGCCTGGTGAACGGCGCCGGCCTCGCCATGGCGACCATGGACATCATCAAGGTCTACGGCGGCAATCCGGCGAACTTCCTCGACGTCGGCGGCGGCGCCACCACCGACAAGGTGACCGAGGCGTTCAAGATCATGCTGCGCACGCCGGGCCTGAAAGCGATCCTCGTCAACATCTTCGGCGGCATCATGCGCTGCGACGTGATCGCCGAGGCGCTGGTCGCCGCTTCGAAGGCGGTCAGCCTCAAAGTGCCCCTCGTCGTGCGGCTCGAAGGCACGAACGTCGAGCTCGGGAAGCAAATCCTCGCCGACTCGAAGCTGCCGATCATCTCGGCGAAGAACATGGCGGATGCCGCGCAGAAAGTGGTCGAGGCGGCAAGAAAATGATTTCCGTGCTCGGATCCGCGCTGCCCCCCTGTCAAGGGGGGCGTGAGCCGAAGGCGAACGGGGGGTTTGCTTTTCGGTTCACTCGGAAAGAAGAGAAGAAAACCCAACCCCCCGCTCGCTACGCTCGCTCCCCCCTTGACAGGGGGGCATGAACCCATGGCCATCCTTATCGACCGCAACACCCGCGTCATTACCCAGGGCATCACCGGCAAGACCGGCCAGTTCCACACCCGCATGAGCCGCGACTATGCGAACGGCAAGAACTGCTACGTCGCCGGAGTGAATCCCAAGAAGGCCGGCGAAAGCTTCGAGGGCATTCCCATCTTTGGCAGCGTCAAGGAGGCCAAAGCCCAGACCGGGGCGACCGTCTCCGTGATCTACGTGCCGCCGCCTTTCGCCGCGGCGGCGATCGACGAGGCGGTGGACGCGGGCCTCGATCTCGTGATCTGCATCACCGAGGGCATCCCGGTGCGCGACATGATCATGACGCGCTACCGCATGGCGGGGAAAAGCACGATCCTCGTCGGCCCCAATTGCCCCGGGGTCATTACGCCCGACGAGATCAAGATCGGCATCATGCCCGGCCACATCCACAAGAAAGGCCCGGTCGGCGTGGTGTCGCGCTCGGGGACTCTTACGTATGAGGCCGTCGGCCAGCTGCGCGAGCTCGGGCTCGGGCAGTCGACCTGCGTGGGCATCGGCGGCGATCCCGTCAACGGGCTCAAGCACATCGACGTTTTGCGGATGTTCAACGACGATCCGCAGACCGAGGCGGTGGTGATGGTCGGCGAGATCGGCGGCTCCGACGAAGAGAACGCGGCGCGCTGGGTGAAGGAGAACATGAGAAAGCCGGTGGTCGGCTTCATCGCGGGAGTCACCGCGCCGCCGGGCAAGCGCATGGGGCACGCGGGCGCCATCATTTCGGGCGGCAAGGGCACGGCGCAGGAGAAACTGGCGGTGATGGAGGAGTGCGGCATCAAGACCACCCGCAATCCCGCCGAAATGGGAAAGACCCTCAAATCCGTACTGAGGTAGCGCGCTACCCGCTTCTCGGCACGCTGCCCTACGCGGCGACGATCTTCCTTTCGTCGTTCCTGCTGTTCCTGGTGCAGCCCATCATCGCCAGGCAGATCCTCCCCTGGTTCGGGGGATCGGCCGGCGTATGGACCACGTGCCTGGTGTTTTTCCAGAGCGTACTGCTCGCGGGCTACGCGTACGCCGACGCCACCACGCGCCTCGGCGCGCGCCGCCAGGCGATGCTGCACATCGCGCTGCTCGCGCTTTCGCTCGCCTTCCTGCCGATCCTCGCTTCGAGCGGCTGGAAGCCGCAAGGCGACGAGCAGCCGATCCTGCGCATCCTCCTGCTCCTCGCCGCGACCATCGGCCTGCCGTACTTCGTGCTTTCGAGCACCACGCCGCTCCTGCAGGCGTGGTACTGGCGCCGCTTCCACGCGCGGGTGCCGTACCGGCTTTTCGCGCTCTCGAATTTCGCCTCGCTCACCGCGCTGCTCGGCTTTCCGCTTCTCTTCGAGCCGGCGTTCGACCTGAAGAGTCTCGGCTGGGGATGGTCGTTCCTGTTCGCCGCCTTCGCGCTCGCCTGCGCGGGGACCGCGTGGCTGTCCCTGAACGGGGAGGATTGGTACCGGGAACAGAATCCCGGGAAGCGTTCTGCCTTATCGGTATCGGTTCAGCTGCAATGGCTCGCGCTGTCGGCCATGGGTTCGGTGATGCTGCTCGCGGTCACCAACCACATCACGCAGAACATCTCGAGCGTGCCCTTCCTCTGGGTGCTGCCGCTCGCGCTGTATCTCGCCTCGTTCATCCTCGCGTTCGACCACCCGCGCTGGTACGTGAGGCCGCTGTTCCTCGCGGCTCTGCCGATGCTGCTGCCGGCGATGGCGTACTACATCCGCTCGCTCGACCTCAGGGTCGCCGCGCCGCTGTACCTCGTGGGACTGTTCGTTTCCTGCATGGTGTGCCACGGCGAGCTGGCGCGCCTCAAGCCCGACCCGGCGCACCTCACGCGTTTCTACCTGATGATGTCGCTCGGCGGAGCGCTGGGCGCGGTGCTCGTGGCGATCGTGGCTCCGCTCGTCCTGCCCGGGTATTTCGAGCTCGGCGTCGCGCTCATCGCGCTCGCCGCGGTGTTCGCGATCCGCGTGCGCGGGCTCGCCAGCTGGGGCGCGCTTGCCGTGCTCGTCGCGACGCTCGTGCTCGTGGCGCGCGGTTCGCTGGAATACAGCCGGGGTATGCGCGTGATGGAGCGCGACTTCTACGGCGTCGTGCGCACCGCCGACCATCCCAGCCCGGTGCCCTACCGCTCGATCTACCACGGCTCGATCATGCACGGTGGGCAGCTCTTGGGCGATTCCTTCCGCAACACGCCGGCCGATTACTTCAGCCCGGGGTCGGGTTACGGCCGCGTGTTCACCTCGCTGCGCGAGATGCAGCCGAAGAAGCCGCTCAACGTAGGCGTGCTGGGGCTGGGTGCGGGCGTGATCGCCGCGTGGATGCAGCCCGGCGACCGGCTCACCTTCTACGAGATCAGCCCGCGGGTGGTCGACATCTCGCGCCGCGAATTCACCTTTCTCGACGACACTGCGGCGAGAACCGAGATCGTCATGGGCGACGGTCGCCTGTCGCTCGAGCGCGAGCCGCCGCGCCGCTACGACGTCCTGGGCATCGACGCGTTCTCCGGCGACTCGATTCCGATGCACCTCATCACGCGCGAAGCGATGGCGATCTACCTGAAGCACGTGAAGCCCGACGGCGTCATCGTGTTCCAGGCGACCAATCGCTTCGTCGACCTGCTGCCGGTGGTGAAGCGGCTCGCAGCGGAGTTCGGCCTGGAGGCGGTGAACGTCCCGGATTCGCCGAGCGCGGACTCCGGGCCCGAGTACTGGTACTCCTCGACCGATCAGGTCATCGTGACGCGCAACCGCAAGCTTCTCGAATGGCCGGACCTGGCGGAGGCCACCGCGGAGATCCGCGACCGGCCCGACCTCCCGCTGTTCACCGACGCGCACTCCAACCTGCTGCGGATCCTGAAGTAGGAGCTAGCCAACGGCCGGCTAACGCGGCGCCGCTACTGCATGAACCACCCGTGGCTCACCACCAGCGACTGGCCGGTGAGCGCATTCGACGGGAAGGCGGCGAAAAGGAGCGCGATTTGCGCTACATCCTGCGTCGTGGTGAATTCGCCGTCGACCGTTTCCTTGAGCATCACGTTCTTGATCACCCCGGCCTCCGAGATGCCGAGCGCCTTCGCCTGCTCGGGAATCTGCTTGTCGACGAGCGGCGTGCGCACGAAGCCCGGGCAGATCACATTGGCGCGCACGCCGCGCTTCGCGCCCTCCTTGGCGACGACCTTCGCCAGGCCGATGAGGCCGTGCTTGGCGGTCACGTAGGCCGCCTTGAGGACGGAAGCTTCCTTGGAGTGCACCGAGCCCATGTAGATCACGCTGCCGCCGCGGCCCGAGGCGTACATGTGCGGCAGGCAGGCCCGGGTCGTGAGGAACGCGCCGTCGAGGTGGATGGCGAGCAGCTTCTTCCAGTCGGCGAAGGGGAATTCCTCCAGCGGATGCACGATCTGGATGCCGGCGTTGCTCACCAGCACGTCGACTCCGCCCCAGGCGCGCGCGACCTGCGCCACGCCGGCGTTCACCTGCGCCTCGTCCGCCACGTTCATCGCCACGCCCATGGCGAGGCCGCCGGATGCGGCGATCTGCGCCGCGGTGGCGCGCGCCGCGTCCAGGGCGAGGTCGGCGATCGCCACCTTGCCGCCTTCGCGGGCGAAGGTGAGCGCGATCTCCCGGCCGATGCCGCTCGCCGCGCCGGTGACCATGCAGACCTTGTCCTTGAGCTTCATCGCGGAGCTCCTTGCGAAAGGGCGAGGTAGTCGAAGGCGACCGTGCCGAGGCCGAGCGTCAGGTCGCTGAGGATGTGCGTGCCGGAGAGCACCTCCAGCACCGGCAGTTGCGCGACGGGCGCGAGCGCATGGTGCGCGAGCTCGAGCGCCGCGGGCCCCGACCAGGCGCCCTTGACCGTCACGTCCTCGAGGTAATAGCGCACCAGCTCGCAAATGCGCGGCGTGCCGTCGACGTGCGGGATGATCTTGAGGAGAAAGCTCGGCGCGGCGAGCGCCTCGCGCACCGCGGCCGCGTCGAGCGAGCGGTGCTTGTAGCCCATGGTGGCGGTCGCGACGCGCACCGGCCCGTAGTCGAGCGTGCCGAGCAGCGTGTCCTTCTCCACGCCGAGCCTCGGCGAGGCGAGCTTCTTCGGGAAGCCCCATAGCTCGCGGCCGCCGGCGATCGGCGCGTCGTCGTTCAGGTACATCGCGTGCACGTAGCCGCCGCGCTCGCGCCCGAGCCGCACGGGGACGACCTGGCCCGACTCGGTGTAGTGGCCGAAGCCGGTCGAGTCGGGCATGCGGATGAACTCGAACTTGACGATCGGCTCCTCGATCTCGAGCGGCTCGGGGACCACGGCGCGCAGCGCCTGCGGGTCGGTGCGGTAGGCGACGATGAGGAACTCGCGGTTCACGAAGCGGTAGGGGCCGCGCGGGAACGACGGGCTCGTGAGCGGCATGGCAAAGGCGCTCCTGCGAACGTCGTCGATCTTCACGCGGGTTCCTTCGCGGGTTGCTGCGCCGGGCGAGGCGTCAGGTCGAAGACCCGGGCCCCGTCGCGCGGCGGAGTCCTCGCCTGCCAGGCGGCGCAGGCCAGCGTGTGGGCCATGTCATTGCGCCCGGCCTGCCAGTGCTCCTGCATGGAAAGGCGCGAGAACTCGTAATCCTTCGACTGAGTCTCATAGCGCTTGCGCCGGTAGATCATGTGAACGACGGTGACCGCGGGCTCGCGGCTCGCGGCCGCCAGCGCGCGCACGTCCGGATCGTCCGCGAGCGCGGGCGGCAGCTTGGCCATCAGCCGGCGCGCGGCCTGCGCGAGCGCGTGGCGGGCGAGCGCGTTGGTCGTGTTGAGCCGCGTGCGGCTGGAGTAGCGGATGTCCTTCTCGCGTTCGGCGGCCTGGACGAGATGCGCGGGCATCGGTCCCTCGGCGGTGAAGAGGTCCACCTGGTAGACGAGCCTCGCGCAGGCCGCGGGCTGGTCGAGCACGTACTGCAGCGGCGTGTTCGAGACGAGGCCGCCGTCCCAATACCATTCGCCGTCGATCTCGACCGGCGGGAAGCCGGGCGGCAGCGCGCCGCTCGCCATGATGTGGCGCACATCGAGCCGCCGCTCGGCGGTATCGAAGTAGGCGAAGTTGCCGTTGCGCACGTTGACCGCGCCGACCGACAGGCGCATCGAGCCGTCGTTCAGCAGATCGAAATCCACCAGCCGCTCGAGCGTCGCGCGCAGCGGCGCCGTGTCGTAGAAGCTGAGCGCGCCCGGCGTGCCCGCCGGCTGGAGCGGCGCCGGCGGAAAGCGCGGCGAAAAGAAGCCGGGCAGCCCGAACAGCATGCCCAGGCCGGCGCTGAGGTCGTTGAGCGCGCGGTGAAGCTCCGCGCGGGGCGAGCCCGCGAAGCCCCATCCGGTCCATGAAGAGGTCACCGTCTCCCAGAATTCGCGCAGGCGCGACACGCGCCGCCGCGGCGCATTGCCGGCGATGAGCGCGGCGTTGATCGCGCCGATCGAGATGCCCGCCATCCAGTGCGGCGTCTCGCCCGTCGCGGCGAGCGCTTGGTAGACGCCCGCCTGGTAGGCGCCGAGCGCGCCGCCGCCCTGCAGCACCAGGATGCGCTCTTCCTTGCTCAACCGCGATTCGCAATCTCGCGGCCCAGCGCGCGCGCATCCGACACGGCCGCCGCGGCGGCTGCCTTCGCCTGGCCGCCGGTCCAGGCCGCGGCGCTCTCCAGCGCGAGCGCGCGCTCGGCCCTCGCAAAGTCGGCCCGCATGGCTTCGGCGGCGCTGGCGAAGCGTCGCTGCGGCTCGCGGGCGGCGCCCGCGGCGTGGGCGAATGCGACTGCGGTGAGTTGCGCGGCGCCAAGCAGCGCGGCCGCGGCAAGGAATTTCGGGGTGAGCGTCATTTCGAGTCCTGTCGGAATGGAAAGGGCATCAGTGCGCGGCGGCCTCGGCGTGCACGAGCAGCAGGAACTTGTCGGCTTTCACGGCGGTTTCCGCCTCGGTGTGGCTGTCATAGACGGCGACTGCGGTATCGGTCTTCTTCATGGCGGGATCCTTCAAACGATTTGCATGCCGCGATTGTCGGCGCGGCGCCTTAAGGCGAGCTTAGGGGCGCGTGGCCAGGCGCTCGGCGCGGGCTCTCGCCGAAGGCGCGATCGCCCTGCCCGATGCCATGGGAAAAAAGCGAGCTTCCGCTAGCGTCCGGCGGCGCTGCGACGCAGAACGACCGGCTTGCCGCCGTACGCGCGCTTCACCATCCAGTGGGCGAGCGCCGAATCGAGATGGAACGCGTGCCCGGGGAACCAGTCCGCGAGCGCGGTCGCGAGGCGCCGGCCTTCGGCCATGTCGCCCCGCGTGACGGCATCGAGCACCCACGACACGGACTTCATCACCGCGGCGTGCTCGTCGATATGGCACTGCGCCGGCGGGAAATCCGTGCCTTGCATCCAGCGGTTCTCTTCCGCGAAATGCGCCTCGGCGTGGCGCTCGAACGCCTCCAGCCGCGCCGCGAGATCGGCGTCCTCGCAGGCAAGCAGTGCGTCCAGGGCATCGACGAACTCGCGATGCGTCTCGTCCATCGGCGCGTAGCCGAGGAGATACGAATCGTCCCACGGGAACCGGGTACTCATGGAAGCAGGGCCAGCTTAACATAGCGCGCATGGGAGAATTTCCGTTCAAGCAGGTGGACGTCTTCACGGACAAGCCCTTTTCCGGCAACCCGGTGGCGGTGGTGATCGGCGCCGAAGGTCTCGACGCGGCAGCGATGCAGCGCATCGCGCGCTGGACGAACCTCTCCGAGACCACGTTTCTCCTGAAGAGCGACGTTGCGGACTACCGCCTGCGGATTTTCACTCCGGCGCAGGAACTGCCTTTCGCCGGTCATCCGACGATCGGCAGCGCGCACGCCGCGCTCGAATCCGGCCTTATAAGAAAGACGAAATTCACGCAGGAGTGCGGCGCCGGCATAGTCGAGCTCGCTCTCGAGGAGGGGAAAGTCTTCGTCAAGGGCCCGAAGCCGAAGATCGCCGACGTGCGCAAGAAGCTGCCCTTCGCGACCAAGCTGCTGCGCATCGACGTCGGTGCTGTCTGGGTGGTCGGCGAAGTCGGCGACAGCAAGCGACTGGCCGAGCTCAAGCCCGACATGGAAAGCTTGGCTGCGTTTTCCATCGATCACGAGGCGGCCGGCGTAACGGTATTTGCCCCATCGCCGGATGACGCGGCAGCCATGCACGTGCGCTCGTTTGCGCCGGCGCACGGCATTCCGGAAGATCCGGTGTGCGGCAGCGGAAACCTCGGCGTCGCCGCGTATCTCCAGGCGACCGACCAAATCGCGCGCTTCGGCAACCGCTATGTCGCGCGCCAAGGCATGCAGGTGGGACGCGACGGGCGCGTGCACGTGCGCGTGGATGCGGAGGGCATCCGCATCGGCGGCGCGGCGCTCACCTGCATCGAGGGAGCGCTGAAAGCTTAAGTCGCGAGGTCCGGCTCGCCGCAGTACTTGAGGATCTCGGCGCGCACCCGGTCCCGCAGCCGCAGCGTCGCATCCCAGTCATCGCCGTCGGGATGCACCGGCGCGCTGAAGGTGACGGCGATCGGCGCGCGCCGCGGGTACCACGTCTCGTCGCGCAGCACCGAGCGCACGCCGCGTAAAGACACCGGCAGCACCGGGATGCCGGCCTGTGCGGCGACCTGGAACGCGCCCGCGCGAAACGGCATGAGGCCGGTGTGGCGCGCGAGCGTTCCTTCCGGGAAGACGATGAGCGACACGCCTTCCTTCGCGGCGACGACCAGCTCGTCGGCGTGCTCGGCGCTGCGCTGGACGTCGAAACGCTCGACAAAGCGCGCCCCGATCCCCGAGACCAGCGTGCGGGTGACGAAGCCCTCGGCGAGCTCGCGCTTGGCAACGAAGGCGTAGTTGCGCCACTGCAGCGCGGCAATGAGAACGGCGCCGTCGAGGTAGCTCGTGTGGTTCGCCGCGACGACGAAGGGCCCGGAGGCGGGCACGTTCTCCAGGCCGCGCACCACGAGCGGGATGCGGCAAACGCGGAAGAACAGGCGCATCAGCGCACCGGCGACATTCCACGTGGTTCTGCCTGGAGCGAAACGCGCCACGGCAAACACCACGATCAAGGAGAGCCCGAACACCAGCCACGCGCCGATTGCGAACAACACCCCGCGCACCGCGCGCCAGATGCGCCGTAGCTGCGGGCCTACACCTGCTGCCGCAAGCCGCAGGAACTGCCACCAGACCGCCTGCGATCTAACCGCGCTCGGACCGCGTTCGTAGTACTCGCGCGCGGCGATGCGGCGGATCTTGCCGCTCGAGGTCTTCGGCACCGTGTGGGGCGGCGCGAGCACGATGTCGTCGACGGGAGCGCCGATCAGGCTGACCGCGAGCTCGTTGATGCGGTGGCGCAGCTCCTCGTCGAGCGCGGTATCGGGCTGGCGCGTTTCCGCCAGCACCACCACGCGCTCGGTGGCGCTCTGCGGGTCCAGGACGCCGAAGACCGCCACGCAGCCGCGGCGGATGCGCGGGAGGCTCCCGATCGCCTCCTCGAGCTCGTACGGGCTGAGGTTGCGGCCGCCGCGGATGATGATGTCCTTCTCGCGCCCGGTGAGGTAGAGCATGCCCTGCGAGAGGTAAGCGCGGTCGCCGGTGTTGATCCATTCCCCGGAGAACAGGCCCTTCGTCGCCTCCGGGTTGCGGTAATAGCCGCTGGTCGCCGAAGGACCGCGGAATTGCAGCTGCCCTTCGTGGCAGTCGGGCAGCTCGAGGCCCGCGGCGTCGACCACGCGCATCTCGTGATCCGGAAGCACGCGGCCGCAGGCGACGATGCGGAACGACGCCGGGTCGTCGGCGCGCGCCTGGACCGCCTGGCCCGTGCGCGCGAAAACCTCGCGGTCGATGACATCCACCTGCCACGGCTTGCCCGGCGGCGTGAAGGCGAGGCCCACCGACGCTTCGGCCAACCCGTACACCGGGGAGAGCGAATTCTTCGGCAGGTTCCACCGGGAGAACTTCTCGGCGAACGCGGTGAGCGTGTCGGGACTCACCGGCTCCGCGCCATTGAAGGCGAAGCGCCACGACGAGAGATCGAGACCCTGCAGGTCGTGCTCGGCGATGCGCCGCAGGCAGAGCTCGTAGGAGAAATTCGGTCCGCCGGAAATCGTCCCGCGGTGGCGATGGATGGCGCGCAGCCAGCTCGACGGATGCGAAAGGAACGCGAGCGGCGACATCAGCACCACCGGGAAGCCGCAGTACATGGTGGCGAAGCAGCCGCCGATCAGCCCCATGTCGTGGTAGAGCGGCAGCCAGCTCACGAACACGTCCTCGGTGGTCGCGCGCGCCGCCTTCGCCATCGCGCGTACGTTCGCAAGCAGGTTGGCGTGGGTCAGCACCACGCCTTTCGGGTTGCCGGTGCTCCCCGAGGTGTACTGCAGGAAAGCGATGTGGCCGCCGCGCCCGCGCACCGGCGTGAAGCCGGCGGATTTCTCCAAGAAATCGTCCGGCACGAGCACCGCGCGCAGCGACTCGACTTGTGCGCGCAGCAGCCAGGCGAGCGCCTTGGCCTCCGGTATCGTCACCATTACCGACGCGCCGGCGCTTTTCAGGATGCCCACGTGCCGCGTCATATGGTCTTCGATGGTGGCAAGGCGCGCAGGCGGGTAAAGCGGCACCGGTACGCCGCCGACGAGCAATACGCCGTAGAAGCAGAAGAGGTATTCCTGCGACGTCGGCAGCATGATCGCCACGGTCTGTCCCGGGCCCACGCCCAGGTGCGCGAAGCGCGCGGCATAGCGCATGGCGCCGTCCCACAGGTCCCGGTACGTGATGCGGTGCTCGTGCTGGTCCTCGTAGAGGAAAGCGGTAAGGCGCTCGGGCTGGCGCTCGACGTGGTACTCCAGCGCTTCGATGAGCGTCTGCGCCTGCTCAGGGGCCCGCACGCCCTCGGACTGCACGAGGCTTGCCACGCTTTGGTCGGCCGCGTGCGGCGCCTGGCCGGCCGCGGCGAGCAGGAAGCGCAGAAGATCGCGCGGGGTTTCGCTCGAAGCGAGCGCCTGCTCGGGCAGGCTCGCCTGGAACTCGCGCTCGAGCCGCAGCACGAGCTCGACGCGCGCCAGGCTGTCGAGCCCGAGGTCGCGCTCGAGCGAGCTGTCGAGCGCGACATACGCTTCGACGTGCGGGCGCGCTTCGCGCGCCACGGCGGCCACTACGCCGAGCACGCGGTTCGCGTCGATTTCCTTGGGTTGAGCGGCCATGCGGGGAGGTAAGCGCCGAGTGTACACTCGGCGCGCGATGCAGTTCCTCGAGCGACTGGACGACGAAGCGCGCAAGCTTCTGCTTGCCGTGGCGCGCCCGGTGTCCTACCCGAAAGGCGCGCGCCTGGTGCGGCACGGCGAGCCCGCGCGCGGCGCGCATGTACTGCGCAGCGGCAGCGCAGAGGCGGTGGTGACGCTGCCCGGCGGCGAGGCGCTCACCGTCGCGCGCCTCGAGGCCGGCAGCGTGTTCGGCGAGACCTCGCTCATCGAGCGCAGCACCTGTACCGCGACCGTGAGCGCCACCGACGGCATCGAGGGCTGGTTCATCGAGCGCGACGACTTCCGCGCGCTGGTCGCGCAGCGCTCGCCGGCCGCGCTGCGCGTGCAGCACGCGGTCACGCTGGTCCTGTCGGACAAGCTGCGCACCCTCAACGCCAAGGTCCTCGAGGTGCCCGCGCCCGAGGACAAGCCTTCAAGAAAAAAAATAGACGGCGATCCGCTTGCCTGCGTCACGCGCGCGAAGCAGGCTTCCTTCGACGTACGGCCGTTTCTGCCGCTGCTTCCGGCGTTCGAAGGGTTCGACGACGCGGAAATCGCCGAAGTGCTCGAGCGCTCGGCGCTTCTCGAGCTGGCGCGCGGCCACGGCGTGTTCTTCGCGGGGCAGCCCTCGCAGGCGTGCTTCGTCGTCGTCCGCGGCGCGGTCGAGATTCGCACGCGCCACGCCACGCGAGAACGGCGCATGGCGGTTCTCGGTCCCGGGCAGCTCCTCGGCTACATGAGCGCGCTGGAGCGCGGCACGCATCGCTCCGACGCGCTCGTCCGGGAAAACGCGCTGCTGCTTGAAATCCCGCGCGCGGCTTTCGACGATCTTTATCACGGCACGGGCCCCGCCTCGACCAAGCTTCACCGCGTGATCCAGCGCAGCCTTCTTTCCTCGCTTGCCCAGACCAACCGCCACCTGACGCGCTTGATTTCGCTCGCGCGCCTGCGCGGCGCGCGCAAGGAAGGCGATGCGCTGGAAACCGCCTTCGGCGGCCAGGTGATTACGGCAGATCGCGAATCGTGATCGCCGGCCGGCCCCCTGCCATGCTCGCGTGAAGCATGCAGTACTCGGGGATCTCGACCCAGGCGGCGGTGTCCCGTGTAAGCGGCTCGGAAGCGACCAGGACCGAAGTCGCGTTCCCGCTGCCGCCGGTCATCTTCCACTCGCCGTCGTGCATCCCGTAGTCCCGGCCGGCCGTGTACCAGAGCGAGTAATAGTTGAGGTGGCCGGCCACGAACTCCGCCGGGTCGGCCGGGTAGCAGCCGAAGTCGAAGCAATAGCGCGCGGCGGCGAGCTGCACGCCGTCGGCGAGGAACAGGTTGACCGGAGAGGCGGTGGCAATGCCAAGCTTCGCGCGCGCCTCGCGCAGCACGCGCAGTGCGTGTGCGACCGCCTCGTGCAGCTCGCCGGCCTGCGGACGCGCGTGCGGATTCTCCAGCGCCGATACGACGAGCGCATAGATCCACTCGCTGTCGGTCGTGCCGCGGATCTGCGCGGCGAAGTGCGGCTTGACGTGCGCCATGAGCAGCGGCTTCATCTCGGCGAAGCGCGCCAGGTCGCCGTTGTGCGCCAGCGCCAGCGGCACGCCCGCGAACTGGAAAGGATGCGCGTTATGCGGCGCGATCTCGACGCGGGTGCTGTAGGGAACGCCGCGCACATGGGCGAGCACGCAGGGCGCCGCGATTTTCTCGGCGAGTCCCTTGAGATTGCGGTCGAACACCGGCAGCGAATCCGAAGCGTAGGAAAAAGGCACCTCGGGATGGCGCGACGACGGATCCCAGGCGCGCATGCCGAAGCCGGCGAGATTCAGCAGATGCAGCATCTTCGGCATGTACGTCTGCTTGACCAGCGCCGAGTCGGGCTGAAACAGCAAGTCGTCCAGCACCACCGGCTCGCCGAGATAGAGCAGCGCCCGGCACATGGCTATTTCTTCTGCTCTTCCAGCCGGTCCGTCGCCGGCGGCGGGGTACGCGAGAGCGCAGCGGTCCCGGTGCGCTGCCCGGGCGTGAGGCGGATCTTCACCGAGTCGAGCGAGGCGCGCAGCTGCTCGACGTTGCGCGCGCCGATGATCGGCGCGGTAACCGCCGGGTGCGCTGCCACCCACGCGACCGCGAGGCTGACCGGATGGTGGCCGCGGCCGCGGCAGCAGGCGACGAACTTGGACGCCACCTCGTGCATCCAGGGCTCGCCGTAACGCGCTTCGTACATCTTGTTCGTCGACAGGCGCCCGGTACCGTGCTCGACCTGCCGACGCGCCCGGCCATGACGCTCCTGGATGTCCAGAACTCGGTCGGTCTGCAGGCGCTTCAGGCTCGCCTCGATCGCCCGTGTGACATGGCGGCGCGAATTGCCGCGCGCGTCGAGGTCGGTGTGGGTCGGATTGAAACACTTGGTCGCAATGACCAGCTCGTCGCGGTTGTACTGGTCGGCGGTATCGAAGAAATTGATGCCTGCGTCCCGGCAAGCGCGGTACATCGCCGCGGAGGACGCCTGGTCCGCGTCGCCGCCGAAGGACATGGTCCCGAAGCACAGCGCCGAGACCCGGATGCCGGTCCGGCCGAAAGCCCGATATTCCATGTGGGAAGTCTACTTGACCGCAGTCAAGAAGCCCCCCTGCGGCGCTGGCCGATAATACCGCCTCTCATGAAAACCAAAGTCCGTCCGACTCCAAAGGGCAGGGCTGTCGACCCCAAGGCGCGGCAGGAAGTTCTCGCTGTCCTCGGGGACGCGCCGCGGCGCCGCGACCTGCTGATCGAACACCTGCACCGCATCAACGATCTCGCCGGCTATCTGCCCGCCGCTCATCTCGCAGCGCTCGCGCAGGAAATGCGCCTTGCGCTTACCGAGGTCTACGAGGTCGCCACCTTCTATCACCATTTCGAAGTGGTGAAGGAAGGCGAAGCCGCACCGCCCGCGCTCACCGTGCGGGTGTGCGATTCGATCGCATGCGAGCTGGCCGGCGCGCGGCAACTGCTGAAAAACCTTTCCTTGGGCAAGGATGTGCGCGTCGTCACTGCGCCTTGCGTAGGACGCTGCGAAACCGCGCCGTGCGTAATCGTGGGACAGAACCCAATAGGCAATGCCACGGTCGAGTCGGTGAAGAATGCCGTGGCCCGCAAACAGACCGGCCCGGACAACCCGAAGTACCTGGGCTATGACCTGTATCGCAAGACGGGCGGCTATAACCTGATCGCCGACTGCCTGGCGGGCAAGCGCACGCGCGAGGACGTCACCCAGATCATGGAAGACTCGGCCCTGCGCGGCCTCGGCGGCGCGGGCTTCCCCGCCGGGCGCAAGTGGCGTCTCGTCGCCGCCGAGCCGGCGCCGCGTGTGATGGCGGTGAACATCGACGAGGGCGAGCCCGGCACGTTCAAGGACCGCTGGTACCTCGAGCGCGACCCGCATCGCTTTCTCGAGGGCATGCTGGTCGCCGCCTGGTGCGCCGGCGTAGGCGAGATCTGGATCTATCTGCGCGACGAATACGCAGGCTGCCGCGCCATACTCGAAAAGGAACTAACCCGTTTAAGGAAGGAAGCGCCCTGTGCATTGCCGCCGATCCACCTGCGGCGCGGGGCAGGGGCGTACATCTGCGGCGAAGAGTCGGCGATGATCGAGTCGATCGAGGGCAAGCGCGGCATGCCGCGCCACCGCCCGCCGTACGTCGCGCAGGTGGGGCTCTTCGGCCGGCCGACGCTCGAGCACAACATGGAAACGGTGTACTGGGTGCGCGAGATCGTCGGGAAGGGCGCGCAGTGGTTCGCTTCGCAAGGCAGGCACGGCCGCAAGGGCCTGCGCTCGTTCTCGGTCTCGGGCCGTGTGAAGAAGCCGGGCGTTCACCTGGCGCCGGCCGGCATTACGCTTAACGAATTGATTCAGGAATACTGCGGCGGCATGGCGGACGGGCACCAGCTCTACGCCTACCTGCCGGGAGGCGCTTCCGGCGGCATCCTGCCCGCGTCGAAGGCCGATATTCCGCTCGATTTCGACACGCTGCAGCCGCACGGCTGCTTCATCGGCTCCGCGGCGATCGTGGTGCTGTCCGACAAGGACAAGGCCTCCAAGGCGGCGATCAACCTGATGAAGTTCTTCCACGACGAATCGTGCGGCAAGTGCACGCCGTGCCGGGTGGGGACCGGCAAGGCGGTGACGCTTATGCAGGAGCGCAAATGGAACCAGCCGCTCCTCAATGAGCTCTCACAAGCAATGATGGACGCGTCGATCTGCGGCCTGGGGCAGGCGGCGCCCAATCCCGCGCTCAGCGTAATGAAATATTTTCCCGACGAGGTCTCTTGATGGAACGGGTTACCACGCAGCAGCTCGCGATGATGCCGATCGAGTTCAGGCTGAACGGCAAGACGGTGATCGGCCGTCCGGACGAGCCCATCATTACCACGGCGCAGAAGCACGGGGTCGAGATCCCGCACCTTTGCCACGGCGGCAACCAGCGCTCGGACGGCAATTGCCGCGCCTGCGTGGTCGAAATCAAGGGTGAGCGCGTGCTCGCGCCTTCGTGCTGCCGCTACCCGAGCGCCGGCATGGAAGTCACCACGGATTCGCCGCGCGCGCTCGCGTCGCAGAAGATGGTGCTCGAGCTGCTGCTCTCCGACATGCCGGAGCAGGAGTACACGCAGGACAACAAGCTGAAGAGCTGGGCGCGCAAGCTCGGCGTGTCGAAGTCCAGATTTCCTGCGCGCGCGCAGCCCAAGCCCGATCTGTCGCATCCCGCGATGGCGGTGCACCTCGACGCCTGCATCCAGTGCACGCGCTGCGTGCGCGCCTGCCGGGAAGTGCAGGTGAACGACGTCATCGGCTACGCCTACCGCGGCGACGCTTCCGTGCCGGTGTTCGATTTCGACGATCCGATGGGCGAATCGACGTGCGTCGCGTGCGGCGAGTGCGTACAGGCCTGCCCGACCGGCGCGCTGATGCCCGCGCGCAATGTCGGCCTGCAGAAGATCGACAAGACGGTCGATTCGGTGTGCCCGTTCTGCGGCGTGGGTTGCCTTCTCACCTACCACGTCAGGAACAACGTCATCCAGTTCGTCACCGGCAAGGAGGGCCCGTCGAACCGCAACCGCCTGTGCGTGAAAGGCCGCTTCGGTTTCGACTATGCGCACCATCCGCACCGCCTGACGAAGCCGTTGATCCGCAAACCGGGCGTGAGGAAGTCGGCGGACTTCGTCGTCGACCCGGGCGACTGGTCGGAGGTGTTCCGCGAGGCGTCGTGGGAAGAAGCGCTCGCCCTGGCTGCCGAGGGATTAAGGAAAATCAGAGATCAAGATCGTTACGCGCTTGCCGGCTTCGGCTCGGCCAAGGGCTCGAACGAGGAGGCGTATCTCTTCCAGAAGCTGGTGCGCACGGGCTTCGGCACGAACAACGTCGACCACTGCACGCGCTTGTGCCACGCCTCGTCGGTGGCGGCGCTGCTCGAAGGCGTCGGCTCGGGCGCGGTTTCCAACCAGGTGAACGATGTGCTGCGCGCGGAAGTGGTGTTCCTCATCGGCGCGAATCCCACGTCCAATCACCCGGTGGCCGCCACGTGGATGAAAAACGCCGTCAAGCAAGGCGTGAAGCTCATCGTCGCCGACCCGCGCCGCAGCGATCTCGCCCGGCACGCGGCGTACTTCCTGCAGTTCAAGCCCGACACCGACGTCGCGCTGCTGAACGCGATGATCCACACGATCATCGACGAAAATCTGGTCAATGAAAGTTTTGTAAAAGACAGGACAAGTGGCTACGAAGCGCTGAAGGAAAACGCGAAGGACTTTCCGCCCGAGAAGATGGCGCCGATCTGCGGCATCGCCGCCGAAACCATCCGCGAGGTGGCCCGCCTGTTCGCCAAATCCAAGGGCTCGATGATTCTTTGGGGCATGGGGGTGAGCCAGCACGTGCACGGCACGGACAACGCGCGCTGCCTGATCGCCCTCACGCTCATGACCGGCCAGATCGGCCGTCCGGGCACGGGGCTGCACCCGCTGCGCGGGCAGAACAACGTGCAGGGAGCCTCGGACTCCGGATTGATCCCGATGATGTATCCCGATTACCAGCGCGTGGACAACCCCGAGGCGGCAAAGCGTTTCGAAGGTTTCTGGGGACGTACGCTCGACCGCAAGCCTGGGCTTACGGTGGTGGAGATCATGAACGCCGCGAGCGAGGGCAAGATCCGCGGTATGTACATCATGGGCGAGAACCCGGCGATGTCCGACCCCGACGTCGAGCATGCGCGCGCCGCGATGGCGAAGCTCGAGCACCTCGTGGTGCAGGACATCTTCCTGACCGAAACCGCCTATCTCGCCGACGTGGTGCTGCCGGCAACCGCCTGGCCCGAGAAGGACGGCAGCGTCACCAACACCGACCGCATGGTGCAGCTCGGCCGCCGGGCGCTCAGCGCGCCCGGGCAAGCGAAAGAGGACCTGTGGATCATTGTCGAGCTGGCGAAGCGGCTCGGCTTGCCCTGGTCGTACGAGAAGCCGAAAGACGTGTGGGATGAAATGCGCCAATGCATGGATTCCATCAAGGGCATCACCTGGGAGCGGCTCGAGCGCGACTCGTCGGTCACCTACCCCTGCGAGAACGAGGGCGATCCGGGACAGCCGGTGGTGTTCCAGACGCATTTCCCCACGGCGACCGGCCGCGCGCGCTTCGTGCCGGCGGACCTCATCCCGGCCGCGGAGCGCCCGGACGCGAGCTATCCGATGGTGCTGATCACCGGCCGGCAGCTCGAGCACTGGCACACCGGCGCGATGACGCGCCGCTCGGGCGCCCTGGACGCGATCGAGCCCGAGCCGATGGCCTCGCTTCATCCCCTGGACCTGGCTGAAAAAAACGTGAAGCCTGGAGAAGTGATCACCGTTCAGTCGCGCCGCGGGACGATTTCGCTCTACGCGAGGGCCGACGAAGGCACCCCGCGCGGCGCCGTGTTCATCCCGTTCTGCTATTTCGAGGCAGCGGCGAATTTGCTGACGAACCCGGTGCTCGATCCGTTCGGCAAGATTCCGGAGTTCAAGTACTGCGCGGTGCGCGTAACGCGTGGCGGCGAGCGCCCGGGCGACCCGGGCTACGGCAAAGGACGCACACTGGAAGAGCTGTACGGCTGAGGCCGTACAGCTCTTTTCATGACTTGACCGCCGTCAAGGCCGCGCAAGGCGGCTGGCGGCGACAATTCGCCCTCCACCGAGGAGAGCAAGACATGCCGTCAGACATCGAGATCGCCCAGGCGGCGAGGCTGCAGCGCATTTCCAGCGTGGCCCGCGAGAAGCTGGGGATAGCCGAAGAACATCTGGAACCCTATGGCCACTACAAGGCCAAGGTGTCTCTGAAATACCTCGACAGCCTCAAGGGCCGCAAGGATGGCAAGCTGGTGCTCGTCACGGCGATGACCCCGACGCCGGCGGGCGAAGGCAAGACCACGACCACCGTGGGCCTGGGCGACGCGCTCAACCACATCGGCAAGAAGGCGGCGATCTGCCTGCGCGAGCCGTCCCTCGGGCCGGTGTTCGGCATGAAGGGCGGCGCGGCGGGCGGCGGCCACGCCCAGGTCGTGCCGATGGAAGACATCAACCTTCACTTCACCGGCGACTTCGGCGCCATCCAGCTCGCGAACAACCTGCTCGCGGCGATGATCGACAACCACATCCACCACGGCAACGAGCTCGGCATCGACGTGCGCCGCATCCAGTGGAAGCGCGTGCTCGACATGAACGACCGCGCGCTGCGCGACATCGTGGTTTCGCTGGGCGGCCCGGGGAACGGCTATCCGCGCCAGGATGGCTTCGACATCGTGGTCGCTTCCGAAGTGATGGCGATCTTCTGCCTCGCCACCTCGCTCGAGGACCTGAAGAAGCGCCTCGGCAATATCGTGATCGGCTACACGCGCGACCAGAAGCCGGTGACCGCAAGGGACCTTAACGCGCACGGCGCGATGACCGTGCTGCTGAAGGACGCGCTGGCGCCGAACCTGGTGCAGACGCTGGAGAACAACCCGGCATTCATCCACGGCGGGCCGTTCGCCAACATCGCGCACGGCTGCAACTCCGTCATCGCGACCCAGAGCGCGCTCAAGCTCGCCGATTACGTGGTCACCGAGGCCGGATTCGGCGCCGACCTCGGCGCGGAGAAATTCCTCGACATCAAGTGCCGCAAGAGCGGCCTGCGTCCGAACGCGGGCGTCATCGTCGCCACCATCCGCGCCCTCAAGTACCACGGCGGCGTGGACGTCAAGGAGGTGAACAAGGAGAACCTCGCGGCGCTGGAGAAGGGCCTCGCGAACCTCGAGCGCCACGTCGACAACATGCAGAACGTCTACGGCATCCCGAGCGTCGTGTCGATCAACCGCTTCACGTTCGACACGCCAGCCGAGATCGAGCTGGTGCAGGCCCGGATGAAGAATCTCGGCGTCCCGGTCGTGCTCGCGACGCACTGGTCGGATGGCGGCAAGGGCGCAACCGACCTCGCGCGCGCGGTAGTGGGCCTGTGCGAGACGAAAGCGAAGCCGAAGCTCGTCTACAACGACCACGACTCGCTGTGGGAAAAGATCAGCGCGGTGGCGAAGCTCGTGTACCGGGCGGCCGAAGTGACTGCCGACACGAAAGTGCGCGCGCAGATCAAGAAGCTGCAGGAAGACGGTTACGGCCACTACCCGGTGTGCGTGGCGAAGACTCAGTATTCGTTTTCGACCGACGCGCAGAAGCGCGGCGCGCCCGAGCACCACGTGATCAACATCCGCGAGGTGCGCCTCGCCGCCGGCGCGCAGTTCGTGGTGATGATCTGCGGCGACATCATGACCATGCCGGGACTGCCGAAGGTGCCGTCTGCGAACAAAATCGACTGGATAGACGGAAAGGTCGTAGGGCTGTTCTAAAATAGTCCGATGTTGGAGGAACTTCTCGGGCAGGCGTTCTGGATCGGCCTGCTCAAGATCATCGGCGTCAATATCGTTCTTTCGGGCGACAACGCCGTGGTGATCGCCCTCGCGGCGCGCTCGCTGCCCGCGAAGCAGCAGAAGCAGGCGGTGATCTGGGGTTCCGGCGCCGCGATCGTCATGCGCGTGTTGCTGACGCTCTTCGCGGTCGCGCTGCTCACGCTGCCCTGGCTCAAGATCATCGGCAGCCTGCTTCTCTTCTGGATCGGCGTGAAGCTGCTCGTTCCCGAGGACGGCGACGACGAGATCGAGGCGAGCGACCAGCTTCTTTCCGCGATCAAGACCATCTTGGTCGCCGACCTCGTAATGAGTCTCGACAACGTTATCGCCGTCGCCGCGGCGGCCGGCGGCAGCGTGGTGCTGCTGATCCTGGGTCTCGCGATTTCCATCCCGCTCGTCATCTTCGGCGCCACGCTGCTTCTCAAGCTGATGGAGCGCTTCCCGATCATCATCACGATCGGCGGCGCGTTGATCGGCTGGGTGGCCGGCGAGATGCTCGTCGCCGACCAGGCGCTGCAGGGCTGGCTGAGCGGGCTCGGCGTAGACTATGCGAACGACAAGCCCATGCTCGGGCGCTGGAGCCTCGAGCTCCTCGCCGGCGCCATCGGCGTTGTCACCGTCGTGGCCGTTGGAACGTTGATGGCCCGGCGCAAGAACGACGCCGTGGAACCCGCAGCCGATCGGCCTAAGTCTTGACTACGGTCAAGGCTGAGTCTTGACAGTGAGAATGAGAATGCGCTACGCCGGAAGGCGCCCCCCCCAACGGTAAAGAAACGGCGAAGACAACTACGGAGGAATCATGACGCGCTTTGTCCCAGCTGCGGCGATGCTCGCTGCAGCACTAGCCGCAGCTCCCGCGGTGCATGCATGGGAGCCCACGAAGAGCATCGAGTTCATCATCCCCGCCGGCACCGGAGGCGGCGCCGACCAGATGGCGCGCGCCATCCAGGGCATCGTCGCCAAGCACGGCCTGATGCATCAGTCGCTGCTGCCGATCAACAAGGCCGGCGGCGCGGGCGCCGAGGGTTTCCTCGACGTGAAGAGCGCGAAAGGCGATCCGCACAAGATCATCATCACGCTGTCCAACCTCTTCACCACGCCGCTCGCCACCGGCGTTCCGTTCAACTGGCGGGACCTTACGCCGGTGCAGATGCTGGCGCTCGACAACTTCGTGCTGTGGGTGAACGCCAAGACCCCGTATAAGACGCCCAAGGATTACGTCGAGGCGGCGAAGAAGGCCGGTCCGGGCAAGTTCAAGATGGGCGGCACGGGCGCGAAGCAGGAAGACCAGATCATCACCGCGGCGATCGAGCAGAGAACCGGCGCCAAGTTCACCTATATCCCGTTCAAGGGCGGCGGCGCGGTGGCCACGCAGCTCGTCGGCGGCCACGTCGACTCGACGGTGAACAACCCGATCGAAGCCGTGGCGCAATGGCGCGCGGGCAACCTGCGGCCGCTCTGCGTGTTCGACCTGAAGCGTTTGCCGTACAAGCAGAAAGTCACCAAGGACATGGCCTGGGGCGATATTCCGGTGTGCAAGGACGCCGGCCTCGACGTCGACTACCTCATGCTGCGCGGCATCTTCATGCCTCCCGGCGTGAGCCAGGACCAGGTGCAGTACTACATCGACCTCTTCAAGAAGGTGATGGCTACGCCCGAGTGGCAGAAGCTGATGGAAGACGGCGCCTTCAACAGGACCGCGCTTGTCGGCAAGGAATACGCCGACTGGGTCGCCAAGGAGGAAGCGCGCCACGTTTCGCTCATGAAGGCGGCGGGGTTCATGGCCGGCGGCGGCAAGTAAGCTGCGTGCGGAGGGAGGGATGAACGGGGCCCGCGAAGAGGCCGACCGCGCCGCGATTGGCAAGAAGAGCGCCGAGATCATCGTCGCGGCGCTCTTTTTTGCCGTCGGCGCGCTGGTCATGTACGACAGCCAGCGCCTGGGCTCGACCTGGGGCGGCGACGGTCCGCAGCCCGGCTACTTCCCCTTCTACGTCGCGCTTATCATCTGCGCGTCCTCGGTGATCAACATCGTGCGCGCGCTGATGATCCGCGCCGACAAGGACTCGGCGTTCGTGATGAGGGGCCAGCTCAAGCTGGTGCTGGCGGTGCTCATCCCCACCGCCCTCTACGCCGCGGCGATCACCTGGATTGGCATCTACGTCGCGTCGATCCTGTTCATCGGCTACTTCATGCGCCGGCTGGGCAAGTACCCGTGGTGGAAAGTCGTAGCCGTCAGCATTGGCACGGCGGTAGTGTTGTACTTGATCTTCGAGGTGTGGTTCCTGGTGCCGCTGCCAAAGGGTCCGCTCGAATCGCTGCTCGGGCTCGACTGAAGTGGCCGAAATCCAGTCGCTGATGCATGGGTTCGGCGTCGCGCTGACGCTGACCAACCTGCTGCTGATGTTCACCGGGGTGACGCTTGGCGTGATCATCGGCGTGCTGCCGGGACTGGGCGGCGCCAACGGCGTCGCCATCCTGCTCCCGCTGACGTTCAGCATGGCGCAGACGCCGGGCGGCGCGACCTCGGCGATCATCCTGCTGTCCTGCATTTATTGGGGCGCGCTCTTCGGCGGCGCCATCACCTCGATACTGTTCAACATTCCCGGGGAGCCGTGGTCGGTCGCCACGACTTTCGACGGCTTTCCGCTCGCGCAGAACGGGCGCGCCGGCGCCGCCCTTACCGCGGCGTTCACCTCGTCGTTCTTCGGCGCGTTCGTCGC
This sequence comes from Betaproteobacteria bacterium, assembly GCA_004297625.1. Lineage (GTDB taxonomy): Bacteria > Pseudomonadota > Gammaproteobacteria > Burkholderiales > SG8-39 > SCGC-AG-212-J23. The sequence goes on along the minus strand of SCTY01000028.1, from coordinate 171,982 downwards.
TGTGCTGGTGATCACCTTCCTGTCCCCGGTCATCGCCGGCTTCGCCCTGGAGTTCGGGCCGCCCGAGTTCTTCTCGGTGTACCTGCTGACCTTCTGCGCCTTCATCGGCACGAGCAAGGAGCCGGCGTTCAAGACGCTCGCCGCGATGATGCTCGGCTTCGCGCTCGCGGCGGTCGGCACCGACCCGGTGACCGGGACCCTGCGGCTCACCTTCGGCTCGACCCGCCTGCTCACCGGCTTCGACTTCCTGGTCGCGGTCATCGGGCTCTTCGGCATCGGCGAGATCCTGCTCACGCTCGAGGAGGGCCTCGCCTTCAAGGGCGCAAGTGCGAAGCTAAACCTCAACGTGGTGCTCCAGACGTGGAAGGAGCTGCCGCGCTACTGGATGACCTCGCTGCGCTCCGCCGCGGTCGGCTGCTTCATGGGCATCGTTCCCGGCGGCGCCACCCCGGCCTCGTTCATGAGCTACGGCGTGGCGCGGCGCTTCTCCCCGGACGGCGAGCGCTTCGGCACCGGCAAGGTCGAGGGCGTGGTGGCGCCCGAGACCGCGGCGCACGCCGCCGGCACCTCGGCGCTGCTGCCGATGATCACGCTCGGCGTGCCGGGCTCGCCCACCGCGGCCGTGCTGCTCGGAGGCCTGATGATCTGGGGCCTGCAGCCCGGGCCGCTGCTGTTCGTGGAGCAGAAGGACTTCGTCTGGGGCCTGATCGCCAGCATGTACCTCGGCAACATCGCCGGCCTCATCGTCGTGCTCACCTGCGTGCCACTCTTTGCGGCGATCCTGCGGGTGCCGTTCTCGGTGATCGCGCCGATCATCATGGTGGTATGCGCCATCGGCGCCTACACGGTGCACAACGCAATTTTCGACGTGTGGATGATGGTGGTGTTCGGCATCCTCGGCTATCTCTTCAAGAAGCTGCAGTACCCGCTCGCGCCGCTGGTGCTCGCCATCGTGCTGGGCGATTCGGCCGAGGCCTCGTTCCGCCAGGCGATGCTGGTGTCGCAGGGGGACATGCGGATCTTCTTCTCGAACACGCTGGTCGGCTTCCTGACCACGCTCGCGCTGCTGCTGCTGCTCTGGCCGCTGCTATCCTGGTCGCTCGCTAAAATTCGCCGAACTTCTGCTTGAGGCGCGAGAGCGTCTCGGGAGTGAGGTTCAGGTAGGCGGCGAGCTCCTTCTTGGGGATCCTGCCGGCGAGCTCGGGATGCTTGCGCTGGAAGCGCGACAGGCGCCCCGGCGCATCGAGAAGATGCAGCGTGATGGTGTGCGCCATCACCTCGGACATGAGCTTCATCACCTCGTATTCGAAGCGCTGCTTGATCTCCGGGTGGCGCTCGATGAATTCCGCCCACTGCGTCATCGGCAGCTCAGCGGTGCGCACCCTGGTGACGGCGACGATCGAGTAGGGCACCGGCGTGCGCAGCCGCCAGGCCGCGTACGACGTGTCCATCTCGGTCTCCGCCGCGAAGCGCAGGATCATCTCGCGTCCCTCCGGATTTGAGACCACGCGCTTCAACATGCCTTCGAGGATGAAAAGCTGCTCCATCTCCTCGTCGCCCTGCCGCACCAGCGGATCGCCTTTGCGGTAGTCTCCGACCTCCAGCAGCGGCTCGAGCTCGGACCACTGGGCCGGGCTCATGCCCTTGAGCAGCAGGTTCTGGCGCAGCTGCAGGCGGACGCTGTTGCGCTGCGGATGGCTCGGCAGCTTGGTCATGCGAGGGCGGCATTCTAGACCCTTGACGCCGGTCAAGGCCGGTCCCGCGGCGAGGTTCTTACCATAGGCGCCCCTCAGGAGACAGAACGCATGGGCACCGCCGAACCCCAAGTCGCCAGCACGCGCGACGTGCAGCAACCGCAAGTGACCGATGGCTTTCACCTGGTCATCGATGCCCTGAAGCTCAACGGCATCGATACGATCTTCGGTCTGCCCGGTATCCCGATCACCGACCTTACGCGCAAGGCACAGGCCGCCGGGCTGCGCGTGATCTCGTTCCGCCATGAGCAGAACGCCGGCTACGCCGCCTCCATCGCCGGCTTCATGACGCAAAAGCCGGGCATCTGCCTGACGGTATCCGCGCCGGGCTTCCTGAACGGCCTCACCGCGCTCGCCAACGCCACGACCAACTGCTTCCCGATGATCCTCATCAGCGGCTCCAGCGAGCGCGAGATCGTCGACCTGCAGCAAGGCGATTATGAAGAGATGGACCAGCTCGCCATCGCCAAGCCGCTGTGCAAAGCGGCCTTCCGCGTGCTGCACGCCGAGGACATCGGTGTGGGCATCGCGCGCGCGATCCGCGCCGCCGTGTCCGGCCGCCCGGGCGGCGTCTACCTCGATCTGCCGGCGAAGCTGTTCCCGCAGACCATCGACGCCGAAGCCGGCAGGAAATCGCTGATCAAAGTCGTCGATCCGGCGCCGCGCCAGATCCCGGCCCAGGATGCCGTGCAGCGCGCGCTCGAGCTGCTCAAGAGCGCCAAGCGTCCGCTCATCGTGCTCGGTAAGGGCGCCGCCTATGCCCAGGCCGACGAAGAAATTAAATCTTTTATTGAAAAAACTGGGATCCCGTATCTGCCGATGTCTATGGCGAAGGGCCTGCTGCCCGATACCCACCCGCAGTGCGCTTCGGCCGCCCGCTCGTTCGTGCTGCCCGAGGCGGACGTGGTGCTGTTGATCGGCGCCCGCCTGAACTGGCTGCTCTCGCACGGCAAGGGCAAGACCTGGGGCGGCAAGAGCGCCAAGGAATGGGGCGGCCAGAAGTTCGTCCAAGTAGACATCTCGCCGCAGGAGGCGGACAGCAACGTGCGCATCGACGCGCCGGTGGTCGGCGATGTCGGTTCCTGCGTGTCGCGGCTCCTCGCCGGCATCGGTTCCAACTGGACCAAGCCGCCGGCCGAGTGGCTCGGCGCCGTCGCCGAGCGCAAGAACAAGAACATCGCCAAGATGGCCGAGACCTTGGCGAAGGATCCGACGCCGATGAACTTCCACAGCGCGCTGAACGTAGTGCGCGACATCGTCAAGGCGAACCCGGACGCGATCCTGGTCAACGAAGGCGCGAATGCGCTCGACTTCACCCGCAGCATCGTCGACATGTACCAGCCGAGGAAGAGGTTGGACGTCGGCACCTGGGGCGTGATGGGCGTCGGCATGGGCTTTTCAGTCGCGGCCGCCGTGGTGAGCGGCCAGCCGGTGATCGCGGTCGAGGGTGACAGCGCCTTCGGCTTCTCCGGCATGGAAGTCGAGACCCTCTGCCGCTACAACCTGCCGGTGTGCGTCGTGATCCTGAACAACAACGGCGTCTACCGCGGCGACGAAGTGAATCCGACCGGCGGCCGCGACCCCGCACCCCTGGTGTTCGTCAAGGACGCGCGCTATGAAAAGCTGATGGAGGCCTTCGGCGGCGTGGGCGTGCACGCCACGACGCCGGCCGAGTTGCGCGAGGCCATGGAGCAGGCGATCCGCTCGCGCAAGCCCACGCTCATCAACGCCGTCATCGACGAGACCGCAGGCACGGAAAGCGGCCGTATCACGAGCCTCAATCCGACCGCAAAGAAGAAATAAAGCGGCAGAATTCCTGGAGATCAGAATGGAAGCCCTCAAAGACATACGCATCCTCGATATGACCCACGTGCAGGCCGGGCCGACGTGCTCGCAGCTTCTCGCCTGGATGGGCGCCGACGTGATCAAGCTCGAGCCGCCCCAGGGCGACGCCACGCGCGGCCAGCTGCGCGACATCGCCAGCGCCGACTCGCTCTACTTCACGATGCTCAACTGCAACAAGCGCTCGATCACGGTCAACATGAAGACCGCCGAGGGCAAGCAGGTGTTCGTCGACCTTCTGAAGAAGTGCGACATCATCATGGAAAACTTCGGCCCGGGCGTGCTGGATCGCTTCGGCTTCACTTGGGAGAAGCTCCACGAGATCAACCCGCGCGTCGTGATGGGCTCGATCAAGGGCTTCGGCTCGAGCGGTCCCTACGCCGACTTCAAGGCGTACGAGAACGTCGCGCAGGCCATGGGCGGCTCGATGAGCACCACCGGGGTGCCGAATGGCCGCCCGTTCGTCACGGGCGCGCAGATCGGCGATTCCGGAACGGGATTGCACCTTGCGATCGGCCTGCTCGCAGCGCTGCACCAGCGCGATCGCACCGGGCAGGGCCAATACGTCGAGGTCGCGATGATGGACGGCATCATGAATCTCTGCCGCGTCAAGTTCCGCGACCATCAGCGCCTGCAGCGCGGGCCGCTGCCGGAATACTCGGTGCCCACGCACAAGGGCATGGGCGCGGTGCCGCGCGCCGGCAACGATTCGGGCGGCGGCCAGCTCGGCAACGCGATCCGCTGCAAGCCGGGCGGCACCAACGACTTCATCTACATCGTGGTCCAGGAAGCCGTGTGGGATGCGCTCGCCAGGCGAATCGGGCCGGAGGTCGGCATGCCGAACCTCGCGACCGAGCCCAGGTTCGCGACCATCGAAAACCGGCGCCGCTACCAGAACGACATGTGGGAGATCATCGGCGAGTTCGCGCTGCGGCACGACAAGCGCGAGCTCATGGGCATCCTGAACGAGCTCGACGTGCCCTGCGGTCCGATCATGTCCACCGAAGACCTCGCCAACGACGAGCACGTGAGGCTGCGCGAGATGTACGTCGAGCTCGATCATCCGCAGCGCGGCAAGTGGATGAACGTCGGCATGCCGATCAAGCTCTCCGCGTCGCCGGCGAAGATCGAGCGCTCGCCCCTGCTGGGCGAGCACACCGACGAGGTTCTCAAGTCGGTGCTCGGCTATGACGACGCCAGGATCGCGTCCATGAAGCAGGCCGGCGCATTCTCCGCGCCGGCCAAGGCGCCCAAGAAAGAGAAAGCCGCGTGATGCGCATCGCCATCATCGGTCAGCAGGATTTCGGAAAAGCGGTGCTCGAGGCATTTCTCGCGCGCGGCGACCAGGTGGCCGGCGTGTTCTGCGCTCCGGAGAAGCCGGGAGCGCGTCCCGACGCGCTGAAGGTGGCGGCCCGGGAGAAGAACGTCCCGGTGTTTCAATTCGCTTCGCTGAAAAGCGAGGAAGCGAAGGGCGCCATGAAGAAGCTCGATGCCGAAATCGGCATCATGGCGTTCGTGCTCCAGTTCGCGCCGCAGGACTTCGTCTACATTCCGAAGCGCGGCACCATCCAGTACCACCCGTCGCTGCTGCCGAAGCACCGCGGCCCCTCGTCGATCAACTGGCCGATCATCCGCGGCGACACGAAGACCGGCCTTACCATCTTCCGTCCGACCGACGGCCTCGACGAAGGCCCGGTGATCCTGCAGAAGGAAACCGAAATCGGCCCCGACGACACGCTCGGCACGGTGTACTTCGATCGCCTCTTTCCCATGGGCGTGAAGGCGATGCTGGAAGCAGCAGATCTAGTTGTTTCTAATAAACATCGAGAAGTGGTGCAGGACGAGTCGCGCGCCACGTACGAGGGCTGGTGCCGCAAGGCCGAAGCCCGCATCAACTGGGCAAACCACGTCGACTTCATCTACAACACGATCCGCGGCTGCAACCCGGCGCCCGGCGCTTGGACGACGCTTGAGGGCAAGGAGCTGCAGCTCTTCGACGCCCGCAAGCACTCGGTGTGCACCTTCGGCGGGGTCAAGGGAAAGATCGGCGAAGTCGTTGAAGTAACGGAGAAGAGCTTCCAGGTCACCGCGCAGGGCGGGCGCATCGAAGTGCTGCGCGCGAAGCTCGGCGACGGCAAGAAGGTCGGCGCCGGCGAGCTGCTCGCCAACGGCCAGATCAAAGCCGGCGCGATCCTCGGGGCCTAGTCCCGTCTTGTAAATGTTGCGCACGAGCCGCGCCCGGCTTGCGCTAAATATTTGACGCAGCTTACATTTAACTGCAAAAATGCCAGTTAGAACGCTGTTTTGAAGCGGGTTGTCGTACGCGGCGGGGGCGCAGTCCGGGGAGGGGCGAATGAAAACCGGTTTCTGGAAATCGGATTGGTTTCTCGGCGCGATCGTAGTCGTCGTGGTGCTCGCCTTCAGCCGCTCGAGCGATCTGATTTCCAGTCTGGAGCGCAAGGCCTACGACCTCGGCGTGGTGGCCACTTCGCGCGCGCCGCTCGAGCGCATCGCCGTGATCGCGATCGACGAAGCGTCGCTCGAGAACATGGGACGCTGGCCTTGGTCGCGCGAGATCCTCGCCAACATGACCGACAAGCTCGCCGCCGCCAAGGCGAAGGTCATCGGCAATACCGTGCTCTTCAGCGAGCCGCAGATCGACCCCGGCTATAACTACGTCACCAAGCTGCTCGACATCGCTTCGAAAGCCGAGCCGCCGTCTCCCGACATCATCGCGCTGCTCAAAGAGGCCGAGCAGAAGCTCAACACCGACCGCGCGCTCGCCGAAAGCTTCGCCAAGGCGGGAAATGTGCTGCAGCCGATGCTGTTCAACCTCGGCCTGCCGCTCGGCAAGCCGGACAAGCCGCTGCCGGAGTACGTGACCCGCAACGCGCTGAAGCTCGCTTCGAGCACGGGCGAGGAGGCGCTGCCGGCGCAGTCGGTCAAGTACCCGATCGAGAGCATCGGCAAATCGGTTGCCGGCATCGGGCACCTGAATCAGGTGCGCGACGTGGACGGAGCGGTGCGCACCGAGCCGCTTGCCGTGGCGTATTACGGCCAGCTGTATCCGGCGCTCTCGGTGCTGATCGTCGCCCGGTATCTCAACCTTGCGTCGACCGACATCAAGGTGATCCCGGGAGAGGGCATGCAGCTGCAGCGGCTCAAAGTCGGCACCGATCCGAGCCTGCTGATGTACAGCTACTTCTACAAGGACCGCGACAACCGCCCGGCGTTCTCGGTCGACTCGTTCTACGACGTCTACCAGGGCAAGATCCCGCTGGATAAGTATCGCGACAAGATCGTGCTCATCGGCGCGACCGCGGCGGGGCTGGGCGATGCGCCGGCGACGCCGGTTTCCGCGGCGATGCCTCCGGTGCTGACGCTCGCGCATGCCGTGTCGTCCATCCTGCAGGAGCATTTCTTCGTCTCGCCGCCGTGGGCCTACTGGACCGAGATGCTGGTGCTGCTGCTGATCGCCGCCTACGTCGTCGCGCTGCTGCCGCGCATGAACGCCGGAACGGCGCTTACGCTGTCGAGCGTGCTGTTCGTCGCGCTGCTCGCCGCGCACATGGCGCTCATGGTTTCGATGGGCGTCTGGGTACAGCTCATGCTTCCCGCGACGCTCCTTCTGCTCGGCCACGCCGCGCTCGTGTCCAAGCGCTTCATCATCACGGAGCGCGCCAAGGTCAAGTCAGACGAAAGCTCCGCCGAATCCAACCGCATGCTCGGGCTCGCGTACCAGGGCCAGGGGCAGCTCGACCTCGCGTGGGACAAGTTCCGCCAAGTGCCGCTCTCGGAAGCGCTGCTCGAGAACCTGTATAACCTCGCGCTCGATTTCGAGCGCAAGCGCCAGTTCAACAAGGCGGAAAGCGTCTTCCGCTACATGCACGGCTTCAATCCGAAGTTCCGCGATCTCGAAGCGCGCCTGTCGCGCGCGAAGCAGCTGTCCGAGACGGTGATCCTCGGCGGGGCGTCGAGCCACCCGGGCGGCAGCCTGCAGCTCGGCGCCGGCGAGAAGCCCAAGTTCGGGCGCTTCGAGGTGCAGAAGGAGCTCGGCAAGGGCGCCATGGGCGTCGTGTACCTGGGCAAGGATCCGAAGATCGGCAGAGAAGTGGCGATCAAGACGCTCGGGCTTTCGCAGGAGTTCGAGGCCGACGAGCTTGCCGACGTGAAAGCGCGCTTCTTCCGCGAGGCGGAGACCGCCGGGCGCCTGTCGCATCCGAACATCGTGACGATCTACGACACCGGCGAGGAGCACGATTTCTGCTACATCGCGATGGAGCTCCTGAAAGGCGGCGATCTCGCGCCGCATGTGAAGCCGGGCAACCTGCTGCCCATCGACAGGGTGGTGTCGATCATGGCGCGCGTTGCCGATGCGCTCGGCTACGCTCACCGCCAGGGGGTCGTGCACCGGGACGTCAAGCCGGCGAACATGATGTACCACGCGGATACCGACACGCTGAAGGTCACCGACTTCGGCATCGCGCGGCTCACCGACAGCTCGAAGACCAAGACCGGCATGGTCCTCGGCACGCCTTCGTACATGTCGCCCGAGCAGCTCGCCGGCAAGAAGATCGAAGGCCGCTCGGATCTGTTCTCGCTCGCCGTGAGCCTCTACCAGCTGCTCTGCGGCCATCTTCCGTTCGAGGGGGAGTCGATGGCGCAGCTCATGTTCAAGATCGCCAACGAGCCGCCGGCCGACATCCTCGCCTACAACCCGGAAGTGCCGCCGGGACTCATCGAATTCCTGCAGCGGGCGCTTGCCAAGAATCCCGAAGAGCGCTTCCAGACCGGCGAGGAGTTCGGCGGCGCGTTGCGCGCCGCGTTCGCCGCCAAGACCGCAGGCAGCGTGGACATCCAGCTCTAGCGCGAATGGACCTGACCCAGGTACTCGAGATCGCCAGCTGCACCGACCCGGGCATGGTGCGCTCGCACAACGAAGACTCGATCGCCGCCGATGCGGCGAACGGGCTGGTGGTGCTCGCCGACGGCATGGGCGGCTACAACGCCGGCGAAGTGGCGAGCGGCATGGCGACGACCGTGATCATCACCGAGATGCAGCAGATCCTGAGCGGCTCGAAACCGTACCAGCTCGATGCGCGCACCAACCAGGAGGTCGGCGCGCGGCTGGTGCGCGAGCAGGTGCTGAAGGCGAACACTTCCATATACCAGGCGGCGCAGAGCCAGCCGCAGTACGCCGGCATGGGCACGACGCTCGTCGTGTGCCTGTTCTACGACAACCGCGTGCTGGTCGCGCACCTCGGCGACTCGCGGCTTTACCTCATGCGCGACGGAAAGCTCAGCCAGGTGACGCGCGATCACTCGCTGTTGCAGGAGCAGATCGACGCCGGACTCATCGCGCCGGAGCAGGCGAAGAACGCGCAGCACAAGAATCTCGTGACCAAGGCGCTGGGCATCGATCCCACGGTGGAGCCCGAGATCCACGAGTACGCGACCAAGCCGGGCGATATCTACCTGCTGTGCTCCGACGGCTTGTGCGACATGGTGGACGACGAGGACATCAGCATGACGCTGGAGGCGCTCGGCGCCAACCTGAATCTCGCCGCGCAGCAGCTGGTGCAGATGGCCAATGACAACGGGGGGCGCGATAACATCTCGGTTATACTGGTGCGCGTCCTCCGGGAGTACCCGGGCGCCCGCGGCGTCATGGCCAAGGTGTTCGCGTGGTTAAAATAACCTCCCCCAGGGGAACGCTATGGCGAAACTGATACTCAGCATGGATGGACTGGTGCTCAAGGAGATCCCCTTGACCAAGGAGCGCACCACCATCGGCCGCAAGCCCCATAACGACATCCAGATCGACAACCTGGCGGTGAGCGGCGAGCACGCGGTCATCGTCACCATCCTGAACGACTCGTTCCTCGAGGATCTCGGCAGCACCAACGGCACGGTCGTCAACGGCAACCCGATCAAGAAGCACTTCCTGCAGAACAACGACATCATCGAGCTCGGCAAGTACAAGCTGAAGTTCGTCGGCGAGAGCGCGCCGGCCGCCGCGGAAAAGGCCGACTTCGAGAAAACGATGGTGCTGCGCCCTTCGGCGATGAAAGCGGCCGCGGAGCAGGCGAAGGCCATGGCGGCCGCCGCCGGCGGCGCGCAGGCGGCGGTGGCGCAGCGCGCCGCGGCCGTGCAGCACGCGGCGAGCACAGCGGCTGCCGCGGGGATCGCCGACAAGGACGCGACCAAGACCGCACCCACGCCGCTGGCAGCGCCGGTGTCAAACCCCGCGCCCGCCCCGGTGCCGCCGAAGCCGGCGCAGCCGCTCGGCGCGATTCAGCTCCTTTCGGGCGCCAACGCAGGCAAGGAGCTCGAGCTCACGAAGCCGCTCACGACGCTCGGCAAGCCCGGCGTGCAGGTCGCGGTGCTCACGCGCCGGCCGCAAGGCTACTTCATCACGCACGTCGAGGGGGCCGACCGGCCGCAGGTCAACGGCCAGCGGATCGGCCCGGCGCCGCACGCTCTGAAGGATCACGACATGATCGAGCTTGCCGGCGTGAAGATGGAATTCTTCCTGAAGGGCTGACCTGAAACAGCATCTCGTACGGATCGCGCTCGGCCTCGCGATCGTGTTGTTCTTCGTCGGGCACGTCGCCCGCTTCTACCAGGCAAGGTTCATCACCCAGCTGGACAACATCATCTACGACACGCGGCTGCGCGTAACCATGCCGGGCGGCGTGGACCCGCGCATCGTCATCCTGGACATCGACGAGAAGAGCCTGGGCGAAATCGGCCGCTGGCCCTGGGGCCGCGACCTGATGGCGCGGCTCGTCAAGAAGCTCTTCGACCAATACGGGATCAGAGTTCTCGGCTTCGACGTCGTGTGGGCCGAGCGCGACACGAGCTCGGGCATCGATACTCTCGACGCGCTCGCCGAGAAGGACCTCAAGCACGTAGCGACGTTCCAGGACCTGTACCGGAAGATCCGCCCGAGCCTGGACAACGACGGCCTGTTCGCCACGGCGATGCACGGCCGGCCCGTGGTGCTGGGCTACTACTTCAACAGCGAGGAGCGGGCGGTCAAGGCGAACGCGATTCCGGAGCCGGTGCTGCCCAAGGGCACCTTCGCCGGACGCAATATCCCGTTCACCCGCTGGGTCGGCTACACCGGCAACCTGCCCGAATACCTGGAGAATGCGGCGGCGGCCGGGCACTTCAACCCGCTCGTGGATTTCGACGGCGTGTCGCGCCGTGTGCCGATGATCCTCGAGTTCGACGGCGCCTACTACGAGTCGCTCTCGCTCGCCATGGTGCGCGCGATCCTCGGCATGCCGAAGGTGGTGCCCGGCCCTCCTGAGCGCCAGCTGAGCAAGGACTACGGCGGCCTTGAATGGCTGAAGGTCGGCCCGGTGACCATCCCGGTCGACGAAACTGCGAGCGCGCTGATTCCCTACCGCGGCCGCAGAGGCAGCTTTCCGTACATTTCGCTCGCCGACGTCATAAAAGACCGCATCCAGCCCGAGCAGCTGCAGGGCAAGATCGCCCTGATCGGCACCACCGCGCCGGGGCTGCTCGACCTGCGCTCGACCCCGGTGGACAGCGTGTATCCCGGCGTCGAGATCCACGCCAACCTCATCGCCGGCATGCTCGATCGCACGCTGAAGGAGAAGCCGCCTTTCATGCTGGGCGCGGAAGTGATCCTTCTCGTGATCGCCGGAGTGACGCTCGCCGTGCTCATTCCGATGCTTTCGGCGCTGTGGGCCACGGTGGCGGCAATCCTGGGCGTCGGCTCCATCGTGGGGCTCAACGTCGCGGTCTGGGCCAAGGGCGACATGGTGCTGCCGCTCGCCAGCTCGGTGCTCATGATCGGCGCGCTTTACGTGATGAACATGGCGTACGGCTACTTCGTGGAGTCGCGCTCGAAGCGCCAGTTCACCGAGCTCTTCGGCCAGTACGTGCCGCCCGAGCTCGTCGATCGGATGGCGGCCGATCCGTCGAAGTACAACATGGAGCCGCGCAGCGCGCAGCTCACCATCCTGTTTTCGGACGTGCGCGGCTTCACGAGCATCTCCGAGGCGCTCAAGCCCGAGGAGCTGCGCGAGTACATCAACGAGTACCTCACCACCATGAGCTCCATCATCCGCAGCCGCTACCGCGGGACGCTGGACAAGTACATCGGCGACGCCATCATGGCGTTCTGGGGAGCCCCGGTGGAGGATGCGCAGCACGCGCGCAACGGCGTGCTCGCCGGCCTGGAGATGCAGAAGGAGTGCGAGGCGCTGAACGCGAAGTTCGCCGCACGCGGGTGGCCGACCCTCAAGATCGGCGTCGGTCTCAACTCCGGCACAGTGCGCGTCGGCGACATGGGATCGCAGGTGAGACGCGCGTATACGGCAATGGGCGATGCGGTGAACGTCGCTTCGCGGCTCGAAGGCCGCACGAAGGCGTACGGCGTAGGCATCCTGGTCGGCGAGGCGACGCGCGGCCTTGTCAAGGACGTGGTGTTCCGGGAGGTCGATCGCGTCAAAGTCAAGGGCAAGGACGAGGCGCTCACGATCTACGAGCCGCTCGGACTCGAATCGGAAATCGGCAACAGCATGCAGGACGAGCTCAAGCTCTGGAACCAGACGCTGCGCGCCTATCGCGGCCAGCAGTGGGACCCGGCCGAGCTCAATCTGCTGAACCTGTCGCGCCTGAATCCCGACTGCGCGCTGTACAAGGTGTATGCGCAGCGCGTAGTGGAAAAACGCCGCGCGCCTCCGCCGCCCGACTGGGACGGCGTGATGGCGTTCGACGAGAAGTAGGCGGGCGGGCGTGCGCCTTCGCGTCCTAGGATGCTCGGGAGGAATAGGCGGGCGCCACCTGCGGACCACGTCATTCCTGCTCGACAGCGACATCCTGATCGACGCCGGCACCGGGGTCGGCGACCTGACGCTCGCCGAGCTGTCGCAGATCGACCACGTCTTCGTCACGCACTCGCATCTCGACCACGTCACCTCGATTCCGTTCCTCGTCGACACCGTGGGCGGCATGCGCAGCAAGCCGATACTCGTGCATGCCACGCGGGCGACCATCGAGATCCTGAAGAGCCATCTCTTCAACTGGGCGATATGGCCGGATTTCACCGAGATCCCGTCGCCCGAGGGGCCGTTCCTGCGCTACGAAGAGATCACTGTCGGACAGCCGCTCACGCTTGCCGGCCGCACCATCACCCCGATACCGGCGCGCCACACCGTTCCGGCGGTGGGCTACCACATCGACAGCGGTGCCGCGAGCCTGGTGTTCACCGGGGACACCGGACCGAACGATGCTCTGTGGCGCATCGTGAACCGCATCGATAACCTGAAGATCCTCATCATCGAGACGGCGTTCTCCAACAAGGAGCGCAACCTCGCCGAGATCTCGCGCCATCTGTGCCCGGCGACGCTCGCCGACGAGCTGAAGAAGCTCGAGCGCAACGCCGAGATCTACATCACGCACATGAAGCCCGGCGAGATCGAGCCGACGATGCTCGAGATCGAGGAATGCGCGGGCAGTTTCCAGCCGCGCATGCTGCAGAACAACCTGGTGCTGGAGTTCTGATGGCGAGCGCAACGCCGCAGCAGCTGGCAATGCTCGCGCCGCTCGCCGGGCTCTCGCCGGAGCGTCTCGCCGAGCTCGCCCAGCTCGCGGTCGTGGAGCGCGCCATGCGCGGCAGCGATCCGCTCAAGGAGCGCATGAACGCGCCGCAATCGGTCTTCCTGCTGCAGGGCGAGCTGCTGCTTGCCTTCGAAGGCGGCGGCACGCTGGTGGTCGTCGGCGGCAGCGAAGAGACGCGCCATGCCCTGAATCGCCAGAAGCAGCGCCTCGCACGCACCAAAGCGATTACCGACGTCGACCTCCTTGCGGTAGAGGACGACATGCTCGATATCCTCGCCACCTGGGACCAGGTCACGGCGGCGGGCGCCGAAGGATCGGCGATGGGGCGCGCGGTACGCAGCGATGCGCGCCTCGCCACCGGCCCGTTTTCTCTCGGCAACCTGCGCAGCGGCATTTTTGCCCAGCTGCCGGTGGCGCACATCGACGAGCTGCTCAAGTGCTTCGAGCGCGTGAGCACCGCGCGCGGCGACGTCGTCATCCGGGAGGGTGACGAAGGCGACTACTACTATGTCATCGAGTCCGGACGCTTCCAGGTCGAGCGGCTGGTCGGCGGCGCCAAGGTCGTGCTTGCCGAGCTGAAGAGCGGCGACGCGTTCGGCGAAGAGGCGCTGGTGTCGGAAGCCAAGCGCAACGCCACGGTGATTTCCCTCGGCGAGGGCGAGCTCTTGCGCCTGGACCGCAAGCACTTCAACGAGCTTCTGCGCGAGCCGCTGCTGCGGCGCATCTCCTTCGAGGAAGCGACCGAAAAGGTGCGCCGGGGCGCGCTTTGGCTCGACGTGCGCTATCCGTCGGAGTACCAGTACGACAAATTGCCCGGGGCGATCAATGTGCCGCTCGCGGAAGTGCGCAACATGTTCGCCGTGCTGGATCGGTCGAAGGAATACGTCGCGTACTGCCAGAGCGGCCGGCGCAGCGCAGCCGCCGCTTTCCTGTTCGCGCAGCGGGGGTTCAAGGTATGGCTTCTCGACGGGGGATTGAGAACCGTGGAAAAGAGCGCGTGAAACGGAAAATTGCGTTGAAAATCAGGGTATCTAGGGCTACCATCGAAAGCCTAGCAAGAAGCAGGCAGCAGGGAGGATCCCGATGAGCGCAGTTCTGAGTCCGCACGCTGCGGCGCACACCGATGTCGGTGCGCGCCTCGCTTTTCAGAAGCAGCTGCAGGCCGTCACGAACAAGATCCACGCCACCAACAACATCGACGAGATCATGTTGGAGGTGAGCGCCGACGTCTGCGCGCTCTTCAACGCCGACCGGCTGACCATCTACTCGATGGGCGAGGACCGGCAGTCGATCATCTCCAAGGTCAAGACCGGCCTCAACTCCTTCAAGGACCTGAAGCTGCCGATCGCCGAGCATTCCATCGCCGGCTACGTCGCGCTGTCGAAGAAGACGGTCAACATCAAGGACGTCTACGACGACGGCGAGCTGCGCGCGCTCAATCCCAGCCTGCGCTTTCTGCAGGAGGTGGACAAGCGCACGGGTTACCGCACCAAGCAGATGCTCGTCGCGCCGATCGTCGAATCCGGCGGCCCGGAGCTGATCGGCGTCATCCAGATCATCAACAACAAGGCCGGCATGCCGTTCGGCGCGCTGGCCGAGGAAGGCGTAGCCGAGCTCGCGCAGACGCTGGCGATCGCGTTCAAGCAGCGGCAGAAGCCGCAGCTCGTCAAGACGAAGTACGACTACCTCATCGCCGACGCGGTGCTCTCGGCGGGCGAGTTCGAGCTCGCGTCGCGCCAGGCGCGCAAGAAAGCGGTCGACGTGGAGCAGATCCTCGCCGAAGAGTTCCAGGTCAAGGTGCACGCCATCGGCGCGGCGCTATCCAAGTTCTTCGGCGTGTCCTACGAGCCGTTCCGCGCGGATCGCGTCAAGCCGATGGACCTGCTGAAAAACCTCAAGCGCGAATACGTCGAGTCGAACCAGTGGCTGCCGATCGACGACAGCAAGGAAGGGCTGGTGGTGCTGTGTCTCGACCCCGAGCGCATCCGCTCCTCGCGCATCGCCTCCAACGTCTTCCCGAAGGCCCGCATCCTGTACAAGGTGACGACGCAGAAAGAGTTCCGGGAGACGATCAACCAGTTCTACGGCGCGGAGTCGATGGACACCGGCAACATCGACGAGCTGCTCTCCGGGCTGGAGGACGAGGTCGAGGTTCCGGAAGGCGCGGCCGCCGACGAAGTCTCGGCCGCAGCGGACAACGAGCTCGTCAAGCTGGTGAACAAGGTCATCATCGACGCCTACAACCAGGGCGCTTCCGACATTCACATCGAGCCCTATCCGGGCAAGGCGAAGACCGAGATCCGCTTCCGCAAGGACGGCGATCTCGGCCCCTACATCGAGGTGCCGGCAAGCTACCGCGCAGCGATCGTGGCGCGCATCAAGATCATGTGCGACCTGGACATCTCGGAGAAGAGAAAGCCCCAGGACGGCAAGATCAAGTTCAAGAAGTTCGGCCCCCTCGACATCGAGCTGCGCGTGGCGACCATTCCGACCGCGGGCGGCGTCGAGGACATCGTCATGCGGATTCTCGCCGCGGGCGAGCCGATTCCGCTCGACAAGATGGGCTTTTCGGCGCGCAACCTGCAGCAGCTGCAGTCGGCGGTCTCCAAGCCCTACGGCCTGTTCTTCGTCTGCGGTCCCACCGGCTCGGGCAAGACGACCACGCTGCACTCGGTGCTCAAGTCTCTCAATACGCCCGACACCAAGATCTGGACGGCGGAGGACCCGGTCGAGATCACGCAGAAGGGCCTGCGCCAGGTCCAGGTCAACAGGAAGGCGGGGCTGGATTTCGCCGTGGTGATGAGATCGTTCCTGCGCGCCGACCCGGACATCATCATGGTGGGGGAGATGCGCGACAAGGAGACCACCTCGATCGGCATCGAGGCCTCGCTCACCGGCCACTTGGTCTTCGCCACCCTGCACACCAACTCGGCGCCCGAGTCGATCATCCGCCTGCTCGACATGGGGATGGACCCGTTCAACTTCTCGGACGCGCTGCTCGGCATCCTGGCGCAGCGCCTGGCGAGGCGCCTGTGCAGCTGCAAGCAGACCTATACGCCCGAGCCCGCCGAGCTGACCGCCTTCCTGCGCGAGTACTGCGACGAGCTCATGAACATTCCTCGCTTCAAGGCCGATCCGAAAGGCGCAATGGAGGCGGTCTACAAGGAATGGGTCAAGACCTACGGTAACGAGCGCGGGCAGCTCACTTTCTACAAGCCGGTGGGCTGCGACAAGTGCGGCGGCAGCGGCCTAAAGGGTCGCTGCGGCCTGCACGAGCTGCTGATCGCCAGCGACAAGATAAAGAAGCTGATCCAAGAACACGCGCGGGTGGCCGAAATACTCGCCCAGGCGCTGGAAGACGGCATGCGCACCCTGAAGCAGGACGGGATGGAAAAGTGCCTCACCGGGGTCACGCATATCAAGGAAGTGCGCTCGGTCTGCATCAAGTAACGTGACGATCGACGTCACCCAGAGCCTGCGTTTCGCCGGCGGCGCCGCGCCCAGCGCGGCAGAGGACCTGGGCCAGCGTCTCGAGCAGTTGAACGCCATCGGCGCGTCGCTCTCGGCCGAGCGCGACATCAATCGGCTCCTCGAATCGATCCTCACCGCGGCGAAGGCAATCACGCGCGCCGACGGCGGCACGCTCTACCGGGTGACAGAGGAGCGCACGCTGCGCTTCGAGATCATGCGCACGTCGTCGCTCAAGTTCTATCTCGGCGGCACCACCGGAAACCCGATTCCGTTCTACCCGGTCCAGCTCTACAAGGACGGCAAGCCCAATCACAACAACGTTTCCGCCTACGTCGCGCTCACGGGAAAGACGGTCAACATCCCCGACGCTTACACGGCGGAGGGCTTCGACTTCACCGGCACGCGCGGCTTCGACAGCAAAACCGGCTACCGTTCGAAGTCCTTCCTGACCGTGCCGATGAAGAATCACGAGAACGAGATCATCGGCGTGCTCCAGCTTCTGAACGCGCAGGATCCGGCGACCGGCGAAGTGGTTGCTTTCTCCTCTTCCGACCAGCGGCTGGCGGAATCGCTCGCCTCGCAGGCAGCGATCGCGCTTACCAACCGCATGCTGATCAACCAGCTCGAACAGCTGTTCGAGTCGTTCATCAAGCTCATCAACACCGCCATCGACGAGAAGTCGCCGTACACCGGCGGCCACTGCCAGCGCGTGCCCGTGCTCACGATGCTGCTCGCCGAGGCGGTGAACGAGACCAGCGAGGGCCCGCTTGCCGCCTTCCAGATGAGCGAGAAGGACCGCTACGAGCTGAAGATCGCAGGGCTGCTGCACGATTGCGGCAAGGTGACCACTCCGGTGCACGTGGTCGACAAGGCGACCAAGCTCGAGTCCATCTGCGACCGCATCCACCTCCTCGATACGCGCTTCGAAGTGCTGAAGCGCGACGCCGAAATCGAGTTCCTGAAGGGCGATAAGGACGAGAAGCGGCTGCACGAGCGGCTGCGCCAGCTCGAAGACGATCGCAAGTTTCTGCACGCGTGCAATGTGGGCGGGGAGCGCACGCGCGACGAGGACATCGCGCGCGTCCAGCGCATTGAGCGCTATCGCTGGCGTGATGTTTCCGGGCAGGAGGCGAACTTTCTCACCGACGACGAGGTGAAGAACCTCACCATCCGCGCCGGCACGCTCACCGACGAGGAGCGCAAGATCATCAACCACCACATCGTCGCCACCATCCGCATGCTCGAGGCGCTGCCGTGGCCGCGGCACCTCAGGAACGTGCCGGAATACGCGGGCGGCCATCACGAGCGAATGGACGGCAAGGGCTATCCCAGGGGCCTCACGCGCGAGCAGATGTCGGTGCAGGCGCGCTGCATGGGCATCGCCGATATCTTCGAGGCGCTTACGGCCAAGGACCGGCCCTACAAGAAAGGCAAGACGCTTTCCGAGTCGCTCGAGATTCTCGGCCGCATGAAGCTCAACGGCCACGTCGACCCGGACCTTTTCGACATTTTCGTGCGCCGCAAGGTGTACCGGCGCTATGCCGAGATGTTCCTGGATCCCGAGCAGATCGATGCGGTCGAGGAGTCCGCGATTCCCGGCTATCCGGGCTGAACGAGAACTTTTTCGCGCTCGCCTGGTACGCGCCTTGCTCGATTAGCGCAAGCGTCCTAAGACGCCAGGGAGAAATAATGAGAAAAAGTTTGCAGCGCGGGTTTACGTTGATCGAGCTGATGATCGTCGTGGCGATCATCGGCATTCTTGCCGCCGTGGCCATCCCGGCCTACCAGGAATACATCACGCGCTCGCAGGTTTCGGAGGCGGTGAGCTTGATGGGTTCGGGCAAGACGCCGTTTGGTGAGTACTTCTCCGACAAAGGGGTATGGCCGACCAGCACGGGAGCGGTCATGGGCAATACGACGGGCAAATACACCTTGTCGATCGATATCACCGGCACCCCGATAACGTCGGCGCCGGGCTCGATTACCCTGCAAGCCACGATGCGGCCCTCGGGCATCAACAGCAACATCACTAGCGGTACCGTGCAGCTCCTCACGGCCGATGGCGGCAAGAACTGGACTTGCACGGGCGCGGGATCGAGCGTTATTCAGGCGAAATATCTACCGGCTGCGTGCCGGTGAGACGCTGCCGTTGCGGGGTCTGACAAATCGTGTCACCGATTGCCCTAAAACGTCATTCCGCAATGCATCAATCGCTTAAGATTCAGGTACTTTTTGGCTTGCAAGCGTGGTACGGAGCTTGCTAAATAGAGGCACGGCGATTACGCCGCTCACGGAGGGAACAATGAAACAAAGTTTGCAACGGGGCTTTACGCTGATCGAGCTGATGATCGTGGTGGCGATTATCGGCATTCTGGCAGCGGTGGCTATTCCGGCCTACCAGGACTACATCGCGCGTTCGCAGGTTTCGGAGGCGGTGAGCTTGATGGGTTCGGGCAAGACGCCGTTCGCCGAGTATTACTCTGACAAGGGGGTATGGCCGTCCAACACCGCGGCTGTCATGGGTAACACGTCGGGCAAGTACACGCTGTCGATCGACATCACCGGTACGCCGGTAACGTCGGCGCCGGGCTCGATTACCCTGCAAGCCACGATGCGGCCCTCGGGCATCAACAGCAACATCACCAGCGGCACGGTGCAGCTCCTCACCGCCGACGGTGGCAAGAACTGGACGTGCACGGGCGCTGGCTCGAGCACCCTCCAGGCGAAATACCTGCCGGGCGCATGCCGTTAAGCTGAGCAGGCATCATGAAAAGGCCCGCTGCGTGCGGGCCTTTTCGTTTCTGGATCACTTCCCGGACATGGTCAGCAGCAGCTGCCGCGTGAAGGTCTCGATGAACTCCTCGGGATAGCCGATTTGCGAGAGCTCGAACTTGAAGCAGGTCCCGAACTTCGCTTTGCCGTAGATTCCTAACCGGTGTTCCCGCTGGTATGCTGCTGCGCGATTACAAGCGTCGTCAATGGCGCCCGCAAGCTTCGCCGTCTTGGGCTCCTGCGATTCATGCGGCGGAAAGCGCCCGGCGAAACCGCGCGCCAGGCCGACGGCAAAATTCTCTATTTCGCGCGAGCGTTTCCAGTTGAACATGGCTGATCCCCGAACGACCGCAATATTACCAGCGGCCGCCTGCCGATGAGCTGGCTCACGAAGATCGCGCGCAGGACACCGCAGCCGGCCGGCGCGCCCGGCCGGGAAACGCTCGACGGCTGGCTGCGGGAGGGATTCGATCGCGCGGCGGAAGGCGATCTCGCCGAAGCCGAGCGGTTGTACCGGAAAGTGCTCGAGCACGATCCCCGCGACGGCGACGCGCTGTATTTCCTCGGCGGGATCGCCATGACGGGCGGCCGCGAAGCCGAGGCCGCCGAGCTATACCGGAAGGCGATCGACGCGCGCCCGGGCGACGCGGCGTTCTGGTTCGGGTTCGGTACCGCGTGCCATTACCTGCGCCGAATGGGCGAGTCGGTGCAAGCCTATCGCGCGGGCCTGGCGCTGCAGCCCGAAAACGCCGCCATGCGGAACAACCTGGCCGCCACGCTGCTGGAAATAGGGCGCGGCGACGAGGCACGCGAAGAAATGGAAAGGTTGCGGAGCTCGGGGTTCGAATCCGGCCAGCTGACGAGCAACCTCGGGAACGTCTATCGCGAGCAGGCGAGAATCGAGGACGCGATCGCGGCGTGCCGCCGGGCGATCGAGCTCGCCCCGAACGATGTTCACGCGTTTACCAATCTGCTGCTCACGCTGAACTACAGCGAGCGCCACGATGCGGCAGCGCTCTTCGCCGAGCACCGGCGCTTCGGAGCGCGCTTCGCGCGGCCGTACGTCGCGCCGCAGCCGGATCGCAGCGGGCCGCGCCGGCTGCGCATCGGCTACCTGTCGCCGGACTTCCGTTCGCACGTGGTCGCGTTCTTCATCGAGCCGATCCTGGCGAGCCATGATCGCGAGCGCTTCGAGATCTTCTGCTACTACAGCCACCGGTGGGAGGACCAGTTCACCGAGCGCTTGCGCTCGCTGTCGGAGCACTGGCTGGACTGCGTGCACCTCTCCGACGCCGAGCTCGCCGATCGCATTCGGGCGGACCGCATCGATATTCTGGTCGACCTGGCAGGACACACCGGCGATCACCGGCTGCTGGTGTTCGCCGCAAAGCCGGCGCCCATCCAGGCGAGCTATCTCGGGTATCCGAATACCACCGGTCTCGATGCCATCGATTACCGCATCAGCGATGCGCGCGCCGATCCGCCCGGTGAGGCGGAGCGGTTCAGCGTGGAGCAACTGCTGCGGCCGTGGCCGACGTACTTCTGTTATCGGCCGCCGCCCGACTGCCCGGAGCCCGCGCCGCGGCCGGCCAGCGCCGCGGGGCACATTACGTTCGGCTGCTTCAACAACCTGCCCAAGGTGTCGGGCGCTTTTCTCGATGCCGCCGCGCGGGTCCTTGCCGCGGTGCCCGGTTCGCGCCTCCGGCTGAAAAGCAAGACGCTCGATATTGTCCACGTCGTCGACAGGATGCGAGAGCGGCTGGTGCGCAATGGAATCGATCCTGCGCGCCTTGACCTGCGCGGCTGGGAGACGACGACAAAAGGCCATATCGCTTCCTACGGCGCGATCGATATCGCGCTCGACAGCTTTCCGTACAACGGGGCCACGACGACGTGCGAGGCGCTCTGGATGGGCGTGCCGGTGGTCACGCTGGCAGGGGACCGGCACGCGGGACGCATGGGCTCGAGCCTCCTGAATGCAGTGGGCCTTGGCGAGCTGGTGGCGCGCAACGTCGAGGAGTACGTCGAGAAATGCGTGGCGCTTGCCGGGGACCTGTCGCGCGTTGCCCAGTTGCGCGGCAGCCTGCGCGAGCGCATGCGCCGGTCTCCCGTCATGGACGAGACGGGCTTTACGCGTGCCCTGGAGCGCTGCTACACGGAGGTTTGGGAAAGAAAGATCAATCCGGAGCCGCAGGTCAAGCCTGATGAACGAGCGATCGCCGGCTTGCGCCACCGGGCGGCGAGCCTGCGCGAGGCGGGCAAGACGCTGGAAGCCGAGGAGCTCTACAAGCAGATCCTCAAGACCCGGCCAGACGACGTGGGGGCTCTGACCGCGGTATGGGATCTCTCATACGAGACCGGGAACCAGGGCGCCGCGATCGATTGGCTGAGGGGAGGAATCGCAGCCAATGACGGGCTGGCGCCGCTTCATTACATGATGGGCTACTCGCTGCTTGCGGAAGGCAACGTTGCCGATGCGACGGCTTCGTTCCGTGCGGCGCTGGAGCTCGACCCGCGGATGGCCAAGGCGCACAACAACCTGGGCTGCGCGCTCGAAGCGCAGGGCGCGCTCCAGGAAGCGAGCGAGTGCTATCGCAATGCGCTCGACATCGACCCGAAGCTCGCCGACGCGCTCTACAACCTGGGAAACCTGTATCGGCAGCTCGGAGACCGCGAGCAGGCCACCCAATACATCCGGCAGGCGCTGGAACTGGACGGCGGCCGAGCGGAGTGGAAGTGCAATCTCGGCGACCTCCTGGTCGAGCAATCGCGCCTCGGGGAAGCGCTGCGCTCTTACAGCGCCGCGATTGCCATCGATTCCAGCCATGGGCGCGCCTACGCGGGCCGGGGGCTCGCCTTCCTTGCGCTGGGGGCGGTCGACGAGGCGGACGCCGATTTGCGAAAGGCGATTGAGCTGCAGCCCGGCAATGCCGAGCTGCACAGCGGGTGGCTGCTGTCGCTGCACTATCGGCGCGGAGACGAGGCGGACGTGCTGTTCAAGGAGCATCTTGCCTGGGCGAAGCGGCATGCGGCGCGCATTGGACGGCAGGCGGTCCGCGCCGAGCACGAGCGGCGCCCGGAGCGCCGCCTCAATATCGGCTATGTATCGCCCGACTTCGGACAGCATTCGCTCGCGAATTTCATCGAGGCGGTACTTTCCGGGCATGACCGCGCGAAGTTCAGGGTTTTCTGCTACTCGGCCGTTGCTTTCCCGGACGCCGTGACACAGCGTCTGCAGGGGCTGAGCGACGAATGGCGCGACATTTCACGCATGAGCAACGAGCTGGCCGCCGAGCGTATCCGCGCAGACCGCATCGACATCCTCGTGGACCTGGCCGGGCATACGCGCGGAGGCCGGCTGCTTCTTTTCGCGCGCAAGCCGGCGCCGGTGCAGGTCACATGGCTCGGATATCCGAATACCACCGGCCTGGCCGCGATGGACTACCGGCTCACCGACTGGCACGCGAGCCCGGAAGGCGTCGAGCGCTACCACACGGAGCGGCTCGTGCGGATGCCCCACAGCCAATGGTGTTTCAAGCCGCCTTTCGCCGCGCCGGACGTCGGCGCGTCGCCGTGCAAGGCAAAAGGCGCCGTCACCTTTGGATCGTTCCACAATCTGGCCAAGGTGACGCCGCAGGTGCTCGCCCTTTGGTGCCGAGTGCTGCGGTCGCTTCCCGGGTCGAAGCTGGTCATGGTGGCCCGCGGCGCCGACGAACGCGCCGCCGAGCTCCGCGAAATCTTCCGCCAGGGCGGCGTGGACCCGGAGCGCATCCGATGCCTCGGCCACGTGCCGCTCGAGGAGTTTTTTCAGCTGCACAACGAGGTCGACATCAATCTCGACTCCTTTCCGTACACGGGCGGCACGACCACGTTTCACTCGCTGTGGATGGGCGTGCCGGTGATCACCCTACAGGGCTCGACGCCGGTTTCCAGGGGCGGGACGAGCGTGCTCGGCGCGCTCGGAATGACGGAGCTCATTGCCGGGTCGGAGGAGGACTACGTCAACATCGCCACCGCGCTCGCGCAGGATCGCAATCGCCTCGAAACGTGGCGCCGCGAACTGCGCCGGCGCCTTGAAAGCTCGCCGCTCATGGATGCGGAGAGCTTTACCCGCGACGTCGAGGCGAAATACCGGGAGATGTGGGAGCGCTGGTGCGAAGAGCAGGAGCGCTCGCAGCAGGTTCTGCGGCTTCACGTCGGAGGCTGGCAAATGATGCCGGGCTGGAAGATCCTCAACATACAGGCGGGGCCGGGCGTGGATTACGTGGGCGACTGCACCGACCTCAGCCAGTTCGCCGACGGCTCGGTGGAGGAGATCTACGCTTCGCACGTGCTCGAGCATCTCGGCTACGTCGAAAAGCTGCCGCGCGCGCTCGCGGAATTCCGCCGGGTGCTGAAGGCAGGCGGCGTGGCAAGGATCAGCGTGCCGGATTTCGAGATCCTGTGCCGCATGTTCGTCGATCCGCGCTACAGCGCGGAGCAGCGCATGCACATCATGAGGATGGCGTTCGGCGGGCAGGTCGATGCCGACGACTTCCATCATGTCGGGCTCTCCTTCGAGATCCTGTCCGATTTCCTCAGGAGCGCCGGCTTTTCCCGCGTCGAGCGGGTTGCCGACTTCGGGCTGTTCGAGGACACGAGCCTCTTCAAGTTCGCCGGAGTCCCGATCAGCCTGAACGTGATCGCCTACAAGTAATGTTCGTCGCCTCGCCCGCGCGGAAAGCCGCAGCGCTGCACGCGCAGGCGGAAAAGCAATGGGAAAGCGGCGACGTGCGCGGCGTCGTGGCCTTGCTCGAGCAGGCCGTCGAGCTGAGGCCGCGAGAGGCCGGCTACTGGCACTCGTTGGGCGCGGCTTACCTGGAGCTGGAGGCGTTCGATCAAGCCGAGCGCTGCTGCCGCAAGGCGGTAGAGCTCGACGGCCATCACGCCAAGGCCTTGGCGAATCTCGGCGCGGTGCTTCAGCGCAGGGGGGCTTACGGGGAGGCGATACAGCGTTACCGCGACGCGGTCGAGGCGGATCCGGAGCTCGCGCAAGCCTGGTTCAACTTGGGAACGCTGCTCCTCAATCAGGGCAGGCCGGCCGAGGCCGTCGAGCCGCTCCAGACGGCGGTGGCGCTCATCAGCGGGCGCGCGGAATGGCATACCGCCCTCGGTTCGGCGTACGACCGCAGCGGTCGGCCGCTCGATGCCATAGCGAGCTTCGAAACGGCCCTGCGGCTCGATCCGGCCCTTGCGATGGCGCACGAGGGCCTCGCGATCTGCCGGGTGAACATCGGCGAGGTCGAGCCCGCGATCCCGTCCTTCCGCAGGGCGCTGGAGCTCAATCCTGGCGGACACACCGCGTACAGCAACATGCTGTTCGCGCTGAATTACCGCCTCGGCGAGGACCCGGGAGTCGTTTTTCAGGAACACGCCACGTGGGGTCGGCGCTACGGCGCCGGGCTCGAGCGCAAGCGCCACGCCAACGCTGCGGATCCGGACCGCGTTCTGAGGATCGGCTATCTCTCGCCCGATTTTCGCAGCCACGCGGTCGCGCACTTCGTGAAGCCGGTGCTCGCCCAGCACGATCGCGCGCGCTTCCACGTCGTCTGCTATTCGGACGTGGAGATGGAGGATCGCATGACCGGCGAGCTGCGTGCGCTGGCGCACGAATGGCGGCGCACGGCATGGCACAAGAACGAGGAGCTCGCGAAGCAGATCCTCGAGGACAAGATCGACATCCTGGTCGACCTGGCCGGCCATACCTCGGGGGGCGGCCGGATGCTCCTCTTCGCAGCCAAGCCGGCGCCGGTGCAGGTGACTTGGCTCGGATATCCGAACACCACCGGCCTCGCGGCGATGGATTATCGCTTCACCGATGCGATCGCCGACCCGGTTGGCGAGACGGACCGCTTTCATACCGAGAAGCTGGTGCGCCTGCCGCAGGGATTCCTCTGCTATGGCGCGCCGTCGGACGGCCCGCCGGTCGGCGCGCTGCCGCAGGTCCAGGCGGGGCATGTCACGTTCGGCTGCTTCAACAACCTCTCCAAGCTGACGCCCGCGGCCCTCGCGCTCTGGGCGCAGCTGCTTGCCCGGGTTCCCGGTGCGCGGCTGGCGCTGAAGTCGTTCGGCCTGGCCGGGGAGAATGTCCGGCAGGCGCTTCGCGAGCGCTTCGCGGCGCACGGCGTAGCTCAGGAGCGGCTGGAGATACTCGGACCCGAGGCCTCGTTTACCGGGCACCTCGGGCGATACGGCGCGCTCGACGTCGCGCTCGACACCTTTCCCTACAATGGGACGACGACGACCTGCGAGGCGCTGTGGATGGGCGTTCCCGTAATCACGCTCGCCGGCAGGACGCACGTATCGCGCGTGGGATCGAGCATTCTGCGCCGGGTCGCGCTCGGCGAGCTCGTCGCGCAGTCGGCTGAGGAGTACGTCGAGAAGGCGGCGCGGCTTGCCGCGGATACGGAGCGGCTTCGCGAGCTGCGCTCGGGAATGCGAGCGCGCATGCAGGCTTCGCCGCTGCTCGACGCGCCTGCGTTTACGCGCCACGTTGAGTCCGCCTACCGCACGATGTGGCAGCGCTGGTGCGAAACGCAGGCGCTCCCGGCTAGCCGTCCTCCGGGATGATGAGCTCGCGAAAGAAAGAGGGGACGAACAATGGCTCGTCGTTCTTCGTGTCCCAGTTGATGAGCCACGGGGCGACGAAGAGCCTGCCCCCCTGCCTTGTGATGGCCTCGTTGAAGGCAACGTGCTCGCACACTTGCATCGCGATATGAAACTGATCGGGCGGGTTACTGATCGTCTTGATTTCCCGTCCGGCGTAGGCGCTTGCGAGCGCCGGGGCCAGCTTGTAAATCCCGAGCCCGCCAAACGCGGACGAAACCTCCAGCGGAGCGGCATCGCTCGGCAGCGAAAAAATCCGCGTCGAGTACGCTTTCCTGAACGCTTCGTCGTCCGGGCAGGAATGGACGATCGCGTACTCGAGCACCGCTTCCCACACGTCCTTCGGGCACCGGGCCGGATGCCGCAAAGCCCACATGTCGAAGTACATGCCGGACTGGTTGGCGAACATCCCGGCGTGGCGGGGATCGGCATCGAGAAACTCCAGGCAGCGCGCGACCGCGCGCGCGTCGAGCTCGCGCTCGTTCACGCCGTCCATGTCTATGACGATCAGGTAGTCGAAGTCTCTGAGCTTCGAGTTGCGCACGATCTCCAGGTAGGCGTTCCGCGCCACGGCGAGCCTCACCGTCCTGATCGGCAGGAGCTCCAGGCCGTCCATGCACACCAGGCTGAAGCTCGAGCGCGACTTTCCCCACTCCTGCAGCAGCGACTTGGTTTCGTCCTTCGAATCGTTCTCGACGAAGACGAAAGCGGCTTCGTCGAAAAGCCCCGAAAGCCGGTCGATATTGCGCAGCACCGCGGGAAGCGGCTCGGCGCAGTCGCGCACGCAGCCGGCGAAAACGGCTTTTTTCCCTCGCATGCAGCGAGGATAAACCAGTGAGCGGGCGTGAGAGAAACGCGCTGGCCGGCAAAATCGGCAAGGCGTTCGTGCTCAACGCCCGTGGCGGCGCGCGCCTGTGCCTGCCGCCCGTATTCGACGTGATCACCACGTACGTGGTGCTGGAGCAGGAGGACTGGTTCGAGGACGATATCCGCTTCGTCCGCCGCTGGCTGCGCCCCGGCATGCGGGCCGTCGATGCCGGCGCCAATTACGGCCTGTACACCGTTGCCCTGGCGAAGGCGGTTGGCCGGGAAGGGCGCGTGTGGGCGTTCGAGCCGGCTCCGGACACCGCGCAGTTTCTCGAAGCCACGCTGCGACTCAATGATTTCCGCCAGGTCCTGCTCAGCCGTGCGGCGGTCTCCGACCGGGACGGAAGCCTGTCGCTGGTCCTCGAAATTCACCCTGAAGTAAACCGCGTGGCTGGCGCCGGCGCCACGGCTGGCGACGCCATCGAAGTGCCCGCCGTGACCCTCACCCGGTTGGCCGAGCAGCAGGACTGGCGCGACATCGATTTCATCAAGCTCGACATAGAAGGGCACGAGCCCGAGGCGATCGCCGGAGCCGCCGGATTGCTGGAAAAGTGCTCGCCGCTCGTGATGTTCGAAATCAACACCGGTGAGCACTTCGACTTCCGGGCGCTCGCGCCGCTCGCGGATATGGGTTATCGGTTCTACACCCTTCTTCCCCAGCTGCTGGTTCTGGTTCCCTTCGATCCGCGAGAGCCGGTGGATGACTACCTGCTTAATGTGTTCGCGTGTAAGCCGGACCGCGCAGCGCGGCTTGCAGCGGAGGGCCTTCTAGCGCAAACGAACGCCGCCGCGCGCGCGACGCCCAGCGCCGAAGCGTGGTCCGGGTACGCCGCCGCTGCGCCGTATGCCCGCGAATTGGCGTCGCGCTGGACCTCGGCCTCGGGCGGCGCAGAGGCGAGAACGTATCGCCGTGGATTGGCCGCCTTTGCCCAGGCGCAAGTGGCCGGGCAAGGCGCCGATGAGCGCTGCGCCTGGCTGCGCCAGGCGATGGATTGCGTCGAGGAGGCCGCCGCCTCCAGCGACCGGCTTGCCCGGAAGATTACGTATGCGCGCATTGCCTGGGAAATCGGCTGGCGGCGCAGCGCGGTGGGCGCCCTGATGGAGCTTCCCGACCGCATTGAGCGCGAAGCGCCGGATATCCTTGCAGAGCCGTTTGTCGCGCCGTCCCCGCGCTACGAGAATCTCGCCATGGGATCCCAGGCGAGCGCGTGGCTGCGCTGCGCGGTGGCGGAGCAACTCGAGAAGCTGCGCGCGCATTCTTCCCTGCTGATCGAAGGCTCGCTGTCGCTCCTGGAGCCGATCCTCAGGCTGCCGTTCTGCGCGCCGGAAATGGAGCGCAGGTGCCAGCTGGTTCGCATCGTGAACGGGCTGCAAGCCGGACCGCAACCTGCACCGCTGCTTCGCGTGCGCTCGGCGGAGAATCTGAACCCGGAATTCTGGTGCGGAAAGGAAAGCTGAGTGCGAACCGCGCTGCCCCCGCTGCTCGTCGGCCTCGTCACCGCGCTGTTTGCCGTGGCCGTTGCGCTGTTCGTGTGGCAGCCGGTGCTTGCGTCCTTCGCGGACGACAGCGTGAGCTACCTGGTCATGGCTCAAGTCTTTTCGCCCTGGCAAGCCGCGTCGCCGCCAGTGGCCGAGGCGTTCGCGCGCGAAGCGTTCTATCCACCGCTTTACCCGCTGCTGCTTGCGCTCGTCGGCGTCGCCCAAGACTTTGCACGCGCGCAGCTGGTGACCGCGCTGCTTCTCGCCGCCTGCCTGCCGCTCGTGTACCTCCTCGGCACTCGCTGGCTTGGCGACAGGTGGGCGGCAGCCGGCGCCGCCGCCGTCACGGCGCTGCTGCCATCGTTGTGGATCCACGTGAAGGGAACCCTGAGCGAGCCGCTTTTCGCCCTGGTTTTTCTGGCGACCCTGCTTCTCATCGATGCCGAGGATGACGGGCGGAAGCGCCGCTGGCTCCTCGCGCTCGCCATGGCGGCGCTGGTGCTCACGCGCACCGTCGGGCTGATCGTCGTGGCGGCCTACGCTGCCTGCGTTCTCGTGCGCCGCGACCGCCCGCTCGGGCGAGCATTGCTCCCTGCGCTTGCTGCAATCGTTGCTTACGGCGCCTGGGTGCTGTTGCGTCCGGCGCAAACGGGCGACGTCAACATGGCGATCGCGCTTGAGCACGTTCGCACATTGTCGGCGGAAGGGTTTGCCGGAATTCTGGTGCGCCAGGCGAGCTCCATCGGCGAAGCCTGGACCGGCGCGCTGCTTCTTTTCTGGGTCGAGGGCCGGCCGGTGCGCGTGGTGCTCGCCGGGGTCGTCGGCGCGCTCGCGCTCACCGGCATGGGGCTTCGCTTCGCCGCGCGCAAGCCGGATGCATGGATGAGCTCGGCGTACCTCGCGACATTCCTCGTCTGGCCTTTCCAGGACCAGATGACGCGCTTCCTTTTTCCGGCGCTGCCGGTGCTCGTGCTCTACGCGTTCTGGGCGGTCCGCGCCGGGCTGCGCCGGCTCGGGCGGCCGAGCGCTGCGGGCCACGCCCTGGTCGCGGTTCTGATCGTGAGCCTCGCTGCGCCCGCGCTTGCCTTCATCCACCAGCGCGCGCAGGCCGAGGGTCCCTTCGTCGAAATGACCGATTGGTACCGGCGTCCGGACCTCGACGACGCCCGGCGGCGCGCCGCAGTGCATCTGGACCTCCTGGCCGACATGGACGCCATCCGCGCCCTGACCCTGCCGGAGGACCGCGTGATGTGGGTGGCGCCCTCTTATATAGCGCTGCTTGCCGGCCGGCACGGGGTTGCGGCGCCGCCGGCCGACCTCGCGCCGGCGGCCTACCGCGTCGCCGTGGACGAGGTGGCGCCGGACTATGTTTTTCTCAGCGTCTACCACCCCCGCGACACGATTCACGACACGGCGTGGCAGGCGGGCATGCGCGCCCTCAACGGCTACGGCGAAGTCGTGCACGCGCGCACGCAGCCCGATGGCAGCGTCAGCTCGGTGCTGATCAGACTGCGAGCGAAAGCCGCAGCCCAATGGCGCGCGTCGCGCTGAGCGCCAAGGCGCTCGTCAGCGTCGCGGGCGAGGGCTCGCGCTACCTCGCGGCATCCGCGGCCGCGCTGGCGGTCGATTTCAGCGTCTATGTCGGGCTGATCCGGCTTGCCGAGGTGTCGTATCTCGTCGCCGCGCCGATCGGTTTCATCCTCGGGCTTGCGGTCGTCTACGCGCTCAGCGTGCGCTGGGTCTTCACGCACCGGCGCCTCGCGGATGCGCGCGTCGAATTCCTGGTCTTCGCATTGATCGGCCTCGCCGGGATAGCGCTCAACCAGCTCGTGATCTACGCCGGGGTAGAGCAGCTCTCGCTTTCCTACGAGATGGCGAAGATCGTTTCGGCCGCGGTGGTCTTCTGTTTCAATTTCGGGCTGCGCAAGCTCGTTCTCTTCCGCCGGCCCTAGGAAAATGCGCGCACGCGTGATCATCATCGGTGCCGGCCCGGCCGGCCTTACCGCGGCCTACGAGCTCTCGAGCGCCGGCGTGACGGACGTCGTCGTGCTCGAGGCAACGGCAGACGTCGGAGGCCTGTCGCGCTCGGTGAACTACAAGGGCAACCGCATCGATATCGGCGGTCACCGCTTCTTCTCCAAGTCCGACTGGGTGATGCAGTGGTGGCTGCGCATGCTGCCGCTCGCGGCTTCGGCGGATAGCGCGAACCCGGACGTCGAGATCGCCTATCAAGGCATGCGGCGCAGGCTCGGCGACGCGCCCGCGGCGCGGGAGTCGGACGAGCACGTCATGCTGCTGCGCCGGCGCCTGTCGCGCATTTATTTCGCGGGGAAATTCTTCGATTACCCGCTCAAGGCCAACCTCGACACCGCGCTCAAGCTGGGGCTGCGCCGCTGCCTGGCCCTCGGCGCAAGCTACGCCTGGGCGAAGCTCTTTCCACGCCGCCCCGAGCGAAACCTGGAAGACTTCTTCATCAACCGCTTCGGGCGGCGCCTCTATCTCCAGTTCTTCAAGGAGTACACGGAAAAAGTCTGGGGAACGCCGTGCGAGCGGATCAGCGCGCAATGGGGCGCGCAGCGCGTGAAGAGCCTTTCCATCGCGAGCGCATTGCGCCACGCCCTTCGCCGGATGTTCCGGCGCGCCGGCGCGGGGCTCGGCGCCGCGGAGCAGACCTCGCTCATCGAGCGCTTCCTCTATCCGAAGTACGGCCCGGGGCTGATGTGGCAGGTCACCGCGGCACGGCTGCGCGAGCGCGGAGTGCAGATCGTGTTCGATGCGCCCGTGAAGCACATCGAGCACGCGCACGGGCGCATCCGCGCCGTGCGCGTATCGAGGCCCGACGGCACGGAGCAGCGCTTCGAGGGCGAGCATTTCGTCTCCACCATGCCGGTGCGCGACCTCGTTCTGGGCCTCGCGCCGCCGGCACCGGAACGCGAGCGCGAGATCGCTTCCGGCCTCGTGTATCGCGACTTCGTCACCGTCGGGCTGCTTTACCGGCGGCTCGCCAACCGGGTGCCGGACAACTGGATCTACATCCAGGAACCGGGCGTGAAGGTCGGCCGGCTGCAGATCTTCAACAATTGGAGCCCCTACCTGGTGCGCGACGCAGACACCGTATGGATCGGCCTGGAGTACTTCTGCCGGGAAGGCGACGAGCTGTGGACGCTCCCGGACGAGGAAATGAAGCAGCTTGCCCTCACTGAAATGAGCAAGCTGCGGCTCGCCGATCCCGCCGAGCATCTCGATGGCGTCGTGATTCGCATGCCGAAAGCCTATCCCGGCTATTTCGGCAGCTATGCTCACTTCGAGGAATTGCGCCGCTATCTCGACGGTTTTCCCAACCTGTTCCTCGCCGGGCGCAACGGCATGCACCGCTACAATAATCAGGACCACTCGATGCTTTCCGCCAAGCGGGCGGTCGAGGCGATCCTTGGCGGCAGCAGCGACAAGTCGGCGATCTGGAGCGTGAACATCGACGACGAGTACCACGAGGAGGCCTCTACAGCCCCATGAGCGCCGTGATGCCCGAAGCCGCAGCGAGCCCGGAGGCGATCGCGATTTCCGCGGTGATCCCCTGCCTCGACGAGGAGCGCACGATCGGCGCATGCGTGCACAAGGCGCGGCAGGCGATCGCGGAAATGGGCATCGAGGGCGAAGTCGTGGTGGTGGACAACGGCTCGACCGACCGCTCGGCCGAAATCGCACGCGAATCGGGTGCGCGCGTGGTAGTGCAGGAGATGAAGGGCTATGGCGCTGCTTTGCAGAGAGGCATCGAGGCGGCACGCGGCCGCATCGTCGTCATTGGGGACGGTGACGATTCGTACGATTGGTCGGCGATCGCGCCTTTCGTGCGCAAGCTCGAGGAGGGGTACGACCTGGTGGTCGGCAACCGTTTTCGCGGCGGCATCCTGCCCGGAGCGATGCCGCCGCTTCACCGCTATCTGGGAAACCCGGTCCTGTCGGCGATCACACGGCTTGCGTTCGGCGTCAAGCTGGGCGACGTGCATTGCGGCATGCGCGCGTTCACGAAGAGCGCCTTCGACCGCATGCGAACCAGCACGCGCGGCATGGAATTCGCGACCGAAATGGTCGCCAATGCCGCCCGCCACGGCCTGCTGATCACCGAGGTGCCTACGCGCCTGTACCCGGACAAGCGCGATCGGCCGCCTCACCTGCGCTCCTTCCGCGACGGCTGGCGCCACCTGCGCTTCATCCTGACCTACGCGCCCGATTATCTGTATCTCGGGCCGGGCATCGCGATGCTCGCCGCCGGCCTGCTGCTTCAGCTATTGCTCGCCGCCGGTCCCGTGAGGATCGGCGGCATGTACTTCGGCATCCACTACGTCGCGCTCGGCGCCATGCTTGCGCTCGCCGGGTTCAACGTGGTGAATCTTGGGGTGCTTGCCAAGGCTTTCATTGCGCAGCGGTACCGCGCGGTGAAAAGCCGCACGGTCGACTTCGTCACCCGGCGGTTCACCCTGGAAGGCGGCCTCATCGCCGGCGCCGTGCTGATGGGCGTGGGACTGCTCACGGATGCCGTCATCCTCGTCAACTGGCTGCAAAGTCCGGGACGGTCGATGGAAGACACCGTGCACCTCGCGTTCGTCGCGACCACCATGGTGGTGCTCGGGCTCAATCTGGTCTTCAGCTCTTTCCTGCTCGCCATGGTCGTGTCTGTCCAGGGCGAGGGTACGCAAACCGATTAACGCGGCGGCAGCCCCCAGACCGTGCCGTGGCGATTGGCGGCGAGGACCTCGTACTGCGGAAACAGCGTGGACATCATTCGCCGATCGAGCTCCGGATTGCGCGAGATGAGCCGGATGACCGGCTCGCGCAGCAAAGGATCGTTCTGTGCCAGGTCCCAGGCGTAATAGCCGGTTTTTTGGTCCATGATGATCACGCGCGGCTCTCCCCTTGTCGCCACCGGTACCTGCGCCAGGTGCCGCGCGATGAACTGCTCGACCTGCAGTGCGCGCAGCGTGGTGAGCAGCGCGAGGCTCAGCACGGCGCTCGCCGCCAGGTAGCCGGCGAGCGCCGATGGCGGCCGGATGCGGATAGCGGCGACCGCAAAAAGGGGGACCACCAGCCAAGCCGGATGGAAATAGCGGAAGCCCCAACCGTGGCCCTGGTCGAAGCGCACGAGGAAATAGGCGAAGTAGGTGAGCAGCGCCGATGCGGCCATCACGATCCAGTGGCTTTGCGCCTTGCGCTGGCGCCAGACGCCGAGCACCGCGACCGTGATGAGGCCGGGCACGGCCCACAGCCACAGCTTGTACAGGCTCAACAGCTGCCCGCCGGAGCCGGTCTCCGAGGTCCAGCCGAAGATGTTGACGATGCGGTTCATCAGCGTCCCGGCAGCGCCGGCCGGCGTCGTGAGCTGTGAGAGCGTGGATCGGCCGCCCACCGTTTCGAGAAAAATCGCCCAGCCCCAGCCGAGAAGCAGGCAGAGAGGCAGGTAGCCTGCCGCGAGCGCGCCGAGGATCTTCCAGCGATCGGCGCGCAGGAAGAGCCATGCGATCCACGGCAGGGCGAAAAGAAGATGCGGCACCGGGTTGTGCAGGACGAGCGCGAAAGAGCCGACGATGCCGGCGACAAGGGCGCGAACAGGCGTCGGCCGCAGGAGCAGCAGCATGAAGACCGCGTTCGCGAGGAAATGGGCCGGCATGGTGTAGTACGACATGGCATTGACCGTCACGACCGGCGAGGCGAGGGTGAAAAGGACCCCGTAACCGGCTGCTTCGATGTTTCCGAAAAGCGCCAGCCCGAGCCGGTGCATTATCAGCACCGTTACGCCGCCGATCAGCGGATTCAGGAGCCAGGGCACGCCGAGCTTGGTAAAGGGCGTAAGAAGCAGCGAAAAACCCGGCCAGTACCCCGAGAGGACCGCGCCGGTCTCCGGCGACATCCTCAGGAACCGGTTCTGCATCCATGGCGGCACCAGCCAGTCGAGCAGCAGCGGCGGGAATTGGCCGGTCAGCCGGCCTTCGGCGAACAGCTTGCCTTGAAATACGACGGCGTACTCGTCCATCGACAGCGGGTGGGCGTGATATACCACTTGCGCTCCCCAGGCGAGGCCTGCCGTCGCGATGAGCGCCACGGCCCAGGGAAATCGGCCGCACCGCAGCGCGATCTGATCGCCGAGCGTCCGCAGCGGCGCGAGCAGCGCTGCGAGGAGAATCGCGATGAAAGGCACGATCGCGTAGTAATCCTGGTACAGGATCAGATGGCGGAAGACCGGGATCTCGAATGGGTTCGAGACTCCCGCCCTCTGGTACGCGATCGCGACGGCGATAGCCGCCGTCACGGCGATGCTTGCGCCTGCGACGCGAAGCGTTTCGCGGTCCTGCGGTAGCGTGAGCAGCCGCGTCGCGGTCGCCATGCTCATTCCGGCGATTTGAGGACCGGCGCGGGCCGTGGCGTCGCGGACGGCTCGCCGCCTGCGACGCGCGGCCAGCCATCGCGGTACTCGATGCGGTCGAGCATCATCAGGCGCGAATTAGCACGGCCCGGTGCGCTGCTTTGAGGAGCGGCGCGCCGTGCATCGATGGCGTGGTACAGGATCCAGTCGTTTCCTTCGTCGTCTGTCACTATCGAGTTGTGGCCCGGCGCGAGCCAGGAGCCGTTCGGCCCGAGCACGATGTCTGCGTCGGCGTCCGGCTCCTCGAACGGCCCGTAAGCATCGCGCGACCTCGCCACCATGATTGCGTAACGCGGGTCGCGCGTGCAACAACGGTCGCCGGAATAGAACAGGAAATAGCGGCCGTTTCGCAGCACTACCCATGCACCTTCGACGAGCGAGCGGTATTGCCTGCCCGGGTCGGGGGCGACGAGATCGGCGGGCGCGCTGCCCGGAAGAAAGTGCACACGATCGGGCGCCAGCTCCTGCACCTTGATCGGCTTCGATCCGGAGCCCCAGTAAAGCAGGCGCTTGCCGGATTTTGGATCGTCGAACGCCATGGGATCGATATGCTCGATCCCATCGCCGCAGACGAGCGGCGCGCCGCTGTCGGTGAAGGGCCCTGCGGGCTCGGCGGCGACCGCAACCGCGAGGCACTTGCCGTCGCCCGCGTCGGGCTCGGCGGAGTAGTACATGAAAAACCTGCGCTCGGTCCGATCGTAGATCACATGCGGCGCCCAGAACTGCCGCCTGCTGCGCGCCCAGGAGGGCTTTTGGGGGAGCGCGTCGCCCAGGTACGCCCAATGCACCAGGTCGGGCGAGCGCGCTACCTGCACGTTGATCATCGTTTCACCCAGCCGGGACTGCGTCGCGTACGCGTAGAACCAGCCGTCCGGGGCGCGCAGTACCCCCGGATCGGGAAAGTCCCGGTTGAGAACCGGGTTCATGTAAGTGTGAAGATCGGTGGCCGAAGGCGCCAGCGGGCCAGAGCTGCAGCCTGCAAGCGCGGCCGCCAGGGCGAAAGCGCCACCCCTCACGAATCCTTCAGCACGGCGACGATGTTCTGATAGACGAATTGCTCGTGCAGCCACGGGATGTAGTCGTCCAGCGGCAGCCATCCATGCGGCAACAGGCGGTACAAGCGGAAGCGCGGCGCAAGCAGGGCATGAAAATCGGCGAACAGGCTGCGCGATAAAACGTTCATCTCGTTGAACTCGAACTGGATGCACTTCACCGCGTCCTCGGCGAGCAGCCGGCGCGCGCCTCGCAGCACCGCGAGCTCCATGCCTTCGACGTCGATCTTCAGCAGATCGATTTTCTTGACGCCAGCGTCGCCGGCGATCTCGTCGAGCGGCAGCACTTCAACGTGCTGAATCATGGCCTCTGCCTTGTTGAGCCGCTCGATCACCCCATCCACTAAGGACGCGTGCGAGCTCCCCGGTCGATCCGCGTAGTCGTGCAGCGGGAGCTGCTCACGCCGCTCGCCGACGGCGACATTGAAGGTTCGCACGCCCGGCACGCACTCGACGAGCCTTGCGTAAGATAGCCGGTGCGGCTCGAATGCGAATATCCGGCTTCGGGGATTGCAGCGGAGCACGCGCTCCGACCATCGCCCCTCATGCGCTCCTACGTCGAACACGATCGGCGCTTCGCGATCGTGCAGGACATGACGAATCAGCCATGCCTCGCCGCTCAGGACGAGGCTGCGGTTGTTGAGCAGGCCAAGCCCGTGCGCGCCGAGCCGGAACAGCGCGAGATTGAATTTGCGAAGCGCAGGGCGGCCGAACGCCCAAGCCCAGAGGTCCTCGACGCGTCGGAAAATCGCCTCGAGCATGGTTCGGCTAGAGGAGCCGTCTCAGGGTGCCGAACGCGAACGGCGCCCTGAGCACGGTGCGCCAATGCGCATGCGTGCGCGAAATGGCGATCGGCAGATACGTCGCGAGGGTATACGAAATCAGCGTGGCGACCGCGGCACCGACGGCCCCATGGCGCGGAATGAGAAGGAGGTTCAAGGCCACGTTGACGACGAGCCCGGCAGTCGTCCTCGCGAGCGACAGCATCTGCAGGTTCTCCGCGACGAGATACTGGCTGGTGACCACCCCGACGAATACCGGGATGAGCGCCCAAAGATGGATTTGCAAGACCGCGACCGCAGCGCGATAAGCCGGCCCGTAGAGCAGGTTCACTAGCCAAGGCGCCAGTGCAAACAGCATCGCCGCGAGGATAATCGCTGCCCAGCTTGCCGAAAAGTAAAGCTCTTCGAGGCGGGCGCGGTAGCGCGCCGGATCGGACTGCCGCGCGCCGAGTATTGCGGGCAGAGTCGATGAAGCGAGGATCATCGGCAGGAAGTAGAAGGCCTCAGAGAGGGCGACTGCGGCAGCGTAGATTCCGACTTCCGAATCGCCGCGCATCTTGCCGAGCATGACCACATCGATGCGGGCGTACAGTATTACTGCGAACCCCGATAGCAGTAGCGGCCAGGCGTCCGAAAGCAGTTCGCGTGCCTCCTGGAGCGAAAAGGCGCCGAAATGGAGGCGCCCGGCATGCGTTCGATACGCGTGCAGGACAAGCAGGCCTGCGACGACGGTTTCCGCCGCCAGGGCGGCCGCGAATGCCTGCACGGGTTGGCTCGAGACGAGCAGCGCAACGCGCACGGCCGCAAGGAGCAGAAATGCGAGATTGCGCGCGACGACGATATGCCTCGAGCGCGTCTGCGCCGCGAACCACGCATCGCACACGTTGAGGCAGTTGAAAAGGCTCCCTGCAGCAAGTAGGGCGACGATGGCTTGCGCGCGAACGTCATCCGGCCGCAGTAGCGCGACCAGCACGATCGCCATCAGCGTGACCAGAAGCGACGCGCCGAATTTCACCGCGAGGGCGGAGACGATCGCCGCGTCGCGCGTGCGAGGCGCCTGCACCAGCCGGCGCACCAGTATCGTATCGAGGCCGAGCGCGGCAAGCGGTCCGAGCATCGCCACGAGCGCGACGCCGAAGCTGAGCACACCGAAGTCCTGCGGTCCGAGATAGCGGGCAGTCCAGATTCCGACGAACATCCCGACGCCGAGCCGCACGGCGTGATCGCCCAAAAGCCAAGCCGAGTTTCCCAGGATCCGCCGCAGCCCCGCGCGTTGGGTCAGCACAATGCGGTTTCGCTCCGAGTGGCGTGCGAGAATTGTCAGGTCAAATGCTCTTGACGCTATTCTAAGTTGGAATGCAAACGAGCCTCCTGAGAACCGAGCCAGCCGCGCCGGCGCCTCTGGTGTCGATCGTCACTTCGACGCTGGACGCCGCCGAGGTTTTACCGCATACAATCCGGTCGCTCGCGGCGCAAGAGGGCGCACGATTCGAGTGGATCGTCGTCGACGGCGGCTCCAGCGACGGCACCGTGGAGCTGTTGCGCCGCCACGAGAA
Source organism: Betaproteobacteria bacterium (assembly GCA_004297625.1). Lineage (GTDB taxonomy): Bacteria > Pseudomonadota > Gammaproteobacteria > Burkholderiales > SG8-39 > SCGC-AG-212-J23. The sequence goes on along the minus strand of SCTY01000028.1, from coordinate 133,747 downwards.
GCTCATCGGGCGCTGGCTGAGCGAACCTGACGCGGGCATCTGCGACGCCTGGAACAAGGCCTTGGCCATGGCGCGCGGCGAATGGCTGGTGTTTCTCGGGGCGGGCGACGAGTTCGCGGCCCCCGATACCCTCGCGCGAATCTCCAGCCAGCTGGCGCGCGCGCATCCGCCGCACGACCTGGTCTACGGCAACCTCATCTACGTGAGCCCGCTCGGCCGGCAGGACCTCGAGGAGGTCGGCGGGCCATGGAACGAGCTTCGGGACCGCTGGGAAATCGGCCGGCCGGCCTTGCCGCCGCATCCGGCGCTGTTTCATCATCGCTCGCTGTTCGCCGGCGGCCGGTGCTTCGACACGCGTTTCCGCATAGCCGGCGACGCCGATTTTCTGCTGCGGCATGCGCTGCGCAAGCCTCCTCTGTACGTACCGCTCGCCGTCGTGCGCACGCCAGTGGACGGCCTGTCGATGAATCTGCGCCATGCCGCGCAGCTGGCGCGCGAGATCGGCATCATTAACCGCGAGCTCGGTCTCGCTCCGCCGCTCGCTCACCGGGTGGCGGAGAGACTGCTGCTCGCCGCGAAGATTGTCGCCGGCCGCATGCCGGCGCCGCTCGGGCGGCGCATCGCCGATCTGTACCGGCGCGCTAGCGGTCGGCCGGCGCGTTGGAGCGTGCGTTAGTTATCTGATGCGAACAGCCGTATTGCTCACGGTGTTCAACCGCCCGCAGACAACGGCGCGCGTTTTTGCCGCGATTCGCGCGGCCCGCCCGCCGCGGCTCTATGTCGCGGCAGACGGCGCGCGCGATGCGGCCGACGTTGAATCCTGCGCGGCAGCAAGGCATGCCGCGACGCAGGTCGACTGGCCCTGCGAGCTACGCACGCTTTTCCGCGAGCGCAATCTCGGCTGCCGCTCGGCGGTGAGCGAGGCGCTGTCGTGGTTTTTCGCGCAGGAAGCGCAGGGCATCGTTCTGGAAGACGATTGCCTGCCGAGTGCCAGCTTCTTCGGCTACTGCGAAGAGCTTTTGGCGCGCTACGCGGACGACGAGCGCGTCATGAGCATCGGCGGAAGCAATTTCCAGGACGGCCGGGTGCGGGGGGCGGCGTCATATTTCGCCACCAAGCACTTCCACTGCTGGGGCTGGGCCAGCTGGCGCCGCGCCTGGGCGCAATACGACGGCGCGCTCGCCTCGGTCGGCGAGACGCTTGAAGCGGGCCTCGCGGCGCTGCGCGACGGATCGTCGGCGTTTCCGCGCTACTGGATGCAGATCTATCGCGACTGCCTGGCCGGCCGCTATTCGAGCTGGGCATATCCGATGTCACTCACCTGCTTCGCCCGCGCGGGTACTGGCCGCGAGACGCTGCACATTGCGCCGCAGGTGAACCTGGTGGCCAACATTGGTTTCGATGCGCTCGGCACGCATGTGTCCGCGCAAGACCGAAATTCAGCGATGCGGGCGGCCGAAATCTCGCTGCCGCTCGTACATCCCGAGCACCTGGTTCGTGACGTCGACGCCGATCGCTATACCGACCGCTTCCATTTCCGCATCGGCTGGGTGCCTTTACTCAAGGCCCGGATGATGCGGGTGCTTGCTCCTTGAAAGTACTCCTTGTGAGCCGGACGGACGTGCACGGAGGCGCGGCACGCGCCGCATACCGCCTGCACTGCGCATTGAATTCGCAAGGTCATTCGAGCCGGATGCGCGTCGCGCTCAAGCGTTCGGCCGATACGACGGTGAGCGGACCCTCGGGGGTCTTCGGGCCTGCGTGGAGCCGTGTTCGGCCCGCGCTTGCAAGGGCGCTGATAAGGCTGCAGAACGCTCGGGATCATAGCTGGCGCAGCCTGGCGGTTTTCCCTTCCGGTCTCCATAGGGCGATCAACGCCTCGGACGCCGAGGTCGTCAACCTCCACTGGGTCGGTGAAGAGACTTTGTCGGTTTCCGAGATTGGCGCTATCCGCAAGCCGCTGGTGTGGACACTGCACGACATGTGGCCGTTCTGCGGCGCCGAACACTATGCCGGCGACGATGCGCACGCGCGCTGGCGCAGCGGCTACGAACGCCGCGAGGCAGGTTCGGGCGCACCGGACATCGACCGCTGGGTATGGCGGCGCAAGCAAAAGGCTTGGCGGCGTTGCCAGCTGGTCGCCCCGAGCCGCTGGCTCGCCGATTGCGCTCGCGCGAGCGCCTTGATGCACGACTGGCCCGTGACCGTGGTTCCGAATCCGCTCGATACGGACGTCTTCCGGCCCGTTTCCGCTCCGCAAGCGCGCGCCGAATGGGATCTGCCGCCCGATATGCCGGTCGTTCTCTTCGGCGCCGCCGGCGGAACGCGCGATGCGCGAAAGGGCTGGGATCTGCTGGTAGCGGCGCTTGAGATCCTTGCCAGCCGGGGACGCCCGCTTGCCTGCGTGGTGATCGGGGCAAGCGAACCGCTTGGATCGCAGCGGCTTCGTTTACCCGTGCGCTGGCTCGGGCACATCGACCGCGATGACCGATTGGCGCAGGCGTACGCCGCCGCCGACGTCACCGTAGTGCCTTCGCGGCAGGACAACCTGCCTCAGACGGCAACTGAGGCGCAGGCATGCGGGTGCCCGGTAGTCGCTTTCGGCACCAGCGGCCTGCCGGACACCGTAGAGCACGGCGCAACTGGTTATCTGGCTGAGCCTTTCGTGCCCGCCGAGCTGGCTCGCGGCATCGAATGGGTGCTGGCAGAGCCGGAGCGCAAGCGGCGGCTGCAGGCGCAGGCGCGCGAGCGGGCGGTTCGCCTGTGGTCGTCAGCGGTCGTGGCTCGCCGTTACGTAGAACTCTACGCCGAAGCCATTCAAGCGAGCGGCGGGAGGGCCGATAGTTGAGGCTCTGGGGCGAGGAACTGCCGGAGCATGTTTTGAGCGAGGCAGAACGCTCGTTTCTCGCGCGCTTTGCTGCCATGCCGCGGCCGCAGGTCGAACAGATATGGCGAGAGCTCGATGTCGTGTGGATCGAAATGGGACTCGGACGCTCGGTATCGCCGGATGCGCTAGCGCGTTACTACGCTCATCCGGTCTGGTTACTGAACGGCGTCTTTGTCGCCACCGATCCAATTTCGGTTGCTCATCGGCGCGCGATCGCGCGCTGGCTGGTGGAGCGTAGTGTACGGCGCGTCGCCGACTACGGCGGCGGCTTCGGCCAGCTGGCGAGCGCGATCGTGGAAGCTTCGCCCGCTATCGAGGTCGACGTAGTCGAGCCGTTCCCCTCGCAGGCCGGGCGGTTCCGCATTGCCGGTCTGCCGCGCGTCGCGTTGGTGGATCGCCTTGCCGGGCCGTACGATGCCGTCATCGCCGAGGACGTGCTTGAGCATGTGGAAGATCCGATCGCGCTCGCGGCCGAGCTGGCGCGAGCGGTTGCGCCCGGCGGTAATGCGTTGTTCGCCAATGCGTTCTACCCTTTCATCCATTGCCACCTGCCGCAAACCTTCCATCTGCGGCATACGTTCGCCTGGGTGGTCGCGCCGCTCGGCTTGCGCTTCGTGGGGCGCGTAACTGGCGCGGCGCATGCGCTGGCGTTTCGTCGCGAGCCGCGGGCGCCGGACCTCGGCGCCGCACGCGCGCGGGAGCGTGTGTCGCGCGCGATCGGCCCCTGGGTCAATCGGCTGCGCGGCGCGGCGAGCGCCGTATTGCGCCGCACGCTCTCATGACGCCGACCGTCTCGGCCGTCATCCCGACTTACAACCGCCGTCGCGAGCTCGCGGCAGCGATCGCCTCTGCCCTGTGCCAGACGCATCGCCTGCACGAGATCATCGTGATCGATGACGGCTCCACCGACGGAACCTGGGACGATCTTCAGGCGCTCGCCGCAAGCGAGCGTTCGACGCGCGTTCTGGTGCGGCGCCAGGAGAACGCGGGTCCTTCGGCTGCGCGCAACTCGGCCCTGCGGCTCGCAAGCGGCGAATTCATTGCCTTTCTCGACAGCGATGACGTATGGCACGAGAACAAGACCGCGAGACAGCTCGCCGTCTTCAGCGCGCAGCCGGACCACGCCATGGTCGGCTGCGTGGCTGAGGAAATGAACGTCTTTCCCGGGCAGCGAATCGTGCCGATCGATACCGGCCGGCTGCTGTTTCGCAACTATTTCCTTACGCCCGGCGTCATCGTGCGGCGCGAGGTGCTGGCCAGCGTCGGCGGATTCGCCGAGGACATGAGCCGCTGCGAAGACTATGACTTGTGGCTGCGCATCGCGGCGAGCCATCGTTGCGCGCTCTTGAACGAGGTGCTGATGAGCTGCGGATCCGGCAAGCGCACGTTCGGACACAGCGGGCTCTCGGCAAGTCTCTGGGACATCCAGTCCGGAGAGCTGCAGGCGTTCCGCCGCTGGCGCGCGCGGGGCGGCGCAGCCCTGAAATATCGCTGTGCGCTTGCGATCTCCTGGTTGCGTTTCGCGCGGCGCGTATTGCTCGTGACGCTCGACGCCTTGCGTCCGGGCCGGTAATGCAAATTCTCCTCGTCACGCACTATTACTCGACGCACCGCGGCGGCGTTGAAGCCGTCGCCCACCGTCTGGCGATTGCTCTGCTGCAAGACCAGGATCTCGCGGTGCAGTGGATCGCGAGCGATTCCGACCCTGTGCCGCCTTCGCTTCCCGGGCGGCTGCAATGCTTGCCGGCGGCAAGCTGGAACGGCATAGAGCGCGTGCTCGGGCTGCCCTTCCCGCTATGGTCGTTGCGCTCGCTTTGCCGCTTGCGTCGCGCCGTCAACGAATGCGACGTGCTTCATTTGCACGATACGCTCTACATGGGAAATCTGTGCGCGTTTTTGTTCGCCAGAATGGCGCGCAAGCCGGTAGTTATCACTCAGCATATCGGCGCGATTCCTTATGACAGCCGCTTGCTGCGTGCTTTGCTCGAGCTGCTGAACCGTACCCTTGTACGTGCCGTGCTTGCGCGCGCCGAGAGAGTGTTCTTCGTCAGCCCGGCGGTTCAGCGCTATTTCCAGGCGTTTTGCTCTTTCCGGTCTCCGCCTGTCTACGCTCCGAACGGCGTGGATGGCGAGCTTTATGCGTTCGCCGGTGCTGCGCAGGCCGTGGCGACGCGCCAAGCCGCTGGTCGGGACGCGCGACGGCCGCTATGCCTTTTCGTCGGCAGGTTCGTCGAGCGCAAGGGCGTCGCCCTGGTGCTGGAGTTAGCCGGGGCGCTCCCCGAAATTGATTGGATCGTCGCGGGCGACGGACCCATGCGTCCGGAGGACGCGCGGCTGCCGAATGTGACCGTTATGCGGGGGCTCGAGGGCAGGGAAATTGCCCGGCTTTATCGCATGTCCGATCTGCTCGTCCTGCCGAGCAAAGGGGAAGGCTTTCCCCTCGTGGTGCAGGAGGCCATGGCGTGCGGCACGCCGGCGCTCGTCAGCCCCGAGACCGCGGCCGGCTGTCCTGCGGTGCGAGAGTTTCTCTTCACCGAGGACGTGCTGAGCAAGGATGCGGCACAACGCTGGCGCAGTCGCATCGACACGCTGATGCGCCGGCTCGACGATCTGGGCGACATGCGCGCTCGGGTCGCGGCTGCCGCGCGCGCTCAATGGTCATGGGAGGTGAGCGGGAAAAATCTCGCCGCGGCGCTTGGCGAAGTCGCGGCCGGGACCGTTTCGTCATGACGGGAGATGCAAACGCCGAGGCGAACGCGCTGCACAGCCTTGCAGTGGGGTATCTTGATGCCGGGCGCCTCGACGAAGCCGAAGCCTGCTGCCGCAAGGTGCTCGCGATCGATCCGGGACACGCGAAAGCGCTCGCGAATCTCGGGGTGATTCTGCAATCCAGGGGCGCGCACGGGGAGGCCGAGCGCCGCTATCGCGAAGCAATCGCCGCCGATCGAGAGCTCGCGCAGGCCTGGTTCAACCTCGGTGCGCTGAAGGTCCAGCTGGGCGAGCGGCAGGAAGGCGTCGAGCATCTTCGCCGCGCCTTGGAGCTCGACCCGTCGCGCGCGCAGTGGCATTCGGCGCTCGGCTCGGCCTTGAGCGGGATCGAGCGGCCGCTCGACGCCAAGGCGAGCTTCGAAGCGGCGCTGCGCCTCGCGCCGGAGGACGCCGGGACGCATGAAGAGCTGGGCGGCTGCCTGCTCGGCCTGGGGCAGGCTGAAGCGGCCGTAGGCGAGTTCCGCCGGGCCGCGGAGCTCGATCCGCACGGAACGGCGCCGAGCAACCTGCTTTTTGCGCTGAACTACGTGACCGCCGCGCAGCCCGAAGCCATATATCAGGAGCATCTCTCGTGGGCGAAGCGCCAGGCGGCGGGGCTCGCCGCGCTCGCGCACCGCAACGCGCCGGGCTCCGAGCGCAAGCTCAGGATCGGCTACGTCTCGCCCGACTTCCGCAATCACCCGGTGGCGTATTTCCTCGAGCCGGTCCTCGCGTGCCGCGACCGCTCGCAGTTCGAGGTCCTGTGCTACTCGGACGTGGTTCCCGAGGACGAGCACACCAAACGGCTGCGCGTTCTCGCCGATGGATGGCACGCGACCGCGTCTTCCGGCAACGAAGAGCTGGCGCGGCAAATCCGCGACGATGCGGTCGACATCCTCGTGGATCTCGCCGGGCATACGGCCGGCGGCAAGCGGATGCTGCTTTTTGCGCGCAAGCCCGCGCCCGTGCAGGCGAGCTGGCTGGGCTATCTCAACACCACCGGGCTCGAAGCGATCGATTACCGGCTCACCGACTGGCATGCCTGCCCGGCAGAGTGGGCGCGTTATCACACCGAGACTCTCGTGCGCCTGCCGAACAGCCAGTGGTGCTATTCGCCGCCCAACGATGCCCCGACGGTCGGGCCGCTGCCGGCGCGCGGCGAGAGGGCCGTGACCTTCGGCGCGCTGCAGAATTTCGCAAAAGTAAACGCTGCGGTGATCGCCGCCTGGAGCCGGGTCCTGCGCAAGGTGCCGAGCTCGCGCCTGCTCCTCGTCGCGCCGGGCATGGAACAGATCTTCGAGCTGATCGCGCAGCAGTTCGCGCGCCACGGCGTCGATCCTGCCCGCGTCGAGGTTCAGGGGCGCGTTTCCGTTTCAGCCTACCTTGCGCTTCACAACCGGGTGGACATCGGTCTCGACACCTTCCCGTACACCGGGGGCACCACGACCTGCCATGCGCTGTGGATGGGCGTTCCGGTCGTTACGCTGAGCGGGCGCACGGTGGTTTCGCGCGGCGGCGCAAGCGTGCTCAACGTCGTCGGCCTTTCCGAGCTTGTCGCCACGAGCGAGGAGGAATACGTCGAGATCGCCGCACGACTGGCGCACGACCTCGGGCACCTCGAGCGCATGCGGCGCGAACTGCGCGAGCGGGTCGCTGCATCGCCGCTGGCCGATCCGCGGCGCTTTACCGCGGACCTCGAAACGGCTTACCGCGCCATGTGGCGTGGATGGTGCGCCGGCGCTAAGATAAAAAGTTAGGGGAGATGGACAAGAGCGAAGCCACCGCCATGACGGGAGCGCCTGCTGCGGGCCTCTCGCGCACAAGAGCCGAAAAGCGCCGGCTGACACGCTGGCACGCATCCGGCGCGCACCTGCTTATCAGCGCCGGGATCGCCGCGGCCATGCTCGCGCTCATGCTCATGGTGTGGTACCCGCCGCCGCTATTCCAGGCAGCCGGCGGCAACGACCTGGCGCTCATCCTGATCGGCGTGGACGTCGTCATCGGGCCGCTGCTCACCCTGATCGTCTTCAAGCCCGGCAAATGGGGCCTCAAGTTCGATCTCGCTGCGATCGCGGTATTTCAGCTTGCGGCGCTCTTGTACGGCGCCCACATCATCTTCCTCGCGCGGCCCGCATTCATCGTATTCGTGAAGGACCGCTTCGAGGTGGTGAGCGCGGTAGAGCTCCGGCCCGAGCGGCTCGCCGCGGCGCGGTTCGAGCAATTCCGCAGGGCGCCCTGGACGGGGCCCATGCTGGTCGGGGGCGAGTGGCCGAACGACCGGGCCGAGCAGCAGAAGCTGCTCGATGCGAACCTGGCGGGCGAGGATTTGCAGCACTTCCCGAAGTACTACGTACCGTACGCGGATTCCCGGCGCGAGATCCTGGCCAAGGCCGATCCCATCGCTCGCGTGCGCGAGATTGAGCCGGCCGCCGGCAAGATCATCGACGAGTGGCTCGCGAAATCCGGCGTGGCCGAGAGGGACGTCCGGCACTTGCGCTTGCGCGCGCGGCATGGATGGGTGGCGGTGCTGATCGATCGCCAGACCGCGCAGCCGGTCAAGATGCTGTTGATCGAAAAACCCTAGCGACAGCCTCTACTCGAAGCGCAGCGCCTCCACCGGGTTGAGGCGTGCGGCTTTGCGGGCAGGGTAGAAGCCGAAGAAGATGCCGATCACCAGCGCGAAGGCGACGGACAGAGCGACCGCTTGAGGCGATAACAGCACGCGCCATCCGGCGAAGTGGGCGATCGCGGCCGCGGCGCCCATGCCGAGGGCGACGCCGATCAGCCCGCCGATGAGCGAAAGCGTCACCGCCTCGACGAGGAACTGGCCGAGGATATCGCGCGTGCGGGCGCCTACCGCCATGCGCAGGCCGATCTCGCGCGTGCGCTCCGTCACGGAGACCAGCATGATGTTCATGATGCCGATGCCGCCGACGAGCAGCGACACCGACGCCACCGCGGCGAGGAGCAGCGCGAGCACGCGGCTCGAAGCCTCCTGCGCCGCCATCACTTCGGCGAGGTTGCGCAGCGAGAAGTCGTCGTCGGCGCCGGGCTGCAGCCGGTGGCGCTGGCGCAGCAGCCCGCGCACCTGGTCTTCCATGGCCTTGGAATCGGTGCCCTCGGCCATCTTCACCCAGATGGTGCCCACCGCGCGCTGCTTCGCCTGGGTCGCCGAGCCGAGCACGCGGCTGCGCGCGGTGCTGATGGGCATGAGGATCAGGTCGTCCTGGTCGCTGCCGTAAAGGGTTTGCCCCTTGGTTTCGAGCACGCCGATCACCGTGAACGGCACGCGCTTGATGCGGATCTGCTGGTCGAGCGGGTCCGCCGAGCCGAAAAGCTGCTTCGCCACCGTGGCGCCGATCAGGCAAACCTTGCCGCCCGAGGCCATCTCGGCGGGCTCGAAGCTGCGGCCCGCGACGAGCGGCCACTGCCGCACTTCGAGGTACTCCGGCGTGACGCCGAAGATCACCGTCGACCAGTTGGCGTTGCCCCAGACTACCTGCGCGCTGCCGCGCAGCGCCGGCGCGGCGAGCACATCGGGAATCTCGCGATTGATCGCCGCCACGTCCTCCTCCGAGAGCGTGGAGCTCGAGCCGAACCCCATGCGCACGCCGCCCGCCGTGGTGGTTCCGGGCATGATCATCAGCAGGTTGGAGCCGAGCGCGCGGATCTGTTCCTCGACCCGGGCCTGGGCGCCCGCGCCGACCGCCATCATGACGATCACGGCGCCCACGCCGATCACGATGCCGAGCATGGTGAGCGCGCTGCGCAGCTTGTTGATCGCGAGCGCGCGCAGCGCCACGCGCAGAAGCTGCAGGGCGCTCATGCGGGCAGCGCCGCCTCGACGGGCACGTTGGCCTCGTCGGCCACCACGCGGCCGTCCAGGAACCTGAGGATGCGGCGCGCGAAGCGCGCGATGTCGGGCTCGTGGGTGACCAGCACCACCGTCATCCCGTTGCGGTTGAGCTCCTGGAAGAGCGTCATGATCTCGATGCTGGTGTGCGAGTCGAGCGCACCCGTAGGCTCGTCGGCGAGGATGATGAGCGGCTCGGTGACCAGGGCGCGCGCGATCGCCACGCGCTGCTGCTGGCCGCCCGAGAGCTGGCTCGGGTGATGATGCGCGCGCGTGCCGAGCCCGACGCGCTCGAGCATCGCCATGGCCCTTTCGCTGCGCTGCGGCTTGGGGACGCCGGCGTAGATGAGCGGCAGCGCCACATTCTCGATGGCCGGAGTGCGGGCAAGCAGGTTGAAGTGCTGGAACACGAAGCCGACGTGGCGGTTGCGCACGGCGGCGAGCTGGTCGCCGTCCATCTCGGAAACCGCTCTGCCGTCCAGCCAGTAGCCGCCGCGGGTCGGCAGGTCCAGGCATCCGACGATGTTCATGAACGTGGACTTGCCCGATCCCGACGGCCCCATGACCGCCACGAATTCGCCCTTGTCGATGTCGAGGTCCACCCCGTCGAGCGCGTGCACCTCGGTATCGCCCATGCGGTAGAGCTTCACGAGTTTGCGCGTGCGGATGAGCATCAGAAGAAGCGGCCTTTGGGGAACCCGCCGGAGGGCTGCGCCGCCCGCCCGGGCTCGCCCACGCCGACGATGACCTCGGTGCCTTCGGCGAGGCCGCCGAGAAGCTCGGTGCTCGAGCCGTCGGTCAGGCCGAGCCGCACGTCGATGGCTTTGGGCTCGCCGTTCTCCAGCACGTACACGCGGCCGCTCGCCGCCTGGCCGCGGCCGCCCGACTCCGCGAGCAAGCGCTCCCACGCGGGCCGCTGCTCGGGCGTGAGGATTTCGGCGATGCGCGCGTTCGTCTCGCCGCGGATGCGCTCGACCTGCCGGCGGCGGTCCGCGTCCTTCGGCAGGTCGCGTACGCGCGCCATCTTTTGCCTCGACTCGGCGAAGATCTCCTCGAGCTTGGCTTGCTGCGTTTCGCTCGGCTTCAGCTCCTCGACGAGGCGCGAGCGGAACTGCTGCACCGCCTGGCCGCCCGCCTGCTGCGCCGGAACGTCCGCTGGCTGAGCCTGCGGCGCGCCCGCCGGGCGCCAGCGCAAGGCGGCGTTGGGCACTTTGAGGGCGTTGTCGCGGCTCTCCACGACGATGCGCACGTTGGCCGTCATCCCGGGCAGCAGCGCGAGATCCGAGTTCTGCGCCGAGATGACCACCGTGTAGCTCACCACGTTCTGGACGTTCTGCGGCGACTTGCGGATCTGCTTGATCTCGCCCGAGAAGCTGCGCCGCGGGAAGGCGTCGACGCTGAAGCTGGCCGGCAGGCCCACGCGCAGCCGTCCCACGTCCGCTTCGTCGATCGCCGCCTCGACCTGCATGTCGCGCAGGTCGCGGGCGATGGTGAAAAGCACCGGCGCCTGCAGGCTCGCCGCCACGGTCTGGCCCGCGTCGACGTTGCGCAGGATGACCGTGCCGTCGACCGGCGCCCGGATGATGGTGCGCTCGAGATCGACTTGCGCCTGCCGCAGCAGCGATTCGCGCTGCTTGACCGTCGCGAGCGCGCTTTGCACCTGCGCCTCGCTCACCTGGATCTGCGCCTGCACCGCCTTGATCTGCTCGCGCGTGGTGTCGTACACGGTGCGCGCCTTGTCGAGCTCCGCCGGAGAGATGAATTTCTTGTCGACGAGCATTTTCTTGCGCTCGAGGTCGCGCTCGGCGTCGAGCAGCGTCACCCGCGTCTTGCCGAGCTCGGCCTGCTGCGCGATGAGGTTGGAGCGCGCCACCGCCACCGCGCTCTGCGCGGAGTCGACGTCGGCGCGCGTCTGGTTGACGCGCAGCTCGTAGGTCGCCGGATCGATGCGCGCGATGACCTGGCCTTTCTTCACCGGCGTATTGAAGTCGGCGAAGATTTCCTTCACCTGGCCGGAGATCTGCGAGCCGACCTGCACGGTGGTCACGGCGTTCAGCGTGCCGCTCGCCACCACGACCGAGGCCATGGACCCGCGCTCGATCTTCGCGAGGCGGTACTTCACTTCGCCGTCCGGGCTGCGCGACTGGTACCAGAAATAGCCGCCGGCGGCCGCGGCGAGCACGAGCAGGACGAGCGCGAGAGGGCGCAGTAGGGATTTCATCTTCGTGGAATAACGCCCCGTCCACGGGGCGGACGACACACGATTATGCCGCTATGCCGGGATTGGCTTTGACGCCGATCAAGCGGGGAGAGTTCACGCGCAGGGCAGGCACGGCCTTTTTCCCCCGCAGGTAGCGCGCCACCACCTCCCAGATCGGCTCGCCGCTCGCCCCTTCGGCGACCGGCGCCCAGCCGGCGACGCGGTAGGTGCGATCCGCGTCCAGCGGCTTGCCGCCGAGGCGCATGTCCGAGATGCGCGCCCCGATGCGCGCGCCTGGCTCGCATGCGTACGTCATGCCGCCGACGCGCACCATGTCGCCGCCCTGCTGGAGGTACGGGTCGGGGTTGAAGAGGTTGTCGGCCACGTCTTCCAGGATCGCCTTGATCTGCGCGCCGGTGAGCTGGTTCAGCGTCGAGTAGGGATACGTGATCGCCGTCTGATCCATCACGTGCTCGAACGTGATGGGATCTCCGGGCAGGAGCGTCGTCCCCCAGCGAAACCCGGGGGAGAAGGCGATCTCGGCGTTTTTCTCGGCGAGGAGGGCCTCGAGGATGAGCTGGTCGAAGCTGCCGTTGAAGTTGCCGCGCCGGTAGAGAAGGCCTTCGGTGAGCGCGAGCCGCTCCGCGAGCTTGGCCCGATGCGGGCGGCGCACCGATTCGATGTAGGCCGACATTTCCGCGTCCGCCGGCAGGAGGTTCGCAAACACGGGCAGGAGGCGGTAGCGGTAACCGGCGACCCCGCCCGCGCCCACGTCGAGGTCCAGCACGCCGAGAAACTTGCCGTTCGAGCCGGCGTTCGTCACCAGCGTGCGCCCGACCTGCGCCGGTGCCGGAACGCCGTCGTGCGTGTGGCCGCCGAGGATGGCGTCGATGCCCTTCACCCGCGAGGCGAGCTTGAGATCGACGTCCATGCCGTTATGCGAAAGCAGCACCACCGCGCGGGCGCCTTTCGCGCGCGCCTCGTCGACGAGGCTCTGCAGCCGCGCCTCCTGGATGCCGAAGCTCCAGTTGGGAACCATGTAGCGCGGGTTCGCGATCGGCGTATACGGGAACGCCTGGCCGATCACCGCAACGCTCACGCCGTTCACGCTGCGCAGGCTGTAAGGCTTGAATACCGGATCCTCGAAGTCGGCCGTCTTCACGTTCTGCGCGACGAATTCGACCGGCGCGAGCTCCTTTTCCACCGCTTCGGCGACCCGCTCGGCGCCGTACGTGAACTCCCAGTGCGCCGTCATCATGTCGATGCCCAGGCGCTTTTGCGCGCCGATCATGTCGGCGCCGCGCGTCCACAGCGCGGTGGCGGATCCTTGCCAGCTATCGCCGCCGTCGAGGAGCAGCGCGTGGGGCCGCGAGGCGCGCACGCGCTTCACCAGCGTCGCGAGATGCGCATAGCCGCCGACTTTGCCGTAGCGGCGCGCGAGTCTTTCGAAGTCGAGGTGGGTGAACGCGTAGGCGAGCGCGCCGCCTTTCGGGATTTTGAATTCCTTAAGTAATGCGTCTCCAACCAGATGCGGAGGCTTCCCGTTGCCGAAATTGACGCTCGGCTCGCGGAAATAGACCGGCAGGAGCTGGGCGTGCACGTCGGTGACGTGCAGCAGAGAGACATTGCCGAACGGCGGCACGTCGTAGAGCTCGGCGGCCGCCTGCGCCGCGCTGTCGCGAGGGTGAAAGCTCGCGCCCGCGGCCGCCGCGGCGGCGAGCAGGCGCAGGAACTCTCTTCTATGCAATTACTTGTTTACCGGCGAGGCCGGATCGAGGAGCAGCGCGACCAGATCCTTGATCTGCTCCTCGCTCAGCGTGCCGGCGTAGCCCAGGCGCGGCATCGTCGAGCAGGCGTTGTACGCCTTCGAGTTGTAGATCTTGCCGTAGACGTACTTCTGCATCTCGGGGCCGTTGCCGCGTTGCTTGCCGAAGCCGAGCAGGCTCGGTCCGATCGTGCCGAAAGAAGTCTCCTTCGGAGAGATCTGGTGGCAGTTGTAGCAGCTTCCGCCGGCCGGCGCGCCCGGCTTGTCGCTCCACATGCTGCCGCGGCCGTTCTGCGCCACCTTCTCGGCGCGCTGCCAGTCGCCCATCAGGCTTCCACTCGGAAACTTGATGGTCTTCAGCTGCGCCTCCTCGATCCGCTTGGCCGCCTCGGCGGGCGGATTGTCGGCGTTCAGGTTGCACAGGCGCTGCACTTCATCGAGCTCCACGCGATTCATCTTCGCCTGGCCGCGCTCGTGGAAATCGCGCTTCAGCACCGCGGTGACCTTGTCGAGCTCGCTGGCCGAGGCCTTCGGCCTCTCGCCGACCGCACCAGGGGTCGTGCACGCCGCGAGCGAGGCGGCGACAGAAGCAAGCAACAATCGTCTCATCGTCGTCTCCTCTCAGCGCTTCGTTCCCGGGCCGCGGTAGGTTTCGCCCTTGGCGGTGGCGGTGAGGTACAGGTTCATCGCAATGGTCGCGTCGGAGGCGTACTTCGGCTCCGGCATGCGCATCTGCCGGTAGCAGTCGTTGATGCGCCACTGCATGGTCTTGAACTGGCTGTTCGATACCCGGTAGGCCGGCCACGTCGCCATTACCGGCCGCGCAAATTTAGGGCTGGAGAGGACCGGCAATTCCGACATGCGGATGCGCTTGTCCTCCTCGCCGTGGCAGGAGGCGCACGAGAAATCCCACGCGCCGGCGCGGTGGAAGAACAGCGCTTTACCGAGCTCGTAGCTTTCCTTCTCCCTGGGGTGCGAGCTTCCCGGCTCGATGGGCACGCCGCGCGACTGCCCGGCGATGTAGGCCGAGAGGTATTCCATTTCGGAGGGCTGGTTGGCATTGCCGAAGAGGCGCTTGGTGGCTTCTTCGGGACTGCGGCCTTGCAGGTTGGTCATGCAATACAGCAGGCGGGTTTCGAGGTCCATCACCCGATCCGCGTCCTTGAAGTAGCGCGGCAGCCGCGCGTACGCGCCCTTCAGCACGCCGGGCCCCATGCCGAGGTCGCATTGCTCGAGCGATACGTTCCTCGGCCCCTGCTTCTTCTTCCACAGCTCTTCACCGGAGAGCTCGAAGAGCTCCACCGGGCTGCCCTCAGCGGTCATCCTCTGGTAATCGGCAAACTTTGATTGCTGCTGTGCGAACGCCGGCGAAAACGCCAGCGCGAGCACCGTACCGCATGCGATTGCGCGCATCCTCCTCCTCCTTCTCCTTTCCTGGCCGGCGGTCAGGCGACCGCGGTTTCCGTCTTGTTCGTCTCGCCCTTGTTGTCGAGCCAGCTCACCTCGATCTTATCGCCCTTCGCGCCGCCTTTCAGCCGGAAGCTGAACACCGGGTTGCGCGAGACGGCCTGGCTGATCTGCCCTTCGATGGCCGTCTTGCCGTTCACCTTGACCGTGAGGTTCTGGATGAAGTGCGGCTGGCCCTTGCTCTGCTGCTCGGTCGTCATCGGGTGCGTCATCAGCACGCGCACGTCGGTGTAGCCGCTGCCGAGCGTCGCGCGCATTTTCATCGGACCCGCCATATCAGCCTCCGCATCCGCCAATGGTTACCTTGATTTCCTTGCTCGCCAGGTAGTTCTTGCCGGCGGCCGCCGCGACCACCCGCACTTCCGAAGTCTCGGCCATCTTGACGTTGACCTTGACGAAGGGCAGCGCGCCCTCCATGAAGTCGAACTTCGCCACCAGCGGGTAGGGGTTCTTCTCGATCAGCACCGCGATCGAGGTGGTTCCGGCGATCTTGCTCGTGATCTCGATCGGCACGACCGCGCCGTTCTCGGCGATCTGCGGCGCCTCGATCACGATGTCGCCGCTCGGCGCCGCGCTTGCCGCACCGATGGTCTTGAGCGCGTCGTCGGCTTTCTTCGCCGCGAAAGCGTCCTTGTTCCAGGTCGCGGCGAGCGCAGCCACGGGCTTGAGCAGCCCGGCCGCAAGCAGCGCGGCGGCAGCGCCTGCCGACTTCAGCAGGTTCCTGCGTCGATTATTCATGCTCATGTCCTCCTCCGGAGCGCAGAATATAAAGCGATGCGAAGTTTACACGGATCAATTCTCCTTATTCGCGGATCAGAACATCGGCTTTGCGCGCCGCAGGCGCGCTCCCGAGAATAGGGACAACACAGAGCCTCGGGAGAGGAAAGCTTGGCCGGCCTGGTTCCACCGCACGGAGGAAGCGCCCTCAAGCCGCGGATGCTCGAGGGCGAGGCGCTCGCCGCCGAGCGCAAGCGGGCGAGCACCCTGCCCGCAGTGCGCGTCACGTCGCGCGAAAAAGGCGATCTCGTCATGCTTGGCATCGGCGGCTTCACGCCGCTCGAGGGATTCATGACGCACGCCGACTGGCAGGGGGTGTGCGACGGCTACCGGACGGCGACCGGCCTGTTCTGGCCGATTCCGATCACGCTTTCCACCGACAACGCCACGGCGGCCGGGTTCAAGACCGGAACCGAGATCGCGCTCGCCGACCCGGACAACGGCGAGCCGATCGCGATCCTGAAGGTCACGGAGAAGTACGCGATCAACAAGGCGCACGAGTGCGCGACGGTCTTCCGCACCACCGACGCCGAGCACCCGGGCGTGAAGATGGTGATGGCGCAGGGCGAGGTGAACCTCGCCGGGCCGGTGAAGGTGCTCTCGGACGGCGGCTTCAAGGGGAAATACGGCGCGCTCTTCATGACGCCCGCCGAGACGCGCGCCGAGTTCGAGCGCCTCGGGTGGTCGCGCGTCGCGGCTTTCCAGACGCGCAATCCCATGCATCGCTCGCACGAGTACCTCGCCAAGGTGGCGATCGAGGTCTGCGACGGGGTTCTCGTGCATTCGCTGCTCGGCGCGCTCAAGCCCGGCGACATCCCGGCCGAGGTGCGCACTAAAGCCATCGCGGTGCTGATTGAGAAGTATTTTCGTTCTGGCACCGTCGTGCAGGCGGGCTACCCGCTCGACATGCGCTACGCCGGTCCGCGCGAGGCGCTGCTGCATGCGCTATTCCGGCAGAACTACGGCTGCTCGCACCTGCTCGTGGGGCGCGACCACGCCGGTGTCGGCAACTATTACGGCCCGTTCGACGCGCATCACATCTTTGACGAGATTCCGCTTGACGCGCTGCACACGCGGCCGCTAAAGATCGACTGGACGTTCTGGTGCTACAAGTGCGGCGGCATGGCCTCGGGGCGCACCTGCCCGCACGAAGACGCCGACCGCCTGCTCGTCTCGGGCACCAAGCTGCGCAAGTGGCTCTCGGAAGGCAGCCCGGTGCCCGCGGAGTTCTCGCGGCCGGAAGTGCTCGAAATGCTGCGCGCCTACTACGCCGGCCTCGAGGAAAAGGTTGAAGTGAAACTGGCGGGTCATTCCGCCCGATAAAACGGCAAGGAGACAGAAATGCCGACTTACGTGCGCACCGACAAGTGCGACGGATGCAAGGGGCAGGACAAGACCGCGTGCATGTACATCTGCCCGCACGACCTGATGCTGCTCGACAAGGACGGCTCGAGGACCGGCCACGCGATGAAGGCCTTCAACCAGGAGCCCGAGCAGTGCTGGGAGTGCTATTCCTGCGTGAAGATCTGCCCGCAGAACGCGATCGAGGTACGCCACTACGCGGACGTGGTGCCGCTCGGCGCCTCGGTGCAGCCGCTGCGCGGATCGGACTCGATCATGTGGACCATCCGGTTCAGGAACGGCAACGTCAAGCGCTTCAAGTTCCCGATCCGCACCACCGCCGAAGGCAGCATCGATCCCTACCGCGGCAAGCCGCCGGCCGACAGGGCCGAGATCGAGCGTCACGACCTGCTGTTCACACGGGGCACCCACAAGGTCGACCCCAGCCAGTTCATAGCGTGAGAAAGACATGAGCGAGCAATACGGTTTCGGAAATCCGGAAGTCATCGAGGAAGAGCTCGACATCCTCATCATCGGCGGCGGCATGGCCGCGTGCGGCGCCGCCTTCGAGATCCAGCGCTGGGCGGAAGGCACGGGCCTGAAGGTCAAGCTGGTCGACAAGGCGGCGATGAGCCGCTCGGGCGCGGTGGCGATGGGCCTTTCGGCCATCAACACGTACATGGGCGAGAACGACCCTGCGGACTACGTGCGCTACGTGCGCAGCGACCTGATGGGCATCGTGCGCGAGGACCTGGTGTACGACGTGGGCCGCCACGTCGACGACTCGGTGCACAACTTCGAGGAGTGGGGCCTGCCGGTGTGGAAGCAGCCCGGCGACGAAGGCAAGCCGCTGCGCGACGGCGGCAAGCCGGTGCGCTCCGGCAAGTGGCAGATCATGATCAACGGCGAGTCCTACAAGTGGATCGTCGCCGAGGCCGCGAAGAAGGCGCTCGGCCAGGACCGCATCCAGGAGCGCGTGTTCATCGTGCGCCTGGTGACCGACAAGAACGATCCCAACCGCGTCGCCGGCGCCGCCGGCTTCTCGGTGCGCGAGCACAAGCTCTACATCTACCGGTTCAAGTGCTGCCTGCTGGTGTGCGGCGGCGCGGTGAACGTGTTCCGGCCGCGCTCGGTGGGCGAGGGCACGGGCCGCGCCTGGTATCCGGTGTGGAACGCCGGCTCGACCTACGCCATGGCGGCGGAGTGCGGCGCCGAGCTCACGATGATGGAAAACCGCTTCGTGCCGGCGCGCTTCAAGGACGGTTACGGGCCGGTGGGCGCGTGGTTCCTGCTCTTCAAGGCGAAGGTCGCGAACGGCATGGGCGAGGACTACGGCACGCTGCGCGGCGCCGAGCTCAAGGACGCGAAGCGCTTCGGCAAGTACGGCCAGGGCGTGCCGGGCACGTGCCTGCGCAACCACCTGATGCTGAACGAGATGAAGGAAGGCCGCGGCCCCATCATCATGGACACGGTGACGGCGATGAAGAACCTCGCCGCCAAGATGACGCCGAAGGAAGTGAAGCACCTCGAAGCCGAGGCGTGGGAAGACTTCCTCGACATGACGATTTCCCAGTGCGGCATCTGGGCGGGCGAGAACATCGAGCCCGACAAGCAGCCCTCCGAGATCATGCCGACCGAGCCGTACCTTCTGGGCTCGCACGCCGGCTGCGCGGGCATCTGGGTGTCCGGGCCGACCGATCTTCCGGGCACGCCGAAGGAATGGAGCTGGGGCTACAACCGCATGACCACGGTGAAGGGGTTGTTTACCGCGGGCGACGGCGTCGGTGCCTCGGGCCACAAGTTCTCCTCGGGCTCGTTCACCGAAGGGCGCATCGCCGCCAAGGCGATGGTCAAGTTCGCGCTCGACAACAAGGACTGGAAGCCCGAGATGCTCCGCAGCAAGGACGAGCTCGTCGAGGAGGTTTACCGGCCGGTGAAGAACTTCCTGCAGCACAAGGACTACACCACGGCGATCGACGTGAACCCGCACTACATCACGCCGAAGATGCTGCAGTTCCGCCTGCAGAAAATCATGGACGAGTACGTGGCGGGCGTCGCGACCTGGTACCAGACCAACGCCAAGATGCTCGAGATGGCGGAGAAGAAGCTGGTCATGATCCGCGAGGACGCGCAGAAGATGCGCGCGAAGGACCTGCACGAGCTGCTGCGCGCCTGGGAAAACTACCACCGCATCCTCGCCGCCGAGGCGCACATGCGCCACATCCAGTACCGGCAGGAAACGCGCTATCCGGGCTACTACTACCGCACGGACTACAACTACATCGACGACGAGAACTGGAAGTGCTTCGTCAACTCCCGCTACGACCGCGATACGGGAGCGTGGGAGCTAAAGAAGGTGCCGCACAAGCAGCTGATCAAGGACTGATCAGCACTGCTCCCAGGGCAGGCCTTCGTGGCGCCAGCCGGAAATGTGGTTGCGCTGGTGCTTGTCGTTGAGCTCGCCCTCGAAGCCGTGCAGGACGTTGTAGACCCGGGCGAAGCCATGGCTCTCGAGCGCTTCGCCCGCTTCTTGCGAGCGGTTGCCGCTGCGGCAGATGAGGATGATCGGCCGTATCGCGTGGTTGGTGCCGGCGAGCTTCTTCACCTGGCCGACGAAGTGCGGGTTCACCTCCCAGTCCGGGCCGTCGTTCCACGCGACGTGCAGCGCGCCGAGGGGATGGCCGACGAAGAGGTACTCCATCTCGCTGCGGCAGTCGACGAACAGCGCCTCCGGGTGGGCGTGGAGGAACTCGTGGGCCTGCTTCGGGTCGAGATGGTCCATGGCGCGGCGCATTATATAGACAGTTCAGCCCAGGCTCATGCCCTGAGCCTGCGCCTCTGGTAGAAGGAGGCACGAAGGCGAAGGGGGAACGCTGGGCGCCAAGCTCGAAACGCTGCTGACGAAAGCGAAACTCGCGCAGCTTGCCGGCGAAAAGTCGTTCGCGCGCGGTGCCGGCTATTTCGACGCCGGCGCCGTGACGGATCTCGTTCGGACGCGCGACACGATCCGGGCAACCGTTCTCGGCAGCGAGGATTACAGGGTCGTTTTGCGGCCGGCGCGCCGCGCGCTGGAATGGTCCTGCACCTGCCCGCTGGGCGAGGAGGGCACATTCTGCAAGCACGCGGTGGCCGCGGGCCTCGCCTGGCTTGCGCGCGGGGGCAAAGGCGGCGACGACCTCGCCGGGCTGCGTGCCCATCTCGAGTCCGAGAGCAAGGAGTCTCTCATCGAGCTGCTGGCCGAGCAGGCCGCGAGCGATCCCGAGCTGCGCGCGCGGCTGGAGGCCGCCGCCCTGCGCCGCGGCCCGCCGCAGGACATCAAAGCGATGAAAGCAACGGTGAACGACGCGTTTGCCGTGCGCGGCTTCGCCGGCCATCACCACATGCGCGCGCTCTTTGCACGCGCCGACGGCGTCGTGCATCTGCTGCGCGAATTGCTCAGGAACAAGCGCACCGCGGATGCGGCCGAGCTCGCGGGCCACGCTCTGCGCCGCGGTATCGCCGCTTACGAGAGAACCGACGACTCCGGCGGCGGCTTCGGCGAGGTGCTGCACCGGCTCGCGGCGCTGCACCTCGAAACCTGCCGCGCCGCGAAGCCCGAGCCCGAGGCGTTCGGCAAAGATCTCCTCGAATTGCAGTTGCTCGACCAGTGGGGCTTCTTCAAGCTCGAGGACTACGCTCCGTTGCTCGGAAAGAAAGGGCTCGCCCGCTACCGCGCGCTCGCCGAGGCGGCATGGAAGAAGGTCCCCGCTCTCGGACCGGGCGCAAAACGCGACTATCAATCCGGACATTCCATCATTGCCGGAATCATGGAAGCGCTCGCGCGGCACACCGGCGACGTGGACGCGCTCGTCCGCGTGCAAAGCCGCGACCTTTCGTTTCCCTATCACTTCGTCAAGATCGCCGAGATCCTCGCCAAGGCCGGCCGCCACGGCGAGGCGCTCGCCTGGGCCGAGCGCGGGCGCAAGGCCTTCCCGCGCGACCTCGATCCGCGGCTCGTGGATTTTCTCGCCGGCGCGTACCACCGCGAAAAGCGCGACGACGAAGCCGTCGCCCTCGCCTGGGAGTATTTCACCCGCCGCCCGGACCTTGAGGCATACAAGCGCCTCCAAAGGAACGCCGGCCGGGCGAAGGCGTGGCAGACCTGGCGCGAGAAGGCGCTTTCTCACCTTCGCGCCGAGCTGACGCATCCAGATCGCAACCGCGGCTTATGGCACACCGGTGCCGGCCATACCCTGCTCGTCGAGATCTTCCTGCACGAAGGCGACAGCGACGCCGCCCTCGCCGAGGCGAAAGCGGGCGGCTGCACCGGCGGCGCGTGGATGCAGCTCGCGCGGGCGCGCGAAAAGGATCACCCGCAGGACGCCGCCGCCATCTACCGCAACTTGATCGATGGCAGCGTTAACCAAACGAACAACCGCGCCTACGACGAAGCCGCCGCGCTCGCGGGAAAGATCAAGGCGCTGATGCAGCGCGCGGGGGAGACCGAGGAGTTCGTCGAATGGCTGGGAGCGCTGCGCGAGAAGCACAAGGCGAAGCGGAATTTCATGAAGCGGATCGAAGGAATCTAGACGTGGGCTTGCATGGTCTCGCAGCCAAAGCTTTGTAAGGCACGAATGGATAACGCATTAAGAAAAATTTGGGCGAAAACCGGCAAGGGTGGCGATGGAAGTTGGCATCCGCTCATCCTCCATGTGCTCGACGTGGCTGCCAGCGCAGACGCCATCCTAACGCGTGAGCCAGAAACTACTCGCAAAAGAATCGCAGAAATTCTGGGTCTGGAGTGGGAAAAGGCCCGAGCGTGGATTTTGCTCTTGGTGGCTTCTCATGATTTGGGGAAGGCCTGTCCCGGGTTTCAGTGCAAATGGGAAAACATGACGGGCATGGATTCCGGCCGGAGCCCGAATACCGACATCAACCATGCCTTCGTAAGCCAGATCGCTCTGACGGAACTGCTGCAAGAAATGGAGTGGCCGGAGGAGCTGGCCGAGTTGGTATCCGATGCGGTGGGGTGTCACCACGGGGAACGGGCTTCACCGAATGCACTCAACAATTTGGCCGGCGATAGGCGTGCAATTGGTCGCGATCCATGGGCGCAAGCGCGCAGGGGCCTGTTCGAAGCATCGCTGGATATCTTCAAGCCCGCAACGATTCCGGCGAAGCAGACCCTTTCCGGGCCTGATTTCATGTTGCTGTCCGGCCTCACGAGCTTTGCCGACTGGATCGGATCGAATGAAGTCTGGTTCCCCTTCGGAACTCCCAATGACTGCGAGGATCTCCAGGCATGGTTCCGAAAGCGCAGGGCCCGCGCTGACCAGGCTCTTGACGCAATAGGTTGGGAAATCCGAACCCCACTTTCCCCGGAGCTGAAGTCCTTCGAGCAGGTTTTTGGATTCGCCCCGCGCCCCTTGCAGCAAGCCGTCGCCGAAGCGCTGGCCGACATCAGGGAGCCCGCGATCCTGTTGGTGGAAGCTCCCATGGGCGAGGGCAAGACTGAAGCAGCCCTCTTTGCTCATTTGGAGCTACAGCGACGTTTCGGGCACCGCGGCTTGTATGTGGCCTTGCCGACCAAGGCCACCGGTAATGCCATGTTCAGGCGGATTCTCAAATTTTTGCGCAGCCAAGGAACCGATCGAAAACTCGACCTGCAACTCCTGCATGGAGCAAAGCTTCTCAACGACACCTTCCAGAATCTGCACCTCTCGGGTATTCACGATCCCGCAACCGGCGGCGAGGTCCGTGCCGGAGAATGGTTTACGAACAAGAAGCGGGCGCTTCTCTCGGAATATGGTGTGGGAACGGTGGATCAGGCCCTGCTGACCATTCTGCCGGTGCGGCACAATTTCGTTCGCCTGTGGGGTCTTGCAAACCGCGTGGTGGTGTTTGACGAGATCCACGCCTACGACGCCTATACAGGCACACTCCTGGTTCACCTGCTGCGCTGGCTCTTGGCACTGGGCTCATCGGTGGTACTTCTCTCGGCGACGCTGTCGCCTTCTATTCGCCGCAAGTTGGCGGAGGTTGTTGCTGCCGACTTGCCGGAAAAAGAGGAGGAATACCCTCGCCTTTCCGTTTTTCGTCCTGGTGCCGTGGAACAGGCACATTTCGAGGCTGATCCGGCGCGTCGCCTGACGTTGCGGTTGCAAGGAATCCCGCCGGATTTGCCGAGCATGCGCTCTGCTCTGGAGGAACACCTTTCCAATGATGGAATGGGATTAGCGCTAGTCAATACGGTGCAGCGCGCCCAGGACTTGTATCGTCTTTTCCCAGAGGGTGAGCCTCAGGAGCGCAAGGGCCAACGTATTGGCAAACGCTTCTCCGATGGAACCGAGGTATTCCTCTTCCACGCCCGCTTTCCGGCCAATCGGCGGCAAGAGCGCGAGGAACTGATCTTGGAAATATTCGGAGAAGCCGGGAGCCGGGACGGTCGCAAAATCCTCATTGCCACCCAAGTGGCGGAGCAGAGTCTGGATCTGGACTTCGACCTGATCGCAACCGATCTCGCGCCCATCGATCTCGTGCTCCAGCGGGCGGGGCGCTTGTGGCGACACGCACGAAAATCCAGGCCTGTTTCCGAACCGACTCTTCTGGTGGCGGGACTTGCCGGTGACGAGCCACCGTCCTTCGGGAAGCCTCTCTGGTGGGGCGCGGTGTACCGCGAGGATATTCTGTTGCGCACCTGGAGTTTGCTTCGAGATGGACAGAGACAGAACCTGACACTTCCGGATGAAATCGACCCTCTGGTGCAAGCGGTGTACGAAGAACAGGTCGGCGTGGCCGACTCTTTACAGGGGCGGCTGGAGAAAGCGTTGATGGACGGAGATGGAAAAGCCATCGCCCATACGGGGCAGGCAAATCAGGCGATCATTGGCTTTCCTGACGATGCATCGTGGAACGATCCGGCGCGATTCGTTCTTTACGACGAAGATGAGCCCGGCGTGCATCGAACTCTCATGGCCCAGACCCGGCTTGGCGAGGACTCGATTGTCGCTATCCCGTTATGGCCGGAAGACGGATTCCGTCCTGAAGCGACGCCGGAGTTCGCTCAGTCGAAACAGTGGTTCCTAAGGGCCGTAAGCCTTTCGCGCAAGGGCGTGGTCAAGAAACTCAAGGCGCGAGGAGTGCCGGAAGGCTGGAAGAAATCACCGCTATTGCGCAATTGCTTTCCGCTGCTGCTGGGCGGGGGTGGACGCTGGACGGAAGATGCGACCGTGCGACTGAATGATGATCTGGGAGTGGTGTACGAATCAAAGGAGCCCGAATGAGCCGATTCAACCTGATCGACGAGAAATGGATTCCGGTGCGGTTCCTCGACGGAACGCGCGATGAATTGGGCATTCGCGACACCATGTTGCGATCCAGGGAGATCGCCGCCATCGAGGATCCTTCGCCGCTGGTGGTGGCGGCTCTGCATCGCTTTCTGCTCGCAGTCCTATACCGTGCCCTGGAAGGACCGACCGACATCGATCAAGCCAAGGTACTGTTCAAGGCAGGGCTGCCCGGCGAAAAGATCACGGCCTACTTGGAAAAATGGCGGGGTCGATTCTGCCTGTTTGATGAGAAGCATCCGTTCTATCAAGTTTTTGCCTACGAGCCGCAAGAAAATAACGGGAAGAAAGAATGGAAGTCTTGGCCGGCAATTGCGGCTGAACATAATGCCAGCAACGCCAAAGTGCTTTTTGATCACGTCGAGATCGCGACCGCTGGACCGATCCCATCGCGCATGGCGGCTCGATGGCTTATCGCTTGCCAGACATTCGCCCTTGGTGGAGGGAACAGCGATTTCGCTTACACGAAGAGCGCACCGTCAGCGACTGCCGCAATGGTTCTACCCCTGGGAGTACACCTTCACGACACACTGTTGCTATCCCTCGTGCCGGAGAACAGAGAAGTGCTGAAAGGTGATCTTCCTATTTGGGAGCGGGAGCCGGTACCACTAGCATCTCTGAAAAAGGGCATCGCCAGATCGGTAATGGGTGTAGCCGATTTATATACTTGGCTGACCCGGTCAATAAAATTTCATCTTGCTGGAAACGGTGAGACTCTGAGTGAATTGGCTTTTGCTTCCGGCGTCGCATGTTCTTCAGAGAATCGCGTTGATCCAATGTTTGGCTACGAAATTGACGTCAAATGGGGAAAGCGTCCCATCCCATTCCGCGATCGAGGGATGTGGCGAGACTTTGATTCTCTGCTGCCCGACGAATCACACCTGGCACCCGAGGTGATCGAGCATGCGACGGCATTGACCCGATCGAACCGAGATCGATTTCCAAGATCGGTGATGGTGCTCGGTCAGGCAAACAGCAAAGCGAAGATCGAGTACTGGCGCATGGAACGCTTTGCCCTGCCTGAAGCTCTTGCGGGAGATCGATTCATCCGGACGGAGATCAGGCAACTTCTCTCCGCCGCAGAAGAAACTCAAAAATCCCTGTGGTTGGCTTGCCGCTCTTTCGCACGGAATCTTTTGAGCCGAGGAGAGCGAGAACCAGTCAAAAAGGATATCAGCGGGTTCGTGGAACCCCGGGACATATGTTCAAGCCATCCCTTACGTGGAACCCTTCGTCAAGGATGAAGACAACCTCTGGCGGCGGAAGATGCTCTATCTGGTGGCTGGCGTCTGGGCCGCACACTGGCGGGAAGGCATGAATGAAGCGCCGATGCCCATCGGAAAAGCATGCGCCGCCTTTGACAGCGAAAAGCGGAGGACGATGAGTATGGATGATCGGCGGAAATCCTCCAGTACAGAAAAGCGCTTCGTCACATTGCTTGATGCCGATTCCGACCAGTTGCCAAACCGCCTGCGCCAGATGATTGCCCTTCTAAAGGAACAGGCGATCGATTTCGACGCCCTCTTGAAGGGGCTTCTGTACTGGAACGACGACCAGAAGCGTACTCAGAACGCCTGGGCTCGCGACTATTACCGGAATCTGAATCACGAAGCGGACACCGAACGTAACAACGATAAGGAGACCAGCGAATGAAAACGATCGTCGAGATTCATGCCCTTCAGAACTTTGCCCCGTCGAATCTGAACCGCGATGACACCGGTGCTCCGAAGGACGCCTTTTTTTGGCGGCACCCGCCGCGCCCGTATATCCAGTCAGTGTGACAAGCGGGCGATACGGCAATATTTCGATCAGAAGATGAAAGAGGGGATTTTCGATCCCACAGAACTTGCAGTACGGACCAAGCGGGTGTTTCAGGCCATTGCTGAACTTCTCAATGGCAAGAAGCGTGACGTGACAGAGGCTTTGGCCAAGGCGGAAATTGCCTTGTCTTACGCCAAACTCAAGGCGGCGGAAGGGGGCAAGACTCAGTACCTGCTCTTTCTTGGACGGAAGGAGGTGGCAGACTTGGCCGAAGCGATACATGAATACTGGGACCAGATTGTTCCAATAAAAGAAGATTCCGACGATAAGGGGAAAAAGAAGGGCAAAAAGGCGACGGCCAGCGGTGCGCCCAAGGAAGTCAAAGAACGCATCGATTTGATTTTCAATGGCGGCAAGGCCGTGGATGTGGCGCTCTTCGGGCGCATGCTGGCCGATATGCCTGAGAAGAACCAGAACGCGGCTTGCCAGGTTGCCCACGCCATTTCGACCAATTCCGTCGAACGGGAATTCGATTTCTACACCGCCGTGGATGACCTCAAACCCGAAGACACTGCCGGTGCTGACATGATGGGCACGGTGGAGTTCAATTCGGCTTGTTTCTACCGATATGCCGTGGTGGACTGGGAGAAGCTCAAGGAAAATCTTCAGGGCGATGCGGAACTGGCTGAAAAGGGGCTGCGGGCCTTCCTTGAAGGCTTCGTGGTCGCCGAGCCCACCGGAAAACAGAATACCTTCGCGGCACACAACCCGCCGGAGTTCGTGTCCGTTTCGGTGCGTCGCAATACCGCTCCCCGCAGCTTGGCGAATGCCTTCGAGACAGCAATGTACGCAAGAAAGGGAGAGTCGCTGACAAGAAAATCGGCAGAGGAGCTTGCAAGGAAAGCCAAGTCTCTACAGACGGCCTTTGGCGGTGAGGAGAAAACCTTTGCTCTGAATCTGATCGAGGCCAAGCTCGATGGATACGGGAAAGCAGCCGCTTCCTTGAAGGAGCTTTTGGACATGAGCGTAACGGCCGTAAAGGAGTGACCCATGCCAACCCTGTTGCTTCGGCTGGCGGGGGCCATGCAATCCTGGGGAACCACCAGCCGCTTTGACCAACGTGATACCGGGAAGGAGCCAAGCAAGTCCGGTGTTATCGGACTCTTGGCCGCCGCTCTGGGAATCGACCGGGAGAACTGGACCGATCTCGAGCCGCTTACACGTCTGTCCATGGGCGTGCGTCACGACCGGGCGGGAATCCCAAAATATGACTATCAAACGGTTGGACAAGGAACCGAAGAAATAGTGAATTCGGATGGGAACGTACAGATTAGAAGCCGAATGATCCTTGCAACCGGCAAATACCCTTCAGGTGACCATCTCGGCGAAGGGGTTCAGTCGTATCGTCATTACCTTGCGGATGCCGCATTTCTGGTCGCGCTTGAAGGTGAAGATCGCTCCTTGATGGAACGAACTCACGCCGCCCTGCGCGATCCCGTCTGGCCTCTGGCCTTGGGGCGCAAATCCTATCTGCCTTCCGAGTCGATCTGGATTGAAAACGGCTTACAGGACGCTCCGTTGCGGGACGTCTTCGCACTGTGGCCATGGATCGCCTCACAGCGGAAATGGGAAGATCTCCCCGAGAAGCTCTTGGCGTCCTTCGAGTCCGAGGACGGATCAGGTGTACTCAAGATGGACCAACCGCTGTCGTCGTTTGCCGAACGGCGCTTTGGGTCGCGGTTCGTACGCTCGGAGTGGATACCCCTCCCTCATGAGGTGCCTCATGTTCCTGCATAGAATCCATCTTGATCCACGTCGCCGGGAGGCACGACGCGACCTGTCCGATCCCTATCAGCTTCACTCCACGCTGTGTCGGGCTTTCTGCGAGCCGAACAAGAAATGCTCTGAAGGTGAAGTCTTGTGGAGGCTTGAGCCGGAGACTGATCCTACCGGGTACTCGCGCATTCTTGTGCAAAGCCGGTCGATGTCGGACTGGGCGGGTATCCGTGTGCAGGGATGGCTGGCGAAGGCTGATCCGGCGATCGATCTGAAGGAGCGGCTCAAGCTCGATTCACTCAAGGTCGGGCAGCGCTTTCGTTTCAGACTGCGCGCCAACCCTTGCGTGACCCGCGATGGCAAGCGTCTTGGATTGCTACGGCTGGACGAGCAAGAAAAATGGATTGAGCGAAAAGGAGGGCGGCACGGGTTTTCGCTTCCGCAACTGGCATCCTTCGATCTCTCAGCATCGCGGCAGGAGCGTATCGATGTACGAATTTCTCAGGAGCAGATGCTCCGAGGGAAGCAGCACACTGGAAATGGTATCCGGGTTTATTCGGTGCTGTACGACGGCGTTCTCACGGTTACCGAACCAGACAAATTCAGGGATGCGCTACAAAGCGGCATTGGCCACGGTAAGGTCATGGGCCTTGGGCTCGTGTCGGTGGCGCCGATTGCATGAGGAAAGCTGGGCATCGGCCCGGCCAAAGCCTTCGGCTGCGGCCTGATGCTGGTGCGGCGACTGTAGTTCGAGTTCGCTGCGTGCTACGATGGTTTTTGCAGGCATGGCGAACCGTGGAGGCATCATGGATGCGATTTCGGTGGAACAGCTCATCAGGAGTCCAGGCAAACTGATCGAGGGTGCCGAGAACGGCCAGGTTGCGGTGGTCACCAAGGCGGGTCGCCCGCTGTTTCTCGCCGTGCCTTACGACGCGCGCCTGGCCGGGGAGGATGTACACGTCGCCGTCGCGGTGCGGCTGTACGAGAGCGATGCCGTGAGCCTCGGCAAGGGCGCGCGAATCGCGGGGCTTTCGATCAGCGAATTCATCGACCGGCTCGGCGCGCTGCAGATTCCCGTCATTCGCTATTCCGCCGAGGAGCTCGAGCGGGAACTCGCCGCGTTTGGCTGAGATCGTCGTCGCGGACGCGGGGCCGCTGATTGCGTTCGGCCGGCTGCGCAGGATCGAAGTTCTCGCCCGTGTTTTCGAAAGGATCGTGGTACCTCGTGCGGTGTTCGAGGAAAGTCAGGTTCATCCCGGCTTGCCCGATGTCCGGGCGATCGTTTCCGCGCACGCCGCCGGGCTGTTCGTAGTGGAGGATTCGCCTCCCGACTTGACGCGCTTGCCGCCCGATGTGGAACTGGGAGAAGGAGAGGCGGTGGCGATCGCCTTTGCCGCCGAGCGCGGGTACGGCGTCTTGATCGACGAGAAACTCGGCCGCTCCGTGGCGGAGGCCCTCAATCTCAAGGTTATCGGAACGGTGGGCGTCCTACTGATCGCCCGGCGGAGGAATTTGATTACGGCGGTGAAACCGTTTCTGGAGGACCTCGGGACATCCGGCCATCGGCTGTCCGAGGAGCTTATTCGAGAGGCCCTCCGCCGCGCCGGCGAGTAGTCCATGGCTCGTCGACACTGATGGCACAGATGCTTCCGCCGCTCAAGCCCATCCCCATCAAGGAACGGCTGTCGGTTCTCTACATCGAGAAAGGGCACCTGGACGTGCTCGACGGTGCGTTCGTCATCGTGGACAAGACGGGCGTGCGCACGCACGTCCCGGTCGGCGGCGTCGCGTGCTTGATGCTCGAGCCGGGGACGCGCGTGTCCCACGCCGCGTGCGCGCTGGCCGCGCGGGTGGGCACGCTGCTGGTCTGGATCGGCGAGGCCGGGGTTCGGCTCTATTCCGCGGGCCAGCCCGGCGGAGCGCGGGCCGACCGGCTGCTTTACCAGGCAAAGCTCGCGCTTGATCCCGCGCTGCGCCTGAAGGTAGTGCGCAAGATGTACGCGATGCGCTTCGGAGAAGAGCCACCCGAACGGCGCAGCGTGGAGCAGCTCCGCGGCATCGAGGGCGCGCGCGTCCGCGAGATGTACAAGCGGCTCGCCCGCAAGTACGGGGTCGAGTGGAAGTCGCGGGAGTACGACCCGGACAAGTGGGACGCGAGCGACCTCCCGAACCGCTGTCTCTCCGCGGCGACGTCCTGTCTGTACGGCGTTTCCGAAGCAGCGGTGCTGGCGGCGGGCTACGCGCCGGCAGTCGGATTCATCCACACCGGCAAGCCGCTATCGTTCGTGTACGACGTGGCGGACATCTACAAATTCGAAACGGTGGTGCCTGTGGCATTCCGCGTCGCTGCGCGCGGCGCCGGCAATGTCGAGCAGCAGGTGAGGCTCGCCTGCCGCGATGTATTCCGGGAGACGAAGCTGCTCGATCGAATCGTTCCGGGGATCGAGGAGATGCTCGCGGCGGCCGGCGAGCGTCCGCCTGAAGCCCCGGAAGACGCGGTGCGGCCCGCGATTCCGAATCCGGAGAGCTTGGGCGATGCTGGTCATCGTGCTTGAGAACGCGCCGCCGCGGCTGCGCGGCAGGCTGGCGATCTGGCTGCTTGAAGTCCGGGCCGGCGTGTATGTCGGAAACTACGCCGCCAAGGTCCGTGAGTACATCTGGAACCAAGTCGAGGCCGGCATCGAAGACGGGAACGCGGTAATGGCCTGGCGGACGAGCAACGAGGCAGGATTCGATTTTCTGACTTTGGGACAGAATCGACGCGTGCCAATCGAGGTGGACGGCGCCAAGCTTGTTTCTTTCCTTCCCGAGGCGGAAAGCGCTCTTTAACAACTGAATGCGACGTTGACAGCGGCATGATCAGGTTCGGAGAACTGATCCAACCGCATCGTGAAATCGTCGGTAGAATCCACCGACCCTGATTTGCTTTTTGATATCAGGGAGATGGAGGAAGTGTGTTCCCCGCACGCGCGGGGATGAACCGGATATTCACCTTTTCTTCCAGCCATCGGAGGAGTGTTCCCCGCACGCGCGGGGATGAACCGATGAGAGTTCTTATCGTGTTGATGACTGGTATGTGTTCCCCGCACGCGCGGGGATGAACCGAGCTCAAGCGCGTCTCGACGGTCCTTAGTGATGTGTTCCCCGCACGCGCGGGGATGAACCGTTTTGGGCGAAAGTCTTGAAGCCGCTAACGAAGTGTTCCCCGCACGCGCGGGGATGAACCGCCTCATGCTCGCCCTTACTCCTGATCTCCATCGGTGTTCCCCGCACGCGCGGGGATGAACCATCTCGGGAGTTGCTTTCCCGTGCCATTCATCCGTGTTCCCCGCACGCGCGGGGATGAACCGCAGAGATTGCTATGGAGTTTGGCGTCGGCAGAGTGTTCCCCGCACGCGCGGGGATGAACCGTAACCGGGAGCGCGGCGTGGCAATGTCCGAGGGTGTTCCCCGCACGCGCGGGGATGAACCGACGCTCCACCAAGCCCCGATGGCGAAAATGGCGTGTTCCCCGCACGCGCGGGGATGAACCGATTCCAGCCCCGGATCTCGTTCAACGTCTGCGGTGTTCCCCGCACGCGCGGGGATGAACCGGTCTCGTATGGCAATGGATCGACGGTCGCACAGTGTTCCCCGCACGCGCGGGGATGAACCGTATTCGAGCCTGATGCAGAACTACAACACCGAGTGTTCCCCGCACGCGCGGGGATGAACCGTGCAAAGGACGTGTCCTCCAGCGTGAGCACGCGTGTTCCCCGCACGCGCGGGGATGAACCGAAGATGTGGATGATCGGCGACAACCGGGTCTTCGTGTTCCCCGCACGCGCGGGGATGAACCGAACATCACGCCGAGCACGATGCCGACTGCCAGGTGTTCCCCGCACGCGCGGGGATGAACCGGCGCGGGTGCAGGTTGCGGAGCTCGGGCTGAAGTGTTCCCCGCACGCGCGGGGATGAACCGTTCATGGATGAGGCCGAGGCGGCGAGGAAGAGGTGTTCCCCGCACGCGCGGGGATGAACCGGAGTCGAACCCTTAGCCCTACTGAGGTGCCAGGTGTTCCCCGCACGCGCGGGGATGAACCGAAGGCCGAGCGCGGCTTCCGGCAGTCCTGGATGTGTTCCCCGCACGCGCGGGGATGAACCGATCCCCTGCACGGCGCCGACCGCCCACCAGCTGTGTTCCCCGCACGCGCGGGGATGAACCGTCTTCCCGTGTTCGGATTCCAAACGGAATGACGTGTGTTCCCCGCACGCGCGGGGATGAACCGGACGACCTGCGGCGCATCGAGCGGTTCTTCGAGTGTTCCCCGCACGCGCGGGGATGAACCGACATCCTCACGGATGGGATCGGGAGCTTTCAGGGTGTTCCCCGCACGCGCGGGGATGAACCGTAATCAGGGCGTTGTAGTTCTCGCGCCCGTAGGTGTTCCCCGCACGCGCGGGGATGAACCAGGCTTAGATACCGCGATGGTCAGTGGGTGCAGAGGTGTTCCCCGCACGCGCGGGGATGAACCGTTGAAGGCCGACGTTCTCGAGCGCGGCCGGCTGTGTTCCCCGCACGCGCGGGGATGAACCGGTGGAAGACCTCGGGAAGTGGCTGCGCGAGAAGTGTTCCCCGCACGCGCGGGGATGAACCGAAGTTTGTTGCCCGACGCCGGGCGCGACATCTGTGTTCCCCGCACGCGCGGGGATGAACCGTGCCGATGATCTGGCGACACGACCTCTGGAAAGTGTTCCCCGCACGCGCGGGGATGAACCGGTCGATCCTACTTGGCTGGCGACTGGTGAGGGGTGTTCCCCGCACGCGCGGGGATGAACCGGTTCGCGAGCGCGACTAGCTGTGCCGCCATGCGTGTTCCCCGCACGCGCGGGGATGAACCGGATGCGGCGGCGCAGGCTGGCTTAGAGGCGGCGTGTTCCCCGCACGCGCGGGGATGAACCGCGGCCTGCGATAGATGCAGCTTCCCGCCACAGGTGTTCCCCGCACGCGCGGGGATGAACCGTCGGCCTGGTTCTTGGCGAGCTGCTTGAAGCCGTGTTCCCCGCACGCGCGGGGATGAACCGGAACAAGAATCGACGTGGCAGCCGACGACTAGCGTGTTCCCCGCACGCGCGGGGATGAACCGAAGATGGACGCCCAGCCTTCGACGTACCAGCAGTGTTCCCCGCACGCGCGGGGATGAACCGCGCACCCTCACGGGGAGCGAATATCTGGAGTAGTGTTCCCCGCACGCGCGGGGATGAACCGCCTAGGGCCGTTCCCCTACCCACGGAGCTTGACGTGTTCCCCGCACGCGCGGGGATGAACCGGTGACGATCTTCAACACTGGGATGGCGGTCGCGTGTTCCCCGCACGCGCGGGGATGAACCGAGGCAGCGCTTCCTGCCAGTGATCATCAAAGAGTGTTCCCCGCACGCGCGGGGATGAACCGGCGTCGCGGACAGTGAGGCCGAGTTTCAGGATGTGTTCCCCGCACGCGCGGGGATGAACCGAGATCGAAGTACGCCTTGGCCTGCTCCACGTTGTGTTCCCCGCACGCGCGGGGATGAACCGAAATCGGACAGTTCCTTGTCAGTTGCCCCAAGGTGTTCCCCGCACGCGCGGGGATGAACCGAGCCCCCACAGGCTATCTGGAACCGCCGAGAGGTGTTCCCCGCACGCGCGGGGATGAACCGAACTTTACGGGTGAGGACTGGAAGATCATCGAGTGTTCCCCGCACGCGCGGGGATGAACCGGTTCCAAAGTCGCCAAGGTCGAATCGAAGCTCGTGTTCCCCGCACGCGCGGGGATGAACCGTCTTTAGCTACGTCCTTGCCGGCACCGTGATCGGTGTTCCCCGCACGCGCGGGGATGAACCGGACAGCTTTACGGTCTTGTCGCGGATAAGTGCGTGTTCCCCGCACGCGCGGGGATGAACCGCATTCGGGTTAGCTGAAACCTTCGTCCAATCCGTGTTCCCCGCACGCGCGGGGATGAACCGCAATACTCCCAAGCGGTGATCACGCGCAGCAGGTGTTCCCCGCACGCGCGGGGATGAACCGATCGATGGAGCCGGCAGCACGGGTACTGACTCGTGTTCCCCGCACGCGCGGGGATGAACCGCCTACGAGCTGGAGATCGGCGATCAGTACATGGTGTTCCCCGCACGCGCGGGGATGAACCGCCCTTCGCGCGTGGATCAACCAGCGCCCAGGACGTGTTCCCCGCACGCGCGGGGATGAACCGGCGCTGCGGCGCGTGCTCGAGCTGGCCAAGCTGTGTTCCCCGCACGCGCGGGGATGAACCGTCTTTGGGAAGCCTTCAAAGGCCTCGTTTTCTGTGTTCCCCGCACGCGCGGGGATGAACCGTCAGAAAACGGCGTCACCTTCATGCTGTGCAAGTGTTCCACGCACGCGCGGGGATGAACCGAACCTCCGATGGCATCTAGGACTGAGGCGAGAGTGTTCCCCGCACGCGCGGGGATGAACCGTCGCGCCGTAGAATCCAGGCTCCCGCGCATAGGTGTTCCCCGCACGCGCGGGGATGAACCGTAATCTCGGATGAGCGTGGCGGTATCGGCGATGTGTTCCCCGCACGCGCGGGGATGAACCGAAATCAGCCCATTCATGCAGGCGTTCGTCTATGTGTTCCCCGCACGCGCGGGGATGAACCGCACTCCAGCGCCTACGAGAGTGGGCTCCATTGGGTGTTCCCCGCACGCGCGGGGATGAACCGCATAGCCGCTTCGGCTGCGCGCCTTGCAATCAGTGTTCCCCGCACGCGCGGGGATGAACCGTGATTCCGGCGTTGCCGGGCAGGTCCTTCGAAAAGTGTTCCCCGCACGCGCGGGGATGAACCGGCGCTCAACGAGACGAGCACCATCACCGCCTAGTGTTCCCCGCACGCGCGGGGATGAACCGGCGCCGTCCTTCGTCGGGTCAAGGTCGAGGTAGTGTTCCCCGCACGCGCGGGGATGAACCGACGTTTACGGTTAGCCGGTTGAAATACGACCCGTGTTCCCCGCACGCGCGGGGATGAACCGGGAGACGAATGATCACCGCGCGCATCGACAACGTGTTCCCCGCACGCGCGGGGATGAACCGGATGGTTTGATTTCGGCATCGACTGTGCGGCCGTGTTCCCCGCACGCGCGGGGATGAACCGCCGTGGTGGATCGGAACACGATGGTCGATCAGGTGTTCCCCGCACGCGCGGGGATGAACCGTATTCAGCGGCATGAGCCAAGCCGAAGAAGCAGGTGTTCCCCGCACGCGCGGGGATGAACCGATCCTACCCGTCGTTTGGTCGGAGGATGCCAGGTGTTCCCCGCACGCGCGGGGATGAACCGCACCCTATTACCCGGGCGGATGCAGTGCGCCAGTGTTCCCCGCACGCGCGGGGATGAACCGGATCTGGTAGGTGGAGAGTTGTCCCCTTGGTCGTGTTCCCCGCACGCGCGGGGATGAACCGACGCTGGAAGCCGGGGCGGTCGGAATCGCTCCGTGTTCCCCGCACGCGCGGGGATGAACCGACTCGGCCCTGTTCGTTGGAGATGGTCGCCTTGTGTTCCCCGCACGCGCGGGGATGAACCGCCACTAACGCCATGGGCAAAAAAAGGGGCCGCGTGTTCCCCGCACGCGCGGGGATGAACCGCACCGATTCAAGGGCGGTATCCACGCCACGCAGTGTTCCCCGCACGCGCGGGGATGAACCGTGGTCGAGAGTGGCCGCTTCACGATGGGAGAGGTGTTCCCCGCACGCGCGGGGATGAACCGGCGGCATTCGCCCGGAAGCTCGGCTATTCTGAGTGTTCCCCGCACGCGCGGGGATGAACCGGTTCCGCATCCGGTGCGCTGGCCCGGAGAAGAGTGTTCCCCGCACGCGCGGGGATGAACCGGTATCCGATCTGGTGGAAGGGCCACAGGTTTTGTGTTCCCCGCACGCGCGGGGATGAACCGACCTTGGGGTTCCGCAGGTTGCGCTGCGGGCGGTGTTCCCCGCACGCGCGGGGATGAACCGTCTGCATGTTGCTGGGTCATCAATGCCCTCATGTGTTCCCCGCACGCGCGGGGATGAACCGAGGAAATCGAACTTTCCAGGCTTGACCCCGAAGTGTTCCCCGCACGCGCGGGGATGAACCGGCAGCAAGCTCTATGTAGGGGACTCGGGCAGCGTGTTCCCCGCACGCGCGGGGATGAACCGGCTTTGTGCCTATTGCTGCATCGCGGGAATCTGTGTTCCCCGCACGCGCGGGGATGAACCTGATGTAGCCCGCCTTCG
Organism: Betaproteobacteria bacterium; assembly: GCA_004297625.1. Lineage (GTDB taxonomy): Bacteria > Pseudomonadota > Gammaproteobacteria > Burkholderiales > SG8-39 > SCGC-AG-212-J23. The sequence continues at coordinate 97,586 of SCTY01000028.1, read as the reverse complement.
CCGCCGACGTATGCCGTGTTCCCCGCACGCGCGGGGATGAACCGCCGGTCGCCTTCTCGATCTCGCTCGCCTCTACGTGTTCCCCGCACGCGCGGGGATGAACCGATAGATGGAATCCTTCCGAATTTTCCGGCGTAGGTGTTCCCCGCACGCGCGGGGATGAACCGTCTGGAGGGTACGGCTCGAACTTCACGAACGGGTGTTCCCCGCACGCGCGGGGATGAACCGGGCTTCGTGCGGCCAGTGCGCCACGGTTACGTGTGTTCCCCGCACGCGCGGGGATGAACCGATGTCAGGACGCAACTGCTCTCTGGTCAGTTCGTGTTCCCCGCACGCGCGGGGATGAACCGTCGTTAAAGTGCTGCCTGGCAGCGGCCCAGGCGTGTTCCCCGCACGCGCGGGGATGAACCGCTTGTTGTTGGGGAAGGAGGTTTACTTCATGACGTGTTCCCCGCACGCGCGGGGATGAACCGTTAAATGAGTTGTCCACAGGCTAGACGGGTAGGTGTTCCCCGCACGCGCGGGGATGAACCGGTTTCCGAGACGTACTCGGTCTCGCTCCTACCGTGTTCCCCGCACGCGCGGGGATGAACCGTCGAATGGCACCAGATCAACCAGTACCACGGAGTGTTCCCCGCACGCGCGGGGATGAACCGTGCTCCGAATCAAGCCGCTTCCATTCGGAAGCGTGTTCCCCGCACGCGCGGGGATGAACCGAAGCGACGAAGACCATGCTCGCCGTCCTCTCCGTGTTCCCCGCACGCGCGGGGATGAACCGAGGTCCGGGAACGAGAGGCGCACCGGATCGGTGTGTTCCCCGCACGCGCGGGGATGAACCGGTCTACGAGCACGGCACGACTACGCTGGTCGCGTGTTCCCCGCACGCGCGGGGATGAACCGTCTTCTGGGATGGCGACGCGGGCCAGCAGCACGTGTTCCCCGCACGCGCGGGGATGAACCGTGGGAGAGAATGCTCCGGCTCCCGGAGGGGTGGTGTTCCCCGCACGCGCGGGGATGAACCGTCGTGATCCTGACCGAGCTCGCGGGCAAGCCCGTGTTCCCCGCACGCGCGGGGATGAACCGACTACATTGCAATCGCCACCGCCATATCCAACGTGTTCCCCGCACGCGCGGGGATGAACCGTCCTCGTAGTCGCCCTTCATCGCCTCGATGCCGTGTTCCCCGCACGCGCGGGGATGAACCGAACGCCGACGGCACCTTCCGCGACCAGGGCGAGTGTTCCCCGCACGCGCGGGGATGAACCGCGGGGCGAGTCGGCCGGCACCCCTATCACCATGTGTTCCCCGCACGCGCGGGGATGAACCGGCTACGGCAGTATCCAATATGCGCGCTTGGCCGTGTTCCCCGCACGCGCGGGGATGAACCGGGTTCTGGCACTCACCAAGGCGTTATGGAGTTGTGTTCCCCGCACGCGCGGGGATGAACCGGCGTTCGACGGCCTGATGGACGACCCCGACAAGTGTTCCCCGCACGCGCGGGGATGAACCGGGGGATGTAATCGTGCCTCTGCTTACTCTGTTGTGTTCCCCGCACGCGCGGGGATGAACCGCTGTCGACGACGAGCTCGTCGTGGTGCAGGCGGTGTTCCCCGCACGCGCGGGGATGAACCGCCGTCGACGCTGAGCGTCTTCACGCCCGCGGCGTGTTCCCCGCACGCGCGGGGATGAACCGTTGGCGGGAGCGTCGGCGTCAATCAGCTTATGGTGTTCCCCGCACGCGCGGGGATGAACCTCAATACTGGCAAGCGAAGACCGGCTATGTCTCGTGTTCCCCGCACGCGCGGGGATGAACCGCTCGCCTACGAACTCGCCATGAACGATGAGCAGTGTTCCCCGCACGCGCGGGGATGAACCGGTTCATTGACGCTCCACGATGTCAACGTAGTAGTGTTCCCCGCACGCGCGGGGATGAACCGCTGATGCTGTCCGCACCCATTGCGACCATTGCGTGTTCCCCGCACGCGCGGGGATGAACCGATCATGTCATACCTCCTATGTCGGATTTATGTGTGTTCCCCGCACGCGCGGGGATGAACCGTCAGGGGCTCACTTCTACCGCCACGCTCACATGTGTTCCCCGCACGCGCGGGGATGAACCGGACACGTTCGGGTCGGAGTAGATAACTACTTTGTGTTCCCCGCACGCGCGGGGATGAACCGTAGAAGAGATCCGGGGCTCGCTTTACGACAAGGTGTTCCCCGCACGCGCGGGGATGAACCGGTTCACGCGGCTTCCAGCGGAAGCTCGACGGAGTGTTCCCCGCACGCGCGGGGATGAACCGGCTCCGGGCTTCGGCATGACTACGGACTGGTTGTGTTCCCCGCACGCGCGGGGATGAACCGTCAGCCTGCTTCTTCTGCCCGTCGTCAAAGAAGTGTTCCCCGCACGCGCGGGGATGAACCGATGAACGCGGCTACGTGGCGCCCCGTCCCTTTGTGTTCCCCGCACGCGCGGGGATGAACCGCCCGCGCACCGAGCCGGTATCGAGGCCGATGCGTGTTCCCCGCACGCGCGGGGATGAACCGGTTCATGCGGCCTCCATCATCGGCATCGCGCTGTGTTCCCCGCACGCGCGGGGATGAACCGGTGCCGGTGGCCGCGCCGACGGTGCGCCTGCCGTGTTCCCCGCACGCGCGGGGATGAACCGCGGTCTATAGCAGGCGTCGGACGGCCGTCGCCGCTTGCGATTAGCCGATCCAAAAGTTAGCGATCAGCCGGGCACTTGGGGGCAAGGCAGGGCGGCGCGCGCAGCATGTCGCCGGCAAGCTTCTTTCTCCGGCGGCCATCAGCCGCGAGGCGCACTTGGTTGTGACGGAAAACCTACTATAGCGCCAGCTGGGCATGCGGCTGGGAAGCTTTTCCGAAACCGCGCGCTCCGTCTTACTGCTTGCCGTGGCGGGCGATCAGCGCCCGCATTTCGGCAAGCACCTGCTCGGCGGTAATGCCGGCCGTTCTCCCCGCATCGAGGTCCGCGATGCGGCGGGCGATTTCCTCATCCCAAGCCCGCGCGATAGCTTCCGGCGTGTCTTGTGGTTCGCCGTCGATGCTCGCGATCAGGGCGCGTATCAGTTCGTCGCGGTCGGGCGGGCTGAGTCTCAGCGCCTGAGCCTTCAGATCGTCGAGAATAGCCGACATAGGCGTCTCGGTTGCCGCTGTACGCGCAGTCTAGCCTGACCGCAGCGACCAGCCATCCTCCCAAAACGAAAATGCTCATGGGTCCATAGGGATTTCCATGTTTCGGTAACGCGCAAGCGGAGCGCTCGATCGCAAGAGCGGTGCCTTTGGGGACTAAACTATGACGTTTCGCATCGATGCCAATTCCCGTGAACCGACCGAAAACCCCGCCGCCCGAAACCCCGCAGGACGGCCGCGAACCCCTTCCTGTCTCACCGGTGCAGCCGGTCGCGCTGTCGCTCGAGGACCGCTTCCGCTTCCGCTGCCACAAGGGCATTCCGTGCTTCAACAAGTGCTGCGAGAACACCGACATCCTGCTCACGCCGTACGACATCGTGCGCCTGAAGAACCGGCTCGACGTCTCGAGCCGCGAATTCCTTGACCGCTACACTCGGGACTGCGAGCTCGACGCGCACGGCACCCCGGGCGTGAAGCTCGGCCACAAGGAAGGCTTGCGCGCCTGCGTTTTCCTGGGCGCCGAGGGCTGCGGGGTCTACGAGGACCGGCCCGCGGCCTGCCGCTACTACGCGCTCGGCCTCATGTCGATGCGTCGCAAAGACTCGAGCGTCGACGAGGACTCGTATTTCGTGGTGAAGGAGGACCACTGCCTCGGCCACCTCGAGCGCCAGGAGCAGACGGTGGCGGAATACCGGCGCGACCAGGGAGTGGATCGCTACGACGAGGCGAACCACGACTGGCGCCGCATCATCCTGAAGAAGCGCAGCACCGGCCCGGCGGTCGGCCGGCCCTCGCAGCGCAGCTTCGAGCTTTTCTTCCTCGCGAGCTACGACCTCGACGGCTTCCGCGCTTTCGTGGCCTCGGAAGGCTTTCGCAGGGTTTTTGATCTGTCCGAGCAGGAATACGCGCGACTGCTCGCCGATGAGGAAGCCCTTCTTCAGTTCGCCTTCCGCTACCTGCGCCAGGTGTTGTACGGCGAGAAGACGATCCCGTTGAAAAGCGAAGCCGTCCAAGAACGCTCACAGCGATATCAGGGAAAGATTGCCAAGCGCGCCGCGCAGTCCGAAGAAGAGCGCTCGCGTCAGCAGGACGACCTCTATAAGAGCTTGCTGGACGAATGAGCCCGGTACCTTGCCCCCCTGACAAGGAGGGCAGCGAGCGTGCTTTTCGCGAGCGGGGGGTTTCCATTTCGCGAAAACCAACCCCCCGCTCGCCTTCGGCTCACGGCCCCCTTGTCAGGGGGCCGAAGCGATGAGCGCCATTGCCGACATCGACGACGCCGAGCGCTGGGTCGTCGAGTCGGCATTGCGCGAGCGCTACGGAAAGCGCGTAGAGGCGCAGCTTGCGGATGTCGAGCTGAAGCTCTCGCCGCAGGACGAGGTCCTCACCGCCTGCCCCACGTTGTACTGGGAAGAGCGCGGCGCGGCATTCGTGATCGCCAAGGTGGGGCAGGGACGCTACCGCACGATGTTCTACTACCCCGCCGACTTCAATCCCGAGCAGTACGGCGCCGGCCGCCCGGAGTACGACGATCTGGCCGAATGCGTGACGACGGTGCTGCGCGCGCAAGCCGACCACGAGCAGGAGCGCCTGGGCGTATCGAGCGGCAAGACGGCGCGCGACCTGGACGGCTTCGGCGAGCACGAGCTCGACGACGCCGGTCCCGAGGGGCCGGAGTGAGTATCGGCGAACCGGCGTTGAGGTACACGTTGTGTTTCCTTACGCGCGCAGACCGGGTCTTGATGCTGCGGCGCCGCCGGGCGCCGAACCAGGGACTGTGGAACGGCGTCGGCGGAAAGATCGAAGGCGGTGAGACGCCGAGCGCGGCGTGCCTGCGCGAGGTGCGCGAGGAGACCGGCTTTCAGATCCCCAGCGCGCGCTTCGCCGCCGTCGTGTCCTGGACCGGCTTCGAGGCACCCGATGGTGCGCTGTGCGTGTTCACCGCCGAGGCACCGGACGGCGAGCCGGCAGCGTGCGAGGAGGGCGAGCTCGCCTGGCTGCCGCGCGATCGGGTGCTGCGCTCTGCCGAGGTGGTCTCGAACATTCACCGTTTCGGACCGGACGTTTTCGCCGGCCTGTCGCCGCGCTGGCACCGGTTTACTTACCGTAACGGCGCGATCGAGCGCCACGACGCCATGCCTCTGGGGCCCTTCTCCGGTCTCGTCGACAGCCAGTGACTCTGGAGAAAGCCAGGCAGCTTCTCGAGGTGCACGCCGGCTTCGGCGGCTACTACAACGCCCACGGCGCGAAGCTGGTCCTCGCCGAGGTCGCACGCGAGCACGGCCAGGCCGCGGCGGACGCGCTCATCCGCGAGCTCGAGCTGGAGCGCATTTTCGGAATAAAGCCCGGCTCTTAGCGGGCTTTGATTCACGTCAACGCCGGCTGGAACCAAAGTCACAGACTGGGTCCATGTGGGTTCGGAGAATGGCTGCCTTGTTGTTCATTCACTTGGGGTGGCTGCATGACGCTGGAACGCTGGATTCGCATCTTCGCGGGAATTTTCGTGCTCGTATCGCTCGCGCTGGGCGTGGAGGCGAGCCCGCTCTTCGTGAGCAAGCATTTCCTGTGGCTCACCGCCTTCGTCGGCGCGAACCTGCTGCAAAGCGGCTTTACGCGCGTGTGCCCGCTGGAATCCGTACTTCGGAGGCTCGGGGTGCGGAGCGGCGGCACGGCGTGCGCGTAGCCGCGGCGGCGCTCGTTTTCACGCTCGCCGCCTGCGGCGGGGGCGAGCCGCCCAAGCCAGCGCCGGGCGCCGACCAGGCGATCAGCACGGGGGCGGTGGAGATGCGCGACGTGGAGCTCACCTACAGCGCCGAAGCGGTGGTCGAGGCGGTGCGCCAGTCCACCGTCTCCGCGCAGATCTCGGGGCGAATCGTCGATCTGCGTTTCGACGTCGGGGACTTCGTCAAGAAGGGCGAGGTGATCGCGCGCATCGACGAGCGCGCCGCCTCGCAGGCCGTGGCCGCCACCGAGGCGCAAGTGCGCGAGGCGGAGGCCGCGATGCGCAATGCGCGCGCGGAGTACGAGCGCTCGAAGCAGCTCGTGGCGCAGAAATTCCTCAGCCAGGCGGCGCTCGACCGCTCGGAGGCCGCGTACAAGGCGGCGCAGGCGCGCGTGAGCTCGCTGCTCGCCGGTGCCGGCCAGGCGCAGACCGAGCGCAGCTTCGCGACCATCGTCGCGCCCTACAGCGGCGTGGTGTCGGCGCGGCACGTCGAGCTCGGCGAGATGGCGGTGCCCGGCAAGCCGTTGATGACCGGTTTCGATCCGGGGACGCTGCGGGTCACGGCCACGGTGCCGCAAGCGGAGGTCGCCGCGATTCAGGCGGGCGCCAAGGCGCGCGTCGAAGTGCCCTCCATCGCCAAATGGGTGGACGCAACTCAGCTCACCGTGATCCCGTCGGCCGATCCGCGCACGCATACGACCCAGGTCCGGCTCGGCTTGCCCCCCGATGTGCGCGGCATCTATCCGGGAATCTATGCGCGGGCGCATTTCGTCACGGGACGCACCGCGGCGCTCCTCGTGCCGCGCTCGGCCGTCATCCATCGCAGCGAGCTCACAGCCGTCTATGTGGTCGGCGAGTCGGGCGCGCCGCAGCTGCGCCAGGTGAGGCTCGGCACCGCCGGCGACGAGCGCTCCATCGAGGTGCTCGCCGGGCTGCGCGCCGGCGAGCGCGTCGCGCTCGAGCCGGTCAAGGCGGGCATGCGCAACTAGCATGGGCCTCTCGGGCCGCATAGCGCGGTTCTTCCAGGATTCGCAGCTCACGCCGCTGCTCGCGCTGGTCGCGTTGCTCCTCGGCGTATTCGCCGTGCTCGTCACGCCGCGCGAGGAGGAGCCGCAGATCAACGTGACGATGGCGAACGTGCTGGTCGGGTTCCCCGGGGCGTCGGCGCGCGACGTCGAAGCGCTGGTGGCGACGCCGGCCGAGCAGGTGCTCTCGCAGATCAGCGGCGTGGAGCACGTGTTTTCCGTGTCGCGCCCCGGAATGGCGGTGCTCACGGTGCAGTTCGAGGTCGGCGTGCCGCGCACCGAGGCGCTCGTGCGGCTGCACGACACCATCCAGGCGAACCGCGACTGGGTCGCGCCCGAGCTCGGCGTCCTCGAGCCCGTAGTCAAGCCCAAGGGCATCGACGACGTGCCGATCGTCACGCTCACGCTGTGGACGCGCGATCCGCAGCGCGCGGCCTACGACCTCGAGCGCGTGGCGCACGCCGCGGAAGTGGAGCTGAAGCGCGTGTCCGGCACGCGCGAAGTGCAGACCCTCGGCGGGCCGGGACGCGTGCTGCGCGTGCTGCTCGACCCCGATCGCCTGAACGCCTTCGGCATGTCGGCGCTCGACGCAAGGAACGCGCTGCAGCTCGCGAACGTCGCGCTGCCGAGCGGCAGCCTGGTCGCGCAAAACCGCGAGATCGTCGTCGAGACCGGCAATTACCTCGAGAACGCGCGGGACGTGAAGAGAATCGTGCTCGGCGTGCAGGACCAGCGCCCGGTGTTCCTCTCGGACGTGGCCGAGGTGCTCGACGGCCCCGAGCAGCCTGCGCGCTACGTGTGGACCGGGAGCCGCGAGGGCGAGCACCCGGCGGTGACCGTGCAGATCACGAAGAAGCCGGGCGAGAACGCGGTCGACGTCGCGGACCGCATCCTGCGGCGCGTGGACGAGCTGCGCGGCAGCGTGATTCCGGCCGGCGTGGAGCTCACCGTGAGCCGCGACTACGGCACTACCGCGAGCGACAAGGCGCAGCAGCTCATCAAGAAGCTCGTCTTCGCGACGCTTTCCGTGGTGGCGCTGGTGTTTGCGACGCTTGGCTTTCGCGAGGCGCTCATCGTCGGCGCCGCGGTGCTCCTCACGCTCGCCACGACGCTCTTCGCTTCCTGGGCCTGGGGCTTCACGCTGAACCGCGTGTCCCTCTTCGCGCTCATTTTCTCCATCGGCATCCTGGTCGACGACGCGATCGTGGTGGTGGAGAACATTCACCGCCGGCGCGCGCTGGAGTCCGGGCCGCTCACCGGCATCATCCCGGATGCGGTGGACGAGGTCGGCGGCCCGACGATCCTCGCGACCTTCACCGTGATCGCGGCGCTGCTGCCGATGGCGTTCGTCACCGGGCTGATGGGTCCCTACATGAGCCCGATCCCCATCAACGCCAGCATGGGGATGCTGATCTCGCTCGCCATTGCGTTCACCGTGACTCCCTGGCTCGCGTTGCGGCTGTTGAAGGCCAAGCATCACGCGCAAGCGGGAGATCGGCTGCAGCGGTTCTTCGACAGAGTCCTCGATCCGTTCATCGCCTCGGCACGCAACCGCAGAAAGCTGCTCTACGGCGTGCTCGCGCTGATCGCGGTGGCGGTCTCGCTTCCCGCGCTGAAGCTCGTGGTGCTGAAGATGCTGCCGTTCGACAACAAGTCGGAGTTCCAGGTGGTGGTCGACACGCCGGCCGGCTCGCCGGTTGAATTGACCGCCGCGGTGCTCCACGAGCTGGGCGCTTACATCGCCACGGTGCCCGAAGTCACCGACTACCAGGCTTACGCGGGCATGGCAGCGCCGATCAACTTCAACGGCCTGGTGCGCCAGTACTACTTGCGCATGAATTCGGAGACCGGCGACCTGCAGGTCAACCTCGTGCCCAAGGGCGCGCGCAAGCGCAAGAGCCACGACATCGCCCAGTCGGTGCGGCCGAAGCTGGAGGAAATCGGGCGCCGCTGGAGCGCGCGCGTGAAAGTGGTCGAGGTTCCGCCCGGGCCGCCGGTGCTCTCGCCGATCGTCGCCGAAGTGTACGGGCCGGACGAAGCCGGCCGGGCGCGCGTCGCAAAGCGCATCCGCGAGGCTTTCGCCACGACGGCCGACATCGTCGGCATCGACGACAGCGTCGAAGATCCCGCGCCGCGCTTTCAGGTGAAGGTGGACCAGGCGCGGGCGGCGCTGCTGCAAGTCACGCGCCGGGACGTGGTGGAGACCATGCGCGCCGGCCTCTCGGGGCTCGACGTCTCGCCGATCCATGACGGCGTGTCGAAGTACCAGGTGCCGGTGCGCATCGCGCTCGCGCCCGAGCGCCGCGGCCGGCTCGACGAGATCCTGAAGCTCGGCGTGCGCACGCCCGAGGGCCGGCTGGTCGCGCTCTCCGAGGTGACGCGCGTGGTGTCCAACGAGCGCGACCGCCCGATCTACCACAAGGATCTGCTGCCGGTCGTATACGTGATCGGCGATCAGGCGGGACGCGTGGACAGCCCGCTCTACGGCATGTTCGCCGCACGACAGAAAATTTCTGATGTGGACGAGTATTTCATACGCCAGCCCTCGGACCCTTACCGGTCGTATGCGGTGAAGTGGGACGGCGAATGGCAGGTCACCTACGAGACTTTCCGCGACATGGGACTCGCCTACGCCGTGGGGCTGATCCTCATCTACCTGCTCGTGGTGGCGCAGTTCCGCTCCTACCTCACGCCGCTCATCATCATGGCGCCGATCCCGCTTACGGTCATCGGCGTCATGCCCGGGCACGCGGCTCTCGGCGCGAACTTCACGGCCACCTCGATGATCGGAATGATCGCGCTCGCCGGCATCATCGTGCGCAACTCGATCCTGCTCGTCGACTTCGTCAACCTCAAGGTCGAGGAAGGCGTGCCTTTCCGCGACGCGGTGAAGTCGTCCGCCGCGGCGCGCGCGAAGCCGATCGTGCTTACCGGCGTCGCCGCGATGCTCGGGGCGCTTTTCATCCTCGATGACCCGATCTTCAACGGCCTCGCGATCTCGCTCATCTTCGGTATCGCGGTATCGACGCTGCTTACGCTCGTCGTGATCCCGGTGCTGTACTACGCGGCCTACAGGAAGAAATATGCCGCTGCTTGAGCTCGCGCGCGGACCGGCGCTCGCGTTCTCGATCGCGGTATTGGTCTTCGGGCTCGCGTGGCGGCTGTATGGCATCCTGCGCTACCCGGCAAGGGTCGACTATTCCGAGCCGCGCCGGCGCGACCTCGCCGCGGGCGGCCTGCGCGCGATCTTCGCCAAAATGGCGCCCCCGAAGAACGTGAAGGTGCGCGCGGCGGCGATGGCGAATGCCTATGCCTATCACCTCGGGCTCGCGGTGGTCGTCTTCGGGTTCGCTCCGCACATTGCGTTTTTCGAGCGCTACACGGGCATCGGCTGGCCGGCGCTGCCCGATGCCCTGATTTATGTCGCAGCGGGCGTGACTATCGTCGGTTTGCTGATCGCGCTGCTCGCCCGGCTCACCGACCGGGTCCTTCGGCTGCTATCCAGCTTCGACGATTACTGGAGCTGGTTCGTCACCATTGCCCCGCTCGCCACCGGCATGGCGCTGCTGCCGGCGCCGGCCGAGCCGGTGGCGGTCGCCATCCACCTCCTCAGCCTCGAGCTGCTGCTCGTCTGGCTGCCTTTCGGCAAGCTCGCGCACGCCGCATTGGTGTTCGTGTCGCGCTGGCGCACGGGCGTCGATTTCACCCGCAAAGGCGCCGCGGTATGAACGAGCTCGATTTCGATACGCCGCGCTTCACCATCAAGAAGCCGGCGGTGCGCCACGACAAGCAGGGCGACGCGAGCGACGCCGAGCGCTCGGCCGCGGCGGTGCACGCCTTCCTGCGCGACATGACCCGCTCGGCGGCGACTTACATGGAATCGTGCATTCGCTGCGGCCACTGCGCCGAAGCCTGCCACTTCTACGTGACGAGCGGAGATCCGCAATACACGCCGATCTGGAAGCTCGAGCCGCTCAGGCAGATATGGAAGCGTGAAGCAGGACCGTTTTCCTGGTTTCATAAAAAACTAAAAAAACCGATCGATTCAAACCGGCTGCGCGAGTGGCAGGAGCTCCTCTATGACTCGTGCACCCTGTGCGGCCGCTGCACGCTCGCCTGCCCGATGGGCATCGATATCGCCGCGCTGGTGGCGCAGGCGCGCCGCGGGATGTTCGCCGCCGGCCTGGTGCCGCACGAGCTGTGGGCGGTCGCCGAGCGCGCCGAGCGCGAGGGCAGCCCGCTCGGCGCCACGCCCAGGGTGCTGAAGGAGCGCATCGAGTGGCTCTCCGACGAGCACGGGGTCGACATCGCGCTCGACCGGCCGCGCGCCGACGTGCTGGCGACGCTGTCCTCGGTGGAGCTCATGAAGTATCCGCAATCGCTGGTCGCGCTGGCGAAGATCCTGAACCGCCTGGGCGAGTCGTGGACTTTCCGCTCGGACGGCTACGAGGCGACCAATTTCGGCCTGTTCTCCGGGAACCTCGCGTGGCAGCGCGACATGACCCTGAAGCTGGTCGATGCGGCGATCGCCTGCGGAGCGAAGACACTCGTGCTGCCGGAGTGCGGCCACGCTTACGGCGCGATGCGCTGGCAGGGCGCCAACATGTACGGCAAGCCGCTGCCGTTCCGGGTGCTGCATATCTCGGAGTTCCTGGCCGAAGCGGTGCGGGCGGGGCGCCTGAAGCTCAAGCCGATGCAGGGCACGGTGACCTTCCACGATCCCTGCCAGGTCTCGCGCCGCGGCGGGGCCACCGGCGCGCCGCGCGAGGTGCTCGCCGCGCTGGGCGCCGAACTGCGCGAGATGCCGCCCGCAGGCGACGCGAGCTGGTGCTGCGGCGGGGGCGGCGGCGTGATTACGCTGCATCGGGCCGACGAGCAGCGCTACCGGGCGTTCGAGATCAAGATGAGGCAGGTGGAGAGCTCCGGGGCACAGCGCCTGGCGACGAGCTGCTCCAATTGCCGCCTGACCTTCGACGACGGCCAGGCGCACTACAAGTGGGGCCGGAAGATGGAAAGCCTGCTTGAGCTCGTCGCGGGGAGCCTGGCCGCGCCGTAAGTCCGGGGTTTTTCTGGGCCCATCAAAACGGCTTGCATCGCCGTTCCGGCCCCTTGATGCATATCAAAGAAACGCGCGGCCGCGCGTTGACAATCGGCCGATGAGCCGCATCAGCGTCATGCTTGTCTCCGGCACGCTCGAGCGCCTGCAAATGGCGGCGATGGTGGCCTCGGTCGGCGCGGTGAGCGGCAACGAAGTCACGGTGTTCCTCTCCATGAACGCGCTGCCCTTTTTCCGCCGCGGCAGCGCGGTGCGGCCGCCGGCCGAAGGCGAGGTGGGACGCTTGCTCGAGCAGAAGAAAGCGCCGCCGTTCAGGCAGCTGTTCGCGCAGGCGGTAGAGCTCGGCGACGCCAAGATCCATCCTTGCTCGATGGCGATGGACCTGTTGCAATACGCCCCCGAGGATCTCGAGCCCTACGTGGGCGAGCCGATGGGGCTGACCAAGTTTCTCGACGACGCCCGCGACGGGCAGGCGTGGTCCTTCTGATGGCGCGGCGCACCGTCGACGCGCGCGGCAGCTTCTGCCCCGGTCCGCTCATGGAGCTGATCGCGGCGATGAAGATGGTGGCGGTGGGCGACGAGCTGGAAGTGCTTTCCACCGACAAGGGCTCCGCAAGCGAGATTCCGGAGTGGCTGCGCAAGGCAAGACACGAGCATCTCGGCACCGAGGAAAAGGACGGCGTCTGGCACGTGCTGGTGAGGAAGGCGCGCTGACGCGCAATCGGCTATTCAAAAGGAGGGGGAGCATGAAGATATTGATCGTCGGCGGCGGGATGGGCGGCACCATCCTCGCCAACAACCTGGCGCGCCGCCTCGCGAGCGAGCTGCGCAGCGGCAAGGCGCGCATCACCCTGCTGTCGGCGTCGGAGCGGCACATGTACCAGCCGGGGCTGCTGTACCTCGCGGTCGGGCGCATGACGCCCGACGAGCTCTACCGCGACCAGGCGAGCCTGCTCGAGCACGACATCGAGTTCCACGTCGACCCGGTCGAGGAATTCCGGCTCGACAACAACGAGGTGCGCACCAAGAGCGGCAAGGTGCACGGCTACGACATCCTCGCCATCGCCACCGGCTCGCGTCCCGCGCCCGAGGAGATCCCGGGGCTCGCGGAGAACGCGGAGCAGTTCTACACCGAGGAATCGGCGATCAAGATGTTCAGGCGCCTGCAGGCCTTCCAGGGCGGCAGGATCGTGATCGCGATGGGCGTGCCGCACAAGTGCCCGATGGCGCCGCTCGAGATCATTTTCATGCTGCACGACTACTTCAAGGACCGCGGCATGCTCGACAAGGTGAAGCTCCATTACACCTACCCGATCGGCCGCGTGCACACGCTCGAGAACGTCGCCAAGTGGGCGGCCCCGGAGATGGACCGCCTCGGAATCACCTACGAGACGCTGTTCAACCTGAAGGAGGTCGACGGCGCGAAGAAGGTCGTGCGAAGCGAGGAGGGTGGCGAGACGCCCTACGATCTCCTCATCACGATTCCCGCGCACCGCGGCATGGAAGTGATCGAGAAGAACGGCCTGGGCCAGCGCGGGTGGATTCCGACCCACCGCCACAAGCTCACCATGGAAGGGCGCAACAACGTCTACGTGCTGGGCGACACCACCAACCTGCCGATCAGCAAGGCGGGCTCCACCGCGCATTTCGAGGCCGAGACGCTGGGCGAGAACATCGCCGCCATCGTCAAGCTGGGGGCGCCGGTGCGCGACTACGACGGCAAGGTGTTCTGCTTCATCGAGGCCGGCAAGGACCGCGCCACGTACGCGAGCTTCGACTACCAGAACCCGCCGCAGCCGAAGGCGCCCACGCGCGCGGTGCACTGGTTCAAGGTCGCGTACAACAAGCTCTACTGGGCCTCCGCACGCGGCCTGCTCTGAGGAGGACGACGCCATGGCAGACACTCAAATCGCGATGAACGAAGACATCGAGCGGGTGCTCGCCGCGGCGCGCGACTCGCTCTCCGACGAGATGGTGTCGCGCCTCTCGGGCACCCTGGCCGACGCCATCGATCTCGTCGACCGCGTCAACCGCACCGGGCTCGCCGCCGCCATCCCCGCGCTCGCGGCGATGGTGAACAACGGCGACCTCGACCGCCTGACGAAGCTCGCGCGCGTTTACGGCGCTGCCGAAGACGCGCTGACCGAGGACACGGTGGCTCGCCTCGCCGAGACGCTGGCCGAGAGCTTGTCGCTGCTCGACCGGCTGAACCGCGGCGGCGCCGCGCGCCTGGTGACCGTGCTGGCCCGCCTCGAGTCCTCCGGCGCGCTGCAGCGCATTGCCGACACCATGTCGCGCATGCTGCACAAGCTGGAGGAGGTCGAGCGCCTGGTGCATGCCTTCGATGCCGCGCGCGCCGAGACCGATCGGCGGCCGCGCGCCGCGGGCGGCCTCGGCGGCCTGTGGAAGATGATGCGCGATCCCGAAACGCAGGAGACCCTGCGCTTCCTGATCAACGTCGGCAAGCAGCTGCGCAGCTGATCCGCCTCAGCGCTCGAGCACGGCGCGGATAAGGCGCGCGGTGCGCGCGAGCGAGTCCTGCGCGGCCAGATCGTCGGCGAGCGTGCGCACCTCGGGCGGCCGGAAGTCGAAGCCGCGGCCGACGCCGGGGTAGACGATGACCCGGGCGTCGCGTTTCTTGGCGCGCAGCGATTCGATGCCGGTGAGGATCGGGCGGTAGCGCTGATACTGCTCGTGCTCGCCGAAGAACACGAGCACCGGGACCTCCAGCTCATCGACTTCCGGCGCGTACTGGTAGACCTGCATCGCCTCGGGCGCTTCGGGATGCTGCCAGTGCGGGTAGTAGGACACGTAGCACGCGGTCTTCGCCTGGCGTTTCTTCGTGACGAGCGCCTTGAGCGCGTAGTAGCCGCCGCGCGTATGCGACACCACGCAGGTCCTGGGCTGGCCGCGCGCTTCCGGCAGCGCGAGCGCGAAGTCGATCGCGAGCGCGGCGTCGTCCTCGAGCGCCGCGTCGTGCCGCACCGGCATCTTGTCGATGAAGCGGCCGCTGAAAAGATCGGGCGCGACCACGGTGAAGCCGCGCGCCGCGAGACGCAGCGGCACGAGGCGCGTGAGCTCGTCGAGGCCGCGGCGGCCGTGCAGGAACACCACCACCGGGAATTGCCCCCTCCCGCTCGGCGAAAAGATCTCGACCGGGATCTCCGTTTCGCCGTTGCGGTAAGCCGCGGCGCGGCTCTGCACGGGATGGTTGTCCGGCACCGGCATCTGGCCGCGCTGCCACCAGTCGGCGTCCCACCACCACTTCTGCTCGTCCTGCGGGAACCGGATCGTCGCCCACGGCTCGTGCGCGGCCGCCGCCGCTCCTGCGAACGCAAGCAGGCCGCAAGCCATCGCGAGCCGGGCGTTCAACCAGCGGCCTGCATCTCGGCGAGCTTGTCCTTCGCGAACTGCACGAACGCGTTCACCAGCCGCGAGTGGAATCGCTCCTTCGGATAGACCACCGAAAGATGGCGTTGCAGCCGGGGCGAGAGCGGGACCGGCACCAGGCTCCTCAGCTTGATCTCTTTCGATATGGTGGCGCGCGACATGATCGCGAAGGCGAGGCCGGTCGCCACGACGCCCTTCAGTGCCTCGGGGCTGCCGAGCTCCATTACGAGCTGCATGGAATCGGGAGCGACGCCGGCCCGCTGCAGATAGTTGTCGATCACCTCGCGCGTGCCCGAGCCCGGCTCGCGGCTTACGTAGGCGTGCTCCATGAGCGTCTTGGGCGCGACGCTCGCGAGCTGGGCGAGCGGATGCGAAGGGGCGCATACCACCTGCAGCTCATCGTCGCAGCAGACGTCGGTGACGAGCGAAGGAAGATGCGATTCGCCCTCGATGAAGCCCAGGTCGAGCGTGCGCTCGGCGATGCGCGCCTGCACCGCCTCCGAGTTGGCGACGAAGAGGCGCGGCACCACCGCCGGGTTGCGGGCCTTGAACTCGCCAAGTATCTGCGGCAGCAGGAACTCGGCGATCGTGGTGCTCGCGCCGATGAGCAGCGGCCCGGCCACCTGGCCGCTGCGTTCCTTCATGCGGGTGTCGAGCTCCGCCGACAGGGCGAGGATGCGCTCGGCGTACTCGAGCGCCATCTGGCCCGCCGGAGTAAGAGTGATGCGTCCCTGCACCCGGTCGAAGAGCCGCGTGTTGAAGTGCTCCTCGAGCTGGCGGATCTGGAACGTCACCGCCGGCTGCGTCATGAACAGCGCGTCGGCGGCTTTGGTGAACGAAAGGTGCTTCGCAACCGCGTGGAAGACCTGGAGGCGACGGTCCGCCATGGCTCCATCACTACATGTTAGAAGCCTTATTGAAGCATAAATCGGCCCTTGCGGACCTGACCTTACTCAAACCGGATGCCCCGCAGGCATCGACAAACGCGCGCACGCGCGCCGACATGAGCTTCGCGTGCGGATAGACGAGGTGCACCGGCAGCGGCTCCGGCTCGAAATCCTCCAGGACGTAGCGCAGCCGCTTGGTCCGTTTCGTATAGGAGAAGAGCTCAATCTACGGTACGGCGTAGCCATGATCACGGAGGACGAAGAGGCGCTGCGCTTGCACGAAACCTTAGCATCCCGTCTTTGGGAAACCGCTCTTAGGGAGTCCAAGGCGGTTCACGCGTACGAGGCGCCTACCGTAGGGATACGGCGGGCGTAAACGCTCTTGGTGCCTGTGTGGAGGTACGCCCGCCCCGACTGGTGGTGACTTAATGCGTCGCCAGAGCAACGGACCCCGGCGCCGTGCGTTAGAGGGCGACGTGTCGTCCGGTATTCACGAAATCAAGCATTGCCGACGTCACCTGTACAGCCGCCATTCCGTCCTGCCCGCCTGCGAGGCGGGTAGGCCGTGGGGCGGTCGCGGGTGCGGCAATCCATGCATTGAACGCTTCGACCATCGATGTGTACAGCCCTACATTCGAGTTATCAAAGGTGGCGGTCGACGTTATGTCTTTTGTCGTGATTTCTAGACGGCCTTTAAGGGCTGTATCGAGCCCGTCGTACAGCGTTGCCCGCCCGAAGCTGCCGCAGACGAGAAGGTCGTTGCTCACGTCAGGCAACCGCCGGCTGGCACAAACAGTTGCCAATGTGCCATCCGTCATTCGCAGCCCGACCAGTGCCAGCTGCTCGAGGCCATGAACACCGTCGGCATCTGTCAGAGCGGCGACATGCCTTACGTCTGAGCCCGTAAGGAAGCGGATCGCATCAACACAATGGACGCCAGTACCCACCATGGCTCCCGCGCCGACCATGGAAGGATCATTCCACCACTGTCGTGAACCGGTTCGAGGCGCCGGAGTGACCTCACCCCGCGTGCCGCGCGAAAACATCGTCTGGATAAACGCAAGCGTACCGAAGCTGCCTGATTGAATCAGCTCCCGCAGACGCAAAACGCCAGGGTGCGTGCGCAAATGGAAGGCGACGCCCAGCTTTACACCCGCGCGTTCGCATTCGCCGATCATTCGCTCACAATCTGTGACCGACAAAGCCATTGGCTTTTCGCACAGCACGTGCTTTCCAGCTCTCGCTGCCGCGATCACATGAGTGACGTGAAGCGCGTTTGGCGAGGCAACATAGACGACGTGAACGCGAGGGTCGCGCAACATATCCTCAACGTCGGTATACGGAACAGCAGACCCGGCTGCAAATTCAGCGGAAAACTGCTTGGCCCGGACGAGATCACGGCTCATGACTGCGGCAAGCTGGCAGCCTGCCGCGCTGTTTATCGCCGGCGCCATTTTGAGCCGCGGGTGCTGACCTGTACCAATGAGTGCCCAGCCCACTGTCATGGTGTCTGCCTTCTTTCGGGAATTTGCAGCAGCTAACTGCGGCGCAAACCTGACCTGCTGCCAGTCCTCGTGCGCGAATCTTCGGCCCGGTCAGCCCTACGGCATAGCCGCCGTAACTTCGATTTCAACCAACACACCTGGCAGCATGAAGTCAGCGACCTGAAGTACTGCTCTCGCCGGCGGCGCGGTGCGAAAGAACCGACCATATACCTCATTAAAATCAGCGAAATCTTGACGAGTCCTCAGGTAGCACGTCGCTCGTACGGCATTCTCGAGAGACGTTCCTGCCGCCGCCAGCGTTGCCTTGATGTTCTCGAGCGTCCGCTCAGTCTGTGAGCGAATATCCTGACCGACTACGTGCCCGGTACCGGGATCGCGGCTTGTCATGCCGGAGACGAATACAAAACCATTCGCGCGAACGGCCTGCGATAGCGGCACTATTGGCTGGGGGGCTGCTTTCGTGGATATGATTTCTTTAGCCACGACCTCTCCTCATTTCACGTTGGGAGCACATTTGCCGCAGAGTTTTATTTGCCGGCACGATAAAGCGGTTCCCAGTCAGGTCCGTTCGGAACCATGCCGACATCCCACTTGCCAATCTTCGATTGCACAGCCCACGAAGTGCTTACCCATGCGAGAGGAAGAACAAGAAACTGGTCTTGTAGGTAACGGTATGCTTTGCGAGCAGCATCCACTGCGGTCTGTGCAGTTGTCGCATCAATTGCTGCGTTAAGAAGTTTGTCATTAGTCGCATCTTCGGATACCGAAATGACGCCCTTGGTTCCGGTGATCGCCTTCAGGAAAGGAGCCGTCCAGTTCTGGGCCAGCATCAGTTGGCCTCCGATGGCGCCAGCGAGCTGGCGCTTGACCATCCGGTCGCGATACGCACCGTAATCCGCAGTAACAATCTTGGCCCGTACACCAATCGCCTCCCAGTAACCGGCGATCGCCTCTGCGATTGTTCTCGGATTTGGCCAGCCTGGCCTCGGACTCAACCAAAAAGTGATTTCGAAGCCGTTCGGATAGCCCGCTTCACTGAGTAACTTGCGTGCTCTCGCCGGATCGAATTTCAGGGGGTGCTCGATGGCTTTGTCGTATGCGATATCGCCAGGATTCACGACGCTATATGCGGGGTAGGCGAGACCCTTGAAAACCCTCTTGGCGAGTTCCTCTCGATTAATACTTATCAAGAGCGCTTCGCGGACCTTCGCCTTGGCGACGGGCAGCCCGCTTTCCCATTGGTTATTGGGAAACAGCGCAAGACCTGCTTCGAGGTTGGTGTCGGTGACGATATCAAGGCCCGAACCGCGGAGCTCATCGACCATGTCGCCATTAATTGCTGCAACATCTAGTTGTCCCGTCTTGAGAAGCGCTGCACGAGCGGTGTCGTCGCGTACGAGCCGAAAGACGACCCGTTCATATTTCGGTCGTCCGACTCGCCAGTGATTGGCGACCGCCTTGAACGTAATGTTGTCACCGACCGCCTGCTTTTCGAATGCGAACGGCCCGCTGCCGATCGGCGCGGAACCGAAGGCTTTCTCACCAATCTTTTCCATGTATTTCTTCGGAACGACAAACGCGTCGGGTCCGATACCGGGAGAGAGCAGATACGGCAGAAGCGGCGTTCCTGTTGTATGAACGATCAGCGTATACGGGTCCTTAACCTCCATGGAGAGGATGTTCTTCTTCCAGAACTCCTTTCGACCGGAACGGGACGTCTCACTGCCGAGTCTCTTGATGGTGAATGCCAGGTCATCCGCGGTAACCGGCTCGCCATCGTGGAATGTCGCTCCTTTCCTGACTTGTAGAGTCCATTCCTTGCCGTCGCTCGAGGAGGCCCATCGTTGCACCAGCCCCGTTTCGCCCGTCAGACGCCCGCGATTGTCCATACCTATGGCGGGGTCGTACATAAGCTGCAAGTAAAGCTGGCTGGAAGTAGGACCGGAAATCGGGTCCAGGTTTTCGCCGCCAAGCAATCCTGACCCGATGGTTAATGTGTGGCCCTGCGCTTGAACTGGAACCGAGATCACCCCAATTGCGAGCGCGGCCATAAGACGCAAAACAACCCGCAGAGCGCGTGTCATATCCACCTTTGGCTTTCAAAGAATGCGTTGCGAGAATCAATCGCACGGATCGAGCTGTACTTGATCCATATCAAAGTTAGTCGATATCCCAAGTCGAAAGATGATCACTTAAAAATTGCTTTTGCTTTTAATCAAAGTCGCATGCTGCAGTAGAGCAGTAGGAAGCGTCGACTTTGTATGCTCGCAATGCCGAGGCATGCGGCATCGATAGCTCCATCATTAATCCAGGAAGAAGGAGACGCATGACGGATGCCTCTGTCGATCAGGCGATTGTGAGAGAAATCGCCGGATTTCTCGAAGACTGCACGCTCTGTGGCCGTTGCGTGGAAGTCTGCCCGATCGCGCCTTACACGGGCACTGACACGACGGATCCGAAATCAGCAGTGAGCGGCGTTTTGGATCTGCTTCGAGGCGGTTCTGGGAACGCGAGCGCAAAAGCGTGGGTAGACGGATGCGCAGGCAGCGGCGACTGTATAAAAGCCTGCCCCGAGCACATCAATCCCCGTCGTATGGTAGCGCTAGCAAAGAACGCGAAGAATGCGCGTGCCGGTGGAGGACCTTTCGCGGGCTTCTTTAAATCAATGGGAGAGACGACCAAGGTATTAGCGGGGCTCCAAGTTGATGCCGAAGGGATGAAACGCCTCACTGGCCGCCAGGAAAACCGCAAAACGCGCGCGGAGGTTGTGTTCTGGATTGGATGCAACCTTCCCAGAACGTCGCACCTCGTTCTGACGCTGCAGGACATTCTCAAAGCCCTCGAAGTCGACTTCGAGGTTATCGGAGGCATGAATAACTGCTGCGGTGTGGTGCATTTTTGGGCCGGGGACAATGAGACCGGTGGAAAGATCGCCGGCAATCTGAAGCGCAGCATGGAGGCCCTCCAGCCACAGGTTGTTCTCAGTTGGTGTCCCTCGTGTCAGATTCAGCACGAGGAGCACCTGTCCCGTCTTTCGGATTTCGAGTTTCCGGTAGAGCACATCTCCAAGTATTTCGCAGATCACCTGAGTCGCTTCGAACAAAGATGGGTGAAGAAGATCGAGAAGCGAGTAGCAATACATGAGCACACGGGGCTCGAAGGCGCGGCCTCCAACATTCGAAGAGTGGTGGCCGCAATACCCGGCATCACCATTGTCGAAGTCGAACAACTCGCCGATTTCGGTTACATGTGCAGCCGCTTGGAACGCGTTCCGGGCGCCAAGAAGGCGGCGCATAAGAAGATTCTCGAAAGTGCAGCTGCTGCTGGTGTAGATATCCTCGTAACCCCATATCACAGTTGCCAGCGCGAACTGGGTGTTGAGGAGGTCAATTACCCATTCCAGGTAAAGAACTTCGTCACGCTCCTTGGAGAGGCGCTGGGGCTCAAGGAATACGAGGACAAGTACAAAGAGTTCAGGAAACTGGCCGACTGTGAAGCAATTATCGAGAAGGCCCGTCCATACATCGAAGCGAACCGGTTGAGCTACGAGACTGTGCGCAAGGTGGTCAACCGGGACCTGCTAAAGAAAAAGTAGATGCGCGGTCAGCAGAACGGCGAAGCTGCGTTCGCAGTCAAGACACAGCAAACGACTTTGGAAGGGGTTTGAGCAGATGTTCTCTTATGTGGCTCGCCGATTGTTCCAGCTCTGCATCACGCTGATGCTTGTCAGCATTGTGGTGTTTCTGCTCGGCCGTCTTAGTGGTGATCCGCTATCGCTCATACTTCCCCCGGAAGCAACCGAACAGGATTTCGCAGCCGCCAGAGAGCAGCTGGGCCTGGATCAGCCGTTGTGGAAGCAGTACTCGATATTTGCAGCCCGCGCCCTGCGTGGAGATTTGGGCGATTCGATCACCGCACGGCGTCCGGTCTTTCCCCTGGTAATGGAGCGCCTGCCGAGTTCTCTTGCGCTTGCCGGTGCAACAATCTTATTGACGCTGCTGTTCGCAGTACCCCTGGGCGTGATAAGCGCCGTACGCAAAGGTAGCTACATTGACTTTGGCGCGCGTCTGGTGGCGCTGCTCGGACAATCGGTCCCGTCGTTCTGGCTGGGACTTATCCTGCTGCAGTTCTTTGCTGTGCAGTGGCGTCTGCTTCCGTTCGGCGACAGCAACGGTATTGGTTACTACGTATTGCCGTCAATCACTCTTGCCGCATTTATTGCGGCGGGAATCATGCGCCTCGTCCGATCTAGCATGCTCGATGCAATGGATAGCGACTACGTCAAGTTCGCGAGATCAAAGGGCGTACCGGAATGGAAGGTGATTTGGCTCCATGCGCTCCGGAATGCCCTTTTGCCGGTTATGACGCTGGCAGGTCTATATCTCGGAATTCTTGTAACAGGGGCCGTAGTAATTGAAGAAGTCTTCATATGGCCGGGCATGGGCCGCCTCGCGTATCAGTCAGTCGTGACGCGCGACTATCCCGTAGTGCAGGGGGTCGTCCTTGTCACGGCGGCCGTGGTGCTTGCAGCGAACTTCATTGTCGACTTGCTCTACGGATATGCCGATCCGCGGATTCGCGCCCAATGAAAATCGCCATTGACGAGCAGAACAGGCTGGTAGCGAGTGCCCGCCGCTCAGGACGGCTGCCAGTCATCCCGGTGGCAATCCTGGTACTTCTCCTTATCGACGTCATATTCGCGGGCGTCATTGCCCCGCATTCTCCTTACGCAACTGATCTGTCGAAGCGGCTGATTCCACCGGCATGGCTGCCCGGAGGGGATGTTTCCTACCTGCTTGGGACGGATCTCGTTGGGCGTGATCTCCTGTCAAGACTAATGACCGGTGCGCGTGCATCACTTGGCGTCGCACTTGCAACGATATTCGTGGGTGGCACCGTCGGAATTGTACTAGGGATGGTGGCCGGCTATGCCGGCGGAAGAACGGATTCCGTGATCATGAGGCTGGTCGATGGTTCGTTGTCCATTCCTGTGATCCTGCTTGCTCTCGTACTGGTTTCCGTGCGCGAGCCGAGTGCATGGAATGTGATCCTGGTCCTGTCTCTCGTCATTTGGGCCCGGTTTGCACGGTTGGTCCGGGGAGAGGTGTTAAGCCTGCGTGAACGTGCGTTCGTCGCACTGGCACAGGTGGCAGGGAGTTCGTCGGCCCGGATCATCGCGCGCCACATTTTCCCGAACATTCTTAATACGGTGATCGTCGTCGGTACCCTGCAGGTTGGCTGGGTGGTGCTCTTGGAGGCTTCACTGAGCTTTTTGGGAGTCGGAGTACCGCCGCCAATACCTGCATGGGGATCTATGGTCGCCGACGGTCGGGCTCATATGCTGAGTGCCTGGTGGCTTTCTCTTTTCCCTGGGATTGCGATCCTTCTCTTAGTGCTAAGTCTTAACTTCCTCGGCGATTGGATCAGAGATCGCCTGGATCCGCGTCTGAGGCAGGTGTAGTGATGAATTCGCGCGGACTCGTGGTTCGCAATTTGACCGCGCATCTCTTTACAAAGCGAGGTTGTGCGCGCGCGGTCGACGGAATCAGCTTCGCGATACCTCCACGAAAGACACTTGGTCTCGTTGGCGAGAGTGGATCGGGAAAATCGATGGCATGCATGGCGCTCATGCGCCTGCTACCAAAGCCCGCAGGACAAATCGTGGATGGAGAAGTCTGGCTAGACGGTGTCGATCTGCTGAAGCTCTCAGAAAGGGAGATGCAGGAGATACGCGGTAGACGCATCGCGATGATTCTCCAGGATCCCACGAGTTCCCTGAATCCCGTGCTCAAAATAGGCTACCAAGTCGGCGAACCTGTTCGCCAGCATGAGAACGTACGGGGCGGGCCTTTGCGCACACGCGTGGTGGAACTGATGCGTCAAGTGCAGATAGCCGCACCTGAAGATCGCATTAACGCGTATCCCCATCAGCTAAGCGGTGGGATGCGTCAGCGTGTCGTTGGCGCGGCAGCCCTTGCGTGCAAACCGCAGCTGCTCATTGCTGACGAGCCAACGACGTCTCTGGACGTCACTGTCCAGATGCACTATCTCTCATTGCTGCAGGAACTCCAGCAGCAACAGCAGTTCGGAATGCTTTTTATCACGCACGACATCCACCTGGTCCCAAGCATTTGCGACGCTGTAGCGGTGATGTACGCCGGCCGGATCGTTGAGCAGGGAGAGGTTGACGCGGTCTTCAAGAGACCAGCGCATCCATATACGCGAGCTCTGTTGAGAGCAGCACCGCGGCTCGATGAAGCGATGGAATCGTTGGAGTCGATCCCAGGCGAGCTGCCGTCGCTGACGGAGCTGGGACCGGGTTGTCGTTTTGCCGCCCGCTGCTCCAAAGCGTCACAGGTGTGTTCAGACGCATATCCCCCTGATACGGGACTCGAGCACGATCATCGGGTCAATTGCTGGTTATACGGGCAACCGGCATGAGCCGAGCACTCATTTCGACCGAACGCTTAACCAAGACTTTCACGCGCCACGGCGGATTCGTGTTCAGCCGTCAACCGTCAGTTTACGCTGTAAGTGACATAAACATTCAGCTATCCGAGGGTGAGACCTTGGGAATAGTCGGTGAATCTGGTTCGGGCAAGACCACTCTTGCGCGGCTGCTCTTGCAACTGGAGAAACCGACATCCGGAATTGTGCGATTTCGCGGACGAGCGTTCGGCGAACTTAACGGGCGAGAGGTGCGCGAATTCCGGAATACCGTGCAAGCGGTATTTCAAGACCCTTATAGCTCCCTGTCTCCCCGCATGCGCATCGGCGAGATCGTTGCCGAACCTCTTGTCGTTGCGCGCGGTCTACGGGGGCAAATTGTCCAGCGGCGGGTCGGACAGGTCCTGGAGCAGGTCGGGCTGAAGGTAAGTACTGCTGAGCTCTATCCCCACGAATTAAGCGGTGGTCAGCGCCAGCGCGTTGCAATCGCGCGCGCTCTGGCAGCCGCACCCAAAGCCATTGTCCTCGATGAGCCGGTATCGTCCCTCGACGTATCGATACGGGCTCAGGTACTCAATTTATTGAGGCAACTGCAGAGAGATGAACAGCTAGCATATCTTTTCATCTCTCACGACCTGAGCAGCGTTCGGTACCTTTGCCAGCGCATCGCTGTCATGTACCTGGGTCGCGCAATTGAGGAAGGGCCGGCAGACGCGGTCCTGTCAGGCCCGCTGCACCCGTATACCCAGCTGCTCAGAGCCGCGGCCCTTCCGCGATGGAAAGGCCAACCCGGAGTTCAACATAGCTATCGTGCAGCCGAGGCAACGCTTCCCTCGAAGGCAAACGACGGGTGCAATTTTGCACCCCGCTGCCCGCAATTCAATGCGACCTGTCTGCGTAGTGCGCCGCTGCGACGCGAAACCCGACCGGGTCATTTTGTTGCCTGTCATGAATGCTAATTGTGTTGCCACTGCAGTGCGCTAAAGGAAGGCGAAATGAACAACGTTGGAAGGGACGGGAAGAAGAGAATGATCGCGGCGCTCGTACATCATTACGCGATACCAGGAAAACAAGCAGAAGCCGAGACGCTGATATGCACGAACGGCCGCAATATGCGTGCCTTCGAAGGCTTCGTGACCAGATTCACGCTTACAGCGGAAGGCAGCCCGCGAAAGATATCTACGGTTACCGTTTGGGAAACCGAGGAAGCACAGAAGAAGTGGGCAGAGAGCGACGTTCGCAAAAAGGTTGCCTCTGCCGCTGGAAACCTCTGGGTGAAGAAACCCGAGGCGGAAATCTATGAAGTGATACCCGAATTGACCTGAGCTGTAGAGAGGAAGGCAATGATAAGCAAGCGAGTACTGGTCCAGGAAGGGCCAGCAATTGGTGCTGGAGTGGTAGAGGCAGGGCCCTTACTTTTTACCTCAGGTTACGACGGCATCCGAGATCTCAAAACCCAAAAGATAGAGCCGGGCTTGGCTGGCGCTGCCGAGGCGCAATGTGAAAACTCATACGGGGCGGTGGCCGCTGTATTAGGCAAGGCGAATGCGGAAATGAATGCGGTCGTTCGTCTTGACCACTTTACCAGTAGCCAGGACTGGCTGCCGCGTCGACAGACGGTGCGGGGAAAGTTCTTCGGTAGGCCCGCACCACTGGCGAGCACGGGAGTCGCTGCGAAGATGGCGGGACTTAACATGCTCACCACTGCAGTTGTCGCCGTGCGTGACGCAAACAGGAAGAAGGTGCTAGTTACGGGTCCCGAGTACGGCATGGGCAATATCTCGTCGGCTGTATTGGGCGGACCTTTCGTATTTCTTTCTGGCCTTCGAGGTACGGTCGATCCCAGGTCAGGACGAGCCGTCGCGGAGGAAACGCAAGAGTCTCTGTCAGCGCAGGCTCGGGTTTGCTACGAGGTCATGTGCGAGATCCTCAAAAAGTGTGGAGCGACCAGTGAAAGCCTCTTGCGTATTGATTGCTTTCTGCGGGAGATCGGCCGAGCTGACGAGGATCGCGCGGCGAGGCGGGCCATAGTCGGTGACACGGCTGTTGCTGCTACGACCGTAGGATTGCCGCTGGGTGCGCGAGGTGAAATTGAGGTGACTGCGCTCGCTCTTGCGCCTGGCCAGAAAGTCAAAAAGGTGTACGCGAGCGGCGGCAACGGTGTTCTCGCTGTATCCGCCGGCGGGTTCGCGTTTGTGGGCGAATGTTTGGGTGCGCTCGATGGTGATAATGGGAAGGCGGCCATTGCACTTGCTGGCGACTTTGAAGCGCAAGTCCAGAACGCGCTTAATACCTTGGCGAAGCGTCTAGATACCTGTAATTGCGATCTTCAATCGATAGCCCGACTGGATGTCTACCTGACGGACATCTATCGCATGAATCAGCTAAAAGAGATTCTTCGTTCGCGCTTCAGCAAAGAGCTACCTGCCGTCGTAGTAGGCGGTGCAGAGCTGCCGGGCCTTTCGCAAGTCTGCCTGAACGCAATAGCAGTTCAGGCGTGAGTTGCGAACGGCTACGGGCTTCTAGCGCTGGCTTGAGTTGGCGTTCGGGGTCCAGTGCCAACGTCGGGGCGGAACACTGCTGAATGGGCACCCGACGGCTATAGCATGGTCATTGCGGAAACTGGCATCCGCACACAGCAAGGCGGGGTAAGAGATGAAAGAAGCTATCAAATGGTGCCGCCTGGATGTAAATGGCGGACCCTCCTTCGGTATTGTTATTGACAACGAAATAGCGCTCATTGATGGCGCGCCCTATGGACCGCACAAGCATACCGGCGAGCGGGTACCGCTCGCGACGGCGAAGCTCATGGCTCCCGTTACACCGCCAAACTTCTACGCCGCAGGTATCAATTTTCGCGATCACATCGAGTGGGCAAACCAGTACCTCGGCATGTCCCTGAAAGCTCCGACCCAGGCGGACATCGGCTACCGCTCCGCGAACGCGTTGATCGGTAGCGGTGCCGATATCGTCATTCCGAAGGACGCTCCGGGGCCTGTCCACTTTGAAGGGGAACTTGTTGCCGTCGTGGGCAGGCGCGCTAAGCACCTAACCGAGGAGCAGGCGCTGGATTGCATCGCCGGCTACACGTTGGGCAACGATCTCAGCGAGCGTAGTTTCCAAAAAAGCGATCGCACGCTATGGCGCGCGAAGAACATTGACACGTTCAAACCCATGGGCCCCGTGGTCGTCGCAGATCTGGACCCCATGGATCAAAACATTACCGTGCGAGTCAATGGTAAGATCGCCACGTCGTATACGACGAAGCGCGCGATCTTTAGCCTCCAGCACTACATTGCACGCATGACAGCATACTTGACACTCCAGCCCGGCGACGTCATATGGTTGGGCTGCGATGGCCCCACGCTACCTGCCCTCGAGCCTGGTGATCTGGTCGAAGTTATAAACGATAAGATCGGCATCCTTTCGAACCGCGTGGTTCGCGAGAAATAGTCTCGAGCAGTTAAGCCACGCATCGCCTAGTTCACCGAAAGCCCTTTTTTATAAATAGCGACGCTACGACTAAGCCTATGCACTAAGGCAGCATTAGCAGGTCCCTTGCGCAACCTGCGGAAATCACACGCCGCCGCCATGACATGCTTACGCCCGTAGGTGGACCGTAGGCATCGGCGGTGCCTCAGGTTGGGCGGCACCCCTGTCAGCGGCGCTTGGAGCGTTCACATCGGTCGTCCCATCGACTGGCCAGACAGCCCGGAGCCCCCGCATTGACGCCAGCCCGGTCTCTCTTCGGCGACTCTTGACAGCGTACGAATTTCGGGACAACGTCCCGAATTGATGCCGGAGGAGGCTCAAACCAGTCGTATTGTCGAGCGGGCGTTGGTCCTTCTCGAGTGGCTGGCGCGCAACCCCGGAGCGCATGGGGTGCGCGAGATCGCCCGGATCCTTGCAATGAAGAGAAGCACGGCGCACCGACTTCTGGGCACCCTGTGTCGGCGCGGTTGGGTGCGCCAAACGCCGGAAGATCTTAAGTACTACATCGGGCTGAAAATTCTTTCACTGGGTTCGGAGGTTCTGAGCCATATCACGTTACTGGATGTAGCGAGCCCGATCGCTCGACGACTCGCTGAAAAGACCGGCGAAGCCGTCTACCTAGGAGTATGTGAAGTTGGCCGGGTGGTAATCATTCACAAGGTCGGAGGCGCTCACGGCATTCGGTTTGATGAGAACGTCGGCGTCCGGGCCTACGTCCATTCCTCAGCGCTCGGGAAGGCGATCCTTGCCGGACTCGACGACGAAGAGGTTGATCGGATCCTAGACGATACGGGCTTGCCGAGTCGTACGGCCGCCTCCATTACAGATCGAGCCGAATTTCATCAGGAACTGTTGAAGGTTCGCAGGCAGGGGTTTGCCGAAAGCGATGAGGAAAATTATGTCGGCGCGCTGGGAATCGCTGCGGCAATCAGAGATCAGTCTGGTGCAGTCGTCGCAGCGCTCACTGTAGCGGGTCTGAAGGCGCGAATGAAGTCGTCGCGCGTGAAGCTCGCCCAACTTGTAATGGACGCTGCCCGGCAGATATCGGCCGAGCTGGGCCACCATGCACAACCGCGTGCAAAGCGCAAACCCGAAGTTGCAGGCGGTAGACGGCCGGCTCTGAGATCAGCGGGCTCTCGGAGCGGCACAAACGGCACCGAACGAGTCATGTCCGGCGTCCCCAAGGCTCAGCGCGCGTCATGAAATATCCCTGCTCAGCGCCGTTTGCTTTGCCTCATGAACTCTAATTTGAGCCAACCCGACAAGATTCGGATTCAGAGGGTGAGGCTGACTTTCCCATCGGAAGCCGGCCCCGTTCGGGTGCTGGACGGGATCGATCTCGCAATAAAGGAAGGCGAGTTCGTCACCGTAATCGGACCATCCGGTTGCGGAAAGTCGACGCTCATGAACCTTGTAAGCAAGACCGTGGAGCATGCGGCAGACCAATTCGAGGGCACCATCGATATCGCCTGGCGTTCGAACGCGGCCCATAGACTGGGTTACGTACTTCAGAAAGACACCTTGCTTCCATGGAGAACTCTCGAGGCCAATGTTGGCGTAGGGCTTGAAATCATGGGTATGCCGTCCCATGAGCGAGAAGCCCAGGTCCAATCGTGGATTCATCGGGTAGGACTTGCGGGATTCGAAAAATCCTATCCATTCGCCATGTCGGGAGGCATGAGGCAAAGAGCGAACATCATCCGAACGCTCGCATGCAATCCTGAAGTGGTTCTCATGGACGAGCCATTCGGTGCGCTCGATGCACAGACCCGAATGACACTTCAGCAGTTGCTGATCGACCTCTGGCATGCCGCCAAGACAACTATCCTCTTCGTCACGCATGATGTAGAGGAAAGCATCCTGCTCGGTAATCGCGTTGTCCTGATGAGTCGACGACCGGCGAAGATTCACAGGGTTTTTGACATTGATATCCCGCATCCGCGATCCGTCATAGATGCAAGGGTCGCTCCGGCCTTCCAGGACGCCTACCGGGAAATCTGGAAGGAGCTGAAAGGTGATATCGAACTCTCGCAGCTGAAGAATTCGGCAGCGAAAGGAATCGCGTGAAAGACAATGCCACGATTCACTTTCTGCGGTTCGGAGTGCTTGGTGCATTTCTGATCGGCTGGGAGTTGTTGACGGGCGGGTGGATAAAGGCAACCAGTCCCACAGCTCTCTACTTCAGTTCGCCTCTCAAGATCATTGGGGCATTCCAGCACGAATACGTAGTCCTCTTCACTGATCTCGTTGTAACGCTTGTTGAGGCCTTCGCCGGACTCGTATCCGGAACGATCACCGGTGTTCTGATTGGAGTCCTGTTTGCGCGCTACCGGTTGCTCGACCGGGTATTTGAGCCTTTCTTTCAGGCGGTAAACGCAGTACCACGGCCCGCACTTGCTCCGCTTCTGGTGATCTGGTTCGGTTTGGGTATGAGCTCGAAGATCCTCGCGAGCTGGTCGGCGGTGTTCTTTGTCGTGTTCTACAACGTCTACGCGGGAGTGAAGGCAATCGATCCTGATTACATTCGCGCGATTCGATTGCTGGGGGCTTCGAGCGGACAGATCGTCAGCATTGTAGTCGTGCCATCAGTCGTGTCATGGATCTTTGCTGCCCTTCGTGTGAGCGTGGCGTTTTCGCTTCTTGGGGCGATTGTCGGCGAATTTGCTGGCGCTACGGAGGGCTTGGGCTATCGCCTGCTTGTTTCAGAAGGTTTGCTTCAGACGGACATGGTCTACGCGATTCTTGTCCTGCTGATGGTGGTTGGAGTCACGCTCACAAGCCTGGCGCAGCGCGTTGAGAAGCGGTTGCTTCGCTGGCGTCCGCCTGCGGTGTCAATCTGACGCGCTTAGAACGGAAGCCGGAGATTTTTTCATAGTGCATAGGATGGCAAACAGCATTACCGCAAGGAGATGAAGTGAGAGCACCTTCTTGCCACCGTCCCATACGGCTCTCATCCACAGAGGAGGCATCATGAAACAGGAAAAATCGGCGAATCCCGCTTCCTGGAAAAAGCGCCTCGCAGCATGCATAACGGCAGTTGCGGGCCTTGTTCTTTTAATCCCGCTGGAAGCCAGTGCACAGGCACAGAAGGTAAAGATCGGGACGGTACCGGCCTATGAGCTGAACGGCCCCGTCTGGGCGGCAGTGCGCAAAGGCTACTTCCGCGACGAAGGCGTGGATCCGCAGCTTATCTATTTAGGCGGGCCCAGAACCCGCGATGCGCTCGCATCCGGAGACATCGACGTTGCGCTTATTACGGTACCTGTAGGCGCAATTGCACGCCAGTCTGGTCTGCCCTTCAAGCTGATCGGGCTCTGGTACAACGCAGAGAGCTTCGCCGTGATGATTCGTTCGGACCTCGTAGGAAAGATCAAGAAGATCTCCGATCTGAAAGGTATGCGCGTAATTACTCCGCAAGCAGGTGCCGCCGCCTGGGCCGTCGGCATGGCCGTGCTGCAAAAGGGAGGTCTTGATTACCGCTCGGACGTCAAGGTCATCCACATCACAGATTACGCGCCACCCGTCTGGATAAATCTGTTCGAACGCAAGGAAGCGGAGGCCGGTGTCGTGTGGCAACCGATTCAGAACGTCCTGGTTAACCGCGGGATCGCCCAACCGCTGGTTGATCTAAGAAAGCCCGGAGCCTCAGTGGAATGGTTTGGCGGCGAAGTTGCCTCCATGGCGATGTTCACAACCGAAAAGCAAATAAGTGAGAAGAAGGATGTGTTGGCGAAGGTGCTCAAGGCCACGCATAAGGGACACGACTTCATAACTTCAGCATCTGACGAGCTAGTTGCGGAGCTTCTCGCTCCGGATATGAAACTCGACGAAGAAAATGCCTTGAAGGTTGTGTCCTCGATCCGATCGGGTTACGGAAAGGAATTTGGCATCAGCGCCTCAAGGCTGGAAAACGATCTGAAGGTGTACCGTGGAATAGGCATTCTCAAGCGCGACATTCCGGTTTCTGAGTTCGCAGACTTTCAGTTTGCGGGGAGGCTTCCGTGAATTCACCTTCGCCAGCCAAAGCCCGTAACACAAAAATGTCCATGAAGGACGGTCCTCTTCTCCTGACCAACGATGACACCAAGGCCATCCTCGATATTCCCTCCTATGTAGATGCTCTCGAAATTGCATATCGGCAACTCGGGGAGGGTGTCGCCCAGAACATGCCGCGTCAACGCTTGTTCGTGCCGCTGGGCGAGCCAGACACGCACCACTGGTTCAATCTCCACGCAGGACTCGTCCCCGGAACGAACACTGGTGCGCTACGAGTGAACTCCGGCAAAGTGAAGTTCGTCACACAGTTCGGCACACGACGAATGGAGTTCCCTGGCACTCTGGTCGGGCTAGTACATGTATTCGATCTGGAGACCGGCACCCTTCGCGGCATCATTCATGACTTCTACATCAATCCGATTCGCGTTGCCTGTACGAGT
The DNA here is from genome assembly GCA_004297625.1 of Betaproteobacteria bacterium. Taxonomy (GTDB): domain Bacteria; phylum Pseudomonadota; class Gammaproteobacteria; order Burkholderiales; family SG8-39; genus SCGC-AG-212-J23. Next base: position 65,472 of record SCTY01000028.1, on the reverse strand, counting down.
GCGCTGGGCGCGAGATACATGGCACGGAAAGATTGCAGAACCATGGGACTTCTGGGTACCGGTTGGCAAGCTCGCTGGCACCTCACGGCGATGATGAGTGTGCGGAACTTCGAACGCATCAATATTTATTCGCCGAATCCTGAGCACCGCACGCGATTCGTCAAGCAGCAGCAGGAGCGAACCCCCGGAGTCGAGTTTGTAGCGGTCGATACCGGCGAGAAGGCGGTTCGCGGCGCAGACGTTGTGGTGGCTGCTACCAACGCAATAGAGCCCGTGATGAAGGGGGAATGGATCAAGCCGGGCGCTCACGTGATATCAATCTCGGGCGGCGACCGACTGGATCAAAGAAAAGAGATTGACGAGGAGACCGTTACACGTTCTTCATTGGTCGTTGTTAATTCCAAGGTGCAAGTTGAGCTGGACGAGCAGCCCGACATCCTCCCGCTTATAAAGAACGGTAAGGTATCGATGGATCAGATTGTGGAGCTCTCTCAGATTGTCGGGAAGGCGCCGCCGCAACGTGCATTTGACGACATAACGTTTCACTTCAATAACACCGGAATGGGAATCCAGTTCGCGGCCATTGGCGCTCGAATGATCGAGGCCGCCGAAGCAAAAGGTATTGGGACCCGGCTTCCCTATACCTGGCGCGGTCGCGCCATTTAGAGCTCAACTCGAACGAATGGACGGAACGTGTCAGCGGCGAAGCGGCTATGAGAAATGATTCTCCCGCTGGGCAGTGGAGTCAGCGGAGCGACGAGGAGACGGAAGTCGTTTCCTCGGACACAAAGGGAAACGTAAAGTGACCGACCAACGCGATCTGCTTAGCGACGAGGAAATCCAGAAAATTGCCCGACTGGTTCAAATACTCGATCGCTCGACGTTCGATTTTTTGCAGATCAGGGCCGGGCAGATGCAGGTAACCATTGGCAAGGGAACCATGCCAGCTACATTGGACGTGGCAGCTCCCGAAGCTGATGTTGCCGAGCAGACAGGCGGGTCGACTCCCGCTTTGGCCGACGGCATAGCCCATGGCGTGCAGGAGAAAGCGCCCGCAGATGGACTCCTCGATGTCAAGGCTCCCATGGTCGGGCGTTTCTATACAAGACCCGAGCCGAAGGCGCCCCCCTTTGTCTCGGTTGGCTCAGAGGTGACTGCCGAGTCGACAGTTGGACTCATTGAAGTAATGAAGGTATTCACCGCGGTTCCGGCCGCAGCAAGTGGTGTGATTGTGGAGATCTGCGCCAAGGATGAGCAGTTCGTTGAATATGGCGCCGTTCTTATGAGAGTGCGACCAAGCCGCTGAGCGCGGCTCGAGCTGGCGAACGAACCACATGAGCATATCGCGCGTCCTTGTTGCCAATCGGGGCGAAATTGCCGTTCGAATCATTACGGCCTGCCAGGCACTTGGAATTGATACGGTACTTGCGATTTCCGAGGCTGATCGCGACAGCCTTCCGAGCAGGATGGCCGGTCGTACTGTGTGTATTGGCCCCGCAAGGGCGGCGGACAGCTATCTGAACATCAAGGCCATCGTCGCGTCGGCTCTCGGCACCGGATCAGATGCAATCCATCCGGGTTATGGATTTCTCGCCGAGTCCGCTGAGCTTGCTCAGGCGTGTCGCTCAGCAGGTATTACGTTTATCGGTCCGACTCCCGAGCAGATCCGAGTTATGGGCAACAAGGTCCTTGCCCGGACACTTGCCGATCGTTACGGCTTGCCCGTTCTTCCCGGGTCGGAAAAGTTCTTCTCGTACAAGCACGCTTTGACAATTGCCGAGAAGGTTGGGTTGCCTGTAATGATCAAGGCGGCCGCAGGCGGAGGAGGCCGCGGTATGAAGGTGGTTACAAACGCCGCAGACCTGCAACGAGCGTTTGAATCGGCAGCTGCTGAGGCACGTGCAGCGTTTGGTGACGACTCGCTCTACGTCGAGCGATTTATCCCGAATGCACGCCACATCGAGGTACAGGTTTTCGGTGATCGATACAGCAATGTGATCCATCTGGGCGAGCGGGATTGTTCACTGCAGCGGCGACACCAGAAGCTTATCGAGGAGACACCAGCGCCCGGAATTGATGAACGACTTAGGGAACGGATTCACGAGGCCGGAGTCACGCTCGCCCGGGAAATGCAGTACGAGAATGCCGGAACCGTTGAATTTGTTCTGGATCAGGATGCGAAAACGTTTCATTTTCTCGAAATGAACACACGCATCCAAGTCGAGCATCCGGTCACTGAAATGATCACTGGGATCGACCTGGTTCAGGAACAGATTCGTGTGGCGGGCGGCGACGCCCTACGCTTTAAGCAGTCGGATGTGAGGTTCAGTGGTCACGCCATTGAGTGCCGAATAAACGCAGAAATACCCAAAGAAAATTTTCGTCCATGTCCTGGCCGGATCGGCACTTGGGTGCCACCGGAAGGGGCGCACGTCAGGCTGGATACACACTGTTATGCGGGCTATACGGTGCCTCCACACTACGATTCACTGTTGGCAAAGCTGATCGTCCACGGAGCAGATCGAGGCGAAGCACTCCAGCGGATGCGATGGGCGCTCGATCACTTTGTGGTTGCCGGCGTCGGTACAACTCTGGAATTCCTGCGTTTCGTGGTCGGGCATCCCGAGTTTGAATCGGGCCGGGTCAGCACCAGACTCGTCGAGGCGCTGATGCCCGAAATGCCTGCGGGCTGATCGGAATCACGCACACGGTGCCCTGACAGGAGCTGCGCAATAACCGCCATGCCGGATATCACGTACATCGATACCACGCTTCGCGATGGGCAGATGAGTCTATGGGCAACCGGGATGAGGACGGAGATGATGTTGGCCGTCGCAAGCTACATGGATGAAGCCGGATTCGTGGCGATAGAAATTCTTGCCACAAACTTCGATAAGAAAATAGTCCGTGAGCTAGGCGAGGACTCCTGGGAAAGAATTGATCTCGTAGGAGAACGGGTCAAGAAGACGCCGCTTCGCATGATCCGAAGCCGCTACCTGGCGGCTTTTCAGATTACCCCACTCTCCATTGATGAAATCTGGTGGAAGAGGATTGCTGCTCATGGAATACGCGAAGCGCGCCTCGCAGATCCATCCAATACGGTCGCTCGATGGCGCTATCTCGTCGGGCAGGCGCGGAAAGTTGGAATCGCACCTATCCTGAACCTTATATATACGTATTCCCCAAAGCACACGGATGAGTACTACGCCGAGAAGGCCAGGGAAGCGGCAAAGCTCGACGTTGTCCGAATTTGCATCAAGGATCCCGGCAGTTTGCTTACACCAGAAAGAACACGGACTCTGGTCCCGGTGGTCCTCAAGAACGTCAACGGAATCCCGCTTGAATTCCATACTCATTGCCATACTGGCCTCGGACCTCTTTGCTGTCTCGAGGCCATCAAGCTTGGTATACGGCACATAAATACTGCGATTCCACCGCTTGCCGACGGATCGTCCAATCCCTCAATCTTGAACATTGTCAAGAATGCGAGGGCGCTCGGTTACTCGTCATCAGTTGATGAAGACGCAATTAAAGCAGTCGAGAAGCATCTCACTTCCGTTGCGATTCAAGAGGGATTGCCTCTTGGTGTCCCTGCGCCATACGACCATGAGCAATTTATTCATCAAGTTCCCGGCGGCATGATCTCAAATCTCAGGCATCAACTGGCAAGTGCTGGCTTGGGTAACAAGCTTGACGAAGTGCTGAAGGAGACTGCCAGAGTAAGAGAGGATCTTGGCTATCCCATCATGGTGACGCCGTACTCGCAGTATGTCGGCGTTCAGGCAGCCATAAATGTAGTGGCCGGGGAGCGATACAAGACAGTCACTGATGAGATCATCCAGTACGCCCTAGGTCACTGGGGTGAAGAGGAAAGTGATGCCATAGATCCGACCATCAAGGATGTCATTCTTCGCCGATCTCGCGCTGACGAACTCGCGCGCTGGCAACCTCCTCAGCCGACGCTGGCGGAAATGCGCGAACAATATGGCGATTCGAACATCTCGGACGACGAGCTCTTGCTTCGTTATGTCGCCGGCAAGGAGGAGGTCATTACCATGCGCGCAGAACGGTCACAAAGCCGGAGCTCTGACGGGACGCGAGACCTGCAGGGGTTGATTAACGGTTTGACCAGGCAGAAAAGGCCCGCATATGTCTACGTGCGGAAAGGCGCGGGTTCTGTGCTTATTGCCGGTAAGGAAGGCAATTAGATAGGAAAAATCATGAATGTTCTCCACAGCATTCGGGTAATAGACCTCGGGAATTTCATTACTGCGCCTTATGCAGCGATGTTGTTGGCCGAGCTGGGCGCGGACGTTGTCAAGGTCGAGCGTCCCGGGACCGGTGATCCGTTCCGCTCCTTTGAGGGCGGACTTTATAGCCCTCATTTCCAGTCATATAACCGGCACAAGCGAAGCCTCGCGCTGGATTATTCGAAGCCTGAAGGCCTCGAAATATTGCACAAGCTGGTCAGCAACGCGGATGTGGTCATTCTCAACAATCGGCCTGGCGTGTCAGAAAAACTGGGGGTCGACTACGATCGACTCCATGGGGTCAATCAGCGGCTCGTGTACTGCTCCATTACGGGATTCGGTTTCGATGGCCCTTATGCATCCAGGCCGGCGTATGACAATGTTGGCCAGACATTGAGTGGCTGGCTCTCACTCTTTCATGACGGAAGCGATCCGAGAGTCGCCGGACCAGCCGTTTCAGATGCACTTACGGGGCTCTTCGCCTGCCTGGGCATTCTCGCCGCGCTGTTTGATCGCGAAAAGAGTGGTGTTGGGCGAAGGGTGGACACCAGCATGCTGGAAGCCACCATGGCTTTTGGGGCTGAACCAATCGGCCAATATCTCGCGACCGGCCAAGCTCCCACCCAGTATTCCCGGGGTGCGACTTCCCAGGCTTATTTGCTTGAATGCAGGGATGGCAAACGAATAGGCCTTCAACTTTCGTCACCGAACAAGTTCTGGGAATCGCTCGCAAAAGCAATTGAGCGGCCTGACTTCCTTCAGAAATATCCGGATCGCAGGGCTCGGATCTCGCGCTATGAGGACATCGCAAAGGAGCTGGCCGGAATATTCCGCAAGCGTAATCGAGACGAATGGATGCAAGTACTTGAAGCGAACGACGTACCGTTTGCGCCTGAACGCCGGGTGAATGAGCTCTTTGACGATCCGCAGGTACGCCACCTCAATTTACTGTTTAAGTCACTGCATGGTGTCCACGGCGAGGTCAGGGGCATGCGGCGACCGTTACGCTTCGATGGCGAGCGTGAAGCGCAATTACGGCCGCCTCCGGATCTCGGCGAGCACACGGACGAGGTGCTGCAGGAACTTGGCATTTCTGTGGATCGGAGGAAAGACCTACGAGGAAGGGCGCTTATTTGATTTCTCTTACGTTCGTCCGTTTATCCGAGCAGAGCGGCCGACCGCAGGCAGGACGTAGGCATCCATAAGCTGGGTGCCGGTGCAATCAATTGCACCACGCTTTGGATTTCCGTCTGCGCCGCCTACGCGGTGCCTACTGGTCGAGCAAGCTCCTCATAACATCCTGAGCCGGAGCGTAAAGCAGACAACACACACTGATGGAGACTCAGTAGGTCCGATGCGTAACGCGCGTAACCATCACGCGCTGCGGAATTCGCCATCGTGTTCAGCATTGACGCCTGGGATCTCAATTGTCCCCAGCACATTCCGCGCTTGATAGCGGCGGGTTGAAGCGCGCTACTTCCTGGCCGGCACGACCTTGACGGCGATGTCCTGCAGCTTCTTCGGCTGGATCACGTGGCCGTCGAGCCCCGCCTGCTTCGGCGCCGCGCCGTAAGCCACCGCGAGGAGTTGCGAGTAGTACATCACCGGCATGTCGAGCTTGGTGCCCTGCTTGCGGTTGATCTCGGCCTGGTAGATCTCGACGTTGGCCTGGCACAGCGGGCAGGGCGTGACGATCATGTCGGCGCCCTGGTCGTACGCCGCCTCGACGATCTCCTTGATCTGCTTCTGGCTCTTGTCGGGCTCGGAAAACGCCAGCGCGCCGCCGCAGCAGGCGACTTTCTGCTCGTACTTGACGAGCGCCTCGCCGCCGACGGTCTCGACGAGCTTGTCCAGGTACATCGGGTTCTCGAACGACTCGCCGGCGATGCCGAACGGCCGGTTGGTCTGGCAGCCGACGTAGCCGGCGAACTTGATGCCCTCGAGGGGCTTCACGACGTGCTTGCGGATCTCCTCGTAGCCGATGTCCTCGATCAGGACCTCGACCATGTGGCGCACCTCGGTCTTCGCCTCGTAGCGCAGCCCCGCTTCCTTCAACGCCTCGTTGGTATCCTCCATCAAGGCGCGGCTCGCGTCGAGCTTCTGCTTGGTTTCCTTGGCGCCGAGCCAGCACGCGGCGCAGGTCGCGACGACGTCCTGCCCGGGCAGGTGCTTTTCCGAGAGCGCGAAATTGCGGGCGTTCATCACGTGCCGCGCGAGCTCTCCCGAGCCGGCGTAGCCGATCGAGGCGCCGCAGCAGTTCCAGTCCGGGATCGGCGTCATCTTCACCTCGAGCGTCTGGCACATGCTGTTGACGCTGGTGAGGTAGTTCGACGCCGAACCGCGCAGTTGCGAGGAGCAACCGGGGTAGAACGCGTATTCCTTCTTCATTGGCTGAATCCTCGCTTGCGGTTCTCGATCTCGCAGGCTTTCGCGAGCATGCGCTGGATGCCCTTCGCGTCCTTGCAGCGGTGCGGAAAGACGAGCTCGAACGGGTTCATGCGCTTCGCGGCGAGCAGCCGCAGCCCGACGCGCCGCATGTTCCAGAACTCCTTGAGGCCTGCGGCGAACCCGTTGCGGAAATAGACCTGGAGGACGAGCTTCAACTCGTTCACGCGCCCGGTGCGGGTGAGGTTGCTCCAGAACGTGACCGAGAAGCGCCGCGTCGGCTGCATTTTCGGCGCGAGGCCCAGGCGATGGGCATAGGTCGCGAGCCCATGCATGATCTGCGTGATCGGCAGCTTGCGCGGGCAGCGCACCACGCAGTTGTAGCAGGAGGTGCACATCCACATCGCATCCGAGGTGAGCACCTCCTCGCGCTTGCCCGCGCGGATCATCATGAAGATCTTCTGCGGCGAATGCTCCCAGTGCGGGCCGAAGGGGCACGAGCCGGCGCACACGCCGCACTGCATGCACATCTTCACCCATTCGCCTTCCTCGACGCGGGCCTCGACTTCCTTGAGGAAGTCGCCCTGGTAGGCGCTCATGGATACACCTGCGCTGCCGCCCCCCTGTCAAGGGGGGCGTGAGCCGAAGGCGAACGGGGGGTTGGTTTTCGCGAAATGCAAACCCCCCGCTCGCAGAAAACGCTCGCTCCCCCCTTGTCAGGGGGGCAACGGCCTGCTGTCAGCATCATGCGAACCCCTTGAGCGGCGAAAGGCCGATGCGCTCGATGGTCTGCGCGTACTCGTCGATCAGGCGCGGCAGCCTCGCGATGTCGGTGATCGCGGCCTCGCAGGTGATGACGCGCTCGTTCTCGAGCGCGAGCTGCTTCAGCGTATCGTCGATCTTGCTCATGCGCTCGGCCGCGAGCGCCGAGCCGCGCACGAAGTGGCACTGGTAGTCGTCGCCGTGCTTGCAGCCCAGCAGCATGATGCCGTCGTAGCCGGCATTCAGGGCGTCGGTCACCCAGACCTGGTTCACCGAGCCGAGGCAGCGCACCGGTATCACGCGCACCGCGGCCGAGTACTTGACGCGCTGCAGCCCGGCCATGTCGAGCGCCGGATAGGCGTCGTTCTCGCACGCGAGGATGAGGATGCGCGGCTTCTCCTCGGTCTCGTCGGGGATCCCGACCGCCTTGATCTGCGCGCCGACGGAGTCCACCGAGTAGTTCTCGAAGGAGATCACGCGCACCGGGCAGGCGCCCATGCACGTGCTGCAGCGCCGGCAGCGGCTCTCGTTGAAGACGGGGTAGCGCTTCTCGTCCTCGTCGATGGCGCCGAACGGGCATTCCACGGTGCAGCGCTTGCACTGCGTGCAACCGTCGAGACGCACCAGCGGGAACGAGAGGTCGCCGGAGCGCGGATGCGCCGCGCGCCCGAGCGCCGCGTTCTCGGTCGCCTGGATCGCCTTCAGCGCGGCGCCGGTCGCGTCCTCCACCGCCTGCGCGATGTCCATCGGCCGGCGCACCGGCCCGGCGGTGTAGATGCCGGTGCGGCGCGTCTCGTACGGGAAGCAGATGAAGTGCGAGTCGGAGAATCCGTGCGCGAGCCGCGGCAGGTCGCTTCCCTGCCGGTACTCGAGGTTCAGGATCGAGATCGGCTTCGCGCCGTTCGCGTCCGGCTCGTCGGGGTTGTCGATGTTGACGCCGGAATTGGGCACCTGCCCGGTCGCGAGCACCACCAAGTCGGCTTTAATTTGAGTGTCCTCATCAAGGATCAGGTCCCTGAACTTCACCGCGCCGTCGGCCTCGACAGCCGACACCTTGCCCTTGGTGAAGGTGACGCCCTTCGCCTGCGCAGAGCGGTAGAAGTCTTCTCCGTTCCCCGGCACGCGCAGGTCGGTGTAGATCACCACCGTGTCGACGGCCGGATTCGCGTCCTTGAAGTACATCGCCTGCTTCATCGAGGTGGCGCAGCAGTGGCCCGAGCAGTAGGGCAGGTGCTTGCCCGAGTCGTCGCGCTGCCCCGCGCACTGCACGAAAACCACCTGCTTGACTTCCTTGTTGTCCGACGGGCGACGAATCGGGATCGATTTTTTCGCCAATGCCTCAAGCCCCGCCTGGTCCACGATGTCGGGCGACTTTCCGTAGGAGAACTCGGCGAGGCGCGCGGCGTCGTAGAGCGAGAAGCCGCTCGCCTGCACGATGGCGCCGACCTCTTCGGTTCGCCCGTTGGACAGCGTGACGCGAAAGCGCCCGGGCGCGCCCGCGGTTTGCGCAACCGTGGTTCCCAATTGCAGTTTAATTCTTGAATTTCGAGTTACGGCATCGACAAGCGCCGGCACGCCCGTTTCCGCGGGATCTTTGAAAGGCGCGCGCTCCGGAATGCGGCGGTGCAGGCGCGCAGCCCAGCCGCCGAGCGCCGCTTCCTTCTCGACGATGAGCGCCTCGTAGCCGGCCTCGGCCGCCTCGAGCGCCGCCGTCAGTCCCGAAATGCCGCCGCCGACCACGAGCACCCGCTTGCTCTTCCCGGTGTCGGGGCCGGCTTTCGGCACCTGCATGCGCTTCAGTTCCGCGCACGCCATGCGCACGTAGTCGTCGGCCATCTCTTGCGCCGCTTCTCCCTTCTCCTGGATCCAGACCACGCCTTCGCGCAAGTTGGCGCGCGCCACCGCGACGTCGGGGAAGTAAAAGGCCTCCGTTTTCGCGCGCCGCGAGCAGGCGGCGAGCATCACGTGGGTGGCGCCGTCTTTGTCGATGCCCTCGCGGATCGCCTGCACCCCTTCGGCCGAGCAAAGGAACGGATGCTCGCGCACGAGATCCACCTTGCCCTCGCGCTCGGCGATCGCGGCAAGGCGTGCGGTGTCGAGCTGCTCGGCGATGCCGCAGCCGCCGCAGAGATAGGCCGCGGTCTTCATGATTCGGCCCGGGCCGCGCGGTTGACGACCTGGATCGCGCGCAGCGCGGCGGCGGTCGAGCTTTGCACCGAGCGGTTGACATCGAGCGCGTCGGCGGCGCAGCCCGCGGGGAACACTTCGGCGTCCTGCGGCAGCGGCACGGCGGTCTCCATGCCGATCGCAAGCACCGCGAGATCGTGCTGCGCAGCGTAGCGGTGATAGCCCTCGGTATCGACACCGTGCAGCACGACATCGCCGCTGGCCCGGTCCTCCGCGATGCGCGCCGGCTTGGACTTCACGAACTTCACGGTGCGGTCGGCGCGCACCTTGCGGTAGAAGTCCTCGAAGCGGTCGATGGCGCGGATGTCGATGTAGTAGATCGTCGAGCGCGCCGCCTCGCCGTAGGCCTCGCGCACGAACTGCGTGTGCTTGAGCGAGGCCATGCAGCAGATGCGCGAGCAGTGGCGCAGATGGTTCTCGTCGCGCGATCCCGCGCACTGGATGAAGGCGATGTTCTTCGCCTCCTTGCCGTCGGAGGGCCGCACGATGCGCCCGCCGGTCGGGCCGTGCGGATCGGCCAGGCGCTCGAATTCCACGCTGGTAATCACGTTCGCGTAGCGCCCATAGCCGTAGGGCTGGATCTTGGCCGCGTCATACGGCTTCCAGCCCGTCGCCCACACGACCGCGCCGGCGCTCACCGTGAGCGTCTGCTCCTTCATTTCGAGATCGATGGCGCCGTACTTGCACGCCGTTCTTGCCTTCTCGGCGTCCGGCGTGCCGGCGATCGACGCATCGAGCACGTAGCGCTGCGGGTAAGCCATGGCATGGGGCAGGTACGCCGCCTTCATGCGGTTGAGGTTGTAGTTCCAGGGATTCGGAATTTCGGCGCCCACCGCCTCGGCGCAGGCGCCGCAGGCCGTGCAGTTTTCGTTCACGAAGCGCGGCGCGACGCGCAGCGTGACGCTGTAATCGCCGCGGCGGCCTTCGACCCTGACGACCTCCGCCATCGTCATCACGCGCACATTGCGGTTGCCCTTCAGGCGGCGCAGGTTGATTTCCAGCCCGCACGTCGGATGGCAGAGCTTCGGGAAGTAGCGGTAGAGAAGCGCGGTGCGGCCGCCGAGCGTCGGCGATTTCTCCACGAGGAGCACCTGCTTGCCGCATTCCGCGGCTTCGAGCGCAGCGGTCATGCCGCTCACGCCCCCGCCGACCACCAGGATCGTCTGGCTCGTTGCGATGTCGCGCATGGCTCGATTTTATTCGGGGCGGCGCTGCGCGCCGGCAACGATTCGCTATGCCGGCATAGAGCGCGTGAATCGCCGCCTCTTATGGAGAAATCAGATTAACTCGTTGGCCGCGCGAGCGCGCGGTACGGACAATTGCGCGCTTGACCGAGATCAAGACGACCACCTGCTACATGTGCGCGTGCCGCTGCGGCATCCGCGTGCACGTGGATGAGAAAGACGGGCGCGCCGTCGTGCGCTACATCGAGGGCAACCCCGAGCATCCGCTCAACAAGGGCGTGATCTGCGCCAAAGGCGCGAGCGGCCTCATGAAGCAGCTCTCGCCGGCACGCCTGACACGTCCATTGCTTCGAAAACCGGGCAGCGAAAGGGGCGCGGGCGAGTTCCAGCCGATTTCCTGGGAACAAGCTTTTTCAATCCTCGAAAACCGGTTGAAGGCGATAAGGTCGAACGACCCGAAGAAGTTCGCCTTGTTCACCGGGCGCGACCAGATGCAGGCGCTCACCGGTCTTTTCGCGCGCCAGTTCGGCACTCCGAATTACGCCGCGCACGGCGGCTTCTGCTCGGTGAACATGGCCGCCGGCATGATTTACACGATCGGCGGCTCGTTCTGGGAGTTCGGCGGGCCGGACCTCGAGCGCGCGAAGCTTTTCGTCATGCTGGGCACCGCCGAGGACCACCACTCCAATCCGCTCAAGATCGCCATCTCGCGTTTCAAACGCGCGGGCGGACGCTTCGTCTCGGTCAACCCTGTACGCACCGGTTACTCGGCAATCGCCGATGAGTGGGTGCCCATCCGCCCGGGCACCGACGGCGCGCTGCTGCTTGCGCTCGTCCACGAGCTCATCGCGCAGGGCCTCTACGACCGCGAGTTCGTGGCGCGCTACACGAACGGCGGCCACCTCGTGATCGCCGATCCGCACTCCCCGAGCCATGGCCTGCTCGCGACCGACGAAGAGGATGCGGAACCCGAAAATCCGGCTCAACCGCAAAATAAGCTGTGGTGGGACCGCCATTCCGGCAGGCCGGTCCTCAGCCACACGCCGCAGGCCGATCCGAGCCTGTTCGGCGATTTCCGGCTCGCCGACGGCACACGGGTACAGCCGGCGTTCCAGCTGCTCGCCGAGCGCGTGCGCGATCTCACCCCCGAATGGGCCGAGCCGATTACGGGCATCCCGGCGGCCACCATCCGGCGCCTGGCGCACGAGATGGGCGTGACGGCGCGAGACGAGAAAATCGAGCTGCCGATCGCCTGGACGGACTGCTGGGGCAACGAGCACCAGACGGTGACCGGCAATCCGGTCGCCTTCCACGCGATGCGCGGTCTCGCGGCGCACTCGAACGGCTTCCACACCGTGCGCACGCTCGCGATCCTGATGAGCCTGCTCGGCACCATCGACCGGCCGGGCGGTTTTCGCCACAAGGCGCCGTTTCCGCGCGCCATCCCGCCTTCGGCAAAGACGCCGACCGGCCCCGAGGGCGTGCAGCCGAACACGCCGCTTGGCGGCCTGGCGCTCGGCTGGCCCGGGTCGCCCGAAGACCTTTTCGTCGACGCGCAAGGCGAGCCGGTGCGCGTCGACAAGGGTTTCTCCTGGGAGTACCCGCTCTCGGTGCATGGCCTCATGCACACCGTCATCACCAACGCCTGGCGCGGCGATCCTTACCCGATCGACACGCTGATGATCTTCATGGCGAACATGGCGTGGAACTCCACGATGAACACCGTGGAGGTGCGGCGCATGCTGAACGACCGCGGCGCCGACGGCGAATACAAGATCCCTTTCGTGGCGGTGTGCGACGCGTTTCAGTCCGAGATGACGGCATTCGCGGACCTCGTGCTGCCGGACACCACGTACCTCGAGCGCCACGATGTCATGTCGCTCCTCGACCGGCCGATCTCGGAGTTCGACGGCCCCATGGACTCGGTACGCGTGCCGGTGGTGCCGCCGCTGGGCGAATGCAAGCCGTTCCAGGAAGTGCTGATCGAGCTCGGCGGGCGTTTGCAGTTACCCGCCTTCACCAACAAGGATGGCTCGAGAAAGTACAGGGATTATCCCGACTTCATCGTCCGGCACGAGACCGAGCCGGGCTCGGGGATCGGCTTTCTCGCCGGGTGGCGCGGCACCGACGGCAAAAAAGCGCTGCGGGGCGAGCCGAACCCGGAGCAATGGGCGCGCTACGCGGAGAACAACTGCGTCTTCAAGCACGAGCTGCCGCCGTCGTATCGCTACATGCGCAATTGGAACCGCGGCTACATGGAATGGGCGCAGCGCGTGCGCCTGCGCCGCTGGGGCGAGCCGATCCTCGTGCATCTGTATTCCGAGGTGCTGCAGCGTTTCCGGCTCGCCGCGCAAGGCAAATGGCCGGGCCGGCGCCCGCCCGAGCGCCTGGCGAAGCGCATAGAGACCTATTTCGACCCGCTGCCTTTTTATTTTTCCCCTTTGGAACACCAGCTGACCGACCTCGAGCGCTATCCGCTCACGGCCATCACGCAGCGGCCTATGGCGATGTACCACTCGTGGGACTCGCAGAACGCGTGGCTGCGCCAGATCCACACGCACAACTACCTTTTCATCAACCCGCGCACCGCACGCGCGAGCGGCATCGAGGACGGCGCCTGGCTATGGGTCGAGTCGCCCTGGGGCCGCGTGCGTTGCATGGGCCGCCATAGCGAAGCGGTGGAGCCGGGCACCGTATGGACCTGGAACGCGATCGGCAAGCAGCCGGGCGCATGGGCGCTCGCACCCGACGCCAACGAGGCCCGCAAAGGCTTTCTCTTGAATCACCTGATCACGGACGAGCTTCCCGGCCGAATCTCCAACTCGGATCCGGTTACGGGCCAGGCGGGCTGGTACGACGTGCGCGTGCGCATCTATGCCGCCGAGGAAGCGGGCGCGTGGCCGCAATTCCGGACGCTGACAAAGGTTTCGGCATGACACAGCTCGCTTTGGTGATCGACCTCAACGTCTGCGTGGGCTGCCACGCCTGCGTCACCAGCTGCAAGCAGTGGAACCACTCGGGCGAGGCCGGTCCGCTCTCCGACGCCAATCCCTACGGCGCCGAGCCGAGCGGCACGTTCTTCAACCGCGTGCAGACCTACGAGGTCGGCGAATTTCCCAAGACCGAGACGGTGCATTTCCCGAAATCGTGCCTGCATTGCGAGGAACCGCCGTGCGTGCCGGTATGCCCGACCGGCGCGAGCTACAAGCGCGCCGAGGACGGCATCGTGCTCGTCGATTACGACAAGTGCATCGGCTGCAAGTACTGCTCGTGGGCCTGCCCGTACGGCGCGCGCGAGCTCGACGAGCAGCAGAAGGTGATGAAGAAGTGCACGTTGTGCGTCGACCGCATCTACGACGGGAAGCTCCCCGAGGCCGAGCGCAAGCCCGCCTGCGTGCTCGCCTGCCCGACGAGCGCGCGCATTTTCGGCGATATCCACGACCCGGATTCGCAAGCCGCGCGCGCCATCCGCGAGCAGGGCGGCTACGCGCTCATGCCCGAATGGGGTACGCAGCCGGCGAACCACTACCTGCCGCGGCGCAAGACTTCGATCAAGCTGCATCCCGACGAGCTGCAGCGCGAAGACAACCCGCTCAAGGTGGACGGCAAGCTGCCGCGGCCCGCGGCCGGCGAGCCGGCGCTCGACGACGTGACGAGCTGGTAAGCCGTGCGTCCCGCCTGGTCGGTGATTCTTCTTACGACGCTCATCGGCGCCGGGCAGGGCTTGTACCTCGCTCTGGCCGCGGCCGACGCGTTCGGCGAAGCGCCGGCACGCTTTTTCGTGGCCGGCGCGGCGGTTTCGCTGGTGCTGCTTGCCGGCGGGCTTGTCGCCTCCTTCTTTCACCTCGGCCATCCCGAGCGCGCGTGGCGCTCGGCGGCGATGTGGCGTACGTCTTGGCTCTCCCGCGAGGTGATCGTTCTGCCGCTGTTCATGGCCGCCGTATTCGCATGGGCTGTCGCACACTGGCTTCAGATGAAAACTCTCTGGTTCAACGTTGTGGCAGTGATGCTGGCGATCGCGTTGTTCGTGTGCACGGGGATGATTTACGCCTGCCTCAAGTTCCTGCAGGAGTGGCACACACCTCTTACGCCGCTCAACTACACGCTACTCGGATGCGCTTCGGGCCTTACGGCCGCCGCGGCCATGGCGGCATGGCTGCATCCGCCGCTCGCGCCGGCGTACGCTGCCGCGGCGCTCGCCGCGGGCGCGCTTGCCTACCTTGCGCGGCTCGCCGCGCTCGCGCGCAATGCGCGCCTTCGTCCCAAGTCGACTCCCGCCACGGCGATCGGCGTCAAGCACCCGCGCATCGCGCAGATCGCGCAAGGCGCCATGGGCGGCTCGTTCAATACGCGCGAGTTCTTCCATGGCCGGCCGCGCGAAGTGGTACGCGCGGCGCGTTGGGCGTTCCTCGCGCTCGTCTTTCCACTGCCGGCGTTGTTTCTCGTGTCGGGCTTCCCAATCCCCGCCTTCCTCTTGCAGTTCGCCGGCTTGCTTGCAGAGCGCTGGTACTTCTTCGCCGAAGCAAGGCACCCGCAGAACCTCTACTATCAGGCGATTGCTTGATCAGGGAGCCCGCCATGGCGGATCCGCATCCCATCGTGACCTACTCGAAGGCCGCGAAGTTCGAAGACGTGCGCGACGACCTCAAGCTCGCCATCGAGGGCAGGGGTCTGGTGGTCGACCATGAGTCGTTCGTCAACCGCATGCTCGAGCGCACGGGCAAAGACGTCGGCTCCTCGCGCAAGCTCTATGCGGACGCGCAGGCATTCCTGTTTTGCAGCGCGGCGCTTTCGCGCAGGACGATGGAGGCGGATCCGGCCAACGTCGCCTTCTGCCCGTACAGCATGGTCGTGTACGCCACCGCGCAGCAGCCGGGGACGGTCCACGTCGCCTACCGGCGGCCGTGGCGTCCTGACGGCTCAACGGCCTCGAAGGCGGCGCTCAGGGAAGTCGAGAGGCTGCTCGACGGCATTGCGCGCGAGGCGCTCGGCCTGCGCTAGCGCACCTATTTCCTGCCGGCCGCATCGAGCAGCGGCACGAGGTCGGTTATCTTCATCGCCCCCGAATGCATCTCGCCCGAGGGCAGGGCCACGAGCTCCGCGACGGGGGCATCGCAGTCGCGCTTTGCCGCCGGCTCGACACGCCGCTGCGTCAGGTCGTTCCATGCGCTGAGCCGGTCGCTCGAGCACCACACCGCTGTTGCCTGGCGCACCGACTCCGGGCTGATCACCGGATACACGAAGATATGAACGGTCAGGTCGTCGAGCGTCGCCAGATCGCGCTCGAAGCGGCGGCAGAACGGGCAGTTCGGATCGGAAAGGATCGCGATCTCGCGGCGGCTAAGGCTGCGCGCAAGAGCGCCTTACGGGCGGACGTAGGCCCAGCCCTCGCGCTGGCGTTTCATGATGTGGACCACGCCCGCATCGACGTAGCCGATGCCACCGTACATGTCGGACTTCTGCACTTTGGTGTTGCGCATGGTGTTCTCGCACGCGAGCAGCGCGACGTTATTGTCAAGCGCCTGCGCCAGGCGGTCGGCCACCTTGGACTCCATTTTCAGCATCCCGAGGCCGGGACCGTAGGCGACGATCTCCACGTCGACATTGCCCTTGCCCAGGTCCTGCTGGATGTTGCGCGCGTTGTTGAGCGCGAGGTTCCATTTCGCGGGATCGTTGTCGCTCACCTGCAGCACGACCTTGTAGCGGTCGGCTTTCTGCGTGCCCTGCGCGGTCGCTTGCGCATGCGACATGACCGGGGCCAGGACGGCGGCTGCAGCCAGCAGAAGAGCCGACGCGAGCCTCGAAATTGCGCTAGACGGTTTCATGCTTCCTCCTCAGGAAAGAACGCCATCATGGCCGGCCCGCGCCATCTGTCAAACCAATGTTTCGATGGAAACATCAGATTGCCGTATGACCCAGATCAAAACCCGCCTCGGAATACCCGGGGGAAAATGAGCGCAGACGCGCACTCCAGGGACTGTTCAATGAATACCGAGCTCATAGAAGAAACATGGCAACTGCTCGGCGATCGCCGGGAGCAATTCGTCGAGGAGTTCTACCAGCGGTTTTTCGAGCGCTTCCCGGGCTATCGCAAGCTCTTTCCGCGCAAGCTGCAGGTTGCCGATATCGAAAAGATGCTGTTCACCGCGGCGCTGCTGGCCGATCTCGCCGACGATCGCACCGACATCGCGCCTCGCCTGCGCAAGCTCGGCGCGGCGCACAAGCCGTTCGCGCTCGACGGGCACGATCTCGGCAACTTCAAGGAGGTGTTCCTGGAGGTGCTGGCGCCTCAGCTCGGCGCGCAATGGACCCCTGCGGCCGAGAAAGCGTGGAACGAGGCGTTCGACGACGTCGTCATTCCCATGATGCGCCGGGGCCTGAACGGCGTAGCGGCGGGCAAGCATCTCTAGCGGCGCCGGACGGATGCGCGCGGCGCGGCCGGCGCAGCCGAACTGCTCGAAGCGCTCGCGTCCCCGTTGCGGATGCCCTGCAGGATCGCGCGGATGCGGTCGATCGCCAGCACCTCGCCGGTCGGCTGGCGGGCGAGCTTGCGCGCCGACGCCGTCCTCCTCGCCCGCCTCGCCGCTCTCCAGAGAGCCGAGGCAGCCGAGCTCGCCTTCGACCGAAACGCCGACCGCGTGCGCCAGTTCGGCGACGCGGCGCGTCACCTGCACGTTGTACTCGTAAGGCGCCGGCGTCTTCATGTCTTCCTTCAGCGATCCGTCCATCATTACGCTCGTGAAGCCCGAGCGGATCGATGCCTGGCACACCGCGGGGCTCGCGCCGTGGTCCTGGTGGACGCACACCGGAATATGCGGGTACGACTCGACCGCGGCGGCGACGAGGTGCCTGAGGAAGGGCTCGCCGGCGTACTTGCGCGCGCCCGCCGAGGTCTGCAGGATGACCGGGGCTGTCGCACTCGTTGGCGGCCTGCAGGATCGCCTGCGGCCGAGTCGTTCCGCTACTTCGTCCTCGACCAGGGCGAGAGCCTGCTCGCCGAGCAGTTCGGCAAGTCCGTGCCGGTGGCCTGAGCCTTAGAACTTCCAGCCGAACGCGATGCCGAGCGAGTCCTCGTGCATCTGGATCTTCTCGTTGCCCGCGCCCGGGACCCAGTTGTTGAACAGGCTCGCGCCGGTCACCGATTTGTTGAACGCGTGCATGTACGCCATCGTGATCTCGGACGACTGGCTCAGCGCGTAGGTGAAGCCCGCGGTAAGGTGATCCTGCACCACGCCCGGCGCGAGGATGTTGAACGTCACGTCGCGCGACTGGATCGGGTTGTCGCTATGGTTGTAGCCCGCGCGCAGCGTGAGCGCCGAGGTGTACTGGTACTCGACGCCGATCTTGATCACGTTCACGTCCTGCCATCCGAATCCCCGGCAGGTGCTGCAGCCCAGCGTGCCGACCGTCGTGAGCCCGCCATTGGTGCTGGGATTGCCGACGGAATTGATTCCGCTGTAGTTGATGCGCTGGTAATCGGCGGCGATCGTGACGCGCGGCGTGGCGTTGAACGCGACGCCGAGGTTCCAGTTCTCCGGAATGTCGAAGTCGCCCTGGTCGGCGAAGAGGTCGCGGTACTTGTCGAACTTCTTCATGTTCATCTTCGTCGAGTACGCCGCGCCGAGAGCCACCGTCGGGGTCACCTTGCCCATCCAGCCGAAACGCAGACCGTAGCCGGTCGAGGTGTCATAGCCGCGGTTGGTGAGGTGGTTGTCGGTGGCGAAGGTCGCCGGGTTGGGCGTGTAGCCCTGGAAGCCCTGCAGGCCATCGGCCTTGAAGCGCTGGTAGCCGAGGAGCGGCGAGATGCCGAACGAGTGGTTGCCGCCGAGCGCTTTCATGGCGAAGGTCGGCGCGACGATGAGCTGCATGAGGTCAACCCCCAGCTTGCCGTCGCCGCACAGCAGGTTGTAAGGGCCGGTGGAGCCGGGATTGAAGCCCGCGCACACCGGGTTTCCGGCGGCGATCTGGTCCCCGGGATAGTCGGTGTTCATGCCGCCGTTGCCGTAGACCGTGACGCCGAGCGACATGCTCGGATTCAGCATCTTGTTGTAGCCGAACTCCGGGACGAGGAAGTTCTCGCTGCCGCTGTCCGCACTACCGTTCATCCCGGCCGCGCTGTCGGTGCGCTCGGCTTTGCGCTTCGGGCTGAACCAGTCGATGCCGACATCGAGGCGGTCGCCGGCCCATACCATGGTGGCCGGGTTGACTGCGCCGCCGAAGCTATCGGTCGCCATGGCGGTCGAGGCGCCGCCGCGGCCTTTCGACTTCATGCCGTAGCCGTGCGAAAAATAGCCGTCGGTCGCCGTTGCGATGGCGGGCACGAGCGCCGCCGCGGTGGCCGCGGCCACCAGTGTCTTCCTCATTTCCCCCTCCTTTGGTTTCGGTCTAGATCAGATGAATAGGCTCACGTCGGCGTCGCGCGCCATCGGCAGGAACGTGGCGGCGCCGCAATACTCCTTCACTTCCGGAATGAAATCGTCGCGCGTGAAGCCGAAGAGATCGACGGTCATCTGGCAGCCGATCAGGTTCACGCCGCCTTCGACGCACGCGGTGCGCAGCTCTTCCACGCCGGCGACGCCCTTGTTGTGGATGGTCTGCTTCATGAGCGCGGTGGCGAGCGTCTCGAAGCCGGGCACGATGCTCTGCACCGCGTTCGGGATGTTCCAGTTGATGCTCTTGAACCACTCGGGACCGAAAGGCATCTTCATCGGCATGCCCGGGTTGCCGAGCGGGCTCACCTTGAGGTCGCTGATGTCCTTCTTCAGGAGGTTCAATCCATAGAACGTGAAGAACACCGACACGTTCCAGCCGAGCGCCGCTGCGGTGCTCGAAAGAATGAACGGGGGATACGCCCAGTCGAGCGTGCCTTTGGTGGCAATGATCGTCAGCGAGGGCGTCTGCTTCTCGCGCAGCTCGGCGAGCTTCTTCGGCAGCAGCGCGTCGAGGCGTTGTTCGATCAATTGATCGAGCGACTGGAGGTCTGTGGTAGTGGCCATGATTCCCTTTCGCGGCTGAGGTTAATACAGGAGGGGAGTATGCGTGAAAAAATTCCTCTGATGGGACCGTGCTATTTCGCTTATGCGGCAACGCATCATGAGAGAAAAAGCGTTTTGTATACCCGGTGGTGTATAGTGCGCCGCCATGAACGACCCACGGATGCACGACCCCGAGGCCAAGAAGGCGATGGATGCGCGCCTGGCGCGCATCGAGGGCCAGGTGCACGCGGTACGGCGGATGATCGCGGAAGACCACCCTTGCGAGAGCATCGCGCAGCAGCTTGCCGCGGCGCGCAGGGCGCTCGACCGCGCGTTCTACGAGATGGTGTCGTGCATGATCCGCGAGGAGCCCGCTCCGGGGCGCCAGGGACGTACGGAGCACGCAGCCAAGGTGGCCGAGCTGCTGGCGCGGTTCGGCTGATGACTTCCATGGACCCCCATACTAGTATTTCCTTATGAACTTCGATAAAGAACTCGACGCCCGCGGCCTCAACTGCCCGCTTCCCATCCTGCGCGCAAAAAAGGCGCTCAACGATATGCAGGCCGGCCAGGTGCTGAAGATCGTGGCGACCGACCCGGGCTCGGTGAAAGATTTCCAGGCATTCTCCAAGCAGACCGGCAATGAGCTCCTTTCGCACAGCGAGGCGCAGAAGGAGTTCACGTTCTACATGAAGCGCAAGTAGCTTCCCGGAAAAATGCCGCCGGTGTTCGTCGGCCACGACCTCTACCGGCAGGCCGCGTACGGCAGCCACCACCCGCTCGCGATACCGCGCGTGGAGACCGCGACCGACCTTTGCCGGGCACTCGGCTGGTTCGGCGAAGGCGAGTTCGCCGTAAGCCCGTGCGCAAGCGAGGAGCAACTCACGGCGTTCCACGCTCCGCACTATGTGAGAGCGTTGCGCACAGCCTCGGAAACGGGAAGCGTGTCCTACGAAGCAAGACAGCGCTACGGCCTCGGCACCATGGAAAACCCGCTTTTCCCCGGCGTCTTCGAGCGCGCATCGACGAGCGTGGGCGGCTCGATCCGCGCGGCGGAGCTGGCGCTCGCAGGACGCATGGCGTTTCATCCCGCCGGCGGCACGCACCATGGACGCCCCGACCGCGCGAGCGGCTTCTGCTACTTCAACGATCCGGTGTTCGCGATGCTCACGCTGCTCGGCGGCGGCATCGAGCGCCTGCTCTACGTGGACCTCGATGCGCATCACGGCGATGCCGTGCAGGACGCGTTCGAGAACGACGAGCGCGTGCACACGGTGTCCCTCCACGAGGCGGGCCGCTGGCCGTACACGGGTGCGGCGTCGGATATCGGCGCCGGACGCGCGCGCAATCTGCCGGTACCGCGCGCGTTCAATGATTCCGAGCTCGATTTTTTAACAGAGAAAATCGTCCTGCCGCTCGCGCGACGCGTGGCGCCCGAGGCTGTCGTCATCACTTGCGGCGCGGACGCGCTCGCCGGCGACCCGCTTTCCTCGATGCAGCTCTCGAACGTGGCCCTTTGGTCGGTGACCGAGCGCCTTGCCGCGGCCGCGCCCGTGGCAGTGGTTCTCGGCGGCGGCGGCTACAACCCCTGGACGGTCGCGCGCTACTGGTCCGGGCTGTGGGGCCGGTTGTCCGGCCGTGTCATTCCCGCGAGCCTTCCCGACGAAGCGAGGGCGGTGCTCGCGCCGCTGGCATGCGAGCTCATCGACGAGGAGGACGTGCTCCCCGAATGGCGCGCGTCGCTCGCCGACGCGCCGCGCCCGGGGCCGGTGCGCAAGGAGATCCATGAGCTGGTTTGAAAAGTTGTCCGCCGTCGAGGCGCTCGAGGACGCGCCGCTCGACCCGGAGCTCGTCCGGGAGTTCGAGCGCGCCGCACCGCGCGTGGCAGGACGGCCGATCCGCTTCTCGACGCCCACCTTCAAGGCCTATTCGAGCTGCGATCTCGAGGGCTGCGGCAAGAACAGCTTCCCGGCGTTCTCGGTCACCGCGGGCGGCTGCGCGCTGATGTGCGATCACTGCCAGGCGAAGATCCTCGAGCCCATGATCCCGGCGACGAGCCCGGAGACGCTCGAGCGCAAAGTGCGCGAGATGATCGCGACGCAGGAGCTGCAGGGTTTCCTGCTCTCCGGCGGATCGACACGCCGCAACGAGATCCGCTACGAGCGCTACTACCCGGTGATCGAGCGCCTCAAGCGCGACCATCCGGGCCTCAAGGTGGCGATCCACTCGGCGCTCCTCGATGCGCCGCGCGCGCGCAGCATGGCGGACGCGGGCGTCGACACCGCCATGATGGACGTGATCGGTGCGCAGGAGACCATTCGCGAGGTCTATCACCTCGAGCGCGCGGTGGACGACTTCGAGTCGACGCTTGCCGCGCTTTGCGCCACGCCGATGGAAGTCGTGCCGCACATCGTGATCGGCCTGCACTACGGGCGCATCCTCGGCGAGCCGGCGGCGCTCGACATCGTGAGCCGGCAGCGCATTCATTCGCTCGTGCTGGTCGTCATCATGCCCTTCTACGCGAAGCCCGGCACCTTTGCGACGCCGAGTACGACGGACGTCGGACGCATTTTTATCGAGACAAGAACAAGAATCGCCGAGCGGCAGGTGCTGCTGGGCTGCGCTCGCCCGCCCGGCATGCATCGGCGCGTGACCGACGCCTACGCCGTGATGGCGGGCCTCGACGGCATCGCTTTCCCGGCGGACGGCGCGCTCGGCGTGGCGCACGCGATCGGCCGCCCGGCCGCGCAGGAGCATGCGTGCTGCTCGATGAAGGCCGGCCGCACGATCAAGCTTCATCCGCGCGTTGAAATGAAGCTGTGATGGAAACGGCCGATGTGATCGTCCTTGGCCTGGGCCCCGCCGGCGCGAGCGCGGCGGCCGAAGCCGCGCGCCGAGGGTGCAAGGTGATCGCGCTCGACCGCAAGCACGAGCCCGGAAAGCCGGTGCAGTGCGCGGAGCTCGTCCCTGCGATGATCGGCGCCGAGCTCTCCGGCAGCGTCCGGCAGCGCATCGATGCGATGGCGACCTTCGTCGAGGATGACGCGCCGGACGTAAAGCCGGATTTTCCGGGGCACATGCTCGACCGCGCCGCATTCGACGCGGCGCTCGTGGAAGCAGCACGCCGCGCCGGCGCGCAGGTGCGCTTTTCTTCCTACGTGAGAAAAATTTCCCGGGAGGGAATCGTCGAAGCCGCAGGCAGGCGACTTAGCGCACCCGTCATCGTCGGCGCCGACGGCCCGCGCTCGCGCGCCGGCAAGGCGATCGGAGCCGTGAACAGCGAGCTCGTCGAGACGCGGCAGATCACCGTAGGCCTGCTCGAGCCGTATCACGCCACCGATATCTTCCTTTCGCGCGGCATTCCCGGCGGCTACGGCTGGCTGTTTCCGAAGGGCGACGTGGCGAACCTCGGCGCCGGCGTCGTTCCGCGGCACAAGGCGCGCCTCAAGCCGATCATCGCCCGGCTGCATTCGAAGCTGGTCGAGGAAGGACGCGTCGGCGCGAAGATCGTCCGCCTGACTGGCGGCGCGATCCCGGTAGGCGGCATGCTCGAGCCGTACGGGGCTTTGGAAAAGACTGTCGTGTTGCTGGCGGGAGACGCGGCCGGGCTCGCGAATCCGGTCACCGGCGCGGGCATCGCGGCCGCCGTGCATTCGGGAAGGCTCGCGGGCCAGGCGGCTGCGACCGGGGCAATAGCCGATTACGTAGAAGAGCTGGAGGACGTGTATCGCGCGGCGCTGGAGCGCGCAATGCGCCGCCGGCGCGAGCTTCTCGGCTCCAATCATGGAAAGGCCGCGCTGCGCCGCGGCTGGATCGCCTACCCGGAGTATTGGACGTAAGGTTAAACGACATGAGCTGCTTCGAACATCCGGTCAAATCCATGGCGCCGCGGGCGCCCGGGGTCATTCCCGTCGAGCTGAAGAACGGCGCGCGCGTCAAGGCGAACGACATCGCGCCGCAGGGCGTGTACATGCCGAACTACAACATCCTCACGCCGAACATGCGCTCGCCGCAGTACGTGCAGATGTCGACGGCGGCTGGGATCACGCTCGGCATCATGAACGGCCGGATGCACCGTACGGCGTGCACGCGCTGCCTCAATCTGCTGCTCACCTATCCGGAGGGCTGCCGCGCAAACTGCGCGTACTGCGGGCTCGCACGCCATCGTGAAGCCGAGCGCGATTACGCCGATCGCAACTTCATTCGTGTCGACTGGCCGGCCGTGCCGCTCCAGAGGACGATCGACATCGTCGCGCGCGATCCGGCGAAGAGCCCGTTCCACCGCATGTGCATCTCGATGATCACGCATCCGCGCTCCGACGAGGACACGCGCACGGTGCTCAAGCAGTGGACCGACCGCATCGATCCCAAGACCATTCCGGTGTCGATCCTGTCCAATCCGACCACGATGACGCGCGCAGACGTGAAGCGGCTGAAGGATCTCGGCGCCGATATCTTCACCGTGGCGCTCGACGCCGCGACGCCGGAGATCTTCGAGCGTACGCGCGGCAAGGGCGTGCGCTCGCCGCACTCGTGGGCGAAATACTGGGAAATCCTCATGGACGCGCGCGACGTTTTCGGGCCGCAGAAATTCGGCGCGCACATCATCGTCGGCATGGGAGAGACCGAGCGCGACGTCCTGGTGCTGGTGCAGAAGCTCGTCGACCTCGGCGGCCACAGCCACATGTTCTGCTTCTTCCCCGAGAACGGCTCGCTCATGGACCACCTGCCCGCGACGCCGCGCGACCAGTGGCGCCGGGTGCAGCTCGGGCGCTATCTCATCGATTACAAGGGCGGCCGCGCGGAGCGCATGAAGTTCGACGGTAACGGGCGCGTCGTCGATTTTGGTGTTGCAAAAGATGAATTGGAAAAAATCATCGGGGAAGGCGTGGCCTTCCGCACTTCCGGCTGCCCCGGCAAGTTCCGCGACGACGTGTCGGCCTGCGACCGGCCATACGGCGATTCGCCGCCCTCGAACATCGCGAGTTACCCGTTCCCGCCGAACGGCCACGACCTGCGCAAGATCCGCCGCCAGCTGCGCATCGTGGAAAAGGACTAAAGGCTCGCTGGCTCGACGTGACTATTCAGGTCGTTCAGCACACTTCGGCGGAGTACCTCGGGCTCATCGAGGATCACCTCGAGGGCCGGGGCATGCGCTTTCGCTACTGCCGCCCGTTCGCCGGCAAGACGCCGTTGCCCAAGCCCGACGCGCTCGGCGACGGGCTGATCCTTCTCGGCGGCGGCCCTTGGGGCAGCGCCGGCACGCGCGACGTGCCTACGCTTTCACAGGAGATTCTGCTCGCGACGAAATGCCTTGAGAAAGAGCTGCCGATCGTCGGCGTCGGGCTCGGCGCGCAGATCCTCGCCATCGCCGCCGGCGGCCGCTCCGAACCTTCGGCTCTCGAGTTTTCGGTAGGAAAAGCCGCAAGAGTCAGCGAAAAGGCTTTGAGCGGCTACCTGCCGCCCGAATATCCGCTCGCCATCTACATGCGCGACTGGCCGGTGCCGCCGGCGCACGCCGAAATCCTCGCGCGCGACGAGAAGGGCCGCGCAGCGCTCTGGCAAGTCGGCGCCCGCGCGTTCGGATTTGCCGGCCATCCGGGCCTGAAGGTCGCGATGGTCGAGGATCTCATCATGGAGTTCGAAGAAGCGCCGCAGGAGGTGGCAACAGGACTCGCGCGACTGAGAGCCGTCCAGCGCGACATCGAAGATGCGCTGGTGCCGATCATGACCGGGCTCGTCCAGCTCACCGGCTGGATCAACGTTTCCGTCTAATTTCGTTGCGATGCAGCATGAGCGGGCGCGACAATGAGTGGATTTGAGTTTTAGATTTTTCTAATATATTCTGAGCATATTCCGAGGAGGAACTAAGCGATGTCTAAGAAGCTGGTCATCGTCATGGCCAACACCGACCCGCGCAACGGCGAGGAGCTGGGCGCGCCGATCTTTCAAGCGTCGGTCGCGGCCGCCATGGATTACGAGGTCGAGGTCATCTGCACCGCGACCGCCGGGCGCCTGATGAAGAAAGGCGTCGCCGAGAAGCTCTTCGTCAAGGAGGGCTCGCCCAAGTCGGTGTACGACTTCATCAAGGAAGCGCACGAGGCGGGCGTCAAGTTCTACTGCTGCTCGCCGAACCTCGACCTTTTCAACATGACGCAGGGCGACCTCATCCCCGAGTGCGAGGGCGTGGTCGGCGGCGCGCACCTCATCGAAGAGGTGATGGAAGAAGACTGCAAGGTGATGACGTACTGATGTCGCACGCTGCAGAAGGGACCCGCGTCCAGAAGCACATCGGCGATCCCGTGCGCGACAACGCGCCGGTGGCGCGTACGAAGCTCGAGGAGATCTTCGCCGACATCCAGTCGGACCTGCGCTTCGACCACGAGCTGAACGGGTGCCTGAACTGCGGGATCTGCACCGCCACCTGCCCGGCGGCGCACTACTACGACTTCAGCCCGCGCGAGATCGTCCAGCTCCTCTGGACCGAGAACCTCGAGGGCATCTACGACGCGATGCAGGAGAAGATCTGGGCCTGCGCGCAGTGCTACACCTGCGCGGCGCGCTGCCCGTTCGGCAACTCGCCCGGCGGCCTGGTGATGCTGATGCGCGAGACGGCGATCAAGCACCAGATGAAATCGGCGAAGGACGTCCTGAGACCGTTCTCGCGCGTGATGCTGAAGCTGATCTCGACCGGCAACCAGCTCTCCCCGGACATGATCAACAAGGATCACTTCGCCGACTGGGGGCCGAACATCTCCAAGGTGGACGCGCCGCTCAAGCTCCTGCGCAAGGCGATCCCGATGCCGACGCTGAACACCACCGCGACCGCCTGGGAAGTGAACCTCAAGACTTCGGTCGAGCTCTACACCATCTGGGAAATGACCGGGGTGCTGAAGCAGCTCGAAGGCATCGACGAAAACCTCTACGACGTGATCAGCGACATCATGGACGAGAAGCGCGAGGACTGGAAGGACTTCCTCGCCGATCAGGAGGAGGACAAAGATGAATGAACGATTCACCGGCCACGGACCCGAGTGGCGCGATTCGAACCTCTCGCCGGTGGAGGCGAAGATCGCGACCTCCTGGGTCGAGCTGAAGATCGACAAGCGCTCGATGCTCACGCAGAAGGATCGCGTCGAGGACGTGCGCGACATCATGTGGGATCTCGAGAAGGACGGCGAGATCGTCGTGCACCGCATCTCCGAGCAGCACGACCCGGTGACGGTGAAGACGCTCTACGGCTGGGACAAGAAGATCCCGACGCAGCGCCTCTGGCACCACAAGTCCTGCGGCCAGTGCGGCAACATTCCGGGCTACCCGGCGTCGCTGCTGTGGCTCATGAACAAGATGAACGTCGAGTACCTCGACGAGACCGACCAGACCTCGTGCACCGCCTGGAACTACCACGGCTCGGGCATCGGCAACCTGGAAAGCCTCGCCGCGGTGTTCCTGCGCAACTTTCACCAGGCCTACGTATCGGCCAAGGCGCAGGGGTTGCCGGAGTCGTACTACTACCCGCTCGTGCATTGCGGCACCTCGTTCGGCAACTACAAGGAGGTGCGGGCGTATTTGCTGCGCTCGGCCAAGCTGCGCGAACGCGTGCGCACGATCCTTGGAAAGCTCGGGCGCCTGGTGGACGGCAAGCTCCTCATCCCCGAGGAAGTGGTGCACTACTCGGAGTGGCTGCACGTCATGCGCAATCGAATCGCCGAGATGCGCCAGATCGACTGCAGCGGCATTCGCGCGACCATCCATCCGGCGTGCCATGTCTACAAGATGGTGCCCGAGGACGCGATCTACGACGACAGCATCAACGGCGGCAACCGCCTCGCCAACTCGACCAGCATCATGCAGGCGCTCGGCGCGCAGGTGATCGACTATTCGACCTGGTACGACTGCTGCGGCTTCGGCTTCCGCCATATCATCTCCGAGCGCGAGTTCACGCGCTCCTTCGCCATCGACCGCAAGGTCAAGGTGGCGGTCGAGGAAGCGCACGCCGACGTGATGATCGGCCACGATACCGGCTGCATCACCACGCTCGACAAGAACCAGTGGATCGGAAAAGCGGCCGGCAAGGGCTACGAGCTGCCGATCCTCGCCGACTGCCAGTTCGCCGCGCTCGCGTGCGGCGCGCATCCGTACAAGATCGTGCAGTCGCACTGGCACGCCTCGCCGACCGAAACCCTGATGGAAAAGCTCGGCATCGACTGGGAAGCGAAGAAGGCCGAGTTCGTCGCCTATCTCGAAGAGATCAAGGCGGGCAAGCAGGAAAACCTCTACGACCCGCGCCGCATGCTCACGTCGGGGCCGGGCTACATCCCGATTAAGGCGGCACGATGACGATTTCTGGCCGCCCCCCTGTCAAGGGGGGAAGCGAGCGACGCGAGCGGGGGGTTCGCTTTTCGCAAAATTCAACCCCCCATTCGCCTTCGGCTCATGACCCCCTTAACAGGGGGTCGGCAGAGAACACCCATGACTAAACCGATTCTCATCGTCGGCGGCGGGCCCGCGGGCCTCGCCGCCGCGCACGCGCTGGCCAGCATAGGCCAGCGCTCCCTCCTCGTCGAGAAGGAGCCGCGCCTCGGCGGCGCGCCGATCCTCTCCGGCTACGCGAAGCTCGTGCCTTCCGGAGAATGGGCGAAGGACGCCATCGGCGGCATGGTCAAGCGGGTCGAGCAGAGCTCTTCGATCGCCCTGAAGCGCAATTGCCGTGTCGAGCAGTTCAACGGCGAACCCGGGAATTTCACGGCAAGGCTCTCCGACGGCTCGACCCTGGAAGCCGGCGCCGCGATCCTCACCACGGGCTTCACGCACTTCGACTCGGTGAACAAGCCCGAGTGGGGCTTCGGCACCTTCCCGGACGTGGTCACCACCACGCAGGTCGAGCAGATGATCTCGACGGGCAAAGGCATCCGCTGCCCCTCCGACGGCCGTAAGCCGCAGCGCGTGGCGATCCTGCTCTGCGTCGGCTCGCGCGACCGGCAGATCGGCCGCGAATGGTGCTCGAAGATCTGCTGCACGGTGTCGTGCAACATCGCTATGGAGATCCGCGAGGAGCTGCCCGACTGCCACGTGTACATCTACTACATGGACATCCGCACCTACGGCCTCAACGAGGCCTACTACTGGAGGAGCCAGGAGGAGTTCAAGGTGAAGTACATCAAGGCGCGCATCGCCGAGGTGACCTCCGACGGCCACAAGCTGATCGTCAAGGGCGAGGACACGCTGGTGAAGCGGCCGATCACCATTCCATTCGACATGGTGGTGCATGCGATCGGCATGGATCCCAACGTCGAGAACAAGTCCATCGCGGCCGTGTTCGGCGTGCAGCTGCAGGAGCACGGGCACATCGGCAAGGGCAATTCCTACGGCTCGCTCGGCGAGACGTCGCGGCCGGGGGTGTTCGTCGCCGGCGCGGCGACGGGCCCGGAGACCATCGACGACTCGATCGCGCAGGGCAAGGCCGCGGCGATGGCCGCGTTCGCGCTGCTGAGCCAAAGGACCGCGGTCGCGGCGTAACGATGCAACTGACGGCACTGCAACGGCCGCGGCTCGAGCTTTCCGGGCCGAAGCTCTCCCTCGCGCTCGAGACCCTGGTCGCGCGCTCCGAGGAGCAGGGCGGCGTCGAGGCCTACATCGAGGCGCTGCGGGTGAAGTCGGCGATGTTCCGCGATGCGCGCGGCGCGCAACCCGATCTCAAGAAATTCAAGACGCTTTGCGCGCACATGGCGACGGTGCGCCGGCGCATCGGGCCGTATCTGCTTCCCGAGAGGTACGACGCGCTTGCCCGGCGGGTGGCGCACCTGTTCCAAGGCAGCGAAGACGCTTCCACGGCAGACGCGCGCATGGCGGAATTCTGCGCCGCCTTTCCGCAGGACCGCGAGCATCGCTGGGTGCGCGACCTCGCCGCCGAGCTGCTGCACTTCGCCGATCCCGAGCGCTATCCGCTGATGACGCGCTGGGTCTGGGACGCTGAAGCGAACACCGGCGTGCTGCGCGAAATCTGGCACGGCGAAGAGGTCGACCACCTCAGGCTCGATGTGCCGGATGGCTACGCCGCCTTCCTCGTGCTGCGCGAAGAGCTCGCTCAGTATCTCGCCGCGAACGGCGTTTACCGCGACACGCTCTTCTATGTCGACGTCCTCGCCGCGCAGGTCTATGCCGGCTATATCGGCGAGCGCGCCGGCTCGTACCTGCGTGTGGACTTCTCCTCGCCAATGGATCCCATGGAGCATACGCGGCGCATTCTCGGGCTCGAGGGAGTCGACGACCGGGGCCGCACGCGCCTGAAGAGCGTGGACGGCCGCGCAGAGGTTATCGAATGATCCACGAGAAGTCGCTGATCCGGCCGGAGAACCTGAAGACGCACGACAAGCTCGTGATCGACGGGGTCGACGTCTCCGGGCACTGGAGCACCTTCATCCAGTCGCGCGTCGTCACGGACTACAACGAGGCGCTGCAGGACGAGATCGCCGCGCTGCCCGGCGGCGAGCACATCCACCGCTGCTGGCAATGCGGCTCGTGCACCAACGCCTGCACGGTGAACGCGGTCAACCCGGACTTCAACCCGCGCTTCTGGATCTATCTCATCCGCATGGGCATGGAATCCGAGCTGCTGCGCGACAAGGACATCATCTGGCAGTGCGTGTCGTGCAACAAGTGCACCTACGCCTGCCCGCGCGACGTGTTCCCGGAAGGGGTGATGAAGGCGACCGCGCACTGGCTGCAGCTCAAGGGCCACACGCCGAAATCCAAGTCGACGATCTTCGACGAGGTGTTCGCCGAGCAGGTGATCGCCACCGGCAAGATCGAGGAAGGCCGCACCATCCGCGGCTTCTTCGCGCGCACCGGGCAGCCGCTCATGCAGGACTGGCTCGTCGAGATGGCGAAGCGCGTCGCGCGCCGGCTGCCGTTCAAGCAGGGCATCGCGATGGCGCTTGCCGCGGTGTTTCGTCCCAGAACCCGGAAGTGGAGCAAAGCGCGCGCGGCGCTCACCGAGTACGTCCACGAGCAGGAAACCCGGCAACGAAAGGCTCTTAATCTTGAGTAAATATCAACGAGTGGCGTACTACCCGGGCTGCGCGCTCGAAGGCACGGGCCATGCGTACAACGAGTCCACCAAGGCGGTCGGAAGCGCGCTCGGCCTCAAGCTCGACGAAGTCAAGGACTGGAACTGCTGCGGGGCGATGGAGGTGAAGAACATCGACCCGAAGGTGCAGACCTATCTTTCCTCGCGCGTCATGTCGATCGCGGCGAACGAGATGCATGCGAAAGTGGTCATGGCGCCGTGCAACGGCTGCTACCACAACCTGAAAAAGGCCGAGTACGACCTCGAGCACGACGCCTCGTCGCGCGAAACCGTAGCGCGCATCTCGGAAAAAGCCGGCCACGAAACCTACCAGGCCGGGCAGGTGGAGACGATCCACGCCCTCGACTGGATCAAGGACGGCGTCGGCGAAGAGGAGCTCAAGCGCCGGCTGAAGAACTCTCTTAAGGGGCTCAAGGTCGCCAATTACTACGGCTGCATGTACACGCGGCCGCGGCACATTTTTCCGGAGAAGGACAAGGGTCCGGGCAGCGAGTCGACGCTGCAGCCGCACTTCATGGACGATCTGCTCGCCGCGGCGGGCGCGCAGAACGTCGACTTCCCGCTGAAGACCGCTTGCTGCGGGGGCGCGCACACGCTCTCCGACAGCGATACGTCGACTCAGCTCGTGCTCAACATCCTACGCGCGGCCGAGGCGGCGGGCGCGGACGTGATCGCGACCGAATGCCCGACGTGCCATTCGGGCCTGGAGATGCACCAGGTGCGCGCGGAGAAGGTGCTCGGCGAGAAGACCACGGTGAAGATGCTCTATTTCACGCAGCTCCTCGGCATCGCGCTCGGCGTGGCGCCGCGCAAGCTCGGCGTGCACGAGAACGTCTCCGATGGAATGGAAGTCTTGAAAAAAATCCTATGAGGGAAGAACTGCTGGCCGCCGCAGAGCGGGCGCTCGAGCAGTGGATCAAGGCGCGCGGCGAGGTCCCGACGAGCGAGACGAGCGAAGGTTTCCGCCTGCTCGCGCTGCATCGCCAGGGCGCGCGCGGCGTGCCGAGCTTCAACGCCTGCCGGGAGACCTGCCGTGAGATCGCGTATCACTACAATCTTTTGGAAAGCTCAAAAGACGAGCGTACGCAGGCGATGATGCAGATGCTCGTGCGGCATCTCGAGCTCTTCGTGCGCGGCAAGCTGGAAGTCAATGGGCTCGGGGAATTCTGTTGCTCCTCGCGGGCGCTGCGCCTAGAATCGGCGCCCGCAAAAATCCCCGAAGGCGCGAACCATGGCTAACGTGCGCGGCTGCCACTTGCCGGACGAGCTGCTCTACGACGTGGACAACCACATCTGGTTTCAGGAGCTTGCGGACGGCAACGTGAAGATCGGCATGACCACGGTCGCGACCGCGATGGCCGGACAGCTCGTCGCCTTCACGCCGAAGAAAGTCGGGCGCTCGGTCGACGCGGGCAAGTCCTGCGCGACCGTCGAGTCCGGCAAGTGGGTCGGGCCGGCCAAGTCCGCGGCCGGGGGCTCGGTCGCGGAAGTGAACGAGGCGCTCGTCGGCAAGCCGTCCCTCGCGAACGAGGATCCCTACGGCGCCGGCTGGCTGGTGATCCTCAAGCCGCAGGACTGGACCGCGGTCAAGGCGACGCTCACTCCGGGCGCGCAGGTGGCGGCCAAATACGAAGCGAAGATGGCCGCCGACGGCTTCGCCGGGTGCGGATGCGCCACTTGAGCCGCCTTGCGGGCATGAAGCCCGAGGAGCTCGAAGCCCGGGCGAGCACGGTGACGCGCTTTCTCAAGGCGATGGCGAATCCGTCGCGGCTGCTCGTTCTTTGCCAGCTCGCCGACGGCGAAAAATCGGTCGGTCAGCTGGAGCGCGCGGTGGGCTTGAGCCAATCGGCGCTGTCGCAGCATCTCGCGGTGCTGCGCCGCGAGCAGGTAGTCAAGGCGCGCCGCGCCGGGCAGAACGTGTTCTATCTTCTGGCGAGCGCGGAAGCCGCGGCCGTGATGCAAACGCTCTACGAGGTTTTCTGCCGGGAAGGCGCGGCAGGCGCCCTAGCCGGCAGGCCGCGGAGCCGGAGTCGACAGGCAGCCTAGCAAGCGCTCCATGCGCACGCGATGCAAAGCGTTCCAGCAGTCCACGATGCGCGCTTCCTGTTCCGGGCCGTGCGCGCCGCGCTCGAACGCATAAACCGCTTGCAGCAGCGCTTCCAACGGCTCGCGAAGCTCCGAGGTGCGGGCGTCACCCTGCGTCCAGCCGACGCGCATGCCGCTCCCGATGAACGTTTCGAGGTCGGGCGCCGCGCGCGCGAGCCCCTCGAGCTTGCGCAGGCGCGCAACATCCTCGCGCAGGAGCTGCGCGCGAAACAGGCTTTCTTCGGCCCCCGCGAGGCGCTCCAGGTCTTGCAGCAAGCGCATGCGGCAATTGTATAGTTCGCAACCATGAGCGAAACAAATCCCGCGCAGCTCGTGCCGTACGTGACCGGCGGCGCTTTCGTGCTCGCCTTCGTCTTCGGCGCCATCGGCAACAAGACGAACTTCTGCACCATGGGCGCGGTGTCGGACTGGGTCAACATGAGCGACACCCGCCGGCTGCGCATGTGGCTGCTCGCCATGGCGGTCGCGCTGCTGGGCTCGAGCGCGCTGCAGCTCGGCGGGTTCGTGGACCTCTCCAAGTCGATTTACACCGGCGCGAACTTCACCTGGCTTTCGTATCTCGTCGGCGGCTTCCTCTTCGGGGTGGGCATGACGCTCGGCTCGGGCTGCGGCTCGAAGACGCTGATCCGCGTCGGCGCGGGCAACCTCAAGTCGCTCATCGTCTACGTCTTCCTCGGCATTGCGGCTTACATGACGCTGCGCGGCCTGTTCGGCGCGTTTCGCGTCGGCGTGCTGGAGAAAGCCTCGATCACGCTGCCGACGGGGCAGGACCTGCCTTCGCTGTTTTCGGCGTGGATGGGCTTGTCCAAGGCGGCCTGGACCGGCATCCTCGCGGCGGCGATTGGCGGGGCGCTCCTCGTATTCATCTACTCGAGCAGGGATTTTCGCTCGAGCTTCGACTACACGCTGGGCGGCGTGGTCACCGGCCTGGTCGTCGTTGGCGGCTGGTACGTGAGCGGCGTCGTTGGCTATGTCGCCGAGGACCCGAACACGCTCCAGGAAGCGTTCGTCGCGACGAACACCGGGCGCATGGAATCCTTTTCCTTCGTCTCCCCGATGGCCTACACGCTCGAATACCTGATGCTG
Source organism: Betaproteobacteria bacterium (assembly GCA_004297625.1). Classification (GTDB taxonomy): domain Bacteria; phylum Pseudomonadota; class Gammaproteobacteria; order Burkholderiales; family SG8-39; genus SCGC-AG-212-J23. The sequence continues at coordinate 31,448 of SCTY01000028.1, read as the reverse complement.
TGGACCGACCGCTCGAAGATCGTCACCTACGGCATCGCCTCCGCCCTCGGCGTGATCGCCGGTTCCGCCGCCTACGCGCTCGCCACGCGCAGCTTCCGCTGGGAAGGATTCCGCGATGCCGAGGACACCGCCAACCACGTCGTCGGCGGGCTGCTCATGGGTTTTGGCGGCATCACGGCCCTCGGCTGCACCATCGGCCAGGCGATCTCGGGTTTCTCGACGCTCGCGCTCGGCTCGATCATCACCTTCCTCGCGATCGTCGCCGGCTCCGCCGTTACAATGAAGTACCAATACTGGCGGCTTTCCCGCGAGGAGGCGGTGTGAAGATCAAGAATTGGGCAATGGCTTGCGCGGTAGCGCTGGCGGCGGCGGGATGTGCCGCGATCGGCGAGAAGCAGGACAAGGTGGTCTATCACTTCAGCGACGGTCTCGAGCAGGCGTCCAACGGCCTGCGCAACATCGGCAATCATCTCGAGGTCAACCCCGACGCCAAGATCGTGGTGGTTTCCCATGCGCGCGGGGTCGACTTCCTCATGAAAGGCGTCAAGGATAAGAACGGCAACAAGTACGAGGACCTGGTCGAGCAGCTCAAGATGCGCGGCGTGCAGTTCGACGTCTGCCAGATCACGCTGCGCAACCGCAAGCTGAGCAAGGACCAGTTCATCGAGTACGTCACCTACGTGCCCTCAGGCGTGGCCGAGGTCACCCGCCTGCAGCAGCGCGAGGGCTATGCCTATCTGAAGCCGTAGCGGCGCGGATGAAGCGGATCGAGGCGGCGAGCACCTCGTTGCGCGCCTGATGCAGCGGGTAGTGCGCGCTGCCCGGAATGCGCAGCGTTTCCAGGCGCCCTGGAATCAGTCGCCCCAGCGCCTCGAGTTGCGCCACCGAGAAGAACTCGTCGTCTTCGCCTTGAATCGCGAGCACCGGGCAGCGCAGTTTCGCGACATGCTCTTCCAGGCCCCAGCCTGCGCCGGGGCCTTCGGCGGTCCATACCTTCACCAGCCGCGCGAACAGCGCTTCGGTGGCCGAGCCGTGATGGCGGCGCAGACGCGCCTTGAGGTCGCCGTGCTCGAAATCCTCGATCTGGTCACGGATCGCGGCGAGCGTTTTCTCTTCTCGCCACAGGTGCGGCGAGAGCGCGATCACGCCGCGCACGCGCTCGGGGAACGCTCCGGCGTGCGCGAGCGCAATGGACGCGCCGTCGGATTGGCCGACGAGGATCGCTTCGCGTACGCCCGTTTGGTCGAGCACTTCGGGCAGCGCTTTCAGGGCTTCTTCAGCCAGATACTTTTTTGAATAAGGCGGAACAAGCGGCTCGGAGTCGCCCGAGCCCCAGCGATCGTAGACGAGCGCGCCGCAACCCGTGGCGCGCACGAGCTGGTCGGGAAAATCGCGCCACAGGCGCACGCTGCCCAGCGCATCGTGCAGGAAAACGAGCGTCGGCGCGCTTTGCGGCGCGGGACCGCGCCAATGGCCGCGCAACGCGTGCCCGCCTACATTCAAGATAATTTGATTTAAGGCGGTCTCGACGACCTCGCGGAAGTCGAGCGGGCTCAAGCCGACGAGCTCGCCGCCGCTGCGCGCGAAAAAGGCTTCCACCGCCGCGCCGGCTTGCGCGACCGCCACCCCGCGCAGCGCGGCCTCGAGATCGAACACTACCCGCGGCGGGCTGACAAAGAAGTCGCCGGTGATGAGCGCCTCGCGGATTCGGCCGCGGCCAGGGCCTTCCAGCCGGATGTCGGCGCGCAGCGTGCCGCCGCGGCGCACCAGGGATGCCGACACCAGCTCCGCGGGGTCGGCCGGCGCGTCGAGCAGGCGGATGAATTCGTCCGTGCCGAACTCCTCTTCGTGCAGCCGGCGCGCGAGGCGCTCCTCGTACTCGGTGGCCTCGCCCCATCGGGGCTCGAGCCCGAGATGCTCGCGGAATCCCTCCAGAAGCGCGTTTTGGATCTCGGCGAGCGGTGGCACGCGGCCGAGAACCTCGCGCAGCGAAGTGACGCGGCGGCGGGCGTCCTCCAGGTCGCGCTTCGCCAGCTTCTCGACCGGCACGCGCAGCGCTTCGATCATGCGCGTCGGGTCGAAATCGATGAGCAGCGTCCCCTGGAAAAAGAGCGTCTCCCCATCGACCAGCCCGCCCGTGCCGCTCACCTTGCGGCCGTGTACTTCGATGTCGTTGCGCGGGCGGAACTCGGCCGGAACGCCGAGCCGTCGCAAGCCCGCCGCGGCCGCGGTGCAGATCCGGGCCGCGATCGAGGCGAGGCCCGCGCCCATGGCGCGGCGCTCGAGGGCGAGCTCCCAGCCGATCTGGCCGCCGTCGAGGTACAGCCCGCCGCCGCCGGTGATGCGCCGTCCCACCTCGATCCCGTGGGCGCGGCAGTACTCGAGCCGGACTTCATGGCTGAGTATCTGGTGCAGGCCGACAAGCGCCGACGGGCGAAACTTCAGGAAGCGCACCGTCTCCGGCACGCGGCCGGCGTTGCGCGCCTCGATGAGCGCCTGGTCGAACGCCACGTTCTGCGTGCCGGCGCGGATGCCGGTGTCGATGACGCGCACTTGCCTCATTTGCCGCGCCTGCGCGCGTACGTGCCCGATTTGCCGCCGCGTTTTTCCTCAAGGCGCAGCTCGGTGAGCCGCATGCCGCGGTCCACCGCCTTCACCATGTCGTAGATCGTGAGCAGGCCGACGGCCGCCGCGGTGAGGGCCTCCATTTCCACGCCGGTCTGGCCGCGGCATTCCACCTGCGTCCGGATCGCGATGCACGAAGTCTTCGCCTGCAGCTCGAAATCCACCGCGACCCGCGTGATGGGCAGCGGGTGCGCGAGCGGAATCAGCTCCGGCGTGCGCTTGGCGGCCTGGATCGCGGCAATGCGCGCCACGCCGAGCACGTCGCCCTTTTTCGCGCGGCCGGCCGCCACCAGGCGGAACGTCGCCGGGCTCATGTGGATGCGCCCCGAGGCGATGGCAATCCGGTGCGTGCTGTCCTTCGCGCCCACGTCCACCATGTGCGCCGCGCCTTGCGCATCGAAGTGGCTGAGCGCGCGTGTCATTTTTCGGCCCATGCGGGGCGTTATCATAAACATATGCGAGTGCTTGCGATTCTTGCTGCAGCCGCCATCGCGGCTGCGCCGCGCGCCTGGGCGCAGGCGCTGCCCGATCTCGGCGGCAGCGCGGAGGCCGTGCTCTCGCCGCAGATGGAGCGGCGCCTGGGCGAAAGCATCATGCGCGACATGCGGCGCGATCCGTCGTTCATCGACGACCCGGAGATCTCCGCGTACCTCGGGGTGATCGGGGCGCGCATCGCCCGCGCCATGCCCGGCACGCGCCAGGATTTCGAGTTCTTCGCCGTGCGCGACTCGTCGATCAACGCGTTCTCGTTGCCCGGCGGCTTCATCGGCGTGAATACCGGCCTGATCGCCACGGCCGACAACGAATCCGAGCTCGCTTCAGTGCTGGCGCACGAAATGGGGCACGTCACGCAGCGGCACATCGCGCGCATGCTCGGGCAGGAGCAGCGGATGCAGCTGCCCGTCATGGCAGCGATCGCGGCGGCGATCCTGTTCGGACGCTCGCGACCCGATCTCGCTTCCGGTGCGGCCGCCGCCGCCCAGGCGGGCGCCGTATCCACCCAGCTTTCGTACTCCCGGGATTTCGAGCGCGAAGCCGACCGCGTCGGCCTGGAGGCACTCGCCGCCGCGGGTTTCGACGCGCGCGCGATGGCGGCGTTTTTCGAGAAGATGCAGCGCACCCAGCGCGTGAGCGACGACAGCGTGGTCCCGGGCTATATGCGTACGCACCCGCTGACCACCGAGCGCATCGCGGACATGCAGAACAAAGTCGCGTCGCTGCCGTACAAGCAGCATCTCGACAGCCTGGAGTTCTACCTCGTGCGGGCGAAGCTGCGCGCCGAGGGCGGCGACGCGGACGACGCGGTAGCGCACTTCCAGAGCTCGGTTGCCGAGAAGCGCTACGCCAGCGAGGCGGCCGCGCGCTACGGTCTGGTAAGCGCGCTGCTGCGCGTCCGGCGCGCCAAGGAAGCCGACGCGGAGCTCGCGCGGCTGCGCGCGAGCGGCGCAGCGGACCCCATGATCGAAACGCTCGCCGCCCGCGTAAAGCAGGCGCTCGGCGACAGCTCGGGCGCCGAAAAGCTGCTCGCCCAGGCGCGCGCGCACTACCCGCACTCGCGGCCGCTGCTGTACGCGCATGTCGGCGCGCTGCTCGATTCGGGACGGGAGGCCGACGCTGCCGCAGCGCTCGTGGACGCGGTGCGCTCCTATCCGAGCGACCCGCGGCTTCGCGAGCTGCAGTCGAGATCGTATGCAGCGCTGGGCAAGCGGCTGCTCCAGCACCAGGCGCAGGCCGAGTATTACGCTTTGCAAGGCAGCCTCCCGGCGGCGATCGAGCAGCTGCAGCTCGCGCGCAGCGCCGGCGACGGCGATTTCTACCAGCTCTCGGTGGTGGACGCGCGGCTCAAGGAGCTGCGCACGCTGCAGTCGCAGGAAGCCAAGCGCTAGCCGCGCTTCGCCGGCTCGAAGTACGCCTCGTAGAGGAGATCGAAGGTCTTTTCGGCTTCGGCGAGGAGCTCGTCCGGGGTGCGCGCGCGGCGCGATGCGCCCTGGAGCAGCGTCTGGACCCCCGCGGCTTCCGGAACGGGCGTGCCGCCCACTTCGAGGAAGTGCACCATGCTCCCGATCTTCACGAGCGCGGCGTTGTCGGCCAGCTTGAGCTGCGCGAGCATCTCCTCGAAACTGACGCGCGCCTCGCTGTTCGGGAAATGCGCGCCGTCGAAGCCGAAGCCGAGCGCTCCTTCGGGCGGCTCCTGGCCTTTTTCGAGCCAGACGATCGTGGCTTCCGGGTCGACGAAGCGGCGCAGCAGCCAGGCGCTTGCCAGCCGGTCGGCCCACAGCGGCTTGCGCGTTGCCCAGGTGCGCCGCTGCAGGCTCTCGCTCGGCGCGATGTCGGTCTGCGACTGCGCGTAAAGCAGTTTCTTGACCGCCGCTTCCGCTGTCGCGATCGCCTGTTGCGCGCGGCTGCGCGCGGGCGTCGGGAAGAAATCCAGCGCCGCGATGGCGTTCAAATCGCGGCGCTGCTTATGCAGCACGCGGGAAATGGCGCTCGGATCCGCCTTCCCGTAGCCTATGCTCAAGCTCTCCACGGTCTTGGTCAGGTCGTCGTAACGAGCGGAGCGGTCGAACAGCCGCTTGAACGCTTCGTCCTGCGCGGGCGAAGCCGGCGTCACGTGCAGCACCTGCGCGGCTCCGGCGCCCTTGCCCACGTACTCGATGAGCGCATGCAGCGATTCGCGGTTCGCCGGCGTGTCGGGAAGCAGGTAGACGCCCTCGCGCATGACTGCGGCACCGAGCGACTCCAGGGTGCGCAGCACGCGCATGCGCGCGGCCGGATCCTCGGTGGAGAGCTGCGTGACCGTGGCGAGCCAGGACTCCATCGGCCCACATCTTATACTGTGAACAAATGAGGCTTGCGGCTTTTGTCACGTTGCTCATGCTGTCTGCCTGCGCGGGCGCTCAGGCGACCTTTGCGGTTCGCGTGCTTACTCCCGAAACCGCGCTCAAGGCGGCCCAGGCCGCGCTCAAGAAATGCCGCGATGCGGGCTACCAGGCAACCGTCGCGGTCGTCGACCGCATGGGCGTGGTGCAAGTCTTGCTGCGGGATCGCTTCGCCGGTCCGCACACGCCCGACATGGCAACTGCCAAGGCCTACACCGCGGTGAGCTTTCGCACCAATACGAGCGAGCTCGCCGCCGCGACTCAGCCGGGCAGCGCGCAGAGCGGCGTTCGCAACCGTCCCGGCGTCGCTGCCGTCGGCGGCGGCAAGATGATCGAAGCGGGCGGCTCGCTGCTTGGCGCGATCGGCGTGTCGGGCGCGCCCGGCGGACGCGAGGACGACGCCTGCGCCGAAGCGGGCATCGAAGCGATCCGCGAAGACATCGAGCTTTAGTCGCGGATTGTGAAATAATCGGTCGCATGAAAGCGCGCTGGATCCGGCTCGGCGCAACCGAGTCTTACGACTTCGAGGCGGTGGCGGCGCGGCTCGCCGCCGCGCAAGTCGCCGGCGCGCCGCCTGTGCTGCTGTGGGCGCAGTCGCAAACGCAGTATCTCTTCGCGCTGATTGCGCCGCGCAAGCTCGCGCCGGGCCGTGCCGCGCGCTGGTTGTCGTGGGGTCTCGCGCCCGCCATCGCGACGTATCGCCAATTCGGCCTCGCGGCCTATCTCGAAGGCGAGGCGATCTGGCTGCACGGGCGCAGGATCGCCGACAGCACCGTAAGGGCAATCGGCGAATGCGCCGTGGTCGCGTCGAGCTTCCTGCTGCATTTTCCGGCGCAGTGCCTGGAAACGCCCTCGGCGGCGCTGGAGGAAGCGTTCCGGCTGCGTCTCGAGGCGCAGCACGGCTGGGAGTTCGATTACTCGTGGCCGAGCGAGCCGGAAAAAGCGCTCGCCTACGCGCCCAGCTTCTCGTAGAGCGGACGAATCTCGCGGCGGATGGCGTGCAGCCGCGTGCGGTACAGCGCCGCGGCCGCGATGCCGAGCAGTCCGCACACGGCGAGGGTATGCGGCGGTCCCGCGCGCTCGGCGACCCAGCCCGTCGCTAGCGCGCCGAGCGGCGTCATGCCGATGAACGACATGATGTAAAGCGAAGCGACGCGTCCGCGCAGCTCGTCGGGCACGATGCTTTGCAGCAGCGTGTTCGTGGACGCGGCGGTCAGCATGAGCCCCAGCCCGATGATGTAAAGCGCGGGCAGCGCGACCCACAGCGACGTCGACAGGGAAAACACCGAAAGCGCTGCGCTGGTCGTCGCCGCGGTCCATGCGAGGAGCCTGAAGAGCCCGCGGATTCCCGGGCGCATGGCGAGATAGAACATGCCGGTCACGGCGCCGAGACCGGCCGAAGAGATCAGCCAGCCAAGCGTGCGCGAGTCGCCGTCGAACGCCTCGCGCGCGAACCAGGGCATCTGCGCGGCATAGGACCCCGCGGTGACGCTGGTCGCTGCGAGCAGCAGCAGGGCGCTGCGCGCCGGCAGAAAGCCGAACGCATAGCGCACGCCGGCCGCGAGCTGGCGCAGCAGGCCTTGCTCGGCCGGCACGAAAACGCTGGCGACGCTCGGTATGCGTGACAGCGCGAGCAGCATGGCGAAATACGACGCGGCGTTCGCGGCGAAGCCCCAGCGCTCGCCGAGCGTGGCGATCAGCGCCCCGCCCAGCATCGGTCCGACGAAGCGCGCCATGTTCATCATGATCGAATTGAGCGCGATTGCGCTCGGCAGATCGGCGCGCCCTCCGACCAGCTGGATGAGCAGCGCCTGGCGTGCGGGAGAGTCGCACGCATTGACGATACCGAGCACCAGGTTGCCGGCGACGAGGTGCCACGGCTGCACCACGCCGAGCGCTACGACGGAAAACATGGCCGTTGCCTGCGCGGCGGCCACGCTATTGGTCACGAGCAGGACCCGGCGCCGATCGAGCCGGTCGACGAACACGCCGGCGAGCGGAGCGAGGACGAGGAACGGAATCTGCATCGCGAAGGCGGCGAGTCCCAGCAGGAAAGCAGAGCCCGACAGGCGGTATACGAGCCAGCTCGTCGCGATGAGCTGCAGCCAGGTGCCGATCTGCGATACGCCCTGGCCGGCGAAGAACAGGCGGAAATTGCGGTGCCGCAGCGCCCGCAGGCCGTGCGCGAGCCTCACTGCGAGGCGAGCTTCTCGAGCTGCTCCCTAACCTTGGTGAGCGTGGTCTGGAAGCTGGCGAGGCGCTCGCGCTCCTGCTCCACCACCTTCGCCGGCGCCCGCTCGACGAACGACGCGTTGCCGAGCTTCGCTTTGGCCTTGCCGATCTCGCTTTCGAGGCGCGCCGATTCCTTGCTCAGGCGCTCGCGCTCCGCGGCGGGATCGACTTCCTTGTAGAGCATGATGCGCGCGTCCCCGACGACCGCCACGGGCGCTGTTGAATCGGGCAGCTGTGCGCGCTTTTCGAAGCCGCTCAGGCGGGCAAGCGCCGAAATCGCGCTTGCGGCGCTCGCCGGATCCGAAAGCGCGGGATCGCCCGTTCTGAGCAGCAGCACCTTCTCGGCGGGAGCGATCTTTGCCTCGGCCCGCAGGTTGCGCGCCGCCACCGTCCATTCCTTGAGCACGGCCATGTCGCGTTCGGCCGACTCGTCGAGCTTTTCCGGCTGCGATTTCGGGTACGGCTGCAGCATCACCGTGTCGCCCCGCTTTGCGGCGAGCGGCGCGACCTTCTGCCAGAGCTCCTCGGTGATGAACGGGATGATCGGATGCGCGAGCCGCAAGGCGGTTTCGAGCACCCGTACCAGGGTGCGTCGGGTGCCCCTTTGCACCTCGGGATCCTCGCTTTGCAGCTGGAGCTTCGCGAGCTCCACGTACCAGTCGCAGTACTCGTCCCATACGAACCGGTAGATCGCGTTCGCCACGTTGTCGAAGCGGTACTCCGCGAACCCCTGCTCGACTTCCGCTTCCACGCGCTGCAGGCGGCTCACGATCCAGCGGTCGATGAAGCCGAGCTTCACGGGCAGCTTCTCGTCGCGCCCGCAATCCTTTCCCTCGGTGTTCATGAGGACGAAGCGGGTCGCGTTCCAGAGCTTGTTGCAGAAGTTGCGGTAGCCTTCGCAGCGGCTGAGGTCGAAGTTGAGCGTGCGCGAGAAGCTCGCGAGCGAGGCGAAGGTGAAGCGCAGCGCGTCGGCGCCGAATGCCGGGATGCCCTTCGAAAAATGCGCGCGCACGTAGGCTTCTATTTTTTGCCGGTGCTCGGCTCTCAGCAGCCCCACCGTGGACTTCTTCAGCAGATTGTCGAAAGTGATGCCGTCGATGAGGTCGAGCGGATCCAGCGTGTTGCCCTTCGACTTCGACATCTTCTCGCCCTCGGCATCGCGCACGATGGCGTTGATGTACACGTGGCGAAAGGGCACCTTGCCGGTGAAGTGGCGCGTCATCATGACCATGCGCGCCACCCAGAAGAAGATGATGTCGAACCCCGTGACGAGCACGGAGGAGGGCAGGAACGTTTCCAGGTCCTGCGTCTTCTCCGGCCAGCCGAGCGAAGAGAAGGGCACGAGCGCCGAGGAGAACCAGGTGTCGAGCACGTCCGGATCGCGCCTCAGAGGAGAACGGATGCCATGTTTTCGTCTTACTTCTTCTTCGGTTCTGCCTACAAAAACTTTCCCGCGGTCGTCGTACCACGCGGGAATCTGGTGACCCCACCATAGCTGGCGCGAGATGCACCAGTCCTGGATGTTCTCGAGCCACTGGTTGTAGGTGACGGTCCAGTGCTCGGGAAAGAACTTGACCTCGCCGCGCGCCACCACCTCGAGCCCGTCGCGCGCCAGGCTTTCCATGCTTACGAACCATTGATCGGTGAGCATCGGCTCGACGATGACGCCGGTGCGCCCCGAGCGCGGCACGCGCAGCTTGTACGGTTTCTCCGAAACGAGGAGATTCTGCTTCTTCAGGTCCTCGATGATTCGTTTGCGGGCCTCGAAGCGCTCGAGTCCCCGGTATTGCGCGGGCGCCTGGTCGTTCAGGCGTGCGTCGAGCGTAAGAATGCTGATCGGCTCGAGGCCGTGGCGCTTGCCGACCTGGTAGTCGTTGAAGTCGTGGCCCGGCGTGATCTTCACGCATCCGGTGCCGAACGCCGGATCCACGTATTCGTCGGCGATCACCGGGATCGTGCGGCCCGTAAGCGGTAGCCGCGTGCGCTTTCCGACGAGAGGTTTGTAGCGCGCATCATCCGGGTGAACGGCAACGGCGAGGTCGCCGAGCATGGTTTCCGGCCGCGTCGTCGCGACGACGAGCGCGCCGCCGCCGTCCTCGAACGGATAGCGGATCTCCCAGATTTTGCCGTCCTCTTCTTCGATATCGACCTCGAGGTCCGATACCGCGGTGCCGAGCACCGGGTCCCAGTTGACGAGGCGCTTGCCGCGGTAGATCAGCCCTTGCTCGAACAGCTGGACGAATACTTCCACCACGGCGCGCGACATGTGCGCGTCCATGGTGAAGTAGCCGGCTTTCTGCTTCTCGGTGTCGGCATAGCTCCAGTTTGCCGAGGTGCCGAGCCGGCGCATCTGCCGCGTGATCGTCGCTCCCGATCGCTGCTTCCACTGCCACACGCGCTCGACGAATTTCTCGCGCCCGAGGTCGTGGCGGCTTTTGCCTTCTTCCTCGAGCTGGCGCTCGACGACGATTTGCGTGGCGATGCCGGCGTGGTCCGTGCCGACGACCCAGTTGGTGTTGAAGCCGCGCATGCGGTGGTAACGGACGAGCGCGTCCATCAGCGTCTGCTGGAACGCGTGACCCATGTGCAGCGTGCCGGTGACGTTCGGCGGGGGCAGCTGGATGCAGTACGCCGGCTGCTGATGGCCCTTGTCGGCGAAGTGGCCGGCCGACTCCCATCGCTGGTACCAGGCCTGCTCGATCGCGGCCGGGTTGAAGCTCTTGTCGAGCACTTCAGTCCTTCGGGGGAAGAGCGAGCGCGTGCGCGACCGAGGCGGCGACCGCCTCGCGCACCATCTGGGTGACGCTCACCGTGAGCTCCGCGCGCACCGTGTCGAGCGCCAGCCCGAGCACTTTGGACAGCGTGCGCGCCAGGCGCTCCTCGATCACGCGATCCACCTCGGGTCCGAGACGCTCAAGCACGGCGCGTTCCAGCTCGCGCGCCAGCGCTTCCAGCGCGGCGGCGCTGACCGCGGGCGAGCGCGTGCCGGCCTCGTCCTCGACGATTTCGGTGAGCACCGGCACCAGCGCGTCGTGCTCCGGGCGTGCCGCGTCACTCACCGGTTTGCTCCTTGCCGAGGTCGTGATTCGCGATCTCGTACCCGCGCTCGAGGTAGAAACGGTAGCGGCTGCGCCCCGCCTGGCGCTCGGACTCCTCGCCGGACACCACTTCCAGCAGGCGCTCGAAACGCTCGAAATGCGGCGGGCACTCCGCGCCGAGGTTGAGCAGCACCTCGCAGTCGGGCGAGGTTTGCGGATCCGACGCTATGAGGACCGGCGTGTCGGCGGCAAGCGGGTCGTGCGCCGCGCAGTGCGGCACGAAGCCGATCGCCGGCCAGGTCCAGAGCATCCGGTCGACGCGGCTCGCGATTTCGGCTTCGGGTGCGTAGATGAGCATTCGCTTGCGCTGGGCTAGGGCCTTGCCGGCGAGGCGGCACGCTACCTGCAGGCGGTCTTCGGCGTTGAAATAGAAGTCAATGCTCGTCACTTCCTGCCTGCATGTCGCAACGCGAAGCGCACCAGCAGCGGCACGGGTCTTCCGGTGGAGCCCTTTTCACGGCCGCTTTTCCAGGCGGTGCCCGCGATGTCGAGGTGCGCCCAGCGCATCTCGCGCGCGAAGCGGGCAAGAAAGCACGCCGCGGTAATGCTGCCCGCGGGGCGGCCGCCGATGTTCGCGAAATCGGCGAAGTTCGAGCGCAGCTGCTCCTGGTAGTCCTCCCAGAGCGGCATCTGCCAGACGCGGTCCCACGCCTCGTCGGCGGCGGCGCGTACCTCGTCCGCGAGCTTCTGGTCGTTGGCGAAAAGCCCGGTGGCGACGTGCCCGAGAGCGACGACGCAGGCCCCGGTGAGCGTGGCGATGTCGAGCACCGCTTCGGGCTGGAAGCGCGCCGCGTAGGTGAGCGCATCGCACAGGATCAGGCGCCCTTCGGCGTCGGTATTGAGTATCTCCACCGTCTGGCCGGAAAGAGTCGTTACCACGTCGCCCGGGCGGGACGCCGATCCGCCCGGCATGTTCTCGCACGTCGGGATGACGCCGACCACGTTCACCGGCGCGCGCATGCCCGCAAGGGCGTGCAGGGCGCCGAGAACGCTCGCTGCTCCCGACATGTCGAACTTCATCTCGTCCATCTCACCGGCGGGCTTGAGCGAGATGCCGCCCGTGTCGAAGGTGATGCCTTTGCCGACCAGCGCGAGCGGCCTGCGGCCTTTCGCGCCGCCCGAATAGCGCAGGACGATGAGCTTGGGCGGCTGGTGCGACGCGCGCGCCACCGACAGCAGCGCGCCCATGCCGAGCTTTTCCATGTCGCGGCGCTCGAGGACCTCGACCTGGAGCTTGTACTGGCGCGCGAGCTTTTTCGCCTCGTCGGCGAGATAGCCGGGCGTGCAGATGTTCGCCGGCAGGTTGCCGAGGGTGCGCGCGAGCGCCGCGCCGTCGGCGGTAGCGCGCGCTTCGGCGAGCGCGCTCGCAAGCTGCGCGCTCGGGCTCAGCGGAAGCACGACGTGCGAGAGCGCCGGCGCGCTCGTTTTTTTCCGCGTCTTGAGCTGCTCGAAGCGATAGAACGCTTCGCGCGTGCCGAGAACCGCGTGGCGCAGGTTCCAGCTTACCGGCCGCGTGCCGACCTTCGTGTCCACGAGGAACAGCGCCGCGTCCTTTGCGCCCAGCTCGCGCAGCGCGTTGGCGGCGGCGCGCACGGCATCGCGATAGGCGTTCTCGCCGAACTCCTTGCGCTCGCCCAAGCCGACGAGCAGCACGCGCTCGGCGGCCACCCCGGGCAATCCGCGCAGCAGCAGCGTCGAGCCGGTCTTGCCCGACACGTCTCCGAGCGCCTTGCGCAGCGCGCCGCGCGCCGCCTGGTCGACTCGCTTCGCCGCCGGCGTGAGCTCCTTTCCCGAATGAAACCCGAGCACCACGCAGCCTGTTTTTGCCGCCTCGGGAGAGAGAGCCTTTATGCTAAATTCCATGGCGAAAGTATCGCATGATCTTCCACCGGGCGCTCCTCAGGGAATTCGCCGGCCTCGCGGGCGCGGTGTTCATGACGCTGTTCGCCATCGCGCTCACCACGCGGCTCATCCGCCTGCTCGGCCAGGCAGCGGGCGGCAAGATTCCGTCCGACGCGGTCGTCGCGTTCCTCGGCTTCTTCGCGCTCAATGCGCTGCCCGTGCTGCTGTCGCTCACGATGTTCATCTCGGTGCTGCTCACGCTCACGCGCAGCTGGCGCGATTCCGAGATGGTGATCTGGTTCGGCTCGGGGCTTTCGCTCACCGCGTGGCTCAAGCCCGTGATGCTGTTCGCGCTGCCGCTCATCGCGGTGATCTCGGCGCTGTCCTTGTTCATCGCGCCGTGGGCGGCGGAGATGGCCGAGCAGTTCAGCTCGCGTCTCGAAGCGCGCGACGACGTCTCGCGCGTCAGTCCCGGCGTGTTCGGCGAGACCTCGAGCAAGGATCGCGTGTTCTTCGTGGAGTCGATCTCCGGCGACTCCTCCGCCGTGCAGAACGTATTCGTGAGCTCGGTGCAGCAGCAGAAAAGCGGCGTCATCATGAGCCGCACCGGGCGCACGGAAACGGCGCCGAACGGCGACCACTTCATCGTGCTGGAGCAGGGCAGGCGCTACGAGGGCTCGCCCGGCGACGAGGAGTACCGCGTGATGGAGTTCGAGCGCTACGCCGCGCGCATCGAGACCAAGGAAAGCGCGGCGCCGCCGCCGACGCAAAAGAATCTGCCGACCTGGGCGCTGATCATGGATCCGAGCAACGCCAACCTCGGCGAGCTCTTATGGCGCATCGGCGTGCCGATCTCGGCCATCGTGCTCGTGCTGCTCGCCATCCCGATGAGCTTCGTCAATCCGCGCGCGGGACGCTCGGTCAACCTGCTGTTCGCGCTCTTCACCTACATCGTGTACTCGAACCTGCTCAGCGTGAGCCAGGCGAAGGTCGTGCAGGGGCGCCTCGATTTCGGCGTCGGCTGGTGGCTGGTGCATGCCGGCATGGTGGTGCTGCTCGTCGTGATGTTCGCCCGCCGCATGCAGCTGATACGCCTGCGCATCGGCCGATGAGGCTGCGCGCATGGCGCTAAGGCAAATTCCGACGCTCGAGCGCTACTTCGCGCGCCAGATCTACGCCACCGTCGGCTTCGTGCTGCTCGGCTTCCTCTCGCTGTTCGCGTTTTTCGACCTGATCAAGGAGCTCGCCGATCTCGGCACGGGCGACTACAACCTGCGCCAGGTGTTCACGTTCGTGCTGCTTTCCATGCCGACGAACGCCTACGAGCTGTTCCCGGTGGCAGTGCTCATCGGCACCTTGTACGTGCTCGCGCACCTCGCCAGCAACTCGGAGTACACGGTGATGCGCGGCTCGGGGCTCTCGCCGGGCCGCGCAGCGCTCGCGCTCGCCAAGATCGGCCTGGCGTTCGTCGTGTTCACCTTCGTCATCGGCGAATGGCTGGCCCCGAATGCGGAGGAGCAGGCGCAGAAGGTGAAGCTGCGCGCGATGAGCTCGCTCATCGGGCAGGATTTGCAGTCCGGGCTGTGGTTCAAGGACGAGGGCGCCTTCATCAACGTCCGCGAGGCGCGCCAGGCGAACTCGCTCTCAGGGGTGCGCATCTTCGACTTCGATGCCGATTACCGCCTGCGGCGCATGACTGCAGCGCAGCGCGCCGAATACGAAAGCGGCGGGCGCTGGCGGCTGGTGGACGTGGTCCAGACCGAGTTCACGCGCGACGGTCCGCGCACCACGCGCATGCCCGAGGAGGAATGGCGCTCGGCAGTGAATCCCGAGATGCTCGATGCGCTCATCGTGCGCCCCGAGCACATGTCGGCCTGGGCGCTGCACAAGTACACCCAGCACCTCGCCGGCAACCGGCAGAAGACCGAGCGCTACGAAATCGCGTTCTGGAAGAAGCTGCTTTATCCGCTCGCGGCGCTGGTGATGATGGCGCTCGCGCTGCCTTTCGCATACATGTCGGCGCGCGCCGGCGCGGTCGGCGTGAAGGTATTCCTCGGCATCATGCTGGGCATCTTCTTCCACATGCTGAACAGCCTTTTTTCGCACATCGGCCTGCTGCAGAACTGGCCGCCGTTCTCCGCCGCGGTGGTCCCGAGCGCCGCCTTTCTTGCGGCGGCCGTGCTGATGATGTGGTGGGTGGAAAGAAGATAAATGGGGACAGACCCCATTTAAGAGGCAGCTCCTACGCGGACACGAGCCGCGTGCCGGCAAGCCGATCGTGCAGGAACTGCCGGTCGCGGTCGAACAGCGCCCAGACGATGGCAATGCCGGCAGGCACGAGGATCAGCGCGAGCGCGAAGCGCAGGAGCGCTTTGCCGGGCGTCACGTTCACGAGGCGTACGCGCCAGGTCTTCATGGCGAGCGTCTGGCCGCCGCGCAGCCAGCTCCACAGGAAGTAGCCGGCGAACACGAGGGCAATGAAAAGCTGCAGCAGATGGCGCTGCCAGCCGGTCGTGGCCTGGACGCCGCCGCTCGCAAAAAAGAAGACCCACGCCGCGAAGAACCCCACGGCGAAAAGCAGCACGGCCTCGTAAGCCATGGCCGCGAGGCGGCGCGGCAGGCCGGCGGTCGGCACGACGCTATTTCAGGTTTCTAGGCGGGTTGCCCGGAGGCGGCACGTGGCTCCAGCGCTCGTGAGGCGGCAATGCCTGGTACTCCGCCCAGCGCTCGGCTAGCTGCTGCCGTTGTTCGGCACGCTGCTTGGCGATGCGCTTGTAGTTCTCGCGAGCGATGCGGCGTTGCTCGGGGGTGAGCTTCGCCCACGCCTGCATGCGCCGCTGCACGCGCTCCTGCTCCTTCGCGCTCATGCCGGGATAGCGGTTGGCGATGCCGATCCACTTGCGCCGGCGCTCCGGCGTAAGGCTGTCCCAGTCGGATTTCAGGGGAGCGAGGATCATCTGCTGGTCCGCGGTGAGCTCGGCCCATGCCGGCCGCTTCTGCGCTTTGGCCGTAACCGCCGGCTTGGCGGGCGCCGGTTTTGCGGGGACTTGCTGGGCTCCCGCGACTGCCGCGACGCACAGCGCCAGGACGAAGAGCGCCGCGCGCACCATCACTGCTCCGCGGCGCGCTTTTTCAGCCAGTTCTGGAATCCGCGATCGAGGTACGCGTCGATCGGCAGATCGTCGGTAAGCAACTGCGTATCGATCTCCTCGAGCTCGGCGATGATGCGGTTCTGCTGCCAGGTGTACGCGCCCGCACCGCCGATGAGCAGGAAGGCGAGCGGCACGATCACGTACAGCACCAATCCCCTCCACCCGCCGAAGCGTCCGACGATGTTGTCCGCCCAGGCGAGGGCGGGCGCCGGCTCCGGGCGCTGGCGGGCGAGCGCCGACTCGCGGGCGGCTTTCAGCCGCTGCGCGATGCTCGCGTCGACTCGCAGTCCCTGGTTGAGGACCTGGCGGACCTTGTTTCCGAATTGCATCTCGTTCATCGTGTTAGCGGACGTTGCCCCTCACAGCGTTATGCCGCGCGTCTTAAGCGCAGCCGCCAAAGTATGCGCCGCCCGGGAGCAATGCGTTTTCACGCTGCCCTCCGAGCAGCCCATGACCCGGGCGGTTTCGGCGACGTCCAATTCCTCCCAATAACGCATGATGAAAGCCTGCCGTTGACGCTGCGGCAACCGTGCGAGCTCTTGCTCAATGATTTCAAGCACTTGAGCCCGCTCCAAAGCGCTGGCAGGCGCCTCCTCCGCATTCGAGTCGGCGCCAGCCTCCAAGGTTTCCAAAGGGTCGTGGTCGTCGTCCTCGCGCCCCGGCGACAGGGAGGAAAGCAGCGTCGTCCATAGCGAGCGCACCTTCTGCCGCCGAAACCAGTCGCGGATCGCGTTCTGCATGATGCGGTGGAAGAGCAGCGGCAGCTCCGCAACCGGCCGATCGCCGTATTTCTCGGCGAGCCGCAGCATCGCGTCCTGCACGATGTCGAGCGCCGCTTCTTCTTCGCGGACCGCGAAAACCGCTTGTTTGAACGCCCGTCGCTCGATGCCCTGCAGGAACGTCGAGAGTTCGCTGCGGGATGCCAGGTGACCCTCTGCCGGAGCGGTGTTTGTTTGCGTCCGATGGTACCAAAAACGCTCTGCGGCGACCGGCCGCGCGGCTTGACCGCACCGCACCAAGCCATTATTGTTCAAAGCTTTTCCGCCGCTTTTTCCTCTGGGGACTATGGACCGAGTCAAGACCAGCCGGCTCACCGGCGCCGAAATCGTGGTGCGCTGCCTCCAGGAGGAGGGGGTCGAGTACGTGTTCGGCTATCCCGGCGGCGCGGTTCTCTTCATCTACGACGAGCTTTTCAAGCAGGACAAGGTGCGCCACGTGCTGGTGCGCCACGAGCAGGGCGCGGCGCACGCGGCCGACGGTTACTCGCGCTCCTCGAACAAGGTCGGCGTATGTCTCGTGACCTCCGGCCCGGGCGTGACGAACGCGGTCACCGGCATCGCGACGGCGTACATGGATTCGATTCCCATGGTCGTGCTCACCGGGCAAGTGCCTACCCACGCGATCGGCCTCGACGCCTTTCAGGAGTGCGACGCGGTGGGCATTACGCGTCCGATCGTGAAGCACAACATGCTGGTGAAAGACGTGAAGGACCTCGCCTCGGCCATCAAGAAGGCGTTTCATATCGCCACTACCGGCCGGCCTGGGCCCGTAGTGCTCGACATTCCGAAAGACGTGACGGCCGCTGTCACCGAGTTCCACTACCCGGACAGCGTGTCGATGCGCTCCTACAACCCGGTGCGCAAGGGGCACGCCGGGCAGATCAAGAAAGCGGTGCAACTGCTGCGCGAAGCCGAGCGCCCGATGGTCTACACCGGCGGCGGCGTGGTGCTTTCGAATGCCGCGCCCCAGCTTCGCGAGCTCGTGAAGCTCCTGGGCTTCCCCTGCACGAATACGCTGATGGGCCTCGGCGGCTATCCGGGCACCGATCCGCAATTCCTCGGCATGCCCGGCATGCACGGCACCTACGAGGCCAACATGGCCATGCAGCACTGCGACGTGCTGCTCGCCATCGGCGCGCGCTTCGACGACCGCGTCATCGGCAATCCGGCGCACTTCGCGCAGAATCCGCGCAAGATCATCCATATCGACATCGACCCGTCGTCGATCTCCAAGCGCGTAAAGGTCGACGTGCCCATCGTCGGCAACATTCCCGACGTGCTGGAAGATCTCCACAAGCTGTTGCAAGGCGCGCCGAAGAACGATCTTCAGGCGTGGTGGAAGCAGATCGACGAGTGGCGCGCGAAGGATTGCCTGCGCTACGACCGCAATTCGAAGATCATCAAGCCGCAGTTCGTGCTGGAGAAGCTCTACGAGGTCACGAAGGGCGAGGCGTTCGTCACGTCCGATGTCGGCCAGCACCAGATGTGGGCGGCGCAGTTCTACAAGTTCAACCAGCCGCGGCGCTGGATCAATTCGGGCGGCCTCGGGACGATGGGATTCGGCTTGCCCGCCGCCATGGGAGTGCAGCTCGCGAATCCCGGCGCGACGGTCGCCTGCGTGACCGGCGAATCCTCGATCCAGATGTGCCTGCAGGAGCTCTCCACCTGCAAGCAGTACCGCCTGCCCATCAAGATCGTGAACCTCAACAACCGGTACATGGGCATGGTGCGGCAGTGGCAGGAGTTCTTCCACGGCAACCGCTATTCCGAGTCCTACATGAACGCGCTGCCCGACTTCGTGAAGCTCGCCGAGGGCTACGGGCATCGCGGCGTGCTGATCGAGAAGCCCGCCGACGTGGAGCCGGCGCTGCGCGAGGCCTTTGCCAGCAAGAAAGAGCTCGTGTTCCTCGACTTCATCACCGACCAGACGGAAAACGTCTATCCGATGATCCCCGGCGGCAAGGGGATGACGGAAATGATCCTCTCCGAAGAGCTGTGACGAGGCACATCATCTCGGTGCTGGTGGAGAACGAGGCGGGCGCGCTCTCGCGCATCTCGGGGCTTTTCTCGGCGCGCGGCTACAACATCGAGACGCTCACCGTGGCGCCGACCGAGGACGCCTCGATGTCGCGCATGACGATCGTCACCAGCGGCTCGGAGGACGTGATCGAGCAGATCACCAAGCAGCTCAACAAGCTGATCGAGGTGGTCAAGGTCATCGATCTGTCCGAGGCCGAGCACATCGAGCGCGAGCTGATGCTCATCAAGGTGCGCGCCGGGCAGAAGGAGCGCGAGGACATGAAGCGCATGGCCGACATCTTCCGCGGCCGCGTGATCGACGTTTCCGACAACACCTACACCATCGAGCTTACCGGCGACACGCGCAAGCTCGACGCCTTCATCCAGGCGCTCGAGCCCGGCAGCATCCTCGAGACCGTGCGCACCGGCGCGAGCGGGATCGGGCGCGGCAACCGGGTCCTGCGGGTTTAATCAAAAAAGTCTCTTCGTTGGGGGAAATATGAAGGTCTATTACGACAAGGACGCCGACCTTTCGCTCGTCAAGGGCAAGAAGGTCACCATCATCGGCTACGGCTCGCAGGGGCATGCGCATGCGCAGAACCTGCAGGGCTCGGGGGTGAAGGTGACCGTAGGGCTGCGCAAGGGCGGCGCGTCCTGGGACAAGGCGAAGAAGGGCGGCATCAAGGTCGCCGAGATGGCCGAGGCGATCAAGGGCGCGGACATCGTCATGATCCTGCTGCCCGACGAGCACCACGCGCAGGTTTACCGCGAGTTCGTCGAGCCCAACATCAAGAAAGGCGCGTCGCTCGCCTTCGCTCACGGGTTCAACATTCACTACGGCCTGATCCAGCCGCGCGCGGACCTCGACGTCTGGATGGTCGCGCCCAAGGCGCCGGGACATACCGTGCGCTCGACCTACGCGGCGGGCGGCGGCGTCCCGATGCTCATCGCCGTTCACCGCAACCCGTCGAAGAAGGCGCGCGACGTGGCGCTCTCTTACGCCGCGGCGATCGGCGGCGGCAAGGCGGGCATCATCGAGACCAGCTTTAAGGAAGAAACGGAGACCGATCTCTTCGGCGAGCAGACGGTGCTCTGCGGAGGCTGCGTGGAGCTCGTCAAGGCCGGCTTCGACACGCTGGTCGAGGCGGGCTATGCGCCCGAGATGGCGTACTTCGAGTGCCTGCACGAGCTCAAGCTCATCGTCGACCTCATGTACGAGGGCGGCATCGGCACCATGAACTATTCGATTTCGAACAACGCGGAATACGGCGAATACGTCACCGGGCCGAAGATCATCGACGAGGGCGTGCGCAAGCGCATGAAGGAGGCGCTGCATCGCATCCAGACCGGCGAGTACGCCAAGGAGTTCGTGCTCGAGAACCGCGCCGGCGCGCCGCAGCTGCTCTCGCAACGGCGCATGACCGCCGAGCTGCAGGTCGAAAAGGTCGGCGCGCGGCTGCGCGAAATGATGCCGTGGATCAGGAAGAACCGCCTTGTCGATACTTCTAAGAACTAGCCTTGCGCTCCTGCTGCTGGCGGGCTGCACGCCGGAGCAGTCGAAGAGCGTGGGGGCCGCGCCGAAGCAGACCGTCGACAAGGCCACCGCGGACGTCAACAAGGCGATGCAGCAGGAAGCCGATCGCGTGCGCGAGGCGGAGGAGAAGAAGTAGCGCGTGAAGGCGCCCTGGCCGCACCCGCTGATCGCGCGCGAGGGCTGGCTTTTCCTCGCCATTGCAGTCGGGGTTTCGTTCCTGACCGCATATTTCTTCGGTTGGTGGTCGCTTCCGCTGTGGCTCGTCACGCTGTTCATCCTGCAGTTCTTCAGGGATCCGGCGCGCGAGGTGCCCGACGATCCGCGCGCGGTGGTCGCGCCGGCGGACGGGCGGATCGTGGAAGTGAGCCGCTCCGAGGACCCGTACCTGCGGCGCCAGGCGCTGAAGGTCTCGGTGTTCATGAACGTGTTCAACGTGCATTCCAACCGCTCTCCCGTGGACGGCGTTGTCAAGGAGCGCTGGTACTTCCCGGGCGCGTTCGTCAACGCGGCGCTCGACAAGGCGTCGCTTTCCAACGAGCGCAACGCGATCTGGCTGCGCACGCGAGAGGGCGCGGACATCACCTGCGTGCAGGTCGCCGGGCTGATCGCGCGGCGCATCCTGTGCTATGTTGGCGCAGGCGCCGAGCTGACCCGGGGCCAGCGCTTCGGCTTCATCCGCTTCGGCTCACGCGTCGACGTGTATCTGCCGATCGATGCGCAGGTGAAGGCGGCGATCGGAGAAAAGGTTTTTGCAGCGGAAAGCGTGCTCGCATGGCTGACGACGACCCCGAGTTCGAGCCGGAAGTAGCCGCCCCGCCTGGGCGGCTCGGCGGCCTGCGCCGCCGCGGCATCTACCTGCTGCCCAACCTGTTCACCACGGGAGTGCTCTTCTGCGGGTTCTTCGCCATCGTGCAGGCGATGAACGGGCGCTTCGAGACCGGCGCGATCGCGATCTTCGTCGCCATGGTGCTCGACGGCATGGACGGGCGCGTCGCGCGCTGGACCAACACGCAGAGCGAGTTCGGCGCGCAGTTCGACAGCATCGCCGACATGGTGGCCTTCGGCGCGGCGCCGGCGCTCGTGTCCTACATCTGGGTGCTCAAGGACCTCGGAACGCTCGGCTGGATCGGCGCCTTCATTTACTGCGCGGGGGCCGGGATTCGCCTTGCACGGTTCAACGCCAACATCGCGGTGGTCGACAAGCGCTACTTCCAGGGATTACCGAGCCCCTCGGGCGCCGCGGTGCTCACCGGGCTCATCTGGGTCCTCGTCGACTTCGAGTTCCGGCCCACCGGCTGGGCGGCGGGGCTGGTGTGGGTGGTGGCGGTGTTCGCCGGCATCACGATGGTGTCGAACGTCCCCTTCTGGAGCTTCAAGGAAGTGAACTGGAAGAAGCGCGTGCCGCTCTGGGTAATCCTCGCCTGCGTCATCGGCATCTCCGTGGTGGCCTGGCGCCCGTCCCTCGTGCTCTGGGCGCTCTTCATGTCTTACGGCATCTCGGGCTACGTCATGTGGGGAATGGGCCACCGCGCGCGGCCGGTGCTGCCCGAAGAGTAGTGTAAAAATCTTTCAAGCAACTTCCTTATTCCTTCTCCGTTCGCGCGGGAGGGGAGATGATGCGGCCATGGGCCGCATCGGACGAAGCTATCCGCGTTTTCAGCCGCTGCAGACGGAAAGCGAGTCTGAGCAGCAGCCGGCGCGCACCGCTTCGCGCGTCCTCGGCGCGGTCATCGGGCTGCTCGCCGCGCTCGGCTTCATCGGCTGGCTCCTGACGCGTTAGCGGCGAGACCTTCGCGCACCCACTGCGCGAAGCGGTGTGCGTCGAACTCCTGCGGAACGTACACGCCATGCACGAATTCCCGCGACTGCAGTCCCTGCTGCTGCCATTCGCAGTTGCGCGCGTCCTGGCGGTTGGTGATCTCCCATAGCGCAGAGTCGAGCTCGCGCTGGTAGTGGGCCGGGTCGCGATACCAGCTCCCGGGCAGGCCGGCTTCGACCCGCTTCAGCGCTTCTCTTGTCATGTTCCTAGAGTAAAGCTATAGTCGGCCGGTGCAACAGGCCAAGCTTCTTTGCGGTCTCCTTCCCCTGGCGCTCCTCGCGCTGGGCGGCCTGCTGCTGCGCCCCGCGCGCTAAATACTCCTGCCCACAATCCGAGAAGCTGAGCTGGCCTGACCCAGGCCAAGGGATAACTCCATGAGCAAGCAGAAACTGATCATTTTCGACACCACGATGCGCGACGGCGAGCAGAGCCCCGGCGCGTCCATGACCAAGGACGAGAAGCTGCGCATCGCGCGGGCGCTGGAGCGCATGCGCGTGGATGTCATCGAGGCGGGCTTCCCCGCGTCCTCGAACGGCGACTTCGAGGCGGTGCGCGCGATCGCCAACGCGGTGAAGGACTCGACCGTCTGCGGCCTGTGCCGCGCCAACGACCGCGACATCCAGCGCGGCATCGAGGCGCTCAAGGGCGCGAAATCGTGGCGCGTGCATACCTTCATCGCGACCAGCCCGCTGCACATGGAGAAGAAGCTGCGCATGAGCCCCGAGCAGGTGCTCGAGCAGGCGAAGCTCGCCGTGCGCTTCGCCAAGAACGCCTGCCCGGACGTCGAGTTTTCGCCCGAGGACGGCTCGCGCTCGGAGCTCGACTTCCTGTGCCGCGTCCTCGAGGCGGTGATCAAGGAGGGCGCCACCACGATCAACATTCCCGACACCGTCGGCTACGCGGTTCCGCAGCAGTTTGGAGAATTCATAAAAAACCTGAGACAGAAAATTCCAAACTCCGACAAAGCCGTCTGGTCGGTCCACTGCCATAACGATCTCGGCATGGCGGTGGCGAACTCGCTCGCCGCGGTGATGATCGGCGGCGCGCGGCAGATCGAATGCACCATCAACGGCCTGGGCGAGCGCGCCGGCAACACCTCGCTCGAGGAAGTGGTGATGGCCATCAAGACGAGGGAGGATTTCTTCGATATGCAAACCGGGATCGACGCGACGCAGATCGTTCCCACCTCGCGCCTCGTGTCGCAGATCACCGGCTTCGTGGTGCAGCCCAACAAGGCGGTCGTCGGCGCGAACGCCTTCGCGCATGCCTCGGGAATCCACCAGGACGGCGTGCTCAAGGCGCGCCAGACCTACGAGATCATGCGCGCCGAGGACGTGGGCTGGAGCACCAACAAGATCGTCCTCGGCAAGCTCTCCGGGCGCAACGCCTTCAAGCAGCGCCTGAAGGAGCTCGACATCGAGCTCGAAAGCGAGGACGCCTACAACAAGGCGTTCCAGCGCTTCAAGGACCTGGCCGACAAGAAAGCCGAGATCTTCGACGAGGATCTGCGGGCGCTCGTGGCGCAGGAGGCGGGGGCCTCGCAGGAAGAGCACTGGAAGCTCGTGTGGATGAGCCAGGCGAGCGGCATGGGCGAGCGCCCCCATGCTTCTGTAGTTCTAAAAGATACTATTGAAAGGCGTGCTGACGCGCAGGGCGACGGCCCGGTGGACGCCACGTTCAAGGCGATCGAGAGCCTGGCGAAAAGCGGCGCCGAGCTGCTGCTGTACTCGGTGAACGCGGTCACCACCGGCACGGAATCGCAGGGTGAAGTCACCGTGCGGCTCGCGCGCGGCGGGCGCATCGTGAACGGCGTGGGCGCGGACACCGATATCGTGGTGGCCTCGGCGAAGGCCTACATCAGCGCGCTGAACAGGCTTGCCAGCAAGATGGAGCGGGTGAATCCCCAGCACCAGTTATAAGATGGGCGCCGAGGGAGGGATCAAGATGCCTATCACCGGCGCGGACATGCTCCATCGGCGGCTCAATCGGGCTTCGGAAGTCGTCGGCGGCCTGCTCGTCGACGCCTTTCACTATCTCGCGCTGTTCGCGATCGGCGGCGCCATTGTCTGGTCGGCGGTGTTCGCGTTCGCCGGCATGGCGGCGAAGGGCCACGCCGCGATCGACGACATCCTGCTCCTGTTCATCTATCTCGAGCTCGGCGCGATGGTCGGCATCTACTTCAAGACCAACCACATGCCGGTCCGCTACCTGATCTACGTGGCGATGACCGCGCTGACCCGCATGCTCATTTCCGACATCCAGGCGCATCGCGGCCCGGACATGGGCATCGTGCTGGTCTCGGGCGCGATCCTGCTCCTCGCGCTGGCGACGCTGGTGATCCGCTACGGCTCGGCGAAATTTCCGTCCGTCAGCGCGCCGGCGAGCGCTGGCGAGCGATGAAGGCGCTCCTCGTGCTCGTGCTGTTCGGCGCGGCGGCCGCCCACGCGCAGATGTACAAGTGCGTCGACGAGCGCGGGGTGACGCAGTATTCCGACAAGCCGCGCCCGGGATGCAAGGGCGGCCCGGTCGATATCCGGCCGATCCCGCCCATTTCGGGAAGCCTGAACGAGCGCAGCGAGGACTTCGCGCGCGACGACGCCGACTTCAACCGCCGGCAGAACGAGCGCGAGCGCGCCGCTGCCAAGGAACGCGCCGAGCTGCGCGCGCGCTGCAGCGCGCTGCGGCAGGAGCAGGCGCGCCTGTCGAGCGGCAGGCGGCTTGCGCAGGTCAACGACAAGGGAGAGCGCGTTTACCTGCCGGACGAGGTGCGCGACCAGCGGCTGGCGCAGGTACGCGACGCGTTGCGCGGATGTCCCTGAGAAAGCTCTACCGGGTCAGCCGGGCGTAGCTCACCGCAGCCGCAAAGAACACGAGGCTGAGCGCGACCTCTGCGAGCGCCATTTTTTGCGACAGGCCGGATTCGCTCCAGCCGCGGGTCACGCCCTCGGCCAAGTAGGCAAGGATGAGCATGCTGGACCACTGGTAGGTGTAGCGCTTTCCGGCGGCGATGCCGCGGAACGGCAGCAGCAAGGGCAAGGCCTTCAGCGCGACAAGCGAGCCGCCGGGCCGCAGCGGCGCGAGCCACAGCTCCCAGGCGAGGCACAGACCGATGAGCGCGAGCAAGCTGCCCGCGGCGACCAGGCGAAGCACGCAGTATCATAAAAGCATAATGGAGGTGAAGAACGCGTGGCGCGGCGCTGTCGAGTTCTGCGTCGCCGTAGCGCGCCGCTTCGACGAAGACGGCGGCGTCCAGATCGCCGGCAGCCTTGCCTTCACCACGCTGCTGTCCATCGTGCCGCTCTTCACCGTCGGGCTCGCGCTGGTGACGGCGTTTCCGGTTTTCGATGAAGCGAGCGACGCGCTGCAGGCCTTCGTCTTCGAGCATTTCCTGCCGGACTCGGCGAGCCTGCCGGCGATCCGCGAGGCCATTACGGCTTTCTCCGAGCAGGCCGGGCGTCTTACCGCGATCGGCATGCTTTTCCTTTTCGTCACCGCCGTGATGCTCATGCTCACGGTGGACCACGCGCTGAACCGCATCTTCCAGGTGCGTCGGCGCCGGCCGCTCGGGCAAAAGGTGGTCGTGTACTGGAGCGTGCTCACCCTGGGGCCGGTGCTGATCGGCGCGAGCCTTTCGATGACGACCCTGCTCTTCGGCGAATCCTCGCCGCTGCTGCGCCTGCTGCCGTTCGCGTTCACGTGGGCGGCGCTTACGCTGGTGTATATCCTCGTGCCTTACCGGCATGTGGAGCTGCGCCATGCCGCCTCGGGCGCTTTGCTCGCGGGCATCGCCTTCGAGATCGCCAAGCGCGCTTTCGGCGTCTACCTCGCCAATTTTCCGAGCTACACGCTGATCTACGGGGCGTTCGCCACGTTGCCGGTGTTCCTCGTGTGGGTCTATGTTTCCTGGCTGGTCCTCCTCGCCGGCGCGACCTTCACGGCGCTGCTGCCGGGGTATCGCGTCATTACCACCGAGCGCAATCGCGCGCCGGGCCGCGAGCTGACCGAAGCGCTCGACGTCCTGGCCGCGCTTGCTCGCGCCCAGGACGCCGGGCAGGTGCTCCCGCTCACGCGTATCGCCGCCGAGGCCGGCGTGATGCCGCACCGCTGCGAGCTCGCGCTAGAGCGCTGCGCGGGCCTCGGGTGGGTGGCGAAGACGGAAAAGGATGGCTGGGTGCTTTCGCGCGACGCGGATGCCATCCGCGTGGCCGACGTTTACCGCGCATTCGCCCTCGATCCGGCACTCACCGGCGAGCGCCTGGCCGAGCACTGGAAGCACATCGACGTTTCGCTGGGCGAGACGCTGCGACAGATCTCTCAAAAGGAACCCGCATGATCGAAATTCCTCGCGCCGAGCGGCTCATCGTCGCGCTCGACGTTCCAACCCCCGCCGAGGCGCGCGCGCTGGTCGAAAAGCTCGGCGACGCGGCGCGCTTCTACAAGGTCGGGCTCGAGCTCTTCATGGCGGGCGGCTACTTCGAGCTCGTCGAGTGGCTGGCCGCGCGCGGCAACAAGGTGTTCGTCGACCTGAAGTTCTTCGACGTCCCGGAAACCGTGCGCCGCGCGGTGGCGAACCTCCGCGGACGCGGGGCGAGCTTCGCCACCGTGCACGGCAACCAGGCGATGATGGAAGCCGCGGCCAAGGAGAAGGGCGAGGTGAAGATCCTTGCCGTCACCGTGCTCACGAGCCTCGACCGGGGCGACCTCGACGATCTCGGCTTTTCCTGCGAGCTCGAGCGCCTGGTGCTCTCGCGCGCCCGGCGCGCGATGGAGGCGGGCTGCGACGGGGTCGTGTCGTCCGGGCTCGAAGCGGCGCGGCTCAAGGCCGAATTCAAAGACCGATTGCTTGTCGTGACGCCCGGGATTCGCCCGGTCGAGAACCGGCCGGCCGACGACCAGAAGCGCACCGTAGACGTCGCGCAGGCATTCGCAGCGGGCGCCGACTATATCGTCGTCGGACGCCCCATCCGCCAGGCCGCCGACCCGCGCGCCGCAGCGCTCGCCATCCAGGACACGATCGCTAGGATTTTTCCAGCAGCGCCCGGATGAGGCGCTTCAGATGCTCGTGCTGGGGCGGCAGCGGGCCCAAGAAGAGCTCCGCTTCGCCGCGCGTGATGCGGATTGTCGGGAAGTTCTCCACTTCGATGTCGCCCACTTGGTCGGCGTTGTCCTCTATGTCCAGCCAGACGAAGCGCACTTGCGGAAATTCGGCGGCGAGCGCGAAAAATCCTTCGCGGTAAGCCTCGCACGTATCGCACCACAGCGCGCACAAGCACGTGATGACCATCTGTCTAGGATGGATTGTATTTGTAGTGGTTCAACTACAAGAGGTTCACCTTTTAGAGGATAGCCGGAGTCGGGTGGCGAAACTAGCATGGGCTCGGCATGAACCCGGAGATGATGGAAAAAGCGCGCGAGGCGCGCGATTTCGCTTCGCTCACAGAGGGCATCCTTGCCGCCTGCGAGCCCTTCGGCCCGGTCCATTCCTTCAAGATGGTGCACAACCGCGGCACGAGCTCCGTGGCCTGCATCATCGAGCTCGAGCACCCCAAGCAGCAGCCAGCGCTCGCGCGCGCGCTCGGCGGCCGCGCTTTCAACGGCGCCGTATGCCTCGAAGTGCCGGTGTCGCGCGCTTTCGAATCGGGCAGCTGCACCGTCGGCGGCCCGGCGATGCCCGCTTACCATGCGCATATAGCGACGCGCTAGACGATTCCCCCCTTGCATACGCACCTCCCTCCCTTCGTGCGTATGTAGGCATCCGACCCCGGCTCCCCTACCGGGGTCTTTTTTTTACGACGCCGGCGTCAAGCCGGCAGACCGCGACCCATAGGGCGAAAAAAAGGACCCGGCCTGGGTCCTTTTTCATCGCGCAAAGCGCTCAGCGCTCGTGTCGTAGGCGAAACGCCGGGTCACGCCGAGCCCCGCCACAGGCGCTGGCGTCGGCGTCGCCGCCAGCGGGGCGGGCTTATCGGCCGAAGCTGTAGAGCAGGCCGAGCGACCACATATCAATGTCGCCCTTGTTGCCGACCGCATCATCGACGCGGTAACGCTCCCACTCCGCGCGCAGTCCGAGCGATCCTGTGAAATCGTATTGAACCCCGAGACCCATCTTGTAGTTTGCATCGCTCTTCTTGGGGTTGGGATTGGAAACAGATACAGCGCCTGTTCCGGCGAACGTGTCTTTGGCCTGCGCGTATTGCAAGCCCAGACGGCCAAACGCCGAGAACTTTTCCGTAATCGGCAGAATGCCGACCGCATCCAGGTTCACACCCTGGAGCTTAATCGTCCCGGTCAAGGTTCCGGCCGGCGTGGTGTTCGCCGTGAACCCGAACTTTCCGAGATTGAAGTAACCGCCTTCGACGGCAAAGTTCCTGTTGAGCTTCTTCCCGACAAACAGCTTATAGCCGCTGTGGCGGTTGTCATCCGTGATCGTGGTCATGGTAAGACCTCCTCCCAGCAGGCCGCGGGCGATCCTCTCGTCGTCGATTTTCGCTCTTGACTGCCCGATATTGATCCCGCCGTACCAGCCTGAATCGTCCGCCACTGCGAACGGGCTGGCGATTACAGCGAGTGCCACCAGACCCAGCGTCCCCGAGGCTCTTGAGAATTTCATGTTTTTCTCCGTGAGGATTTACCGTCCCTAATAAGGTCACCGAGTTACGGCGAATTGTTACTGTTGATCCTAAGAGGGCAAGGCCATGATTGTCAAACCGCGAGTGACACCGAGCGTACACAAGGTTCCAGGGCGACAACTACCCTGACCCGCCGCCGCTTCCCTCCTGTCTCCGCTGTCACTTTGTCTTGGTTAAGCAAAAAGCCGGCAGAAATGACTCTGCCGGCCTTTATTTAATGTTCTCAAGCCTTACGGGGCAGGCACGTTAATGACGGTGTTCACCATGGTAACCGACGCATTCAGGGCCAACGCTCTGCCCTCCAGCGTCACTATCGTCACATTGCCGGCGGTAGAGAACGTAGTTGCGGCAGAAGAAATGATGGTTCCCACCATGGTGCCGCCTCCTGCTGCGTTGATCGTCGCGGCGCTGCCGACCCGCCAAAAGACGTTCTTGGCCTGGGCGCCGTTGATCAGGATAACGCTGCGAGGCGCCCCCGGAGCGCCCACAGTGAGCGTACTCGCCGTCTGGAAGACAAAGACAGCATTTGCATCCCCGCCGGCGTCGAGGGTGAGATCGGATCCCGTTATCTGGAACGAGCCCCCTGCGGCTTGATAGACGCCAGGGGCGAGGGTGAGCCCGCCGAGCTGGCCGGCGCCAGGATCTGAACCGCCCGGTAGTGAAGCGGGAGACAGGTTGTTAAACGCGGTGTTCGCGTCGGACAGGGCCTGGGTTGCGATCGCAAACGTTGCAGCATTTCCTCCAACACCCGCTCCTCCCGGAGGCGGGGCCGCCGTATAGATCCTCCCGTTCACCGTTCCGACATTCAGCGGCGTTTCCGTATAGATATCGCCTACGGAATCGTGGAATCCAGTCACCAGAGTAGACGCACCGGTGGTCCCGATGTCGCCGTTGATCACGGTAAGCGTTCCCTGGTTGGTCATTCCGGCGGCGCCCCCAAATCCCCCGAAAGGCGCGGCCGCTCCAAGGGCGATTGGCGGTACCGGTGCACACGCTTGCGTACCCGTGGTAAAGGTCCATACCCTGTTGCTTGCCAGCGCATTGCCGGCCAGGTCCTTGGCTCCAGTCGTGACCGTGGCAGTAAAGCTGGTGTTGGCTGCAAGAGCGCTTGTCGACGTAAATGTCGCCACCCTGCTTGCTACATCATAGGCGACGGTTCCTGATACCGGCGTTACGCCAGCGGCCAGCGTAAAGGTGGCGGTGGTGATCGTTAATGGATCCATCGCCTCACTGAAGGTGGCGTTGACTGTCTTTTGGAGACACATGCCTGTGGCAAGATCGGCCGGATTCAAGAGAGTCACAGTGGGCGGCGTAGTGTCCGGGGCCGCACTCGTCGTAAAGGTCCAGACAAAGTTACTGGCCGCTGGCAAGGCGGCTTGATTGCCTGCCAGGGCATTGCCAGCCAGATCCGTGGCCCCGGTCGTGATCGTGGCAGTCAACAAGGTGCTCGCCGGCAGCGTTGTTGTCGGCGTAAAGGTCGCGGTTTTGGCGACGACTGCGTAGGTCACGGTGCCCGCTACTGGGGTTGCACCAGGTCCTGTCAGCGTAAAGGTTGTTCCGGTGATCGTTGCCGGGTCCATGTCTTCAGTAAACGTCGCGGTGATCGCGGTGTTGGTCGCGACGCCTGTAGCACCAGCAGCAGGGACGGTGAGCGTCACTCTGGGCCGGGTCACGTCTGCCGTTGCAGCTGTTGTAAACGTCCAGACAAAGGCATTCGCCAATGCAACGCCCGTGGTGTCCTGGGCCCCGGTTGTAATCGTGGCAGTACATGTCGTGTTGGCTGGGAGATTGGCGGTGGGAGAAAACGTTGCAACGCGGCTTGCTGCGACATAGGCAACTGTTCCTGCTACGGCCGTTCCGGCGGGGCATGCCAGCGTAAAGGTTGATGTGTTGATCGTTGCAGGGGCCATGTCCTTGCTGAAGGTGGCGGTGACTTTACTGTTGATCGCCACGCCTGTGACAATCGGCGTTGTGGCAAGAGGGACTGTGGCAGTCACCGTGGGCGCAATCGTGCCGGTGACGCCGCTTCCGCCTAAGACTGGATCTTGCCCGCCGCCGCCTCCTCCGCATCCTGCCGCCAAAGCGCTCAGCAGCAATACCGTGAACCACGTCAGGAATCTGGAATGGCTCGCGAATTTTTTCATTTGCTTCCCTTTTTCATCTGATCCAGATCGATGTGATCGACCGACCTCTTGCGCGTGCGTTCGCTGGCGTTGTGCACAATCGCCTCGCGCAAAGCTTCACAATCGAAGTATCACGGTCGGCCGCAACAGGTTCTGTGCGGTGGCGTACAAACGCGGGACGATCGGTGCGCTTTTAGACGCATTGCGGACCATGACGAACGCCCCCGGCGCTCGCGGTCTCGTATGCGGTTTCTGTTCTTTGCAGTGAATCAATGGATTGGCGCCTGAACCGTCTCCGGTCATGTCGATTGATTCAAGCCAAACTTTATGTCCGCTAGCGAACTGCGCGTCCCCGGTCACCTCGCTCATATTTCAGGCCATTCGGAACAGCTCATGACGGACTTGATTCGCCAGCTCAAGAAGGCCGGCCGGCAGCCGGTTTTTTCCTTTGGTGGCCGGCGATGGCCGTAGCGCATCCCCCCACGCAAGGAAGGCGGCGAGCCCCGTCTGCCGGCATTGCGCTCAGGAACCGCATCCTCGCCGCTCTCCTTGCCACCGAATACAAGCGCCTTCTGCCCAGGCTCGAGCACGTGAGCTTGAAACACGGCGAAATCGTTTATCGGGCCGATCAGGAAATCGAGGAGGTTTACTTTCCCGAAGACGCCGTGGTCGCCATGGTCGACACCACCGAAGATAACCGCACCATCGAGGTCGGCG